>NZ_SNVJ01000016.1 GCF_009829925.1 Teichococcus coralli
TGCGGGTTCAACTACACCTCGATCGGCCGGTAGTCTTTTACTTCCTTCGCGCGCGCTTTGAGGCAACTGGCGGCTTGTGGAAGAGAGAGTGGAGAATTTGATGCGCAACGTGGTGACGTTCGTGGCGAACGACAAGGTGCTCCACTACCTCCGGCCGTTTCTGGAAAGCTTCAGGGCGCATATGCCGTCGCAGGAAGCCGTCATGATCTCCTATGACGGCAACGATGCCCAGGCGAGGGCGCTGGCGCAGACCTACAACGTCCGCGTGATCGACAGTTCGGTCAGCCATCCGGAGATCTCCGGGCTTTCCGAGGCGATCTATGGGAAGTTCCATGGGCACTTCAGGAAGCTGGAGGCATTCTACGTCGAGTCCGACTGCACGATGATGATCGACGTGGATGTGGTCGTGGCTTGCGACTTCAAGCCGGTCTTTGACATCTTCCGCAGCAACCAGCTGGATTTCCTGTATGGCGAGCGCACCTCGCAATACGTCTATAGCCAGGCGGGGCTTGCTCATTTCCCGGAATCCGAGCTCTTCTCCACCGGCTTTCTTTTCTTCGATGCGAAGAAGCATCCGGTGGCGTCGATCATGCAGCACACGATCGGGAACATCGCCGAATACAAGACTTTCCGGAACCAGTACGTGCACGACCAGCCCTTGCTGAACTACTACGTCGACAAGAAGGGGCTGAAGTGCCGCAACCTGGACTCGTTGAGCGACAGGTACACCGGCGAGAATTTCTATGCCGGCAGCCGGATGAAGGTGACCTGGGAGAAGGGGGAGCCGCAGATCTCCGCCGGCGGCAAGCAGGCGCTCATGCTGCACTTCGCTGGCCTCAAGACCATCGAGGGTGACTTCCGCTTCAAGGAAGTGATCACCCATTACCAGAAGAAGGCGGACGCCCGCTCCTGAGGAAGCCTTGCCCGTCCGCCAGGGCGGCTCCCCGCGAAGCGAATGGGACTGAACCCATGGAAACGATCAAGCTGGTCCTGATCGGGAACTGCCAGACAGGGCCGTTGAACACCGCTCTTTCGAACTATCCCGAGTTCGAGATGCTGGACACCCTGGACGTGAACACGTTCGGATCCCAGTCGTACAACCAGAAAGTGGAGAACCTGAAGAAGGTTCTGGCTGATCCTCCCGAGGGGCTGGTTGTTCTGACGCAGAAGCTGTCGGACAAGTTCCCTGACATCGCCACCGAGCACCTGCGGCGTGCTTATCCGCGAACGCTTGTTTACACGAACATTTCCTTCGCCGGGTTCCATCCCGACATCTTCTGGGTGGGAGGCTTCCAGAACAAGCTTTCCGGTCCCATGGGCGTGTACCACAGCAGGATTGTCGCTTCCTCTTTCCTCGCCGGCCTTGGCGAGGCCGAATGCCGTGAGATGTTCAACGGAGAAGTCTACGAGAAGCTGGGCTTCTATGATGTCTACGCCTCCTCCCGCAAGGAGCTGCTCGTCCGCGACGAGGTCTGCGACATCAAGTTCGCCGAGCGTTTCTTCGAACTCTCGAAGCAGCGCATCCCGCTCTACTGCAACAACCACCCGACCTCGCATGTGGTGCAGGAACTCACCTCCGGCATCGCGGAGGCGCTTTCGGTCTCGCCCCGCCGCCTCAGCGCCGATCTCGCCCCTTGCAGCCTGTCGGTCGGCGCCTGGTGGCCGATCTACGACGAGGTCAGCGAGCGTCACGGGTTGGCATACCGGGACAGCGGCACCTTCAAGCAGCCACGGATCTCCGGCGGCAAGCTTCTCACGCTGGATGAGGTGATCACGGAATTCTACAGCTTCTATCGGTCCCTCGGGCAGGATGAGATCGGCAAGATCAACCCGGCGACCGATATGAGCGTGTTTGAAAAGGTGCGGAGCGGCGGCGCTCTCGCGGGCCGGGGAACGCCTGTTCAGGAGGATTTCCACTTCGCAGCGCAGTAGCCCGGGCGTGCTTCCGGGCCGAGGGGACAGCGTGCCGCCGGTGGCTCGCAGCGCACCCGGCCCGGCCGAAGGCCGCGTTCCGCCGGGATCCGGTTTCAGGCCCGCCCGTTCTGGTGGCGACCCTCAACATGAGCGGGAGCCAATCCGCAGAGCCACCCGACCTTCCGCCCGAAGACATTTCTCGGTTCTGCTGGCCTGAATTCGTCCCCTGCGAAGCGAGCGCCGTCAGCGCATCGGAGGCCGAGATGCTGGCGAAGCTCGGGATCAGGCTCAGGGTGTACACGGGCGAAGCTGGCATCGGCTCCATCGACACGGCTCGCACCAGGCCCGACATCAGCCTGAACTGCTGCGGGAAGCCGGAGAACGTCACAGGCCTCGGCAGGGGTGGCGGCACGAACGCAGACCTGCGCTTCGAATACGACGGCAGAATGCTGCTCCGCCGCGGGCATGGCATCCGATGGATGAAGGCCCGCTTCCGCGGCCGGCCCGCCGATCTTCGACGAAAACATCCCCTGGCCGCCCCGGCCATGTGCTCTTCTGGCTTGCACGCGTCGGGGGAGGCACAGATCGTGAAAACAACCGCTACGCGTCTGCGGGTGCAGGACGAGGATTTCCTTGTCGCGGCGATGATCGAGCGCTGCCCGAAGACGATGATGATCCGGGAGCTGCTCAAGAACGCGCTGGAAGCTGCCGCGACCGCGCCGGAAGGAGCCCGCCGCGTCGCCTTCTCCGCCCTGGCTGTGGAAGGCGTGCCCAAGCTGGCCCTCTGGAACTCCGGGCAGGGGCTGACCGGCCCGGAGCTTTACCGGATGTGCGACATCGCCGCCTCCATCCGCAAGGAGAACGCGCTCGACCGCAACTTCGGCATGGGCGCCAAGGTGGCGTCGCTGCCCTCGAACCAGGCTGGCATGCGCTACCGGTCGGCGCATGAGGGCAGCGTGCAGGAGGTGGTGATCGGCAAGTTCGGCGGCGTCTATGGCCGGCTGCTGCGTCCCGGCCCTGACGGGGCCCCCTCCGAGGTCCTCAGGGTGACGGAGGCGGCCCGCGCGGAAGGCCGCGACCCCGCCGCGGACTGGACGGAGGTGGTGCTGTTCGGCAACCGGCCTGACCAGAACACCGTCGCCGACCCTTATGGCGGCAATCCGCGCAGTTCCAGGCAGTGGCTGGTGGAAGCCGTCCGCAGCCGCTTCTTCCGCTTTCCCGAGGATGTCGAGATCGTCTTCCGCCAAGGCGTGGCGAACCTGAAGCAGGACCGCCGCCTGTTCAGCCTCGCCGCCCGGCTGGCGAGGTTGCAGCACTACGAGGCGGTGCGGCTGCCGGACGGCGCCACCATCCATTATGCCTACAACCCCACCCTGCTGGCAGCCCCCGCGGGCGGCGGCGCCGATCCCTGGGAAGCCGGCGAGAGCATGGGCGCGCTGGTCTATCAGGACGAGATCTACAGCATCCTGCGCGGCCCGGCCTGGCTGAGGGAGGCGCCGAGCTTCGGCATTCCCTTTCTGGCGCGGGCGATCACCGTGCTGGTCGAATTGCCGGGCGACTACCCCGTGCTGCCGGAAGCCTATCGCGAGTTCCTCCGTTACCGCAGCGAGCGGCAGGAGCAGGTGCGGGTGCACGACTACGCCGCCCTGGTGGCGCGCCTGCAGCCGCTTTGGCTGACCCGCCTGCTCGCCGAGGCCGTGCCGCGCGCCGACTATGTTGATGACATCATGGCCGAGATGCGGGAACTGCTGGAGCGGCTGGGTGTCGCGATGCGCCGCCCGAATCAGGCGCCGGACTTCCGGCCCAGGCCGCTGGCCCGCCCCGCGACGCCGGGCGAGAACCCACCGGGCGGGAAGCCACCAGGCGAGTACCCACCGGGCGGGAACCCACCGGGCGAGTTGCCGCCCTTCAACCTCGAAACGCCCCCGGCCATCATCCTGTTGCGCGACCCGCCGGACATCGCCGAACGCGGCCTGGCGCACCGTGCCGCAGCCTATTATCCCGAGACGCACCAGCTGCATGTGAACCTGCAATACGCGGCGGTTGCCGAAGTCGCGCGGTCCCTTCTGGCCACGGCGCCGCAGGAGCTGGACATCGAGGGGGTGCAGGCGGCGGCCCGGCTCACGGCCGAGCGGGCGATGGTCAGCCGGGTGGCGCGTGCGCTGACCCATTCCCTTTCCAAGCGCGGCCGGCCGCGCGAGTGGGGCGAAGGCCATCTGCGCCATGCCTTTTCACCCGAGGCGCTGACCCTCGCGGCGGACGATACCCGTACCGGCTGGCACGAGATCGAGGCGGACTTCGCCGCCGCCCTCAAGGCCCTGGCTCCGGCGCCGCCGCGCGCGGACGGAGCGCCGCTCTAGCCGGTCTGGCACGGGGCGGATCGTTGGCCGGGCGGGAGCGCGGCAGCCTCGCCCTTGCGCGTGCGAGGCGGCGCAGGTGGTTTTGCGGGGGTTCCCGGCGCCTCCTGCCTTTGCGCGCGCGGTGCTCGGCCATACATGCGCGTCGGAGCGGGCGAGGAGGCTGTTCCTGCAGGCCGCCTCCCTCGCTCCGGCCGGTCTCCATCCCCATGTTGCGCCGCCCGGCCCTGCATGCCACAAGGCGCGCGATTTCGAAGGAAGCGAAGGATCGATGGCATTGCCCTTGTCGGAAGTGACTGTTGGCGCTGTCCGCTTCGGAAATGCTCTGCCGTTTTCGGTGATCGCCGGACCTTGCCAGCTCGAAAGCCGCCAGCACGCCTTGGAGATGGCCGCGGCGCTGAAGGAAATCGCCGCCCGGCTGGGCGTCGGCCTCGTCTACAAGACCAGCTTCGACAAGGCCAACCGCACCAGCGGCAAGGCTGCCCGCGGGCTCGGCCTGGAGGCATCGCTTCCCATTTTCGCCGAGATCCGCGAGAGCCTCGGCCTTCCCGTGCTGACGGACGTGCACCTGCCCGAGCAATGCGGGCCGGTGGCCCAGGCCGCTGACATCCTGCAGATCCCCGCCTTCCTCTGCCGCCAGACCGACCTGTTGCTCGCGGCCGCCGCCACCGGGCGGGCGGTCAACGTCAAGAAGGGCCAGTTCCTGGCGCCCTGGGACATGGCGAATGTGGTGGACAAGCTCACCGGCGCCGGCAATCCGCAGGTGCTGCTGACCGAGCGCGGCACCAGCTTCGGCTACAACACGCTGGTGTCCGACTTCCGCGGCCTGCCGATCATGGCCCGCACCGGTGCACCCGTCATCTTCGACGCGACGCATTCCGTGCAGCAGCCGGGCGGGCTGGGCGGCAGCTCTGGCGGCCAGCGCGAGTTCGTGCCCGTGCTGGCCCGCGCGGCGGTGGCGGTGGGCGTGGCCGGCCTGTTTATCGAAACTCACCAGGACCCCGACACGGCACCCTCCGACGGCCCGAACATGGTGCCGCTCGGCCGGTTCGAGGCGCTGCTGCGCGACCTCGTGGCGCTGGACCGGCTGGCCAAGGCGCAGCTTGCGGCATGAACCCGGTTGTTCTGATCCCCGCCCGGCTGGCCGCCACGCGCCTGCCGGACAAGCCGCTCGCCGACATCCATGGCGAGCCGATGATCGTGCATGTCTGGCGCCGCGCCATCGAGGCCGATGCCGCCCCGGTCTGGATCGCGACCGACAGCCCGGCCATCGCCGAGGCGGTGCGGGCCGCCGGCGGCCAGGCGGTGCTGACCGGGGCGGCCCATCCCTCCGGCTCCGACCGCATCTTCGAGGCGCTTGGGCGCATTGATCCGGAAGGCCGGTTCGACACCGTGCTCAACGTGCAGGGCGACCTGCCGACCGTCACGCCCGCCACCCTGCGCGCCGCGTTGCTGCCGCTGGCCGATGCCGAGGTGGCGCTCGGCACGGCGGTGGCCGAGATCGTGCGGGAGGAGGAGCGCGCCGCCTCCTCCGTGGTGAAGATGGTTGGCTCGCCGCTCGGCGGGGGGCGCTTTCGCGCGCTCTACTTCACCCGTGCCGCCGCTCCCTGGGGCGAGGGGCCGCTCTACCACCATATCGGCCTTTATGCCTGGCGTCGTGCGGCGCTGGCCCGCTTCGTCGCCCTGCCGCCTTCGCCGCTGGAGCGGCGCGAGAAGCTGGAGCAGTTGCGTGCCTTGGAGGCGGGCATGCGGATCGACGCCTTGCAGGTCGCCGAGGTGCCGCTCGGGGTGGATACGCCGGAGGACCTGGAGCGGGCGCGGGCGCTGCTGCGCGGGCGCGGCGCCTGAGAACCATGAGCGGCGAGGACAGTAGCAGCATGCAGGCAGCCCTGATGCCCGAGGATGTGGCGCTGGCCACGGCGCGCCAGACCCTGGAACTGGAGACCCAGGGCCTGGCCGCCTTGCGCCAGGCGCTGGACGGCGCGCTGGGCGAGGCTCTCGGCCGCGCCATCGCTGCGCTGCGCGCCGCCACCGGCCGTGTCATCGTCACCGGCATGGGCAAGTCGGGCCATGTCGGCCGCAAGATCGCGGCGACCTTGGCCTCCACCGGCACGCCGGCCTATTTCGTCCATCCGGCCGAGGCCAGCCATGGCGACCTCGGCATGATCCAGGAGCAGGACGTGGTGATCGCGCTCTCCTGGTCGGGCGAGGCGCCGGAGCTGTCCGACATCGTCGCCTATACCCGCCGCTTCAAGGTGCCGTTGATCGCCGTCACCGCGCGGCCCGGCAGCGCGCTCGGCAAGGCGGCCGACGTTCCGCTGATCCTGCCCACCATGCCCGAGGCCTGCCCGAACGGCCTGGCGCCCACCACCTCGACCACCATGCAGATGGCCATGGGCGATGCGCTGGCGGTGGCGCTGCTCTCGCTGCGCGGCTTCTCGGCGCAGGACTTCCGGCAGTTCCACCCCGGCGGCAAGCTGGGCTCGCAGCTCCGCACCGCGCGCGACCTGATGCATCACGGCGCCGCCGTGCCGAAGGTGCCGGAGGGCGCCACCCTCTCGCAGGCGATCATGGAAATGACCGGCAAGCGGTTCGGCATCACCGCGGTGGTGGATGGCGAGGAGCGGCTCGCCGGCGTGATCACCGATGGCGACCTCCGCCGCGCCTTCGAGGGCGGCGGCTTCGTCGAGCAGCCGGTCGGCCAGATCATGACCCGCAACCCGCGCACCATCGCCCCCGAGGTCCTGGCGCCGCAGATCCTCGCCGAGCTGAACCGCTCCGCCATCACGGCGATTTTCGTGGTGGAGGACAGCCGTCCCGTCGGCGTCCTCAACATCCACGACCTGCTGCGCGCGGGCGTGGCCTGATCAGCCGGGACGTCCCGGCTTTGCGGCAGGGGCGGGAAGCTGATACGGTTGTAGCGTGGAGGCTTTCCTCCCGCTTTGCGTGCTTTGATCGCGGCGCCGGGCATCGCCAGCGCGCCCCCGCAGGCCGGGCCGGGAGGCCGCCGGCGCCGTTGCAACGAGTTTCCGCGGAAGAGGCCGTCGAGCCGCCATGGACACACGCCTTTTGCAGGCAGCCATTCGCTTCGGGCTGGGGCCGCGGCCTGACCAGCCCCTGCCGTCCGACCCGCTGGCCTGGCTTGATGCCCAGCTCGCGGGCGACGACATCGCGCCGCCGCCGCCCGAGGGGTTCGAAAAGGCACCCGACGTCGCGGAGGGCTACCGGATCTGGCGTGAGCATTCGGAAGCGAGCCGCGCCATGCGCGCGCCGCGGGACGCCGTCCTGGCCCTCTACCGCGCCGAGGCCGCCAGCGCGCTGGGCTGGCGCATCGACACGCCCGCGCCGTTCCGGGAGCGGCTGGTGGATTTCTGGTCCAACCATTTCACGGTCAGCCGCCGCGCCGGCCATGCGGTCGCCAGCGTGCAGGGTGCCTATGTCCGCGAGGCCATCCGCCCGCATGTGACCGGGCGCTTCGCGGACATGCTGGTGGCGGTGATCAAGCATCCGGCGATGCTCAGCTATCTCGACCAGGCCAGCTCGATCGGACCCAACAGCCCGGCCGGCCGCAAGCGCGGCCGTGGCCTGAACGAGAACCTCGCGCGAGAGCTGCTGGAACTGCACACCCTTTCGCCGGCCGCCGGCTATACCCAGGCGGATGTGGTGCAATGCGCCCGGCTGCTGACCGGCTGGGGTATCGAGCGCAGCAAGGAGCCGGTGGGAGCCGTTTTTCGCCCGGCCAACCATGAGCCCGGCCCGAAAACCGTGCTGGGCCGCCAGTTCGAGGAGGGGCCGGAGGCCGCCGAGGCCCTGCTCCGCTTCCTGGCCGATCATCCCGCCACCCAGCAGCATCTCGCAACCAAGCTGGTGCGGCACTTCGTGGCCGACGATCCGCCACCGGAGGCGGTGTCGCGCATTGCCGCGGTGCTGCGCGACACAGGCGGCGACCTGCGGGCCGTGGCGATGGCCCTGCCGCGCCTGCCCGGCGCCTGGGAGCCGCCTCTCGGCAAGCTGCGCAGCCCGGTTGATCTGGTCACCGCCACCTTCCGGGCCGGAGGGGCCTCGGGAGCCGATGCCGGCACGGCCGCCTACAGTGCCTGTGCGCTGCTGAACCAGCCTTTCTGGGCCGCGCCCCAGCCGAACGGCTGGCCGGACGAGGCGAGCGGATGGCTGGGGCCCGAGGCCGCGATGCAGCGGCTCGACTGGATCTACGATGCGGCGGGCCGCCTTGGCCGGCTGGACCCGGGGCAGGTGCTGGAAGCCAGCCTCGGCCCGCTGGCGCCGCAGGAAACCCATGACGCCGTCCGCCGAGCGGGGTCCATGCGCGAGGCGCTCGCCCTGATCTTCGCCAGCCCGGAGTTCCAGCGCCGATGAGCCACCTTCCGAAGATCGGCCGCCGGGGCCTGCTGCTCGGCCTCACCGCGACGGCCGCAACGGCGCAGGCGCGCCTCGCCTTCGCCGGAGCCGCCTCCGCCGGCGCCGAGGAGAGCCGGCTGGTGGTGATCATCCTGCGTGGCGCCATGGATGGCCTCGCGGCCCTCGCGCCCTATGGGGACCCCGCCTACCGTGAGGTGCGGGGCGGCCTCGCATTGCCCGAGCCGGGGCAGGAGGGGGGGCTGCTGGATTGCGGCGGCTTCTTCGGCCTGAACCCGCAGCTGAGCACGCTGCACCGCTTCTTCCTTGAGGGAACGCTGCTGCCGATCCACGCCGTTGCCGGCCCCTACCGCAATCGCAGCCATTTCGAGGCGCAGGACCTGCTGGAGAGTGGCGCGGCGGAGCGCCTCGGCTCGGGCTGGCTGAACCGGGCGCTCGCCGGCCTGCCGGCGCCGCCGCCCGGCAAGCCGGAAGCCGGCCTCGCGGTGGGATTCGACCTGCCGCTGCTGATGCGTGGCCCGCAGCACGTCGGCATGTGGGCGCCGCCGCGGCCGGTGCGTCCGGCGCCCGACCTCTACGCCCGCATGGCGGACCTGCTGCATGCGGACCCCCTGCTCGGGCCGGCGGTGGCCGACGGGATGCGGGCACGAGGCTATGCCGCCACGGTGCTGGGCGAGGAGCGGGGCGCGCGCAACGGCTTCGTGGCGCTGGCGAGCGCGGCCGGCAAGCTGCTGGCCGCGCCGGCGGGGCCAAGGGTGGCGGCGATGGAGCTTGGCGGCTGGGACACCCATGCTGACCAGTCGCGCCGCCTCGGGCCGGTGCTGGGGCAGCTCGACGCCGGGATCGGCGCCATGCAGGACCAGCTGGGCGCGGCCTGGAGCAAGACCGCCGTGCTGGTGATGACCGAGTTCGGCCGCACCGTGCGGATCAACGGCGCGAACGGGACGGATCACGGCACCGGGGGGGTGGCCTTCCTGCTCGGCGGCGCGGTCGCGGGGGGACGGGTGCTCGCCGATTGGCCCGGCCTGGCGGAAGGCCAGCTTTTCGAGAAGCGCGACCTGCAGCCGACGCGGGACCTGCGCGCCATTGCCAAGGCCCTGTTGCGCGACCATCTGCGATTGCCCGCGGCGGCGGTCGCGGCCGCCTTCCCGGACAGTGGGAACATCACACCCGAGAAGGACGTGTTCCGCGCCTGACGCGCCGGCCCTGCGCGGCCAATAAAAATCCCGGGGCGGCCTGTGCCGGGCCCCGGGAAGGTCGGGGCGGAACCGAAGGCTCCGCCCAAGCTGCTTCAGCCGGCCGGGTCGATCCAGCCCACATGCCCATCCGGTCGCCGGTAGACGACGTTCAACTGGCCGCTGGCCTGGTTGCGGAACATCATCACGGGCGCCTGGCTGAGATCCAGCCGCATCACGGCCTCGCCGACCGTCAGCCGGGCAATCTCCGTCGGCGTCTCGGCCACGATGGCGCCGTGATGCTCCCCATCATGCCCGTCGGCCATCGTCTCCTCCGCCATCATCTCTTCCGCCGCCGGGGTTTCCTCGGTCAGCCCATCCAGCAGGATCGCGCGGTCGATCGGCTCCTCCGGCTCCTCGGCCGGTCGCGCCAGCACCACCTCGCGTGCCGTCTCGGCGCTGCTCGGCAGCCGCGCTTCGGCCAGGTTGCGGGAGTGCTCGTTCATCCGGCGCCGGTAGCGGCGCAGCCGCTTTGCGATATGCGCGGCGGCCTCGTCGAAGGCGCGCTGCGCCTCGGAACCCTCGCCTTCGCCGCGCAGGCTGAGCCCGCGCCCCGCATGGATGTCGATGGTGCAGGCAAAGAAGGCGCGGTTCCGGAAGAACGTGACATACGCTTCCAGGGCGTGGTCGAAGTACTTCTTGGTGACGGTGTTCAGCCCCTCGGCCACATGGGTCCTGAGGGCTTCCCCCGTTTCGACCTGCTTCCCTGAGACGACGATATGCATGGCGGGCTAACCCCTCCTTTGATTTTTGGGAGGGGCCGCCCCGGAGGGACGGCGGGGCGGGCGGGTCTTGCCCGCTCCGGGTCAGGCCGGGACGGCCTTCTCCCGTTTGCGCTGCACGGATGATGGAATGCGCAGCGCTTCCCTGTATTTGGCCACCGTCCGCCGGGCGATGTCCACCCCTTCCTGCCGCAGAGCGGAAACAATCGCATCGTCGCTCAGGATGTTCTCCGGCGCCTCGGCGGCCACCATGCTACGGATCCGGTGGCGGATGGCCTCCGCGCTGAACGTCTCGCCGGAAGTACCTCCGATGGCGGTGGTGAAGAAATACTTCAGCTCGAAATTGCCGCGCGGCGTGGCGATGGACTTGTTGGCGGTGACGCGGCTGACGGTGGATTCATGCATCTCCACCGCCTCGGCCACGTCGCGCAGGATCAGTGGCCGCAGATGGCTCACGCCCTGGCGGAAGAAGCCCTCCTGCCGCCGCACGATCTCGCCCGCCACCCGCAGGATGGTGCTGGCCCGCTGTTCCAGGCTCTTCAGCAGCCAGTTGGCCGCCTGGTACTTCTCCGAGAGGAAGGCGCGCTCCTCGCGGGTGGCACGGCGCTGGGCCTGGGCATGGAAGCCGCGGTTCACCAGCACGCGGGGGAGGGTGTCCGGGTTCAGCTCCAGGATCCACTCGCCTTCCGGGGCTCCCGCCGGGGCGCGGCGCATCAGCACGTCCGGCACCAGCCAGGGAGCGGGTCCGCTGTCCTGTCCGGCGCCCGGCTTGGGGTCGAGGCGCCGCAGCTCGGCGGCCATGTCGGCGAGATCCTCCG
Organism: Teichococcus coralli; assembly: GCF_009829925.1. Lineage (GTDB taxonomy): Bacteria > Pseudomonadota > Alphaproteobacteria > Acetobacterales > Acetobacteraceae > Pseudoroseomonas > Pseudoroseomonas coralli. Next base: position 11,421 of record NZ_SNVJ01000016.1, read on the forward strand.
CATCCACCCCGCAGAGCCGCATCAGCCCGCGCAGGTCGCGCCGCGCCAGCAGGTCGAGATTGTCCAACAGCGCCGCCATGGCGGGGTCCAGCCGGTCGCGCTCGGCGAGCTGCACGGCCAGGCACTCGCTGAGCGAGCGGCAGAACATGCCCGCCGGCTCGAAGCGCTGCATGCGGAGGCGGATGGCCGTCACCCGGCCCCCGGCGCAGCCGAGCGCGGCGGCAATCGCCGCATCCTCCGCCAGCAGCCGGCCGGAGGGGTCGAGCAGCGCAATGAGCTGCGCCGCGATCAGCCGGTCGGAGGGGTCGGGAAAGGTGAGGCGAACCTGCTCGGCCAGCTCCTCGCGCAGGCTGCGCGGACGCCCGGCCACCGTGTCCTCGATGCCCGGCAGGTCCTCGAAGTCCGGTCGGCCGCCGCGCCCGGCGCTGTCGCCGTCATAGACGTTCGACCAGTCGCCGATGTCGAGCGGCGCGTCGGCCGCGGCCGGCAGGCAGGCGGCGTTCGCGCCCTCGTAGCTGTCGGGCATGGCGGCGGGCGGCGGCTCGGCACCGGCCGGCGGCTCGGGCTCCGCTCCGTCGGGCCGTTCGTCCCGCTCCAGCAGGGGATTGCGCTCCAGCTCCTCCTCGACGAAGGCGCTGACCTCCAGGTTGGAGGATTGCAGGAGCTGGATGGCCTGCCGCAGCTGCGGCGTCATCACCAGGGACTGGGTGAAGCGCAGGTCGAGCCGGGGCCCGATGGCCATGGCCTAGCTCGCTCCCGCCGCGTACGGCCGCCCTGGCGCGCACATGCTACAGGCTGAAGCTCTCGCCGAGATAGACCCGCCGCACGCCCTCATGCGCCACGATGTCGGCCGGCGTGCCCTCCATCAGCACCTGCCCGTCATGCAGGATGTAGGCGCGGTCGATGATCTCCAGCGTCTCGCGGACGTTGTGGTCGGTGATCAGCACGCCGATGCCGCGGTTCTTCAGGTGCCGCACCAGCTCGCGGATCTCGCCCACCGCGATGGGGTCGATGCCCGCCAGCGGCTCGTCGAGCAGGACATAGGCGGGATGGGTGGCGAGCGCCCGGGCGATCTCGCAGCGCCGCCGCTCGCCGCCGGAAAGGGCGAGGGAAGGGGAGCGGCGCAGCCGCGTCAGCCCGAACTCGGCCAGCAGCCCGTCCAGCATCTGCTCGCGCCGCTCGCGGTCGGGCTCGACCACCTCCAGCGCGGCACGGATGTTGTCCTCCAGGCTGAGGCCGCGGAAGATCGAGGCCTCCTGCGGCAGGTAGCCCAGGCCCATGCGGGCGCGGCGGTACATCGGCAGGGTGGTGACGTCCTGCCCGTCCATGAAGACCTGCCCCTGGTCGGGGCGGACCAGGCCGGTCATCATGTAGAAGGTCGTGGTCTTGCCGGCGCCGTTCGGCCCGAACAGCCCGACCGCCTCGCCGCGCTGCACCCGCAACGAGACGTTGCGCACCACGGGGCGCTTCTTGTAGCGCTTGCCGAGCCCCTGGGCGATCAGCCCGCCCTCGCCGGGGATGACCTTCAGCGACGCGCTCACCGCGAACGGCCCTGCTCGGGCTGCAGCGCCTGCTGGCCCTGCTGCGGGATGATCAGGCCCTGCACCCGCTGCCCCGGCGTCGAGACCAGCCGGGCCACGCCGCTGCGCATGTTCACGATGGCCTCCTGGCCGTTCAACTGGTTGTCGCCCCGCGTGATGCGGACGCCGCCGAGCAGCCGGGCCATGCCGGTCACCTCCGAATAGACGCCGCGGTCGCCGCGCACCACCTCGGTGGGCGTGCGGATCTCGACATTGCCGAAGGATTCCACCCGCTCGAGCTGGCTGCCCTCCTTCGCGCCACCGCGCGCCGCCTGCGGCGCCCCGTCGCGGTCCTGGAAATAGCCGACCAGCGTGTCGGCGAAGATCTGCCGCTGGTCCTGCGTCACCACATGGGCGGCGCCCCGCGCCACGGCCATGCGCTTCTGCGGCCAGTATTCCATGCTGTCGCGGGCGGTCAGCACGTCCTGCGGCGTGGTCAGCTTCAGCGCGCGGCCGGTCATCACCAGCACCGCCTGGTCCATGTCATAGATCGCGCGGTCGCCCTCGGCATGCTCGGTGGCGCTGTCGATCTTCACATGGCCCTCGGCCTCGAGCCGCCAGATCTCGCCGCCGGACATCGGGCTCTCGGCCGGGGCGGCCGTGGCGGCGGGCTCGCCGGCGCGCGGGCGGTAGCGGGCGATCAGGCGGTCGGCGGTCAGGGTCACGCCTTCCCGCACGGCGCGGGCATCGCCGCGGGCGATCACCACCTGCTCCTGCTGGCGCCATTCGATGCCGTTGCTGGCCGTCACCTCGATCGGGCCACCCCCGGTGAGGTCGAGCGCCTGGGCCTGCGCCGCCACCGGAAGCGCGAGCGCCGCCAGCAGCGCCAGGGCGGGAAGGACGTGGCGCCGGCTCATCGGCCACCCTCCAGCACGGCCTTGGCCTTGCCGGTGAACACCACCACCTGGCCGCGGTTCTCCAGCCGGAAGCCTTCGCTGACGATGGTTCCGAAGGGGCCCTGCGCGGCCACCGGGCGGTCGCCGGTGGCGCCGCCGGCCACCAGGTCGATCTTCGCCGCCTCGGTGCGCAGCGTGCTGCCGTTGTCGTGCCAGAGCGTCACGTCGCCGTCGAGGTCGAGCAGGCTGCTGTCGCGCGCATACTGCCCCTCATCCGCCTCCAGCAGCACCCAGGCGCCGTTGCTCATCACCATGTCGGCGCGCGGATGGTCGAGGTCCACGAGGTTGCGCTGCTCCTGCTGCACGGCCGAGTTGGCGGTGATGGTGAAGGGGCGGTTCTGCTCGTCCACGCCCTGGTAGCGGGCGCTCGAGATCCGCATCGCGTCGCTGCTGACCTGGGTGACGCGGCGAAAGGCGAGGCGGCCCCGGTCCTCGGCGCGGTCGAATTCCGGCCAGAGCGCGATCAGCGCCAGCAGCGCGAGCGCCCCCACCGGCAGCAGCCACCTGGCCACACGCACCAGCAGGCGGCGACGGGCCAGCGCGCCGGCGCTGACCTTCACCCGCGCGCGCGAGGGCAGCAGCACGCGGCTGAGGCCGGGGGCGGAGGAGCGGTCGGTCCGCGGGGCGGCCGGAATGTCGCGCGGAGGAAGCGGCAAGGTCATGTGTTGGCTTCGTTGGCCCGCACCATTCCCGCGGTTTGTCCGCGCAGCGGGCGCGGGGGGAGCGAAAAGGGGCAGGATTGGAACAGGAACGGCCTCACCCGGCTTGTATGGGGCTGGCACCCGGCGGGGTCAACGCAGCAGCACGTCAGTTCTCTAACAAAATCCGTGCCAAGCTTTTGCCAAAATCTCGCTTCGCGGGAGGCTAATGGGCAAAGATATCGGGATCGTCATAGCCCAGCAGATCCAGCGTGCCGCGCGCGGGAAGGAAGCGGAAGCAGGCCTCGGCCAGCTCGAACCTGCCCTCACGCCGCAGGAGGGCTTCCAGCCTCGCCCAGAGCGCGTGCAGGTGGAGCACGTCGGAGGCGGCATAGGCCAGCTGCTCGGAAGTCAGTTCCGCCGCGCCCCAGTCGGAGGACTGCTGCTGCTTGGAGATGTCCACGCCCAGCAGCTCGCGGCACAGCTCCTTCAGCCCGTGCCGGTCGGTGAAGGTGCGCACCAGCTTGGAGGCCACCTTGGTGCAGCGCACCGGGGCGCATTCCACGCCGAGCGCCGCGCGCAGGATGGCGACGTCGAAGCGGGCGAAGTGAAACAGCTTCACCACGCCCGGATCGGCCAGCAGGGCCTTGAGGTTGGGGCAGTCCGCGCCGCGCCCGCCGAGACGGGGCGGAATGATCTGCACGCAATGGGCGTTGCCATCCCCGGCGGAAAGCTGCACCAGGCAAAGCCGGTCGCGCCGCGGGTCAAGCCCCATGGTTTCGGTGTCGATGGCAACCACCGGGCCGAAGTCGAGCCCGGCGGGCAGGTCATGCTTGTGGAGCTTGATCATGGCGTTTGGCGCGAACAGGGTGCTTCCCATCTTCGCCAACCCCTGCCTTTCTGATCACCGCTTCCGCTGGCCAGCCTCGCCGGCGGGGGAAGGGGAAATGCCCAGGAAAGGACTCGAACCTTCACGACCTTGCGGTCACTGGCACCTGAAGCCAGCGCGTCTACCAATTCCACCACCTGGGCAAGGGGGCGAACCGCCGAACGGCGTGGACGGGCTTTTATGGGCAGCGGCGAACTCCGTCAACAGGGGTTTTGCAGCTTTTTCGGCAATGCTCCCGCTATCTGGCCGTCATCACCGATCGCGATGTCGGCGACGCCCGTACCGCCCCCGTTGATCGCGCAGACGTCCTGGATATCCTGTCGTTCGTAAGTTCCGCGTGAGACTTATCATCATGTCTGGTGATGATTTCACAATCATGCCGCTGGCTCTCGGCGATCCTCCCATGCAGCGGCTCCGGTGGAGAAGGGGCAGGGAGGGGCCAGGGGAAAGCGCTTCCCCTGGCCCCTCCCTTTTTTCCTGCTTCTTTCAGGTCTCTGCGGTGTGGCCGGGCTGCGCCAGCCGGCAGAAGGGAAAGGAAGGAGGGTTGGGGGAACTCCTTCCCCGGCCGTTATCCGCCACGGCAACCCAAGCCCTGGCTGCCGGTTGCGCCCGCAGTGAACCTGTTCCGGGAGTTCCGCCGCATGCGATTCAGCTTCAGCCTGGCCGGGTTGGCCCTGGCCGGCCTGCTCACCGTTCCGGCCCTGGCGCAACAGCCCGCCACCGATGTCCTGGCCGCCGTGAAAGGCCGCGGCACACTGGCCTGCGGCGTCTCCACCGGCGTTGCCGGCCTGTCGCAGGCGGATTCACGCGGCGAGTGGCGCGGCATCGACGTTGACTTCTGCCGCGCCGTTGCCGCCGCCGTGTTTGGCGACGCGGGAAAGGTCCGCTTCGTGCCGACCACGCCGCAGAACCGCTTCACGGCGCTCCAGTCGGGCGAGATCGACCTGCTCTCGCGCGGCACCACCTACAGCTTCACCCGCGACACCGGCATCGGCCTCAGCTTCACCGACGTGCTGGTGCATGACGGCCAGGGCTTCCTGGTGAAGCGCGAGCTGGGCGTCAGATCCGCCAAGGAACTGGATGGGGCGACGGTTTGCCTGCAGCCCGGCACCACCACCGAGCTGAACCTCACGGACTGGGCGCGCACCAACGCGGTGAACTTCCAGCCCGTGCTGATCGAGAACTTCCAGGAGGCCACCAGCGCCTTCCTGGCCGGCCGCTGTGACGTCTACACCACCGACCGGACCGGCCTCGCCGCCATCCGCGCGACGCAGGGTTCCAATGCCGACCGGTTCGTCATCCTGCCCGAGACGATCAGCAGCGAGCCGCTCGGCCCCTTCGTCCGCAAGGACGACGCCCGCTGGGCGGATATCGTGAAATGGGTGCGCAACGCGCTGATCGCCGCCGAGGAATACGGTGTCACCGCCGCCAATGCGGAGAGCCGCCGGCAGGACGCCAACCCCGAGGTGCAGCGCCTGCTCGGCACCACCGGCGGCTTTGGCGAGAAGCTCGGACTCGACAATGGCTGGGCGCGGCACGCCATCAGCACGGTTGGCAACTACGGCGAGGTGTGGGAGCGCAACATGACCCCCGTTGGGGTGGACCGCGGCCGCAACGCGCTGGTGCGCGACGGCGGCCTGATGTGGTCGCCGCCCTTCCGTTGAACCGGTTCACGGCGCTGAAGGAGCGCAGTATGCAGGGCCATGGGGGGAGGGGACCCCCATGGCCCGCTGCTTTCTCCCGCCGAACCGCGAAAGGAGTTCGCCATGCCCGAGGCGATGCCGCTCCGGCCCGAGACCGACCTGCTGCTGGCGGTGGACGTCCAGCCCGACTTCATGCCCGGCGGCGCCCTGCCGGTGCCGGAAGGGGACGCGGTGGTGCCGGTGATCAACCGCCTGCTCGGCCGCTTCGCCCATGCCGTGGCGACGCAGGACTGGCACCCGGCCGCCCATGCCTCCTTCGCCAGCCAGCACCCGGGCCAGCGGCCCTTCGCCAGTGTGACCCTGGCCTATGGCGCGCAGACCCTCTGGCCGGACCATTGCGTGCAGGGCACGCCCGGCGCCGAGCTGCATCCCGCCCTTGATGCGCGGCGCTTCGAGCTGGTGCTGCGCAAGGGTTTCCGGGCGGCGATCGACAGCTATTCCGGCTTCCGCGAGAACGACCGCCAGACGCCGACCGGCCTGCATGCCTATCTGCGCGAGCGCGGCTTCCGGCGGCTCTTCGTCGCGGGGCTCGCGCGCGGCTACTGCACGGACTACACGGCCGAAGACGCCGCCGAGCTGGGCTACGAGGTGGTGCTGGTCGAAGATGCCTGCCGCGGCATCACGCCGGAAGCCACGGCGGCCGGCACCCAGCGCCTGCGCGAGCGCGGGGTGCGTTTTCTGCGCAGCGAAGCCCTGCTGGCCGGGTAAGCGGGGGCGGCCATCGCCCCCGCGAGGCGCTTTCAGCCCGCCAGCCGGACCGGCCCCCGCAGGCCCGGCCAGTCGGAGTAGCCGGTGCTGTCGCCGCCGTACCAATACTGCTTGGGCGCCTCGGCCAGCGGCGCACCCGTGCGCAGCCGCTCCACGAGGTCGGGATTGGCGATGAAGGGGCGGCCGAAGCTGACCAGGTCGGCATTTCCCTCTGCCAGCGTCTTTTCCGCCAGTTCGGCCGTGTAGTTGTTGTTGGCGATGTAGGCGCCGGAGAAGCGCCGGCGCAGCGCGGGATAGTCAATGCCGTTGGCGTCGCGGCTCATCTGCGTGACGCCCTCGATGTCATGCACATACATCAGCCCGAAGCCAGAAAGCGCGTCGAGATAGGCGGCATAGGTCGCCATCGGGTCGTTGTCGAGCGGGGTCTCGCCGGGCTGCGTGGTGCCGGGCGAGATGCGGATGCCGACCCGCTCGCCGCCGCCCCAGACCTCCGTCACCGCGCGCACCACGTCCAGCGGGAAGCGCAGCCGGTTCTCCAGCGCGCCGCCATAGCGGTCGGTGCGCTGGTTGGTGCTGTCGCGGATGAACTGCTCCAGCAGGTAGTTGTTGGCGGAGTGGATCTCGACGCCGTCGAAGCCCGCATCCTTCGCGCATTGCGCGGCGTGGCGGTAGTCCTCAACAATGGGCGGGATCTCGTCCGTCTCCAGCGCTCGCGGCGTGACGTGGTCCTTCAGGCCGCCCTGCGTGAAGGCCTGGCCTCCGGGCTTGATGGCCGAGGGTGCCACCGGCAGCGCGCCGCCGTGCAGGTCGGGGTGGGAGATGCGGCCGGTATGCCAGAGCTGCAGCATCATCCGGCCGCCCTGCGCGTGCACCGCGCGCGTGACGCGCCGCCAGGCCTCGACCTGCGCCGGGGTCCAGATGCCCGGGGTCATCGCGTAGCCGCGCGCCTGGGCGGAGATGTTGGTCGCCTCGGAGACGACCAGCCCGGCGCTCGCGCGCTGTGCATAGTAGTCGGCGGCGTAGTCGGGCACGACGCCGTCCTCGCTGGAGCGGCTGCGCGTGAGCGGCGCCATGACGATGCGGTTGCGCAGCGGGAGGGCGCCCAGCGTGAAGGGCTGGAACAAGAGCTTCGGTGTGTCGGGCATGATCTTTCCGGGAAAGGACAGGAGGGTGCGATGGCCCTCCGCTCGCCCGGGTAAAGGATCCGGAGGCACGGCGGGTTTCAATCCGCCGGCCTGGCGCCCTCAGCCGCGCTTGGTGAACTCGGCGAAGGCTTCGCCGTAATCGGGATGCCAGCGCGAAAGGGGCGGGCGGTTCTCGACGATGTCGCCAGCCGCCCAGAGGATGCGCCGCTCGTCCAGCGCGCGCGGCACGTCGTTGTCCGGGCAGAGGATGTAGAAGTCGCCAGCTTCCAGCCGCTCCAGCATGAAGTCGGCGGTCTGCTCCGGCGTCCAGGCGCCGGCCGGCTTCTCCGTGCGGCCATTGGCGGTCAGGCCGGTGAAGACGAAGCCCGGAATCAGCAGATGCGCGCTCAGCCGGCAGCCCGGCGTGCTGCGCAGCTCGTGCTGCAGAGCTTCGGTGAAGGCCTTCACCCCCGCCTTGGAGACGTTGTAGGCGGGATCGCCCGGCGGGGTGGTAATGCCCTGCTTGGAGCCGGTGTTGATCACCAGACCCGGGCGGCCGCGCGCGATCATGCCGGGCAGGAAGGCCCGGGTGCCATGGATGATGCCCCAGAGGTTGACGCCCAGGATGCGCTCCCAATGGCCGGGCGGACCCAGGATGGTGCTGCCCGGCTGCACGCCGGCATTGTTCATCAGCACGTCGGTGCCGCCGAAGCGCTCGCGCACCGCGGCCTCCAGCTGCGCCAGCTCGTCGGCACGGCTGACATCCACGCGCATCGTCATGACGTCCGCCGCGCCGCCGGGCGCCGCCGTGGCGAGCGCCTCGGCGGCGCGGGCGAGGCTGTTCTCCGCGAGATCGGCGATGCAGATCTTCAGGCCGTGCTGCGCGAAGCGCAGGGCGGCGGCGAGGCCGATGCCGGCGCCGCCGCCGGTGACGACGGCCACGGCGCCGGGGGTGAGGGCAGGGTGGGACAAGGCGGTTTCTCCAGCGGGAAAGCGGGCAGTCCTGCAAGAATGCCGCTCCGCGCCGCCTGTTGCAGCGAGGCGGTGGCCGCCCTCAGGCCTCGGAGGACACCTCCAGCTTCTCCAGTCCCGCCGCCTTCGCGGCCTCCGCCGGCGCGGGCGCGGCCGGCTCCTCCAGCGCGGGCGGCTGGCGCCCTTCGGAGATGCGCTCCATCCGCCGCCCGAGTTCCGGCGCCTCGGCCACTAGGCGTTGGAAGTCGGCCGCGTCCAGCTCCAGGAGATGGCAGAAGCTGGTGGCGCGGACGCGCCCGCGGCGGCGCGAGGGCGTCAGCAGCTCCGCCTCGCCGAAGAAGTCGCCGTGCGTCAGCGGGATCTCGGCGCCCTCATTCTGCAGCAGCACGTCGCCGCGGCTGATGAAGAAGACCGAGCGGGGGCGCTGGCGGCGGCGGTAGATCCATTCGCCCGGCGCGGCGAAGCGGATGGTCACGCTCATCGCCAGATCGTGCAGCAGCGCGTCCTGCAGGCCGGAGAAGATCGGGAACTCCTCGATCCGCTTGTCCAGCCCGGACTGGATGTTGAACTGCAGGGGCCGCGCCACCTGCCGGCGCAGCGCCTCCAGGCCGCGTATCAGCTCCTCGTAGAGCTCCTCGCCGACCAGCGATTCCTGCTTCAGCAGGGCATATTCCTCCAGCTCCAGGCGCAGGCCGATCTGCCGCAGGATCCGCGTCTCCAGCGCCTCGGCATAGCCGGGATACTGCAGGCGCAGCGTCTCCATGGCGTCCGCCAGCAGGTCCTCGCGGCGGCCGACGATCTCGGAGACCACCTCCGTCACGCGCGCCCCGAGCACCGGCTCCATCCGCCGGCGCATGAAGCGCTGCATGGAGAGGGCGATGAGATGCGCCAGCAGCAGCATCTCGAAGCGCTCCGCCATGCAGTGCATCAGCGGCTTGTCGATGCGGAACTTGCGGTGCAGCCACTGCGCCAGGTGGAAGCGCATCCCCGGCTGCAGCCGCCGCCGCGCCGCTTGGATATAGCCGAGCCGGCCCTCGCTGCGGGCGCCGTCGATCATGCTCTCGGCGGTCCAGAGCAGGTTCTCCATCACCCGGCGGGAGAGCCCCTGGTCCTGGAACATCTCCAGCAGCAGGGAGCGCTCCTGCGAGGCAAAGGTGATCAGGCCGAGGGTGACGCGCTCACGGTCGCTGATGGCGGTGTCGAAGGTGTTGGCGGCGGTCTCCACCTTCACCCGGCGCTCGTACATGTCCACCACATGCGCCGCGGCCGGCGGGGAGAAGCCGAACTCGGCGGCGGTGCGGCGCAGCTTGTCGCGCACCTCGCCGAGGCCGATGGCCACGACCTGCGTGCGCAGCGCCTGGTCGGCGGGGGAAAGGCGGTCGAGCTTCAGGGCACGGACCAGGAAGCGCAGCGTGGTGCCGTTCACCAGCAGGGTGGAAAGCACATAGCCGGTGGCGACAATGGCGACGAACTGCTGCACCTGGCGCGGCACGGCAGGGTTCTCGGTGACGGCCAGCGCCAGGGCCAGGGTGATGGCGCCGCGCATGCCGCCCCAGAGCATCGTCACCTTGAAGGGGATCGGCACCCGCTGCGAAAGCCGCGCCAGCCGCAGCAGCGGCATCACGCCGAACAGCACGGCGGCGCGCGCGGCCATGGCCGCCACGATCACCACCCCGATCAGCACCAGGTCGTGCTGGTCCATGCCGAGCAGGAGCCGCGGCACCAGCATCGAGGCCAGCACGAAGACCATGGAACTGGCCCAGAAGGAGAGCTGGTCCCAGATGTCGTGCAGGAACTGCCAGGAGCGCGGGCGGAGGGTGGAGGGCCCGACGGCGCTCACCGTCAGCCCCGCCGCCGCCGCCGCGACCACGCCGGAGAAGCCCAGCACCTCGTCGCAGAGGATGTAGCTGAGATAGGGCAGGGCAAGGGTGAGCGTGACTTCGGCGGTGCGGTTGCCGCCGAGCCAGGGCAGCACCAGCATCACCAGGCGTGCCAGCACGAAACCGACCGCCAGCCCGCCGGCGAAGGCGGTGACGAAGGTCAGCACCACCGACAGCAGCGGGGCGGTGTGCTGCCCGGTGAGCTGGCCGAGGAAGATGGTGAAGATCGAGATGGCCGCCGCGTCGTTCAGCAGGCTCTCGCCCTCGACCAGTCGGGTCAGGCGGCTGTTGGCGCCGATCTCGCGGAAGATGCTGACCACCGCCGAGGGATCCGTCGTGGCCACGATGGCGCCCAGCATCAGGCAGGCGGTGAGCGAGACGCCCGCGAGCGGCGCCAGCGCGAAGCCGATGGCGGCCGTGGTCACCACCACCGCCACCACCGCCATCACCAGCACCGGCGCCCAGTCCCGCGCCAGGCGGCGCACGTCGATCGACAGCGAGCCGTGGAACACCAGCAGGGGCAGGAAGATGAACAGGAAGGCCTCGGCGTTCACCGGGAAGCGCAGCAGGGTGCTGGCGGCCTCGTCGAGCGGAGTGGGGCGCGGCGTGTTGATCAGAAACGTCGCGCCGCCTCCCAGCAGCACGCCGACCACCGCCAGCAGCACGGTGCTGGAGAGCATCAGCCGCCGCGCGAGGGGCTGGATGGCACTGACGACGATCAGCAGCAGGGCAATGACGAGGAGGGTGTTGGGCAGGGTCGTCAGCATCGGTCCACTCGTCTTGCGCCGCGGCGGGAGGTGGCGGCGGCTGGGCAATGAAGGCCGTTCTGGCCCGGCTCTGCGGCGGATATAGGGCGCGGGGCGCCAATACCATGTGACATATCGCTTCGGTGGCGCTGGCGGGGCATGATCGCGGGAATGGAACAGAACAGGCACGCCTCCTCCCGGCACGCGCTGCGCGGCGCGACGATCAGCTTCCGGGCGGACCCCTTCCTCACTGATCCGGCCGACGCCCTGGAGCACTGGCCCGATGCGCTGGTGGTGATCGAGGCGGGGCACATCGCCTCGGTCGGCCCATGGTCGGCCGAGGCGGCGGCCGGCCTCACCGTCACCCACTACCCCGACGCGCTGCTCTGCCCCGGCTTCGTGGACACCCACGTGCACTACCCGCAGACGCCGATGATCGGCGCCTATGGCGAGCACCTGCTGGAATGGCTGGAGCGGTACACCTTTCCCGCCGAGGCGGCCTTCGCCGATCCGGCGCATGCCGCTGCCGTGGCGCGGCTCTTCCTGCGCGAGCTGCTGGCGGCCGGCACCACCACCGCGGCGGTCTACTGCACAAGCCATGCGGCCTCGGTCGAGGCCTTCTTCGCCGAGTCCGCCCGGCTCAACACCCGCATGATCGCCGGCAAGGTGCTGATGGATCGCCACGCCCCCGGAAACCTGCTGGACCCGCCAGGCGGCGGCATCGCCGAGTCCCGCGCGCTGATCGGACGCTGGCACGGCCGGGGGCGGCAGCTCTACGCCGTCACGCCCCGCTTCGCCCCCACCTCCAGCCAAGCCCAGCTCGAGGCCGCCGGTTGCCTCTGGCGCGAGCACCCCGGCACCTATCTGCAGACCCACCTGTCGGAAAGCCCGGCCGAAATCGCCTGGGTGCGCGAACTCTTCCCCACGGCGGAGAGCTACCTTGACGTCTATCGCCGCGCCGGACTGACCGGGCCACGTGCCGTCTTCGGCCACGGCATCCATCTCTCGGAAGGCGAGTTCTGCCAATGCCACCGCACCGGCTCGGCGCTGGCGCATTGCCCGACCTCAAACCTCTTCCTGGGCAGCGGGCTGTTCCGCGCCTTCGACGCCAAGCGGGCGGACCGGCCGGTGCGGCTCGGCCTGGGCAGCGACCTCGGCGCCGGCACCAGCTTCTCCCCTTTGCGGACGATGGGGGAGGCCTACAAGGTGGCGCAGCTCAACGACACCCGCCTTTCCGCCCTGCACGCCTTCTATCTGGCCACCCTCGGAGGCGCCGAGGCCCTCTACCTAGACGACCGGATCGGCCGGATCGCGCCGGGCCATGAGGCCGACCTGGTGGTGCTGGACCTCAAGGCCACGCCACTGCTCGACTTCCGCCTGGGTTTCTGCCGCGACCTCGCCGAGCGCCTCTTTGTGCTGATGACCCTGGGCGACGAGCGTGTCGTCCGCGCCACATATGTGGCCGGCATGCTGGCCGCCGAGCGCGGGGGCTGATTTCCGCCGAAACATTCCGAAACCTGCCCAGGCCAGCCACGTTGCTCCGGAGCCGGCCGGAAGGGCGGCCTTGGCTGCGGCGAAGGATGGTCCTTCCCGCGTCCTTCAACCGGAGCCGGGCCGCCGACGCGGCGCGGCCGTGCTCGGCGGAGATCCTCGCATGTCCATCATCTGGACCATCATCATCGGCTTCGTCGCCGGAATCATCGCAAAGTTCCTGATGCCGGGCCGCGACCCGGGCGGCTTCATCATCACCACCCTGCTGGGCATCGTCGGCGCGGTGGTTGCCACCTATCTCGGGCAGGCCGTCGGCTGGTACCGCGCCGATGAAGGCGCGGGGTTCATCGGCGCGATCGTCGGCGCCGTCATCGTGCTTGCGATCTACCGGATGGTCCGCGGGCGCTCGGCGCATAGCTGAGGATGGACACGAGGGCTGGGTGGATGAATTCCCCCCAGCCCCCCTCCTTCCTTCGGGTTCGCCGCACATGCGGCGCGCGCGGCGCCGGATCGGCAGGAGAAGGGTGGAAGGCTGGGGTGTCCCTTGTCCGCCCTAGCTCACAACGCCACCACCAGCTTGCCGAAGTTGCGGCCTTCCAGCAGGCCGATGAACGCTTCCGGAGCGTTTTCCAGCCCCTGCACCACGTCCTCCTTCCACTTCAGCCTGCCATCGCGGATCCAGGCGGCGCCGCGCTGGCGCCAGACCGGCCATGCGCGCGGGTGATCGGAGACGATGAAGCCCTGTAGCCTCAGCCGCTTGCGGTTGATGCTGGAAAGGTTGGGGCCTGGTGGTGGCGGGCGGACGTTGTAGGTCGCCACCGTGCCGCAGAAGGCCATGCGGCCGAACTCCCGCATGCGCGGGAAAACCGCTTCCTGCACCGCGCCGCCGACATTCTCGAAATAAACGTCGATCCCCTCCGGGCAGGCCGCGTCCAGCGCCGCCTCCAGGTCGCCGCGATGGTCGAGGCAGGCGTCAAATCCCAGCGTCTCGGTGACGTAGCGGCACTTCTCGGCGCCCCCGGCGATACCGATGACACGTGCGCCCATCTGCTTCGCCACCTGCCCGGCGACACCTCCCACCGCGCCCGATGCGGCCGAGACAACAAAGGTCTCGCCCGGCCGCGGCTGGCCGATCTCGGTGACGCCCACCCAGGCGGTGACGCCGGGCATGCCCAGCACGCCAAGCCAGGCGGTGGGCGGAACGCCGCCTTCCTTCGGCAGCTTCAGCAGCGTCCCCCCCGGTGCCACCGAGTAGCGCTGCCAGCCGCGCGCGCCGCCGACCCAGTCCCCGGGCGCGAAGCCGGGATGCTGGCTCTCCACCACCTCGCCCACGCATTCGCCCTCCATGACGCCGCCCAGCGGCACCGGCCTGGCGTAGGAAGCGGCATCGTCCATCCGGCCGCGCATGTAGGGATCGAGCGAGAGGAACCGGTGGCGCACCAGCACCTCGCCCTTCGCCGCTGTCGGGCGGGGTCCTTCGGAAAGCTCGAAATGCTCGGGGCCCGGCCGGTCTTTCGGCCGTTCCCTCAGAAGGACACGCAGGTTGTTTTCTGCCATGTGATGGAACTCCTCCCACAACTGGTCGCTTGGCCAGCCAGTGATGGCGGCAACCGGAGAGACAGCAGCGGAATGCAGCGGATGGCAAGCGTGAGGTTGATGGTGGCACTGGCGGCCGCCCTCCGGGCAGGAGCGGCTTGGGCGGACCATGCCGATGTGGGCCGCTACTACGACCCAGGGCGCGAGGACGACACGGCGCCGATCACCACCACCTGGTGGGACATCCTGCCCCGTGGCGAGGCCGCCTCCGCCATTGCCGCCGATCGCCACTACATCGAGGGCATGCGTCCGCACCATGCCGGGGCGCTGACGCTGGCGAAGACCTATCTGGCCGATCCGCAGGCGCAGAACCTGGTGTTGCGCCGCCTCGCCACCTCTATCCTGCGCAACCAGGCCTTCGAAATCATGCTGCTCGACACGGTTGGCGAGCAGATCCGCAAGCCGCCGGTGCCGTTCTTGGGCGGCCTCGTGCTTCGGCCGGTGGCGGTGGAGGGACTCGGCCAGAAGCTGCAGATCCTGCGAACGCCTGGCCCCAGCCTGCTGGCGCTGCTGAGCGGCGCCGCGCCCGCCACGAAGGTGGACCTGCGCTTTGCCAAGGAAATGCGCATCCACCACGTGGCGGCCGGAAAATGGCGCGGGACTACAATTCCGGCCCTGACTCCCGGAACAACTTCCTGCGGCTGATGAACGTGAACATCGTCACGGACCAGACGCAGGAAATCGCCATCATGGACCGGGTGCTGGCGGAGCATGCGCGGGAGGCGGCGGCCATCCCGGTGGACCCCGCCAGCATCCCCGGCATGGAGCATATGGCGGGCGGCCACTGAGAACCCGGGCGGGCGGGCCTATTCCCGCTCGCGCAGGTAGTCCTCGCTGGTCCTGGGGCGCGGCCGGGCGGGACCAGCATAGGGGTCGAGCTGCCCGCCCGTGGCAACGCCGACGCGGCAGTCCTCGCAGAGGTCGAGCAGCGCCAGCCGCGCCGGATCCTGGAACATCCAATGGCCGTTGGCGCGCAGCCGCGCCTTCACCCGTTCGATCGAGGCGCGGGTGCCGAAGGCCTTGGCGCAGCTCGGGCAGATGGCCGGCTCCTCCTGCTTCACCACGCGGCGCGCCGCCGCCTCGGGTGCCAGGTTCAGGCGCGGAACAAGGGCGATGACCTTCTCCGGGCAGGTGCTGGCGCAGAGGCCGCACTGCACGCAGGCCTCCTCCAGAAAGGAAAGCTCCGGCCGGTCGGGGTTCGCCGCGAAGGCGCCGGTCGGGCAGACCATGGTGCAGGCGAGGCAAAGGGTGCAGCCCTCCACCGCCACCCGAGCCTCGCCGAAGGGTGCGCCGACCGGCAGCGCAATGGCGTCGGCAGGGCTGCCGGCTGCGTCGCGCAGCGCGCCAAGCGCCGCCTTCAGGATCTCGCGCGGCGCGCCCATCGGCAGGAACTCGGCAGATTCGGCCGGAGCGGAGCGGGGGGCGGCCTCCAGCGCCTCGCGCAGGGTGAAGGGATCGTCGGTCTCGATGGCGCCGGGCGCATGCGGCATGCCGAGCCCGGCGAGCAGCGCCCCGGCATAGCCGAGGTTGCGCAGCACGCCCTCGGCGCCATGCGGGCGATGGGCCGGCAGCAGCACCTGGACGCTGCTGGCGCCCCAGGCGAAGGGCGCCACCAGCAGGGCGAGGTCGGCGGCGGTGGGCTCGTTCACCCGAACCGGCAGCACATGCGCCGGCAGGCCGGGACCCTGGCGGGCGAGCGCGTCGAGCATCGCATCGCCGGCCTCGCCATGCAGCAGCAGGGTTGGCGCCGCGCCACCCGCCGCGCGATAGGCCAACAGCAGGGTGCGGACACGGCGCAGCAGGGCGTCGGTGGGCGGCAGGGCGTATTGCGCCGCGCCGGTCGGGCAGACGGCGGCGCAGGCGCCGCAGCCGGCGCAGATCTCGGCGCTGATCGCCACGCTGTCCCGGTGGCCCTGGGCGCCGGGCGTGATGGCGCCGGTCGGGCAGAGGTCGAGGCAGCGGGTGCAGCCGGTGCGCTTGTTGCGCGCATGGGCGCAGAGCCCGGCCTCGAAACGGATGAAGCGCGGCTTGTCGAAGCTGCCGACCAGCTCCCCCGCCTGCGCGGCGAGACGGGCGACGGCTGCCGCATCATCCGGCGCCGCCCGCAGGTAGCCCTGCCGCACCTCGTGCGCGGGAAAGAGCGGCGGCTGGCCGGCAAGGTCGATGATCAGGTCGCACTGGCTGGTGGCGCCATCCCGCGACGCTCCCCAGCGATAGGCGGCGCGGGAGGAGGGGGCGGCGGCGGCGAAGCCGTCCACGGTGACGGCGAAGTGGCCGAGCCAGCCGGTGGCGTTGCGCGCGCGGCCGCGCAGCACAGGGTACTCGGCCTGCAGGCGGGGGGAGACCTCCTCCTCGCCGGTCAGCAGCACGGTGAGGTCGAGCTTCTCCTTCAGCTGCTCGGCCAGTTCCAGGGCCGCCGCGTCGCGTCCGAGGATCAGCGCGACGCCCTGACTCTCCAGCGACACCAGCGGCACGGGCGGCATCGGCACGGCCGCGGCAGCCAGCAGCGCGGCCATCTTCGGCCCGGCCTTGGAACCTTCATCGGACCAGCCCGCCTGCTCGCGGATGTTGACGAAGTCGAGCGCTCCGGCGTGCCCGGCGGCTTCCGCCTCCTGGCGGAACAGCGGCGCCTCCTGGGTGCAGCCGACGGTGATGTCGCCTTGCCCCAACGCCGCGAGGAAGCGGTCGAGCTGGCTGCGGCAGAGCTGCTCGGCGCTGCGCAGCCGGCCGCCGCAGCCGCGCGCCAGGGCCTTGTCGTCCAGCGCCATGCTGTCCTCGCAGCTGCAGGCGAAGACGGTGCGGGCGGGCTGGTTCGCGGAATCGGTCATGCAGTCTCCTGCCCGCTGTGCTGGCGCGGGCCGATGCGCATATATCGTCCCACCAACGCCATTTCCAAAGGAATGCCGCCCGGATGCGCGGAGGACTGCCCCCACTGCCCAGCCTGTTCGACCCGGTGCCGCTCGGCGCCGGCGAGGATGCGCAGGCGGGTGCCATGGCCCTGGCGCCGGAGCGCGGCGGCGGCACGCTGACCTGGCTGGCGACGTCCGATCGCGTCGAGGCCGCGCTGGTGCTGGAGCCCGAGGAGCCGCTGGCCGCCGCGCGCGCCGCCGTTCTGGCCGCCGCCTCCGCCTTCGCCGACGCGCTGGTGGTGCTCGGCCCGCCCGAGATCCCGGTGACGCTGCGCTGGCCCGCCCGCGTGGTGCTGAACGGCGCGGAGGTCGGGGAGGCGGTGCTGGGCGCCCCGCCCGGCCTGCCCGGCACGGCCGTGCCCGACTGGCTGGTGGTCGGCTTCCGCGCGCGCTGGCGGCATCCGCCCGGCTACCAGCCCGGCCTGGACCCGGGCCGCACCGTCCTGGCGGAGGAGGGCTTCCTGGAGGTGCCGCCGGAGGAACTGGTGGCCGGCTGGGCGCGGCACCTGATGGCCGGTTTCGCGGAGTGGCAGCGGCGCGGCTTTCCCGCCATGGCCGAGAAGGTGCTGGCGCGGCTGGAAGTGGAGGACTGGATGCAGGGCGCCCGGCGCGGGCTTGATCCGGCCAGCGGCGACCTGATCCTGCAAGGCGAGGGTCGCGAGACCCGGCATGGCCTCGCACAGGCCCTGGCGGAGGCGGCGGCATGACGCACCGGCTGCCGCGCACGCTGCGGCTCGACCCTTCCGACACGGTGATCTTCGCCCACCCCGCCGCGCCGGGCGAATGGGCGGTGCCCGGGGGCTTCGCCTTCTGGGACGAGGACCCCGCCGCGCTCACCGGCCAGCGGCGGCAGGAATTCCGCGCCGGCTTCCTGGGGCTCGGCAGCTTCGGCTTCGCCACGCTGGTGGAGGTGGCGGAGGCCAGCGCCGAGGAGCGCGCGGCGGCGGTGGCGGCGCTGGCGGCGCATATCCGCGCCCGCTACGGCGCGCCCGACGAGGCCGCCGCCCGCGCCGCCGCTGAGGAGGAGGTCGGCTTCGCGGAATCGCTCTGCGACCATCCGCCGGGCACGGTGCTGGCGATGGCGCGCAGCGTCGAGGCGGGCGCGGTGCGCGAGCGCTTCCGCACCCTGCGGCGGCGCCAGGGACCAGACCGAGACTATCCCGGCCTGCCGGTTTTTGGCCTGGTGGAGGTGGAGGGGGAGGGTGACGAAGCGCCCGAGCGCCCCGATCTGACGCAGATGGGGAAGGAATGATGATGCCGGATTTCTGGGTGGCCTCCGGCCATCAGCTCTGCGAGCGGGACGCCGCGGGCCGCCTGCTGGCGACGCCCGACCTTTGGCGCGCCTTTCTCGCCCGTCCCGAGCTGGTGCCGCCGGAGGAGGCCTGCGACGCCGAGCGCGCCCTTCACCTTAGCCTGCTGGAGGATCCGGTGCAGCCCGTGCCGCCCATGGCGCTGGCGGCGCTCACCGACCCCGATGCGCGGGAGAACTGGCAGGTCTTCTTGGCCTTCCGCGACCGCGTGACGGCGCAGCCGACGCTGGAGGCCGCCTGGCTCGCGCTTTATCGCGGCGGCGTCGGCGGGGTGCCGCCGCTGTTCCTGCAGATGCTGACGCAGCTTGTCGCCCGTGCCGCGCTGGAGGGGGTTGGGGACGCCTTCGCCCTGCGCGCCGCCGAGTGCCTGTTCCGTCCGCAGCGCGCCGCCATCCACCACGGCGCGCTGCTGCTGGCCGACGAGGAGGTGGTGGCGTTACGTGCGCAGGCGGCGGATCTCGGGCCGCTGGGCCGGCTGCTTTCCGAAGCGGGCGCGCCGGCGCGCGAGGTGGAGCTGGACGTGCTGGGCGAGGCGGATCCCGCCCCCTATGCCGCCCGTTCCGACGCGCATGACTTCGTGCTCGACATCGCCGAGGGGCGGCCGGGCCAGCATGGGATGGCGCGGGCGCTGGAGCGGTTCATCGGGCATGTGCTGGGAGAGGGGGTGACGATCCGCCCGGTGCCGGTGATCGAGGACGCCGCCTGGAGCTGGCATGTCGGGTTGGACGGCGAGGCAACGTCGATTGCCAACGATCTCTGGCATGGCACGTCGGTGGAGCAGGCAAGGCTGGCGCGCATTCTCTGGCTGGGCGTGCTGGAGTTCATGGATGGAACGCGGGTGCTGCCGCGCGTGGCGGGCCGGCCGGTCTATCTGGTGCTGGCGATGGATGCCGCGCAGCGGGTGCGGATGAAGCCGCAGAACCTGGCCACGGGCCTGCCGCTGATAGCCGCGGAGGCGGCGCTGTGAGGGCGCGGCGGAATTTCGGGATCCGGGGAGGCGGTTGCCTTTCCGGCGGGGGCGTGGGGGCGGCGCCCTCGCGGCGCGTGCCATGAAGCCCGCCGACACGCCGCAGACGGTGCGCATCGCGGTCGCCGTCATCGCCGAGCGCCGGCCTTCGGCGAGTCCCTGGGCCGAGTGGTCCTGGCGCGTGGTCGAGGTGCTCGCCGAGGCTCCGGAGGCGCCGCCCTGGACGCTGCTGCGGCAGGAGGCCGGGCGCGCCCTGTATCTCGCCGGCCATGCCGAGATCGCGCTGCACCCGACCGATACCGACAACTACCGCCAGAACCTGACGGCCGCCGAGCCGCGCCTCTGGGTGGTGTTGCGCGCCGCGCCGGGCGAGCCGGGCATGGCGCTGCACCTGGTGACGCTGGACCCTGGCGAGGCGCATCTCTATGCCGATGTCGGCAGCGACGTGCTGGAGAGCCTGCCGATGCCGGCGTTCCTGCGTGCCCCGCTGGAGGGCTTCGTGGCCCGCCATCACCGGGAGCGCGGCTTTCACAAGCGCCGCCGCGACCGCGCCGACCCGGAGGCGATGGCGCGGCATCGCCCGGAGGACGAGTGATGGGTGAAGGCGGCTTCCTTTCGCGCTGGTCGCGCCGCAAGCGTGGGCTTGAGCCCGTGGCGCCGGAGCCTGCCGCGCCGCCCGCCCTGGAGGCTGAAGCGCCGCCGGCCGAGCCTGAATTCGACCTCGCCAGCCTGCCGCCGGTGGAAAGCCTGGGACCGGGGAGCGACATCACGGTGTTTCTGCGGCCGCGGGTGCCGGTGCTGCTGCGGCAGGCGGCGCTGCGGCGGATGTGGTCGCTCGACCCTGCCATCCGCGATTTCACGGGGCCTGCGGAGTACGCGTGGGACTTCAACGCGCCGGACGGGGTGCCGGGCTTCGCGACGGAGCTGAGCGAGGAGGTGGGGCGGCGGCTGGCGCAGGCGCTCGGCGGGCTGCCGCCGCCGGGCGGGGAGGAGGCCGAGGCGCCGCCGCGGGAAGCGCCCGCTGCTCCTGCGGAGCCGGCGGAGGCCGCGATGGCGGAGGTGCCGCCTCCGCCGGAGTCCTCGCTGCGGCTCAGCGCGGCCGAGCCATCCGAGCCCGCGCTGCCCGAGCCTTCGGTTGAGGCGTCGGTCGGGGCGCCTGAGGAGGCCGCGCCGCCTCCCCGCAGGCGGCATGGTGGGGCGGTGCCAAGTTGAAAATGAGAATACTTCGCAAATTCTTGGATGCGTCCCGCTTGACTTGCCGCGGGGCGGCCCGCTGAGGCACTATGAAGTATTGGCCATCCTTGCATGCGGGGATGGCCGACCTCTAGGAAACGCCAGAGACAGGCTTTGCTGCAAATGAGCTCCACGGTCCCGCCGGCCGCTTCCGACGACCCGCAGGCCCTTGACCTGTTGGAGCTTGAGCGCGCGCGGCTGTTCGCGCTTCTGGGACGGTTGCTGGTGGCGGCGCCGGATGGCGCGCTGCTGGCCAGCCTGCGCGGCCTGCGGGGCGAGCCCGGCACGATGCTGGGCGCCGCCTATGAGGGGCTGGCCGAGGCGGCACGGCAGGCCACGCCCGCGCGGGCGGAGCGCGAGTTCCACGCGCTGTTCATCGGCGTCGGGCGCGGCGAGCTGCTGCCCTTCGCGTCCTACTACCTCACCGGCTTCCTGAACGAACGGCCGCTGGCCGAGCTGCGTTCCACCCTGGGCAGGCTCGGGGTGGAGCGCGCGCCGGGGGTGAGCGAGCCGGAGGACCACCTCGGCTTCCTGTGCGAAACCATGGCGGGGCTGATCGCCGGGGTGTTTCCCGCAACGCCCGACGCCGCGGCCGAGTTCTTCACCCGGCATGTCCAGCCCTGGGCGATGCGCTGCTTCGCCGACCTGGAGGCGGCGGAGGCGGCCCGCTTCTACCGGGCCGTCGGCGCGCTGGGCCGCGCCGCGCTGGAAATTGAGATCGCCGCCGCGGAACTGCCGCGGTGAGCATGACCACCACAAGAGGGAGGCAGCGATGAGCGACCGTGAGGATGCGAAGGTGGCGGAGCGGCGCGGCTTCCTGAAAACGCTGGGCCTGGCCGGCGGAGCCGCGGTGGCAGCCAAGCCGGCGCTCGCCATCCAGGAGCGCGCGCCCGAGCAGCGCAAGGAATCCGAGACGCAGAAGGTCGCCGCGCGCTACCGCGAGACCGAGCACGTCAAGGCCTACTACCGCACCAACCGTTACTGAGCACGCGACAGGGAAGGGACGCCCGATGCTGATCAAGCGCAGCGAGGGGAAGGCCGCCCGGCAGCGGCTCGCCTCTGCCTACCAGGGGCTCTCCGGCGGGGGGCTGGACCGGCGCGGCTTCCTGCGCCAGGCCGGGCTTGGCGGTGCCGGGCTGGCGGCTCTCGGCGGCCTCGGGCTGAGCACGGCGCGCAAGGCCGAGGCCGGGCCCACCGACTTCGGCAAGCCGATCAGGCGCGTCAAGAACGTCTGCACGCATTGCTCGGTCGGCTGCACCGTCATCGCCGAGGTGCAGAACGGCGTCTGGGTCGGGCAGGAGCCGGCCTGGGAAAGCCCGATCAACCGCGGCACGCATTGCGCCAAGGGCGCCTCGGTGCGGGAGCTGGTGCATGGCGACCGCCGCCTGAAGTATCCGCTGAAGCTGGTCGACGGCGCGTGGAAGCGCCTCTCCTGGGAGCAGGCGATCGACGAGATCGGCGACAAGCTGATGGAGGTGCGCCGGAAGTCCGGACCCGATGCGGTGTTCTGGCTGGGCAGCGCCAAGTTCAGCAACGAGGGCGCCTACCTCATGCGCAAGTTCGCGGCCTTCTGGGGCACCAACTCGGTGGACCACCAGGCGCGCATCTGCCACTCCACCACCGTCGCCGGCGTCGCCAATACCTGGGGGTATGGGGCGATGACCAACAGCTACAACGACATCCGCAACGCCCGCACCATGATCATCATGGGCGGCAACCCGGCGGAGGCGCACCCGATCTCGATTCAGCACGTGCTCTCGGGCAAGGAGCTGAACCGCGCCAACCTGATCGTCATCGATCCGCGCTTCACCCGCACCGCCGCCCACGCCACCGAATACGTCCGGCTGCGCCCGGGCACCGACATCCCGGTGATCTGGGGCATGCTCTGGCACATCTTCGAGAATGGCTGGGAGGACAAGGAGTTCATCGCCCAGCGGGTCTACGGCATGGACGACATCCGCAAGGAGGTCGCCAAGTGGAACCCGCAGGAGGTGGAGCGCGTCTCCGGCGTGCCGGGCGAGCAGCTCAAGAAGGTGGCGCAGATTTTCGCCACCCAGAAGCCCTCGACCCTGATCTGGTGCATGGGCGCGACGCAAAAGACGGTCGGCACCGCCAATGTCCGCGCCTATTCGATCCTGCTGCTGGCCACGGGCAATGTCGGCAAGCCCGGCACCGGCGCCAACATCTTCCGCGGCCACTGCAACGTGCAGGGCGCCACCGACTTCGGCCTCGATGTCACCTCTCTGCCCGCCTATTACGGGCTGGACGAGACCGCCTGGCGCCACTGGTGCCGCGTCTGGGACGTGCCCTACGAGGACATGCTCGCGCGCTTCGCCAGCAAGGACATGATGCAGACGCCGGGCATCCCGACCACGCGCTGGTTCGATGCCGTGCTGCTGCCGAAGGAGCAGGTGGCGCAGCAGGACAACATCAAGGCCATGGTGGTGGTCGGGCATGGCGGCAACACCGTCACCCGCATGCCGGACGCGGTGAAGGGCATGGAGGCGCTGGACCTGCTGGTCGTCGCCGACCCGCATCCCACCACCTTCGCCGCCCTCTCCAACCGCAAGAATGGCACCTATCTGCTGCCGATCTGCACGCAGTTCGAGGTGGACGGCAGCCGCACCGCCTCCAACCGCTCGATGCAGTGGGGCACCAAGGTCGTCGAGCCGATCTTCGAGAGCAAGAACGACTTCGAGCTGATGTACCTGCTGGCCCGCAAGCTCGGCTTCCACGAGCCGATGTTCAAGGGCATCGAGGTGAAGGACGGCACCAGGCCGACCGCGGAGGGAATCCTGCGGGAGATCAACCGCGGCTCGCTCTCGACGGGCTATTCCGGCCAGTCGCCTGAGCGGCTGAAGCTGCACATGGAGCGGCAGGCCGACTTCGATCTCGTCACCCTGCGCGGCCGCGAGGGCACGCCGGTGGCCGGCGAGTTCTACGGCCTGCCCTGGCCGTGCTGGGGCACGCCGGAGATGAAGCATCCCGGCACCCACATCCTCTACAACACCAACCTGCACGTGAAGCAGGGCGGTGGCACCTTCCGCGCCCGCTGGGGCGTGGAGCGCAACGGACAGACACTGCTGGCCGAGGGCTCTTATTCCCAGGGCTCTGAGCTGACCGACGGCTATCCGGAATTCACCGTGGCCGTGCTGAAGCGGCTCGGCTGGTACGACGAGCTGACCGAGGCGGAGAAGGCGACCATCGCCCGCGTCGGCGGGGAGAATGTGGACAAGGTCTCCTGGTCCACCGACCTGTCCTGCGGCATCATCCGCGTGGCGATGGAGCATGGCTGCCTGCCCTACGGCAACGGCAAGGCGCGCGCCAATGCCTGGAACCTGCCGGACGCCATCCCGCAGCACCGCGAGCCGGTCTATACCCCGCGCACCGACCTGATCGCCGAGTACCCGACGATCGAGGACCGCCGCGCCTTCCGCCTGCCGCTCATCAACCGGTCCGTGCAGGCGCGCTCCCACACGGTGGCGCGCGACTTCCCGATCATCCTCACCTCCGGCCGCCTGGTCGAGTACGAGGGCGGCGGCGAGGAGACGCGCTCCAACCCCTGGCTGGCCGAGCTGCAGCAGGACATGTTCGTCGAGGTCAACACGCAGGACGCGGCCGACCGCGGCATCCGCGAGGGGCAGTGGGTCTGGGTTTCCGGGCCGGAGAACAACGCCCGCGTGCGGGTGAAAGCCCTGGTGACCGACCGCGTCGGCCGGGGTGTCGCCTTCATGCCCTTCCACTTCAGCGGCTGGTTCCAGGGCGAGGACCGCCGGAAATACTACCCGCCGGGCACCGACCCGATCGTGCTCGGCGAGAGCGCCAACACCGTGACGACCTATGGTTACGACCCGGTGACGGCGATGCAGGAAACCAAGGTCACGCTCTGCCAGATCCGCGCGGCCTGAGGGGAGGAACAGCAGATGGCCCGCATGAAGTTCCTCTGTGACAGCGACCGTTGCATCGAGTGCAACGCCTGCGTCACCGCCTGCAAGAACGAGCACGAGGTGCCCTGGGGCATCAACCGCCGCCGCGTCGTCACGCTGAACGACGGCAAGCCCGGCGAGCGCTCGATCTCCATGGCCTGCATGCACTGCTCCGACGCGCCCTGCGCGGCGGTCTGCCCGGTCTCGTGCTTCTACACGACGGAAGACGCCATCGTGCTGCACGACAAGGACCTGTGCATCGGCTGCGGCTACTGCTTCTACGCCTGCCCCTTCGGCGCGCCGCAATACCCGCGCGTCGGCAACTTCGGCGGCCGCGGCAAGATGGACAAGTGCACCTACTGCGCCGGTGGCCCGCAGCAGGACAACACCATGGCGGAATACGTGCAGTACGGCGCCAACCGGATCGCCGAGGGCAAGCTGCCGCTCTGCGCCGAGATGTGCTCGACCAAGGCGCTGCTCGCCGGCGATGGCGAGATCATCGCCTCCATCTACAAGGAGCGGGTGCAGCGGCGCGGCTACGGCTCCGGCGCCTGGGGCTGGCGCACCGCCTATCGCGAGACGGTGGAGGTGTGATGCCGGTGCTTCGCAACAACCTCCTGGCGCTGGCCGCGGCAGTCCCGCTGCTGGTCGCCCCCGGGCTCGCCGCCGCCCAAGCGCCCGCAGGCCAGGCTCCCGCAGGCCAGGCTCCCGCAGGCCAGACTCCCGCAGGCCAGGCTCCCGCAGGCCAGGCTCCCGCAGGCCAGGCTCCCGCAGGCCAGGCTCCCGCAGGCCAGGCTCCCGCAGGCCAGGCTCCCGCAGGCCAGGCTCCCGCAGGCCAGGCTCCCGCAGGCCAGGCTCCCGCAGGCCAGGCTCCCGCAGGCCAGGCTCCCGCAGGCCAGGCTCCCGCAGGCCAGGCTCCCGCAGGCCAGGCTCCCGCAGGCCAGGCTCCCGCAGGCCAGGCTCCCGCAGGCCAGGCTCCCGCAGGCCAGGCTCCCGCAGGCCAGGCTCCCGCAGGCCAGGCTCCCGCAGGCCAGGCTCCCGCAGGCCAGGCTCCCGCAGGCCAGGCTCCCGCAGGCCAGGCTCCCGCAGGCCAGGCTCCCGCAGGCCAGGCTCCCGCAGGCCAGGCTCCCGCAGGCCAGGCTCCCGCAGGCCAGGCTCCCGCAGGCCAGGCTCCCGCAGGCCAGGCTCCCGCAGGCCAGGCTCCCGCAGGCCAGGCTCCCGCAGGCCAGGCTCCCGCAGGCCAGGCTCCCGCAGGCCAGGCTCCCGCAGGCCAGGCTCCCGCAGGCCAGGCTCCCGCAGGCCAGGCTCCCGCAGGCCAGGCTCCCGCAGGCCAGGCTCCCGCAGGCCAGGCTCCCACAGGCCAGGCTCCCACAGGCCAGGCTCCCACAGGCCAGGCTCCCACAGGCCAGGCTCCCGCTGCGGAAAGCCCGGCGCAGCCGCCCTCGGCGCAATCTCCCTCCGCCGAGCCGCAGGCGGGCGCCGCCGAGCGTGCCGCCAGCGACCCGCAGGTCAAGCAGGCGCTGCCGCCGGCCTCCGTGACGCAGCAGGAGCAGCAGAAGACCGACAGTGCCGGCCCGCCGCCCGGCGCGCCGGAAGTCCAGGGCCGCGTGCCGGAGGGCACCGCCGCCGGCACCAACGAGCAGAAGCAGGCGCCGACCACCACGGCGCCCGCCCAGCCCACCGGGACGCCTGCCCCGGCGATTCCCGCGCAGCCGCCGCAGCCCGTGCAGCCTGTCCCGGCGCCAGCGCCGATGGGCGACCGCGGCACGTTGCCGGCGGCGGAGCTGGAGTTGCAGAACGCGCTGAAGGGCGGCCGCATCGCGGGCCGCGTGTCCATCCCCGACGAGAAGGCCGCCACCCTGGTGCAGCCCGAGGGACGCGACTGGCGCGCCTTCCGCAACGACACGCTGCACTGGGTCGGCGCCATCGCGGTGCTCGGCATGCTGGCGCTGCTGGCGCTGTTCTTCCTGGTGCGCGGGCGCATCCGCATCCACAACGGCTGGTCCGGCCGCACCATGGTGCGCTTCAACTTCTTCGAGCGCATGAACCACTGGATGACGGCGAGCAGCTTCATCGTGCTGGCGCTCTCCGGGCTCAACCTGACCTTCGGCCGCTCGCTGATCCGCCCGCTGATCGGGCCGGAAGCCTTCACCGCCCTGGCCGACTGGGGCAAGATCGCGCACAACTTCCTGGCCTTCCCCTTCACGGTGGGCCTGCTGGTGATGCTGCTGATTTGGGCGAGGGACAACCTGCCCAACAAGCTGGACTGGGTCTGGCTGAAGAACGGCGGCGGCTTCATCGGCGGGGCGCATCCGCAGGCCGGGCGCTTCAACGCCGGGCAGAAGGGCATCTTCTGGATCACCGTGCTCGGCGGCGGCGTGGTGGCGGTCTCCGGCTTCCTGCTGATGTTCCCCTTCTTCCTGCTCGACATCGCCGGGCAGCAATGGGGCCACATGGTGCATGGCACCCTGTCCATGCTGCTGATCGCGGTCATGCTGGCGCATATCTATATCGGCTCGCTGGGGATGGAGGGCGGCTTCAGCGCCATGGGCAGCGGCCGGGTGGACTACAACTGGGCGCGCGAGCACCACGGCCTGTGGGTGGACGACGAACTGAAGCGCGCGCATGAGGCGGTGCAGCCGGAGGCCGCCGCGCGCCCCGCCGGGGCAGACTGACCGCTGCGCCCCGGGAGGCTGCACCTCCCGGGGCGCGCACCAAGGATTGCCCTTGCCGACAGGGCATGGGCCGCCGTAAGCCGGCGCCATGCGCCTGATCGGACTGGCCGGCTGGAGCGGCGCCGGCAAGACCACCCTCCTCGCCAAGCTCATCCCCTGCCTGACCGGGCGCGGCATCCGCGTCTCCACCATCAAGCACGCCCACCACCGCTTCGACGTGGACCAGCCGGGCAAGGACAGCCACGTCCACCGTCAGGCCGGCGCGGAGCAGGTTCTGGTCGCCTCGTCGCTGCGCTGGGCGCTGATCACCGAGTTGCGGGGCGCCCCGGAGCCCCGGCTGGAGGAACTGCTCGGCCATCTCTCCCCGGTGGACCTTGTGCTGGTGGAGGGCTTCAAGCGCGATGCCCATCCCAAGATCGAGGTGTTCCGCGTCGCCAACGAGAAGCCCTGGCTGCACCCGGAGGACCCGGCCATCCGCGCCGTCGCCAGCGACGCGCCGCCGCCGGGCGGGCTGCCGCGGGCCGGGCTGGACGATGTGGAGGCCGTGGCCGACCTCGCGCTGCGGTATGCCGTGCCATGGCGCAGCTGAGCGACGACTGCTTCGCCTTCGGCGGCACGCTGCTCTCGGTGGAGGCCGCGGCGGCGCTGATCACCGGGCGCGTGCCGCCGCTGCCGGGGCAGGAGCTGGCGCCGCTGGCCGCCGCGCGCGGCCGCGTGCTGGCGCAGGACCTGCATGCGCCGCATCCCCTGCCGCCCTTCTTCAACAGCGCGGTGGACGGCTACGCCTTCCGCCACGCGGACCTGCCGCCCGGCGGCGAGAGTTGTCTGGCGCTGGCCGGACGGCTGGCGGCGGGGCAGGCGGCCGGAGCGCCGCTGGCGCCGGGCACCGCCTGCCGCATCCTGACCGGGGCACCGATGCCGCCTGGCGCCGACACGGTGATGATGCAGGAGGACATCCGGCTGGAGGGCAGCGTGCTGCATCTGCCCGCCGGCCTGAAGCGCGGCGCCAATTGCCGCCCCGCCGGGGAGGACGTGCCGCAGGGTGCCCTTGCGCTGGCCGCCGGCACCCGGCTGAACCCGGCCCATGTCGGGCTGGCGGCGGCGCTGGGGCAGCCGGCGCTGGCGGTGCGGCGGCGCCCGCGCATCGGCGTGTTCAGCACCGGCGACGAGCTGGCGCCGCCCGGCGGCAGGCTCGGCCCGGCGCAAACCTTTGACAGCAATCGCTTCTCGCTGCTTGCCCTGCTGGCCGGGCTGCCCGTGGAGCCGGTGGATCTCGGCATCCTTCCTGACCGCGCCGAGGCCACCGCCGCCGCGCTACGCGAGGCCGCCACGGCGCACGACATGCTGCTGACCTCCGGCGGTGTCAGCGCCGGGGAGGAAGACCATGTGCGCGCCGCCATCGAGGGCCAGGGGCGCCTGGTCTTCTGGCGCCTGGCGCTGAAGCCGGGGCGGCCGGCGGCAATGGGCATTGTCCGGGGCACGCCGGTGCTGGGCCTGCCGGGAAACCCGGTGGCCGCCATCGTCACCTTCCTGCACCTGGCGCGACCGCTGGCGCTGCAGCTTTGCGGCGCCGCGCCGGAGCCGCTGCCGCGCTTCGTGGCGGAAGCCGCCTTCGCGCATCGCAAGAAGGCGGGCCGGCGGGAATATCTGCGCGTCACGCTGACGGCCGGGGGGGGCCTGCCGCTGGCGCGGAAGGACCCGCGGGAAGGTGCGGGGCTGCTCTCTTCCCTGACCGGCAGCGATGCCTTCGCCGAACTGCCGGAGGATTGCACCGCGATTGCGCCGGGCGAGAGGGTGGCGGTGCTGCCCTTCACGGCCATCTTCTGAAGCAGGCCGGGGAAATGAGTGCCCCCGAACACCCATCTTCTTTCTTCGCGCTTCCAAGCCAGCGGAAGCAAGCCAGGGGGCCTGGGAAGTTCCTGTCCCGGCCATCGCTTCACTTAAAGGAGGAATGCCCGATGTTCATCGCCATGAACCGGTTCCAGGTGGCCCTGGGTGCGGAGGCCGATTTCGAGACGGTCTGGACCAGCCGCGAATCGCACCTGCACAAGGTGCCGGGCTTCGTGGAGTTCCATCTGCTGCGCGGCCCGGCGCGAGAGGACCACGTGCTCTACGCGTCCCACACGATCTGGCGCGACAAGGCGGATTTCGAGGCCTGGACGCGGTCGGACGCCTTCCGCCTGGCGCATGCGGGCGCCAGGCCGAGCAAGCCGCTCTATCTCGGCCCGCCGCAGTTCGAGGGCTTCGAGGTCATCCAGACCGTGGGGCATCCGGAGAACGGGGGCGGCTGACGCCCTTCAGCCCTCCAGCGGAGCGTATTCCAGCCGCGCCGCGATGCGCTCCAGCAGCCGCTCCACCTCGACCGGCTTGTTCAGCAACGAGAAGGTGCCGCTCGGCGCATCCGCCAGGGCGCTTTCCGCGGCATCGGTGACGAAGCCGGTCAGCAGGATCGCCGGCAGGCCGGGGCGGCGCCGTTGCGCCTCGCGGATCAGTTCGAGGCCGCTCATGCCCGGCATGGAAAGATCGGACACCAGCAGGTCCACCGCTTCGCCGCCATCCAGCAGATCCAGCGCCGCCGCGGCGGAAGCCACGGGCAGCACGGAATGCCCGGCCGCTTCGAGCTGCGTGGCAAGCACGGTGCGGACGGCCGGCTCATCGTCCACCAGCAGCAGCCGGGCGCGGCCGGAGGGCGGCCCGAGGAGGCTGGCCACCGGCGCCGGGACAGCGCCCCGGTGTTCGTCGGCCAGCGGAAACCACAGGCTGATCGTCGTACCCTGCGCCGGCCTGCTTTCCACCCGCAGGGCGCCGCCGCTCTGCTCCGCGAAGCCTTTGGCCATGGAAAGGCCCAGGCCGGTGCCCTGCCCGACCGGCTTGGTGGTGAAGAAGGGCTCGGTCGCGCGCTCCAGCGTCGCGCTGTCCATGCCGCTGCCGGTATCGGCGACGGCAAGGCGCAGGTAGCGGCCCGCCGGAAGCGCCACGCCACCGCGCCTTTCGCCCTGCGGCACGACTTCGATGTCCGCGGCAAGGGTCAGCGTGCCGGTTCCCTCCATCGCATCGCGGGCATTGGTGGCCAGGTTGACCAGCACGGTCTCCAACTGGCCCTTGTCGGCCAGCAGCGGCGGCAACCGCGGCGATGCGTCCACCCGGACTTCAACGCCGCCGCCGAGCGTATGGGCCAGAAGCTCGCGCATGTTGCTCAGGAGGCCGGCGGCGTCCACCGGCTCGGCGCGCAGGTCGCTGCGGCGCGCGAAGGCCAGCAGGCGCCGCGTGATGGCGGCGCCGCGCTCGGCCGCCTGGGTGAGCATGCGGGCAAGCTGGCGGACGCCGTCATTGCCGCCGGCCTGCCGCTCCAGCAGCCCGGCGCTGCCGATCACGGCCTGCAGAACGTTGTTGAAATCATGGGCGATGCCGCCGGCCAACTGCCCCAGCGCCTCCATGCGCTGCGCCTGCGCGAGCTGGAGCTGCGTGGCCTCCAGGTCCAGCGTCCGCGCGGCGACCAGCTGCTCCAGCTCCGCTCGGCTGCGCGCCAGCACGTCGCGCGCCTCGACGATCTCCTGGATCTCCATGATGCCGCCGAACCAGCGAAGCAGGCGTCCCTGCTCGTCACGCATGGGCAGGGCGCGGGCGAGCACCCAGCGCCAGGCGCCGTCATGCCGCCGCAGGCGATACTCCGCCTCGAAGGGCGTGCCGGTGCGCAGGCAACAACGCCAGCGCTCGCTGATGGCCTCCCAATCCTGCGGATGAACCAGAGGCCGCCAGGGGTTCTCGTTGCGCTTCCCGCGGGGGTGGCCGGTGAAGTCGTGCCAGCGGGCGTTGAAGTACTCGTACTGGCCGTCGGGCGTGGCGGACCAAACCATCTGCGGCATGGTGTCGGCGAGTGTGCGGAACCGCGCCTCGCTGGCCTTCAGCGCCTGCTCGGCCTCCCGGCGCTCCGCCAGGATGGCGGCCAGGGAGGCGGCGAGGTCGTCCGCCTCGCGCAGGCCGGCGCTGCCGTGGAGGGTGCCGCCCGCCGCCAGCAGCGGAACGCGCCGGAAGGCGGTGACCACCCGGCGCGCCAGCAGGGAAGCCACCAGAAGGCCGCCCGCGAGCACGAGCGCGCCGGTCACCGCCGAACGCAGCAGCGCGGCCTGCAGCGGCGCGAGGAAGACCTGCTCCGGCACGTCCAGCTTGACGATGAAGCCGCTGGCCGGGGCATGGGCGAAGGCGATGGCGGAGGGAACGCCTTCCAGCGTCCGCGTGCCCGGCGGTGCCATGCCGGAATCGGCCGACATGATGGCTTTCAGCACGGCCGGCATGGGCAGCTTGCCGACGGTTTCCGCATCGCGCAGGGAACGCACGATGGTCTTGCCGCCCCGGTCCTGCACGGAGGCGAAGCCGCCCGACGGCAGGCTCACGGTGCCGATGAGCAGGGCCAGCCGCTCGCGCGGCACGCTGACGCCGATGACGCCCCAGGGCTCGGACGCGGCCGGCGCGCCCGGCGCCTGCACGGGAACCGCAACGGCGATGAGCGGCCGGTTGAGCTCCTGCGCGAAGAAGAGGTTGGAGATCTGCGGCCGGCCGGAGGCGAGCGCCCTCGCCACGTGCGGCTGCATCGGCACGGTGTCGGCGGAAGGCGCTGTGGCGGTGAGGCTGGTGTCGAACAGCCGGGTGCGGTCGGCACGCACGAGACGCAGGATCGCCGGTTCCGCGCCCGTCGGCAGGTCCGACGAGAGGAGACCCGCCGCGGCGCGCAACTCTTCGCCAAAGGCACGCAGGTTGCCCTGCGCGAAAGCGGTGGAGCGGGCCAGGGTTCGCGCCACGGCCGTCGCCTGGTCGAACTCGCGGTCCACCAGCCGGGCGAGGGTGCGCGCCTGCGCCACGAGCTGCGCCTCCGCCCGCGCGCGCTCCGAGCGGTACTGCATCCAGAGCGAGCCGGCGCCGAGCAGGGTGAGGGGCAGCGCCACCGCCGCAACCAGCAGCATGAGGCGCCGGGAGAGAGGGGCTGCGCCGGCAAGGACCTTTCGCGCCGGGTTGCCCGGCGGGGGGCCGGCCTGGGGCGCGTTCTGCCGCGCCGGGCCGGGCGCGGGGCCATCCGTGCCCTCCTGCCGGGCGATGGGCTGCTGGCCGCTTCTGGGCGCCATCCGTTCCTGTTTCCCGTTGCCGCCGCCCCGCGATCTCCGGAACAGGCCGTCCTGAGCACGGGGCATTGATATTCTACACGAGACGCCCTCGTGGCGAGGCGCTTTCCGGGCGTGAGGGCAGCCTTGGCCGGAAAAAGCCGCCCCGAGGGGTACGCGCTCAGCCCGGCGGCAGCGCCGCCAGGGGGAGGCGCCCGGATTCCTTCAGCCGTTCCAGCACGATGGAGGAGCGGACGCGCGCGACGCTGTCATGCGCCAGCAGCGTTTCGTTCACCAGCCGCGAAAGGCCCTTCAGGTCCGGCACCACGGCCTTCAGCAGGTAGTCCGTGTCGCCGGTCATGGCATAGGCTTCCTGGATCTCGCCGGCGCGCGCCAGAAGGTCGCGGAAGCGGCGGGCGTTCTCGCCGCTATGCGCGGTGAGCGTGACCTGGATGAAGGCCAGCACCCGCAGGCCCAGCGCCTCCGCCGCCAGCTCGGCGTGGTAGCCGCAGATCAGCCCGGCCGCTTCCAGCGCCGCGCGCCGGCGCGAGCATTGCGAGGCGGACAGCCCGATGCGCTCGCCGAGTTGCTGGTTGGTCAGCCGCCCGTCCTCCTGCAGGGCCGCCATCAGGCGGAGGTCGAGCGCGTCCAGTGTGACGGTTCCGTGCGGCATAAAGGCGTTTCATGCGGGTTATGTGCATCACTCTAGCGTCCCGCGACCGCTTTGCACACCTGTTGCACGCCACCCCGCCTATCCTCCAGGGACCGAAGAGAAGGACCGCATCCCATGGGCCCGTTCCCGCATGACGCTCCCCGCCCGGTCGTCGACGACCACAACCCGATGGGAACGGACGGCTTCGCCTTTGTCGAGTTCGCCCATCCGGAACCGGCGAAGCTGCACGCGCTGTTCCGGCAGATGGGCTTCACCGCGGTGGCGCGGCACCGCAGCAGGGCGGTCACCCTCTTCCGCCAGGGCGACATCAACTACCTGCTGAACGAGGAGCCCGGCAGCCACGCCGTGCGCTTCACCGAGGCGCATGGCCCGAGCGTGCCCTCCATGGGCTTTCGCGTGGTGGACGCGCAGCACGCCTATCGCCGCGCGCTGGAGCTCGGCGCCGAGCCGGCCGACCCGGCGGCGGGCGGCCTGACGCTCGACGTGCCGGCGATCAAGGGCATCGGCGGCAGCCTGATCTATTTCGTGGACCGCTATGGTGAGACCGGCTCGGTCTATGACGCGGACTTCGAATGGCTCGGCGAGCGCGAGCCCTTCCCGCAGGGCGCCGGCCTCTTCTACATCGACCACCTGACGCACAACGTCCATCGCGGCCGGATGGACGTCTGGTACGCCTTCTACAGCAAGCTCTTCAACTTCCGGCAGATCCGCTACTTCGACATCAAGGGCGAATACACCGGCCTGTTCTCCCGCGCGCTGACCAGCCCGGACGGCCGCATCCGCATCCCGCTCAACGAGAGCGCGGACGACGAGAGCCAGATCGAGGAGTACCTGCGGGAATACAAGGGCGAGGGCATCCAGCACATCGCCTGCGGCTGCAACGACATCTACGGCACCATCGAGGGCCTGCGCACCGCCGGCCTCGCCTTCATGCCCGCGCCGCCCGACACCTATTACGAGCGCGTGGACGCGCGCCTGCCCGGCCATGGCGAGGACCTGGCGCGGCTGAAGCGCAACGGCATCCTGGTGGATGGCGAGGGCGTGGTGGAGCACAGGAAGGCGCGGCTGCTGCTGCAGATCTTCTCCGCCAACGTCATCGGCCCCGTCTTCTTCGAGTTCATCGAGCGCAAGGGCGACGACGGCTTCGGCGAGGGCAATTTCCGCGCGCTGTTCGAGAGCATCGAGGAGGACCAGCTCCGCCGCGGCGTGCTCAGCGCGGCGTCGAAGCGCGCGGCGGCGCCGGCGAAGTAGGGCTCAGTCCTCCGCCCCATCCGCCGCGAGCTGCCGCGTGCGCGCGGCGACCTTGTCGAGGATGGCGCGGAGCTGCCGGTGCTCGGCCGCGCTCAAGGCACTGGCGAGGGACGCCTGCAACGCCCGCGCCAGCGGCACGATCTCGCCATAGACCGTGCGGCCCTTGCGGCTGAGCCGCAGCACCTGCGCCCGCTGGTCCTGCGGGTGGGCGCGGCGGTCCAGCAGGCCCTTGTCGGCCAGCCGGGTGACGGCGCGGCTGACCCGCACGCGGTCCATGCCGGTGTGCCCGATCACCTCCTGCGTGGTGGCGCTGCCGTGCTGGCCCACCACCGCCACCACGCGCCATTCCGGGATGCCGAGGCCGAAGCGCTCCTGGTAGCGCGAGGCGAAGAGGCCGCTCACCGCCTCGGTGACGACGGAGAGGCGGTAGGGCAGGAAGTCCTGCAGGATTAGCGGCGCATCCTCGGCCGCATCACGCTTCTGTTGGGCCATGCGTCCGGCTTTTCATCTCATCTGAGACGATATAGAGAAGAACCCCGTGCCGGTCGATGGCCGCCAGCGGCAGGAAAGGGAGCGAAGCGCATGAACCAGTCCGTACGGCCCGGCACGGCGGTCGCGCAGGGCACGGCGCCGGGCAACCCGGCCTATCTCTCGGGGTTCGGCAACGGCTTCGAGACGGAGGCGCTGCCGGGCGCGCTGCCCATCGGCCGCAACTCGCCGCAACGTTGCGCCTACGGCCTTTACGCCGAGCAACTCAGCGGCTCGCCCTTCACCGCGCCGCGCGCCAGCAACGAGCGGAGCTGGCTCTACCGCATCCGCCCGACCGTCGCGCATTGGGGAAGCTTCGAGAAGATCGGAGCCGGGCTCTGGCGCACCGCGCCCTGCGCCGAGCTGGACATGCCGCTGGCGCCGCTGCGCTGGGATCCGCTGTCGATCCCGGAGGGCGAGGCGCTTTCCTTCATCGAGGGCATCCGCACTGTCACCACGGCGGGCGACGCCGCCGCGCAGTCCGGCATGGGTGCGCACATCTATCTCGCCACCCGCTCGATGCGGGACGAGTATTTCTACAACGCCGATGCCGAGATGCTGTTCGTGCCGCAGCAGGGCGCGCTGCGCCTCTGGACCGAGTTCGGCATCATCGACATCGCGCCGGGCGAGATCGCGGTCATCCCGCGCGGGGTGAAGCTGCGCGTCGAGCTGCAGGGCGAGGCCCCGGCGCGCGGCTATCTCTGCGAGAACTATGGCGGCGCCTTCACCCTGCCCGAGCGCGGGCCGATCGGCGCCAACTGCCTGGCCAATCCGCGCGACTTCCTCACCCCCTTCGCCGCCTACGAGGACCGCGAGGCGCCCTCCACCCTGGTGGTGAAGTGGGGCGGCAACCTCTGGCGCACGCAGCTCGCGCAATCGCCGCTCGACGTGGTGGCCTGGCACGGCAACTACGCGCCCTACAAGTACGACCTGCGCCGCTACTCGCCGGTCGGGCCGGTGCTGTTCGACCATGCCGACCCCTCGATCTTCACGGTGCTGACCTCGCCTTCCGAGACGCCGGGCACCGCGAACATCGACTTCGTCATCTTTCCCGAGCGCTGGATGGTGGCGGAGAACACCTTCCGGCCGCCCTGGTACCACATGAACATCATGAGCGAGTTCATGGGCCTGATCGAGGGCGTCTATGACGCCAAGACCGGCGGCGGCTTCACGCCCGGCGGCTTCAGCCTGCACAACTGCATGCTGCCGCACGGGCCGGACATGGCCTCCTTCGAGGCCGCCAGCGCCGCCGAGCTGAAGCCGCACAAGCTGGAAGGCACGCTGGCCTTCATGTTCGAGACGCGCTTTGCGCAGCGCGTCACCCGCTTCGCCGCCGAGGCGCCGCAGCTCCAGCAGGACTACCCGAGCTACGGCCGGGCCCTGCGCCGGCATTTCGACCCCTCGCGCCCATGAGCGGCCTCGACGCCACGCATGACCCCGCGCGCCGCTCCTGGGTTCCGGGTGCGGATGGGCATGCCGATTTCCCCATCCAGAACCTGCCCTTCGGCATCTTCACCCCGCCGGGCGGCGATGCCCCGCGCGGCGGCGTGGCCATCGGCGGCCACATCCTCGACCTGCGCGCGGGGCTGGCGGCGGGGCTCTTCGCCGGCGCGGCGGCGGAGGCGGCCGAGGCTGCCGCGGCCGAGACGCTGAACGGTTTCATGGCGCTCGGCGCCGCGCCACGGCGGGCCTTGCGGCAACGGCTTGCCGCGATCCTCGCCGCGGGAAGCGCGGAGCAGGGCAGGGCCGCCGCCTGCCTGCATTCCGCCGCCGGATGCGCCCTGCACCTGCCGGCGCGCGTCGGCGACTACACCGACTTCTATGTCGGCATCCACCATGCCACCAATGTCGGCCGGGTCTTCCGCCCCGACAATCCGCTGCTGCCGAACTACAAGTACGTGCCCATCGGCTATCACGGCCGCGCTTCCTCCCTCCGCGTCTCGGGCACGGATGTCCGGCGGCCCCAGGGGCAGCTCAAGGCCCCGGAGGCCGAGGCGCCGCGCTTCGCACCCTGCGAGAAGCTGGATTTCGAGCTGGAGCTCGGCGTCTGGGTCGGTCCCGGCAACGCCTTGGGCGAAGCCGTTCCGGTGGGCGAGGCGGCGGCGCATGTCGCCGGCTACTGCCTGCTGAACGACTGGTCCGCGCGCGACATCCAGGCCTGGGAATACCAGCCGCTCGGCCCTTTCCTGGCCAAGAGCTTCGGCAGCACGCTCTCGCCCTGGGTGGTGACGCCCGAGGCGCTGGCGCCCTTCCGCATCCCGCAGCCTTCCCGGCCGGAGGGCGACCCGGCGCCGCTGCCCTACCTGCTCGACGGGGCCGACCAGCGGGAAGGCGCCCTGGACCTCGCGCTGGAGGTTCTGCTGCTGACGCCGGCCATGCGGGAGCGCGGCCTGCCGGCGCACCGCCTGGCGCGTTCCAACGCCCGGCACATGTACTGGACGGTGGCGCAGATGCTGGCGCACCACACCAGCAACGGCTGCGACCTGAACCCGGGCGACCTGCTGGGCTCCGGCACCCTCTCCGCCCCCGACCCGGCGGGCCTCGGCAGCCTGCTGGAGATGACGCAGGGTGGCCGCGCACCGGTTGAGCTGCCTTCCGGCGAAACGCGCCGCTTCCTGGAGGATGGCGACGAGGTCATCCTGCGCGCCCGCGCGGCGCGGGAGGGCACGGTCGGCATCGGCTTCGGGGAGTGCCGCGCCTGTATCCTGCCCGCACGCTGAAGTTCATCGTCCAGGAGAGGGCCGGTTCGAGCCGGCCGCCACAACGGAAAGAAGAAACGTCCATGTCCCGCAGCTTCACCCTGTCCCGCCGCCGGCTCGCCCTGGGCGGGCTCGCCGCCGGCCTGCTCCCCCTTGCCGCCCGCGCGGCCTATCCCGAGGCGCCGGTCAAGTGGATCGTCGCCTATGCGGCGGGCGGCGGCACGGACACGCTGGCGCGGCTGCTGGCCGTGCCGATGTCCGAGGGCCTGGGCAAGCCGGTGGTGATCGACAACCGTCCGGGCGCCGCGACCAATATCGGCGCCGAGGCGACGGCGCGCGCCGCGCCTGACGGCTACACGGTGATGAGCGCCGACAACGGCACCATGGTCTTCAACCCGGCCTTGTTCAAACAACTGCCGTACGATCCGGAAAAGGATTTCCGCCCGCTCGGCGGCATCGCCCGCTTCCACCTGGTGCTGGCGGTGAAGAAGGAGTCGCCCCTCACCGACATCGGCGCCTTCATGGCGACGGCGAAGGCGAAGCCGGGCAGCATCGACTACGGTTCGCCCGGCATCGGCTCGCCGCACCACCTGGCCATGGAGCGGCTGGCGCGCAGCACCGGCACACGCTTCAACCATGTGCCGTACCGCGGCGCCGCCCCGGCGCTGAACGACCTGCTGGCCGGGGTGGTGGAGGCGGCGGTGCTGGACACGGTCGCCGGCGGGGAGGCGCTGCGCAGCGGCATGGCCCGGCCGCTGGCCGTCTTCTCCGCCGCCCGTCAGTCCGGGTTCCCGGCGGTGCCGACGCTCTCCGATGCGCTCGGCCTGGAAGGCTTCGAGGCCTATGCCTGGCAGAGCCTTGTCGCGCCACGGGCGACGCCCGACGCCGTGGCCACGCGGCTGACGGAGGAGTTGCGGAAGGCGCTGGCGCAGGAGAGCGTGCAGCGCAAGTTCCGTGAGATCGGCGTCGAGCCGTTGCAGGCCTCGCCCGGGCAGGTGCAGGCCATGCTGGCGGCCGACCGTGCCGTCTGGGTGCCGCTGATCCGGGAGCTGGGCATCACCCTCGACTGAGGCCGCGCTGCGGGCAGGCCGCGGCCGGCACCGCGGGAGGGGAGCCGGGGAATGAGGGTCCGGGAGGCGGAGCCTCCCGGAGCGCGGTGTCAGCCGATGCGGCGCAGCCCGGCGGCGAAGCGGCGCCAGTTGCGGACGTAGTTCGCCGCCGAGGCGCGCAGCTTCTCGGCGGTTTCCGGCTCCAGCGTGCGCGCCACCTTGGCCGGCGCGCCGATGATCAGCGAGAAATCCGGGAACTCCTTGCCTTCCGTCACCAGCGCGTTGGCGCCGACGATGCAGTGCCGGCCGATGCGCGCATGGTTCAGAACCGTCGCACCCATGCCGATCAGCGAGCCGTCGCCCACCGTGCAGCCATGCAGGATGGCGTGGTGCCCGACCGTGACGTCGGCGCCGATGGTCAGCGGGGCGCCAGGATCGGCGTGCAGCATGGCGCCTTCCTGGACGTTGGTGCGCGCGCCGAGGCGGATCGGGGTGTTGTCGCCGCGCGCCACGGCGCCGAACCAGAAGCCAACATCCTCCGCCAGGGTGACGTCGCCGATGACATGCGCGTCCGGCGCCACCCAGTAGCGGCCTTCCTCCGGCAGGGTGGGCGCGATGTCGTTCAGGGCATAGATGGGCATGCGGGACCTTCCTCGTCTTCGGGAGTGGCGCCCGACAGGCGCCAGCCTCCGGTTCTTGTGGGGGAATAGTAGCCTCGGGCATGACCCGGGCCCAACCCGCCATGCCCGGAGGGAAAACCGGGCCGCCCCGGGGCTCCGTCGGCCGCGCCGGGCCTGCGCAAGGCGCCGGCGGCGGGGCCGCCTCGCCCCGCGCATGGCAAGCGCGGCTGTGCTACATCACGGGCGAAAGGTTGCCGTCCACGTTGATCGCCGTTCCGGTGACGTAGCCGGCCAGGTCTGAGGCCAGGAAGCAGGCGACGTTGGCGAACTCCTCCGCGGTGCCGACCCGCCCCATCGGGATGTCCCTGCCCATCCCGGCGAGGAAGTCCTCGAAGGATTGGCCGCTCTGCTGCGCGGCATGGCGGCGGACCCACTGATCGCTCTCGATCAGGCCGACATGCAGCGAGTTGACCAGGATGTTGTGGGGCGCGCCTTCGCCGGCCAGCACCTTGGTGAGGGCCATGCCCGCCGCCCGCGACACCGCGGTGGGGGCGCCCTCGGCCTTGGGCGCCTTGGCGCCGATGTTCAGCACGTTGATGATCCGCCCCCAGCGCCGCTCCGCCATCTGCGGCCAGACCAGCCGCGCAAGGCGGATGGCGGCGAACAGCTTGAGGTCCAGATCGGCCTGCCAGACCTCGTCGGTGATGCCGGTGAAGGCGCCCCTCTGCGAGGTGCCGGCGTTGTTCACCAGGATATCCACCCGCCCCAGCCCGGCCATGACCTCGCCATGGGCGCGCGTGACATCCTCGGCCCTTGAGACGTCGCAGGCCACGGCCAGCACGCGGCCGCGCGCCGTCCTGCCGACCGCCTCCCGGGCCGCTTCAAGGGCCTCGGGCCGGCGTGCCAGCAGCGCGACATCCGCGCCGCTCGCCGCCAAGCGCGTGGCGATCGCGAGGCCGATGCCCTTGCTGCCGCCGGTGACCACGGCCGCCCGGCCGTCGAGCTTGATTTCCATGTCCGTTCCCCCAGGCCCGACCGGCTGCCGGCTGCCCGGGCGGGCTCCCGGCGCCGGAGGGCGCTGCCGCCACTGTCAGCGGCATGCCGCCGGGCGGCAAGGTGCGTTCGCGCGTCCGGCAGGCCGGGAAGGGCGCCTCAGATCCTGCCGGCCGGCGCCGTCTCCGGTGCCGGACGCGCGCGGGGGGGAAGGAATGTCCTTTCGCCGCCGTCACGTCCCGATGGCGTCGAGCGCCTGCGCCAGGTCGGCGATCAGGTCCTCGTGGTGCTCGATCCCGATGGAAAGCCGGACCAGGCCGTCCGTCACCTCAAGGCGCTCGCGGATTTCCGCCGGCACGCCGGAATGGGTGGTCGAAGCCGGATGGCTGGCAAGGGACTCCGTTCCGCCCAGGCTCACCGCCAGCTTGAAGATCCGGAGCGCGTTCAGCATGCGGAAGGCTTCCGCCTGGCCGCCCTTGATCTCCAGGCTGAAGGTCGAACCCGGCCCGGTGCACTGCGCCTCGTAGACGCGGCGGGCCTCGCTTCCCTGCGGCAGGAAGCCGAGCGCATGCACCCGGGCGACCCGCGGATGCCCGGCGAGAAAGGCGGCGACCGCCTCGGCATTGCGGGATGCCTCGCGCATCCGCAGCGAAAGCGTCTCCAGCGAGCGGCCCACCATCCAGCAGGAATGCGGGTCAAGCTGCGTGCCGATGGCGCTCCTGAGAAGGCGGACCGGCTGCACATGCGCCCTGGCGCCCGTCACCGCGCCGCCGACCAGGTCGCTGTGCCCGCCCACGTACTTGGTCAGGCTGTAGACGGAAAGGTCCGCGCCGAGCGCCAGCGGCTTCTGGAACAGTGGCCCGAGCATCGTGTTGTCGCAGACAACGAGGGGGCGGTGCCCCTGCGCCTGGCCGATGCGATCGGCCACCCTGCGGAGCAGGGCCAGATCCACGAGCGAATTGGTGGGGTTGGACGGTGTCTCGACCATGATGACGCTGACCCGCCCCCGGGCCATCGCCGCCTCCGCCGCGCGGCCAACCGCCTGCTCGCTGAGGCCGTCCGGGAAGCCCTGGGCCTGGATGCCGTAGGCCGCGAAGGTGCGCATCAGCAAAGTTTCGGTGCCGCCATAGAGAGGCTGGGAGTGCAGGATGGCGTCGCCCGGGCGGGCATAGGTCAGGATCACCGTCGCGATCGCCGCCATGCCCGCGCCGAACACCAGCGAGGCCTCCGCCCCTTCGAAGACCGCCAGGCGGTCCTCGACGATCTCGGCGTTCGGGTGGTTGAAGCGCGAATAGACGAGGCCGGCCCCGCCGGGCGGCGCCGGCTGCCGGCCCGAGACGACGTCGAAGTAGTCCTTGCCCTCCTCCGCGGAGCGGAACACGAAGGTGGAGGTGAGGAAGACCGGCGGCTTGACGGCGCCCTCCGAGAGGTGCGGGTCGTAGCCGTAGCCGAGCATCAGCGTCTCCGCGTGGAGAGGCTGGTTGCCCATCGGGCCGTCCAGGCCGCGCTCCTTGCCCATCTGTTCCTCCCGCTGATCTGCTTTTCGTGGATTACCGACATGCCGCCCTGGCGAAACGCGCCGGAGCGCCCAGGGATGCGGCGCCGCTCCTGCGGCCCATGACCCAGGCGTGGCCTGGACTGCGCCGGCCGCGCTTTCCTTCCCTGCCATCCGCCTCCTGGCCGTGATCCTTTCCGCGGCCGGCGCGGCGGGCGTGCGGACTCGCTGCGCCTTGCCTGGTTATGCGCCTGTTGAGCTGCTGGCGCCGCGCCGCTCAGTCCGGCGCCGGCTGCAACAGGTCCACCGGCGGTGCCGCGCCACGCGGCAGCACCGCCTGCAGCGAGGTGCGGACCACGGCGACGAGCGGCCCCGGCGCCCGCAGGGCCGCGGCCAGGGCCGGCAGGTCCGCCTCCGCCTGCACGCGCAGCAGCGGCGCGCCGAAGGCGGCGCACCAGGCGCCCAGATCGGGATTGACCAGGTCGGTGCCCGAGACGCGCCCGGGATGTTGCCGC
Source organism: Teichococcus coralli (assembly GCF_009829925.1). GTDB lineage: Bacteria > Pseudomonadota > Alphaproteobacteria > Acetobacterales > Acetobacteraceae > Pseudoroseomonas > Pseudoroseomonas coralli. The sequence goes on from NZ_SNVJ01000016.1 coordinate 53,583, forward strand.
TCCTGGTGGATGCGGATCGAGGCATAGCTGCCGTTGTCGGAAAGCAGCAGCTTGATGGGCAGGCGGCGCGCCATGCCGACCGCCAGCTCGTTGCCGGTCATCAGCGCCCCGCCGTCGCCCACGGCGCAGATCACCATGCGCTCCGGGTGGCGCAGCGCCGCGGCCACCGCCGCCGGCACCCCGAAGCCCATGGCGCCCGAGATCGGCGCCAGCAGGCGCTGTGGCGGCCGCCAGGCCAGCTTGCGGTAGAAGGGCGCGGCGAAGGTTCCGGCGTCGAGCGTGAGGATGGCGTCCGCCGGCGCGCATTCGCCGACCAGCCGCGCCACGCGGAGAAACGGCAGCCCGTCCGGGAAGCTGCCGGCCATGGCGCGGCTGTCCTCCTCCTGCAGCCGGCGCAGGCGGCCGTTCCAGGCGGCGCGGCCGGACGGGGCGGCGGCGCGCTCGGCCGCCAGCGCCGCCAGCACGGCAGGGGCCTCGGCGGCGATGGCCGGCTCCGCCGGAAAGAGCCAGCCGAGGAAGCGCGGATCGGCGCAGACATGCACCAGCCGCTGCCCGGGCGCGGGCCAGCTATAGCCCTGGGTGGTGATGTCGGTCAGCCGCGTGCCGAGGGCCAGCACGAGGTCCGCCTCGGCGAAGGCCTCCCGCTGGGCGTCCGGGTTGCGCAGGCCAAGGTCGCCGGCATAGAGCGGATGGTCGTTCGGAAAGAGGTCCTGGCGGCGGAAGGACACCGCCACGGGCAGCTGCCAGGCCTCGGCGAAGGCCCGCAGCGCTTCCCGCCCGCCCGGCACGTCCAGCCCATGCCCGGCCAGCAGGATCGGCCGCTCGGCGCGGCGCAGCAGGCCCGCGAGTTCCGCCGCGGTCTCCCCCGGCAGCCCGGCGCCGGCGAGGCGCGTCGGCGGCAGGGCGGGGGCGGCGCAGGGCGCGGACAGCACATCCTCCGGCAGGGCGAGCACCACCGGCCCTGGCACGCCCTGGGTCGCCATGCTCCAGGCGCGGGCGATCAGCTCCGGCACCTCGTCCGGATGGGTGGCCTCGCCGACCCATTTGGCGATGCCGCCGAACATCGCGGCATAGTCGATCTCCTGGAAGGCGCGGCGGCGCAGGTCGCGCTTCTCCACCTGGCCGATCAGCAGGATCAGCGGCACCGCGTCCTGCTCGGCGGTGTGCAGCGCGATGGCGGCGTTGCAGGCGCCGGGGCCGCGCGAGACCAGCACGATGCCCGGCCGCCCCGTGAGCCTGGCGTCGGCCACCGCCATGAAGCCCGCGCCGCCTTCCTGCCGGCAGGTCACGAGGTCGATGGAGGGGTGCGCGTGCAGCGCGTCGAGCAGCGCGATGTAGGATTCCCCCGGCACGCAGAAGGCGCGGTCGGCCCCCCGCGCGGCCAGCGTGTCGAGGAGCACCTCGGCGGCGGTCTTGGCGTTTCCCATGCGGCATGGATAGCGCGCCAGCACATGCGCCGGCTCGCAGTATCAGCTATAGCCCAGGGCTATGGACCAGACGCGGCTGCGCTCCCTGCTGGCGATCGCCGATCATGGCGGCTTCGGCCGGGCGGCGGCGGCACTCGGCCTCGCCCAGCCCAGCCTGTCGCGGCAGGTCGCGCTGCTGGAGCAGGAGGTGGGCCGGCCGCTGCTCTACCGCCACGGCCGCGGCGCCCGGCTGACCGAGGACGGGCAGCGCCTGGCCGATGCCGCGCGGCCGCTGCTGGCGGGGCTGGCCAACCTGCCGGCGGCGCTCGACGACCCGGTGCCGCGCGGCCAGGTGGTGCTCGGCGTGCCGACCTTCATGTCCGTGCACCTGGCGGAGTCGATCTTCGGCGAGCTGCGCCGGCGGCATCCGCAGCTGCAGATCCGCCTGGTCGATGGCTTCAGCGGCTTCATCAACCAGTGGCTGACGGAGGGCCGGCTCGACATCGCCATCCTCTATGACAGCCAGCGCAGCCGGGCGATCGCGGCGGAGGTGCTGGCCGAGGAGGACCTGCTGCTCTTCGCCCGGCGGCGCCGCGCCCGCGACCTGCGGGGGGAGGTGCCGGTGCCGGTGCCGGCGCTGGCACGGCTCGACCTCGTGCTGCCGGACCGGCAACACGGGCTGCGCCGGGCGCTGCAAAGGGCCGGGGCGCAGCCCGACCCGTCGCTTCTGCTGGAGGTGGACAGCCTTTCCGCCATTCGCGCGCTGGTGGAGCGCGGCATCGGCTGGAGCGTGCTGCCGCGCGCCGCCCTGACGCGGGAGAAGGCGGACCGGCGCTACATCCTGCGCGGCCTCGGCGCGCCGCCGCTGCGGGCGCGGCTGATGGTGGCGGTCAGCCCCGCGCGCGCCATGACGCCGGCCCTGCGCGCCGTGCTGGCGCATCTGCACGCCATGGTCGGCCGGCTGCAGGCCGAGGGCATCATGACGCCGCCGGCCGACGGCATGCCGGGGCGCTGAGCCGCCCCAGCCGGCCGTCCCAGCCGGCCGCCCGGGTCAGCCGCGCAGCCCCGGCGCCTCCTGCCCCGTGCGCGCCACGTACTCGGTGTAGCCGCCGCCATACTGGTGGATGCCCTCGGGCGTCAGCTCCAGCACGCGGTTGGACAGCGCGGCCAGGAAGTGCCGGTCGTGCGAGACGAAGAGCATGGTGCCCTCGTACTGCGCCAGGGCGGCGATCAGCATTTCCTTGGTCGCCATGTCCAGGTGGTTGGTCGGCTCGTCCAGCACCAGGAAGTTCGGCGGGTCGTACAGCATCCGCGCCATGACCAGCCGCGCCTTCTCGCCGCCCGACAGCACGCCGCACTTCTTCTCGACCTCGTCGCCGGAGAAGCCGAAGCATCCGGCCAGGGCGCGGAGCGAGCCTTGCGCCGCCTTGGGGAAGGCATCCTCCAAGGTCTGGAAGACCGTGCGCTCGCCATCCAGCAGCTCCATGGCGTGCTGGGCGAAGTAGCCCATCCTCACGCTGCCGCCGAGCGCGACCGTCCCCTCGTCCGGCTCGGCCGTGCCGGCCACGAGCCTCAGCAGCGTGGACTTGCCCGCGCCGTTGGTGCCGAGCACGCAGCAGCGCTCCTTGCGGCGCACCAGGAAGTCCAGCCCGTCATAGATCACCCGGTCGCCATAGCGCTTGCGCACCTTGCGCAGGTTCACCACGTCCTCCCCGGAACGCGGCGCCGGCAGGAACTCGAAGGCGACGGTCTGCCGGCGCTTCGGCGGCTCCACGCGGTCGATCTTCTCCAGCTTCTTGACGCGGCTCTGCACCTGCGCGGCGTGCGAGGCGCGCGCCTTGAAGCGCTCGATGAACTTGATCTCCTTGGCCAGCATCGCCTGCTGCCGCTCGAACTGCGCCTGCTGCTGCCGTTCGTTCATCGCGCGCTGCTGCTCGTAGAAGGCGTAGTCGCCGGAGTAGGAGGTCAGCGTGCCGCCATCGATCTCGATCACCTTGTTGACGATGCGGTTCATGAACTCGCGGTCGTGCGCGGTCATCAGCAGCGCGCCGTCATACTGGCCCAGGAACTGCTCCAGCCAGATCAGGCTCTCCAGGTCGAGGTGGTTGCTCGGCTCGTCCAGCAGCATCACGTCCGGGCGCATGAGCAGGATGCGGGCGAGCGCCACGCGCATCTTCCAGCCGCCGGAAAGCGCGCCGACATCGCCGTCCATCATGGCCTGGCTGAAGCTGAGGCCGGCGAGCACCTCGCGCGCCTGGCCTTCCAGCGCATAGCCGCCAAGGCTCTCGAAGCGGGCCTGGACCTCGCCGAAGCGCTGGATGTTTTCCTCCAGCGCGTCCGTCCGCGCCGGGTCCGCCATGGCGGCCTCCAGCGCCTGCAGCTCGGCGGCCACGGCGCTGACGTCGCCGGCGCCGTCCATCACCTCGGCGACGGCGCTGCGGCCCGACATCTCGCCCACGTCCTGGCTGAAGAAGCCGATGCTGACGCCGCGCTCGACCAGCACCAGCCCTTCGTCCGGTTGCTCCCGCCCGGTGATCATGCGGAACAGCGTGGTCTTGCCCGCGCCGTTCGGGCCGACGAGGCCGATCTTCTCGCCCTTCTGGAGTGCTGCCGAGGCTTCGATGAAGAGAAGCTGCTGGCCGTTCTGCTTGCTGATGTTGTCGAGGCGGATCATGGCTACCTGAGGCGAGGGGAGGGCGGTTCTGGCGCGCTTATGCCACGCCCGGCGCCGCCAGGCATGCCCGCACCGCCCGCGGCGCGCGTTGAAATGCGCCGTGAGGCGGCTTTCGCGAGCCAGGACCCCGCCGCCGCGCCGGTGCCTGCCGGCCGGACCGGTGAACCCCCCGCCCTGGCGGCCGCCGCCTCCTTGCGCCAGACTGCGGCGGCGTGCCGGTGAACAGGCACCTGTCTTCCGAGGGGGAATGCGGCGCATGGATGTGTTTGAGGCGATGGCCACGCGCCGCAGCGTGCGCGGTTTTCTGCCCGATCCCGTCCCGCGCGCCGCCATCGTGTCGATCCTGGAGATCGCCGCGCGCGCCCCGTCCGGCTCCAACGTGCAGCCCTGGAAGGTGCGCGTCACCGAGGGGGACGAGAAGGCGCGCCTTTCCGCCGCGCTGCATGCCGCGCATGACGCCGGCACCGTGACGCCGCGCGACTACCAGTACTATCCCCGCCACTGGCGGGAGCCCTACCTGTCGCGGCGCCGCAAGGTGGGGTGGGATCTCTATGCGCTGGCCGGCGTCGCCAAGGGCGACCATGCCGCCGGCCATGCGCAACGGGCGCGCAACTTCGACTTCTTCGGCGCGCCGGTCGGGCTGGTCTTCACCATCGACCGCGACCTCGAGCAGGGCTCCTGGCTGGACTACGGCATGTTCCTGCAATCCGTCATGCTCGCGGCCCGCGGCTTCGGGCTGGACACCTGCCCGCAGGCGGCGTTCTGCGACCACCACGACGTGCTGCGCGCCCATCTCGGCATCCCGGCCGAGGAGGCGGTGGTCTGCGGCATGGCGCTCGGCCGCGCGGACCCGGGCGAGCCCGCCAACCGCCTGGCGACCGAGCGCGCGCCGCTGAGCGACTTCGTGCGCTTCGGGCCCGAGGCATGACCGGCGAGCAGCTGCTGGATTCCCGGACGGCCTGGGTGCGCCTTGCCGCCATTGTCGCGCTCACCACGCTGGGCGGCGCGGGGATGTGGTCCGTCGTCGTGGCGCTGCCCTCGGTGCAGGCGGAGTTCGGCGCGACGCGCGGCGCGGCCTCGCTGCCCTATACGCTCACCATGCTCGGCTTCGGCGCGGGCGGCATCCTGATGGGGCGGCTCGCCGACCGCTTCGGGGCGATGAAGCCGCTGCTCGGCGCGGCGGTGGTGCTGGCGGGCGGCTATGCGCTGGCCGGCCTGGCGCCAAGCCTGACCTTCTACACCCTGGCGCAAGGGGCGATGATCGGCGTCGGGGCCTCGGCCACCCTGGCGCCGCTGATGGCCGATGCCTCCCTCTGGTTCCGCCGGCGGCGCGGCATCGCGGTCGCGCTCGCGGCCTCCGGCAACTACCTGGCGGGCGTGGTCTGGCCACCACTGCTGACCTGGCTGATCGGGGCCTATGGCTGGCGCGTGGCGCACCTGGCCGTCGGCGGCATCTGCCTGGTGGCGATGTCGCCGCTGGCGCTGATGCTGCGCGCGCGGGCGCCGGAACTGAAGGGCGGCGGCCTCGCCGGCGAGCGGGGGCAGGCACGGCCGCTCGGCCTCTCGCGCAACGGGCTGACGGCGATGCTTTCCTGCGCCGGAGTGGCGTGCTGCGTCGCCATGGCGATGCCGCAGGTGCATATCGTCGCCTATTGCGGCGACCTCGGCTACGGCGTGGCGCGGGGCGCGGAGATGCTGTCCCTCATGCTTGCCTGCGGCATTGTCTCGCGGGTCGCCTCCGGCTTCATCGCCGACCGGATCGGCGGGCTCCGCACGCTGATGCTGGGCTCGGTGCTGCAGGGCGTGGCGCTGTCGCTGTTCCTGTTCTTCGACGGCCTCGGCTCGCTTTTCACCCTTTCGGCCCTGTTCGGCCTGTTCCAGGGCGGCATCGTTCCCTCCTATGCGGTGATCGTGCGGGAAAGCTTTCCGGCCTCCGAGGTGGGCACGCGGGTGGGCATCGTGCTGATGGCGACGCTGGTCGGCATGGCGCTGGGGGGATGGCTTTCCGGCGTCATCTTCGACGCCACAGGCAGCTACGCCGCCGCCTTCCTGAACGGCGTCGCCTGGAACGCCGCGAACCTGCTGATCGTGGCGACGCTGCTGCTGAGGAGCCGCGCGAAACTGGCCGCCGCCTGAGGGTGAGGGGGCTCCGCCCCCTCACCCTCAGGCAGGGGACACGCTCCCCTGCACCCGCGACGCCTCTATTCCGGCTGCACGCCCGCCGCGCGCATCACCGAGCCGTAGCGCTCGACGCCGTCGCGCACCAGGGCCATCACCTCGTCGGAGGTCTCGAAGCCCGGCCGCGGCGCGACCCCGGCCAGTTCGATGAGCTTCGGCGCGCTTTGCTGGATCGCGGCCCGGAAGCCGGTGCCCAGCGCGGCCAGCACGGGCGCTGGCGTGCGGGCCGGGGCGAGGATGGGGAAGAACTCCTCATGGATCAGGTTGGGCAGGCCCGCCTCCGGCGCGCTCGGCACGTCCGGCAGCGCCGGGCTGCGCTGCTCCGCGAGCACCGCCAGGGCGCGCAGCCCGCCGCCACGCACCTGGCCGAGCGAGGAGGCCATGGTCGGCGTGCCCAGCTGCGCCTCGCCCTGCGCCAGGGCGGCAACGCTTGGGCCGCCACCGCGGTAGTGCACCACCTCGACCTGCGCCTGGGTGCCGGTGCGGAACAGCTCGCCGCCGAGATGCACGCTGCTGCCGATGCCGGCCGTGGCCAGGTTGTACCGGCCCGGATTGGCCTTCAGCAGCGCCACCAGCTCCGCCACGCTCTTCGCCGGCACCTGCGGGTTGACGACCAGCACATGCGGCGAGAAACCGGCCACCGCGACGCCCACGAAGTCCTTGACCGTGTCGTAGGGCATGCGCGCAACAATCGCCGGCACCGCCGAATGAGAGCTGTTGATCAGCAGCGTGTAGCCGTCCGGGGCGGCGCGCGCGACCGCCTCGGCGCCGATCATGCTGCCGGCCCCGGCGCGGTTCTCGACGACGATCGGCTGCCCGAATTTCTGGCTCGCCGCGTCCGCGATGATCCGCCCGACGATGTCGTTCGATCCGCCGGGAGCAAAGGGGACGATCAGCCGGATGGGCCGGTCGGGCCGCCAGGCCGGCGCGGCCTGCGCGCGCGCGGCCGCAGGCACGAGGCCGGCGGCGAAAGGAAGGGCAAGGGCCTGTCGGCGGGTGGGCATCGAGAACGTCTCCCTGGTTCGGCTTCGCGGCGCCCTGGCAAGGCGCGCGGGTCGTGCTTTTGGCCTGACCATACCGCGGCCAGGTGCGTCTGCGAGGCGCAGCGTGACCGATCGGCCTGGGTTACGCTACCGAATCTTCCCGTGCGGCCGGATGCCGGGATGGTGGCCTCCGCGACGGGGCCGCTCCAGAGGTTGAGCTCCCTTGCATCGGGCCGCGTTGCACGCCTGACTCCGGCGAGGCTGCGCGGCACGAGCGCCTCGCGACTCGCATTCGCCGACCCCGGATGAAGCGGGGCCTTGGCCAGCCCTGGCGGCGGATCTCGCGGCGGCCGGGCTGCGCTGGCACGCTTCATGCCAGGACCGAAGGCGCTCTTTTCCTGACCGGAGGCTGCCATGCCGTCACGCCGAGGATTGATCGGAACCGCCTTCGCCACGGGCCTCGGCCTGCCGTCGCTCGGGCGGGCTCAGGGCGGCGCGAGCCGTCTGCGTTTCGTCCCGATGGCCGCCTATTCCTCGCCCGACCCGATCTGGACCACCGCCATCGTCGTCCAGACCCACGCGTTGATGGTGTGGGACACGCTCTACGGCGTGGATATCGGCCTTGCCCCGCATCCGCAGATGTGCGCCGGCCACGAGCTCTCCGCCGACAAGCTGACCTGGACCTTCACCCTGCGCGACGGCCTGCTCTTCCACGACGGCGAGAAGGTGCGCGCGGCCGACGCCGTCGCCTCCATCGCGCGCTGGGCGCAGCGCAACAGCTTCGGCCAGCTCCTCACCGCGGCGACGGAGGAGATGAAGGCCCTGGACGACCGCCGCTTCGCGATCCGGCTCAAGTCGCCTTTCCCGCGGATGCTCTACGCCCTCGGCTCGCAGGGCTGCTACATCATGCCGGAGCGCATGGCCCGCGTGCCCTCCAGCGAAGCCATCAAGGAGTTCGTCGGCAGCGGCCCCTTCCGCTTCCGCCAGGACGAATGGGTCTCCGGCGTGCGCTCGCTCTACGAGCGCTTCGACCGTTATGTCCCGCGCGACGAGCCGCCGGACTACCTGGCCGGCGGCAAGGTCGTGCATTTCGACCAGGTGGAGTGGTCGATCCAGCCCGACCCCGGCACCGCCGCCTCGGCCCTGCAATCGGGCGAGGTGGACTGGGTGGACCAGCCGCTCTTCGACCTGGTCCCCGCGCTGAAGCGCAGCCGCGGCGTCACTGTGCAGCAGCTCGATCCGTTCGGGTTGATCGGCATCATCGCCCTCAACCACCTCCTGCCCCCCTTCGACAACCCGAAGCTGCGGCGTGCCTTGCTGCCGGCCATCGACCAGCGGGATTACGTGGCGGCCGTGCTGGGCGAGCAGGTGGACTACGCCTCCATCCCCGTCGGCTACTTCACCGCCGGCTCCCCCATGGCGAGCGACGCGGGCATGGACACGCTCACCGGCCCGCGCGACCTGGAGCTGGCGCGCCGCCTGGTGCGGGAGAGCGGCTATGGCGGCGAGACCATCCTCATCTTGGACCCGGGCGACCAGCCGCAGATGCACGCCATGGCCGAGGTGACCTCCTCCACCTTCCGGAAGATCGGGCTGAAGACCGAGCTGGTGGCCATGGACTGGGGCTCGGTGCTGACCCGGCGCGCGGTGAAGAAGCCGGTCGCCGAAGGGGGATGGAACGTCTTCAACACCCGCCAGGCCGGGCTGGGCGCCGCGGACCCCGCCAGCGTCCAGCTCAAGGGCAATGGCGACCGTGCCTGGTTCGGCTGGCCCACGGCCCCGAGGCTGGATAGCCTGCGGGAAGCCTGGTTCAGGGCCGACGACCTCGCGACGCAGAGGCGCATCGCGGCCGAGATGCAGGCCGTGGCCTTCGAGGACGTGCCATACATCCCCCTCGGCCAATGGTCCCAGCCGACGGCCTTCCGCTCCGATCTCACCGGCTTCCTCCGAAGCGCCAACCCGCTGTTCTGGAACCTCCGGCGCAGCGCCTGAGGGCGTGGCGGAACCCTGCCCCGCCTGTGTCCCTCCGCCCGGGCGGGCATGCGGCCGCCGCTCACGCACCGCTTGAAATCCGGTCTCAAACCGTGGAGAAGGGGGAACGCCATGGCCGGGGCCGGTCGGACGGCTGCCGCGGGCATGGCGCCTTCCCGGATGGCTCGGCGCAGGCGAAGCCTCGGCCTTCCAGGCACTTGCCGGGTTAGCACAGCGGTAGTGCAGCGGTTTTGTAAACCGAAGGTCGGGGGTTCGATCCCCTCACCCGGCACCACCAGGTGGCACCGCGCCCCCGGCAGGCGGCGCCTTCGAGGCGTCCATCCCGCACCGGCACCGCCGGAGCTGCCGGGCGACGCGCATGGTCCGCGCCGGACAAGCCAATTGACGCCATCGCGCACCCCCGGCATCGAGAAGGCACCGGTGACATCCGGCTCCGCCCAGGCCAGAAGGTTCTGCAATGTCCGACCGTGACCAGACCGGAGCCGCCTGGCGGCTCTCTCCCGCTGCCTATGCCGAGGCGCGCGCGGTTCCCTTCAGCCTGCCCGAGGCGCCCGTATCGCGCTATCTCACGATGCGCGACGGCTGCCGCATCGCCATCGATGTCTGGCGGCCCGAAGGCGCGACGGAGCCGTTGCCGGCCATTCTGATCCTGACGCCCTACTACCGCCGCTTCCGCCTGCGCGAGGGCGGCAGCGGCGATGCCATCCCGAATGCCGGCAAGTTCGTCCGCACCCTCGTGCCGCGCGGCTATGCGGTGGTGGTGGCGGATGTGCGCGGCACCGGCGCCAGCTTCGGCACGCGCGACAGCTTCCGCTCGCCGCGGGAGCGCGAGGACAGCCGCGAGATCGCCGACTGGGTGGTTGCGCAACCGTGGTCCGACGGGCAGCTCGGCGCCACCGGCATCTCCTATCCCGGCGCCGCCTCGGATTTCCTGGCCAGCACCGGGCATCCGGCGGTGAAGGCCATCGCGCCGCTCTTCGCCGTCTGGGACACCTATGCCGACAACTATTATCCTGGCGGCATCCTGCTGAAGCAGCTCGCGGCGAGCTACGACGCGCTGATGGTCGCCATGGACCACGACCGGCGCGACCTGCTGCGCAACTACGTCTATTACGCCAACCCGGACCTCGCCGGCCCGCACCCGGTGGACGAGGACCCGGACGGCACCCTGCTGGCCGCGGCGTTGCGCGAGCATCTCGGCAACTTCCGCCAGCCGGACTTCATGGGCGAGTTCCGCTTCCGCGAGGAGCCGCTGCCCTACGACCCGTCCTTCAGCTCCGCCTCCTTCAGCCCCTATTCCGTGCGCGGGGGCATTCGCCCGGATGTGGCGGTGCTGGCCGTCTCCGGCTGGATGGACGGCGCGGGCTACGCCAACGGCGCCATCAGCCGCTTCCTGACGCTGCGCGACAACCCCGTGCACCTGATCCTTGGCCCCTGGGACCATGGGGCGCGCTGCAACGTCTCGCCCTGGCGGGAGTCACGGGACCCGCAGTTCGCCCTGCCGGGCGCGCTGCTGCGCTTCTTCGACCACTACCTGATGCGCCGGCCGACCGGGCTGGAGGCCGAGGCGCCCGTGCACTACTTCAGCCTGCACGCCGAGGAATGGCGCGCCGCCCCCTCGTGGCCGCCGATCGAAACGGTGCAGCGCCTGCACCTCGCGGCGGAAGGCGCGCTGTGCTCCGAGGCGGGCGCCGCCGGCGAGGACAGCACCCAGGCGGACTTCGCCTGGGGCAGCGGAGAGGGAACGCGCTACGAGCGCATCGCCGGCATCAACAGCACCACCTACTACGCCGACTGGGCGGAGCGGGAGGCGAAGCTCGCCGGCTGGACCAGCGCGCCGCTCGATCGGGACATGGAAATGACCGGCCACGGCCTGGCCGACCTCTGGCTCGCCGCCAGCGAGCCGGATGCCGCGCTCCTCGTCTATCTCTCCGAGGTGGAGGCGGACGGCACGGTGCGCTACGTCACGGAAGGGCTGCTGCGCGCCTTGCACCGCAGGGAGAGCCCGGCCCCCGAGGCCTATCGCACCACCTGGCCCTTTCGCAGCTTCCGGCGCGAGGACGCGGCGCCGCTGGTTCCGGGAAAGGCGGAGCGCATCCGTATCCCGCTGCTGCCGACCTCCTGGGTGTTCCGCAAGGGCAGCCGCATCCGTCTTTCCCTCGCCGGCGGGGACAGCGACCATGCGGTGCAGGTTCCGCATGGCCGCCCGCCACGCCTGACCGTGCTGCGCGGTGGCGAAAGCGCCTCGGCGCTGGAACTGCCGCTTCGCCCAGTAGAAGTTCCGCCCATCCCATAGCCACCGCGCTCCCCACCGCGCTCCCCACCGCGCTCCCCACCGCGCTCCCCACCGCGCTCCCCACCGCGCTCCCTCCGGGCGCGGCTCCAGGGGGAGGGGCGGCGCCCCTGGCTTTCCTCAGCCGATCATCATCAGGTTGGCGTTGCCGCCTGCCGCGGCGGTGTTGATGCTGGTGGCGCGCTCCTGCACGAGCATGTCGAGCGGGAAGCCGCCCTCCGGGCGCGGGGCGTGCAGCGCCACGATCGGCCCTTCCGCCGCGGCGAGGCGCCGGGCCTGGGCCAGCAGCATCTCCCGCCCGTCCGCGCACAGCACCGCCTGCACCCCGGCCTCGGCGCCTTCGCGCAGCCACGGCCGCAGGTCCGCCGGAAGCGCCGCGAGATCGCCGAGGCAGCCCGCCGCGACCACCGCACGGTTGCCGGTGACGAGCGCGGCACCGACGCCACGCAGCACCTCCTGCCGCGTGGCGCCCAGGCAGAGCACGGCGCCACGCGCCTCGGTGGCGTAGAGGTTGCGCTCGCCCACCGGGCCGGCCAGCTCGATCGCCACGCCGAAGGGCGTCACGCCGAGCAGGCTGCGCGCCTCCGCGGCCAGGGTGGCCTCGCCCTGCGCCTCAAGCCAGGCCGCCCAGGCGCGCGCGGGCTGCGGCGCCCGCCCCGGCAGGCCGCTCGCCGGCGGATGGGCGGCCAGCAGCCGCCGCAGGTAGAGCGGCCCGCCCGCCTTTGGCCCCGTGCCGGAAAGGCCGTGCCCGCCGAAGGGCTGCACGCCCACCACCGCGCCAACCAAGTTGCGGTTCACATACACGTTTCCGGCCTGCACCCGCGCGGTCATCTGCGCGATCCGCTCGTCGATGCGCGAGTGCACGCCGAAGGTGAGGCCGTAGCCGGTGGCGTTCACCGCATCCACCAGCGCGTCCAGCCCTTCGCGCCGGAAGCGCAGCACATGCAGCACGGGGCCGAAGACTTCGCGCTTCAGTTCGACGATGCTCTCGATCTCGATCACCGTCGGCGGCACGAAGCTGCCATGGCGGCATTCCTCCGCCAGTGGTGCCTGATGGACGCGTCGCCCGGCGCGCCGCATGGCCTCGACATGCGCCAGGATGCCGTCCCGCGCCTCCTCCGTGATGACGGGGCCGACATCGGTGGCCAGCCGGTCCGGGTTGCCCACCGAAAGCTCGGCCATCGCCGCCAGCAGCATGGCGAGCGTGCGGTCCGCCACGTCGTCCTGCACGCAGAGCAGGCGCAGCGCCGAGCAGCGCTGCCCGGCGCTGTCGAAGGCCGAGAGCAGCGCATCGCCCACCACCTGCTCGGCGAGCGCCGAGGAGTCCACCACCAGCGCGTTCTGCCCGCCGGTCTCGGCAACCAGCGGCACTGGCGTGCCGTCCGGGTTGAGGCGCTTCGCCAGCTCGGCCTGGATCAGCCGCGCCACCGCGGTGGAGCCGGTGAACATGACGCCGCGCACCCGCGCATCCGCCACCAGCAGGGCGCCGACCCTGCCGTCGCCGGGCAGGAACTGCAGCGCATCGCGCGGCACACCGGCCTCGTGCAGGATGGCCACGGCCTGCGCGGCGATCAGCGGCGTTTCCTCCGCCGGCTTGGCCAGCACCGGATTGCCCGCCGCCAGCGCCGCCGCCACCTGCCCGGTGAAGATCGCCAGCGGAAAGTTCCAGGGGCTGATGCAGAGCACCGGGCCGAGCGGACGATGCGTCGCGTTGGCGAAGCCGTCCCGCACCTGCGCGCCGTAGTAGCGCAGGAAGTCCACCGCCTCCCGCACCTCCGAGACCGCATTGGCCAGCGACTTGCCGGCCTCCCGCACCACCAGCCCGAGCAGCGCCGGCATCCGCCCTTCCAGCAGGTCGGCGGCGCGCAGCAGGCAGGCGGCCCGCTCGGCCGGCGGCGTGTCGCGCCAGCGCGGCGTGGCGGCCTCGGCGGCGGCGAGGCCGCGTTCCACCTCCGCCCCGCCCGCCTCCACCACATGGCCGACGAGGTCGCGCCGCTCGGCGGGATTGCGCACCGCCCGCGCCTCGCCCGTCCCTTCGGTGCCGCCCACCAGCGGTATCGCCTTCCAGGGCTGCGCCGCGCTCGCCCGCAGGGCGGCGTCCAGCGGTGCCAGCACCGCCTCGCTGCTGAGGTCCAGGCCCGCCGAATTGGCGCGCACCGGCCCGTAAAGGTCGCGGGGCAAGGCGATGCGCGGATGCGGCGCGCCGAGCTTTTCCCCCGCCGGCGCCATGGCCGCCACCTGCGCCGCCGGGTCGGCCACCAGCGCATCGACCGGCACCGCCGGGTCCTGGATGCGGTTCACGAAGGAGGAGTTGGCGCCGTTCTCCAGCAGCCGCCGCACGAGATAGGCGAGCAGCGTCTCATGCGTGCCGACGGGCGCGTAGATGCGGCAGGGGCGGTTCAGCCGGTCCGGGCCGACCACCTCCTCGTAGAGCGGCTCGCCCATGCCGTGCAGGCACTGGAACTCGTAGTCCCCGGGCGTGAAGTCCGGCCCGGCCATGGCATGCACGGCGGCCAGCGTCTGCGCGTTGTGCGTGGCGAATTGCGGGAACACGGCCTCCCGCACGTCGAGCAGCTTGCGGGCGCAGGCCAGGTAGGAGACGTCGGTGTGCGGCTTGCGGGTGAAGACCGGATAGTCCGGCAATCCGTCGATCTGCGCGCGCTTGATCTCGCTGTCCCAGTAGGCGCCCTTGACCAGCCGCACCATCAGCCGGTGGCCGCTGCGCCGCGCGAGATCGATGACGAAGTCCAGCACGAAGGGTGCGCGCTTCTGGTAGGCCTGCACCACGAAGCCCAGCCCGTTCCAGCCGGCGAGCGCCGGGTCGGCGCAGAGCGCCTCCAGCAGGTCGAGCGAGAACTCCAGGCGGTCGGCCTCCTCGGCATCGACGTTCAGGCCGATGTTGTAGCGTTTGGCCAGCGCGGCGAGGCCGGCGAGGCGCGGCAGCAGCTCCGCCATGACCCGCTCCTGCTGCGCGCGCGCATAGCGTGGGTGCAGGGCGGAGAGCTTGATCGAGATGCCCGGCCCGGCATGGATGCCGCGCCCCGCCGCGGCGGCGCCGATGGCGTGGATCGCCCGCTCGTACTCCGTGTGGTAGCGCGCCGCGTCGGCGGCGGTGAGCGCGGCCTCGCCCAGCATGTCGTAGGAGTAGCGGAAGCCCCGGGCTTCCATCCTGCGGCTGCGCGCCAGCGCCTCCCCGATGGTCTGGCCGGTGACGAACTGCTCGCCCATCATGCGCATGGCGAGATCGACGCCCCGGCGGATCACCGGCTCGCCGCAGCGGGCGACGAGGCGGCGCAGCGCCTCCGAAAGCCCCTGCTCGCTGCTGGTGGAGACCAGCCGGCCGGTCACCAGCAGCCCCCAGGCCGCGGCATTGACGAAAAGCGAGGGCGAATGGCCGAGATGCGCGCGCCAGTCGCCATCCCCCACCTTGTCGCGGATCAGCGCGTCGCGCGTGGCGGTGTCGGGGATGCGCAGCAGCGCCTCGGCCAGGCACATCAGCGCCACACCCTCCTGGCTGGAGAGTGCGAACTCCTGCATCAGCCCCTCCACGCCGCCGCGCGCGCCCTTGCGGCGCAGCGCCTCCACAAGCTGGCGCGCGGTTTCCGCGGCCTGCGCGGCGGCGGCGGGCGGCAAGGTGGCCGCGGGCAGCAGGCGGGCGACGCATTCGGCCTCGGTGGCGCGGGCATGGCGGGTGATGGCCCGCCGCAGCGGGTCCCGCGGCGGCAGGGGCGTGAGGCGGCTGAAGGGCGCGGGCGCCGCCTGCGGCGCGGCCAGGGCTTCGGCGGACGGCATTGCGTTTCTGCTTGCTCTCCGGTTCAATCGACGGTGTAGCGGGAGGCCGGGCGAATTTGATTCGATAGTTGGTGCCCCACGCCGAATTTCATCTTCCGCTTCACGGAAATTCTTGACGGACCTTCGGCACGCATGGACGACACCGACAAGCGCCTGCTGCGCCTGCTGCAGAAGGACGGCCGCATGACGAATGTGGAGCTGTCGCGGCAGGCGCATCTGAGTCCGCCCGCCACCCATGAACGGGTGCGGCGGCTGCAGAAGGAGGGCGTCATCGAGGGCTACACGGTCCGCCTGAACCCGGCCAGGCTGGACCGGGCGCTGCTGATCTTCGTCGAGGTCACGCTGGACCGGACCAGCACCCGCGTCTTCGAGGATTTCGCCGCGGCGGTCCGCCGCACGCCGGAGATCATGGAGTGCCACATGGTCGCCGGCGGCTTCGATTACCTGATCAAGGTGCGCGTGCGCGACATGGCGGCCTACCGCGCCTTTCTCGGCGCAACCCTCGTTGCCTTGCCGGGCATCCGGCAGACCCACACCTACACGGTGATGGAGGAGGTGAAGAGCACCACGGAGATCACCATCGCCTAGCGCGGCAGCGCGGCAGCGCGGCCGCCTGTCCCGGTCAGCGGCCAACCGGCGCCGGGCTGCGCGCCGCCCCCAGGCAGCGCAACCGCCCGCCAGAAGCCGGTGGCGCGCAGATGCGGGTCCCGCAGCAGCGCCGCCACGTCGGTTGAGCGGTGCGACGGGACTGTCGAGCGGTGCCGGCATCCGCATCCACTTCGCTCTGTCTCGCCCTGTTCCGCCAGGCGAGCCCGGCACCGAGCAGGCCGCAGGCGTGGTCGCCAAGGGCAGGCCGCGTGGCTGATAGTGCTTCCTTATGGATCGCCGCCGCGCACGGGGTGGCACGGCCCCGCAAGGCTCCGCAGGTCGGCGCGCAGCGCCAGGCATTCCCGCAGCATGGCCAGAAAGGCTTCCGCCGCCGGGGAAAGGGAGCGGCCCGCGCGGCGCACCAGCGCGATCGGGCGCGTCAGCGGCGGATCGCCGATCGGCAGCGCCCGCAGGTCGGGGCTCACCTGCATCTCCACGGCGGTGGAAGGCAGCACCCCCAGGCCGAGCCCGGCCCGCACCATGCCCACCAGCGTGCCGGTGCTCACCGCCTCCTGCGCCGGCTCCACCGCCCGGCCGAGAGCGGCGAAGGCCTGATCCACCGCGTGGCGGATGCCGCTGTTCGCCTCCGGCAGCAGCAGCGGCACGTCGCACAGCTCCGGCAGCGCGACGGCGCGCCGCGCCGCGAAGCCATGCCCGCGCGGGAAGATCAGCAGCAGCGGGTCGTCGAAAAGGTGCTGCACCACCAGCTCGCCGTCCTCCGCCACGCTGCCGCCAATGCCGAAATCCACCAGCCCGGCGCGCACCATCTCGCCCACCGGCCCGGTGACCGCCTCGCGCATGCGCACCCGCAGCCCGGGGCTGGCGGCGCGCAGCCGCGCGATCACCTCGGGCAGCACGGTGGAGGCGAGGGAGGGCAGGGTGGCCAGGTCGATCCGTCCCGTGCGCAGGGCGGCGTGGTCCTGCACCCGCTCCAGCACCGCGTCCATCTCGGCCAGCAGCGGCGCCAGGGCGCGGGCGAATTCGGCGCCGGTCCGGGTGGGGGTGGCGGTGCGGGTGGTGCGGTCCAGCAGGCGCACGCCGAGCGTCTGCTCGAGCTGGCGCAACTGCACGGTGAGCGCGGGCTGGGTGAGGTGCAGCTGCCGCGCGGCGGCCGTGAAGCTGCCGAGCCGGACGATGGCGAGAAAGGCGCGCATCTGCCGCAGCGTGACGGGCGTCATGAGGCTCCAGGTCTCGGCGGGGAAAAGGCTGGCCGTGGCGCCGGCTCATAAAGCCGCCTTATGAATGGCGGCGGAAGAATTCAATTGTCGCATGGGCAGGAGGACGGTTCAATCGGCGCGGAGGCCACGCCGCCAGCAAGCAGCAGGCATCCGCCCGGCGGCGCGATGCGGCCCGCCAGAGGGGAATGCCGCGAATGGACTTCCGCCACACCGCCGAGCAGGACGCCGTGCGCAGCGCGGTGGAGCGCATCTGCGCCGGCTTCGACGACGCCTACTGGACCGAGCGCGACCGCGACGGCCGCTTCCCGGCCGAGCTGCACGGAGCGCTGGCGCGGGACGGCTGGCTCGGCATCTGCATGCCCGAGGAATACGGCGGCGCCGGGCTCGGCATCACCGAGGCGGCGATCATGATGCAGGCCATTTCCGAGTCCGGCGCCGGCATGACGGGCGCCTCGGCCGTGCACATGAACATCTTCGGCCTCAACCCGGTTGTCGTCTTCGGCACGGAGGCGCAGAAGCGGCGCATGCTGCCGCCGCTGATCGCAGGTGCCGAGCGTGCCTGCTTCGCGGTGACCGAGCCGAACACCGGCCTCGACACCACCCAGCTCCGCACCCGCGCCGAGCGGCGGGGCGACCGCTACCTCGTCAATGGGCAGAAGGTCTGGATCTCCACCGCGCAGGTGGCGGAGAAGATCCTGATCCTGGCGCGCACCACGCCGGTGGAGGAAGTCCGTCGGCGCACCGAGGGGCTCAGCCTGTTCTACACCACGCTCGACCGCAGCCGCGTCGAGGTGCGCGAGATCGAGAAGATGGGCCGCAAGGCCGTGGACTCGAACCAGCTCTTCATCGACAGCCTGGAAGTGCCGGTGGAGGACCGCATCGGCGAGGAGGGCAGGGGCTTCGACTACATCCTGCACGGGCTGAACCCGGAGCGCATCCTGATCGCCGCCGAGGCGCTGGGCCTGGGCTACGCGGCGCTGCGGCGCGCCACCGGCTATGCCAAGGAGCGCGTGGTCTTCGGCCGGCCGATCGGGCAGAACCAGGCGATCCAGCATCCGCTCGCCGAGAACTGGATGGAACTGGAGGCGGCGCAGCTCATGGTGATGAAGGCCGCCTGGAGCTACGATCAGGGCCTGCCCTGCGGCGCCGCCGCCAATGCCGCCAAGTACCTGGCCGCCGAGGCCGGCTTCAAGGCCTGCCAGCAGGCGGTGATGACGCATGGCGGCTTCGGCTACGCGCGTGAATACCAGGTGGAGCGCTACCTGCGGGAAGTGATGATCCCGCGCATCGCGCCGGTCAGTCCGCAGCTCATCCTCTGCTTCATCGCCGAGAAGGTGCTCGGTTTGCCGAAATCCTATTGAGCCGCGCGGCTGGCGGGCAGGCCCGCACGCCATGCCGGAAGGCAGGCCGGGAAGGGAGCCGATGGGCAGGCTGGAGCCTCACACCAGCGCCTGCACCAGGAGGCCGCCCTCCGGGTCCCGCAGCACGCGCACGCCGACGCCGTAGATGGCCGAGAGCAGCGGCGCCGAGAGCGCCTCGGCCGGCGGCCCCAGCGCCCGCAGCGCGCCCTCGGCCAGCACCGCCACGCGGTCGGCGTGGCGGGCGGCGAGGTTCAGGTCGTGCAGCACCACCACGCTGATCAGGTTGCGCGCCCGCGTCAGCCGGCGGAGGGTGCGCATCAGCGCCTGCTGGTGGCGCAGGTCGAGCGCGCTGACCGGCTCGTCGAGCAGCAGCACCTCTGGGCGGCGGGCGAGCGCCTGCGCGAAGAACACCAACTGCCGCTGCCCGCCGCTCAGCGTGTCCAGCCCGCGCCCGGCGAGGTCGAGCAGGTCGAACTCGGCCAGCAGCGCCGCCGCCTCGCGCAGGGCGGCGTCGGGCAGTCGCAAGGCGAGGGTGCCGGCGCGGCCGAGCAGCACCGTCTCCAGCACCGTCAGGCCCGCGGCGGCGCGGCTGTCCTGCGGCATGTAGCCGATGCGGGCCGGCCAGCGGCGCCGGTTGGCGGGGCCGAGCGCCTCGCCGTCCAGGCTGATGCGGCCGGCGGAAGGCGGATGCTCGCCATGCAGCGCGCGCAGCAGGGTGGTCTTGCCGGCGCCGTTCGGCCCGACCAGCGCGGTGAGCGTGCCGCGCGCGAAGTCCAGCGAAAGCGCCTCGCTGATCGGGCGCCCGCCATGGCTCAGGGTGAGCGCCTCCGCCCGCAGCGTCATCCCGGCAACCTGCGGGCCAGGATCAGCCAGAAGAAGAAGGGCACGCCGATCACCGCCGTCACCACGCCCACCGGCACCAGCGCGCCGGGAATGATCACCTTCGACAGCACGGAGGCGGAGGAAAGCATCAGCGCGCCCATCAGCCCGGACAGCGGCAGCAGGAAACGCTGGTCCTCGCCGATGCAGAGCCGCGCCAGGTGCGGCGCCACCAGGCCGACGAAGCCGATGGTGCCGACGAAGCTGATGGCCGTCGCGGTCATCAGCGAGATCAGCGCCACCACGCCAAGGCGCAGCCCGCCGACCGGCAGGCCGAGGGCGCGGGCGCGGGCCTCGCCCAGGCGCAGCGCGGTGAGTGCCCAGCACTGCCGCAGCAGCAGCGGCAGCGCGGCGGCGGTGACGGCGGCGGTGATCGCCAGGTTGAGCCAGTCCGCCTTGGCCAGGCTGCCGAGCAGCCAGAAGACGATCTGCTGGCCGACCTCCGGCGCGGCGCGGAACTGCATCAGCGACTGCAGCGCGTGGAACAGGAAGAGCAGGGCGATGCCGGCCAGCACGACGGTGTTGGCCGCCATGCCGCGCAGCCGCCCCACGCCAAGGATCACGGCGCAGGCGAGGCTGGTGGCCAGGAAGGCCGCCCCCGGCACCGCGAGCACCGGCGGCAGGCCCCAGCCGCCATGCTGGATGGCCACCGAGGCGCCGAACCCCGCCGCCGCCGCCAGCCCCAGCGTGTAGGGGCTGGCGAGGGGGTTATCGAGCAGGGTCTGCATGGTGGCGCCGCTGACCCCCAGCGCCACGCCCACCACCAGCGCCATCAGCGCCATCGGCAGCCGCAGCGACCAGAGGATGACCGAGACGGTCTCGTCGGCGCCCGGCTGGCCGAGCAGCGCCGGCACCACCGCGCGCATCGGCAGGAGGGCCGGGCCGGTGGCAAGGTCCAGCAGCAGCGAGACAATCAGCGTCGCGGCCGTGGCCACGAGCACCGCCAGCCGCCGCCGCTCGCGCCTGCGGTGCGCCGCCACGGCGGCGGCGATGGCGGGGCTCATTCAGGCCAGCCCCAGCATGAAGCTGCCCTGCGGCCGGATCGGCAGCCAGCGCGCATGCCAGGCCAGGTACTCCGCCTGCGGGTCGAGCCCGGCGAACAGCTCGGGGTAGAGCGCCTTGGCGAGGTACTGGAGGGAAGCGAAGTCGGCCAGGGTGCGCGAGGCGCCCTGGTACACCGCATGCACCCGCCCCTCCCGCACCGCCGGCAACGCGTTCCATCCGGGCCGCGCGAGAAAGCCGCGCAGCCGGGCGCGCGCCTCCTCGGCCGCCACGCCCTGGCCCATCAGCTGCGCCGTCGGATGCCGCCGCCATTCCGAGCCGGCGATGGCGATCACCTCCGGCCGGCTGGCCAGAACCGTCTCGGCGGCCATTGGTCCCCAGGTGGCGATCACGCCACGGCCGATATTGCTCCCGCCCGCCAGAGCGGCGAGGGCGCCCCACATGTAGTCGCCGTAGCTCGGGCCTTGCTCGCCCGGCCCCTTGCTGCCCAGTTCGACATAGATGCGCGGGCGGGGCAGGCGGGCGGCGGAGATGCTGTCCCGCAGCGCGGTGATGGCGGCCTCGTACTCCCCGGCCAGGCGCGCGGCGCGGGCCTCCTCGCCCAGAACCTGGCCCAGCAGGCGGGTGCTGGCGGCGTGCCGCGCCGGCTGCTCCGCATGGTAGTCGATCACCACGACGGGAATGCCGGCGGCGGCGAGGCGCTCCGCCGCCGTGCCCAGCCCCTTCACCTGCCAGTCGCCGAGGATGGCGACATCCGGCTTCAAGGCGATGGCCTTCTCCACGGAGAAGGTGCCGACCTCGACCTCGCCCACCTCGGGGATGGCCTCCAGCCCCGGCAGAACCTTGACGTATTCCGCCCAGTTGGCTGGGCGCCAGTCCTTCCAGGCGGCGCGGGAGAGGCCGACGACGCGGCCCAGCGCCTCGGCGCCGCCCACGGCGAGGAACTCCTCGAAATAGAAGCCGAGCAGGATGCGCCGCGCCGGCAGGCGCACACGGACGGTGCTGCCATCCAGGCCGTTGAGGGAAAGCGGCCCGGCCAGGGCGGGAGTGACCAAAGCGGGGGTGACCAGAGCGGGGGTGACCAGGGCGGGGGCGGCCAGCAGGGAGGCGGCGGAAGCCGCCAGAAGGCGGCGGCGGGAGAGGCTTGCCATGCGGAACCTCGTGGCACAGTGGTCCGTCACCACGAACGCGGCGCTCCGGCCGCGCGGACGCCGCGCGGCCTTCCTGCCCCGGCCAGGACACCCCGCCCGGCCTGTTCGCGCATGACCACGATCGACGGCAGGTCTCCTGGCTCGCGGGTCACGGCGCCGGCCCGGCCTTCCCGGTGCCGGGGCACCAGTGGCCAAGTTGCGGGCAGGCACTCGCCGCTAACAGTTGCGGGGGCAGCCGCGGCCTTGCACCGCGTTCCCTTTTGATCCCCGAGGGGAACCGTCGTGGCGCTGTTATGGAGGGTCGGGATCAGAGGGGTCAAGCGCACCGGCCATCCTCCCGCGGGCGCGCCTGATGGTAGCCGAGGGGTGGGAGTGTCGGAGGCCGGAAAGGTGGGAGATTCGCGAAGCGGGAACACCGAATGCGCTATGATATAACATAACAAAAAACGCAACCCGCCTTGCCTGCTTTCCCCGAGGGGAACGGCACGGCCGGGGCGTCGCCGTCTGGCCGTGCCATCCCATCAGGTGGTGCCGAAGCCCTTTCCCGCGACGCGGTACTCCGCCCGCGGCGGGCTGAAGATGTCGAGCACCCGCGCCCCCTCCGGCCCGGCGCGCATGGTATGGGGAACCCCGCCCGGCGTGCGCCAGAAATCGCCCTTCCGCACGGGGATCTCCTCGCCGCCCTGGATCCGCACGGCGCTTCCTTCCAGCAGGACGCCCCATTGCTCCTCGGGATGGTGGTGCATCTCGCCGGCGGCGTTGGGCGCGATGGTGACGATGGAGAGCATCGCCTGCTCGCCGGCGAAGATGCGCGTGGTCAGGCCGGGGGCAAGCTCGCGGAAGATGCCTCCGGCCGCGTCATCGAGGTTGTGGAACTCGTCGGCCTGACTCATGGAGCTTTCCGTTTCCTCCTGGTGGGCGGGGCGGGGTGCGAGGCCGGAATCGGATCAGTCCGGCCGGACGTTGTTGGCGCGCGCCACCTCGCCCCAGACGCGGACCTGGCTCTGCACGAACTTCGCCAAGGCAGGCGCGTCGTCCAGCACCAGCTCGGCCTGGTTCACCTCGGTGAACTGCCTGGCGATGCGCGGCTCGCGATAGGCCTCGATCAGGGCGGCCTGGAAGCGGGCGAGGATCGGGGCGGGCACGCCCGCCGGCGCGAAAGCGCCCCACCAGGCCTCGGCCGTGAGGTCGGGGAAGCCCGTCTCCATCGCGGTCGGCACCGCGGGAAGGCCCGGCAGCCGCTTGCTGCCGAGTTGCAGCAGCGGCCGCAGCGTGCCGGCCGAGATCTGCGGCGCCAGCAGCGCGGCGCTGCCGATCATGAAGTCCACATGGCCCGCCACGGCGTCGTTCACCGCCAGCCCGCCGCTGCGGTAGGGCACATGCGTCATCTCGACGCCCTTGCGCCGCGCCATCATCAGCATGACGAGGTGGCCGATCGTGCCGTTCCCTGTCGAGCCGAAGGACACGGCGCCCTTGCGCGCGGCGGCGAAGACCTCCTCCATGCTCTGGTAGGGCTTGGCCGGCTGGCAGGCGGTGACATAGGGCGCGCGGGCGATCTGCGTGACGGGAACCAGGTCCTTCTCCAGGTCGAAGGGCAGGCTCGGCACCAGGATGGGCATCAGCGCGTGCGAGTCGAAGGTGAGCAGCCACGTGTAGCCGTCCGGCTTCGCCTTGGCGACCACGTCGGTGCCGAGGCTGCCTGCCGCGCCGCTGCGGTTCTCGACGATGATGGGCACGCCGAGCCGTTGCTGCAGGCCGGGGGCGATCAGCCGGGCCGCGGCGTCGGTCGAGCCGCCGGGCGCGAAGGGCACGACGATGCGGATGGGCTCGCTGGGCCAGCTTCCCGTGCTGCCGGGGGTGCTCGCGCGGGCGTGGCCGAGCGGCAGGGCAGCCATGGCGGCCAGGGTGGCGCGCCTCGTCCAGGGCGTCATGAACCTCTCCTCCTGTGCGGCGCCTTTCCCGGCGCTTCGCCCTCACGCTGACGCCACAGGGCGCCGGAGTCCACCGGCTTGTGCGGCGAGGAGGCGGGAGGCCGGCACCGCGCGGATGCCGGCGGAGGCTCAGGCCGGCAGGGAGACCGGAGGCGCGGCTTCCTCGCCCGTCCAGGCCGGCAGGCCGATCAGGCGACGCGGATTGTCCCGCACCAGCATCGCCGCCTCCGCCTGGGAGAGGCCGTGGTGCAGCATGCTGCCGAGCGTCATGCGCAGCAGCTCCGGCGCCGGCGGCATCCAGCCGAAGAAGCAGTCGGTGGTCAGCACCACGCGCTCCGCGCCCACCTCGCGGATGATCTCCAGGCATTCCGGCATCGGCAGGCGCTGGAAGGCGGGCGTGAAGCCGATGGCGCAGAACTCGATGGTGCCGCCGGCGGCGGCGATCCGCCGGATGTCCTCGCGCGTGGCGCCGATCGAGCGGCTGTCCGGGTGCTGGAACATCACCTCCCGCACGCCGAGGCGCTTCGCCTCCTGCACCACCGCCAGGCTTTCCTCGGGCGAGACATGGCCGGTGGCCACCATCATGCCGAACTCGGCGGCGATGGCGAGGCAGTCGGTGACCTCCGGGCGGATGCGGCCGCTGGCGTCCATCACGGTCATGCCGCGTTCGGAATCCAGCTTGCGGGCCTGCACCAGGAACTCGGTCAGGTGATGGCTGAAGCCGCCGCGCCGCTGGTCGGCCGCCGCGCCCCAGGTCGGCATGAACAGCGCCCGCGCACCCTGCCTGGCCGCCGCCTCCACGGCGATCGGCAGGAAGCCGCCGGCGCAGGGGTTCATCGTGATGGAGGCGAAGGCCTGCGCGCGCAGCCCCATCCGGTTCAGCCGCCAGGAGACCGCCGTGGTGGGGAAGAAGTGCGACTTCATGACGATGCCCGCCATGCCGGCGGCATCGGCCTGGCGCAGCTCCTCGGCATCGTCCTGCCGGGTCGGGTGGTCCAGGCTGAACTCGGGGAAGCCGTGGTGGTGCAGGTCCACGGCGCCGTGCAGCAGCGCGTCGAGCGCGGGCATGGCGGGGCCTGTGCCCGGGGCGGCGGAGGGGTGCGGCGGGATGGTCTCCGGGCGGTCATTCATGGGCGTTGTCCTGCTGGGGCCGCCAGCGCGACGCACGGCGCTCGAGGCGGCTGATGAGCGTGTCCAGGGTGCCGGCCAGCACCAGCACCAGCAGGATGCCGAAATACACCTGCGGGGTGCGGAACATGGTCCGGTTCTGGGTGATGAGGAAGCCGATGCCGTCGGTGGAGGCGAGCATCTCCGCCACCACCACGCCGACCGTCACCAGCGCGCCGCCGACCCTGAGGCCGGAGATCACCGCGGGCAGCGCGGCGGGGATGATGACCTCCGCCATCATCGGCCAGAAGCCGGCCCCCTGGGCGCGGGCCATGGTGATCAGGTTGCGGTCCACCAGCTGCACGCCGGCGGCGGTGGCGAGGATGACGGGAAAAATGCCGTAGAGGCTGGCGAACCAGACCTTGCTGGCCGGGCCGATGCCGAACCAGGCCGTCATCACCGGATAGATCACCACCAGCGGCAGGGCATAGAGCGAGGAGACCAGCGGAAGCGCCGCCCGCCGGCCGAAGGGCGAGAGGCCGATGACCAGCCCCAGCAGGCCGCCCAGCCCGTAGGCGAAGCAGAGGGAGACCAGGATCTCCCCGAAGGTGAAAGCCAGCGCGCTGGCGAAGAAGTCCCATTCGGCGAAGCCGCTTGCCAGCGCCGCGCTCGGCGGCGAGAGGATCACCTGCGGCACCCAGCCGGCGCGCGGCGCCACCTCCCACAGCGCCAGCAGCGCCGCCAGGCAGAGCCAGCGCAGCGCCACGGGCGAAAGCCGCCAGCGCCGTGCCTCCCGCGCCGGGATGGCGGCGGTGGCACTCATGCCTGCCTCCGGATCAGGCTCCAGATCTGCTCGCGCAACCGGCCGAAATGCTCGGTGGCCATCATCTCCCAGGTGCGCGGGCGCGGCAGGTCGATCTCGATGCGCGCCAGCACCTCGCCGGGCCGGCCGCTGAGCACCACCACCTCGTCGCAGAGATAGACGGCCTCGGTCAGCCCGTGCGTGACGAAGACGACGGTCTTGCGGTGCCGGTCCCAGATGCGCAGCAGCTCGTCGCCGAGCGTCATCCGGGTCTGCTCGTCGAGCGCGGCGAAGGGCTCATCCATCAGCAGCACCGGCGGGTCCTGGCAGAAGCCGCGCGCGATCGCCACGCGCTGCTTCATGCCACCGGAAAGCTCGTGCGGATGGCGGTGCTCGAAGCCCTTGAGGCCGACGAGATGCAGAAGCTGCCCGGCCCGTGCCTCGCGCTCGGCGCGTGGCACGCCGCGCAGCTTCAGCGGAAAGGCGACGTTCTCCAGCGCGGTGCGCCAGGGCAGCAGGCTGGCCTCCTGGAACACCACCCCCAGCCGCTCCGGCGCCGGCCTGGTCACCGGCGCGCCGGCGACGGCGACGCTGCCCTCGCTCGGCCGCACCAGCCCGGCCATCATCATCAGCAGCGACGACTTGCCGCAGCCGGAGGGACCGACCAGCCCGACAAAGCGTCCGGGCGCGACGGAGAGGTTGATGTCGCGCAGCGCCAGCACCTCGCCGCGCCCGGTCTGGTAGCGGTGCGTGATGCCGCGCACCTCGATGGCGGGCTGATCCTGGGTCATGGCGGAAGGGGCTTGGCGGGACTCGGCCAGGTCAAGGCTCATGGCGTCCTCCAGGCGCCGGCGCGGCGCTCCAGCGCGCGCAGCGTCTCGTTCACGATGATGCTGAGGGCGGCGGCGATCAGCACTCCGGCGAAGAGCTCGGGCATGCGGAAGCTCTCGCCCCAGGTGCTGAAGCGCTGCCCCAGCCCGGCGCGGGAGACGTACATCTCCGCGAAGATGACGCCGGCGATGTTGAAGATCATGCCGAGCCGCAGGCCCTCCAGGATCAGCGGCAGCATCGCGTTCCAGTGGATCTCGGTCCAGATCTGCCAGCGCGTGGCGCCGTTTGCGCGGGCGAGGCGCAGCAGCTCGTCCGGCACGGCGGCGACGGCCGCCGCGGTGGCGATCACCAGCACGAAGAGCGCCTGGAACACGCCGAAGGCGACCTTCTGCCCGAAGCCGATGCCGAAGAGCAGGATGAAGACCGGCAGGAAGACCGATTTCGGCACGGCGGCGACGAAATGGAAGAACGGCTTGAAGGCGCGCCCGAGATAGGGGCTTTCGGCCAGCGCGAGCCCGATGCCGACGCCAAGCGGCGCGGCGATCACGCCGGCCAGCAGCAGCTCCCGCACCGTCACCCAGAGATGGCGGCGGAAGCCCGCATCGGCGAGCAGCTCCGCCACCTTGGGCAGCACGAGCGTGGGCGGCGGCAGCAGGCGCGGGTCGGCCAGGCCGAGGCGGCTGGCCCCTTCCCACAGCAGGAAGAAGCCCAGCACCGCCGACGCCTGCGCCAGCAGCACCCTCCGGTCGCGTGCCGCCCGCATCACACGTCGGTCGGCGTGACGGGCAGGAAGCGGGTGGAGAACATCGACTTGGCAGGGGGCAGGTCCTGCAGGCCGGCCAGCCGCGCCAGGCCGAGCGAGTTCTCCACCCACTCCTCCTTGATGCTGCCGTCGTCGGAAAGGTTCCTGATGGTGTTCTCGAACTCCAGCCGTGCCACCTCGGGCGGGAACTTGCTCTGCTCCTCGATGAAGCGGATCGTCCAGTCCGGGTTCTGCTTCATGTGGCGGATGGCGGAGTAGATGCCGACGAGCGCCTTCTGGATCGTCTCCCCGCGCTGCTGCAGCGCGCTGTCGGGCGCCACCCAGACGTCGGGCAGGTTCGGCTGCATGGCGGCGCCGAGATCGACCAGCACCTTGCCGTCGCCCGAGCTTTCCAGCCGGTAGGAGAGCGGGGGATAGGCGACGATGGCGTCCACGTTGCCCGACAGCAGGCCGGGGATCAGGCCGCCGCCGCCGAGCGGGATGCGCGAGACCGGGCCGCCCGCCTGCTGCCCGGCCCAGAGCGCGAAGAAATCCGTGGTGGAGCCGTTCGAGGTGACGCCGATCTTCTTGCGCGCGAGGTCCTTGATGCCGGCGAGCGGGCTGTCCTTCTTCGCCATGATCTTCCAGCCGCGCGGCGTCAGCGTGCCGGCGGCGATGATGGTGGCGGCGACGCCGCGCTGCTTCGCCAGAGCGACGCCAGGCGGGAAGTAGTTGACGAGGTCGGCCTCGCCCGCCGCGACGGCCTCCATCGCGGCCGAGCCGCCGGCGAAGCCGGTGAACTCCACCTCAAGCCCCTGCTTCTTGAACAGGCCGAGCGCATTGGCCGCGTGGACCGGCAGCACGGGACCGTAGTTCGGCGTGCCGCCGACGCGCAGCTTCGTGCCCTGCGCGAGGGCGGGGCGGGGCAGGGCGGTGGATGCGAGGAGTCCGGCGCCGGCGGCCACAAGGGCGGCGCGGCGCGTCAGCGTATCGCGCATGAACGTCTCTCCAGATGCGGCCGGTCATGGATCGCCGGGCCTGTGAGCGCGGAGGCTAACGGCCTGCCGGCGACACTGTCCACCGGAATCGTGCACACGTATGCGCAAAACTTCCTGACGAGGGCCAATGGTTTTTGCAGCAGCCGCAACGGGAGTTTTCCACGCACTTGTGCATGCGCGAAATGCTTTGCGGTGTTTCAATGCATCCGTCTGCATCTCTTCCACAGATCCGGCCCTCGGCCCTAAGGTCGCCGCATGCCTTCTTCCGACCTCGCCGCCCCCGCGCGGGACCGTGTCACCGTCGTGACCATCGCCCGCCGGGCTGGCGTCGCCAGCTCAACCGTCTCCCGCGCGCTCAACGGAGACCCGCGCATCTCGGCGGCGACGCGGGAGCGCATCGCCGCCATCGCCGTGGAGCTCGGCTACATGCCCGATGCGCTCGCGCGCACCCTGTCGGGAGGCCGCAGCGGGCTGATCGGCCTGGTGCTCGGGCCGGTCGAGAACCCCTTCTACGTCGCCATGCTGGAGGAGGTCGTGGCGCAGGCGGCGGCGCGGGGGTTGCGACCCCTGATCCTGCACCTCGGCGCCCAGGCCATCGAGGCGGAGACGATGCGCGCCCTCCAGCAGTACCGGGTCGATGGCTGCCTGGTCACCTCCGCGCGGCTCTCATCCGACATCGCCGACCTTTGCGGGCGGCGCGGCGTGCCGGTGGTCATGCTGAACCGGGTCACGCGGCTGCGCGCCTCCTCCGTCTCCTGCGACAATCTCGGCGGCGCGGCCGAGATGGCGCGGTTCCTGCTGGGGCAGGGGCATCGCCGCTTCGCCCTGGTCGGCGCCGACACGGCCAGCTCCACCGCGCTGGAGCGCGAGCAGGGCTTCAGCCAGGCGCTGGCGGCCGCGGGGCTCCAGCCCCTGCGCCTGAGCGGCGGCAACTCGAGCTGGCTGGGAGGGTACGCGGCAGGCGAGCGGATGGCCGCGCTGCCGCCCGCCGAGCGGCCGGATGCCGTTTTCGCCGTCAGCGACATCATGGCGCTTGGCGTGATGGACGCGCTGCGCCGCCACGGGCTGCGCGTGCCGGAGGACGTGTCCGTCGCCGGCTTCGACGACATCGCTGAATCCGCCCGGCCGACCTACGCCCTCACGACGGTCTCGCAACCGCTGGTGCCGATGGTGCGGCGCGGGCTGGACCTGCTGCTGGCCCGCATCCAGGAGCCGGACCTGCCCGACGAAGTCACCCTGCTGCGCGGCCGCCTGACCCTGCGCGCCTCCACGCGGGAACGCCCGCCGGCAGCCTGAGGAAGCGCGCGGCCTCCGGGCAGGCGGCGCCGTGCCCTCAGAGGGGGATCTCGACGTCCAGCAGCGGCGCGTGCTGCTGCGCGCCGTAGACATCGGTGTCGCCGATGTCGCCGGCGGGCACCAGGCGCGGCAGCGTGGCCTTGAAGGCGGAGGCCGTGTCGTAGGGGGTGAACAGCACGTCCTCCTCCGCCACGCCGTAGAGGCGGGAGAACAGCGCCGCGCTCAGCACGCCGGCCTCCTTCACCTTGCGGTAGAGGGCCGGATCCTCGAACAGCACGTCGATGGTGACCATGAAGGGGCCGGCGTTCTTGCTCTTGCAGATCTGCGCGATGTCGCGGATGCGGGGCATGGCGTCCTCACACGGTCTCGTATTCGATGGGGAACATCTCGTAGGGGTCGCGCGGGGCGACGACGTGGAAGATGCTGAAGCGGAACATCGGCCCGAGCTCGATATCCGAGGGGCTGAAGGGGAAGGCCATGTTGCCCTCCTTGCAGAGGCGTCCCGGGAAGTCGGCATGCAGCATGGAGGTGCGCGCCATCGCCAGCACGGCATTGGCGATGTCCTGCGTGCGGCCGACCACCTCAATGACGAAGCCCAGCTCGTGCGAGGTGATCGCCTTCACCGGCTCCCAGGCGGCCATGACGCCGTCCTTGCCGTAGGTCCGCACCACCATCGTGTAGTCCTCCGGCGGCACGCCGAAGGAGGCGGCCTTCACGCGGACCTTCTCGCGGTGCGTCTCCAGGTAGCTGTCGATCTGGCCGATGAGCACCGGGTCGCGCGTGCCGCAGACGGTGATGGCGCGGTAGCCGGCGCGCTCCACGCCCTCCAGCTTCACCGTGTACTGCTCCGCCGGCGTCCAGGTCATGCCGCTGACCTTCACGGCGCGGTCGCTGATCGCCTCGAACAAGCAGGCGCTGGTGTCGAGCAGCCCGCCCGGCTCGGTGTGGTGGATCGGGCTGGAATTCTCATGCAGCGCGAAGTTCGCGACCGCCAGTGGCGTCGAGCGGCGGATCGGGTTGGGCGGCTCGCAGACCAGGTGGTCCTCGCGGGCACGGATGAAGATGTTGTCCGGCTCCTTCGGCACGCTCGGCTCGGCGCCGCATTCCAGCATCTTGCCGGCATACCAGGCGACGGCGGGCGGGATGCCGGCGCGGATGGCCGGGCCGGCCCACTGGGCGGGATCGCTGGAGCGGCCGGCCAGGATAACCTGCGCCCCCCCATCCAGCGCCTTGTTGAAGGGCTCGGGGCCCATCATGCCGACGATGCGCTCGGCGCGGTTGATGGTTTCGGCATCGAGCGAATTCATCTTGGCCAGCGGCCGGGTCTGGCCGAGACGCACGCGCTCTTCCAGCGAGGGCTTGCTCTGCTCGGAGTGGATCAGCGCCATGCGAAAGGAAAGGCCCTCCTCGCGCGCGATCTCGCGCACCAGCGCGGCGGTGTCCTGCAGGTGCGGCGCGCCGCCGGCGCCGCCGGCGGTGCCGATGATGCAGGGGATCTTCGCCGCGACGGCGGCCTGCAGCATCAGCCGCAGGTCACGCTTGGCCGAAAGGCGCGAAACGAAGGACTTGCCTGCGCCGAGATAGTAGGGTCCGGGATCGGTGCTGCCGCCGTCGCAGCCGATCAGGTGCGGCTCCCACGACATGCCGATCTTCAGCGACTCCTCGGCATACCCGTAGCCGAGAATGCCGCTCGTCGAGAGCATCCGGTATTCGTTCAAGGCGCGCTCCTGCTCGCTGTTCGGCCGGGATGGCAGTGGCTGCGGCGGCTCACGCCCGCGGCAGCAGGTTGTCGCGCGCGGCCGCCGCCCAGCGCCTGTCCTCCCGCTGCAGCAGGGCGACGAAATCGGGCCGCGTGATGGGCGCGGGGTCCACCGCGAGACTGTCCATGCGCTGCTTCAGCACGGCGGTCTGGAACGCCTCGGTGATCGCGGTGTTGAGCCGGTCGGCGATGGCGGGGTTCAGGCCGGCGGGAGCGAAGAGGCCGAACCAGCCGGTGAAATCCGCGCCCGGCACGCCCTGTTCGCCGAGGGTCGGCACGTCGGGCAGGAAGCGCGAGCGCTCCGGCGAACTGAGGCCGAGTACGCGCACCGTTCCCGCCGCCAGCAGCGGCATGGCGGTCGCGGTGCTGCCCCAGGCGACCGGCAGGTGGCCACCGG
Source organism: Teichococcus coralli (assembly GCF_009829925.1). Taxonomy (GTDB): domain Bacteria; phylum Pseudomonadota; class Alphaproteobacteria; order Acetobacterales; family Acetobacteraceae; genus Pseudoroseomonas; species Pseudoroseomonas coralli. The sequence continues at coordinate 84,983 of NZ_SNVJ01000016.1, forward strand.
TGAGATCGGCGAGATAGGCGCCGCTGCCGCGATATGGCACCTCCACCAGCTCCACGCCGGCCTGCTTGGCGAAGTTGTTGGCGGTGAAGGAGGATTGCGCGTCGGAGGTGCCCTGCGCGATCTGTCCCTTCTTCGCCTTGGCATCCTTCAGCAGGTCGGCGAGCGTGTTGTAGGGGCTGCCCTTGCCGGTCATCAGCACCAGCGGGTAGCGGGCCAGCAGCGAGATCGGCGTGAAGTCGTTCAGGGGATGGTAGGGCAGGCTCGGCAGGATGTGCCGGTTCATCACATGCGTGCTGGTGGCGGCGACGTAGGTGTAGCCATCCGGCGCGCTGCGCGCCACGCCCTCGGTGCCCACCACGCCGTTGGCGCCGGCGCGGTTGTCGATGACGAAGCCCTGGCCGAGCTTCTCGCCCAGCACCTCCCCGATCGCACGCGTGGTGACATCGGTGCCGCCGCCGGGCGCATAGGGCACGATGATGCGGACAGGCTTGCTGGGCCACTCGTCCTGCGCGCGCGCGCTGCGCAGGGCGGGAAGCGCCAGCCCGGCCGCGGTGGCGCCCAGCAGGGCGCGACGGTTCATCCTCATGCTTCACTCCCGTTCACTGTTGTTCCTGCAAGCGACGGCCATCCGCCGTCCCGCGGTCAGGCCGAGGCGGCGAAGGTGCCGAAGCGGCCCTCGTGGTAGAGCAGCGGCGGGCTGCCGGCGCTGGCCCGCAGGGCGGTCACGCGGCCGACGAAGATCGAATGGCTGCCGTGCCGGTGCTCGGCCTCGAGCGCGCAGCCGAAGCTGGCGAGGGCGTCAGCCAGCAGCGGCGTGCCATCCTCGTCATGCGTCCAGAACGCGCCTGCGAAGCGCTGTTCGCCTTCCGCGCCGTCCCGTCCGGCGAAGCGGCCCGCCACCGGCAGTTGCGCCTCGCTCAGGATGTTGACGGCGAAGCGGCCGGTGCGGCGGATCACCGGATGCGCGCTGGCCGCGTTGTTCACGCAGGCCAGAAGCATCGGCGGCAGGTCGGTCAGCGAGCAGACCGCCGTGGCGGTCAGCCCGGTGCGCGCGCCCTCCTCGCCGCAGGTGATCACCGCCACCGCGCCGGCCAGGCTGCGCATGCAGCGGCGGAACTCGGCGGCCTCGACCGCCGGAAGAACTGCCGCGGCGCTCATGAGGCCTGCCGCAGCTGCGTCTTGCGCCAGTCGCCAACCGCCGGCCGCGGCAGGCCGAGGTTCTCCCGCAGCGTCGCGCCCGCGTAGTCCTTGTGGTAGAGGCCGCGCCGCTGCAACTCGGGCACCACGTAGCGGGCGAAGTCCTCGAAGGCGCCGGGCGAGTGGGTGGCGGCGAGCACGAAGCCGTCGCAGGCGCGGGCGGTGAACCATTCCTCCATCTGGTCGGCAACCGCCTTGGGGGTGCCGCAGAAGATCGGGAACTCGCCGATGGTGCCGCGGCCGGAGAAATGCACGAAGTCGCGCACCGTGGGGTTCGGCTTGCCGCTGAGCGCGATGACGCGCTCCCTGAAGCCGCTCCAGGAGAGCTTCTTCAGCTCCTCGTCGGTGAACTCCGAATCCATGTCCTTGGAGCCGAAGTCGAAGTTCAGCGCCTCGGAGAGCAGCACCACCGCGTCCACCGGCCTGGCCAGGGCGCGGATGTACTCGCGCTTCTCCTCCGCCGCCGACTGGCTGTCGGCGACGCAGACATAGCAGGCCGGGCAGACATTCACCTCGTCAGGGTCGCGCCCGGCGGCGGCGACAGCGGCCTTCAGCTCGCCATACTGCTTCTGCCCGGCGGCGAGGTTGGGATAGACAACAAAGATCACCTCGCCCCAGCGCCCGGCGAACTGGCGTCCGCGCCCGCTCTGCCCGGCCTGGATGAGCACCGGATGCCCCTGCGGGGAGCGCGGCACCGGCAGCGGCCCGCGCGCGGTGAAGTACTTGCCCTGGTGATGCAGGGCGTGGACCTTGTCGGGATCGGCGAAGCGGCCGCTCTCCTTGTCGATGACGAGGGCGCCGTCCTCCCAGCTGTCCCAGAGGCCGAGCACCACCTCCATGAACTCGTCGGCGCGTTCGTAGCGCAGGTCATGCGCCAGGTGCTCGGTGCGGCCGAAATTGGCGGCCTCGGAGTTGTTCAGCGAGGTGACGACGTTCCAGGCGGCGCGCCCCCCGGTCATCAGGTCCAGCGTGCCGAACAGCCGCGCCACGTGGAAGGGCTCGTAATAAGTGGTGGAGTAGGTGACGCCGAGGCCAAGCCGGCCGGTCGCCGCGCCGATCATGGTGACGATCGTCATGGGGTCCATCTTCACGACGCGCACGCCGTTGGCGACGGCCTCGCGATAGTCGTTGTCGAAGATGTCCGGCATGGCCAGGCGGTCGTCGAAGAAGGCCATGTGGAACTTGCCGTCCTCCATGACGCGGCCGAGGCGCTGGAAGTATTCCGGCGTGGTGAAATCCGTGGCCGCGGCCGGATGGCGCCAGGAGCCGGGCGCGATCGAGCAGTTCTGCGCCTGCAGGAAGCCCACCATCTTCATCTGACGTTGCGTGCCGCTCATGGGCCGTGTCTCTCCCCTGCACGGTCGGCGGGCTGTTGATGCCCGGGGGCGGCGAGGCGCGAAGGCGCTGCCGCAGCCGACCGCATGGTTGCTTGTGGTTCTTTTGCGCGAACGTTTGCGCACACGAGGCAGTATAAATGCCCTGCCGCTTCGAGAGTCAACACGAATTCCCGGCATCTTCGACGTCGCCACCCTCCTCAAAGGATGTTGCGGCGCAAGAAAATGCGCAAACATTTGCGCAGAAATGGCATGTGCTATAAGCTTCACCCATGGACAACCCGCCGCTTCCGGCCGGCGCCCGCCGTGCCACCATCGTCACCCTTTCGCGTGTGGCCGGGGTCGCGCCTTCGACCGTCTCCCGCGCGCTGAAGGGCGACACGCGGATCTCGCCGGAAACCCGTGCGCGCATCGGCCGCCTCGCCAAGGAGCTGGGCTACACGCCGCACGCTTCGGCGCGCACGCTGTCGTCCGGGCGCAGTGGCCTGATCGGCCTGGTCATCGGCGCCTCGTCCAACCCGTTCTACACGGAGCTGTTGCACGAGGCGGTGCGCCAGGCCGCCCCGCTGGGGATGCGGCTGCTCATCATCCATGCCGGCCCGGGGCCGATCGAGAACAGCACCGCCGACGCCCTGCTGCAGTACCAGGTTGACGGCTGCCTGATGACCTCGGTGGAGTTGCCTTCGCACGCGGCGGCCATTTGCGCCGCCAATGGCGTGCCGGTCGTCATGGTCAACCGCGTGGCCAGGATGAACTCCAGCGCCGTGACCTGCGACAACCTCTTCGGCGCCGCCCAACTCGCGCGGCTGCTGCTGGAGCAGGGGCGGCGCAGGCTGGCCGTGGTGCGGACCTCCGCCTCCAGCTCGACCGGAAAGGAGCGCGAGCGCGGCTTTCTTGAGCGGGTGAGCGAGTGGGGGCGCGAGCCTCCGCTCCTGTTCGACGGGCGCTCCACCTATGAGGGCGGATACGAGATGGCCCAGCGCATCGCCGACCTGCCTCCCGCCCAACGGCCGGAGGCGGTCTTCGCGGTCAGCGACATCATGGCCTTCGGGGTGCTCGACGGCTTCCGCCTGCGCGGGGTCCGCGTGCCGCAGGATATCGCGGTGGTCGGCTTCGACGGCCTGCCGGCCGCCGCCCGGCCCTGCTACGACCTGACAACGGTGGAGCAGCCGCTCCAGGCCATGATCGGGCGCGCCCTGGGGATGCTGCAGGCCAGGATCGGGAACCCCTCGCTGCCCGATGAAACGGCGAGCCTGCGGGGGCGGCTGCTCATGCGCGGCTCCGCCGCCATGGCTGCGCCGCATCCGGCCGGATCGGCGTTCGGATCCCCCGCCGCCGGCTGACGCGCGCGGGGCGCCCTGTCCCGCCTTGCCCGCTTGCCGGTGAGGCGCGCCGGGTCCATCTGCGGAGCAGCCATGGAGAAAGGCGAGCGGCCCATGCGCATCCACGGATCATTTCGCCGGCCCTGTTGCGCGCTGCTGCTGCTGCTGGTGGCCGGATGCGCCGGCTGGGTGAAGCCCGGCGCTACCGGCACCGAGGCCGACGCGGTGCTGGCGCAATGCCGCTCGCGGGCCGAGGCGCAGTTCCCGCTGGTCCGCCAGACCGAGGTGCAGCGCCCCGGCTACTGGGTTCCGTCGCGCACGGAATGCGGGCCCAGGCGGAGCGGCTGCCGCACCAGTGGCAGCTTCTTCCAGCCGCCGGTCTACCGTGACCGCGACCTCAATGCGCCGCTGCGCGACGCCATGATCGAAACCTGTATGCGGGACCAGGGCTGGGCGAGAAAGGAAGGCCTCTGAGGCGTGCCGCCCGCCGCGCCGCGGGATGTCAGCCGGCCACGATGTTCGCCACGTCCGCCACGTGCTTCCAGCGATCGACATCCCGCTGCATGAAGCGGGCGAAATCGTCGAGGTCGGTGGGGGCGGGGCGCGCGCCTTCGATCTCCAGGAAGCGCTGGTAGCCCGGCGTCCGGATGAAGGCGTTGATCTCGCGGTTCAGCCGTTGCCGGATCGGCTGCGGCACGCCCTTCGGCGCCAGGATGCCCCACCAGACCTCCACGGCGAAGTCGATGCCGGTGGCTTCGCGCGCGGTCGGCACCTCCGGCGCGAAGGCCATGCGCTGCTCGCCCATGCAGGCGATGACGGGCACCTGGTTGGAGGAGACGAGGTTGCTCACCGAAGCCATGGTGGTGATCAGGAAGTCGATGCGCCCGGCCAGCAGGTCCGCCTGGGCGGGCGAGATGCCGGAATAGGGCACCACCTCCATCTTGATCCCGGCGGCGTCGTTGAAGGCCTCCATGGTGAAGTGGCCGATGCCGCCCAGCCCCGCCGTGCCGTATTGCAGCCGGCCGGGATGCGCCTTCGCCGCGGCCACGAGCGCCTTCATGTCGGGGAAGCCGCCCTTCGGCTTGGTGACGATCAGCATCGGCGCGGTGCAGATGCGCGCCACCGGCTCGAAGCTGCGCAGCGCGTCGTAGGGCGTCTTGTGCACGATCGAGCTGGTGGCGAAGGAGCTGGAGGCCAGCAGCAGCGTGTAGCCATCCGGCGCCGCGTTGGCGACGTAGCCGGCGCCGATCGTGCTGGCCGCGCCTGGCTTGTTCTCCACCACCACGGGTTGGCCCAGCGGCCCCTGGAGCCCATCGGCCACAGGCCGGGCGATGGCGTCGTTGCTGCCGCCAGGGGTGTAGGGGACGATCAGCCGGATCGCCTGGTCCGGCCAGGCAGCCTTGGCCTGGGCGCTCCGCGGATAAGCCGGGGCGGCGGGCGCGCCGGCGAGGCCGGCCAGCAGCGCCCGGCGCCGAAAGGGAATGGTCATGGACATCCTCCCACGCACGACCTAAGGCCGGGCCGGCCATGGGCCTTGCGCATGTTGTTATCTTGTACGGACAACGGTATCTGTAGGCCAAGAGCGGAGTCAACCGAGTATGTCGAAACGCGCCCCCGTGGCCCGACCGGCGCGCCCCGCGCCCGCCGTGCCTGTCCGCTTCGACCCGGAGCTGGCGCAGCTCATGGCCGAGGCGCAGCCGCGCTATGCCAGCGTGGCTGCCGCCCTGGCCGCCGACATCCTGGAGCATCGCCGCGCCGTCGGCGAACTGCTGCCGACCGAGCAGGAACTCAGCCAGGCTTTCAATGTCAGCCGCTCCACCGTGCGCGAGGCGCTGCGCCGGCTGCGCGAGCTGGGGCTGGTGGCTGGCGCGCAGGGGGTCGGCACGCGCGTCGTCGCCGACCGGCCGCGCAGCAGCTACCAGCTCGCCGTGCGCTCGGTGACGGACGTGATGGGCTACGCGACCCGCACGCGGCTGGAAATCCTTTCCCGCGATGCTCTCCGCGCCGATGCCGCGCTGGCCGCCAGCATCGGCGCCGTGCCGGGCAGCGAATGGGTGCATGTGCATGGGCTGCGCTGGCCGGATGAGCCGGGCCTGCCGCCGATTTCCGTCGTGGACCTCCACGTCACGGCGGAGTTCGCCGGCGTGACGGAACTGCCCGACCTCGTCACCACCCCGGCCTACCGGCTGATCGGCCGGCGCTTCGGGGTGGCGGTGGCCGAGGTGCAGCAGGAGATCACCGCCATCGCGCTGGACGAGGCGCAGGCGGCAGCCCTGCGGGCGGCGCCCGGATCGCCCGGGTTGCAGATCCGCCGGCGCTTCTACGCCGCCGACGGGCGGCTGCTGGAAAGCACGGGGAACATCCATGCGGCGGCGGACCGCTTCGCGTATTCGCTGCGGCTCGGGGCGGCGGAGGCATAATTCGCCGGGGCTGCGCCGGCCCCGGCATGCGCGCGTTCCGACGGCGCGGCAAAGCGGGCAGGGAAAAGAAGAGCGGGTTCCGGGGGAGAATCCTTTCTCCCCTGACCTTCGCCTCAGCCCACCGCGAGGCTTTCCGCCAGCGGCGCAACGTCCGGCAAGGTGTCGATCCGCCAGAGCTGGTCCAGCGCGGTTTCCGCCTGCGCCGCGCCGAGAACGGGTGCGGCGAGACCGAGGAACTTTCCGCTGATGCCGGCGTCGTCCAGCGGATTGCTGACGCCGCCATAGGGCTCAGGCACGTAGCGCTCGAAGCGGCGGCCCTCCCGCGTGATCAGCGCCAGGCGGGCGGCGCGCTGGCGGGGATAGTCGGCGTCGCAGCCCGGGTCGATCTCGACATGGACACGCCGCGTCAGGCCCAGCACCGCGGGGTCGGCCCGCTGGGCGGCGCCGAAATCCGCCAGCCCGACGCGGCCGCGATGCAGCGCGGTGGCGATGACGAAGGGGAAGCTCATCTGCGCCGTGGTCATCTCGCTCCAGCCGACCTGAGCGTGCGCGGCGGCGACGGCATAGGTGCCGATCTCCACGCGCTCGACCTGCTCCGCCGTCACGCCCTCGGCCTGGGCGATATCCAGCGCGGCGTCGATGGCCGCGTGGATGTGGCGGCAACAGGCGTGCGGCTTGATGTAGCAGCCGGCGATGGCGAAGCGGGAGCGCGGATGCTGGCCGCCGGCACTCATCAGGTCCAGCGCGGCGGCGTCCATCGCGCCGGTGTCGCCGCCGGCATAGGCGTTGAAGTAGCCTTCCTTGAACTCCAGCGCGCCGCGTGGCGCCGGCAGGCCGGACTCCGTCAGCAGCGCCGCCATCAGCCCCTCGCGCGCCGCGTGGCCGGGATGGGTGCGCTTGACGTCGCCGCCAGCGAGGAAGGTGAAGAGGCCGGCGGCCGAGGAGGCGGCGATGCCGATGGCGTTCTCCACCCCGTCGGCATCGCACCCCATCAGCGCCGCGCCGGTGACGGCGGCGCCGAACACGCCCGCGGTGCCGGTGTTGTGGAAGCCCCGCCAGCGCGCCCGCGGATGCGAGGCGGCGGCGATGCGGCAGGTGGCCTCGTAGCCGGCGACGACGGCGCGCAGCACCGCGGCCCCCGAGGCATGGCGCATGGCGCCGAGGGCGATGGCCGGCGGCACCACCACCGCGCCGGGATGCACCGAGCCGGGCCGGTAGCCGTCATCCAGCTCCAGGCCATGCGCGCTGGTGCCGCCGAGATGCGCGGCGGAAAGCATGTCGTAGCGGCGCGGCAGGCCGGGCACCGGCACCGGCCCGGCCGGCAGGCCGGCGGCGGCCAGCGCCCGCTCCACGCTGCCGGTGGCCTCCTGGCCGGCGCCGGCGATCATGGCGCCCAGCGTGTCGATCAGGTGGCGGCGCGCGGCGTGGCGGGCGAAGTCGTCCACCGCCTCCAGCCGGAGGCCGGCGACGAAGCCGGCCAGGGCGCGGGTGGGGCCGGCGGTGGTGCTCGCGGCGGGCAGGGGCAGATCCATGGCGCTTCTCCCGGGCAGGACCTCGCGCGAGCGGGTCCGCCCTGTTGTATCCTTGTACGGACAACTTTATAAGGATGGGCAGGCGGAAACAAGCGCCCCGGCCGCCTTCGGCGGTGATGCAAGGGAAGGAGACAGGCGTGACAGCACAGCCAACACCTGGGCAGCCGGCAGCCGCGCCCATGCTCGGCGAGACGCGGGAGGGCCACGTCGTCACCCTGACCTTCAGCCGTCCGCCCAACAATCACATCAACCGCGCGCTGGTGATCGGGCTCGCCGAGGCGCTGGAGCGGCTGGACGGCGATGCCGGCTGCCGCGCCGTCGTGCTGGCCGGGGCCGGCCGGCATTTCTGCGCCGGCGCCGATTTCAGCCAGGGCGATTCCGGCGGGCTCGACATGCCGGACGACCTCCCCGGCGGCACGCTCTACCGCATGGCCGGGCGTCTGGTTCGCACGCGCAAGCCGATCGTGGCGGCGGTGCAGGGGGCGGCGATCGGCGCCGGGCTCGGCCTCGCCTTGCTGGCGGATTTCCGCGTGGGCTGCGCCGAGGCGCGGTTCTCCGCCAACTTCACCCGGCTCGGCTTTCATCCCGGCTTCGGGCTTTCCACCACCCTGCCGCGGCTCATTGGCGCGCAGAAGGCGGCGCTGCTGTTCTACACCGGTCGCCGGATCGACGGCGCCACGGCGCTGGAGATCGGCCTGCTCGATGAGCTGGTGCCGCAGGCGGAGGTGCTCGCCGCCGCCCAGGCGCTGGCCGCCGAGATCGCCACCTCCGCCCCCTTCGCCGTGCAGGGGCTGCGCGCCACGCTGCGGCGCGGCCTGGCCGAAGCCTTCGACGCCGCCACCGAGCGCGAGTTCGAGCAGCAGAGCTGGCAGCGCCGCATGGCGGACTTCGCCGAGGGCCGCCGCGCCATGGCCGAGCGCCGCCCGCCGGTCTTCGAGGGGCGCTGAGGCGATGGATCGGGAAACGCCGCGCGCCGGCCTCGCCGAGGCGCTGTTCCACCCGCGCGGCATCGCGCTGATCGGCGCCTCGGCCGATCCGGCGAAGAACAACTCCCGTGCCCAGCGGGTGCTGCAGACATCGGGCTATACGGGGCGCATCCTGCCGGTGAATCCCGGCCGCGCCGAAATCTTCGGCCTGCCGGCCTTCCCCGATATCCGCGCCGTGCCGGAGCCGGTGGACCACGCCTTCCTGATGGTGCCCGCCGCCGCCGTGCCGGAGGCCATCGCCGGCTGCGTCGAGAAGGGCGTGCGCGTCGCCACCATCTACAGCGCCGGCTTCGCGGAACTTGGCGGCGAGGGGCGTGCCCTGCAGGAGCGCATCACCGCCATCGCGCGCGAGGGTGGGCTGCGGCTGATCGGGCCGAACTGCCTCGGCCTCGTCAACGTGACGGACGGCGTCCCGATCACCAACAACGCCGCCGTCGAGGCCGAGGCGCTGGCGCCGGGCGGGCTCTCGATGGTGTCGCAGAGCGGCAGCATGATGGGCGCGCTGCTCTCCCGGGCCGGCGCGCGCGGCCTCGGCTTCGCCAAGATCGTCTCGGTCGGCAACGAGTGCGACCTCGGCGTCGGCGAGATCGCCGGCCTGATGGTGGAGGACGCGGCGACGCGCGCGGTGCTGCTCTTCCTGGAGACGCTGCGCGACGCGCCCGCTTTGGCCCGCGCCGCCCGCCGCGCGCACGAACTCGGCAAGCCGGTGATCGCCTACAAGCTTGGCCGCTCCGATGTCGGCCGCCGCATCGCCGTCTCGCACACCGGCGCCATGGTCGGCGCCGACGAGCTGGCCGACACCTTCTTCCGCGAGAACGGCATCCTGCGCGTGGACACGCTGGAGGGGCTGGTGGAACTGCCCCGCCTGGTGCTCGGCCGCACCCCGCCGAAGGGCCGCCGCGTCTCGGTGCTGACCGGCACGGGCGGCGGCGCGGCGATGGTGGTGGACCGGCTCGGCAGCCTCGGCGTCGAGGTGGTGCCGCCGCCGCCCGCGATGCGCGCGGCGCTGGCCACCGAGGGCATCGAGCTGTCGGACTCGCCGTTGATCGACCTGCCGATGGGCGGCGGCAAGGGGCAGTACACCCGCGTGCTGCAGGAGATTGTCGCCTCCGAGCACTGCGACGCCGTGGTGGCCGTGCTCGGCTCCACCGCGCGGCTGCGGCCGGCGCAGGTGAACGAGAACATCCTTTCCGTCTATGACGGCAGCAAGCCGCTCGGCGTGTTCTGCGCGCCGCAGGCGGATGCGGCGCTCGGCATCCTGGACGCGGCGGGCGTCGCCGGCTTCCGCACGCCCGAGACCTGCGCCGACGCGCTGCACGCCTTCCTCACCTGGCGCGGCCCGCGACCGCTGGCGGCGGTGGCGGAACACGACTGGCGCGCCGCCGCGCAGCGCCTCGCCGGCTTCGGCGCACGGCGGCTGAACGAGGCGGAGGCCTGCGCCGTCTTCGCCGAACTGGGCATCGAGGGGCCGGGCAGCCGAATCGTCGCCACACCGGAGGCGGCGGCCGGGATGCAGGGGCCGGCGGCGGTGAAGCTGCTTTCGCCCGACATCCCGCACAAGACCGAGGCCGGGCTGGTGCGGCTCGACGTGGCGGGCGAGGACGCCATCCGCGCCGCCGTGGCGGAACTGCTGGACAAGGCGGCGCGCGAGCATCCTTCGGCGCGTGTCGAGGGCGTGCTGGTGGCGCCGATGCAGCGTGGGCTGGCCGAGGTGATCCTGGGCTTCCGGCGCGACCCGGAGGTTGGCCCGGTGGTGATGCTGGGCATGGGCGGGGTTCTGGCGGAACTGAAGCGCAGCTTCTGTGTCCGCCTCGCGCCGGCCTCGCTGGAGACGGCGCGCGAGATGGTCGCCGCCCTGCCGGAGTTGCGCATGCTGCAGGGCTTCCGCAACCTGCCGCGCGGCGATGTCGAGGCGCTGGCCCACGCCATCCGCGCGCTGTCCCTGTTGGCCTGCCTGCCGCCGGAGGCGGTGGCGGAGGCCGAGATCAACCCGCTGATCATCCGCGCCGAAGGGCAGGGTGCCGTGGCCGTGGACGGGCTGATCGTGCCGAACTGACAGAAGAAAGATGGGGGGCCTGGGGGAATTCCTTCCCCCAGAACTTGTTTCATCCAGGGGAAGGAACCGCGATGCTGACGAGCATCACCGAAGAGCACCGCATGCTGCAGGACATGGTGGCGAAGTTCGTCGCGCGCGAGCTGATGCCGCTGGAGCCCGCGGTGCTGGCGCGCGAGGCGTCGGGCGGCAAGTACGGCCTGACCGAGGAGGAGGAGGCGCCGCTTCTCGCCAAGTGCAAGGAGCTTGGCCTCTGGGGCCTCGACGTGCCGGAGGCGATGGGCGGCGCCGACCTTCCCGCGGTGGCGCGGATGCTGGTGGAGGAGGAGGTTTCCCGCACCATCGCGCCGTTCGAGTTCCCGCCCGATTCCCCGAACCTGCACATGCTGATGGCGGTGGCGAGCTCCTGGCAGCGCGAGGCCTACCTGACGCCCTATGCCGAGGGCCGGATGAAGTCGGCCATCGCGATTTCCGAGCCGGGCGCCGGCGGCGACCCGGCGGGGATGCTCACCCGCGCCATGCGGGACGGCGAGGACTGGGTGCTGAACGGCCGCAAGATCTGGGTCAGCCGCGTACCCTATTGCGACTTCATCATCGTCATGGCGCGCACCGGCGAGGGCAAGCGCGAGGAGGGCATGACGGCCTTCATCGTCGAGCGCGGCACGCCGGGCTTCACCATCGAGCGCGAGATCCCGATGATCGGCGGCCGGCGCACCTATGAGCTGGTCTTCGAGGATTGCCGGCTGCCCGCGCGGCAGGTGCTGGGCGAGCTGGGCCGCGGCTACGCGCCGATGCAGCTCCGCCTGAACATCCGGCGGCTGCAGGTGGGCGCGCGCTGCGTCGGCATCGCCCGGCGGGCGCTGGACATGATGACGGAGCAGGTGAAGCAGCGCGTCACCTTCGGGGTAAAGCTGGCCGACCGGCAGGCCATCCAGTGGTGGATCGCCGATGCCGCCATCCGCATCCATGCCTGCCGCCTGATGGTGCATGCCGCCGCCGAGACGCTCGATGCCGGCGGGGACGTGCGCAACGAGGCCTCGATGATCAAGGTCTTCGGCACCGAGATGGCGCAGGAGGTGGTGGACCAGGCGATGCAGAGCTTCGGCGCCATGGGCATGACCAAGGAGCTTCCGCTGCAGCTCTTCGCGCAGCAGGTGCGGCTGATGCGCATCTATGAGGGGCCGACGGAAGTGCATCGCATGGCCATCGCGCGGCGCGTGCTGCGGGGGTGAAGGCGAGCGGGGGAATTCATTCCCCCGGGCCGTTCTCCGCCAGCACTGCCTTCAGCGGCAGGTGGTCCGAGGCGCGCCGGGCGAGCGGCGTGTCATGCGCCTCGACGCACGTCACCAGCGCGGGCGGATCGGCCAGGATGCGGTCCAGCGCCAGGTGCGGGAAGAAGGAGGGGAAGCTCGGCGGATGCGGCGGGTCGCCGAAGACCCGCTCCAGGATGCCGAGTGCCGACCTGCCGCGCCGCCATTCGTTGAAGTCGCCGAGCAGCAGCGTCGGCATCGGGTGCCGGGCGCGGGCCCGCATCGCCTCCAGCAGCGCCGCCGCCTGAAGCTCCCTCCGTCGTGCGCCCAGGCTGAGATGGGTGGCGATGACGCGCAGCGGCCCGGTGCCGAGATCCAGCTCCACGAGGATGGCGCCGCGCGGCTCCCATCCGCCGAGGCGAAGGCCCACCGGCCCGTGCAGCACCCTGGCCTCGCGGCGCACGAGCAGCAGGTTGCTACGCCAGCCCTGCTCGCCCGCGCGGTTGGTGACGTGCAGCAGCCGCAGGCCCAGCTCGCGTTCCAGCCGCCGCGCGTCCAGCATCCCGGTGCCGCGCCGGAGATAGTGCTGCGCCTCCTGCAAGGCGATGAGGCCGGGGCGGATCTCGGCGATCACGCCCTCGATGCGCTCCGGCCGGAACAGGCCGCCGGGCGGGCGGCCACGATGGATATTGTAGGTGGCGACAAGCACGCGGGGTCAGGGCTGGTGCCAGCGGGCGCGAGGCATGGCTGCCGCCGGGTGTGGCGGCGGCTTCCGGCGCCCGTCGAAGGCGCGGGCGAGAGCGGCGGCGAAGGTGGCGCCGAGGGTGGTCAGCAGCACATCCGTCCAGGTGTCGGTCCAGTCGCCGATCAACCCGGTCAGCGCCTCGAACACTTCCCAGCCGGCGCCGACCGCGAGGCCGCAGGCGGCGCCGGCGACGGCAAGCTGCAGCACGCCGCGCCGCCGCCGGTCGGCTTGCAGCAGGGCAGCGAAAACGGCGCCCGCCAGCATCCCGTTCACCAGGTGCACGATCTCGTCATAGGGGCCGGGGAGATAGAACCAGCCCAGGCCATAGCCCGGGCAGGAGACCAGCGTGCCAAGAACCGGGGCGGCATCCAGCCGGCGGGGCAGGGCGCGCAGGCGCCAGGGCAGGATGGGCATACGCTCGCGCGGCGGCAGCACCAGCGCCAGGCAGCCGAGCAGGCCTCCCCCGGTCCCCAGCGCCGCGCCGTGGCGGCCCGTCAGCCAGAGCGCGAGGGCCGCGGCGGCCAGCGCGAACAGGCTGGCCCAGCCCAGCCGGGAATGGCGCCGCAGATCCTCCTTCGTCAGCAATGGCAAGCGCCGTCCTCCCCGCCACCCGGCCTGAGCCCTGAGGTGGGGCCGATCGCCGGGTCGCCAAGTCCGGCGAAGGCGCCGGACGTGCTGCTCCAACCCGGCCCTGCGGCGGCGGTTGCGCCTCTGGAAAGGCAGGGCCGCCCTCCGCTCCGCCTCCGTGGCGAGGCGGCGCAGGTCGGCCAAGTGTATTGGCGGCGAGCGACAGGCGCTCGCAACGCCTCTGCCGAGGCTCCGGCACGGCTGGAACCCGGCGGCAGGCGCGCGGTTGGGTTCCTGTCCATGCGGGCGGCCGCCCGCCAGCAGCCAGGGAGCCGGAATGTGAGCGAAACCACGCGACATGCGCAGGAAATCTATGTCAGCGGCCTGCGCAACCAGCATGCCGTCGAGAAGCAGGCCGTTCAGCTTCTGGAGCGGCAGGTCGGGCGCCTGGAGAACTACCCCGAGATGGAAGCGCGGCTGCGCGAGCACATCGGGGAATCCGAGCAGCAGGCGAAGCGCATCGAGCAGCTGCTGGAGGCCTTTGGGTCCACCAACTCCACCCTGAAGGACATGGGGCTGCAGTTCATGGGCAACATGGCCGCGCTGGCCCACGCCCCGGCACCGGACGAGGTGGTGAAGAACACCTTCGCCAACTTCGCCTTCGAGCATTTCGAGATCGCCTCCTACAGGAGCCTGCTGGTGCTCGCCGAAACGGTCGGCCACCAGGATGGGCTGGGCCTGCTGCGGCAGTCGCTGCAGGAGGAGGAGGCGATGGCGCGCTGGATCGACGAGCATCTCCGCCCGACCACGCTCAGGTATCTGGAGCGTTCCGCCAGCGGCCAGACAGCCGGGCGCTGAGGGCGGGGGGGGCCGGACATGAAGAAGGCCCCGGGGCTGCCCCCAGGGCCTTCGCATTGTCTGCGGGCGTCACCGCAGCCGGACTTCGGCCTGGATCAGGCCGCGGTGACCGTGTTCACCGTGGAGATCCAGGCCGTGGCGACGGACGCCTTCGCGAAACAATGAGACACTGGATCACCTCCTTTCAGTTGTTGCGGACCGATCAGCCAGATGGCGTCCGGCCCGAGCAATTGCAAGGCCGGCGACGCATGGCCCTTCCGCGGGCTCCGGCGGCTGAGGAGGGCCGGAGGTGCGGCCCCCGGCAACGGCATGGTGGCGGAAGCCGCGGGATGGCAGTCTTTCCGGCCGACGACGGGAGGAGACGACATGCACGCAGCGGCGCGGCTGAGAAGCCTGCTGAAGGGCGGGGAGATCATCGTCGCGCCGGGCGCGCCCGACGCCCTGACGGCGAGGATGGCGGAGCAGGCCGGCTTCCCCGCCGTCTACATGACCGGCTTCGGCGCCACCGCCAGCCGGCTCGGCATGCCCGATATCGGCCTGCTCTCGCAGACCGAGATGACCGAGCAGGCCCGCAGCATGACGCGCGCCGTGACGATCCCGGTGATCGCCGATGCTGACACCGGCTATGGCGGTCCCTCCAACATCCAGCGCACCGTGCGGGAATACGTCCAGGCCGGCGTGGCGGCGATCCACCTGGAGGACCAGGTGGCGCCGAAGCGCTGCGGGCAGCTTGCCGGCATCCGGCTGATGGAGGCGGAGGAAAGCGCGCTGCGGCTGCGCTGCGCCCTGGCGGCGCGCGGGGAGGACGACCTGCTCGTGATCGGCCGCACCGACGCCCTGCCCGCCATGGGCATCGAGGAGGCGGTGCGCCGCGCCCGGCTTTACCAGCAGGCCGGGGTGGACCTCGTCTTCGTGGACGGCATCAGGACAATCGCCGAGGTCGAGGCGGTGGCGCGGGCGGTGCCGGGCCCCAAGGTGGTCTCCATCGTGGACGGCAACGAGGCCGCCGCGCTCACCACGGTGGAGCTTCAACAGCTCGGCTTCAGCGTGGTGCTCTACGCGGTGAGCACGCTGTTCTCCGCCGTGCGGGCAATCGGCGGCACGCTGGAGGCGTTGCGGCGGGAGGGCACCACGCGGTCGCGGCAGGACGCCATGGCGAGCTACGCCGAGGTGTCCGAGATCCTCGGCCTGCCCGCGCACAAGGCCTGGGCCGACCGCTTCGAAGGCTGACCGGCAGCGGCGCGGGAGTGAATCCCGCGCCGCTGCCCGCGCCGCCTCAGCCCAGCTTCGCGCCGTAGAGGCGGAACACCGCGTCCGGGTACTGCGTCCAGGTCAGCTTCGCCGAGGAAGCCTGGATGATGGCGTCGAAATGCAGGAACAGCATCGGCGCGTCCTCCGCGATCCGGCGCTGCGCCTGCTGGTAGAGCTTCGCCCGCTCCGCCTGGTCGGCGATCGTGCGCGCCTTCTGCAGCAGGCCTGTCACCTCCTCGCTGTCGTAGCCGGCGAAGTTGTTCGGGCCGCCCTTGGTGAAATAGTTGAACATGTTGCCGTCCGGGTCGTAGCGGCCCGACCAGGGCGCCATGCAGAGGTCGAAGTCCCGCTGGCGCAGCACGGTGATCAGGCTCGTTGGGTCGATCTGCCGCACCTCGACCTTGAAGCCGGCGGCGCCCGCCTGCGCCTGCAGGATCTGCGCGATGCGCACCATGGCCGGCGAGTTGGTGACGGTGATGGCCACCGGCACCGGCTCATTGGCGCCCGCCTGCTTCAGCAGCGCCTTGGCCTCCTCCGGCTTGCCGCCGCGCAGCGGCAGCTCGGCGTCAAAGGCCCAGGGCACCGCCGGGGAAAGCGGGCCGGCCGCCGGGCGCCCGGTGCCGAAATACACCACGCGCTGGATCACCGCCGGGTCCACCGCCGCGGTGAAGGCCTGCCGCAGGCGCGGGTCGTCGAAGGGCGCGCGGGTGCAGTTGAAGGCGAAGGCGTTGAAGCCGAGGCTCGGCATCTGCGAGACGCGCAGCGCCGCCTCCCGCCCCAGCGTGGCGACCGCCTGCGGCGGCACGCTGTCGATCAGCT
The DNA here is from genome assembly GCF_009829925.1 of Teichococcus coralli. GTDB lineage: Bacteria > Pseudomonadota > Alphaproteobacteria > Acetobacterales > Acetobacteraceae > Pseudoroseomonas > Pseudoroseomonas coralli. The sequence continues at coordinate 101,317 of NZ_SNVJ01000016.1, forward strand.
GTAGCGTGTTGCTGCGCAGGTTGGCGAGCCGCACCGTCTCGTCCGGCAGCGGGCGGAAGAGCAGGCGGTCGAAGCCGTGCTCCTGGCCGCGCCAGTAGCCGTCGAACTTCTCCAGCACCAGCTCGGCGTTCTTGGTCCAGCTCGCCAGCTTCCACGGTCCGCAGCCCACGGCCTTGGCCGCGAAGTCGGCGCCCAGCGCCTTCACCGCGGTTGGCGAGACCATCATGCCGGCGCGGTTGGTCAGCACCAGCGGCAGCGGCGCATAGGGCGCCGAGAGGCGCAGCTCGAAGGTCAGCGGACCGGTGACGGCCACCTCGCGCACCGGGCCGAAGTCGGCGCGGCGGATCGAGCCCACGGCGGGGTCGAGGTAGCGGTCGATATTGGCCTTGGCCGCGGCCGCGTCGAGCCGGGTGCCGTCATGGAAGGTCAGGCCCTCGCGCAGGGTGAAGGCGTAGGTCTGCGGGTCCGGCTGGGTGAAGCTGGCGAGGCCGGGGGAGATGCTGCCGTCCGGCGCCGCCACCAGCAGCGTCTCGTGCAGGTTGTAGAGCACCTGGTTCTCGAAGAAGGAGCCGGAGAAGGCCGGGTCCAGCGTCACGGGGTCGGAAACGACGCCGATGGCGAGGGTGCGCGGCCCTTCCTGGGCGCGCGCGGCGGGCAGCGCCAGCGCGGCGGGCAGGGCGGCGGCGCCGGCCAGCAGGGCGCGGCGGCCGAGAGCGGGGCGGTCGTTCAGGACGTTCATGCGGAGCCTCCGTCGGATTTTTGAATTGCGGGCAGGCATCAGTCACGCGGGTCCAGCCGGTCGCGCACCCCGTCGCCGAGCAGGTTGAAGCCCAGCACGGTGAGAAAGATGGCGAGGCCGGGAAACCAGGCGAGCCAGGGCGCCTGGTCCAGGAAGCCGATGGCGTCGCGCAGCATGTTGCCCCAGCTCGGGGTGGGCGGCTGCACGCCGAGGCCGAGAAAGGAAAGGTAGGATTCCGTGATGATCGAGGCGGCCAGCAGCACCGAGGCCTGCACCAGGATGGGCGAGAGCGCGTTGGGCAGCACGGCGCGCCACAGGATGGTCAGCGGCCCGAAGCCGAGCGCCTGCTGCGCCCGCACGTAGTCCAGCCCGCGCAGCGCCAGCGCCTGCCCGCGCGCCACGCGCGCCAGCACCGGCAGGTTGACCACGGCGATGGCGATCACGGTGTTGGTCAGCGAGGCGCCGAGGGCGGCGGTGATGCCGAGCGCCAGCAGGATGCCGGGAAAGGCCAGCAGCACGTCCATCAGTCGCATCAGCACCGTGTCCACCCAGCCGCCCAGAAAACCCGAGACCAGCCCGATGGCGCCGCCCAGCAGCAGCGCCGCGCCGACGCTCGCCACCCCCACCAGCAGCGAGACGCGCGCCCCGGCCAGGATGCGGGCGAGCGTGTCCCGCCCCAGGTCGTCGGTGCCGAGCGGATGGGCGCCGGCGGGCGGCGCGAGGGTGGCCAGGAAGTCCGGCGTCTCCGGCCCCGGCAGCGGCAGCAGCGGCGCCAGCACGGCGCCCAGCACCGCGAGGCCGACCAGCAGCAGGCCGAGCGCCGCGCGCGGGTCGCGCAGCAGGCGGCGCCACAGCGGCGCGCGGGTCATGGTGGCGCTCACGGAGGGGGCGCTCATGCGCGCTTCCTCAGCCGGGGGTCGAGCACGGCGTAGAGCAGGTCGGTGACGAGGTTGATCAGCACGAACAGCGTCGCCGTCACCAGGATGGCGCCCTGCACCACGGGGAAGTCGCGCGCGAAGATGGCGTCCACCGTCAGCTTGCCGATGCCGGGCCAGGAAAAGACGCTTTCCGTCACCACCACGCCGCCCATGAGCTGGCCGAGCTGCAGCCCGACCAGCGTCACCACCGGCATCAGCGCGTTGCGCAGCGCGTGGCGCCAGACCACGCGGCGCGCCGGCACGCCCTTGGCGCGGGCGGTGCGGATGAAGTCGGCGGAAAGGATCTCGATCATCGCCGCGCGCGTCATGCGCATGGTGGCGGCGGCCATGGCGGCGCCCAGCGTCAGCGCCGGCAAGGCGAGGTGGCGCAGCGCCTCCCAGGGGTTTTCCCCGAAGGGCACATGGCCGGAGGAGGGCAGCACCGGCAGGGCGATGGAGAAGCCCATGATCAGCAGGATGCCCAGCCAGAAGCTCGGCAGCGACAGGCCGCAGAGCGCCAGCAGCGTGGCGCCGAAGTCGGCCGCACCGTTGCGCCGGGTCGCCGCCACCACGCCGGCGGGGATGGCGATCACCAGCGAGACCAGCAGCGCCGCCAGGGCGAGCTGCAGGGTCGGCAGCAGCGCCGCGCCGATCATCTCCAGAACCGGCCGCCCGGTCTGGATGGAGCGGCCGAGGTCGGCGTGCAGCACCTGCCAGAACCAGGCGATGAAGCGCAGCGGCAGCGGCTGGTCCAGCGCATACTTGGCGCGCAGCGTGGCGATCGCGGCGGGGTCGGCCTCCAGGCCGAGCATGGCCGTCACCGGGTCGCCCGGCACGCTGGCCAGCAGCAGGAAGGACAGCACGCAGAGCCCGAACAGCACGGGCACGAGGGCGAGCAGCCGTCCGGCGATCATGCGCATGGGGCGGGGCTTTCGGGAACGGCGGCGGCTTCGCGGTCGCGCGCGGCGCGGTAGGCGGCGATGCGCGCGGCCAGGGCCGGCGGGGCGTCGGCGCCGGCGGCGAGCGCGGTGAAGGGCGGCAACGTTTCGGCGAAGTGGCAGGCGGCGCGCTGCCCAAGGGCGACCTCGCTCAAGGCGACCTCGCTCAAGGCGATCTCGCCCAACGCGATCTCGCCCAACGCGATCTCGCCCAACGCGATCTCGCGCAGGGCGGGCTGCGGATCCTGCCGGCAGACCGCGCGCGCGGCGGGGCAGCGGGGGGCGAAGCGGCAGCCGGGCGGCGGCGCGGCGGGGTTCGGCGGCTCGCCGGCCAGCGCCGTGTGGTGGCGCGGGCCGGTCTCGGTGCGCGGCGCGGCCTCCAGCAGGGCGCGGGTATAGGGATGGCGCGGGTCGGTGAAGATGCGCGCCGCCGGTCCCGCCTCGACCACCCGCCCGGCATACATCACCGCCACCTGGTGGGCGAGGTGACGCACCACCGCCAGGTCGTGCGAGATGAACAGCAGCGCCACGCCGCGCTCGCGCTGCAGGTCCTGCAACAGGTTCACCACCTGCGCCTGCACGGAGACGTCGAGCGCCGAGACCGGCTCGTCGCAGACGATCAGGTCCGGCCCGACGGACAGCGCGCGGGCGATGGCGATGCGCTGCCGCTGCCCGCCGCTGAACTGGTGCGGCAGCCGGTCGAGCTGCGCCGGCGAAAGGCCGACCCGCTCCATCAGCGCGGCGGCGCGGCGCTCCGCCTNGGTGCGGCAGCCGGTCGAGCTGCGCCGGCGAAAGGCCGACCCGCTCCATCAGCGCGGCGGCGCGGCGCTCCGCCTCGGCGCGGGTGCAGAGGCGGTGCAGCAGCATCGGCCGCACCAGCACGTCGCGGATGCGCTCGCGCGGGTTCAGCGAGCCATAGGGGTCCTGGAAAACCACCTGCACCCGCCGCCGCATGGCGCGCAGGGCGGCGCCGCGCAGGCCGCGCATGTCGATGCCGTCGAGCAGGATGCGCCCTTGCTGCGCCTCCTCCAGCCGCAGCAGCAGGCGGCCCAGCGTGCTCTTGCCGCAGCCGCTCTCGCCGACCACCGCCAGCGTCTCGCCGCGGGCCAGCGTCAGGTCGATGCCGTCCACCGCGCGCAGGGTGCGCCCGCCGGGCAGCGGATAGATGCAGTGCAACCCTTCAGCGCGAAGCAGCGGCGTATTCATGCCAGGGCCTCCACAGGGGCGCGCCAGCAGGCGACGTCATGCCCCGGCGCCATACCACGGAGCGGCGGCGCCTCGGCGCATTGGGCGGCGGCGAAGGGGCAGCGCGGTGCGAAGCGGCAGCCGGGCGGCGCCTCGCCGGCCGGGGGCATGCGGCCGGGAATCGGCTCCAGCCGTTCCTGCGTGCCGGTGAGCGAGGGCATGGCGGCCAGCAGCGCCAGGGTATAGGGGTGCTGCGCGCCCTCGAAGAGCGCGGCGGCCGGCGCGCGCTCGACGATGCGCCCGGCATACATCACCGCCACCTCGTCGGCGATCTCCGCGACCACGCCAAGATTGTGCGTGATGAACAGGATGCCGGTGCCGTGTTGCGCGCGCAGCGCCGCCAGCAGCGCCAGGATCTGCGCCTGGATGGTGACGTCGAGCGCGGTGGTCGGCTCGTCGGCGATCAGCAGGGCGGGCTCGCAGGCCAGCGCCATGGCGATCATCACACGCTGCCGCATGCCGCCGGAAAGCTCGTGCGGATAGGCGTCCAGCCGCCGCTCCGGCGCCGGGATCTGCACCTGCCGCAGCGCCTCCAGCGCGCGCTCCCGCGCGGCGGCGGCGGAGAGGCCGCGATGCACCCGCAGCGCCTCGCCGACCTGGTCGCCCACCGTGAAGACCGGGTTGAGCGAGGTCATCGGCTCCTGGAAGATCATCGCCATGCGGTTGCCGCGCAGCCGCGCCATGCCGCGCTCGTCGAGCCCGGCGATGTCCTTCCCCTCGAAGCGCAGCCGGTCGGCGCGGATGGCGAACTGCCCCGGGGCCAGCAGCCGCATCAGCGCCATGGCGGTGACGCTCTTGCCCGAGCCGCTCTCGCCGACCAGGCAGGTGATGCGGCCGGGATGCAGGGTGAGGGAGAGGTCCTCCACCACCCGCACGCGCCGGCCAGCCGGGCCGAGATCGACGCTGAAGCCCGCCATCTCCAGCACGGCGGCGCTCATGCGCGGGGCTCCGCCAGCAGGGCGCGCAGTTCCTCGGCGGAGGGCAGAGCGGCGAAGGCGCCGGGCCGCGCCACGGTGAGCGCCGCCGCGCGCTGCGCCGCCGCGATGGCGGGGGCGAGCGCGTCGCCCGCCAGCAGGCACGCGGCCAGGGTGCCGCAGAAGGTGTCGCCGGCCCCGGTGGTGTCCACCGCGCGGGCCGGCGTCGCGGCGTGGTGCGTGGTGCCCGCCCTCCCGGCGGCGACGCAGCCTTCGGCTCCCAGCGTCACCAGTGCCAGGCCGGCACCGGCGTGGTGCAGCGCCTCGGCGGCCTCGGCGCCCGCCTGCCCGGTCAGCGCCTCCGCCTCGCCGGCATTGGCGACCACCAGCGTGCAGAGCGGCAGCAGCGCCGCCATGTCCCAGCGCAGCGGCGCGGCGTTCAGCAGCACGCGGGCGCCGCGCCCCACCGCCATCCGCATGGCGGCGGCGGTGGCCTGCCGCGAGAGGTTGCCCTGCACCAGCAGCATGTCGTCCGGGCCGAGCGCGGCCGCCTCGGCCTCGGCCGCGGCGGCCGGCAGCGCGTCGGCGGCGGCGCCGAGGCTGAGGATGCAGTTCTCCGCATCCGCGGCCACCATCAGCAGCGAAAGGTCGGTGGGTGCGTCCTGCGGCAGCAGGGCGAGCCCGTCCAGCGGCTCGGCGCCGAGGGCGGCCACCAGTTCCGCCGCCGCGCCGTCCTGGCCCACCGGCGCCACGAAGCGCACGGCGGCGCCGGCGCGGGCCGCCACCACCGCCTGGTTCAGCCCCTTGCCGCCGGGCGCGCGGACCTGGTCCATCGCGACCAGCGTTTCCCCCGGCCGCGGCAAGTGCGGCACCGGACAGAGCAGGTCGATGCCGGCATTGCCGAGGACGAGGAGGCGGCTCATGCCCGCGCGCGCTCCACCGCGGCCATGAAGGTGCGGAGCCGCTCGGGGTCCACCGGGTTCCACCATACGCCGTCCTGCTTGAGGTAGCTGGCGACAATGACGGCATCGGCCACGGTGAGGATGTCGCCGACGTTGTCCGGCGTCACGCCCGAGCCGACCGCAACCGGCAGGGCGGTGCCCCCGGCGATGGTGGACAGCTCCTCCATTGTCGCGGAATCGCCGGTGCGCTGGCCGGTGGCGATGGCCACGTCGGCGTCGAAGAACTCGACGTCGCGCGCCAGCTCGGGGATCGAGCGGTCGCCGGTGATGGCGTGCGCGCCGTGCTTGACGTGCACGTCGGCGAAGATCTTCACCTCACGCGCCTGCAGCCAGGCGCGGTAGCGCGTCGCGGCGGCGGCGGGGCCTTCGACGAAGCCCTCGTTCGCCACATAGGCGTTGGCCCACTGATTGACGCGGATGAAGCTGGCGCCGGCGGCCTTGGCGACGGCCAGCGCCTGGATGGCGCCGTTGGCCAGCACGTTGACGCCGACGGTGAGGCCGCTGGCGCGGCGCACCGCGTCGGTCATCACCGCCATGCCGGCGGCGGTCTCGGGGCCGAGATGCTCGGGCTTGCTGAAGGGAATGTCGCCGTGGTTCTCGACGATCAGCCCGTCCACGCCGCCGGCGCGGTAGCGCTCGGCCTCGGCGACGGCGAAATCGACGATCTCCGCCATCGGCCGCCCGTCATAGCCGGGGGAGCCGGGCAGGGCGAGCGAATGGATGACGCCGATCACGGCCTTGCGGCGGCCGAACAGCGTCTCGATGGCGTTGGGGCGGGGGCGGAAGACAGGCTTGGCGGGCATCAGGCGTCGCGCCCCGCCAGCCAGCCCAACGTGTTGCGCCACAGCGTGGCGTAGCCTTCCCAGTCCACGAAGGGCTGCGGCAGCCAGTGCGGGCCGATGTCGGAGGTCCAGGCCAGGGTGCGACCCTTGCCGTGCTTGCCGGTGACCAGCAGCGGATGGCCGCCCTCGCTGGCGGGCAGGCGGGCCAGCACCTCGGCGCCCGGCTTCACCACGACCTCGTTGGCGCCGAGCAGCATCGGCATCGGCTGCGGCAGGCCCTGGAAGATTGGGTGCGCGGCGGCCTCCGGCGCCAGCTCGGCGACGAAGCCGTCCGGCACCTCGATGCGGTCGTCGTAGGGCAGGCACTCGACCGGCAGCGCCTCTTCCACCGGGGTGCGGCGCCAGCGCGCGCGGCCGTCGATGCCCTGGAAGGAGAAATAGCCGCCGATCATGGCCAGCCCGCCGCCCTGCGCCGTCCAGTCGCGGATCAGCTTCAGCCGGTTGGGCACCGGGCGGCCGTGCAGCCAGACCTCGGGCGGCAGCAGCAGCGTGTTGGCGCCAAGGTCGGAGAGCAGGATGACGTCGTACTGCGCCAGCCCCTCGGCCGCGAAGGGGAAGCCCTGCGCCGCCTCGTGCGCGGGCATGTAGGTCAGCTCGAAGGGGCTGTCGCGCAGCGCGGCCACCAGCGGCTCGGCGCCCAGGTGGAAGGTGACGCTGCCGAACTGGTCGAAGCCCTTGTAGTGGGTGGCGGAGGTCGCCCAGCTTTCGCCGACGAGCAGAACCTTCGTCTTGGTCATGGGTGAATGGCTTTCCGTGTTGGGCGGGCGGGCGGGGAGGCGACGGAGTGCCGCTCCACCAGCTCCACCGGGAGGCGAAGGGGCGGGCCCGCCGGCTCGCCGCGCAGCCGGCCGCGTAGCAGCGCGACGCCCTGCCGGCCAAGCTCGGCGACCGGCTGGCGGATGGCGGTGACGGGCGGGTTGAAGAGGTGCAGCGGCCCGACATCGTCGAAGGCCACCAGGGAAAGCGCGTCCGGCACGGCGATCCCGGCCTCGCGCACGGCTTCCAGGAAGCCGTCCAGCAGCACGCCGCTGCCGAGCAGCAGGCCGGTCGGACGGTCGCGCAGGGCGAGCCAGGCGGCGGCGGCGGCGCGGCCCTGCTCCGGCGTGTGCGGGCCGGAGCAGGCCCAGGCAACCGCCGCCCCCGCCACGGCGCCGGCCGCGGCGCGCAGCCCGTCCAGCCGCTCATCCGTGCTCATCAGGCCGACCGGGCCGCCGACGAAGCCGAGGCGCCGGTGCCCGGCGGCCAGCAGCCGCTCGCCGGCCAGCCGGCCCCCCTGGAGATTGTCGCAGAACAGCTTGGGCACGCTGGTGCCGGCCACGTCCTCGTCGATCAGCACGAGGTTGCGGGAGGCGCGGATGCCTTCCGCCAGCCGGCCGTCGTCGTGATGGTTGGTCAGGAAGATCAGGCCGTCCACCTGGTGGCTGCGCAGGCGCTCCAGGTAGTCCAGCTCGCGGTCCAGCCGGTTCAGCGTGGCGCAGAGCAGCAGGCCCAGCCCCGCGGCCTCGGCGGCTTCCTCCACCGCGGCGGCGAGATGGGCGAAGAAGGGGTTGGCGATTTCCGGCACCACCAGCCCGATGGTGTCGGAACGGCCGAGGCTGAGGCTGCGGGCGAGGCGGTTGGGCTGGTAGGCGAGCTGGCGCACGGCCGCGTCGATCCGCTCTGCCGTGGCCGGCGGCAGGACGAGACCCGCGTTCAGGTAGCGCGACACCGTGGTGACCGAGACCTCGGCCAGCGCGGCGACGTCCTTGACCCGGGCAGGGCGGCTGGAGGGCTTGCGGAGCATCGTCCTCAGAATAAAGCGGTTTAGTAAATCGCTTTACCAGAGTTCCGCAGCTTTGGAGGCGTGTCAATCGTCCGGAAGGAGGCATGGGAATTCAGTCCGCCGTTCCGGTCTGGCTTGCTGCGCGGCCTGGCAGGACGGCAAGCGCAACCGCGACGAAGCCCAGCAGCTTGAGGCCGGCGACGGCCATGTGCCCGCTCTCCCACCGGCTCCGCACCGCCTCGAAATCGGCCGGGATGGGGCCAGGCCGCCAGGTGGCGAGAATGCCGTTGGCGGGCGCCACCCAGGCGAACCAGACAACGAGGCTGCCGGCGAAGAGCGCCGCGCCGGTCAGTCCATAACCGAAAGCCGGCCGCCGCCCGCGCAACGCGATGGCAAGCGCCGCCGTCACCAGCACCGCGCCGCCATCCAGCGGGCCACCGAGCAGGCCGAAGAGCCGGAACTGGCCGTGGAACACGGTGGCCTCGCGCCAGAGCTCCGGCGGCCAGTCGAGCAGGCGGGGCGGCGCCTCCAGCACATGGGCGAAGGACAGGCCGAGGCTGAGGGCGGTCACGACCAGGCTGGCCAGGGACAGGGCGCGGATCATGCGTGGCATGGAACGCCCGCATGCCCTGCCATGTCATCCCCGCCTTCCGGCGGAATGCGGCTCAGCCCGCTGCGCGCAGCCCGTCGGCCACCTTCTCGGCCATCATGATGACGGGCAGGTTCAGGTTGGCGCAGGGGATGGTCGGCATGAGGGAGGCATCGCAGACCACCAGCCCCTCGACGCCGATCACCCGCCCCGCGGGGTCGCACACCGCCCGCGGGTCGTCCTCCGACCCCATGCGGCAGGTGCCGCAGGGATGCCAGACGCCGCCGACATGCTCGCGCAGGTGCCGGTGCAGCGCATCCTCGTCGTGGCAGAGCAGGCCGAGCGGCGCGACGCCGTCCTGCGCCAGGGCCAGCACGCGGTCGCGGATGGCGGCGCTGCGGTCCATCGCCGGCCCGGCCAGCGCGGTCAGCAGCCGGTTGCGCGTGGACAGTTTCAGCAGCGATTTCACCCGCGCCGAATAGGTGGAGGGAAAGACCGCCTGCACCATGCCCGCCAGGGCGGGGGCCTGCAGCACTCCGGCCGCCAGGCGGAAGGCCTGGGCCAGCCGCTCCAGGTCGCGCGCGTCGGAGAGCATGCGGAAATCCACCTGCGGCGGCGTGTGCGGGTCGGGCGAGGCCAGCGCCACCGTGCCATGCGAGTAGGATTTGTTGACCCAGGAGAACAGCGTGGCGATGCGGTGGCCGACGGCGTGCCAGCCGGAGCGGGTGTTGACCGCGGTGTGCATGTCGCCCGGCGGCGCGCCCTCCATCCCGGAGGACCAGCGCAGGATGGACTGGATGTGGTAGCGGTCCCCCGGCGGCAGCCGCGCGTCGGCGCGGATGAAGGCGGAAACGCCGATGGAGGGGTGCTCCAGCAGGTTTCGCCCCACCCCCTCGCGCGCCGCCACCACGGGGATGCCGAGCGCCGCCAGCGCGCGCCCCGGCCCGATGCCGCTGCGCATCAGCAGCGCCGGCGAATGCAGCGCCCCGGCGCTGACGACGATCCGCCGCGCGCGCACCGTGACCGCCTCCGAGCCCCGGCGCAGCGCGGCGCCGGTGACGCGCCGCCCCTCAAAGAGCAGGCGCTCGGCCTCGGTCTCCGTCCAGAGCGTCAGGTTGGGGCGGGCGCGCACGGCGTCGGTCAGGTAGACCGTGGCGGTGGAGGTGCGGCGGCCCGCGCGATCCAGGTTGACGGTGATGGGAAACACGCCATCCTCCCAGGCGCCGTTCTGGTCCTCGCGCGAGGGATGGCCCTGCCGGTTCAGCTCCGCCTCCACCTGGCGGGCGAAGGGCGTATGGATGTCGCGCGGCACGCGCTGGATCGGCAGTGGCCCGCCGTTTCCGTGCACCGCGTCGTCGGCGCCGAGGTCGAGGTCGCTCTCCAGCCTGCGGAAATAGGGCAGCACATCCTGCCACCCCCAGCCCGCGGCGCCCTCGGCCTCCCATTCCGCGTAGTCATGCGGCGAGCCGCGGTTGGCGCCGATGCCGTTGATCGAGGAGCCGCCACCCAGGATGCGCGCCTGCTCATAGGGCCGCATGGTGGCGCCGCCGGCATTGCCGGGCGCCCGGCCCATGCCGACGCTGAGCCCGGGCCAGATGTTGGCGGGATTGAGAACGTCTAACAGAACCTCCGGATCTGA
>NZ_SNVJ01000017.1 GCF_009829925.1 Teichococcus coralli
TCACCAACACACCCCAAAATCCAGCGCGAAAGCGGGCTTCCAGCCGGCCTCGGCCTGCCCGGGGATGATTTTCGACGATATCATATACCAGCGCCTTCCTACCTCCAGGGTGCGGGCCAGCGCCTCATCGAACGCAAAGGGCGCGCCGCCGCCGCCCGTCACGACAAGCCCGCCGCCAGCTTCCGCGGCTGCCTTGACCTCGCCACCCTCCTCCGCGGATTGTCCAGCGAGCCTTAGCGGCGCGCCGGCGGATCACGGGAGAGGCCGCGCGTGGCCAGTTCCGCCTCATAGGCAGCCCAGCGCTCCGCCTCCTCGCGGCCGAGTCGGTACAGGTAGTCCCAGCTGTAGATGCCGCTGTCGTGCAGATCGTCGAAAACCAGCCGCACGGCGTAGTGCCCCACGGGCTCGACGCGCATGATGCCAACCGCGCGCCGGCCGGAAACGACCTTCTTCTGGCCAGGCCCATGCCCCTGCACCTCCGCGGACGGGCTTTCCACCCGGAGGTACTCGGCAGGCAGGGAGAAGGCGGCCCCATCGTCGAAGCGGACCTCGAGCCGCCTCTCCGCACGGAGCAGCCGGATCTCGACCGGGTTGGGCATCAGCCCTCCAGCTGACGCGCCTCGTCGGGCAGCATGATGGGGATGCCATCCCGGATCGGGTAAGCCAGGCCGGCCTGCTCGCTGACCAGCTCGCCCTTCTCCCGGTCATAGCGCAGCGGCCCTTTGGTGACCGGGCAGACCAGGATCTCCAGCAGGCGCGGGTCAACCGGGCCGCCAGGCTGGGCGGTGGAGGCGGCGGGGCTGTGTTCGTTCGGGTTCGTCATGTCGGGGGATTCCTGCGCCGCGACGCGCCGCGCGTCAACGTGTCTGCGTCAACTCGGCCGCTCAGAACCAGTGCCGGGGCCGACGCTGTCCATCCGCATCAGGGAAACCAGCATGGCCGCCCGCTGCCCGAGGTCCGGCGCTTCGAGCAGCGCCTGCTTCTCGGCATCGGTGAAGGGACAGACCATGCAGAGGGTGGTTACAAGGGTGGGCGTTGCGGTGCGCTCGATCGCGGCCCAGTCGGCCTCGATGCGCTGCGCCTGGAAATAGGCCCGCACCGCGCCAAGCAGTGCGGCCCGGTCTCCCGTGGTGGATGGCGGCTCGGTTCGGTCAATGGCATAGGGGCCATAATCCGCGCGGACCCGGCGATAGCCGCGCGGGCTATCCGGCAGCTCCTCCGCGACCCGGAAGCGGCTCACCCCGAGCAGGGTGACGAGGTAGCGGTCATCCTCCGTCTCGGCAAACGAAGCGATGCGACCCAGGCAGGCCACCCGGTAGAGGGTGGCGCGCCCCCCTGCCCGGGACTGCACCGGGTCGGGCAGCACCATGGCGAACATCCGCCCCGCCGCCAGCGCATCCTCCACCATGGCGAGGTAGCGCGGCTCGAAGACGTTCAGCGGCAGGCGGCCACCCGGAAGCAGCAGCGCGCCGGCGAGCGGAAAGACCGGAACCGTCGCCGGTAGCGGGGCCGCCCAGGAAAAGGCGGGGTCCATGCCCTGCCGGCCCCTGGCTCAGCTGAAAAGAAGGGTCGAGAGGCCGCGGCGCGCCTTCACGGTCGCCGGGTCGGTCGGTCCCCAGGCCTCGAAGAACTTCAGCAGCTGCTTGCGGGCAGCATCCTCGTTCCAGCTTCGGTCACGCTTGATGGCGTCGAGCAGCGCCTGCGCCGCCTCCGAGCGCTGGTCCATGGCGTTGAGCGCCACCGACAGCTCGATCCGCGCGGCATGGTCGTTAGGGTCGGCGGCCAGCCGGCTCTCGAACTCGGCCAGCCGGGCGCGCGCCTTGCGGCCCTCGGCCGCCAGCTCCAGGGCGCTGCGAACGCCGGCCACCTCGGCATGGTCGCGGATCTTCTGCGGCACCGCCTCGATCACCTCAAGGGCGCGCTCCTCCTCGCCCATGGCCATCAAGGTGCGGGCCAGCCCCGCCACCGCCTCCGCATTCTCCGGCTCCTGCTGCATCAGGGCGGCGAAGAGCTGAAGCGACGTTTCATGGTCCCCCTGCTCGGCCGCCTGCCGCGCCTCGGCCAGCAGGTCGGCCGAGGGCATCTGGCCGCCCGCCAGCTTCAGCAGGGTCTCGATGAAGCGCTTCAGCTCCGATTCCGGCAGGGCGCCCTGGAACAGGTCAGCGATCTGTCCCTGCCAGAACGCCACCACCGTGGGCACCGACTGCAGGGGCAGGCCCATCTGGGAAAGCTGCTGCACCAGCGCGCGGTTCTGGTCGATGTCGATCTTCACCAGCCGCACGCGGCCCTGCGCCGCGGCCACCACCTTCTCCAGCGCCGGGGTCAGCTGCTTGCAGGGGCCGCACCAGGTGGCCCAGAAATCCACCAGCACAGGCACTTCGCGGCTGGCATTCACCACGTCCTGCATGAAGGTCTTGGCGTCGCCGTCCTTGATGATGTCGGCGCCGCCCGGAGACGGGTGATTGGGGTCGAGGATCGTATCCATTGTGAAAGCACCGGTTCCGGAATTCCTGTCTGCATAAATGCGCCGCCGGCCGGCCGGCGCAAGGCGGAAGGCGCGTTTTGCCGGCGGCTCAGGGGGCGGGCCCGAGATCCAGCAGTTCCGGCTCGTGGCCCAGGGCGCGCAGGAAGCGCAGCAGGTCCTCCGGCGCCAGGGCGGTCGTGGCGGTGTTGGCCAAAGGGTGGAAATGCACGGCCTGCACCCCGTCCAGAAGGGCTCGGTCGATCGCCACCCGCACCCGCCCCGGCAGGGCGTTGACCAGCGCCAGCGGCGTCACCGCGCCGGGAAGCACGCCCAGTTCGGCAAAGAGCTCCGGCGCCGACCCGAACTGCCCGCGCGGCACCCCGAGCCGCCGCAGCAGCGCGTTGACGCTGGCCTGTCGATCCTCCTCCAGCACAACCAGCAGGTAAGGACCCGGCGCCTTGGGCCTGAGGAACAGGTTCTTGGCATGGGCTCCCGGCAGGCTCCCGCGCAGCGTCTTGCTCTCCGCCACCGTGCGCAGCGGCGGATGCTCCACAGTGCGCGCGGCGATGCCCAGCGCGGCCAGCCGGGCGAGCAATCCTTCCTGGGTTTCGGGCACACGGCCGCTGGACAGGGCGAGAGGCCCGGCTTCGGTGGTCTGCATCGGTCGCTCCTGCATGACTGAGCTGAACGCCGCCTGCGCCAGCGCACCCTGTGGTGCAGTCGTCTCGCGGTGGCGGAATTCGCGCGGTCAGCCGGCCAGGGCGGTTCTGTCAAGGCCAGGCGGCTGTCCTCCCCTTCCAGCGGCGGGAACGAGACAGGAGACGTGCCGAGTGCCGCAGCGAGCGCGCGCCGGCCCGGCACCCGGCCGCGCCCAAGGTGCCGGAAAACTCCCCGAAAGCGGCGGAAGAAGCCCCGCAAAGCCACCCCCTCCCCAAGCCAATCCATCCCTAAGCCACCTCATCCCCCGGGCGGCCGGCTCCCCGCCCCTCATCACGAGCGGAAGACGAAAAAATCCGCCTCCGACGCCTTGAGGGGGATTGCGGCCCGCCAAACTCCGTGACATATCCCCGCCCACGCCAGACGGAGCGCGGGCGTAGCTCAGGGGTAGAGCACAACCTTGCCAAGGTTGGGGTCGAGGGTTCGAATCCCTTCGCCCGCTCCAGTCGGACTTTCAACGCCATTCCCTTTTGGGCCGCCGACACCGCCACACGCGGCGTTCTGCCGTATCTGCGTGGATGGGGGTTGATACTTCGAGGTCGGAACGACCGGCTTTCCCACCTCCCCAGAGCCATTCTCTCTCCGAAGCTCGGGACTTGGGCGGTTGAGGCTACAAGCCTTAAACCCCGAGCCAAGGCCGATCTCCCGGCACGCCCCCCCGATTGGGGTTGGAATGAGACCGCTCGGGCGGTCGCCGTCCGGTTCCAACAGAGCCTCGCAAGGCCCGAGCCGCCCCGAGAAGATCCCCGAAATCGGGGTAGTCCGCCCTCCGCAATGGCTGCGGAACCCTCTCCCCCCTATTCGGTATTCCCCCGCCCGAGTTGCAGGGTGAAGCGGGATTGCCGGGACGGCAGCGGGCACAGCCTGAGGACAATGGGGCACCCTGCCGATTGACGACTATGGCCGCGCTCGCGCCACGTGCCCCAGGAACCCGCCCCTGTCCCGCACCCGCTGTGTCTCGGGTCCTCGGGCGTGGGGGGGTTTCAAACGGCCTGGTTCTTCTTGATGCAAGGCTGCTCTCCAGCGTTTCCCGGCCTCGCCATCTACGCGCCGTCCGCTCACTCGGACACGCGCTGCCAATCCTTGTCGGGATTGAACGCCTTGATCGCAGCCGCTTCGCGCTCCGTCGCGGGTCCGAGATCTTGCTCCCATACCACGCCGTCATGGCTGATCATGAAGGTCTTGATGCCGGTGGAACCGTAGCGGGCGGGGGCGGCGATGATGGCGAAGCCGCCCATCATCCGGCCGTTGACAACATAGTCCATCGCCCCGCCCGGCGCCGCCGGTCCCTGGCGTTCGAGGATGCGATAGACGTAGCCTTGGTAGGGCTCGGGCCTTTCGCCACGCTGCGCACGGTCATAGCCGCCGGCACTCGCCGCCGCGGCGAGCGGGCCGAGCGGGCTCTCGGGTTCACCTTCCGCCGCGGGCCAGTACAGCCCATCGCGATGGCCCGGGGTGGAGAAAAAGCGCCGCGCATAGGCGCGCAAGCCGCCTTGCCGCCCGGCCGTGCGCGCATAGTCCTGTTGGGCGTCGGCCATGGCGCGCAGCGTCTCGATCGTGTCGAGTTCGTTGTTCCCGATCCGCCGATCCACAATCTCCTGGGTCGCGGCGGCGGAATCGAAGCGCCAGGTGTTGCCGCGCCTGACCATCGGCAGCGGCATTTCCCAATCATCTGTACCCACTTGCAGCACGGCCTCATCCGGGCCGGGCTGGAGGATCTCGTTCCTCGCGTCATACGCCGTGATCACCTGGTCGCGCGCGGCGCGGTCGGCCACGCGGTCGCCGGAGCGAATCAACCGCGCTCCCGCCGTTCCCAGAATACCGAGCAAGGCACGCTCGTCATGCGCGCGCATGGCGGTGATCAGCGCGGTGAACCCCTCCTGCGGGGAGCGGAAGGCGCGCGGCGGGATCGGGCGGGGCGCCGCAGGCCGCGCCGGTTCGGCCGTGGGCTCCGATGCGGTGGCGGGTGGCTGCACCTGCGCGCCGGCGGGCGTGGCTGCAAGAACGCCGAGGAAGATCAAGGCTAGGCGGCTCGTCCTGTCCATTGCGTTGCTCCTCACCGGTGCCGCCGCCCGCCGCCGCCTCGCTGGGCAGGCGCCGCGTGCCGTTGCTGCGCCCGGGCCTGGGCCGCCGGCTGTCCCTGCCGAGCGGCTCTGCCGCGCGCGGCGGCGGCCCGTTCGCGGTCCCCATGCCCGACGCCGCGCAGGCCCTGCGGCGCCTGACGGCTGCCTGCCGGGCGGGCCTGCGGCCGCCCGCTCGGGCGGTGCTGCACCGTGGGCTTGTGGACCGCGGGCCGGGTAGCTCCGCCTTGTCCCCGATTGCCCTCAAGGCGGGGTCGGCTGGCGCCATCGCGTCCCGGCAAGTGGTCGCCGAGGTTCGGGTGGCTGGCGTTCGTCTGCTGAAGGCGCCCGCGAAACTGCTCGCGCGCCGCGGCACGGTCACCGCCAGCAGGACGATGGGCGCCCACGCGGTCCCGCACGCGATCGCTGCTGTAGTTCACGCCATGGCGGTGCGAGCCGTCGTGCTGCCAGCGATTGTTCGTGATCCGGTTGCGGTTCACGTTGATGTTGTTGAAGCGGTTCACGTCGATGTCGACATCGCCGCGTCCCCAGGCGGGCCGCGCCCATCCCCAGAGCGAGTCCACCACCGCGACGCCGCCCGCGAAGGCCATGCCGGTCAGGATAGCGTTGCCGACACCCCAGCCGGTGGGCGGGGGATAGTAGTAAGGCGGACTGCCGGGGTAGGGCCAACTGCCGTAGACGACGGACGGGTTGTAGGCTGGCACGTAAACCTGTCCCGGATCGGTCGGTGCGATGGCGATGGTCTGCTGCGGCGGCGGCACCGCGGCGCCCTGGGTTGGTGTGACGTTCACGTTCTGGGTCACGGTCACGGTTTGCTGCGGGCCACTCTGCAGCGATCCATTGGCCTGCGCGCGGCCGCGCAGGGTCTGGATCGCGTTCATCACGTCCTCCTGCTGGGCCAGCACGGCGTCGCCCACCTGCTGCGTCCAGTCGAGCTGGTCGTTCATCAGCGTCAGCACGTCAGGAAAGGGCACCAGCGACTTCACCGAAGGGTCCCAGGACTGGGCATTGAGCGCCTGCACCAGCGCATCGCCGCCCAGGGAACGATGGTCCTCCTGGCCGAGCCAGCGCTGCGCCTGCACGATCTCAAGAGGGTAGGTCGAGGCGGTCAGCACCTGCATCAGCAGGTCGTCCGGGTAGAGTGCGACGGGTGCGAGCAACTGCTCCAGCCGCTGCTGGCTCAAGCGATCCTCGTCAGCGGGCGCTGCCTGCGCCGCGCCGGCCGGGGCCGGTTGCGCCACGGCCCGCCCGACCGCAACGGGCCACGCGGCGAGCCCGACGGCCGTGGCGAACACCAGATGCAGCACGACAGGTCTGGCGCGCATCGCGGCCAATCCGCTGGCCCATCGCGCGCGACGCAGGAGATCCTCTCCGCATCCCATCAGTGAACCCCTCGCTGAAGTCCCTTCCGAAACGCCTCCTGCTGGCCCGATCTGGGCCTGGTTCCCGCCGGTGCTCATCGCGGAACCACGAAGACAAGGTTGGGCCTGATGCCCCAGTCGTTGCCACCATCCGGCTTCTCAGCGACGTGGCGCACACCGGCGCCGATCTGCTTGCGCGGGTCGCCGAGTGTCACGAGCTGGTCGACGCCAGCGTGAATCGGAACCGTCCATTGCGGGCGCGTCCGGCCGCAGGTGCTCCCGGTCTTGAGAAAGAAGGTTGCCTGCGCTGGCGCCACGCGAATGATAATCGGCGCTGTCGGCGAAAAGAGGAAGCTTTGCGTCACGCCGCCGCATCCGGCTCGGCAATCTGGATGGACGCGCTCATTGTACATGCCCGGCAGGAGGGTGCGGACGACGAGGTTCCGGTCCGAGGTGAGCGCGGACGGCACGGCCAGCTGGATGTTCAGCGTGTAGCGGAACACATCGCCGGTGCCACCGCCGAAGTCGGAGTTGGTCTGGAACGGCAGGCCGATCCGTGCAGCGGCCGGGTTGGCGAGCGCCGCGGCAAGACCCGCGCCACTCCGCGCCAGTGCGGGGGCGGCCGAGGCGGCACAGAGGAAAGCGACGGCGACTATCCGGGGCATCGGCATCATGTGGCGTCCTCACGCAAGCGGCGATCAACCCGGGAAGTTGCGCGGCCAGTCGCCGCGCATCGCGACGACCTGCCTGCCGTGCGCTGGTGCCCTGTCCAGTGCACGCATCGCCGGGAGGAGGGCCCGGCAGGATCACGGAATGAGAGCGGCGCGGTGCCACGCCGCGGCAGAGCCACCTGACCCGACGCGTCCGGGACGCGGCCCCGCCATGTGCCGGCCGCCGTCATTCCGCTTGCCGCCGTGGTGGCGGCGACGAGCCCATGAGCCCCTTGAGCCCCAATCCCCAGGAGGAGATCGCCTTCAGGAAAGGCAGCAACGGCACGTCGAGCAGCGCGACGCGGTCCGCCGCCAGGATGTGGAGCGATCCGGACATCGCCGTGGGCGAGCCTGGCACGAAGACCAGAAATCCACCGTCAGGGAACTCGTCCATCACCAAGGCAGGCGCCTGCGCGTCGTCGAAGGCGGCGATCGCCGGCCGCAGCGAACCGCCCTCCGCGCCGGCAAGCGGTCCATCTTCGGCGAAGGCCTTGAACAAGCGGTAGCCGGGGATCTTCTCGAACAACGCGGCTTCGAGAGCATGCCGGGCCGCCCGCCCGATCGCCGAGCGCACCATGTAGCCGACCGCGATGCAGATTGCGACGAAGAGCAGCGTGCCCATGACCATCGGATGCACGAACTGGCCGGCGAGCGGCGCCGTCGCGTCGCGCAGCGCGTGCAGTATGCCCAGCACGAGCAGCACGACGGCGCCGATCGGGACGACGACCATCAAACCGTCGATCACCACCCGCAGGAACGGTACTCGGTTCAGCGGTCGTTTGGTGCTCATGGTCACCATCCTTGCCGGTTAGACACCCCTGCCCATGCTGCCTGCGCTATCCATGATGCCATCCACGCTGAAGGAGGACGGGCATCTGGCCGATGATGAAGGCGGCGCAGCCGGCGGTGCAGGACTGCTTGGCAGAGTGGTCGCCCGAGCCCATGCGACGCACGCCGCGGGTGATCCAGATCATTCCGGGCGGCGGCGCGGTATCGGCGGACCATCGGGCCGCGCTCATGGGTGGCCCGTCAGGCATCCGAACCTCCCTCGCGCGATGCCGCGGCACTCGCCCCTGTCCATTGAATGGAGCAAGGACGATTGCCTTCTTCGGCGGTGCAACACATGGTTCCCCGGAACGCTCAGGTTCCAGGGACAACCCCTGGCAACCTTGCCGGATGACCCACGCATTCCACAATTTCCGCGTTTACAACTTTTCGTTGCGAGTTGCGATATGTTAGAAATCAGGCAGATCGGGTTTGGTTTCGTGGTGGCGCAGCACGGCCATCTGGCGCACGCGCGCGAAGTCTCCGCCATGTCTCCCTCCGCGCTGACGCGCGCGGTGCCAGTGATCGAGGACAAGCTGAGCCCGCCGCTGTTCGACCGGTCGCGCCGTGACTTCAAGCCTCCCCCTCTGCCGCGCAATCATCGCCAGGAGCGGCCAACTAGTAGCCAGGGCGAATGAACGGGTCGCGATCGTGGCGCAGCTCGGCAATCAACCCAGGGACCGGCGGATCTTCAGCGCAGGGCCGGCGGCATTCGACGCCGTCGCTGGCCTAGCCGTCGCCATGCTGCTGTCACGCCAACCCGCCGCGCAGGCATTGATCCTCGACCGGTCCGCGATGGATGCCCTCCACGCCCGGCTCGAACGGCGCGCCTCGCTTGCGGTCGCCGAGGTGATGGACCTCGACCGCCCCGATGAACGGGTCGCCGCCTCCCCGCGCCGTCACCCGTTTCTCGTCCTGGTCCGGCGTGGACATCCACTCCTGGCGCTCGCCTGAAGACCTCTCGCAAACGGAATCTTCCGCTTTCCGTTTCTCGCGTCGTCCTATGTCTCGACGCGGCTCGTGCCGCACCTGTCGCCGCCGCTCGGCCTGGCGCGCAGCCATCATGATCATCATCCGCTTCCCACCATCGTCGTGGAATGCCGGCGCCTCGCAGGCGATCGCCGTGCGGCTGGACGCGCTCCTTCCTGTACGACGCGTGGCGCTCTGTTTCACCTGCGCTCAGGCGCGGCGAGCCTGGTGCCGTGGCGGCCGACCTGGCTCAAGACGAAATTCATGGCGATGTGCCTGCGCGGCATGCGGCCGCGGGCGGCGTGCCAAGCGATGATCGAATGTCTGCTTGAGGCGGACGCCGCCTAGCTTGCCGCACCGGGCATCGCGCGGCGCTCAAGATGCCGCTCAGTGCACCTCATCACAGTGTTGCAGGGTTCCATGGATGCCGCATTTCCTGGAGCTGATTCGGCTGTACGTTACCTGGCCATCACACTTCTTCTCCGGATTGCCTGATGATCCGGAAAGAACCACCTGAGTTGGAGATCGGGGATGATTCTGATCGGCCAGTATGACTCGCCCTTTGTCCGGCGTGTCGCTATCGCCCTGCGGCTCTACCGCATTCCCTTTGAGCATCGTCCCTGGTCCACCTTCGGCGATGCAGATCGCCTGGCAGCTCATAATCCTCTGCGGCGTGTCCCAACCCTCATCCTCGATGATGGAGAGGTGCTGGTCGACAGCGTGACCATCCTCGACCATCTCGACGAGGCCGTCGGCCAGGACGCAAGGCTGATCCCCGCTTCCGGACCGGCACGCAGGGCCATGCTCCGGATCACCGCAATGGCGACCGGCCTCTGCGACAAGATGGTGGCCCTGGTCTACGAGACGCTGCTGCACGATTCTCCATCGCAGGCGTGGGTCTCGCGTTGCGAGGCGCAGATTTCAGGCGTGCTCGATGCACTGGAATCGCAGCAGGCGGCCTGCGCGCAACCCTTCTGGTCGGGTGCCGCGCCAGGTCATGCCGATATCGCGGTGGGATGCGCGATGCGCTTCCTCGCCGAGGCACATCCGGCGTTGCACACCCCGGACCGTCATCCGCATCTGGCAGCCCATGCGGCGAGGTGCGAAGCGCTGGAAGCCTTCAAGGCCATCGTGCAGGCCTTCAATCCTCCCGCCAGGCAATAAGGCCGCGGCGCCTCCTCACGGCTTCCGCGCCATGACCGGCAACGGCGCCGCGTGGCGCGGCCGCGCATCGATGGGGAAGTGCAGCGCGGCCGCAACGACGCCCGCCAGCGCCGTCGCCATCCACACCAGCGCATAGGACCCGGTCAGGTTGAACACGAGGCCCCCTGACCAGGAGCCGACGAAGGATCCCAGTTGGTGACTCAGGAAGCACAGCCCGAACAGCATGCCCAGGTGCCGTACCCCGAACAAGGTGGCGACCAGCGCGCTCGTCAGCGGGACCGTCCCCAGCCACATCAGCCCCATGGCTGCAGCGAAGATGAAGACCACGCCGCTCGTCTTCGGCGCCAGGAAGAACAGCAGGATCGCCGCGCCCCGCAGCAGGTACAGCCAACCCAGCACCTGCTGCTGCGGCAGCCGTCCGCCAAGCCATCCACAGGCCCAGCTCCCGATCATGTTGAACAATCCAATGACGGCGAGCGCCATGGCGCCGGCGCCCGATGGCAGGCCACACAGCATGAGGTAGGCGGGCAGGTGCGTGCCGATGAAGGCGAGCTGGAACCCACAGGTGAAGAAGCCAAGGGTCAGAAGGCGGAAGCCGCGATGCCGCATCGCCTCGCGCACGGCAGGCCGCCATGGCAGCTCGGCCGCGGCTGCCGCCGGAGCGGCAGGTGGACGACTGAGAAGAAGGCCGAGCGGCGCGGCCAGCAGCAGGCAGGCGGCGAGGGTGAGCAGCGAGGCGGCGGTGCCGGCATGCAGGCTGACACCCTGGGCCAAGGGGACGAACAGCGCCTGGCCGAGAGAACCGCCTGCGCTGGCGAGGCCCATGGCCATGCTGCGCCGCTCGGGCGCGACGGCCCGGCCAAGTGCCGCCATCACCACACCGAAGGTGGTGCAGCTGATCCCGATCCCCACCAGCAGCCCCATCCCGATCAGGAGCGCCGCGGTGGTGGCGGACAGCGCAACGAGAGCGAGGCCGGACGCATAGAGAACCGCGCCGGCGGCAACCACGGGCGCCGGGCCTAGGCGGTCCGCCGCCGCGCCCGCGAAGGGCTGGGCGAATCCCCATGCCAGGTTGTGAAGGGCGATGGCGAAGGCGATCAGCCCCAGCGGCTGCCCATAGCCTTGCGCCAGGGGCTCTAGATACAGGCCGAAGCTCTGCCTGGCCCCCATGGCGACGCTCATGATGGCGCCGCCGGCGACGATCGCGGCGGTCGCACCCATGCGCCCCGCGGCGTTCATGCGCCGCCGCCCGGCAGCAGATCGGCCAGCACCTGCATGACGCGCGGATCCGTGCTGCGGCTGACATTGAAGCGGAAGTGCCGGCTGGCCTGCCGCCCGGGACGAAAGAGTGGTCCACCGGCCAGGGCGAGCCCGCGGGACCCGGCCGCGGAGACCAGATCGTCCGGCGCGGTGCTGGGCGCCTCGGCCCACAGGAACATGCCGTCCTCGCCATCCGCGATGCCGAAGCCCAGCGCGCGGAGGCGCGTGGCGACGAGCCCCCTGGCGGCCGACAGCCGCGCACGCAGCGTGTCCAGATGCCGCCTGTACTGGCCGGAGGAAAGCAATTCGAGCAGCAGCCGCTCCTCCACGCCCGAGCCTGTCAGGGCCGTCGTCACCTTTGTCCGCAGCAGCGCCTGCGCACGTTCCCTCGACGCCGCCGCGAATCCGGTTCGCAGGCCCTGGCCGACCAGCTTGGTGAAGCTGCCGATGTGAATAACGGTGGCGCCCCCATCCATCTGCATGAGGCGCACGGCCTCGCCGCCATGCAGATCGCCATGCGCGTCGTCTTCCACGAGCAGGAGGCCGTACCGCTCGGCGATGCGAAGAAGGCGATGGAGATTGGCGGCCGCCGCCGTCCCGCCGGTCGGGTTGTGCAGCACGGGCTGCACGAAGAACGCCTTCGGCGCCTCCGTCCGGCAGGCACGCTCCAGCGACTCCAGGCATGGCCCGTCGGCGAGGCGCGACACCGGCACCAGACGCAGCCCACGCTGCTCCAGCATCGGAAACAGCATGAAATAGCCCGGGTCCTCCACCAGCACCGTATCGCCGGGCTGCAGGAAGGTCTGGACAACGAGCTGCAGGGCCTGGGAGCCGCCCGCCGTCATCACGATCGCCTCGGGCGCGGCGACGATGCCGCGCGCGCCCAGGCGCTGGCTGATGTGCTCGCGGATCTCCTGGCCGCCCTGCGGCGGTGCCGCGCGGCGCAGATGCGCAGGCAGGTTGCGGTTGAAGCGGGCGAGCACGCCGTTCTGCCAAGCGGATTCCGTCCAGCTTTCGGGCAGCAAGCCGCCGCCGGGGCACAGCACATCCTCCCGCGCTTCCAGCATCGCCATGGCGATGCCTTCAGCCAGGTTCGGGTCAGGGGCCGGAAGCGGCGCCGGCGGCGGCAATTCGGAAGGGCGGATGACGTAGACGCCTGATCCGGCTCGCGAGCTGGCCAGGCCGGTGGCGACGAGGCGCGCATAGCCCTCCACCACGCTATGGACACCGATCCCGCTCCGCCGCGCCAGGGCGCGGATCGAAGGCAGCCGGCTGCCATGCGGCAAGGTCCCGGCGCGGATCATGGCGGCCAGCTGGCTTGCGATCTGGTCGGCGAGTGGTTCCGGCGCGGCGCGGTCAACGGCGAGGGCGAGGCGCGCATGCCCTCCGAGAACAAGCCGGAGCGGCGGCTTGGTCGCGACGGCGGATCGCGGATCCCGGGCCATGCGTTGCCTCTGCGTCGTTGGTCCCCGCGAGCATCCTCAGGTCGGGCGCAACAGGCAAGGCACGGTTGCGGCCCGGCTCGGCCAACTGTGTCTCCCGTCCGACGGAACAGTTCGGGCTGTCCGTGCCTGGGCCGGGGGCGTCACGGCAATGGAGAGTACGCGCTTCCGCCCGGAGCATCCGATGACGATCTGGCCGCTTCTGGTATTCGTCGCCGTGTCAGCCTTCACGCCAGGAGCCGCCACCGTGATCGCCATCGCGTCCGGCGCCCGGTTCGGCTTCCTGCGCTCCCTGCCGCTCGTCGCGGGTCTGGGTGGCGGGCTCGGCCTGCTGGGGTGCCTGGTAGGCAGCGGCCTTGGGACGGCGCTTGTCATGGTGCCCTCGGCTCAGGGCGTGCTACGTGCCGTAGGCTCCGCCTATCTGCTCTGCCTCGCCTGGCGCATTGCGGGTGCAGGGCCGCCCCGCGGCGGCACGGCGAAGCCGGGCGGAATGCTGCTGGGCCTGCTCCTGACGCTGCAGAACCCGAAGGCCTGGGCCGTCACGCTCAGCGCGGCGGCATCCTTCTCCGACCTCGCGGATGGGCCCGCTGGACTGGCACTCCTGTTGGGCACGAGCTTCGGCGCCTGCGCGCTCCTTGCCTTGTCCTTCTGGTGCATCGCTGGCCAGGAGATGGGACGACGGCTGCGCAGGAGGGGACAATGGGCGGTCGTGAACGGCGTGCTGGGCGCGCTGCTGGCGGCATCCGTCATCCTTATCTGGTTATGAGCGATGCTGCCGCGACCCTTCAGGTGCGATCACCGTACCGGCGGAGCGGCGATTCAGTTCAGCTCGCGGCGGCTGGATCGTGGCCTGTTCGGGCTGGCATCGCGGCAGAGAATGCCGCCATGGAAATGCGCTTCACCACCACGGTCTCCACTGACACGGCCGGTTCCAGCGCAGGCCGCCTGGCGATCCCGGGGGATGCCTGGGCGCGGCTGAGGCACCAGCTGCGCTGCCATCGGGAGCGCCAGGGCTTGCTGGACATGGATGACCGGATGCTGCGGGATATCGGACCTGACCGATGCAGGGCCAGGCGGGAGCGGCGCAAATGGTGGTGGCAGGCGTGATCATCGCCGCCGAGGAAAGGCCTGTTCGGCGGATGAGCATGTCCCGCTTCGCCTTCCCTGGGGGACGCGCCAGGCTCAGGAGCAGGAGGGGGTCCGCATGTCGTCATCCAGGCTTGTCATCGTCACCGGCGGCAGCCGCGGCATCGGTGCCGCCATCGCCGTCGGCCTCGCCCGCGCGGGCTATCGCATCGCGATTGGTTGCCGGCATCCGGGCGAGGCGGGCGCGGTGCTGTCCGATGCCGCGCAGGCCGGCAGCGAAGCGGTGGCCATGCCCCTCGATGTGGCGAGCGAAGCCGACATCCGGCGCGTCTTCGACGAGGCGGAGATGCGCTATGGCGCGCTGCACGCGCTGGTGAACAATGCCGGCATCACCGGCCCGCTCGGGCGCTTCGCAGACCTCGACCCGGCTTGGATGCGGCGCGTCGCGGAGGTGAACCTGACCGGCACCATGCTCTGCGCTCAGGCCGCCCTGCGATGCTTCGGCAGGGCGGATGCGCGGGGGCGATCGATCGTGAATATCTCCTCGATCGCCGCGCATACGGGAAGTCCGGGCGAGTATGTGCACTATGCCGCCAGCAAGGCTGGTGTTGAAGCCTTCACGTTGGGCCTGGCGCGGGAGGTGGCGCCACTCGGCATCCGCGTGAACGCCGTCGCACCAGGCACGGTGAACACCGGCATTCATGCGCTGGCCGGTGATCCCGGCCGCCCCGCACGGGTCGCGCCGCGCGTGCCGATGGGAAGGGTGGGCGAGCCGGACGAGATCGCTGCGGCCGTGACATGGCTTGTCTCCGACGCGGCTTCCTACTGTACCGGAGCCGTGCTGCGAGCTTCGGGGGGATTATGACGTGAACAGGAGAAACCGCGTGGTATCCCGACCTTCAGTGCAGGCGGCCACGATCCCTCCGAGGGTACGACCCTCGAACTACCCGCCGGAATTCGCGGTCCGCGTGCAGGGCCGCACCAAGCGAGCCCTGGGCGATGCCTTCGGACTGCGGAATTTCGGCGTCAACCTCACCGAACTGGCACCCGGGGCGGCATCCGCGCTGCACCATGCGCATAGCCGCCAGGACGAGTTCATCTTTGTCCTGGAAGGCCAGCTCGTCCTCGTGACCGGCGACGGCGAGGAAACGGCGCTGCAACCCGGAGATTGCGCGGGCTTCGCGGCCGGGGGGCCTCCCCATCACCTGGAGAATCGCGGCACCGAGGCCGCATGCTTCCTGGAGGTGGGCGATCGGACCGAGGGGGACGATGTCTCCTATCCCACCGACGACCTCGCCGCCGTCAAGACCGAGGCAGGCTGGCGCTTCAGCCATAAGGACGGGAGACCGTACTGATGATGGCCGAAGCAAACGCGGCCCCAGGGGCTTCCGCAGCTCGCTCCCGAGACCTGCACCAGCGGACCGGCCCGCTCATCCTCGCCAACGCCTGGAGCATCGGCTCAGCCAGGAAGCTCGAAGCCATGGGCTTCGCGGCGATCGGGAGCAGCAGTGCGGCGCTGGCAGCCGGATATGGGCTGCCGGCCAACCAGGTCGAGCGAGAAAGGGTGCCATGCCACGCGGCGGCTCTGGCAGCGGCGACGCCGCGGCCCGCCCCGGCCGATCTCGAGGATGGCTTCAACACGCGCCCCGGCGATCGCGCCGAGCCGATCCGGCTCGCCGTCGCAGCCGGTTTGGCTGGCGGATCGATGGACGACGTCACCGGGGATGAAGCCCGTCCGATCCACGACTTCGGCATCGCTGCCGCGCGCGTCGCGGCCGCTGCCGGCGCCGCGAAGTCGAGCGGAACCGGATTCGTGCTGACCGCCCGGGCCGAGAACTTCGCCCGGGGTCGGCCTGAGCTGGACGATACCGTCGTCCGGCTGCGCGCCTCCGAAGCGGCAGGGGCCAATGTGCTGTTCGCGCCCAACCTCCCAACGCCGCAGGCCGTGCGCGCCGTTTGCGCTGCGGTCAGCCGCCTGGTGAACGTGCTGATGGGACCCTTGTGCCCGGATTGGACGCTGGAGGAACTCCGGGCGGAGGGCGTGCGCCGTGTCAGCCGGGGTCATGCGCTGGCGAAGGTGGCGGATGATGCCTGGACTGCGGCAGCCCGCGGCGTACTGGAGGAGGGGCGCTTCCGGTACAGGCGCGCCGTGGTCGAGCGCCTCGGGCCATGAGGCCCGGCGAGGGTGTCCGCATCCCGTGCACGGACGGCGTGCTGCTGGGCGGCCACATCTGGAAGGCGGAGGGCGCATTGCGGGGCGCGGTGGTGGTGAACCCGGCGACAGGCGTGCTCGCGCGATACTATCATCGCTATGCACGGTTCCTCGCGCGCCACGGCTTCGATGTCCTCACCTACGACTACCGGGGGATAGGCCGATCAAGGCCGCAGCGCCTGCGGGGCTGTGGCTATCGGTGGCGGGACTGGGGGATCCTGGATTTCGATGCCGCGCTACGCTTCCTCCGCACGTCGTGTCCAGGCGTGCCGCTCCTCGTTGTCGGGCACAGCATCGGCGGCTTCCTGCCCGGATATGCCGAATCGGCGCCAAGCATCTCGCGCATCCTGACCGTCGGCGCCCAGTACGCCTATTGGCGGGACTATGCCGCGCAGCGCCGGCGGATGCTGTTCCTGAGGTGGCATGTCGCCATGCCCCTATTGACCGCTGCCTTCGGCTACTTCCCAGGCCGGCACCTTGGCTGGCTTGAGGATCTGCCGGCCGGTGTCGCCAACGAATGGAGCTTCCGTGGCCCGCGGATCGAAAGCCGCCATGCGCCAGGCGAGCGAGCTGAGCTGATAAGGCGGTTCGCGGCGGTGAAGGCGCCCATCCTGGCCGTCGCCACCACGGATGACGAGTATGCGACGCCGGCCGCGGTGCGCCGCGCGCTGTCCTACTATCGCAGTGCGCGTCGTACCGTAGCCCTTCTGTCGCCGCGCGAGCTCGGCTTCGAGGCCATCGGGCATTTCGGCTTGTTCCACGCGCGCCATGAGGCGACGTTCTGGCGCAGCACGCTTGCATGGCTCAGGGATGGTGAAGACCCCTGGAAGGGCGAGCAGCTCTCTCCTTGCGGGACACGATGATGCAGAGCACGCCGGCAGGATCCCATAGATCGGCGACGCGAGGATCCTGGCTTTTCCACTTCGGCCCATCCGTAGCGAACGATCTTGCGCAAGGGCCGCTGGGCGCCACGGCAGGGCGTTCCCTCGCCGTTCGCGAATCTCGCCTCAACACGCACGGATATGCGACATCCCTGGCTCGTCGCTCCAGGGAGTTCCAGCTCGCAGTTCCCGCTGCCGCTGCCATCTCCTGGAGAAACACCGTTGGCTAGGGTGGGCTCGCTTCGGATTGCCCGCGCGTCGGCGCCGGTTCCCGTCTCTGGAGGCGCTGGGGCGAAGGCCATGCCGAAGGCCTGTGGAGCTTCGCCGCACCGTTGAAGAAGGTCTGCCGGTGCGCCCGCCTCGCCTTCAGCGCCTGCCCAGGCCCGCGGCCGCCACCGTGGCGTGGAACTCGCCAGGGCCCATGATGAGGAGCAGCCGGCCTTCCGAAGCTTCCCGCAACAGCGACAGCGGAATGGTCAGGGGCGTTATGCCGATGCCGAGACTGGCCACCGGCGCGACCATGACGGTTGAGGGGGCGGAGTTCCGGCCCTTGGCGATGATCGTCCCGATCGGCGTTTCGTCCATGCTCCAGACCTCGCGCCCCTGCAGGTTGTCTGGCAGTTGCGCGCGGGGCGCCGCCTTGGCGGGGCGCACGGCACAGGCGAGGAGCAGGGCAAGGGCGCCTCTGCGCGCGGCAGCGGCGATCGGTCTTTCCGGCAGCGAGGCCGAAAGGCAGGGCTGAACGAGCATGAGCGGGAGATCCCCCGCCCTGGCGAAATTGGCAAGAGAGCAGAAGCGGCGGAGCCCGGCCTTTCAGGCCAAACGACCAGCCGGCGCGGGCAGCCTCCCCGCCCAGGAAGCCTGGAGATGCGGAAAGGCTTCGAATCCCAGTGGAACCTGCCTCGGCACGGAGCCGGCGCGCATGGCTTCCACGGCTTCAACGCTCTGGAGCAGCGCAGCCATCTCATAGGGCTTTGGAAGATAGCCCAGCGCCACGTCCTGCGCCTGGCGGGCAGCCAGCACTTCCCCGCTCGCGAAGATGGCCACCAGACCCCAGCGCGCGAACAACTCCCGCGCCACTTCGATGCCGGAGCTGCCATCCTGCAGGTTGATGTCCAAAATAGCCAGCTCAGGGATATCCTCCCGGCACAAGTCCAGCGCTTCGCCCGCGGTTGCAGCCGGGCCGATGATCGCATGACCGGCCTCCTCGAGATGCTCGACCACAAGCGCAGCGATTAAGGCTTCATCTTCCACAATCAGGATTTTCATCTTTTCCGACTCGCTCAGCCCTTGCAAGCAACCGAGCCAGACAGAATGGGTTCTGTCCTACAATGCACGAATCCTTGTGAATGACTTCGCCCCATCATGGGGCTGGCGGAGCTTCCTGCCGCCACCGGCGCCAAAGGCCTGCTCCCGGCAGGCGAGGCTTCGCAGCGCCCTTCTTCCCCACTCCCCTTCTTCCCCGCCCCTCAGCCCCGGCCTCATCGGCAGCACGGCCCTTCAAGCGTCCGGGGCCGGCACGGCATGGGCCGGCGGCTGGTTGGCCAGGGCACGCCAGAGAGCGGCAAGCTCGCTGAGGGAGGTGACGATGGTCTGCCCCGCCGACTCGCGCCGCAGCTCCGCCAGCACCGGACTGTCCGGCGCCGCCTGCCACAGCCCAATGGCGATCTGCGCCTCCGGTAGCAGCTTTTCCCAACGCCGCGCCAGGTAGCGCAGGCTGGCCGCCGTGCTGCTTTCCTCCAGCACGGCGATGCAGCAGAGCCGCGCGGCGGCAGCCATTTCCGGCGGCGGCTCGACGCCTTCGGCGATCACCGAGGCCGGCAGCCCCTCGGCCTGCAGCGCCTGCGCCGCCATCGCCGCCGAGATGTCGTCCAGGCGGCCACGTGCCGACGTGCAGAGGCACAGCCCGGTGGAGGGATCGAGCGGCACCTCGGCGACCTCGTGCGGCAATTGCTCCAGCAGTTCGCCAAGGCGTGTGCGGATCTCCTCCAGCTGCTCGGTTTCCAGCACCTCGCGCGCCCAATCCTGGTCGGCGAGCACCAGCCCGGGCAACGCAACGGTGTCGTGATAGGCGATCAGCGATGGCTGCGCCCGCAGCTGCAGGCGCATCTGCTCCAGCAGGCGGGGCAGGTTTCCCTGCAACAGGTTCTGATAGAAACTTTCCTCCGGCCGCAGCGAAGGCCGGTCGCCGAGCATGACGTCGAGGAAGTCGAGGCTGGGCACGTGGCGCCCCAGCACCACCAGGCAGACCGTCAGCGGCACCGCCAGCAGCAGGCCGATGGGGCCCCAGATGAAAGTCCAGAAGGTTGCCGCGATGACCACCGCGACGGGCGAGAGGCCGGTGCTGTGGCCGAACACCATCGGCTCCACCACCTGGCCCATCAGCAGTTCCGCGGCCAGGAACAGCCCCGTCACCCAGAGCGCCAGTCCCCAGCCCGGATCCACCGCCGCGGCGAGCAGCAGCATCGGCGCGAGGGCGATGTAGGTGCCGAGGAACGGCACGAAGCGCATCAACCCGGCCAGGATTCCCCAGAGCGCGGGGCTGGGCAGGCCCAGCACCCAGAGCGCCAGGCCGATCGTCACGCCCACCCCCGTGTTCAGCGCCACCTGCGCCAGGAACAGGCGGGAAAGCCGGCGGGCGGCGTCGTTCAGCGCCACGGTGGTGCGATGGAGGTCGCGGCTGCCGGCGAGCCGGATCAGCCGGTCGCGCAGGTCCTCCCGGTAGAGCAGCACGAAAATGGCGAAGATCACCACCACGGCGGCCGTGGCGAGCGGCGCCAGCACCGAGCCTGCGACGCTCTGGATCACCTCCAGCGGCGGCGCCCCGGCCTCGGCGGCCGGGGCGGCCGGCACCCCGGCCTCGTAGCGCCCTCCGCCGTCGAGCATGTCGCGCAGGTTCTGCATCGCGGTCTGGGCCTCGTGCATCAGCTCGGCCAGGTGCAGCCCCTGCAGCTTGCTGCGCAGGTTCTCCGCGTAGGTGGAAAGGTTCCCCAGCAGGCTGCCGGCCTGCCGCGCCATCACCAGCCCCAGGCCCAGAACGGCGGCGGCGCTGAGCAGCACCGCCAGCACCACCGCCAGGACATGGGGCACGAAGGCGCGGCGCAGCATCACGACCACCGGTGCCAGCACGAAGGCGAGCAGCACCGCCAGCACCAGCGGCACGATCACCTCGCGGCCGAAGTAGAGGGCCGCGATGATCAGCCCCAGGGTGAGCAACCCCGGCCGCTGGTTGGGCGGGGCCGCGGAGGCGGAGGCCTCGGGATCGGTCATGGCCATGTCGTCATCAGCCTTTGCAGCCTCGTGGAGCTTGCGGCCATGGGGAGCATCTGCAACGCCGCGGCAGAGCCATTGGTTGATGGCGTCAGCTTCGCAATGACGAGGCGTGAACCCGGGGCCGTCGCTGCGCGTTACCTCAGGCCCCATCCGGAACCGACCGCCTTGCCCGACGCCACGACCTCGCCCGCGCCCGACACCGCCCCGCCCCATCGCGGCAGGCTGCGCCCTGCCCTGCTGGGCGCCGCGCTGCTGCTGCTGGTGGCCCTCGGGACGGGACTTGGCGGCTGGTGGGCCGCCAGCGCCAGCCGCGCCGCCATTGTCGCCGCCTCTTCGCATGTCCTGAACGCGGAGGCGCTGCTCTCGGCGCTGAAGGATGTGGAAACCGGGCAGCGCGGGTTCGTGCTGGTGGGCGACGCGGCCTATCTGGCCCCCTATCACGACGGGCGCGCGAAGGTGGAGGCGCTGCTGAAGGCGCTGGAGGGGAGCGCCATCCCGCCGGCGCCGGGCGCCACCGAGGGCGAGCTCACCGCCGGCTCGCTGCGCCGGCTTGCCGAGGCGAAGCTGGCCTGGACGGCCCGCGTGCTTGAAGTCCAGCGCGAGCGCGGCCGCGACGCGGCCCTTCGGATGGTGGCGACGCGCGAGGGCAAGGAGCTGATGGACACCGCGCGCACCGAGGTGGCCCGGGTGCAGCAGGCGGCACGCGACCGCCTGGGCCGGCTGATGGTGAGCAACGAACAGCGCTCCACCTGGCTCACCGTGCTCTCCCTGGTGTCCGCCCTCTCTGCCTGCCTGCTGCTGGCCCTCTATGCCCGCAACCGCCGCCGCGCCGAGCGCCGCGCCACCGCCTTGCTGGACGGGGTGATGGCGCATGCGCCCGTCGGCCTTGGCTTCCTCGACCGCGCCCTGCGGCTGGACCACGCCAACAAGGCCCTGGCCATGCTCGACGAGCGCGTGCTGGGCGCCCATGGCGGCCGCCTGCCGGAGGCGGTGCGCGAGCAGGTCGAGCCGCGGCTGCGGCTGGTGCTGGAGGGTGGCCAGGCGCAATCCGACATCGAGGTGATGCTGCGGCCCGACGGTCCCGACCGGCCGGCACGCCACCTGATGATGAGCTTCTTCCCCCTGGGCAACCGCGGCGAGCAGGCCGCCCTGGAAGGCGTCGGGCTGGCGGCCACCGACGTCACCGCGCGCCGGCGGATGGAGGAGCGGATCCGCCGCAGCGAGGCACGGATGCGCATGATCATCGACTCCGTGCCGCAGCTCGCCTGGATGACCGACGCCGAGGGCGCGGTGCAATGGTACAATCGCCGCTGGTACGAGTATGCCGGCGGCACGCCGGAGGAGATGCGCGGCTCCGGCTGGCAGGCGCTGCTCCATCCCGATCATGCGGAGACCGTCATCCAGCGCTTCGGCGAGGCGGTCGCCGCCGGCGAAGCCTGGGAGGACACCTTCCCGCTGCGCGGTGCCGACGGGCGCTTCCGCTGGTTCCTCTCCCGCGCCCTGCCGCTGCGCGACGCGCCGGATGCCGAGCTTCCGGAGGGCCGGCTGATCGGCTGGTTCGGCACCAACACGGACATCACCGAGATGCGCGAGGCGGAGGAATCCATGGCGCTCGCCAAGGCCGCGGCGGAGGAGGCGAACCGCGCCAAGAGCCAGTTCATCGCCAACATGAGCCATGAGCTGCGCACGCCGCTCTCCGCCGTCATCGGCTATTCCGAGATGCTGGAGGAGGAGGCCGAGGACCTCGAAGGCGCCGAAAGCTTCCGGGAGGACCTCGCGAAGATCCATTCCAATGCCCGGCACCTGCTTTCGCTGATCAACGACGTGCTCGACCTTTCCAAGATCGAGGCCGGCAAGATGGAGGTGCAGGCGGAGGATTTCGACGCCGCTGCCCTGCTGCGCGAGGTGGCCGGCACGGTGGACGCGCTGGTGCAGCGGAAGGCGAACACGCTGGCGGTGGAGATCGACCCCGAACTGCCGCCGATGCACTCCGACCCCGTCAAGCTGCGCCAGTGCCTGTTCAACCTGCTCGGCAACGCCGCCAAGTTCACCGAGAAGGGGCGCGTCACGCTCAGCGCCGCACCGGTGGCGGACCGTCCGGGCTGGATAGCCTTCCGCGTCACCGACACCGGCATCGGCATGACGCGCGAGCAGCTTGAGAAGCTGTTCCAGCGGTTCACCCAGGCGGACAGCTCGACCACCCGGCGCTTCGGCGGCACCGGGCTGGGCCTGGCCATCACCAAGGCCTTCGTCACCATGCTCGGCGGCCATGTCGACGTGGAAAGCGAGGCCGGCGAAGGCACCTGCTTCACCCTGCTGCTGCCGGCCGACCTCCGCGAGGTGCGCACCGAGGAGGGCGAGGCCGCGGTGCAGGCCGGCGAGGCCAGCCTGGCCGCCGAGGAGCAGGGCGGCGCCGGCCTGGTGCTGGTGGTGGACGACGACGTGGCGACGCGCGACCTGCTGGCGCGCTTTCTGCGCCGCGAGGGCTTCGCCGTGCGCACCGCCGCCGACGGCAAGACCGGGCTGGCCATGGCGCGCCGGCTCCGCCCCGCCGCCATCCTGCTGGACGTGATGATGCCGCGGCTGGACGGCTGGGCGGTGCTCTCCGCGCTGAAGGCCGATCCCGATCTGGCCGAGACGCCCGTGGTGATGGTGACCGTGGTGCAGGAGCGCGGCCTGGCCTTCTCGCTCGGTGCCGCCGACTACCTCAACAAGCCCGTGGAATGGGGCCGCCTGAAGCAGGTGCTGGACCGCTTCCGCATGCAGCCGGCATCCACCACCGCCCTGGTGATCGAGAGCGACACGGAGCAACGCGCCGAGCTGCGCCGCCTGCTGGAGCGCGAGGGCTGGACCGTGGAGGAGGCCGGGAACGCCGCCGGCGCCGCGCAGCGCATGGCGTCGCCCCCCCTGCCGGACCTGCTCCTCGTGGAAGTTCAGGGCAACGGCGCCGGGGATGGCTTCGCGCTGATCCAGGAGCTGCGCCGGCGGCCCGAGGGGCGCAGCCTGCCCATCATCGCGCTGACCGGCAGCGGCGTGGACGAGGCGGAGCTGCGCCGCCTGCGCGCCACCGTGCACGAGTTGACGCCGGGGGAAGAAGGCATCTCCGGAGAACTGGTCCAGGAGCTGCGCCGCATCGCGGCGGGCTCGCCTCGCCTGACCAACGCCACCACGGAAGGAGGAACGCGATGACAAAGATCCTGCTGGTCGAGGACCATGAGGAGCTGTGGGATTTCCTTTCGCGCCGCCTGCGCCGGCGCGGCTTCGAGGTGGCGCTGGCGCATGACGGGCAGGAAGGGCTCGACAAGGCGCGCGGCGAGAAGCCGGACGTCATCCTGCTCGACATGAACCTGCCGGTGATGGACGGCTGGACCGTCGCCCGCACCTTGCGGGGCGAGGAGGCGACGGTCCGCATCCCGATCATCGCGCTCACCGCCCATGCCATGGCCGGCGACCGCGCCAAGGTGATCGAGGCGGGCTGCGACGACTACCACCCGAAGCCGGTGGACTTCACCAAGCTGCTCTCGCAGATCGACGCGGCGCTGCTCGGCGAAACAGCGGAAGCCAGGGACGCCACGCCTGAAACCCCACCGGGATGACCGTGCCACTCCGGGCCCCGCCACCGCCCCGCAGGAAGCGCGGGAAGGGCCGGTGCCTTCCCGCGCGCCCTTAAACCTTCTTCAATCCTGCCTCGTTAAGCTCACCCTCCACAGGGGGAGCCGACGCGATGGACATGGGCAGCACGTTGATCGAAGCCGAGGGCGCCGGGCTTCAGGACGCCTTCGCCAACCTCGTGGCGGCGCATCACGCGGAAGCCTCCGTGCGGTTGCGCACGCTGATCGCCATCGGCAGCCTTGCCGGGCCGGAGGGGCGGCACGCCGTCGCCGAGGAACTGCGCACCGTCTTCGCGGAAATCCAGGCGGTCACCACCCTGGGCAACCGCCTCAATCTCGCGGCATGAGGCGCTTGCCTCAGCCTGCGTAAAGCCGCTCCGGGTTGCGCACCAGCACGCGCTCCCGGTCGGCCGGGTCGGGCGTCCAGGCCAGCAGCAGGTTCAGCAGCCGCCCGTCGTTCGGCATCCGCTCCGCGGGAATCTGCGGATGCGGCCAGTCGCTGCCCCAGACCACCCGCTCCGGCGCGGCACGCAGCACCGCCTCGTGCAGCGACCTGGCGTCGGCGTAGTCGGGGCCTTGCAGCGAAACGCGGTAGGGCGCCGACAGCTTGGCCCAGGCGCCATGCTCCCCCACCAGCCGCAACAACGCCCGGAAGCCGGGCGCCTCCGGCCCCTGCCGCGCATCGCTCTCGCCGAAATGGTCGAACACCACCGGCAGGCGGGCGGCAAGCCGCGCCAACCGCTCCTCTTCCGCCGGCAGCGCCCGCGCATCGGCCCAGAACTGCGCGTGCCAGCCCAGTTCCAGCAGGGTAGGCAGGAGCGCCTCCACCGCATCCCAACCGACGCCGCGCCGGTAGTCCGGCCGGTGCTCGGGATGGAACAGGTGGAAGCGCAGGCCGCGCACGCCGGCCTCGTGCCAGCCGCGCAGGGTGGCCGCGTCGGTGCCGGCGGGCGTGATGGCGACGCCCCGCAGCCGCTCCGGTGCCGCCGCCAGGGCCGCAAGCATCGCACGGTTGTCGAGGCCATGCGCGTTGGCCTGCACCACCACCCCGCGCGCCAGACCCAGCGCGTCCAGGTGGCGGAGGAAATGCGCCGGCGGCGCATCGGGCGGCGTGTAGCCGCGCCCCTCGGCATAGGGGAACCGGTCCGAAGGGCCGAAGATATGCGCGTGGCAATCCCAGCCGCCGGGTGGGGGCGCCGGGGAGACCGGCTCGGGACGTGGATCCGGGCCAGGGGTGGGAAGGGTCACGGGGAGCTCACTCGACGTGGATGTTGCCGTCGCGCACCACGCGGTGCCACTTGTCCCACTCGCCGCGCAGGAAGGTGGTGAACTCTTCCGGCGTGTTGGGGCGGGTGCCGACGTTCAGCTCGGCCAGCCTTGCGGCAACCGCCGGCGCCCGGATGGCGGCGTTCATCGCCTCGTTCAGCCGCGCGACGACGGCATCCGGCGTGCCGGTGGGCACGAAGGCCCCGTTCCACTCGTAGGCAACGGTGTCGGGCAGCGTGTCCGACATCGGCGGCACGTCCGGCAGCGAGGTCAGGCGGCCGCTGCCGGTGTGGCAGATCGCGCGCAGCAGGCCGCCCTTCACATGCGTCATGGCTCCCGAGGCGTTGGCGAAGCCGTAGCGGATCTGGCCGCCGATCACGTCGGTCGCCAGCGGGCCGCCGCCGCGATAGGGCACGTGGTTGACCTCGATGCCCGCCGCCAGCCGGAACAGCTCCAGCGCCATGTGCTGCGCCGATCCGGTGCCGGAGGAGCCGATGTTCAGCCCGCCCGGCGTTGCCTTTGCCGCGGCGATCAGCTCCGGCAGGGTCCTGGCCGGTGCCGCATTGGTGGCGATCAGCAGGTTCGGCACCACGGCCGCCAGGAACACCGGGCGCAGGTCGCGCCAGAGGTCGAAGGGCAGGTCGGAGCGCAGCGCCGGATTGATCACCTCCGGCGTGGCGTCGTAGAGCACCGTGTAGCCGTCCGGCTCCGCGCGCGCGGCGGCGGCGGCGCCCACCGCGCCGGCGGCACCGGGACGGTTCTCGATGACGAAGGAGGCCTTCATGGCCTCCGCGATGTGGTTGAACAGGATGCGCCCCACCGTGTCGGCGCCGCCACCCGGCGGCCAGGGCACGATGACGCGCACGGTGCGGTTGGGCCAGTCCGCCGCCGGCTGGGCAAGGGCGGGCGCGGCGAGCACCGCCGGTGCGGCCAGCATCAGGCCGCGCCGGCCGATCCCCCGGCCGGGCATGGTGGAGCGGATCATGGGCTTCCTCCGGTTCTTGTTGCGGAAAGGATCGCCTCCCCCGCCGGCGCTGTCCACCCGGGGATCGGGCGGCCGCAGGCGCCGGCCGCCCTCCCCCCACCCGGCCCGGACGGCAGGATGGCCGCTCAGGTGAAGAACCATTGCTCCGGGTGCCCGCCCCAGGGGGTGCGGCAATGCTGCGAGATGGCGGTGCGGGCGGGCACGTTCTCCAGCTTCCGGTTCACCACCCGCACACCCATGAAGGCGGGTGAAAGGCCGACCAGCCCGATTCCCCATTGCTGGTCCACCGCCAGCTTCCAGATCTCCTTCGCCGTCTCGTTGCGCTCCGCCTCCTTCTGGCTGGTGGCGGCGCGCATCAGCGCGAAGGCGCGCTGCATCTCCGGCTCCGCCGGCTGCTTTCCCTGCGCGCCGTTGGAGGCGTACCAGGCGGCATAGGCGTTGCTCATGACGCCGCCCAGCGGATCCACCGGCAGCACGTAGCGCGGGAAGAGGTAGAGGTTCTCCGTGCCGTTGTTGGTCCAGAGCGCGATCTGGTGCTGGTCGGCATAGGCGCGGGTGTACCAGAGGCTCCGCTCCATCACCTTGACGTCGGCGGTGATGCCGATCTTGCGCCAGTGCTGCACCACCATCTCGGCCTGCTGCGGCCAGGTGGGCGAGAGCGTCTGCGCCACCGCGATCTCCAGGCGCAGCCGCTGCCCGTTGTCGCCGCGCAGGCGGAAGCCCTCGCTGTCCTTCTTCAGGCCGATCTTGTCGAGCAGCGCGACGGCCTGCGCCGGATCGTGGGTGGACCACTTCCGCCGCCATTCCTCGCCCGGGCTCTGCGGCATGCTTTCATCCGGGATCACCGAGCCCGGCGTGCCGAGGCCGAGCCAGAACGCCTCGTTGAGCTGCTCGCGCTCGATGCCGAGCGCCAGGGCGCGGCGGAAATCGGCGTTGCGCAGCCACTTCCCGATCTCGGCGTCCTCCGAGTAGGTCAGCGTGGGATAGAGCGCGGAGTCGGCGCCGTTGAAGCCGAGGTCGAGATGCACGCGGTAGCCGCTGCGGTCCTGGTTCTCCAGCAGCACGGGCAGCTTGCCGAGGTCGATGAAGCGCTCCTGGTAGTCGTACTCGCCGGCCACGGCGCGCAGGTTCACCACCTCCGGGTTCTCGGCCAGCGTCATCTGCACGCGGTCAATGTAGGGAAGCTGCTGCCCTTCGCTGTCGACCGCATAGAAGTAGGGGTTGCGCTCCAGCACCCAGAGCTGCGTGTTGATCGGCTGCACCATGCGCCAGGCGCAAAGCGTCGGCACCTCGCGGTTCAGCCGCCAGTCCGACCTGAACTTGAAATGCTCCACCCAGTTGCCGAAGCCGGCCGCCTTGGCCTGCCGCGTCAGCTCCTCCACCGGGGTGTATTTCGGCAGGTACTTCTTGAGGTAGTGCATCGGCGCGTAGAGCGCGTAGGTGCGGCCGTCGGATTGCAGCCGCGTGCTGCCGCCGCCGACCAGGGTGTCGCCGGCCAGCATCTGCGGGAAAAGGAAGTAGGGCTCCTCGAACTCGAAGCGGATGGTGGCCTCGTCCACCTTCACCATCCGGCCCGGCTTGCCGTTGGAGGCCAGCTCCGGCGCCGGGGCGGGGACCAGGTCGCGGTTGCTGTAGAGGTCCTCGAACCAGAACATCCAGTCGTCGGCGGTGCAGGGCGAGCCGTCGGACCAGCGCAGTCCGCGCCGCAGGTGCAGGGTGATCTGCCTTCCGTCCTCGCTCACCGCCCAGTCCCGCACCAGGCAGGGCCGCAGCTCGGTGCCGGCTTCATTGAAAAAGAGCGGCTTGTCGGCGGACATCAACCGGTTGCCGTTCTCGCTGTCGCCGGGGCCGATGAAGCCGCGACGCCAGGTGCCGCCATACCTGCCGGTGCTGCGCAGCGGCTTCACCACCATGACGTCCTGTGGCAGGCGCTGCTCGACCGGCGGGAGGCGGCCGGCGCGCACCTGCTCGGCGAGCACCGGCGCCTCCTTGAACTGCTTCGGCCGCTGCGCCGGATCCGTGAGGATTTCCGGCCCCTCCAGCTTGCCCACCAGCCCGGAATCATGGAAGCCGCCGCTGGACTGCGCAGATGCGCTGCCCGCCCAGCCGGCGAGCGCGACAAGCCCCAGCTCCCTCCGTCGCAGCATGATGTCCTCCCCTGTTTCTTGTTTACCCGACGCCCAGGAGGTCGAGCTCCCGGGCACGATGACAACTGACCCAGCGTCCCGACTCTGTTGCCGCAAGCTCTGGCCGCTCCACGCGGCAACGCTCGACGGCATAAGGGCAGCGGGGATGGAAGGCGCAGCCGGGTGGCGGGTTGGCGGGGTCGGCCACCTCGCCGCGGGCGGCCTCGCGGCGCTGCTGCCGCGCCGGGTCGGGCGCCGGCACGGCGGCGAGCAGCGCCTCGGTGTAGGGATGGCGGGGGGCACGGTAGAGCGCGTCGGTCGGCGCGATCTCGACGATCCGTCCAACATACATCACCGCCACGCGGTCGCTGACATGCCGCACCACGCTGAGGTCATGCGCGACGAACAGCATGGAAAGGCCGAGCCGGTCCTGCAGGTCGAGCAGCAGGTTGATGATCTGCGCCTGCACGGAGACGTCGAGCGCCGAAACCGGCTCATCGGCCACCACGAGCTGCGGATGCAGCGCCAGGGCGCGGGCGATGCCGATGCGCTGCCGCTGGCCGCCGCTGAAGGCGTGCGGGAAGCGGGAGCGCGCGGCGGGCGGCATCTGCACCAGTTCCAGCAGCTCCATCAGGCGCTCGCGCCGCTCCGCCGCCGGAACGCCGTTCACCTTGAGCGGCTCGGTGATGATGTCGCCCACCATCATCCGCGGGTTCAGCGAGGCATAGGGGTCCTGGAAGATCATCTGGATGTGCCGCCGCAGCGGCCGCATCTGCCGCTTCGGCAAGGTGGCGAGATCGACCTCCTGCCCCTCCTCCGGCGCGAAGCGGATCGAGCCCGCGCTGGGCCTCAGGGCGCGGAGGATGCAGCGCGAGACGGTGGTCTTGCCGCAGCCGCTCTCGCCCACCAGGGCCAGGGTTTCGCCGCGGGCGATGTGGAAGCTGACGCCGTCCACCGCACGCACCCGCCCGACCTCCCGGCGCAGCAGGCCGGCGCGGATCGGATAGTGCTTCCGCAGGTCCTGCACCTCCAGCACGTTCATGCCGCCTCCTCCTCCCGGAAGCAGCTCGCGCCCGGCCGCCCGGTCGGCACGGGCGCCGGGATGCGCTCCATGCAGACGGCACCGAGCCGCTCGCCGCAACGCGGATGGAAGGGGCAGCCGGCCGGCCGCATGCCGGGATGCGGCACCGCGCCGCCAATGGTGGAGAGCCGCTGGCGCGGCGCCGCCAGGATGCTCGGCACCGCGCGCAGCAGGGCGCGGGTATAGGGATGGCGCGGTGCGGCGAAGAGCTGCCGCACCGGCGCGAACTCGACGACGCGCCCGAGATACATCACCGCCACCTCGTCGGCCATTTGCGCGATCACGCCCATGTCGTGCGTGATCAGCATGAGGGAGATCCCTTTCTGCGCCTGCAGCCGCTTCAGCAGGGCCAGGATCTGCGCCTGGGTGGTGACGTCGAGCGCCGTGGTCGGCTCGTCGGCGATGACGATGTCGGGGTCGCCCGCCAGGGCCATGGCGATGCCGACGCGCTGCCGGAGCCCGCCGCTCAGCTCGAAGGGATAGGCGTCGATGCGCGTCTCGGGACGGGGAATGCCGACCTCGCGCAGCAGTTCGACGGCGCGCGCGCGCGCCTCGGCGGCGGAAGCCGTGCTGTGCTGCCGCACCGCCTCGATGAGCTGGTTGCCGACGGTGTAGTGCACGCTGAGCGCCGTCATCGGCTCCTGGAAGATCAGCCCGATGCGGCCACCGCGCACCGCCCGCATCTGCCGCGAATCCGGGTCGAGCCTCGCGAGGTCGGCTTCCTCCGGCGTGCCGGGGTCCAGCAGCAGGCGGCCGCCGCTGATGATGCCCGGCCGCTCGACGAGCCGCAGGATGGAGCGCGCCGTGACGCTCTTGCCGCAGCCGCTCTCGCCGACGATGCCCAGCGTGCGGCCGGCGTGCAGGTCGAAGCTCACGCCATCCAGCGCGCGCACCACGCCCTGCTCGCTGCCGAACTGCACGGCGAGGTCGCGCACCGCCAGGACGACGCGCTCAGCCATAGGGGTCTGCCGCATCGCGCAGCCCGTCACCGAGGAAGTTGAACGCCAGGATCACCACCGTCACCGGCACGGCCGCCAGCAGCAGCCAGGGCGCGCCGGAAAGCACCTGGATGTTCTGCGCGTCCTGCAACAGGATGCCCCAGCTCACCGCCGGCGGGCGCAGGCCGAGGCCGAGGAAACTCAGCGATGTTTCGCTGATGATCATCGCCGGCAGGGCGAGCGTCGTCGCCGCGATGACATGGCTGGCGAAGGAAGGCAGCATGTGGCGGAAGATGATGCGCCCCTGGCTGGCCCCCGCAAGCTCCGCCGCGACCACGAAGTCCTCCTCGCGCAGCGCCAGGAAGCGGCCACGCACCACGCGGGCGAGGTCCGTCCAGCCGATCAGCGAGATGATGAGGGTGATGGCGAAATAGACCTGCGTCACGCTCCAGGTATTGGGCAAGGCGGCCGCCAGCCCCATCCAGAGCGGAATGGTGGGCACCGAGCGCAGCAGCTCGATCAGGCGCTGGATCAGCGTGTCCACCCAGCCGCCGTAAAGGCCGGAGATGCCCCCCAGCAGCACGCCCAGGAACAGGCTGAGCAGCACGCCCGCGAGGCCGATGGAAAGCGAGACGCGCGTTGCCACCATCATGCGCGAATAGAGATCGCGCCCGAGCTGGTCCGTGCCGAAAAGAAAGATGCCCTCGCCCGCCTTTGCGCCCTGCACGCCGAAGAGGTGGATGTTGGTCCGGAAGAGGCCGAGCAGGTCGTAGTCGTAGCCGCGCACGAAGAGGCGCACCGGCAGCTTGCGGGATTCGTCCGGCGCGTAGCTCAGCTTGAAGGTACGCATGTCGCGCACGCCGCGCAGGCCATAGGCATGCGGGTTGAAGCCGTTCTCGTCGAAGAGGTGGATGCCCTGCGGCGGAATGAAGCTCCGGCGGGCATCCGTGGCATGCGGGTCGTTGGTCGCCAGGAGGTCGGCGAAGGCGGCGACGGCATAGAACAGCGCGACGATGACAAGGCTCGCCAGCGCCAGCTTGTGCCGGCGGAAGCGCCACCAGGTGAGTTGCAGCTGCGTCGCCTCGGCGAAGCGGGCCTCCGCCTTGCTGGCCGGCGGATCGCCCGCGGCGGTGGCGCTCATCAGCGTCCCTCCAGCCGGATGCGCGGGTCGATCCACATCAGCAGCATGTCCGAGATCAGCGTGCCGAACACGGTCATCACCCCGAGCAGCATGACGATGGCGCCGGCCAGGAACATGTCCTGCGCCACCAGCGCCTGCAGCAGCAGCGGCCCCACCGTGGGCAGGCCGAGCACCAGCGAGACGATGATGCTGCCGGAGACGAGATAGGGAAACAGGTAGGCGATCGAGCTGGCGAAGGGGTTGAGCGCCGCCCGCACCGGATATTTCAGAATGGCGCGGCGTTCGGTCAGGCCCTTGGCGCGGGCGGTGACGACATAGGGCCTGCGCAGCTCGTCCAGCAGGTTGGCGCGCATGATGCGGATGAGCTGCGCGGTGCCCGCAAGCGCCAGCACTGCGGCCGGCAGCGGCAGGTGCTTCGCCAGATCCCAGGCGCGCGCCAGGCTCCAGGGCGCCTGCACGTATTCCGCCGAGAACAGCCCGCCGACGTTCAGGCCGAGATAGCGGAAGCCGAAATACATCAGGATCAGCGCCAGCAGGAAGTTCGGCATGGCGAGCCCGATGAAGCCCAGCATGGTGAAGACGTAATCGCCGAAGGAATACTGCCGCACCGCCGAGTAGATGCCGATCGGCAGCGCGATCACCCAGGTCAGGAACAGCGCGGCGACGGAAACCACCATGGTGAGCCAGAGTCGGTCTCCGATCACCTCGGTGACCGGCCTGCGCCACATCATCGAGACGCCGAAATCGCCCTGCAGGACACGGCTCATCCAGTTCCAGTACTGCACAAGCACCGAGCGGTCGAGACCGTACTCATGCCGCATGGCCGCCGCCTGATCGACGGAGATCGAGCTGCCGCTCGCGGCAAGGTTGGCGATATAGGCATCGACGAAGTCGCCCGGCGGCAGCCGGATGATGACGAAGGTGAGAACGGAGATGAAGAGGCAGGTGACGAGCGCGAAGCCGAGTCGTCGCAGCACATAGATCAGCATGGGCGACGGCCCCGGCGATCCGGGTGCCCAACCATGGCGTTTTCCTCCGGTCTTCCATTCTTCGACGAAAGCCCGGCGGCATTAGACAGGGCATGATACGAGGTGGCAACGCTTTTCTGCCGCCGGAATTGTTGGCCGATGCCGCCGTGAAACCGTGCGGCGCTTCCACCCAGATGCGGCATCTTCGCTGCCGCGCTTTCCTGCGCTGCCCTCGCTGCCTCGCCCGCCGCTGCCAGCATTGACAGACAATCGTCCCGGCCTCCAAACTTGCTGCGGCGCCGGCCTGGCCGGGAAAGCGCTGCGGGCTATCCGCAGCCTGCCGCCAGGCGGCCGATTCTTGCTTTTCCGGCCAGCACAAACGGGAGGATCTGGGTGGATAATCACGGAATGGACGTGGCGCCAAGCGACACGGCCACCTGGCCGGACGCGCTCTTCGACCTGCTGAAGGCGCATCAGGTCCGGCAGGTCGCCTTCGTGCCGGATGCCGGCCACTCCAGGCTGATCCGGCGCTGCCAGGCGGACCCTTCGATCAAGGCCATCTCGCTGACCACCGAGGAAGAAGGCATGGGCCTGCTGCTCGGTGCCTGGCTCGGCGGCGAGCGCGGCGTGCTGCTGATGCAGAGCTCGGGCGTGGGCAACTGCATCAACATGCTTTCACTCAGCATCCTGCACCGCACGCCGATGCCGATGCTCGTCACCATGCGTGGCGACTTCGGCGAGTTCAACCCGGCCCAGGTGCCGATGGGCAACGCCACCCAGGCCGTGCTGGAGGCCATGGGCACGCTGGTGCGTCGCGCCGACCATGCCGAGGACATCGTGCCCACCGCCGACGCCACGCTGCGGCTGGCCTTCAACACCTTCCGCCCGACGGCGACGCTGATCGGCCAGCGTGTGCTTGGCGCCAAGACCTTCGGCAAGGAGTAAGCCATGCCACCCGAATCCTCCGGCACGCTCCACCGGCGCGAGGTCGTCTCCACGCTCCTGTCCGGGCGCGGCGAACTGGTGGTGATCGCAGGACTGGGCGCACCCGCCTGGGACAT
This sequence comes from Teichococcus coralli, assembly GCF_009829925.1. GTDB lineage: Bacteria > Pseudomonadota > Alphaproteobacteria > Acetobacterales > Acetobacteraceae > Pseudoroseomonas > Pseudoroseomonas coralli. Next base: position 33,623 of record NZ_SNVJ01000017.1, read on the forward strand.
CACGGCCGTGGGCGACCATCCGCGCAACCTGCCGCTCTGGGGCGGCATGGGCTCGGCCGCCATGATCGGGCTCGGGCTCGCCCTGGCGCAACCCTCCCTCCCTGTGCTGGTGATCACTGGCGACGGCGAGATGCTGATGGGCATCGGCGCGCTTGCCACCATCGCCGTCGCGCGGCCCCTGAACCTTTCCGTCGTGGTGCTGGACAACGAGCATTATGGCGAGACCGGCATGCAGCCGACCCATACCGGCGCCGGCGTCAACCTCGCCGGCATGGCCGAAGCCGCCGGTATCCCGCGCGTCCTCAGCATCCGGCGGGAGGATGAGGTCGCGCCCCTGCGCGCGGCGATCCACGAGAAGTCCGGCCCGCTTTTCGCGCAGGTCAAGATCGACGCCGAGACGCTCAAGCTTGTCCTGCCACCCCGCGAGGGGGCGCTGCTGCAGGCACGCATGCGGGAGTCGATCCTCGGTCTCGAGGCGCATCTCGCCTGACGGCCGGCGGCGGGACGATCCAGGCGCCCTCCTGCATCCCCGCCGCCGCCCAGGCCTGCCCGCGTGGCACCTCCGGCATGCGGCAACCTTCCGGCGATCCCTGCGATAACCACAGCATGCATGCGGCCGCCGGGAGGTTTGGAAACGCCTTCCGCCGGACGGCATGGCATCCCGCAGTCGCAGGAGCAGAAGCATGGCCGGCACACAGATCAACGATCCCCCGAAGCCCCCGCTGCCCAAGCAGCAGCAGGACATGCCCGGCTCCACAGGGAAGATGGACCCGAAGCCCGACCATGGCGAGGACAGCTACAAGGGCAGCGGCCGCCTGCAGGGCCGCGCGGCGATCATCACCGGCGCCGATTCCGGCATCGGCCGGGCCGTGGCCATCGCCTTCGCGCGCGAGGGCGCCGACGTCCTGATCTCCTACTACAACGAGCACGATGACGCGAAGGAGACGGCGCGCTGGGTCGAGCAGGCCGGCCGCAAGGCCGTTCTGGCGCCGGGCGACGTGAAGGACGAAGGCTATTGCAAAGGCCTCGTCGAGCAGGCGCTGAAGGAATTCGGCAGGCTCGACATCCTCGTCAACAACGCGGCGCACCAGGCCTCGTTCAGCAGCATCGAGGACATCAGCGCGGAGGAATGGGACGTCACCTTCCGCACCAACATCCACAGCCAGTTCTACCTGTGCAAGGCGGCCATCCCGCGGATGAAGCCGGGCAGCACCATCATCAACACCAGCTCGATCAACGCCAAGAACCCCTCCCCCTCGCTGCTGGCCTATGCCACCACCAAGGGTGCGATCGCCAACTTCACGGCAGGGCTGGCGCAGCTCGTGGCGGAGAAGGGGATCCGGGTGAACGCCGTGGCGCCGGGGCCGATCTGGACGCCGCTGATCCCCTCAACCATGCCGGCGGACCATGTCGCCGAGTTCGGCAAGAACACGCCGATGGGGCGGCCGGGGCAGCCGGTGGAGCTCGCCTGCGCCTATGTCATGCTGGCCGCGCCGGAGTCGAGCTACATCACCGGCGCGCTGATCCCGGTCACCGGCGGCCGCCCCATGCTCTGAGGCGGCGCGCCAGCGCCTGGCTAGGCCGCCAGTCCCCGGTTGCGCAGCAGCGCGGCCGTGCTCGGCGGCCGGCCGCGGAAGGCGATGTAGAGCTGCATCGGGTCCCGCGTGTCGCCGGCGCCGAGCAACTGCCGCAGCCGTGCGGCGATGGCAGGGTCGAAGGCATCGCCAGCGGCCTCGAAGGCCTCGAACCCGTCCGCGTCCAGCACCTCCGACCAGAGGTAGGAGTAGTAGCCGGCGGCATACCCGCCCCCGGCGAAAAGGTGTTGGAAATGCGCCGGGCGATGGCGCGGGCCGACCTCCGGCGGCATGCCGGTGCGCGCCAGGAAGTCCCGCTCGAAGGCCTCGATGTCGAGGCCTTCCGGCGCGGGGTGGCGTTGCAGCGCCATGTCGATCAGCGCCGAGCCGGTGTACTCCACGCTGGCGAAGCCCTGGTTGAAGTTGCGGGCGGCGAGCAGCCGCTCGATCATCCGCTCCGGGATCGGCGCGCCGGTTTCGTGGTGGCGCGCATAGCGGCGCAGCGTCTCCGGCAGCGCGATCCAATGCTCGTAGATCTGCGAGGGCAGCTCGACGAAGTCCCGCCGCACCGAGGTGCCGGACTGCGCGGGGTAGCGCACCCGGCTGAGCAGCCCGTGCAGCGCATGGCCGAACTCGTGGAACAGCGTCTCGGCATCATCGAAGCTCAGCAGCGTCGGCGTGGAACGAGCAAAATTGTTGTTGTTGACGACGATCGGCGAGACCGGCTCGTCCATCGCCTCCTGGTCGCGGTAGCTGCTCATCCAGGCGCCGGAGCGCTTGTCGGGCCGCGCAAAGGGATCGGCGAGGAACAGGCCGACATGCCCTTCCGCGTCGCGCACCTCGTAGATGCGCACGTCCGGGTGGTAGGCCGGCAGGTCGGGGCGTGGCACGAAGCTCAGGCCGAAGAGTCGCGAGGCCGTGTCGAAGGCGGCCTGCTGGACGTTCTCCAGGACGAGGTATTGCTTCAGCGCGGTCTCGTCGAGGTCGTAGTCGGCGCGGCGCACCTTCTCGGCGTAGTAGCGCCAGTCCCAGGGTTGCAGCGGCCCCTCCAGGCCTTCGGCCCGCGCCATCTCCAGCAGCCGGTCGCGCTCCGCCGCCGCCTTGCGCCGGGCGGGCTCCCACACCTCGGCCAGCAGCCCCTCCGCCGCCTCCACCGAGCCCGCCATGCTGTCGGCCAGGCGAAACTCGGCGAAGCCGGGATAGCCCAGCAGCTTCGCGCGCTCGCGCCGCAGCGCCAGGATCTCCGGGATCAGCGGGCGGTTGTCATGCGCGCCGGGATGCGTGCCGCGCGCCACCCAGGCCGCATGCGCCGCCTGCCGCAGGTCGCGCCGGGCGGAGAAGGTCAGGAAGGGCTCGATCAGCGAGCGCGACAGGGTGATGGCGTAGCCCGAGAGGCCTCGCTCCGCCGCCGCCTCGGCCGCGCCGGCGCGCAGGAAGTCCGGCAGCCCGTCCAGCTCCGTCTCGGCGAGCGGCAGGTGCCAGGCCTTCTCGTCATGCAGCACGTTCTGGCCGAAGGCGGTGTGCAGCACCGCCAGCCGTTCGGTGATCGCGGCCATCCGCGCCTTGCCCGCCGCGTCCAGCGCCGCGCCGCTGCGGATGAAGCCGAGATGCGTGCGCTCCAGCAGCCGGCGCTGGTCCTCCGCCAGGTCCAGCGCATCACGTTGCGCGTGCAGGGCGTCGACGCGCGCGAAGATCGCCGGGTCCAGCGCCACCCGCATTCCGTGCTGGGCGAGGCGCGGCGACCAGTCGCGGTCCAGCGCCTCGATCGTGTTGGCGAAGCTGGGCGCGGCCGGATGGGCGCCGATGGCGGCGATCTCGTCCAGATGCGCCCGCATCGCCTGCTCGAAGGCGGGCGGGAAATGCTCGGGCCGGATGGCGTCGAAGGGCGGCAGGCCGAAGGGCGTGGTCCAGGGGGCGAGGAGCGGATTGTCAGCGGTCATGCCCGGAATCGGGGCAGAAGGGCAGGCTCCGGTCAAGCGCCGGCGGGTGCCGCCACCCACGGCGCACGCGAGCGTGCGGCGCGGGGGCCGCTGGTCCGGGCGGGCCTCAATCCGGGAAGAAGCGGTTCGCCGGGCGCGGCAGGCCGAGGTGGTCGCGCAGCGTCCGCCCCTCATAGGCGCGGCGGAACAGGCCACGCCTTTGCAACTCCGGCACCACCTGCCCGACGAAGTCGTCCAGCCCGCCGGGCACATGGGAGAACATCACGTTGAACCCGTCGCAGGCCTCGCTCAGCAGCCATTCCTCCATCTGGTCGGCGATGCTGGCGGCGGTGCCCACCATCGCCAGCCCGGCATAGCCGCCCAGCCGCTGCGCCAGTTGCCGCACCGTCAGCCCTTCCCGCTGCGCCAGGGCGATGGCGCGCTCCCGCCCGCTGTGGCTGGCGTTGCTGGGCGGGATTTCCGGCAGCGAGCCGTCCGGATCGAAGCGCGAGGCGTCGTGGCCGAGCGCGATGGAGAGCGCGGCGATGCCGCTCTCGTAGTAGACGAGGCTGTCCAGCCTGGCCCGCTTGGCGCGTGCCTCCTCCGGCGTCCCGCCGACCACGACAAAGGCGCCGGGCAGGATCTTCAGCTGCTCCGGCGCGCGGCCGAGCGCCGCCAGGCGACCCTTCACGTCGCGGTAGAAGCGCTGCCCGTCCGCCAGGGTGGGCGTGGCGGCGAAGATCACCTCGGCGGTCTCGGCGGCGAGCTGGCGCCCGGCCTCGGAGGCGCCGGCCTGCACGATCACCGGCCAGCCCTGGATGGGCCGCGCCACGTTGAGCGGGCCACGCACCCGGAAGTGCTCGCCCCGGTGGTCCAGCACGTGCAGCCTGTCCGGGTCGAAGAACAGGCCCTGCTCCTGGTCTCGGAGGAAGGCGTCGTCGGCCCAGCTGTCCCACAGCCCCGTCACCACGTCGAAGAACTCGCGGCCACGACGGTACCGCTCCCCGTGCTCGACATGCTCCTCCAGCCCGAAGTTCAGCGCCGCGTCGGGGTTGGAGGTGGTGACGACGTTCCAGCCAGCACGGCCGCCGCTCAGGTGATCGAGCGAGGCGAACTTGCGGGCGACGTGGTAGGGCTCGTTGAAGGTGGTCGAGGCGGTGGCGATCAGCCCGATCCGCTCGGTCACCGCCGCCAGCGCCGGCAGCAGCGTCAGCGGGTCGAAGGAGGTGACGGTGTGGCTGCGCTTCAGCGCCTCCATCGGCATGTTCAGCAGCGCCAGGTGGTCGGCCATGAAGAAGGCGTCGAAGCAGCCCTGCTCCAGCGTCTGCGCGAAGCGCTTCAGGTGCGCGAAGTTGAAGTTGGCGTCGGGGAAGGCGCCGGGGTAGCGCCAGGCGCCGGTATGGATGGTGGTCGGGCGCATGAAGGCGCCGAGGTGGAGCTGTCGCGACGCGGCCATGGGAGGGCTCCGGTGGCAAGGGGAGGCCAGAAGCTGCGCCCGCCGCCCCGCCGCGTCCAGAGCCGCCCTCCCCGAGTTGCGCTCCCGGCCCGCAGGCGTTGAATGGCGGGGCACAGCAGGACGGATTCGCCATGCCCGACGCCCAGACCGACCCCCGCACCGATCCCGAGATGGCCGCCTTCCAGGCGATGATGGACGCGCGCGCCAAGGACTTCCCGCCAATCCGGATGGAGCGCCCCTTCGACGCCGCCCGCGCCAGCAACGACGCGCTGAACCTGACGCTCGGCGGCGGGCCCGGGATGGCGGAAAGCCGCGACATCTGGCTGCCGGTGCGCGGCCGCCGCATCGCCTGCCGGCTGCACCGCCCCGTGGCCGCCGAAGGCCCGATGCCGGTGCTCATCTACCTGCATGGCGGCGGCTGGGTGTGGAACAGCATCGACACGCATGACCGCACCATGCGCCAGTACGCCGCCGCCTCGGGCTGCGCCGTGCTCGGGCCGGACTATGCGCTGAGCCCGGAGGCGGTTTTTCCGCAGGCGCTGGAGGAATGTGCGGGCGTGGCACGGCTGGTGGCCGCGCGCGGCGGGGAATGGGGGCTGGATGCGGCGCGCATGGTGCTGGGCGGCGATTCCGCCGGCGCCAACCTCGCCCTCGGCGCCGCCCTGCTGCTGCGCGAGCAGGCGCCGGAGGTCACGCTGCGCGGCCTGCTGCTCGGCTATGGCGTCTATGACAGCCGCCTCGACACCCCCTCATACGAGGAGTTCGCCACCGGCTACGGCCTGACGCGGGAGCGGATGCGCTTCTACTGGGATGCCTATGCGCCGCAGCAGGCGGACCGCTTCAATCCCTTCGCCGCGCCGCTGCGCGCCGACCTGCGCGGCCTGCCGCCCGTGCACATGACGCTGACCGAGCTGGACGTGCTGGCCAGCGAGAACTTCGCCATGGCCGAGCGGCTGCGCGCGGCGGGCGTGGCGGTGGAGGAGGCGCTGTTCCCCGGCACGGTGCACGGCTTCCTGCGCGCAGGCGGGCATGTGGGCGCCGCCGACCGGGCCTTCGCCAAGGCGGGCGAGTGGCTGCGGCGCGTCGCCGCCTGAGCCGGGAGGGGCGCTGCCCCTCCCACGCCCGCCCCGCCAGGACCCTGGCCAAACCTGTAGTTTGGCCTGGACCTCCCATCCGCTGGCGGCGCCCTCAGGCGCGCCGCACCCCCCAGGAATAGGGCATGCTGCCCTGCACGAAGCCGGTGAGATCCGTGCGATAGGCGGTGCGGGAGACGAACTGCCCGAGCGGAATGGTCGCCACCTCGTCCTGCGCCATCTTGTTGATCTCGTCGGCTAGGTTCTTGCGCGTGCCCTCGTCCGGCGCCTCCAGCCAGGACTGGATCATCGCCTCGATCTTCGGGCTGCTGAACCAGCCGAACCAGCCCTGCCGCCCCGTGCCCTTCACCAGCGAGGAAACGCCGGGATTGGCATAGGCCATGGCCGAGCCATAGGTGTGGAAGATGCTCCAGCCGCCCTTCTCCACCGGCTCCTGGCTGGCGCGGCGCTGCACCACCGTGCCCCAGTCGGTCTCCGCCAGCTCGACATTCATGCCGAGCCGCTGCAGCACGTCCGCGGTGAGCTGCCCGTGCGGGCCGATCAGCGGGAAGTCGGTGGGGTTGATGATGACCACCTTTTCGCCGGCATAGCCGGATTCCGCCAGCCTCGCCTTGGCGCGGTCCAGGCTGCGCGGCGGCCGCGCCAGCTCCGAGAGGTCCTCGGTGCCATAGGGCGTGCCGCAAGGGAACAGGCTGTGGCACTCCCGCCAGAGCGACTTGTCCTGGCCGATGGTGACCTGCATGTAGTCGGGCTGGTTGACGGCCAGCGCCACCGCCTGCCGCACCTTCAGCTTGTCGAAGGGGGGGTGCAGGTTGTTCAGCCGCATCAGGCTCAGGAAGCCTGCGGGGAAGAGCGTGTCGAGCTTGATGCTGCGGTTGCGCTGCAGGATGGGCTGGAGGTCGTTCAGCGGCTGCTCGAGCCAGTCCACCTCGCCCGCCTGCAGCGCCGCGGCGGCGGTGGCGGGATCGGGCATGATGTGCCACTCGACACGGTCGAAATGCGCCACCTTGCCGCCGCTGGCCCAGTCCGGCGCCTCCTGGCGCGGCTGGTAGCCCTCGAACCTGGTATAGACCGCCCGGCTGCCGGCGACGAACTCGTCCGCCTTGAAGCGGAAGGGGCCGGAGCCGACGATTTCCTTGAGCTGGGTGTTGGCGTCGGTCTTCGCCACCCGCTCCGGCATGACAAAGGCGACGTTGGCGTCCGGCTTGGCGATGGCGTCCAGCAGCATCGGGAAGGGGCGGGTCAGGCGGATCTCCACCGTGCGGTCGTCCGCCGCGCCCCATTTCTCCACCACCTTTGCCAGCAACTGCCCGAAGGGGTCGCGCTTGGACCAGCGCTCCAGGCTGGCGGCGGCATCGGTGGCGCGCACCGGCTCGCCGTCATGGAACTTCAGCCCCTCGCGCAGCCGGATGCGCCAGACCCGGCCGTCATCCGAGACGGTATGCCCCTCCGCCATCTGCGGCTGCGGCTTCTGCGCGCCGTTCACCGCGTAGAGCGTGTCGTAGATGTGGTAGCCGTGCATCTGGGTGACGATCGCCGAGGTCCAGATCGGGTCGAGCGCCGTCAGATTGGCCTGGGGAACGAAGCGCAGCGTCCCGGCGCGGCTGTTCTGGCCAAGGGCGGGCCTGGCGAGAGAAGGCAAGGCGAGGGCGAGACCGCCCAGCCCGGCCCCCTGGAGGAGCGTGCGGCGTTGCATGGCTGTTTCCTTCCCTGTTCCCGTCAGCGGGTAGGGCGAGGCTAGGCAGCGCGGCGCAGGAGGGTCAAGGCACAGCGGGGAGTTGGCTCTCCAGCCACACCTTGCCCGGCAACGTCGAGAACCTGGTCATCACCGGCACCTCCTGGACCGCCGGCACCGGCAACGCGCTGGCCAACCGCATCATTGGCAACGACAGCCCCAACACCCTCGACGGCCGCGCCGGCAACGACGTGCTCACCGGCGGCGGCGGCAACGACACCTTTGTCATCGCCAAGGGCATGGGCCACGACGTCGTCACCGACTTCGAGGGCGCCGGCCGCAGCGGCGGCGACACCCTGCTGCTCAGGGCTTCGGCGCCGGCGCCACCCTCACCCGCGAGCAGGGCTTCGTCTTCGCCATCCACGCCGCCGACGGCTCGACCGAGCACGTCACCCTCCAAGGCGTCGCCTCCCTCGCCCAGGGCGACGACCGTTCAGCCCGAACCGCGCGCATCCGACGTACCGGCGACGAGAGGAAGGGGGAAAAGGCGAGGCCTCTTCTCCCTTTCCGCAGCCTGGCCGATCGCGCGGCAAATTGTCCCACAAGGGCGCCGGGGTGGGGCGACGTGGAGGGTGCCCATTGCTAGGAAGGAGGTGTCAGCGCTCTCCAGCCGCAGGACCCTGGTGCACGAACTTTCCCAGCCTCCCGCCCCGCAGGACCTGCTCCGCCCGGTTGCCCGACTGCTGCGCCCTCTGGTGCGCCTGCTGATCCGCAGCGGCGTGACCTTTCCGATCCTGGCGGAACTGCTGCGCACGCTCTATGTCCAGGTGGCCGCCGAGGCGCTGGAGCGGGAAGGCGCCCGCAGCGACAGCCGCATCAGCCTGCTGACCGGCGTCCATCGCAAGGAGATCCGCCGGCTGCGCGAGCAGGGCGAGGCGCGCACCGAAGTGCCGGCGGTGGTGACCGTCGCCAGCCAGGCCATCGCGCGCTGGCTGGGCCTGCCGCAATACACGGATGCGGCCGCCCGCCCCCTGCCGCTGCCCCGCACCGCGCCGGCCGGCACGCCCTCCTTCGAGGCGCTTGTCGCCTCCGTCACCACCGACGTGCGGCCACGCGCGGTGCTGGACGACTGGCTGAGCCAAGGCCTTGTCTCGCTCGATGCCGATGGCCGGGTGGTGCTGAAGCAAGGTGCCTTCCTGCCACCCCCCGGCAGCGCGGAGCAGCTCTACTACTTCACGCGGAACCTGCGTGACCACCTGGCGGCGGCCAGCATCAACGTGGCCAGCCCCAAGCCGCCCTTTTTCGAGCGTGGGCTGCACTATGACCGGCTGCCGCCGGAGCTGGCCGCGCGGCTGGAGGCGCAGTGGCGCGCGGCGGGGCAGCAGATGCTGGTTGAGCTGAACCGGCAGGCCCTGGCCTGGCTGGACGCCTCCGGCGAGGAATCCCCGGGAACCCCGACGCGGCGGGTCAACCTCGGCGTCTATGTTTATGCCGAGGATGAGCCGCCGGCGGCCGCGGCACGCTAGCCATGCGCCCTGCCCCCTTCCTGCTGCTGGCCCTGCTGGCCGGCTGCGCGCCCGCCCTTTCCGGTCTCATGCCGCCGGCGGCGGAGGCACCCGCCCTCTGCCAGGCTGGCCCTGACGGCGGCCCGCCCGGCCCCCTCGCCGATCGCGCCCCTTTCTTCAGCGGCGAGGATGGCGAGGATCGCGGCATCGGCGGAACCGGCATCAGCGGCACCGTCTCCGGCTTCGCCAGCATCTGCGTCAACGGGCTGGAAGTGCAGTACGACACTGCCGGCAGCGGCCTGCATGTCGGCGACCGGGTGGTGATCGAGGCGAGCGGCTCCGGGGAGCGGCTCACGGCACACAGCGTCGCGGTGCGGCATGAGGTATCCGGCCCCGTGGAGGCGGCCGGGCCTGGCGGCGTGCTGCAGGTGGCCGGGCAGCGGGTCCTGGCTGGCCAGGCTGCCGGCGCGGCATTCTTCCCAGGCCTGGGGGAATGGGTGGCGGTGAGTGGCTTCCGCCGGCCGGACGAAGCCATTCTCGCCACCCGGATCAGCCGTCGCGCGCCCGGGACGGTGCTGGTGCGAGGGACCGCCACGGTCGGGCAGGATGGCTGGAAGGTGGCGGGCCTGCGCCTGCATGCGCCCCCCGGCTTCTCCCGCTGGACCGGGCCGGTCACCCTCCGCGGCACCTATGCCAGCGGCACCCTCGAGGTCGAGCAGGCGAGACTGGACCTGCTGCGTGCCAACCCGGCCCTGCGCTTCGGCGCCGCGCAGCGACTGGTGCTCGAAGGCTATGTTTCCATCCAGGATGGGCAGCTGGCCCTGGGCGCGTTGCGGGCTCCACTCGCCGCAACGCTGCGCCTGCCCGACGTCTCCGGCGAATGGGCCGTGGTGGACCTGCGGCGCCAGCCGGATGGCGGCTTCATCGCCGTTGACCTCCGCCAGCAGGGCGACGGCCACGCTGGCGCTGCGCCGCCACAGGGCGTGCCAGGCGGCCGTTTCGGCGCTCCACGGTCCAGTCACCCGCAGGGGGCGCAAGCGCGGCACGGGCACGCACCGCCGGTCGAGACGGGCGGCGGCCTGGCTGGCCATCGGGGTGACGCCGGCGGCGCCGACGGCCCGCATGACAGGGGCGCCCGATCGGCGGGGGGAGGCGGTGGGGGGAACGAAGGCTTCGGCGGCTTTGGTGCCGCGGGTGGCTTTGGCGAAGGTCCTGGCGGCGGCCTGGGGGGAGCCGGAGGGGGGCCAGGAGGGCCACGCTGACTTTTTGGCCGCGCCTTTCTCCTCACGAGGAGGGGCGGCCCTGCGTATCGGTACGGTTAGGGGAAAATCAGGCCTTCGGCATCATCGGCATGGCCTCACGCCGAGCCCGGAACCGCCTCCTCCGCCCAGGCGAGCAACCCGCCGCAGGCCGGGCAAGGCGCCGTGCCATAGCGGTCGCAGATGCAGAGGTCGCCGCCGCAGTAACAATCCACCACGCCTGTGTTGAGGCAGGCATCGCACCAGAGCGGCGTCGTGCTGGCGCGCGCCTGCAACGTCTTCCACAGGCCGGCCGCATGGCCCGGCCGCGCCGGCTCCGGGCGGTCGGGCCTGTCGCTCTCGGCCCGCGCCAGCCCTGGCGCGGACGTATTCCCGATACGTCGGCTTCTCATGTTTTCCTCTTCAGAGTGGCGGTCCGCAAAACTCGGTCGGCTCGGCATGGGCTCGGCATGGTCCAGGGGTTCCGAAATTGCCGCAGCACGCGACGGACGCCTGGCACCTCACCATCATCGCAGATGATGTGGCAAATTTTCCCACGCCGGAGGAGTGGGGCGGGAACCCGATCTTCGCTGCCCTCGCCCTCTGCACAGGGCAGCCTGCGTCCAACCCGGCGCCTTGGCAAGGATCATCCGCATGCGGTGACACTCAACCAAGGAGCTACCACGAACGAAGTTCGATCTCGTTCCGCCGTCCGCACCCTCATCCATGATCCTTCGCCGGGCACAGGCGGCGCGACGTCCCGGCCTTGCACCCCAACGCCCTGCCTTGGTCAATGAGGATGAACGTCGCGGGCCAAAGGAGGTTGCGTCCCGGAGGGCGGCGGCATGTCCCTCCTCATCCCCGCTCCTCCGCGAAGCCGCCGCCTGCAACCATGGGCAGGATCAATCCTTACCCTTTCGGACTGGCCCACCCGCTTCCCGGGCGAGGTCGCTGCGCCGTTTGATGGACAGCCGAAAGCGCAACTCCATACTCTGGCGGGCCGAGGCGGAACGTGCCTGAACGAGCGAAGCATGTCTCAAGGGGGAGAACGCCATGCCGGAGGAGAAAGGGCGAGACAAGGAGAGGCCGCAGCCTGCCGGCGGGGAACGAAGCGGCGGTGATGCGGCCGGGCCCGGGCCCGCCGGCTTTGATGCGCTGCTCGGCCTCTGGTCCGCCTGGATGGCGCCGGACGGGCGCGCCCCGGAGGGAGCCGCCGCGCAGCCTTCCAGGGCCACGCTGCCCAGCGACGCCCTGGCCGGCCAGTTCCTTGCCACCGGCATGCGGCACCTGACCAAGCGGCTCAGCCAGGACCCGCTGCTGCGCGCGGTCGATCATCTGTGGAACGCCAACCCGCTGCGCCAGGTCATTCCGGTGGACTGGGCCGAGATCGCCCGCGCCCTGCGCATCGTCTGGCTGCGCTCGCTGGGCGATCCCGGCAAGGCACTGACCGCCACCATCGAGCTGAACGCCGCGCTCTGGCGCAGCGCCGCCGACAGCTGGACGGAGGCCGGGCGGCGCTGGCTGGAGGGCTCCCAGGCCGCCGCCACGCCGCCTCAAGGCAACGACAAACGCTTCGCGGCGCCGGAATGGCACAACAACCCCGCCTACCGGACGCTGAAGGAAGCCTATCTCCTGGCCTCGGACTGGCTGCTCCGGCAGGGCGAGGCGGAGGACATGGAGCCGGCCGAGCGGCAGCGCATCGGCTTCCATCTGCGGCAGTTCGTGGACGCCACGAGTCCCTCGCTGCTGCTGATCTCCAACCCCGCCGCCCTGCGCCGGGCCATGGAAACCGGCGGCGCCAGCGTGGCCGACGGCACCCGCAACCTCATGAACGACCTGCAGGCCGGCCGCCTGAGCATGGTGGATGCCTCGGCCTTCGAGCCCGGCCGCAATCTCGCCCTCTCGCCCGGCAAGGTGGTCCACCGCAACCGGCTGATCGAGCTGATCCAGTACGCGCCGACCACCGAGACCGCGCATGCCACGCCGCTGCTGATCCTGCCGCCCTGGATCAACAAGTACTACATCCTGGACCTGCAGCCGAAGAACAGCATGGTGCGCTACCTGACCGAGCAGGGCTTCACCGTGTTCATGGTTTCCTGGAAGAACCCGGACGCCGCGATGGATGGCATCACCATCGAGGACTACATGGAGCTTGGCCCGCTGGAGGCCTGCACGGTGGCCCGCGAGATCACCGGGGCCGCCCAGGTGAACGTGATGGGCTACTGCATCGGAGGTACGCTGCTGGCCATGGTGCTGGCCTGGCTGGCCGCGAAGAAGGACAAGCGCTTCAACGCCGCCACCTTGATGGTGTCGTTGCAGGACTTCGCCAAGGTGGGCGACACCGCGGTGTTCATGGAGGACAGCGGCATCGACCTGATCGAGCGGCAGATGATGGAGCGCGGCTATCTGGACAGCCGCGAGATGTCCAACATGTTCAACCTGCTGCGCTCCAACGACCTGATCTGGGCGAATGTCGTCAACAACTACCTGATGGGCGAGAAGCCGCCCGCCTTCGACCTGCTCTACTGGAACAGCGACGGCACCCGCATGGCGCGGACGGCGCACAGCTGGTACCTGCGCAACACCTATCGCGAGAACAACCTGATCGTGCCGAGCCGGATCCAGTTGAAGGGCGAAGCCGTCGACCTCGGCCGCATCCGCAACGACATCTATGCCGTTGGCGCGGAGAAGGACCATATCGTGCCTTGGGACGCCGCCTGGCGCATCACCCGGCTGGCGGGAGGAAAGGTGCGCTTCGTGCTCGCCTCCAGCGGCCACATCGCCGGGATCATCAACCCGCCGGGCGGCAAGGGCTTCCACTGGACCACCGATGCGTCCGCGCCGGTGCCTCCGACCGCGGGCGAGTGGCGGCTGGCCGCCACGCAGCAGGCCGGGAGCTGGTGGCCGGACTGGGCAGCGTGGCTGGCCGAGCGCTCCGGGCCACGCGGCGCCCCCCCGGGCCTGGGCAACGCGGCCCACCCGCCGCTGGAGGACGCGCCGGGCCGCTACGTGCTGGAGAAGTAGGCGCCGGAGGAGGAGGGAAGCCCTGTGAAGTTCAACATCGAGATCGACTGCACGCCGGAGGAGGCGCGCACCTTCTTCGGCCTGCCGGACGTCAAGCCCATGCAGGCGGCGGTGATGCAGAAGATGGAGCGGCAGATGCTGGATGCCCTGGCCAGCATGGCGCCGGAGGCCCTGATGAAGGCCTGGGTCCCGGCCACGCCCTGGACGCCGGGCCAGATGCAGGAAGCGATGGCCAACATGCTGAACGCTTCCTTCGGGCGACCCCGGAAGGAGTGAGGCGCCGCGACCCGGCGGCGACATCGAGGCGGGAGGGGGCACCGCCCCTCCCGGCCAGGTCGCGCCTTACTGGTCGCGGATTTCCATCTGCATCTGCCGGTTCGTCGCCAGCGCCAGCAGCGTGCAGATCACGCCGGAAAGCAGGTAGCCGCCGACCGCGGCCAGCCCGAGCCACTGCGAAAGGGCCAGCACCACAAGCGGCGCGAAGCCGGCGCCCACCAGCCAGGCGATGTCCGAGGTCAGGGCAGCGCCGGTGTAGCGGAAGCGGCGGGCGAAGTTCGAGGCCACCGCGCCGCTCGCTTGGCCGAAGGAGAGGCCGAGCAGGGCGAAGCCAAGCAGGACGAAGCTGGTATGGCCGGAGGAACCCTGGCTCAGCAGGAAGGGGCCGAGAAAGGCGAAGCCGCCGATCAGCACCGCGCCGCCCGCAAGCAGCCGCCGCCGGCCGATCCGGTCGGCGATCCAGCCGGACAGGATGACGGTCAGCAGCATGATCGCGGCGCCTGCGGCCTGCACCATCAGGAACTCGGCAATGCCGCGGTCGGTGCGCAGCGCGATCCAGGCCAGCGGAAAGACGGTGACGAGGTGAAACAGCGCGAAGCAGGCGAGCGGCACGAAGGCGCCGACCACGAGGTTGCGGCCGCTCACCGTCACCACGTCCGAGATGTGGGCGGGCTGCAGCTCGTCCCGCTGCAGCAGGGCCGCGAATTCCCGCGTGGCCACCAGGCGCAGCCGCGCGAACAGCGCCACGACGTTGATGGTGAAGGCAACAAAGAAGGGATAGCGCCAGCCCCAGCTCTGGAAGTCGGCTTCCGGCAGGGAGGATACCAGGAAGGCGAAAAGCCCGGCGGCCAGCAGGAAGCCGAGCGGCGCGCCAAGCTGCGGCACCATGGCATACCAGCCCCGCCGCTTCTGCGGGGCGTTCAGCGCCAGCAGGGAGGCCAGGCCATCCCAGGCGCCACCCAGCGCCAGCCCCTGCGCGAAGCGGGCCAGGCCGAGCAGCACGATCGTGGCGGCGCCGAACACCTCGGGCGCCGGCAGCATGCTGATCGCGGCCGTGGAGCCGCCCAGCAGGAACAGCGCCACCGTCAGCTTCACGCCGCGGCCATGCCTTCGGTCCAGCGCCATGAAGAGGGAGGAGCCGAGCGGCCGGGCGATGAAGGCGAGCGAGAACAGGGCGAAGGAGTAGAGCATCGCCACGGTCGCGTCGGTGTCGGGAAAGAGGAAGCGCGGGAAGACCAGCACCGAGGCGATGGCATAGACGAAGAAGTCGAAGAACTCGGACATGCGTCCGATCACGACCCCGATCGCGATCTCGCCGGGCGAGACCGCGTGATGGTCGGCATTGGCCAGCCGCGCATCGCGCTCGAGTTCGGCCGAGTTCGGCAATCCCTGATTGTAGCTGCTCGTGATCAAGCCCTGTCCTCCAGACTTCGACCCGCTGGATGCCGCCGCTCCGCTGGAGGTTGCGGGCGCTCCGGCCGATCCGTGCGGCGCCCGCCCTCCGCGGCCCGGCGCTGAAGCCCTGGGGCCATCCGAGCGCAAAGCCTTTAGCGTCCGGCCGTAGCACGGGCAATCCGCGGCTGGCGATAGGACAAAGTGTCCAATCCCCGCATGCCGCTGGCGCGCCTATGTACCGCCGCACTGCAACATGGCTCCCTGATTGAACGGCATGTCCCGCAAGATCCTGCGCATCCTGCCCCTGATGGCCCTCGCGGCCATTCTCTCCGGCTGCAAGATGACCATCCTCAACCCTTCGGGCGACATCGCCGCGCAGCAGCGCGACCTGATCGTCTACTCGACGGTGCTGATGCTGCTCATCATTGTGCCCGTCATCCTGCTGACCCTGTTCTTCGCCTGGCGCTACCGGGCCTCGAACACCAAGGCCAAGTATGATCCGGAATGGAATCATTCGACCGGCCTGGAGGTCGTCATCTGGTCGGCGCCGCTCGCCATCATCGTGGCGCTGGGCGCGCTGACCTGGGTCAGCACGCACCTGCTCGATCCCTACCGGCCGCTTTCGCGCATCGACGCCAGCACGCCGCTGCGCGACGAGGTGCGGCCGCTGGAGGTGGACGTCGTCTCGCTCGACTGGAAGTGGCTGTTCATCTACCCCGAGCAGGGGATCGCGACGGTCAACGAGCTGGCGGCGCCGGTGGATGCGCCGATCAACTTCCGCCTGACCTCCTCGACGATGATGAACTCATTCTCCATCCCCGCCCTGGCCGGGATGGTCTACACCATGCCCGGCATGGTCACGAAGCTGCACGCCGTGATCAACGAGCCCGGCGTCTACCAGGGGCTTTCGGCCAACTACAGCGGCCATGGCTTCTCGGACATGCACTTCAAGTTCCATGGCCTGAGCCAGACCGACTTCAACGCCTGGGTGGCCGAGGCGAAGGCTTCCGGCGAGCGCCTCGGGCGGCAGGAGTACCTGGCGATGGCGCAGCCCAGCACCAGGGAGCCGGTCCGCCGCTTCGGCAGCGTGGATCCCGAGCTGTACGGCGCCATCGTCGAGCGCTGCGTGGAGCCGGGCAAGATGTGCATGAGCGAGATGGCCCGCATCGACGCGCAGGGCGGCGCCGGCATGGCCGGCACCCTGAACGTGGTGACCAAGCGGGTCCAGCATGCCGCCGCCGGCCGTCCGGGCGAGGACGCGCGGGGCGCCGAGCGGCGCTACGTGCTGTCCTTCTGCACGATCGACCAGCCCTATGGCGCCACCGGCTCGGACGCCGCGCCGCGTCCCGCCTCCCCTGGAACGACAGAGTAACGCCATGTCCAGCAATCCGGACTTCTGGAGCTTCGTCTTCGGGCGGCTCTCCTGGGAATCCTTCCCGCTTCACGAGCCGATCCTGGTGGTCACCTTCCTGGCGGTGGCGCTGGGCGGCGCCGCGATGCTGGGCGCCCTGACCTACTTCCGGGCCTGGGGCTACCTGTGGCGCGAGTGGCTGACCAGCGTGGACCACAAGCGCATCGGCATCATGTACATCGTGCTGGCGCTCATCATGCTGCTGCGTGGCTTCGCCGACGCGCTGATGATGCGGGCGCAGCAGGCGATCGCCTTCGGCGGCTCCGAGGGCTACCTGCCGCCGCACCACTACGACCAGATCTTCACCGCCCACGGCGTGATCATGATCTTCTTCGTCGCCATGCCGCTGGTGACGGGGCTCATGAACTTCGTGGTGCCGCTGCAGATCGGCGCGCGCGACGTCGCCTTCCCCTTCCTGAACAATTTCAGCTTCTGGATGACCGTCTCGGGCGCCGTCATCGTCATGATGTCGCTGTTCGTGGGCGAGTTCGCGCAGACCGGCTGGCTGGCCTATCCGCCGCTCTCGGGGCTGGAGGGCAGCCCCGGGGTGGGCGTCGACTACTACATCTGGGCCCTGCAGGTCGCCGGCATCGGCACCTTGCTCTCGGGCGTCAACCTGATCGCCACCATCGTCAAGATGCGGGCGCCGGGCATGACCATGATGAAGCTGCCGGTCTTCACCTGGACCGCGCTCTGCACCAACGTGCTGATCGTCGCCTCCTTCCCGGTGCTGACCGCCGTGCTGGTGCTGCTGTCGCTCGACCGCTACGTGGGAACCAACTTCTTCACGAACGACCTCGGCGGCAACCCGATGATGTACGTGAACCTGATCTGGATCTGGGGCCACCCGGAGGTCTACATCCTGATCCTGCCGGCCTTTGGCGTCTTCTCCGAGGTCACCTCCACCTTCTGCAGCAAGCGCCTCTTCGGCTACACCTCGATGGTCTACGCCACCGTGGTGATCACCATCCTGTCCTACCTGGTGTGGCTGCACCACTTCTTCACGATGGGGTCGGGCGCCAGCGTCAACTCCTTCTTCGGCATCACGACGATGATCATCTCGATCCCGACGGGCGCGAAGATCTTCAACTGGCTCTTCACCATGTTCCGCGGCCGCATCCGGTTCGAAGTGCCGATGATGTACACCGTGGGCTTCATGGTCACCTTCGTGATCGGCGGCATGACCGGCGTCATGCTCGCGGTGCCCCCGGCCGACTTCCAGCTGCACAACAGCCTGTTCCTGATCGCCCATTTCCACAACGTCATCATCGGCGGCGTGGTGTTCGGCATGTTCGCGGGCATCGCCTACTGGTTCCCCAAGGCCTTCGGCTTCAAGCTGGACCCGTTCTGGGGCAAGATGTCCTTCTGGTTCTGGCTGATCGGCTTCTGGGTCGCCTTCATGCCGATCTACGTGCTCGGCCTGATGGGCGTGACCCGCCGCCTCAACCATTTCGACGACCCCTCGCTGCAGATCTGGTTCGTCGTCGCCGCCTTCGGCGCGGTGCTGATCGCCTGCGGCATCGCCAGCTTCCTGATCCAGCTGGTGGTGAGCTTCATGAAGCGCGAGCAGCTGCGCGACCTGACCGGCGACCCCTGGGGCGGCCGCACGCTGGAGTGGTCCACCTCCTCGCCGCCGCCGGTCTACAACTTCGCCTTCACGCCCATCATCCATGACCATGATGCGTGGTGGGACATGAAGCAGCGCGGCTACACCCGCCCGCTGCACGGCTTCCGCCCGATCCACATGCCGAAGAACACCGGCACCGGCATCATCCTGGCCGGCCTGTCGATCGCCTTCGCCTTCGGCATGATCTGGTACATGTGGTGGCTGGCGGCGCTGAGCTTCGTGGCAATGGTTGTCATCTCCATCGGCCACACCTTCAACTACCACCGGGACTTCCACATCCCCTCCGAGGTGGTGGACCGCACCGAGCGGACCCGCACCGCTCTGATGGCGGGAGAGTAAGCCCATGTCCGCACCCACCCTGCACGCCGCCACCCCCGCGGAGGAAGTGGCCTTCTACGTGGCGGAGGAGGAGCACGCGCATTCCGGGGCCAGCACCATGCTGGGCTTCTGGATCTACCTGATGAGCGACTGCCTCATCTTCGCCGTGCTCTTCGCCACCTATGGCGTGCTCGGCCGCAGCTACGCGGCCGGGCCGTCCGGGGCCGACCTGTTCGACCTGCCGCTGGTGGCGCTCAACACCGCCATGCTGCTGTTCTCCTCCATCACCTATGGCTTCGCCATGCTGGAGATGGAGCGCAACAGGAAGGGCATGACGCTGCTCTGGCTGGCCATCACCGGCCTGTTCGGCGCCGCCTTCATCTTCTTCGAGCTCTACGAGTTCGCGCACCTGATCGCCGAGGGCGCGGGGCCGCAGCGCAGCGCCTTCCTGTCCTCCTTCTTCACCCTGGTCGGCACGCACGGCCTGCACGTCACCTGCGGCCTGATCTGGCTGGTGACGCTGATGGTGCAGGTCGCGCAGCGCGGCCTGATCGAGGACAACAAGCGGCGCCTGATGTGCCTGAGCCTGTTCTGGCACTTCCTGGACGTCATCTGGATCGGCGTCTTCTCGTTCGTCTACCTGATGGGAGTGCTGCAATGAGCCCCGACACCCTCGCGCAGCACCACAACCCTGGTCACGGGCACGGGCACGGGCACGGGCACGCGCATGGCGATGGCGCCGGACACGGCACGCTGAAGGGCTATCTGACCGGCTTCGCCCTCGCCGTCATCCTGACGGCCATTCCCTTCTGGCTGGTCATGGGCGACGTGTTCGCGAACCCGCAGGTCACGGCCTTCGGCATCATGGCGCTGGCCGTGGTGCAGGTGATCGTGCACATGGTCTACTTCCTGCACATGAACACGCGCTCGGAAGGCGGCTGGACCATGCTGGCGCTGATCTTCACGATCGTGATCGTGGCCATCACGCTGAGCGGCTCGCTTTGGGTGATGTACCACCTCAACGCCAACATGATGCCCATGCCGGCCCACGACATGCGCGGAATGCCCTGAGGATGCCCGCGCCAGGCCCCGCGGCGGCGGCGGAGGAGGCCGGGCGACCCCGCTCGCCGCGCCTCCTCGCCCTGCTCGGGGCGCTGGCGGTGCTTGGCGTCATCATCCTGGTGGCGCTGGGCAACTGGCAGGTCGCGCGCCGTGCCTGGAAGCTCGACCTGATCGCCCGGGTGGACGCCCGGGTCCATGCGGCGCCGGTGCCGCCCCCCGCGCCCCCCGAGTGGCCGCAGGTGTCCGCCGCGCGTGACGAGTACCGCCACGTCCGCGCCGCCGGCCGGTACCTCCCCGGCAACAGCACGCTGGTGCAGGCAAGCACCGTCCTGGGCGCCGGCTACTGGGTGCTCACCCCTTTCCGGACGCAAGGGGGCTTCACCGTGCTGATCAACCGCGGCTTCGTTCCCGGCGACCGGGAGGAAGCCACCGGCCATCTCGGCGCGACGCCCGCGGGCACCGTTGCCGTCACCGGCCTGCTGCGCCTCGGTGAGCCGGGCGGTGCCTTCCTCCGCGGCAACGTGCCGGCGGAAGGCCGCTGGTACTCGCGCGACGTGGCGGCCATCGCCGCCAACCAGGGGCTGGGAGAGGTGGCGCCCTACTTCATCGACGCCGAGGCGGGTCCGGACCCCCGCGCCTACCCGGTCGGCGGCCTCACCGTCATCTCCTTCCCCAACAACCACCTGGTGTACGCGATCACCTGGTATGCCTTGGCGCTGATGCTGGCCGGCACCACCTTCTATGCCGCGCGCGAGGAATGGCGCATCCGCCGGGGCAAGCGCCCCTGAGCAGCCCGGCCGCCGGCCAGACCGTTGGAGAGGAGGGAGATGGCAGTGAGCGAGACGGCGCCCGCGGCCCGCTGGCGGCGCCTGCTCGGCGCACTCTGGGGGTTCCCCTTTCAGGGAGACGGGCTTCCCGCCGGACCCGCCGGCGGCCGCACCGCCCTTCCCTCCCCCGATGCCACCGGCAGCAAGAACATGCTGCAGCTGATCCAACTGCGCTGGCTGGCGGCGGTTGGGCAGGTGATCACGATCGGCTTCGTGCAGCTCGTGCTGGAGGTGGACCTGCCGCTGCTGCCCATGGCGGCGGTGGTGGTGGCGCTGGCGCTGCTGAACCTGCTCAGCCTGCTGCGCCTGCGGCTGCGCGCTCCCGTCGGTCAGGCCGAGCTTTTCGTGGTCCTGCTGCTGGACGTGGCGGCGCTGACCGTGCAGCTCTATCTCAGCGGCGGGGTGACCAACCCCTTCATCTCGCTTTTCCTGCTGCAGGTCACCATGGCGGCGGTGCTGCTGCAGATCCGCTGGGCCTGGGCCATGGCGGCCATCACCACGCTCTGCTTTCTCGGCCTGTCCCTGGCGCACCGGCCGCTGGTCCTGCCCTCCGCCCTCAGCGCCGATCCCTTTCGGCTGCACCTCCAGGGGCTGCTGGTCTGCTTCATCCTGGATGCCGCGCTGCTGGTGGTTTTCGTCACCCGCGTCAGCGGCAACCTGCGCGCGCGCGACGCACGGCTGGCGGATCTCCGGCGGCAGGCGGTCGAGGAGGAGCACATCGTGCGCATGGGCCTGCTCGCCTCCGGCGCGGCGCATGAGCTGGGCACGCCGCTGGCGACCATGTCGGTCATCCTGGGCGACTGGCGACACATGCCGGCGCTGCGCGACAGTCCCGACCTGCAGGACGACATCGAGGAGATGCAGGTGCAGCTGCGCCGCTGCAAGGAAATCATCAGCGGCATCCTGCTCTCGGCCGGAGAAGCCCGCGGCGAGGCCGCGGCGGTCACCACCCTCGACGCCTTCCTCGAGGGGCTGGTGCAGGAATGGAGCGCGCTGCGCCCGCGCGCCCGCATCTCGCTGGAGAACAACCTTGGCGGCCAGGTGCCGATCGTCGCCGATCCCACGCTGAAGCAGGTGCTGTTCAACCTGTTCAACAACGCACAGGAGGCTTTCGCCTCGCGGATCTGCCTTTCCGCCGCCCGCGACGGCGCCACGCTGATCCTGGAGGTGCGCGACAACGGCGTGGGCTTCGCCCCCGAGATGCTGGCGCAGTTCGGCAACCCCTACCGCTCGACCAAGGCCCGCCAGGGCCGCGGCCTCGGCCTGTTCCTGGTGGTCAACGTCGTGCGCAAGCTCGGCGGCCGCGTCGCCGCCCACAACCGGCCGGAGGGCGGGGCGACGGTGACGCTCTCCCTGCCGCTGGGCTCCATCGCCATCGAAAGGAGGCGCGCCGATGCCGCATGATCGCCTGCTGCTGATCGTCGAGGACGACGTCAGCCTCTCCCGGACCCTGCGGCGCTCCTTCGAGCGGCGCGGCTACGAGGTCATGGTCGCGGCGGGCCCTGAGGAGATGGAGGCGCTGCTGCGGGAGCGCACGCCGCAATACGCGGTGGTGGACCTGAAGCTGGAAGGCGCCTCCGGCCTCACCTGCGTGCAGGCGCTGCACGCGCATGACCCGGCCATGCTGATCGTCGTGCTGACCGGCTTCGCCAGCATCGCCACCGCCGTGGAGGCCATCAAGCTGGGCGCCTGCCACTATCTGGCCAAGCCCTCCAACACCGACGACATCGAGGCCGCATTTGGCAAGGCGGCGGGGGATGCCGGCACGCCGCTCAGCCAGCGCCCGACCTCCATCAAGACGCTGGAATGGGAGCGCATCCATCAGACCCTGGCGGAAACCGGCTTCAACGTCTCGGAATCCGCCCGGCGGCTCGGGCTGCACCGCCGCACCCTGGCGCGCAAGCTGGAGAAGCGCCAGGTCGAGTAATCCTCCCCCTCCTTCCGGGTGAACTCGCCTCCGCCCTTCTCTGCCGGTAGGATGATCCCCGCAGGACCGGAGGCGCCGCACTTGGAACGCCGAATCGCGCTTTTCCTCGACTTCGACAACATCTTCGGCGCCCTCTGCGCCCAGGCGCCGGAAGCGGCGGAGGCCTTTGTCATCGAGCCGGCCCGCTGGCTGGACTGGCTGTCCCGCCGCCTGCCGGCCGACGAGGGCAGCAGCCGCCTGCTGCTACGGCGCTGCTACCTGAACCCTGGCGGATCGCTGTTGCTGGAGAACGGCGAGCGGGTGTTCTTCAGCAGCTTCCGCAACAGCCTGGTGCGCGCGGGCTTCCAGGTGACGGATTGCCCGCCCCTGACGCGCGGCGGCAAGACCAGCGCCGACATCGTCATGGTGATGGACGTGCTCGACGCCCTGCAGCACGCCACGCGTTTCGACAGCTTCGTGATCCTCTCCAGCGACGCCGACTTCACGCCCGTCCTGCAGCGCCTGCGCGCGCATGACCGGAGGACCCTGCTGGTCTCCATCGGCAGCACGGCCGATGCCTATCGCGCCGCCGCCGACGAGGTGGTCGGCCCGGAGGAGTTCATCCGTGAGGGTCTCACGCTGCCGGGCACGGCTGCGGAGCGGGCGGCCGGGGCTTTGCCGGCGCGATGGGAGGAGCACGCCCCACCCGAGGACGAGCTGCCGGACCTTGCCGCGGTGCGCGAGGCCATCCTCGCCCAGGTCACGGCCGAACTGTCCCGGGCCCCCGCCCCGTTGCATCTGCCGGCGCTGGGAAAGCGGCTGCATGAAAAGCTGGGCCCGCAGGTGCGGGCCACCGCCTTCGGCGGGGCGGGCAGCCTGGCCCGGCTGCTCGCCGCCGCCGGGGACCCGCAGATGGAGCTGATCCCCGGCTATGGCGGCGGCTGGGTGCGTGACACCGCGCGGCATCCGCCGGCCCGCCCGGACGAGGCGGCGGAGCTTCCGGCATCCCAGCCCTGAAAGGCGCCGCCCCGCCGGCGCAGGCGAGGGCGAGCAGTCGCCTCCCTGGCCTCTCGCTTCCGGCGGGGTCAGGGGGCACATGCGATGGTTTCCCGGCCGGGCTCCAGCGGCGGCCCTGATCCCCCTCAGTTCGCCGTCACGCCCGCCACCTGGATCAGCTTCGCCCAGCGGTCGAGTTCGGAGTGGATCAGCGAGGCGAACTGCTCCGGCGTCATCGGCGCCGGCACCGCCCCCTCCTGCTCCAGCCGCTGCTTGACCGCCGGCGAGTTCAGGCTGGCGTTCACCTCTTCATTGAGGCGCAGAATGATGGCCGGCGGCGTGGCCGCAGGCGCCGCGATGCCATACCAGGGCACGACATCGAAGCCGGGCGAGAGGGTTTCCGCGACCGTGGGCAATTCGGGCAGGCTGGCGACGCGCCCGGCGCTGGAAACGGCGAGGGCCCGCAGCAGGTCCTGCCGCACCAGGGGCATCACGGTTGGCGCGCCACCGAGCGTCACGTCCACCCGGCCGGCCACCAGATCGTTCAGCGCCGGTCCGAGGCCGCGATAGGGCACATGCTCCATCTCCAGGCCCAGCGCGTTGAGGAAGGCGAGCATGACGATATGGCCGGCGCTGCCGTTGCCGGCCGAGCAGTAGCGGAGCTGGTTGGGGTGGGCGCGGACGTGGTCAACGAAGCTCCTCACGTCCTGGAAGGGCAGCTTCGGGTGCACCACCAGCACATTGGGCACCTTGGCGATCATCGCCACCGGCGCGAAGTCCTTCAGCACGTCGTAGGGCAGGTTCGGGTAGATCGCCGGATTGACCGCCAGGGTGCCGATATGCCCGAGCAGCAGCGTGTAGCCGTCGGGCGCCGAGCGCGCCACGTTCTCCGCCCCCACGGCGCCGCCGGCGCCGGCGCGGTTCTCCACCACGACGGGCTGGCCAAGCCGCGGCGAGAGCTGGTCGGCGATGGCGCGGCCCAGCGTGTCGTTGGCGGCGCCGGGCGGAAAGGGCACCACCAGCCGCAGCGGCTGGCTCGGCCAGGCCGGCTCGGCACGCAGGCCGATCGCCGGCATGGCGAGCCCCGCCGCCGCACCGAGCAGCAGCTCGCGCCGCCTCATGACCCGCTCCCGCCGCGGCCGCGCAGCGCCGTCCGCTCCGTCTCGGAATAGCCGAGCTCGCGCAGGATGGCCTCGCCGTCCTCGTCCAGCCGCGGCGCCAGACGCGAGGGTGCGGCGCCGCTGCCTGAGTAGCGGTTCGCGTGACGCAGCCCGAGCATGGTTTCCTCCGTATGTTGTTCTGGTTCTTCGGTGAGCGTGCCGGAGCCGCGCAGCTGCGGGTCGTCCAGCAGGCTTTCCAGCGTGTGGAAGCGCATCGCCGGCACGTCGTGCCGGCGCAGCAGCGGCAGCCATTCGTCGGTGGTGCGCGCGGCCATCGCCTCGGTGCGCACGCGGAAATAGGCGGCGACGTTCTCCAGCCGGGCGCCGACGCTGCGGAAGCGCGGGTCCTCCTTCAGCTCGGGCCGGCCGATGGCGTCGAAGAAGCCGCGCGCCTGCGCGTCGGTATTGGCGGAGACGCAGATATGGCCGTCCCTGGTCGGCAGCGGGCGGGCGTCGGGCGTCATGATGCGCGGGTCGCCGAATTCGCCCTCCGGACCGAAGGTGCGCTGGCCCATGTGCTCTGACAGCACGAAGGCCGCCGCGTTCTCGAACATCGGCACCTCGATGGCCTGCCCGGCGCCGTCGCGCCCGCGCCCGACCAGCGCGGCGCAGATCGCCTGCGCGGCGACGATGCCGACGATGTGGTCGGTCAGCACGAAGGGGGCGAAGCGCGGCTCGCCGGTCTGCCGCTGGAAGCAGGCGGCGACGCCCGAAAGCCCCTGGATGATGGTGTCGTAGGCCGGCGCGCCGTCATAGGGGCCGCCGCTGGCGAAGCCGGAGATGGTGCAGTGGATCATCTTCGGGTTCAGCGCCGCCATGCTGGCCCAGTCGAGCCCCAGCGCGGCCAGGGCGCGCGCGCGCATGTTGCTGACGAAGACGTCCGTGCGCGCCGCCAGCCGCCGCATCACCGCGCGCCCGGCCTCGCTCTTGAGGTCGAGCACGATGGAGCGCTTGTTGCGGTTGAAGTGCAGGAACTTCGGCGACATGCCGGGCTGACGCGCCTTGCCGCCGAGGCGGCGCATCAGGTCGCCCTCCGGCGGCTCCACCTTGATGACCTCGGCGCCCTGTTCGGCCAGCAGCAGCGTCGCGGTAGGGCCGACGATGACCCCGGTGGCGTCCAGCACGCGGATGCCGGCGAGCGGGCCGCCGCTCATGCCGCGGCCTCGCCTTCGGCGATGGGCCGCCCGGCCTCGTCCAGCGCCCAGAGCAGCAGCCGCCCGTCCGCTTCCTGCCGGCAGCGCAGCTCGCCCCGCCGCCCGACGAAGAAGGGCCGCACGTTGCGCACGGAAAGCCGCCCGATCCGCCCGCCCGGCAACTGCCGCTTGGCCATTTCGCAGAGCCGCAGCGCGGTCAGCCCGCCATTCACCACCAGGGCGGGATAGCCCTCCTCCTGCGTGGCGTAGGGCTGGTCGTAGTGGATGCGGTGGCCGTTGAAGGTGACGGCCGAGTAGCGGAACAGCGTCACCGTGTCCGGCGCGTAGACCTCGGTGGCGGTCGGCTCCGGCAGGGGCGCCGGGGCCGGCGGGGGGGCGGCGGCCGCCCTGGTGGCCTCCTCGCGGTAGACGATGTCGTGTTCCTCGGTCACGACCACCTGGCCGTCCGCCGCAACGCTGTGGTCCACCCGCACAAAGACCATCCGGCCGCTGCGCCCGGTCTTCGGCGTCACCGCCGCGATGGTGGAGGTGCGGCGCAACTCCGCGCCGATCGGCAGCGGCGCCAGGAAGCGGATGCGCCGCCCGGCAAACATGCGGCGCGGCAGCGGCACCGGCGGCAGGAAGTCGCCCTTGCGCGGGTGCCCGTCCGGCCCGAGCTGCGACTGCGGCGTGACCGGGCCGAAGAACACGGCGTGCCAGCCCTCGGGCAGGGCGTCGCCGCGCCGGAAGCCCATGGCGTCACGGTCCATCAGCGCCGCCAGGCGGCGCACGATGGGCAGGGCGGCCTCGTCCTCCGCCACCTCGCTGCGCCCGACCCAGCCCTGCAGCGCCTCAATTTCGGCCGCCATGTCCTGCATCGCGTTTCCTCCTTTGGGCCTTCATCTGGCCGGGAGTTCGCCCATGCGTCCAATGCAATGCGGTGACAGTCCGATGCATCGCGCGCATCATCGCGGCCATGCATCTCGACCTGCCCGGGCTGGAGGCCTTCCTGGCGGTGGCCGATCTCGGCTCCTTCCAGCGCGCCGCGGCGCGGCTCGGCATCAGCCAGCCGGCGCTGACCCGGCGACTGCAGCGGCTGGAGCAGATCGTCGGGCAGGAGCTGCTGCTGCGCCGCTCCCGCCCGGTCCGCCTCAGCCCGGCCGGGGCGGCGCTGCTGCCCGAGGCGCAGGGCGCCCTGGCGCAGCTTGCCGACGCCCTGCGCCGCGCCGGCGGCCGGGCGGAGACGCAGGACGTCGCCTTCGGCTGCCTGCCGACCCTGGCGGTGCGCTATCTCGGCCCGTTGCTGGCGCGCCACCGCCGGCACTGGCGCGGCGAGGTCATCGTCTATGACCTCTCCGGCGCCGAGATCCGCAACATGCTGCAGGAGGGGCGGCTCGACTTCGCGCTTGCCGCCCTCGGCCCCGAGCACTGGGACGTCGAGAGCATCCCGTTGCTGGAGGAACCCTTCTTCCTGGTCTGCCCGGCGGGCCACCGGCTGGCCGGCCGCGCCGCCGTCGCCTGGGGCGAGCTGGCCAAGGAGCCGCTGGTCTCCATCGGGCCGCTCAGCGAGAACCGGCGCATCATCGAGGCCGCGCTGCGCCGCGCGCGGGTGGCGGCGCCCTGGCGGATCGAGGTGCGGCACCTTTCCACCGCGGTGGCGCTGGTGGCGGCGGGGGCGGGGCTCACCGCCCTGCCCGCCTCCGCCATCGCCGGGCGCGCGGGCGAGGGCGTGGTGGCGGTGCCGCTGGTGGAGCCGGCCCTGACCCGCCGCATCGGCCTGCTGCGGCGGCGGGACCGGGCGCCCTCCCCCGCCGCGCGCGACCTGATGGAGCAGATCCTGGCGACGCTCGGTGGCCAGGGCCGCGCGCCCCGCCAGGTTCGATCGGATTAGGCAACGGACGGCGCACCTGCCGTGTTCTGCCTCCATGCTCCGCAAACCGGCCGCGGCGGGAGCCGCTGCCCGCGCCATCGCGGAGCCCGGAAAGGGAGGCTGCGATGCCGGACCATGTCTACAAGGTGGTCGAGCTGGTCGGCTCGTCGAAAACGGGCATCGAGGATGCCATCCAGGGCGCGGTCAGCCGCGCCAGCAGCACGCTGCGGAACCTGCGCTGGTTCGAGGTGGTGCAGGTGCGCGGCGCCGTCGGCGACGACGGCGAGGTGGACCACTACCAGGTCACGCTGAAGGCCGGCTTCACCCTTGAGGATGGCTGAGGAGGAGACGATGTATCTCGCGCGGTTTTCCTATGACGTGCTGCCCGTCAACCGGCAGCGCGCCGTCGAGCTGATCCGCCAGGAGATGGCGGCGGCCGGCCGCAACGGCCTCAAGGGCCGGCTGCTGGTGCCGCTCACCCGCGGACAGGGCGGCGCGGCGCTCCAGTTCGAGGTGGAGCTCGCCAGCCTCGACCAGTTCGAGAGCCTGCGCCAGCAGGGCGGCGGCGACGATGCCGGCGACTGGATGCGCGCCTTCAGCGAGATCCTGCTCTCGCCGCCCTCGGTGGAACTCCTGCGGATCGCGTGAGGATGCCATGGTCACCCGCATTGTCCGGCGCCCGGTCTCGCTGACCTTCGACGAGGAGATCATCGAGGAATACAAGGCCAGGGGCGTGACCATCGCCCCCGCCCCGGGCGAGTCTTCCAAGCTCGTCATCTCCGCCCCGGACGAGGCGGCCGCCGATGCCGCCGAGATCTGGCTTGCGGAGATGGACACGCCCGCCGACTGATCGTCGGGTTCGGCGAAGCCATCGTTTCCACGCCAGGCCACCCGGGAGGCGAAACCTCCCGGGGAGCGCCTTCAGCCGAGCGCCCGCGGCAGCCAGAGCGAGATCTGCGGCAGGTAGGTCACCAGCGCGATGTCGGCCAGCAGAACGGCGTAGAAGGGCAGCATGCTCTTCAGGATCTGCTCGATCCGGAGCCCCGCCACCTGGCAGGCAACGAAGAGGTTGACCCCCACGGGCGGGGTGGTCATCCCGACCGCCAGGTTGACGATCATGATGATGCCGAAATGCACGGGGTCGATGCCCAGCTTCATCGCCACCGGCGTCAGGATCGGCGCCACGATGGTGATGGCCGCGCCGGTCTCCAGGAACATGCCGACGATCAGCAGGAAGGCGTTCACCAGCAGCAGGAAGACCGCCGGATCGTCCGAGAGGCTGATGAAGAAGCGCGCGATCATCTCGGGGATGCGGTTGGCCGTCAGGACCCAGCCAAAGACGCTGGCCGCCGAGATGATGACGAGGATGACCACCGTGCTGAGCAGCGAGGCGCGCAGCGCGGCGAGCAGCCGCGCCGGCGTCAGCGTCCGGTAGACCGCGGCGCCGACGAAGAGCGCGAAGAACACCGCCACGGCCGCCGCCTCGGTCGGCGTGAAGATGCCGCCATAGATGCCGCCCAGGATGATGACGGGCAGCAGCAGCGGCAGCAGGGCGTCGCGGAAGCTGCGCAACAGGCCCGCCGGCTCGCCGAGCCCCGGAGCGCCGCGCGGTGCGGCCTGGCCATAGCCGCGCAGCCGGCAGATGACATGCACCGTCAGCATCAGCGAGGCGCCGATGAGCAGGCCGGGAACCACGCCGGCGATGAACAGGCTGCCGATGGAAACCGGCACGCCCGCCGTCAGCGCGAAGATGATCATCGGGATCGAGGGCGGGATGATGACGCCCAGCTCGCCCGAGACCGCCTGCACCGAGGTGGCGAAAGGCCGCGGGAACCCCCGTTGCGCCATGGCCGGGATCAGCGTGCCGCCGATGGCCGCGGTGGTGGCGGCGCTGGAGCCGGAGATGGCGGCGAAGAACATCGCCGAGACCACCGTCACCAGCCCCAGCCCGCCGGTGGCGCGCCCGACCAGCGCCTGGGCGAAGTTGATGAGCCGGCGCGAGATGCCGCTCGCCTCCATCAGCGCGCCGGCCAGGATGAAAAAGGGGATGGCGGTGAGCGGAAAGGAATCCAGCGCCGCGAACATCCGCTGCACCAGCGCCTGCAGCGGAATGCCCGAGGCATGCATGGACAGCGCCGCCGTGCCCGCCAGCGAAATGGCGATGGGGATGCCGAGGGCGAACAGCGCCAGCAGGGCAAGGCCGATGGCGATGGGGCTCATGGCCGGCTCCTCAGTCCACCGGGATTTCGCTGCCGCCGCGCGGCGGATCGAGCGCGACGGCCAGGGTATTGGCCAGCGCAAGCAGGCTGCCGAGCGGGATGGCGGAATAGACATACGCCATCGGCACCTCCAGCGCGCCGGAACGCATGCCCTGCACATTGCCGAGGATGATCCAGCCATAGGCGACCAGCACCATCCAGAAGAGCGCGGAGAGGGCGAGGCTCGCCCAGGTCAGCACCTTCGCGGCCGGCGCCGGCACCGTCGCCCTGACGATCTCGACCGAGGCCAGCATGCCCCTGCGCACGCCAATCCCGACGCCAAGAAAGACGGACCAGATCAGCACGTAGCGGATCAGCTCCTCCGACCAGGTGAGCGGCGCGCCGATCAGGTAGCGCGCGATCACCTGCGCAAAGGCGAGCAGCGCCAGCAGGCCGAGCACCAGGGCCAGCACCGTCAGCAGCGCCGCATTGCAGCCATCGACCACCCGCAGCCAGCGCGGCGAGGCGGAAAGGCGGTCCGCCGGCTCCGCGGCGGCGCGCGGGAGGGATGACATGGCGGGCTCCTTTTCCGTCCGGTCAGCGCGCCGCGGGAGCGCCGACGGCGGCCACCTTCTCGTAGAGGGCGGCGACCGAGGGGAAGCTGGCCTTCACGAAGGCCGGCCCGACCTTGGCGCGGAAGGCCGCCTTGTCCGGCTCGATCAGCGTCATGCCCTCGCCCTGCAACTGCTTGATGAAGCCCGCCTCGCCCTTGTTCACCTCCTCGGACGCGAAGGCCTTGGCGGCGCCATTCGCGGCCTCCAGCACCGCCTTGCGCTGCGCCTCGGGCAGCCGGGCCAGCCGGCTGGCGCTCATCACCACCACGATCGGCTCGTAGGAATGCTCGGTGCGCACGAGGAACTTCACCACTTCGGAGAACTTCGAGGTCTGGATCAGCGAGAGCGGGTTCTCCTGCCCGTCGATCACGCCCTGCTGCAGGGCGTTGAACACCTCGCCGAAGCTCATCGGCGTCGGCGCCGCGCCCAGCGCCTTCCAGGAAGCCACCGAGACCGGGCTGTCCGGCACGCGGATCTTCAGGCCGGCGAGGTCGGCGGGCGCGTTCACCGGCTTCTTGGTGGTCAGCCAGCGCGGCCCGCGGAGCCAGTAGGCGAGGACCTGCAGGCCGGACTCCTTCCTGACGGCCTCGGTGATCTCCTGGCCGGTCGGGCCGCCATAGACCTGCCCGAAATGCTGCGAGTCGCGGATCATGAAGGGAAGCGCGAAGATCTTCGCCGTGTCCGAGGCGGAGGTGAGGACGCCGGCCCCGCCCACCCAGATGTCGTTCGAGCCGAAGCGCAGGCCCTCGACGAGTTCCCGGTCGCTGCCCAGCGTGCTGCCGCCGTAGATCTCCACCTTCACCGCGCCGTTGGTCGCCTGCGCGACATCCGCCGCGAAGCGCTCCGCCGCCCGGGCATGGATCTCGGCCGCCGGCCAGACATGCCCGAGCTTCAGCACGGTCTGGGCGAGGGCGACCCCCGGCAGCAGCACGGAGGAGGCCAGCGCGGCCGCCGCAACGGCCGTCTTGAAGTTGAACATTTCTTTTCTTCCCTTTGCTTTCCTGGACATTCCGCGCAGGGCGCGGTCAGCGCTCCTGCGCGGTCATGCGGTCATAGACGCGGAACAGCGCCTGGTTGCCGTTGCTGCCCTCGCCATGCGCGCGCGCCTCCAGGTAGAGGCTCGTCACCAGCGCCGTGCCCGGCAGCGGCACGCCCTGCTGGAAGGCGAGATCGTTGGCGAGGCGCAGGTCCTTCAGCTTCAGGTCGATGCGGAAGCCGGCGCCGGCGTCCTTTTCCAGCACTTTCGGGCCAAGGTTCTCCAGCATCCAGGAGTTGGCCGAGCCGCCCATCAGCACCTCGCGCGCCACCGCCGGGTCGAGACCCGAGGCGCGGGCCAGCGCGATGGCCTCGCACATGGCCTGGATGTTGATGGCGCAGACCAGCTGGTTGCACAGCTTCACCGTCTGCCCGTTGCCGATCGCGCCGACATGCACGACCTTGCTGCCCATCGCCTCCAGGACGGGCCGCGCGCGGGCGAAGGCCGCCTCCTCGCCGCCCACCATGATCGACAGCTTCGCGTCCCGCGCGCCGGTGACGCCGCCGGAAACCGGCGCATCCAGCATCGCCACCCCGCGCGCCGCCAGCGCCTCCGCCATCTTGCGCGTGGCGACCGGCGAGATGGTGCTCATGTCGATCACCAGCTGCTCCGGCCGCAGCCGGCCGAGCAGGCCGCCCGGCGCCGTCAGCACCTCCTCCACCTGCGGGGTGTCCGGCAGCATGAGGATGACGAACTCCGCCCCCTCCGCCGCCGCCGCAAGGTCGTGCGCCGGGGTGATGCCCTGCGCCGCCAGCCCCTCGGCCACGCCGGGGACGACGTCATGGCCGACCACCGCGTGCCCCGCCTTGGCGAGGTTGAGCGCCATCTCGCGCCCCATGACGCCGAGGCCGATGAATCCGATCCGAGCCATTCCGCTAGTTCCCCGATTGCTGCTTCTGCGCCTGCTGCCGCTCGTGCTCGTAGAGGCGGATGATCGAGACGATGTCGGCCATCGCGTTGCCCTGCTCGACATAGGCGTTGAAGCGCGCGGTGGCCGTCTTCACGCCGGGCAGGTCGAGCCCGAGCCCCTCGGCAGTGCCCTTCACCGCCTTCATGTCCTTGAGAAGCTGGCGCGCGTAGCCGAGCGGCGGGTCGAAGGCGCGGCGCTGCATCAGC
Organism: Teichococcus coralli; assembly: GCF_009829925.1. Taxonomy (GTDB): domain Bacteria; phylum Pseudomonadota; class Alphaproteobacteria; order Acetobacterales; family Acetobacteraceae; genus Pseudoroseomonas; species Pseudoroseomonas coralli. The sequence goes on from NZ_SNVJ01000017.1 coordinate 66,053, forward strand.
GGGTAGATGCGTTGCAGCAGGGCGCTGTCGGCCAGGCCACCGGCCAGGCAGGCGGGCAGCGCGGCGGCATCGATGCCCGCGGCCTCGGCTAGGTGCAGCGCCTCCGCCATGGCGATGAAGCCTGCGCCGACGATCGCCTGGTTCACCACCTTCGTCACCTGCCCGGCGCCCACCGGCCCCATGCGGGTGATGTTGCCGGCGAGGTCGGCCAGCACCGCGGCGGCCTCCCGCAGCTCCGCCTCCTCGCCGCCCGCCATGACGGTCAGCGTGCCTTCGCGGGCGGCGGCCGGCCCGCCGGAAACCGGCGCGTCGATCCAGCCCATGCCCGTGCGTTCACGCAGCCGTGCCGCGAAGTCGCGCGTGGCGCCGGCGTCGATGGTGGAGAAGTCGATCAGCAGCCGCGCGCCGCCCTTGCCCCCGGCGACGCCGTTCGAACCCCAGACGCAGGCCTCCACCGCCGGCGTGTCCAGCACGCACATCAGCACGATGTCGCTGCGCGCGGCCACCTCGCGCGGGTTGCCGGCCTCGGCGGCGCCGGCCGCCAGCACCGGGTCGAGATTGGGCCGCTCGCGGTTCCACACTGTCAGCGGCCAGCCGCGCTCCAGCAGCCGCAGGCTCATCGCCGTGCCCATCAGGCCAATGCCGATGAAGCCCAGGCGCGGCCGGGCGGGCGTGTCGGTGGTCTGGCTCATGCCACGGCCTCCGGCGCGCGACGGTGGCTCCGTGTTCCTGGCATCCGGCTTCCTCCTTGCCCGCAGGCCTGCCCCGGCTGGTCCCGGCGCGTCGTTGTTGCTGAACTCTGGCACGTCGTCCTATTGTTGGACAAGTGATTTCCGGCCCGAGCCTCGGCGCCGCCACGTCCCCCGGCGCCTTGCCACGCCGGGATCGCCAGGGAGGGCGAACTTGCACATTGCCGGCCACCTGATCCCCCGCCTGCGGGACCTGCTGGGAGCCCAGGGCCTGCTCGACGAGCCCGCGCAATTCGCCCGCTACGCACAGGACTGGTCCGGCGACCTCGCCGGGTGCCCGCTCGCCGTCGCCCGCCCTGCCACGGTGGAGGAGGTGGCTGGGGTGGTGCGCCTCTGTGCCGAGGCGAAGGTGCCGGTGGTGCCGCAGGGCGGCCATACCGGGCTGGTCGGCGGTGCCGTCCCCTCCCCTGAGGGCGAGGAGCTGGTCCTCAGCCTGGAGCGGCTCGACCGCCTTCGCGCCATCGACCCCGTGAACTTCAGCATGGTCGCCGAGGCCGGTTGCGTGCTCGCCACCCTGCACCGCGCCGCCGCCGGGCACGACCTGCATCTGCCGCTCTCGCTCGGCGCGCAGGGGAGCTGCCAGATCGGCGGCAACGTCGCCACCAATGCTGGCGGGGTCAACGTGCTGCGCTACGGCATGGCCCGCGATCTCGTGCTCGGCCTGGAGGTGGTGCTGCCGGACGGCCGCGTCTGGAACGGGCTGCGCAGCCTGCGCAAGAACAACACGGGCTATGACCTGAAGCAGCTCTTCATCGGCTCGGAGGGCACGCTCGGCATCGTCACCGCCGTGGCGCTGAAGCTTTTCCCGCGCCCCACCCAGGTGCAGACCGTCATGCTCGGCCTCGCCTCGGTGGAGGCCGCCATGGCGCTCTATGCCGCCGCCCGGCGCGACCTCTCCGACCTGCTTTCCGCCTTCGAGCTGATGCCGCGCCGCTGCATCGAGCTGGCCCTCGCCGCCAGCCCCGCCCTGCGCGAGCCGCTCGCCGCGCCCGCGCCGGTTTATGTGCTGATGGAGGCCTCCGCCAGCGGCCTGGTGGACCTTGCCGCGCTGATGGAGCAGTTCCTCGCCGCCTGCCTGGAGCGCGGGTCGGTCCTCGACGGCAGCGTCGCCATGAGCGAGGCCCAGGCGCGTGGCTTCTGGCGCCTGCGCGAGGACCTCGTGGAGGCACAGCACCGCCACGGCCGCCATCTGCGCACCGACGTCTCGGTGCCGATCTCGGATCTCGCCACCTTCATGGCCGCCGCCGACGACGCCATGGCCCAACACCTGCCCGCGGCCCTGCCGGTCGCCTATGGCCATGTCGGCGACGGCAACCTGCACTACAACCTGCTGCCGCCGCGCGGCCTCGATCCCGCCGCCTGCGAGGCGCTGCTGCACCAGGGCGAGGAGCTCATCTTCGCGCTGGTGGACCGCTTCGGCGGCTCGATCAGCGCCGAGCACGGCATCGGCCGGGTCAAGCGCGCGCCCTTTCTCCGGCGCCTGGGCGCGGTTGACCGCGATCTGTTGCGTGCGATCAAATCCGGCCTGGACCCCGCCGGCCGCATGAGCCCGGGCCGGATCTTCACCTTGGACGAGTCATGAGCGATCGCGTCAGCCGCCCCCCGCAACTTCCCTCCCGCATCGCCGATCTCGTCGCCGCCGGCATCGCCGAAGGCCGCTGGAAGCCCGGCGAGCGCCTGCCCGCTGAGCAGGCGCTCGCGGATGCCTATGGCGTCAGCCGCAACGTCGTGCGCGAGGCGATCTCGCGCCTGCGCGCCGACGGGCTGGTGCAGTCCCGCCAGGGCGTCGGCGCCTTCGTCATCCGCAAGCAGGGCACCGGCGTGCTGCGCTTCGACGCCGAGGCGCTGCAGGACGGCGCCACCTTCCGCAACCTCTTCGAGCTGCGCGCCATCCTGGAGATCCAGACCGCCGGCCTCGCCGCCGAGCGCCGCACCGAGAACGACGTTGCCGCCATCACCGACGCCTTCCGGAACATGCAGCGCGAGGTGGAAGGCGACCCCGGCGGGGTGGACGCCGACCTCGCCTTCCACCGCGCCGTGGCGCGCGCCGCCGCCAACGAGCAGATCGCCCGGGTGATCAGCTTCCTCTCCGACCAGGTGCGCGAGACCATCATGGCCACCCGCACCCGGCCGGGCAGCTCGGTCAGCGAGGTCATCGCCGTCACCATCGCCGAGCACGGCGCCATCCATGCGGCCATCCTCGCCGGGGACCCGGCGGCCGCCCGCAACGCCATGGCCACCCATATCCGCAACGCCGCCAGCCGGCTGGGCTTCACGCTCGCCGTCTGAGCGCGGCCAGGGAGCGCTGTCCCCTGGGCCCCGGCCCTCGCCAGCCGGCATGAGGGCTCGGCCGTGGCGCCCCCGTTGCCGCATTCCGTTTCAGCGGAGCTGACCCCACCGCTGGGCGTCCCTTCTTTCTGGACACAAAATCAAAGGCTTGCACAACAGGAGGTCCGCCCAGCCGCCGGCACGCGGTTGGCGAAGACCATAAGCATGCTTATAAGAGGGAAGCTCATGACCCCTCGCCTCCTGTTGCCGGATGCCTGACACCCAGCCCACCCTTGGCTTCGTGCTGCACGACGTCGCGCGCTTCCTGCGCAAGCGCTTCGAGCAGCGCGCCCGCTGCCTCGGCCTGACGCGCTCGCAATGGCAGGTGCTGGCCTTCCTGGCGCCCAATGAGGGCATCCACCAGGGCGGTCTGGCCGAACTGCTGGAGATCGAGCCGATCACCCTGGCGCGGCTGCTGGACCGGCTGGAAGGCAATGGGCTGGTCGAGCGGCGGCAGCATCCGACCGACCGCCGCGTTTGGCAGCTCTACCTGACCGAGAAGGCCCACCCGATGCTGGCGCGGATGCGGCAGATCGGCGACCGCACCCGCGCGGAGGCGCTGGACGGCCTTTCCCAGACCGAGCGCGCAGAGCTGCTGCGGCTGCTGCTGGCGATGCGGAAGAACCTGACCGCCGCCTGCGAGCAGCCCGTTGAGGAGGCGACGCATGACTGAGCGGACCGCAGCCCGGCCCGCCAGGACTGCCATGAGAGCGAGGAAGCAAGGATGAGCCGGCTGCAACCGCGAACCGAGCCCCAGGACGAGGCGCCCATCAGCACCGGCGAGCCGCCGCACCACCCGCCGGCGACACGCGCCTCGGGCCGCCGCCGGCTGCGCTGGGCGCTGTTCCTGCTGCTGCCGGTGGCGCTGCTGGCCGGCGGCTACTTCTACGTCACCGGCGGGCAGATCATGTCCACCGAGAACGCCTATGTCCGCGCCGACATGGTGGGCGTGACCACCGACGTCTCCGGCATCGTGACCCAGGTGGCGGTGCACGAGAACCAGCACGTGGCGGCGGGCGAGGTGCTGTTCCGCCTGGACGACCAGCCTTTCCGCCTGGCGCTCACCCGCGCCGAGGCGCAGCTCGGCATCGTCGCCAACGACCTGAACGCGCAGAAGGCCGGCTATCGCGACATGCAGGCGCAGATCCGCCAGGCGCAGGTCGAGGTGGACTACGACGCGCGCGAGCTGGACCGGCAGCGCCAGCTGATCGCCCGCAACGTCGCCTCGCACGTCACCTTCGAGCAGGCGCAGCGCGACCTGCAGGCGGCGCAGCAGAAGGTGGCCTCGCTGAACCAGCAGCTCGCCGGCATCGCCGCCGGCCTGGGCGGCGACCCGGACCTTCCGGTTGCGCGGCACCCGCGCTACGTCGAGGCGGTGGCCGCGCGCGACGAGGCCGCCCGCCAGCTCGCCCATGCCACGGTGCGCGCGCCGATCGCCGGCACCGCGACCAACGTGCCCTCGCTGCAGCCCGGCCAGTACCTCGCCGCCGCCACCGCCGCCTTCAGCATCGTCGCCACCGACAACATGTGGATCGAGGCCACGCCGAAGGAAACCGAGCTGACCTACGTGCGGACCGGCCAGCCGGTGACGGTGACCATCGACACCTATCCCGATGGCCAATGGCACGGCACGGTGGAAAGCGTCAGCCCCGCCTCCGCCTCCAGCTTCGCCCTGCTGCCGGCGCAGAACAGCAGCGGCAACTGGGTGAAGGTGGTGCAGCGCATCCCCATGCGCGTGCGCCTCGACCCCGCCCAGGGCGCGCCGCCGCTGCGCGCCGGCATGAGCGCGGTGGTCAGCGTGGACACCGGCCATGCGCGCGGCCTGCCGCCCTTCCTGTCCGGGCTGTTCGGTGGCGCCTCCGGCCGGGCCGGCTGAGGGCGCCCGCCATGCCGGTCGCCAACCGCGGCGCCATCACCGCCTGCGTCATCCTGGCGGTGATCATGCAGGCGCTGGACACCACCATCGCCAACGTCGCGCTGCCCTACATCCAGGGCAGCGTCTCGGCCAGCGCCGACCAGATCAACTGGGTGCTGACCTCCTACATCGTCGCCGCCGCGATCATGACGCCGCCCTCCGGCTGGCTCTCGGCGCGCTTCGGCCGCAAGCGCGTGCTGCTGGTGGCCATCGCCGGCTTCGTCGCCGCCTCGGTGCTCTGCGGCCTGGCGCAGTCGCTGGTGCAGATCGTCGCCTTCCGGCTGCTGCAGGGCTTCTTCGGCGCCTCGCTGGTACCGCTCTCCCAGGCCATCCTGCTCGACATCTACACGCCGGAGGAGCGCGGCTCCGCCATGGCGCTGTTCGGCGTTTCCGTGATGGTGGGGCCGGTGCTGGGCCCCGTGCTCGGCGGCTGGCTGACCGACAACCTGAGCTGGCGCTGGGTCTTCTACATCAACGTGCCGCTTGGCCTGCTGGCCTTCCTTGGCGTCAGCGCCTTCGTGCAGGAGACCCGCGTCGAGCAGGGCGCGAAACTGGACTGGACCGGCTTCGGCGCGCTCAGCCTCACCATCGCCTCCCTGCAGCTCATGCTCGACCGCGGCGAGCAGCTCGGCTGGTTCGGCTCCGGCGAAATCCTGATCGAGGCGGTGGTGGCGGCCTCGGCCTTCTACATCTTCCTCGTGCACACCTTCACGGCCGAGCGGTCCTTCGTGAACCCGCGCCTGTTCCTGGACCGCAACTTCGCCCTCGGCATGGTCTTCATCTTCGTCGTCGGCATCACCTACCTCGCCTCGCTGGCGCTGATGACGCCCTACCTGCAGACGCTGATGGGCTACCCCGTGGTCACCGCTGGCATCGTCATGGGACCGCGCGGCATGGGCACGATGGTCTGCATGTTCATCGTCGGCCGGCTGATCGGCAAGGTGGACACGCGCCTGCTGCTGGCCACCGGCCTGCTGCTGACGGCCTGGGCGATGTACGACATGACGGCCTGGACGCCCGACGTCTCGCAATGGCGCATCATCGTCACCGGCTTCGTGCAGGGCGCCGGGCTCGGCTTCCTCTTCGTGCCGCTGACCACCGTCACCTTCTCGACGCTGCCGGCGCAGCAGCGCGGCGAGGGCACCGGTCTCTACAACCTGTCGCGCAACATCGGCTCGGCGGTCGGCATCTCGGCGGTGACGGCGCTGATCAGCGAGAATACGCAGATCAACCACGCCGAGCTTGTCAGCCACATCACGCCCTTCAACCGGCTGCTGCAACAGCCGGAGATGCAGGCCTACAGCCCGCTCACCCTGCCCGGCCGCGCCGCGCTGGACGAACTGGTGACCAACCAGGCCACCATCATCGCCTATCTCGACGACTTCAAGCTGCTGATGATCCTGTCGCTGGCCTCCATCCCGCTGCTGCTGCTGCTGCGCCGTCCCCGGCAGGCCGCGGCGGTGGACCACAGCATCGCCGTGGAATGAACCGGCCGCGGCAGGCCAGGGGAGAATGAATTCTCCCCCGGACCCCCTCTTCTTTTTCTCCATCCGTTTGCCGCGCGGATCATCAGGGANCTCCATCCGTTTGCCGCGCGGATCATCAGGGACGCCTTTGTTCCAGGCGAAGCCGAAAAACCGATAGGAAAAGGAGGGGGCATGGGGGAGTTCGCTCCCCAATTCCTTGCTTCATCCGGGCTTTGAGGCGCCGCGCTCCTCTTCCAGGCACTTCGGCCCGAGTTGACGCCGCGGCGGAAGGCTGGGGGAATGTCGCCCTCCGCCGAACAGGGACACGCCGCATGCCGGACTGGAACCGCGCCGCCACCGAAGCCGAGGCCATCACCACCGGCTGGAACGGAACGGCCGGGCCGGGCGGCGCCATCCTGACCTTCGACAGCGCCGGCATCCGCGACGCGGCCTGCGGCGGGCTCGCCAGCATCGAGCACGAAATCCCCTTCACGCCGGAAACGCCGAGCCGCTACGCCTCGATCAGCAAGCACTTCCTCGCCGCGACGGTGCTGCTGGAGGGCATTCCCCTCGACGCCCTGCTGGGCGCCCTTCTGGAGGGGCTGCCCCCGGCGATCGGCGCGCTGCCGCTCGGCCGCGCGCTCGACATGACGGGTGCCCTGCCGGACATGATGGAAGTGCTGTGGCAGCGCGGCGTGCCCTTCACCGCCAGCCTGAAGGCGGCGGAGATCATGGCGGTGGCGCGCGGCCTGCCCGGGCTGAACGCCGCGCCCGGCACGGAGATGGCCTATTCCAACACCGGCTGGCGCCTGGCCCAGGCGGTCGTTCCGGCGCAGCGGGGCGTCTCCTATGCCGAGGCGCTGCGGCGCCGCCTGCTGGAGCCGCTCGGGCTGCCCATCGCCTTTCCCGAGGACGAGGCGGAGCCTGTGCCCGGCCTCGCCACCGGCTACTGGCGGGACGGTGCGGCCTGGCGGCGGGGGCGCTACGGCGTGCATTTCTCCGCCTCGGGCGGACTGGCGGGCAGCGCGACGGCGCTGGCGGAATGGCTGTCGGCGCTGCTCGCCGGACGGGGCCCGCTGGCGGGCATGCTGGAGCGCCTCGCCGCCCCCCGCCCCTTCGCCGACGGCACGGAAAGCCTCTACCGCCTGGGCCTGGTGCGCAGCGCGCTGGGCACCACCACCCTGCTCGGCCATGGCGGCTCCCTGCCCGGCTACCGCAACCATGTCCTGATGGCGCCAGAGCATGGCGCCGGCGTGGTCGTGCTGACCAACCGGGAGGAGGATGCGCTCTGGCCCGCGCTGCGGGTGGCGGCGGCCCTGCTGGGGGAAGCGCTGCCCGGACCGCCGCAAGATTTCCCCACTGGCCTCTTCGTGGCGGAGGAAGGGCCGTTCTGGGCGGAGAGCACGGCCGACTCGATCACCTTCATGGGCGCTCATGAGCGGCTGGTCGCCGCCCCCGGCGGCGGTGCGCGCAGCCTGCCGGCCTATCTGGACATCCGCCTCCGCGCCGAGGGCCGGGATGTGCTGGCCGGCACCATCGGCGGCGCCGCGCGGCACCTGCGGCGCGTGCCGGCGGACCAGGCGCTCGACCCCGCCCTGGTGGGCGAATGGCGCGAGGCGCGGCTCGGCCTGCGCCTCACCCTGCGCGCGGACGGCACGGCGCGCTTCCCCTGGGCGGGCGGGATTGGTGTCGAGACCACCCTCACCCTGCTGCCGGGCGGCCGCGCGCTCGCCGCCCTGCCGCACGGCCCCTGGCTGCACCGCCCCTGCCTTTCCCTTGGGCGCGACGGGTCTTTGCGGGTTGCCAGCCACCGCGCACGGGTGTTGCACTTCCATCGCTGCAATGAACCGGGAGACGCCGCTTGACCCGCTCACGCCTCGCGCCGCTGCTTTCCGCCGCGCCGCTCGCCCTCGTCCTGGCCCTGCCGCCGTCCTCCGGGGCCGTGGCGCAGCCGGCACCGAACCGCGTGCTGCGCGTGGCCCCGCATGCGGACCTCAAGACGCTGGACCCGGTCTTCGCCTCCATCGTCATCACCCGCATGCACGGGCTGATGGTCTACGAGACGCTGTTCGCCTGGGATTCCAAGCTGCAGCCGCATCCGCAGATGGTGGAAAGCTTCTCCACCGCGCCGGACAACCTCGCCTGGACCTTCAGGCTGCGCGAGGGCCTGCGCTTCCATGACGGCCAGCCCGTCACCAGCAAGGACGTCATCGCCTCGCTGAAGCGCTGGATGGCGCGCGACACGGTGGGCGGCAAGCTCGCCGAATACACCGCCGCGCTGGAGGCGCAGGACGACCGGACCTTCACGCTGCGGCTGAAGAAGCCGACCGGCATGGTGCCCTTCGCGCTCGGCTCCGCGGTCGGGCAGATCCCGGCCATCATGCGCGAGAGCGACGCGACGACCGATCCGATGAAGCCGGTGCAGAACACCATCGGCAGCGGTCCCTTCCTGTTCAACCGCGCGGAATGGCGCAGCGGCGCGCGCGTCGTCTATGACCGCAATCCCGACTACAAGCCGCGCGGCGAGCCGGCCGATGGCCTCGCCGGTGGCCGCGTGGTGAAGCTCGACCGCGTCGAGTGGACCATCATGCCCGATGCCGCCACCGCCGCCGCCGCCCTGCAGGCCGGCGAGATCGACATCTGGGAGCAACCGAGCCAGGACCTCATCCCGGTCATCAGCCGCGGCCGCGACATCAAGGTCGAGCGCTATTCCAGCCTCGACAACCAGGTGATGCTGCGGCCCAACCACCTGCACCCGCCCTTCAACGACCCGCGCGCGCGGCTGGCCCTGGCCTACGCCACCGACCAGGCCGACTTCCTGGCCGCCGGCTTCGGCGACGAGCAGTGGTGGAAGCGTTGCGCGTCCTACTTCGTCTGCGGCAGCCCCAACGGCACCGATGCCGGCACGGAGGGCTACGCGAAGCCGAACCTGGAGACCGCCCGCAAGCTGCTGGCCGAGAGCGGCTACAAGGGCGAGACCATGGTGATCACCTCCTCCTACGACATCGCGCCGATCGGCCGCATGGCGGAGGTCGCCGCCGAGGCGCTGAAGAAGATCGGCATGAAGGTGGACCTGCAGTTCGCCGACTGGGGCACGGTGACGACGCGCCAGCAGAACCGCGCGGCGCCGGACCAGGGCGGCTGGAACCTCTTCGTCACCACGGCCTCCGGCCCCACCATGCAGTCGCCGATCACCAATATCGGCACCAACATGTCCTGCGACCGCGCCTGGGCCGGCTGGCCCTGCGATGCCGAGGCGGAGAAGCTGCGCAACGCCGTGGTGGAAGCCGTGGATGACGAAAGCCGCCGCGCCGCCACCGAGGCGCTGCATCGCCGCCTCGCGGAAGTGCAGCCCTATCGCGTGCTCGGCCAGTACACGCAGCCCTATGCGCGGCGCGCCAACGTCTCCGGCGTGCTGAACGCGCCGGTGATGGTGTTCTGGAACATCGAGAAGAAGTAAGGCCCCACGGATCGTGGGGTGCGGGGAGGCCGCAATGGTCCCTTCTGGCCTCCCCGGCAACGCTCAGCGCCCGTAGATGCGGTCCAGCACTTCGGACACCGCCACCAGCCGCTCGGCGCCGGCATCGAAGCGCGCGCCATTCGCGAGGCGCGTCGCCCAGTCGGCGGCGGCGCGGCCGCCCCAGGCGTCGGGCGGCGAGGCCAGGGTCTCGCGCGCCGTGCCGCGATAGCGCTCGGCGGTGAAGTCGTAGAAGGAGCCAGCGACGTTGCGCAGCGCCGCGCCGCCCTCGGTGCCGTAGAAGGCGGCGGAGATGACGGCGTCGCAGCCGGCCTGCAGGCGCCAGGAGCAGGCGAGCTGCACCGCCGCGCCGCTCTCCAGCGCCAGGGTGGCGACGGCATAGTCCTCCACCTTGTCCGGCCTTCCGCCGAGCGGCTCGCCGCCGGCAAACAGGCTGCCCGAGACCTTGGCGACGCCCGGGAAGTCCAGCACCCAGAGGGCAAGGTCCACCAGGTGCACGCCGAGGTCCATGACGCAGCCGCCACCCGAGAGCGCGGGGTCGTAGAACCACGGCTTGTCCGGCCCGTAGGCGTTGTGGAAGACGAGATCCACCGCGTAGATGCGGCCCAGCTCGCCGGACTGCGCGATCTCGCGGATGCGCCGCATCCCCTCGGTGAAGCGATAGGAGAGGTCCACCGCCAGCAGCCGGTCGGCCTTGCGCGCCGCCTCCACCACCGCGCGCGCCTCCGCCGCCGTGCGGCCAAGCGGCTTCTGGCAGAACACCGCCACGCCGTGCTCCAGCGCGCGGATGGATTGCTCGGCATGCAGCGCGCTGGGGGTGGCGATCACCACGCCATCGAGCTCCATCGCCAGCATCGCGTCGAGACTGTCCACGTGCCGGGCACCGGGCGCCAGCTTGGCCGCCTCGGCCGCCATCCCGGGCGAGGCATCGGCGATGGCGGCGGCCTCCGCCACGCCCGTCTCCAGAATGGCCTGCATGCGGTGCCGGCCGATCCAGCCGGTGCCGAGGAAGCCGAGCCGCAGGCGGCGGGTCTGCGCCGCAAGTGGCGCCTCGCTCCGCACCGCGCTCACCGGAAGGTCACCAGCGCCTTGAGGAAACCGTCGGGCCGGTCGCGCGTGGCGTTCAGCGCCTCGTCCAGCCGCGCCAGCGGAAAGCGGTGGGTGTAGAGCCCGCTCGGGTCCAGCCGGCCGGAGGCGACGGCCTCCACCGCCTCGCGGATGCCCTGCATGTAGACCTTCGGGTCGCGCTCATGCGCGTTGATGACGTCGAGCCCGCGCCAGTTCCACAGCCACATGTTGACCTGCCGCGGCCCGTCCTGGTGATAGCCGGCGACGATCAGCCGGCCGCGCTCCCGGGTCAGCTCGGCGGCGAGGTCGAGCGGCCATTGCTTGCCCACCGCCTCGATGACGCGGTCGCAGAAAACCCCGCCGGTCAGTTCCTTCACGCGGGCGATGATGGCGTGGTGGTCCTCCATCGGGATCACCTCCGCCGCGCCCATGCGGCGCGCCAGGTCCAGCGAGAAGGGCCGGCGCGAGATGGCGATGACGCGCGCCCCCGCGTCGCTGGCGAGCTTCGTCAGGATGGCGCCGAGGAAGCCGATGCCGATGATGGCGACGGTCTGCCCGGCCTCGATACCGCTGCGGCGGAAGATGTTCATCGCGCAGCCCAGCGGCTCGCCGGGGAAGGGCTGGCCGGCCAGCGAGTCCGGCAGGCGCACCACGGCATCGGCATCCGCGACGTCGTATTCGGCATAGCTCTTGTAGGAGAGCGCGGCGACGCGGTCGCCCGCGCGCAGGCCCTCGACCCCTTCGCCCAGCGCGTCCACCACGCCCCAGCCCTCATGGCCAAGCGCGCCCGGCTCGGTCGGGAACTGCATCCATTCCGGCCCTTCCCAGGGCGTCAGGTTGGAGGCGCAGACCCCGCAGCCTTCCAGCCGCAGGCGCACCTGCCCCGGGCCAGGCTCGGGCAGCGCCACCTCCTCAAGCCGGAGGCGTCCCGGGCCGGCGAGCGTCGCGGCCTGCATCGTGCGGGTTGCGGCGGCTATCTGGTTCACGGCGCGATCCCATCGGTCATTGCGGTTCGGTCCTCCTTCGCGTCATGCGTGCCTCCGACCTAGGGCCTGCTCAGCCTGCGGGACAATCAAAGCTTTGCGTCCATCGCCTGACCGCTCCCCTGCGCGGCGATGCAGGCTCCTGCCGCGTAAACTTCCGGGCGCATCGCTCATTGCTTCCCTGGGCCGGCAACCAGGGAGGAGCCGCGATGCCGAGCGGAAGCGCGCCGCCGCTGGGTGGCATTCTCGAAACCAGCCTCTACGTGGACGACCTCGCACGGGCCCGCGCCTTCTACGAGGAGGTGCTCGGGCTGCGGCCGATGGTCGTGGACGAACGCATCGCCGCCTATCCGGCCGCGCCGGGCAGTGTGCTGCTGCTGTTCCAGCGCGGCACCACCGGCACGCCGGCGGAACTGCCTGGCGGCGTGATCCCGCCGCATGACGGCAGCGGCCATCTCCACTACGCCTTCGCCGTCGCGCCTGAGCGGCTGGCGGCCTGGCAGGCGCATCTGGAAAGGCGGGGCGTGGCGATCGAAGGCCGGGTCGACTGGCCGCGCGGGTCGCGCAGCCTCTATTTCCGCGACCCCGACGGCAACCTGGTCGAGCTGGCGACGCCCGGCCTCTGGAAGAACTACTAGGCGCGGGAAGGCAGCACAGCGTGGCCGTCTTCTTCACCGCCGACACGCATTTCGGCCATGGCGGCGCGCGCGGGCTGTACCGCCGCCCCTTTCCTTCCATCGCCGCCATGGACGCAGCGATGCTGGAGCGTTGGAACGCCACCGTGCGGCCGGAGGACGAGGTCTGGCATCTCGGCGACTTCGCGCTCGGGCCGGACGCAACCGCCATGCAGGCCCTGCTCGACGGCCTGCACGGGCGCAAGCACCTCATCACCGGCAACAATGACGGCCCGGCCACGCTGGGCCTGCCGGGCTGGGCCAGCGTGCAGGCCTACGCCGAGATCACCGTGGAAGGCGCCTCGCTGGTCCTTTGCCACTACGCCTTCCGCAGCTGGCGGAACATGGGCCGGGGCTGGGTCAACCTGCACGGCCACAGCCATGGCCGGCTGAAGCCCCTGGCGCGGCAGGCCGATGTCGGCGTCGATGTCTGGGACTTCCGGCCGGTGGCGGTGGCGGAGATCCGCGCCGCCGCCGGGCGCCGCAGCGCCGCCAGGCCGGCGCCGCCGGCCCGCTGAGCGGGGCGGGACGGCCGCTCAGCCCGCTTCGGCCCAGCCCAGCACCAGAAGGGCGATGACGAGGTAGCGGCCGGACTTGGCCAGCGCCACCAGCAGCAGGAAGGGCAGGAACGGCTCCCGCATCACCCCCGCCACCAGGGTGAGCGGGTCACCGACGATGGGCAGCCAGCTCAGCAGCAGCGACCACTTCCCATGGCGCCTGTACCAGCCCTGCGCCCGTTCCAGCGCCGCCGGCCGCACGGGAAACCAGCGCCGGCCGCGGAAGCGTTCGATGCCGCGGCCCAGCCCCCAGTTGAGGGCCGATCCGGCGGTGTTGCCCAGGCTCGCGGCGACCAGCAGCAGCACCGGCGAGTAGGTCCCGGCCAGCAGCAGCCCGGCCAGCGCGGCTTCCGACTGCGCCGGCAGGATGGTGGCGGCAACGAAGGCCAGGCCGAAGAGCCCGGCATAGACGGCAAGCTCAGGCATCCCGGAGGAACCCTACCGGTCCGGCGGCACCGTGCCACCCGCTCGGCGGCCGGGTTGGTTGCATCCCGCCATCATCATTTCCGCCGATAGCCGGCATCGGCATTCGCCAATTCAGCCGGGGCCCCTGGGTGTCCATCTCGGGTTCACCGACGGAACACCCCGTCAGCGCAAAAAGAACCCGTTTAGGAAAAGCCATCATGACCATCACCCGCTCGCTGTTCGCCGCCCTTGCCCTTCTTGGCCTGGCCGGCGCCGCCCAGGCGCAGGACCTGACCGTGACCGACCGGGGCGAGAACTTCGCGGTCCAGTATGACCCGAGCTACACGGGCAACATCGTCGGCGGCGGCTATGCCCGCTTCGCGCAGCTCGGCCAGAACACGACGATCGCCTATGCCGACCCCTCGATTGGCAACCGGGCTCCGGGCACCCCGGTGGACCTGGGCGGCCACAGCGACGTCGTCTACCTGCAGCAGGCTCCGGCCGCCACGATGCTGGCGGCCCGCTGATCCCCTTCGCGCCGGCCCTTCCCCTGCCGGCGGAACGCGGCGGGACCGCTTCGCGGCGGCCCCGGCGCGGCATTTCGGGCGAGGCACCCGGCCCAGCCGGCCGCATGCCCTCGCCGGTCGCGCCTCAGCGGCGGCGCTGCTCAACGTCGCGCACGGCGCCGCGGGCGGCGCTGGTGGTCAGCGCGGCATAGGCCCGCAGCGCGGCCGAAACCTGCCGGTCGCGGTTCACCGGCTGCCAGGCCGCCGCGCCGCGCTGCTCCATGGCGGCGCGCCGCTGCTCCAGCACATCCTCGGCAACGGCCAGCCGGATGACCCGGTTCGGGATGTCGATCTCGATCCGGTCACCCTCCTCGGCCAGCCCGATCAGGCCGCCCTCGGCCGCCTCCGGCGAGACATGGCCGATGGAAAGGCCGGAGGAGCCGCCGGAGAAGCGCCCGTCCGTCACCAGGGCGCAGGCCTTCCCCAGCCCCTTCGACTTCAGGTAGCTGGTCGGGTAGAGCATTTCCTGCATGCCCGGGCCGCCCTTCGGCCCCTCATAGCGCACCAGCACCACGTCGCCCGCCGCCACCTTGCCGCCGAGGATGCCCTCCACCGCCGCGTCCTGGCTCTCGAAGATGCGGGCCGGGCCGGCGAAGGCGAGGATGGAGGCGTCCACCCCCGCCGTCTTCACGATGCAGCCCTCCTCGGCCAGGTTGCCGTAGAGCACCGCCAGGCCGCCGTCCTGCGAGAAGGCGTGCGCGCGGTCGCGGATCACGCCCTTCTCGCGGTCGATGTCCAGATCCTCCCAGCGGGCGGACTGGCTGAAGGCCTCGATGGTCGGGATGCCGCCCGGCGCGGCGCGGAAGAAGTCGTGCGCGGTGCGGCTCTCGGTGCGCCGCACGTCCCAGCGCGCCAGCGCCTCGCCGAGCGTCGGCTCGTGCACGGTGGAGACCGAGGTGTCGATCAGCCCGGCGCGGTCCAGCTCGCCCAGGATGCCCATGATGCCGCCGGCGCGGTGCACGTCCTCGACATGCACGTCGGCCACCGCGGGCGCCACCTTGCAGAGCACCGGCACGCGGCGGGAGAGCCGGTCGATGTCGCGCATGGTGAAGGGCACGCCGCCCTCCTCCGCCGCCGCCAGCAGGTGCAGCACCGTGTTGGTGGAGCCCCCCATGGCGATGTCCAGCGTCATCGCGTTCTCGAAGGCGGCGAAGGTGGCGATGTTGCGCGGCAGGGCGGCGGCGTCGTCCTGCTCGTAGTAGCGCCTGGCGAGATCGACGATCAGCCGGCCCGCCTCCAGGAACAGGCCGCGGCGGTCGGCATGGGTGGCGACCACGGTGCCGTTGCCCGGCAGCGCCAGGCCCAGCGCCTCGGTCAGGCAGTTCATCGAGTTGGCGGTGAACATGCCGGAGCAGGAGCCGCAGGTCGGGCAGGCCGAGCGCTCGATCACCTTCACCTCCTCGTCGGTGACGGTGCTGTCGGCGGCGGCGACCATGGCGTCGATCAGGTCCACGCTGCGCTTCTGGCCGCGATGCACCACCTTGCCCGCTTCCATCGGCCCGCCGGAGACGAAGACGACGGGGATGTTGAGGCGCATCGCCGCCATCAGCATGCCGGGCGTGATCTTGTCGCAGTTGGAGATGCAGACCAGCGCGTCGGCGCAATGGGCGTTGACCATGTACTCGACGCTGTCGGCGATCAGCTCGCGCGAGGGCAGGCTGTAGAGCATGCCGCCATGCCCCATGGCGATGCCGTCGTCCACGGCGATGGTGTTGAACTCCTTCGCCACGCCGCCCGCCGCCTCGATCTCGCGCGCCACCAGCTGGCCGAGGTCCTTCAGGTGGACATGGCCCGGCACGAACTGGGTGAAGGAGTTGGCGATGGCGATGATCGGCTTGCCGAAGTCGGAATCCTTCATGCCCGTGGCGCGCCACAGGCCGCGGGCGCCGGCCATGTTGCGGCCGTGGGTTGTGGTGCGCGAACGGTAGGCGGGCATGCTGGCGATCCTCATTCCGTGCCGGGTCCGGCGGTTCCCGGCCGCGCCGCGTCCGGCGCACCAGGTCGGGTTCCCCGCCTTTACCCCCGCCGGCCCGCGACGGCCAGCCGGGCGACGGCGCGCAAGCCATCCATGGCGGCGTGGCCCGTTCCTGAGCGGACAGGGGTCGGGAGAAGCAAGCTCCCCCAAACCTCGTCCTGGGTCCGCCTTCCCGGGTCCGCGGGTGGCGGGACGGCGTCCCGGCGGCCTGGGAGCGCCCGTGCTTCACCCGCGCCGGAAAAGCGGACAAAAAGGAGAACAGGGGGCCCCGGCGGAGAATCCTTTCTCCTCCGGCCGCATCGCCCAACGGCGTTCATGGGCGGGCCCCGAGCCGACGCGCCACCCGGAAGGATGACTCCCTGCCTTGCTGAACCCTCTCTCCCCCCTTTCCCGGCTGCTCGCCGCGCCGATGCGGCCGGGCCGCGTGTGCTGGATCGGCCTGCGCCCGGCCCGGCGGGAGCCGCTCGCGCCGCAGGCGGCGGTGGCGCTCGATCCGGAGACCGGCTTGGCTGGCGACCACTACAGCAGCCGCACCCGCCGGGCGCGGCAGGTCACGCTGATCGGCGCCGAGGACCTGGCGGCGATCGCCAGCTTTCTCGGGCGGGATGCGGTCGCTCCGGAAATGCTCCGGCGCAACATCGTTGTTTCCGGCATCAACCTCCTGGCGCTGAAAGGGCAGCGCATCCGCCTGGGAACCGCGCGGCTGGAGGTGACAGGCGAGTGCCAGCCCTGCTCGCGGATGGAGGAGATCCTGGGCGCCGGCGGCTACAACGCCGTTCGTGGGCATGGCGGCCTCACGGCGCGCGTGGTGGCCGGCGGCGAGGTGCGCCTCGGCGATTTCCTGACCCGCGACGCCGCGGAGCCTCCATCGGCCACCGGTGCCGCCGGGTGACACGGCGGTGCTCCACGCTGCTTCGGCCAGCGGGAGGCCAGGGCCGGAACGCGGTCCGGCCGGCCGGACGCGGAGGCACGGCGGAGCAGCCGCGGCTGTGCTGTCGGGCGCCCTTCTCCGGCGCGCCCCGCGGAGCATGCTCCGCCCTAGCGAGGCCGCCCCTTGCTCCAGGAAACCTCCCGATCGAAGAGCGGCACGGTGGAAATGGCCATCTTCGCGCTGCCGTCCTTGATCTGGCGCGAGTAGGATACGTAGATCAGCGTGTTGTTCTCGCGGTCGTAGAGGCGGCGGACCTGGAGCGACTTGAAGATGAGGCTGCGGCCTTCGCTGAAGACCTCCTCCCCGTTCTTGTCCGTCTCGATGTCGCCGACGACGATCGGGCCGGTCTGGCGGCAGGCGATGGAAGAGTTGGACGGGTCCTCGAACCAGTTGCCCTTCGACAGACGATCAATGAGGCCACGGCTGAAATAGGTCAGATGGCAGGTCACGCCCTGCACGTCCGGATCGGTGAGCGCCTCGATGACGATGTCGTTTCCGGTCCAGTCCGTGCTGATCTCGCCGACCTGCTTGGCGCGGACAGGGGCGGCGGCGAGCACCGCAACCGCGGCGGCAAGGAAAAGGCGCTTCATGGCATGCTCTCCGTGGCTTCGGCATCGCGGCGCCGAGAAAGGTTCGTGGCGGGAGAACAGGTGCCGGCCGCGCCAGTTTCGGGGCGGTCGCGGCGGTCAGCGGACCGGCGGCCCGGCCCCCGGCCGCCGCCGCATGGAAAGGGGCTCGCGTCCGGTCCGTGTCGCCAGCAGCTTGTCGATGCGGCGGCCATCAAGGTCCACCACCTCGAACCGCCAGCCCCCCCACTCCACCACCTCGCCCACGCGCGGCAGGCGCTTCATCACCTCCAGCATGAAGCCGGCGGTGGTCTGGTAGGCACGCTCGGCCGGAAGGCCCAGCTTCAGGTTCTCCGCCATCTCGTCCGCGGGGAGCCAGCCGGACAGCAGCCAGGAGCCATCCTCCCGCTGCAGGGCGGCAGGCTCCTCGCCCGCCTCCGCATCCGAGCGGAAGTCGCCAACGATCGCGCCCGTCAGGTCCGTCGGGGTCACCAGGCCTTCGAAGTTGCCGTACTCGTCATGCACCAGCGCCATCGGCACCTCGGCCTCGCGCAGCCGGGCGAGCACGTCGAGCGCCTCCGCCGTATCGGGGATCACGGGCGCGACGCGGGTCTGGGCGCGGATGTCCAGCGCCTCGCCACGCAGCAGCGCCGCAAGCAGCTCGCGCGACTGCACCACGCCGATCATGCGGTCGGCCGATCCGTCGCCGACCGGCAGGCGCGAATGGCTGGTGCGCATCAGCACCTCGCGCGCTGCCTCCTGGCCGGCGGCGGCGTCGATCCAGTCCACCTCGCCCCGTGGCGACATGACGCCACGGACCGGCCGCTCGCCCAGGCGCAGAACCCCGGCGATCATCTGGCGCTCCGCCGTCTCGATGGCGCCATGCCGCTCGGCCTCGGCGACCAGTGCCCGCAGGTCATCCTCGGTAACCCTTTCCTCCGGGTCGGTGCCGCGCCCGAGCAGGCGGAAGATCAGGCTGGTGGAGTTGTCCAGCAGCCAGACCAGCGGGGCGGCCACGCGGGACACCACCGTCATCAGCGGCGCAACGGTGCAGGCGAGCCCCTCCGCGTTGCTCAGCGCCAGGCGCTTGGGCACGAGCTCGCCGACCACGATGGAGAGATAGGTTACCAGGGCCACGACCACACCGAAGCCGAGTGGCTCGGCGATGCCCTGCGAAAGGCCGAGTCCCGCGAGCCAGGCCGCCAGGCGGCCACCCAGCGTGGAGCCGGAAAAGGCGCCTGCCAGCACGCCCACCAGGGTGATCCCGATCTGCACGGTCGACAGGAACCGGCCGGGATCGGCGGCCAGAGCCAGGGCCGATTGCGCGCCTGACCGTCCCTCCTCGGCCATTGCGCGCAGCCGCGAGCGGCGCGCGGAAACCACCGCCAGCTCGGACAGCGAGAAGACGCCGTTCAGCAGCACGAGGAACAGAACAACCAGCAGTTCGAGCAAGGCGTCCTCCGATCAGGGCGGCGGAAGGCTAACAGGCTCCGCCCTGCCCCGGCCAGCCGGCTTTCCCGCCGGCTGCCGCCGGTGCGCCTCGCCGCCCGCGGACCAGGTGCGACGAAGGGACCGCACCGAGCCATTCGCGCCGGTGCGTGCCCCGTGGAGACTTACGAGCGCATGGCCGAAGCCAATGCCCGCCGCGGCATGTCAGAAGCCGATCACGCCGGTGATCCAGAGAAGAATGACGATGAGGCCCGGCACTCCGAGCAGCCAGAGAAGCAGAGGCATGTTTCGCTCCCGAACATGGTGACGGGCGGTCCTGCCCGTCAGGGATTGTGCAGAGCCGGCAACAGGGAAGACCGTCACGCCGCGCGCGGTTGCGCTTCCCTGCCGATACGGGCTGGCGGAGCCTTCACCCACGCATCAGGCGCGCTGGCCAGCCCCGAAGTGAAGCCGCCCGGACCAACGGGCGGCTCCGGCCGCAGCCTTGACGCCGCGGGTGGCGACAGGCCCCGGCTGCCCACCGGACGCGGTCCGGCGGGCAACGGGGAAAGTCCCGATCAGCTCTTGTCGCCCGATCAGCTCTTGTCGAGGGTATCGCGGGCCTTGTCCTTGGCCGCGCCGTAGCTGTCCTGAACCTTGCCCTTCGCCTTGTCGGCCTCGCCTTCGGCCTTCATTTTCTCGTCGCCCAACATTTCGCCCGCTCCCTTCTTGAGCGAACCCTTGGCCTGCTCGGCCTTGCCTTCGACGCGATCCTTGTCGACCATGACGTCCTCCATCTCCTATCCGTTGCGGAAGCACCAGCGCGCTGGAAGCTCCAGGGCTCGGCGACACGGCTCGCCATGACCGAACATGGTCCTGAACCACCGCATCGGTCCGGGCGTGTCCCGCCTCGTCTGGCGCCCTGCAGCCTTGTTGGCTGCATGCCAATCTAACAGCAGCGGCGCCGCATGGTTTCGCCACGACCCCCAGCCCGCACGACGTCTGGCCCGCACGACGTCTGGCCCGCACGACGTCTGGCCCGCACGACGCCTGGCCCGCACGGCGCCTAACGCGGACGACGCCTGGCCCTGCCTCCCCGCTGCTGCATGGCGGCGGCACGGGGCTGCACGTCCTGTCCAGCGGCCACGGCATGCAACGCGACCATCCACCGGCCCATCGCAGCACCGCCCGCCGGATGCTGGCCGTGGCCATTCTCCTTGGCTGGCTGGCGGGATGGCTGCCTGAGGTGCCGCGGCCGGTCGTGGGCGGCCTCTTCGCCTTTTTCGCCCGCGCCCTGCGGAAAGCCCGCCGATGCGGCAGGGGTGGACGGCTAGGCGCCCCGGCCGAGCGGGCGCCCAGGCTGCAAGGCCCCTGCCCCGATCTCCGGCAGGCGCTGCCGGACCATGGCCTCCCGTTCCCGCGGCCAGGCGAAGAAATTGAAGACATAGGGATCAGAGGCCGCGTAGTCGGAGGGGTCCGGGCTGGCCCGCTGCATGGTCGCGCGGTCCAGCGCCGCGGCGGGCCACCACCGCCCGTCAAGAACAAAGCAGGTGACGTAGTCCAGCGCATCCAGAAAGGCGGGCACCGCCCAGGTGGACCCTTCCCGGTGCCGCTCCTCCAGTTCCAGCGTCAGCACCGGTCGGCAGCGCAGCAGGGTTTCACGCGCGCCCCGCAGCACCTCGTACTCCGCACCCTCCGCATCGATTTTCATCGCGGTCAGGTCGCACAGGCCGAAGCTGTCCAGCGTGACGACCGGCACCTGGAATGCCTCGGTGCCGACATGCCGGCCGTGGCCCTCGAAGCTCTTGACCAGGGAAGCCCATTGCTCCTGCCGGACGCCCTCCACCACCGGCACGGAAAGCGTGAGCTGGCCGGGCACATCGCCCAGCGCCTGCGGCAGCGGCGTGACCGACGTGATTTCCGCGCAGGCGGCGGAAAGCCGGGCGAAGGCGGCGGGGAGCGGCTCGAAGGCCAGCACATGCGCGCCGGGAAGGCGGGCCAGCGGCACGGCGAGCAGGCCGTCATGCGCGCCCACATCCACCAGGCTGCCAGGCCGGTGCAAGGCCGTCAGAAAGCGAAGCTCGTCCATCCTGCCCCCGTTCCGCTCCTCTTTCCCGCAGTGTGGCGGCGCCGGCGCGCGCGGTACAGGCCGTCCCGCCGCGGGTCGCTTGCCGCCGCGCAAGGCTCCCGCAGGGCGGCACGGCCGTTCCGGCGGCAGCCTCGCCGCCCGCGGGCAATCCCGCCGCGGCTGTGCCAAGCTGCGCGCCGGCGGAGGGGCGGGCCGGACCGCAGCGCCGGTTCCACCCGCCCGCGGCCATCTTCCACCCATCTGGAGATCCATGATGCCGGAGCCAAGCGGACTGCAGGGGGTCTATCCCTACCTCGTCTCGCCCATCGATGCGGAAGGGCGCGTGATGCGCGATGTGCTCGCCCGGCTGGTCGAGCACCTGATCGAGGCAGGCGTGCACGGCCTCACGCCGCTCGGCAGCACGGGCGAGTTCGCCTATCTGAGCACCGCCCAGCGGCTGGAGGTGGTGGATGTCGTGGTGCAGGCGGCGCGGGGCCGCGTGCCGGTGATCGCCGGCGTGGCCGCCACCACCATCCGGGAGGGCGCCATGCTGGCGCGCGAGGTCATGGCGCGGGGCGCCGACGGCGTCCTCGCGATCCTGGAGGCCTATTTCCCGGTCACGGAGCAAGGCGTGGAAAACTATTTCCGCGCGGTGGCCGAGGCGACGAACGGCCCGGTGGTGCTCTACACGAACCCGCAGTTCCAGCGCTCCGACCTCTCGCTGCCGGTGATCCGCCGCCTCTCGGCCGTGCCCAATATCCGCTACATCAAGGACGCCTCCACCAACACGGGCCGCCTGCTCTCCATCATCAACGAGACGGAGGGCCGCATGGGCGTGTTCGCCGCCTCGGCCCATATTCCCGCCTGCGTCATGATGATCGGCGGCGTCGGCTGGATGGCGGGGCCCGGCTGCATCATTCCCCGGCAGAGCGTGAAGCTCTACGACCTCTGCCGCGCGGGCGAATGGGACGCCGCGATGGTCCTGCAGCGCAAGCTCTGGGCGGTGAACCAGGCCTTCGCCAGGCACTCGCTGGCGGCCTGCATCAAGGGCGCGCTGGAGATCCAGGGCTTTCCCGTCGGCGCGCCCTTGCCGCCCCAGGCACCGCTGAGCGAAAGCGGCCGCAACGAGATCCGGCAGCTCCTGGAGGAGGTCGGCACGTTCTGAGTTCCGGCGCCCGCGGGTGAGCCCGGACACTTCCGGGCCGTGGCCCGGCGAAGGACCGGCAGTGGCGCGGGCCGCAACGCCGCGCCCGCAGCCGGGGCCGCACCATGGCCGGGCGCCAGATCGCCCGGCCGCTCATGCCCCCGCCTCGGCGCGGGGCCGCCGGAACGCGCCGCGCTGGAGCAGATCCCGTTCCGATGGCATCACCGGGACGGGTGAAGATGCTCGTCGAAACAACCGGCCAGAGCATTTCCCGTGAGCCAGAGCCAACGGAAAACGCTCTAGCGCGACTGCTCCAGCACGAAGACATGCGGCGCATCGCCCGGCAGCGTCTCGGGCGTCAGCTCCAGCGCCGGGCCGCCGACGCGCGTGACCGCCTCGGCCGGGAACCGGGCGATGAACCGTTCCACCGGCTCGATCTTCAGCACGCCGCGCGGGCTGAAATAATGCATGGGAATGATGACGCGCGGCCCGATCGCGCGGATCGCCTCGTCCAGGTCGTCGAGCGCGATGGTGGCGTGCTCGCCCGTCAGGGCCAGCAGAATATCGACCTGCCCGCGGAGGGCCTCCAGATGCTCGGGCGCGACCGGGTTGCCGATGTCGCCCATGTGGAGCACGCGCAGGCCGCCCAGGGTGAAGTGGTAGAGGGCGTTGGCATCGGGGTCCCGCCCGGCCGCCGCCTGGTAATCGAAGGTCAGGCTCTCATAGGCCGGGAAGGGGCGGATGGTGATCCCGCGCATCTCGGCGCCTTCCGGCGGCAGCTCAAGCGCGTTGACCACGACCGGCGCGCCCAGCACATGGCTCGGATCGGAATGGAAGTCATCCGTGGCCGAGCTCATGAGGACGATGTCGGCCGGTTCATGGATCGGATCGAAGCCGCTCCTGGCGGGCGTGTAGGGATCGGTGACGATCGCCAGGCCGTCCGCTTCGAGGCGGAAGCTCGCATGGGCGTAGAAGGTGATCTTCACGATTGCCTCTCCTGGATGACCGGGCCGTGGAACCGCGCCTGGGCTTTCCCGCTTGGGCGTGGTTCCCGGCCTTTGGTGACCCTAGCCGGTTTGCCGGCCGATGGGCGCAGGATCTGGCACGCCCTGCGCGCCTCCCGCCACCCCCCTCCTGCAAGACGCAGGGCCGCGATCCCCGCGCGGCCGCGCCGTGCTTCGCCGTTCGCCCGGACGGCGGCCATTGCCGCCGGGGATTCTGCAAGCGGTTCGTCCCGTCCTCCCCTTTTCAGGAGGCAGGCTGTTCAGGCGGCAGACTGTTCGGATGCGGCCGTCCAGAAGGCTTCGGCGACGTTCGACCGCCGGCGCAGCGGCCGGAAAAGCCGGATCTCGACAGGGATCGAAAACCCTGCTCCGCCCGCATCGACCAGATGCCCGGCCGCAAGATCCTCGGCCGCCATGGTGCGCGGCAGCCAGGCCATTCCCTGCCCCTGGCGCGCCATGGTCTGGAGTGCGGCCGCGAGTGGCGAGGTGAACACCGTGTCGAGCACCGGGACCTGGGCGAACGAACGCTGCGCAGCCTCGATGATGCGGCCGAGCCCCGAGGCGGCGTTGTATGCGAGCAGGCGGACAGGCGCCGCAGCGGCGCCGGGCAGCTTCCAGCGGGCCGCGCCCGCCGCATCGGGAGCCGAGGCCGGCACAAGGAGGTCGGTGCCCACCAGGAGGCTGGTGAAGGCATCGGTGGCCAGGCGCGCCGGCGCTTCGGCGTGGGAATGGCCGAGAAGAAAATCGGCGTCGCCCGCCAGCAGCACCCGCTCGCAGGCGGCCATGGAGTCGGAGACCAGGTTCAGCGTCCCCGGCATCTCCAACGTGGACAGCGCCCGGATCCAGCCGGGGAAAAAGGTGAAGGACAACGCGTGGGTGGCGGCGATCGTCAGCGCGGCCCCCTCGCGTCCCGCCGCCTTCAGCGCGCCACGCCGCATCTGTTGCAGGTCACGCGTCAGGCCGGCCGCCTGCTCCCGCAGGTGCTCGCCGGCCGCGTTCAGCACCACGCCCTGCGGCGTGCGCAGCACCAGCGGCGTGCCGACCCAGTTCTCCAGGGCCTGGATGCGCCGGCTGAAGGCGGGCTGGGTGACGTGCCGCGCCTCCGCGGCTCGCGAGAAGTTCCGGTGCTCCGCCAGGGCCAGGAAATCCTCCAGCCAGGTCAGGTCCACGGCCGATGCCCGGCATGCATGACGATTTCCATTCTTGGCATTGGAAGGCGGGGGGCGGCCGACTGTACTCCGGGTGCCGACCATGAACCAGCGGCCAAGGAGAGGGGGACGGAAGCGGACCTTGTCGCCTCGCCGCCCCAGGAGGTATGCCGAATGCGCATCGTCGACGTCCGCGAGATCACCCAGCCCATCGCCTCCCCGATCCGCAACGCCTATATCGACTTCAGCCGGATGACGACGAGCCTGGTGGCCGTGGTCACCGATGTGGTGCGCGACGGGCGGCCGGTTGTCGGCTACGGCTTCAACTCCAATGGCCGGTATGGCCAGGGCGGGCTGATCCGCGAACGCTTCCGCGGCCGCATCCTGGAGGCCGACCCGCAGAGCCTGCGCGACGACGCGCGCGACAACATCGACCCCGCCAAGGTCTGGGCGGCGATGATGGCGAACGAGAAGCCGGGCGGGCATGGGGAGCGTTCGGTCGCCGTCGGCACGGTGGACATGGCGGTGTGGGACGCGGTCGCGAAGATCGAGGGCAAGCCGCTGTTCCGCCTGCTCGCCGAGCGCCACGGGCGCGAGGCGAACCCGCGCGTCTTCGTCTATGCCGCGGGCGGCTACTACTATCCGGGCAAGGACAACGCCGCCCTTCGCGCCGAGATGCGCGGCTATCTCGACCGCGGCTACAACGTGGTCAAGATGAAGGTCGGCGGCGCTCCCATCGAGGAGGACCGCAGGCGCATCGAGGCGGTGCTGGCCGAGATCGGCGCGCAGGCCCGGCTCGCGGTGGATGCCAACGGGCGTTTCGACCTCGAGACCGCCATCGCCTATGCCAGGATGCTGCGGGACTATCCGCTGTTCTGGTACGAGGAAGCGGGTGACCCGCTGGACTACGCGCTGCAGGCCGCGCTGTCCGAGTTCTATCCCGGCCCGATGGCCACCGGCGAGAACCTCTTCTCCCACCAGGACGCCCGCAACCTGCTGCGCTACGGCGGCATGCGGCCGGACCGCGACTGGCTGCAGTTCGACTGCGCGCTTTCCTACGGCCTGGTCGAGTACCTGCGCACCCTGGAGGTCCTGCACCAGTTCGGCTGGTCGCCCTCCCGCTGCATCCCGCATGGCGGGCACCAGATGTCGCTGATGATCGCGGCCGGACTCGGGCTCGGGGGCAACGAAAGCTACCCCGACCTCTTCCAGCCCTATGGCGGCTTCCCCGACGGCGTGCGCGTCGAGGAAGGGCATGTGGTGATGCCCGAGCTGCCGGGCATCGGCTTCGAAGGGAAGTCCGACCTCATCCGGGTGATGCGCGAACTCGCGCCCTAGGCACTCGCGGCGTGGCCTCGTCAGGATGCCGGGAAGCGGACCGAGGGGCACCGGCCTGGGCCTCTGCCCAGGCCGGTCGAGCGGAACCGCCGGTTCCGCCTTCCCCATCCACCGCGCGGGAAGCCCGTTCAGCCCAACGCCGCTTCCCTTGCTCGCCTAGCCCGTTGCCGTCCGGCCCACGCCACGCTCGTACCAGCCCCGCGTGCGCATCACGAGGTGGACCACCGAAAGCATGACCGGCACCTCGACCAGCACGCCGACCACCGTGGCCAGCGCCGCGCCGCTCTCGAAGCCGAACAGGCTGATGGCGGCAGCCACGGCCAGTTCGAAGAAGTTGCTGGCGCCGATGAGCGCCGAGGGGCCGGCGACGCTGTGCGCCGAGCCGCACTGGCGGTTCAGGAGATAGGCCAGGCCGGCGTTGAAGTAGACCTGGATGAGAATGGGCACGGCGAGCAGCAGGATGACCACCGGCTGCGCCAGGATCTGCTCGCCCTGGAAGCCGAACAGCAGCACCAGGGTGGCCAGCAGCGCGGCCAGCGAAACCGGGTGCAGCACCTTGAGGACCCGCTGCAGGGCGCCCTCGCCGCCTGCGGCCAGGAGCGAGCGCCGCCAGAGCTGCGCCGCGACGACGGGCACGATGATATAGAGCAGCACGGAAAGCAGCAGCGTGTCCCAGGGCACCGCGATGGCGGACAGCCCGAGCAGCAGCCCGACCACTGGCGCAAAGGCCAGCACCATGATGGCGTCGTTCAGCGCCACCTGGCTGAGCGTGAAGTTCGGCTCGCCGTCCGTCAGCCTGCTCCAGACAAACACCATCGCGGTGCAGGGCGCCGCCGCCAGCAGGATCAGCCCAGCGATATAGCTGTCGATCTGGCCTTCGGGCAGCCAGGGCCGGAACAGCCAGCCGATGAACAGCCAGCCCAGCAGCGCCATGGAGAAGGGCTTCACCAGCCAGTTCACGCCCAGGGTCACCGCGATGCCGCGCCAGTGGCGTGTCACCTGCGCCATGGCGCCGAAATCCACGCGGAGCAGCATCGGCACGATCATCGCCCAGACGAGCAGGGCGACAGGGATGTTGACCTGCGCCACCTCCATGCGGCCGAGTGCCTGGAACGGGCCAGGCAGCACGGCGCCAAGCACGACGCCCGCGACGATGCAGAGCGCGACCCAGAGGGTGAGGTACCGCTCGAAGGTGCCCATCGCCGCCCGGCGCCGGCGCGTGGCGGCCTTCCCCGGCGCGGCCGCGCTCATTCCGTCCCCTCCGCCGGAAGGCGGCGCCCTGCGGTGTCCGCGACCGGCGTGCCGTCCTCCTTCGCGAAGGCGCCACGCTGCGGCTTCACCAGGAGGTCGAGCACCGCCTCGGAAGGCCGGCACAGCCTGGCACCGAGCGGCGTCACCACGATGGGGCGGTTGATGAGGATGGGATGGGCCATCATGGCGTCGAGCAACTGGTCGTTGGTCAGGGACGGGTCGCCGAGGCCAAGCTCCTCGTAGGGCGTGCCTTTCTGCCGCAGGACATCGCGCACCGCGACTCCCATGCGCCGGATCAGGCCGGCCAGCGCCTCCCGCGAGGGCGGCGTCTTCAGGTATTCGACGACTTCCGGCTCCTCGCCGCTGTTGCGGATGAGAGCGAGGACGTTGCGGGACGTCCCGCAGGCGGGGTTGTGGTAGATGGTCACGGTCATGGCGGGGTTCCTCAGGCGGCGGGGGCGCTACGGGAGCGGACGGCCGCGGCGGCCGGTTCGCAGGCTGGCCTGCAGGCTGCCCCGCCGCCGCAGCAGTTCTCGGTCAGGTAGGCCAGCAGCGCGTTCATGGGCGCCGGAGCCATGGCGTAGAGAAGCTGGCGGCTGACGCGGCGCTGCGTCACCAGCCCGGCATGCAGCAGCTGCTGGAGGTGGAAGGTGAGCGTTGAGGGAGGTGCTCCCAGCCGCTCCGCGATGAGGCCCGCCGGCAATCCCTCCGGCCCCGCCTCGACCAGCAGCCGGTAGGCCGCGAGCCGGTGTTCGTGGGCCAGGGCGCTCAAGGCCGCCACAGCTTGCTTTGCTTCCACAGCACGCTCCGGGTTGCGAGGAGCGCCATGCTAGCCGCCCTGCCGGCGGCGCAAAACTACTTTTCGAGGAATATCGAAATGTAAGGCTGCGGAAGCCGCCGTCTTGGAAGCGGATGCCGCCTCGTTTCGGCGGCGCGGGCAGCGGCCGGGGCACGGCGTGCCCGCCCGCCGCTCACACCACGTGGTCCGGCCGGAGCGCACAGGCCCGTGCCGCCTCCGGCGTCTCCAGTTGCACCGTCGGATGCGCGATGCCGAACCGTTCCTGGGCCTCGTGCTGGATGCGGTGCAGCAGGTCCCGGTCGGTCCGGCCGTCCTCGCGCACGAGGTGCGCCGTCAGGGCCGTTTCGGTGGTGCCCATGGCCCAGATGTGCAGGTCGTGGACCTCGGTCACGCCCGGCAGGCCGGCCAGCCACGCCTTCGCCTCGTCCGGGTCGATGCCGGGCGGGACCGCGGCCATCGCCAGGTTCACCGAGTCCCGCAGCAATCCCCAGGTGCCGACCAGGATCACCGCGGCAATGGCGAGGCTGACCGCCGGGTCCAGCCAGCGCCAGCCGGTCCATTGGATGAGCAGCGCGGCGAGGATGACGCCAACCGTGACGCCCGCATCCGCCGCCATGTGCAGAAAGGCGCCCCGGATGTTGATGTCGCCCTTGCGGCCGGACATGAAGAGCCACGCCGTCCCCGCGTTCACCACGACGCCGACCGCGGCCACCCAGAGCACCGTTCCGCTGGCGACCGGCGCGGGATCGGCGAGGCGGCGGACCGCTTCCCAGGCGATGGCCCCCACCGCGACCAGCAGCAGCACCGCGTTCGCCAGCGCGGCCAGGGTGGAGCTCGCCTTGTAGCCGTAGGTCCTGCGGCGGCTCGGGCCGCGGTTCGACAGCCAGCTTGCTCCCCAGGCCAGCAACAGTCCCAGCACATCCGAAAGATTGTGCCCGGCATCGGCGAGCAGGGCCAGCGATCCGGAAAGAACGCCGAAGACCCCCTCCAGGACGACATAGCCGAGGTTCAGGGCAACGCCGATGGCAAAGGCGCGCCCGAAACTGGCGGGCGCGTGGGAATGGCCGCTCCCACCGTGGTGGCTTTCCTCGTGGGTGTGGTCCGATGGCATCGCCGCTTCGCCCTCCCTGGTTTCCGCAGCCGCCCCGGCCCGGCGTTCCGAATACCGGCCTTCCAACGGCGCTCCCCCGCAGCGGGTTACACCTGTTCTCCCGTGCAGGCCGGCCCGCGCCGGCCGCCAGCCGGGCGAACGAAACGACGCTCGCGGCGGCTCGGGCGCAGGCGCTGGCCCATCGTCTCGCCGCGGAGGCCCGGGATCGCCGCCTGGCACGCTCCGCGAAGCGGAACGGTTCGCCGTCCGCGCGAGGCGGCGTCCTGCCGGACCCTGGAGATCGCCCTCGCCGCATCTTGCGCCGTTTCAGACATGGACGTCGCCATGAGCCAGCTCGCCCGACTTCTTGCGGGGGCGAAAGGTGGCATAGGTCAGCCAGCAGTAGAACGCGCCCACGGCCATGAGCACGACCCAGCCGGGAACCGGGCCGAGCGCCAGGTTCTGGATCGCGCCATGCACCGGCTTCGCGGGGTCCACCGGCGCCGCATCCCGCAGCAGCCAGGCAGACGAGACCTTCAGGATCCAGGCGGCCAGCAGCACCAGGAACATCCAGAAGTAGTTGCGGCGGAGCCTGCGCGACATCGCGGTTCGGCGCGAGATCAGGAAGCGCGGCGCGCGCAGATCCGCAGCCAGCCGCCCCGCCCAGTCTTCCGCTTCCTTTCCTCGCGGCGCGAAGACCTGCGCGTAGTAGTTCCGCTCGAGCGCACGCACGCGCGCCCGGTAGACGTCGAAGAAGCGGTAGCGCCGGGCCTCGATGGTGAGCAAAAGCATGACCAGCACCATGGCGAAAAGCAGAACGCCATGATGCGCGGCGGGCGTCGAGAGCGAGACGGACAGCATGCCCGCGACCACCGTGATCGCCCAGTTGCTTGTCAGGTCGATCCGGTCCCGCCAGCCTGTCATCCGCGCAATCTCCGCCCGGTGGAAATGGGCCAGAACGGTGATGGCCTCGCCGGTGGTGGCGGGAAGCGGCATGTTGAAGGCGCGCCGGGTTTCCCCATCACCCGGCAGTTCATCCTGAACGCTGTGCATGGCGACCTCTCCGTGAGCGCGGGGAGGTTAGCGGGCGTCAACCTCCCCCGGTAGCGGCGCCGGACGCGCGGAGCCAGGCGCGTGGCCTGCCGGCGCTGCCGAACCTGGAAAGGAGCCCTCCGCACCGGCGGCGGCCCGGTGGCCGGCGTGGCGCATCACCGCGCCCGGGTTCCGAGCGCGCCGCCCAGGAGTTCGAGGCGGCGAAGCTCCTTGGCCGCAGCCACCAGAACGGCCACGGACCCATCCTCGGCCGCCGCCAAGGCGGCGGCGAAGTGGCCTCCGCCTGCCTCGCGACGCGCCAGCCCGTCGAGCACAAAGGCCAGGCGCTCGCCGGGCGCCGTGCGCTCGAGGCAGAACACGCGCATGGTCCAGTCGGGATGGCGGGGAACGGCCGCAAGGGCAGCGCGCTTCAGCGCCGCCTTGACGTCCGTTCCTGGAGCGAGGCGGAACCTGCGGCCGATGTCCCGAACGGCTTCTCCATAGACGCGGACACGAATCGAGCGGGAGGGGTCATTTTGCATGCTGTTCGCCATGGGGCGATCTTCGCACGGAACCGGCGGCTGCCGGATGCGGCCATTCCGGCTCGCGCCAAGAACCGCCGCAGGCGTCGCGCGGTTGCAACAGGCCGCAGGGCCACAGGACCATCTGCGGACCTGATCGGCAGGATGGGCCGGCACATCCGGAAAGGCGGCCGAGATGGACAACCATAAGGTGTAAACCAAATGGGCGCGTTTTTACCACTTTAGGCCGGTCCGGCTCCGGCATTAATACTCTTCGCGACAACGATATATAGTTATAAATCAGGTTCTTATAAGTTCGCACGGATCAGTGATGGCGGAATGCGGATTAACCTGAGGTTCACCCCATTGCTCAAGCGACATTAATCCGCCTACACAGTTCCAGGCCAGAACGTCCAAAATTTTCGAATAATCTTTCTATTGGCTGTGGAGAGGATCGCTCACATGCAAACAAGGCTTGCGGCTTTCATGGCGCTCAGCTTGTGCGCGGCAGAGCCGGTCCTGGCCCGCGACCTCGTCTACCAGCCGGTCAACCCGGCTTTCGGCGGCAACCCCCTCAACGGCAGCTACCTGCTCGGCCTCGCCGGCGCCAACAACTGGCGCTACTCGGAAAGCCCCGAGGCCAAGAAGGAACGGCGTCAGCAGGAAGCCCTGAGCGGCGGCACCGACCCGGCCGCGCAGTTCGAGCGGCAGATCACCTCCAGCCTGCTCAGCCAGATCGCCTCCACCGTCGGCCAGCAGATCCTTGGCGAGAACGCCCGGGACAGCGGCACCTTCAACGTCGGCGGCACCATGGTGCGGTTCAACCGGGTGGGCGGCCAGATCAACATCGACATCACCGAGGCGTCCACCGGCGGCCGGACCAACATCCAGATCCCCGCCCCGCAGTTCTGAGAGAGCCCCCATGTCGTATCGCGCGGTCCTTGCCCTTTCCCTGGGCATGCTGAGCCTTGCCGCCTGCGGCACGGCCCCGGCGACCATGATGGCGGAGCAGCCCACCCTGGGCGCCCGGCCGCAGTCCACCTCGGAGCTCGTCGCCCTGCCCGCCCCCGAGCGCCGCCTCGACGTCGCGGTCTTCAGCTTCCAGGACCAGACGGGGCAGCACCGCCCGAACGAGAACTTCGCCGAGTATTCCTTCGCCGTCACGCAGGGCGGCGCCTCGATCCTGATCAACGCCCTGAAGGAGGCGGGCGGCCAGAGCCGCTGGTTCAACGTGCTGGAGCGCAACCGGCTGGCCGACCTGTTGCAGGAGCGCCAGATCATCCGCGCCAACCGCTCCGAGCATGTCGGCCCCGGCGGCCAGCCGCTGCCGCCGCTCGCCCCGCTGCGCAACGCGGGCATCATGATCACGGGCGGCATCATCGGCTATGACAGCAACGTGCTGACCGGCGGCGCGGGCGCGACCTTCCTCGGCATCGGCGGCACCACCGAATACCGGCGCGACAACGTCTCGGTCTACCTGCGCGCGGTCAGCATCGCCACCGGCGAGGTGCTGGTCAGCGTGACCACCGACAAGACCATCTACTCCGTCGCCCTGCAGGGGCTCGCCAACCGCTACGTCGGCTGGAACAAGCTGCTCCAGATCGAGGCGGGCGTGACCACCAACGAGCCTCGCCAGCTGGCCGTGCGCCAGGCGATCGAAAAGGCGGTCTACGCCATGGTCGCGGAGGGCGCGGAGAAGGGCTACTGGCGCTTCGCCGACGAGGCGCAGGGCCGGGCGGTCATCCACAACTACCTGGAGACACGCGACGGACAGGTTCCGGCGATGACGGCCGCCATGGCACCGCGGAGCGGGCCCGGCGACGCCAGCGACGGCACGCGCCCCGGCAGCGGG
Organism: Teichococcus coralli; assembly: GCF_009829925.1. Lineage (GTDB taxonomy): Bacteria > Pseudomonadota > Alphaproteobacteria > Acetobacterales > Acetobacteraceae > Pseudoroseomonas > Pseudoroseomonas coralli. Next base: position 98,389 of record NZ_SNVJ01000017.1, read on the forward strand.
CGCTCATGAGATCCCGGCCGCGGCGGGGGGCAACCCGCCGCGGCCGGAGGAGGGAATCGCGGTGCGATGAGGCCTGACACTCCGCCATCACCGCGACGAAAGGCCGGAGGCGGCTGCAACCGCCTTCGGGTCGTCCAGGCAACTCAACTCCATCGAGAGAGATAGCATGCGCAAGCTCCTTCTCGCCACCGCCGCCACCCTGGCCCTGTCCAGCGGCGCCTTCGCGGCCGACTACAACTCCGCCTATGTCGAGCAGGTCGGCGGCAGCAACAACGAGGCCTTTCAGGACCAGAGCGGCGACCACAACACCGCCCGCGCCTACCAGACGGGGGGCCGGAGCAACGAAATCGGCCAGAAGCAGTCGGGCTCCTACAACAGCGCCCATGCCTCGCAGAATTCCGGCACCCGCGGGGGCCTGATCGAGCAGGACCAGGGCGGCCGCAACAACACCGCATCCGCCGCGCAGGTGGATGTCTCCTCCAGCGGCAAGATCGCCCAGAAGCAGCGCGGCGCCTACAACAGGGCGGAGGCGACGCAGACCAACAGCAGCGGCGTGCTGATCTCGCAGGACCAGAACGGCTCCGGCAACAAGGCCACGGCCACGCAGACCCAGACCAACGGGGTTCTCTTCTTCAAGTCCTCCATCGCCCAGAAGCAGTCCGGCGACAACAACACGGCCGCGGCGACGCAGGACCACGCCGCCGCCGTCACCATCCTGCAGACGCAGTCCGGCGTCTATCACAAGGCCTATGCCTCCCAGGTCGCGGGAACCTACGCTTCCGGCATCGAGCAGGCCCAGTCCGGCCACGGCGGCAACGAAGCCTCCGCCTGGCAGTCCAATGTCGGCGTGAGCAACATCGACCAGAAGCAGGACGGCGCCGGCAACTGGGCCAGCGCCCGGCAGTCGAACAGCGGCCTGGTCTTCATCACGCAGACCCAGACCGGTGACCACAACCGTGCCGAAGCGGAGCAGTCCGCGACGGTGGGCAGCAGCATCAGCCAGACCCAGGGCGGCAACTACCAGTCTGCGAAGGCGGAGCAGCGCGGCACGGCCGGCAGCCGCATCATCCAGGTCCAGGGCGAGCGCGGCCACAGCAGCGGCAACCAAGCCATCGCCTTCCAGATCTCGGCTGAGGAAGGCCTGATCAAGCAGACGCAGTCCGGCTACGGCAACTACGCCTACGCCTACCAGTCCGGCGTCAGCAACCAGATCGTCCAGATCCAGGCCGGCACGGGCAACTCCGCCATCGCCAACCAGTACGGCGGCAGCGGCAACACCGTGACGCAGACGCAGCGCTGAGGCCTGCAGGCCGCTCCCAACGGAGCGGCCGACCGGCCGGGGACGGTGCGCATCCGCCCCCGGCCTTGCCTTTCCCCGGCACGCACGGGCCGTGAACGCGCACGGCTCGACACCCTGACCTGGAGGTCTCCATGCGCAAGCTCCTCGCCCTGCTGGCCGCCGCCCTTCCGGCGGCTGCCCATGCGCAGGACAGCGTCGTCTCCACCCAGCAGGTTTCGCAGCAGCGCCTCGTCTCCCGCGGCGGCGGTCACCATGCCGAGACCATCCAGGTGGGCAGCGGCAACACCGCCGAGACCTTCCAGTCCGGCGGCGGGCACCGGGCGGTCATCCGGCAGGACGGCATCGGCAATTCCGCGGCCATCCGGCAGTCCGGCTACGGCCTCAGCGCGGAAAGCGCGCAGCTCGGCACCACGCCGGGCCTCTCCATCACGCAGTCCGCCGGCGCGGGCTCGATCCGGGTCCAGCAATACGGTCCCGGCACCAATGGCCGCTAGACCGGCCCTCGCCCCCGTCCTGGTCCTGGCCCTTGCGCTCGGGCCGGTGATTTCGGTGCCGGCCTTCGCCCAGCGCCAGCCGACGCTGCCAGGCCAGCCAGGGGTGCCTGCCGTCACCTGCGGTCCCTCCAACAACAGCCCGGCCTGCCAGTCCCTCCGGCAGGCGGTGCCGGGCGGCTCGATCCCAGGGGTGGTCGCGCCACGCCTGGCGGAGCCGCCTGCCTTCCGTTGGCCGCAGCCGGAACCCCTGGGCGACATGGCTCCGCAACGGCTGATCCCGCCGCGCATCCAAGCCTTTCTCCGCGACCCGCGCATCGACCCGCTGACGCGGGCCTATCTGCTGAGCCTCGGCGGCCGTAAGCGCGAGCGATGGAGCGTGCAGGACCTTCAGACCCTGAGCGCCCTCATCCCGACCCTCACCGAGCTCATGGTGCCGACCGCGCTCATCAGCGAACTCTACGAGTTTCTCGGCCTGGACCCGGCAAGCCTGTTCGAGCCGCAGCTCGGCGAGGGCTGGCAGGCGGCCTCAACGGCGCAGGACCCCCGCCGGCGGTTCCGCCGGGCCGAACGGTGCCTCCGCCTGACGGAGCAGGCGCAGGCGGATCCTTCCCAGGTGCTGGTGGAAGATCTCCTTAACTGCGACGCGGACTGACGCGCCCTCCGCTCCTTCGCGCTCCATTCCCCTGAAGGAGGCCGACGCCTTCCGCCGGCATGGCGCCGCGCCCCTCCCGCCGGCGATGCGGCCGCACGGCGTCGGAGCGGCCATGCCGCCCTCCCGGGTGGCTTGCCCCGGCGGGCGGCGCCTGATCGATCCCGGGAGAAGCGGGACAGGCCGACATGGGAAGGTCAGGCAGGCTTGCGGCCAGGTTCCGCCGGGCCGGAACCACGCCCCGCCACTGCCTGGCCACACCCATGCCGCGCGTGGCGGCGGAGCACCCTGCCCCTGCGGCCGCGGGCCTGCGCAACACCGCAAGCCCGCGGCCGCGCGGGGCGTCAGGCCACCAGACGCTCGCTATGCCAGCCCGCGTCGCGAAGGGCGCGGTCCAGGCGATCGGCGTCGGCGGCCGTATTCTCCACGGCGGCCTCGCGCCGCTCCAGGTTGACATGGACCACGGCCTCCGGGTCCACCTCGCGCAGGGTGGCGGTCACGCCCTTGGCGCAGCCGCCACAGGCCATGTTCAGGATCTTGAAGCGCGGCATGGATGCCTCCTTCGCGTTGCGATCATTCCGCGGAGATGGGGATTCCCACTATGGGAAGGTCAAGCCCACCAGCGGAATGCCCCGCTCGGCGCCTGGCCGGCCGCGCGGCGCATCGGCGGCGCAGGCCGGCAAGTCGCCTCCGGGCCCGGCCTCACCCGCTGCCTGACGTGGCCGTTTTGCGGTTGTACGGCCCGCAGGATGGTTTCATGGTGGCGGCCATCAAGGCCGGACTTGGCGGTCAGTCACCACCGCGGCGAGGTTGGCAAGATGGCGATCAACACCATGCTGCCCTTCGAGCCGGCCAGCGGGGCATGACCCGCTTCGCCCGAGGCGCGCTGTAAGGTGGCTGAGCGCGCGCCTGGCCTGCCGTCCCGCCCGCTCGGGCGCACCGGCATTCCGGTTTCCTGCATCGGCTTCGGCACCGCGCCGCTGGGCGACCTCTACGCCCGGCTGGACGAGCGCACGGCGATCGACGCCGTGGCCACCGCCATCACCCTGGGGGTGACGCTGCTGGACACCTCCCCGCTCTACGGCCATGGGCTGGCGGAGCACCGCTGCGGCACCGCATTGCGCATCGCCGGCCAGGAAGGCGCGAGGCGGGACGGCGTGGTGCTCTCCACCAAGGTTGGGCGCTGGATGGCGCCGCGCGAGGGCCGCGGCGACGGCTCGAACTTCGCCGGCGGCCTGCCGCACCGCGCGGTGGTGGACTATTCCTTCGACGGCACGCTGCGCAGCGTCGAGCAGTCCCTGCTGCGCCTCGGCACCGACCGCATCGAGGTGCTGCTGATCCACGACGTGGACGTCTGGACCCATGGCGGGCAAATGGAGCAGCGCTTCCGCGAGGCGATGGAGGGCGCCTACCCCGCGCTGCACCGGCTGCGGGCCGAGGGCGTGGTGAAGGCCATCGGCGTCGGCGTGAACGAGAGCGCGATGTGTGCGCGCTTCGCCCGCGCGGGCGACTTCGACACCATGCTGCTGGCCGGCCGCTACACCCTGCTGGAACAGGCGGCGCTGGACGAGTTCCTGCCGCTGGCGCTGGAGAAGGGCATCGGCGTCATGCTCGGCGGCGTGTTCAATTCCGGCGTGCTGGCGACCGGCGCCATCCCCGGCGCCAAGTACAACTATCGCGACGCGCCGCCCGAGGTGCTCGACCGCGTGCGGCGGATGGAGGCGATCTGCGCCGCCCATGCGGTGCGGCTGCCCGATGCGGCGCTGTGGTTCGGCCTGGCGCATCGGGCGGTCGCCTCCGTGGTGCTGGGCGGCGGCAGCCCGGAGGAGGTGCGCCGCAACCTCTCGGCCCTGGAACGGCCGGTGCCGGCGGCCTTCTGGGCGGAGCTGCGCGCCGCCGGCCTGCTGCGCGCCGACGCGCCCGTGCCGGCATGAGCCCGCCCCCTATGGGCCCGTTACGCATCGACGCGCACCAGCACTACTGGGCGCTCGCGCGCGGCGACTACGGCTGGCTGACGCCGGCGATGACGCCGATCCACCGGGACTTCGCGCCCGCCGACCTCGACCCGCTGCTGCGCGAGGCCGGCATCGCCGGCACCATTGCGGTGCAGGCCGCGCCGACCAAGGCGGAAACGCGCTACCTGCTGGACCTCGCCGCCGGCTGCCGCAGCATTCTCGGCGTGGTCGGCTGGAGCGAGCTGGAGGCACCCGACGCCCCGGCCCGCATCCGCGCCCTGGCGGCGGACCCGCTGCTGGTCGGGTTGCGGCCGATGCTGCACGACATCCCGGATGACGACTGGCTGCTCCGCCCGGCGCTCGCCCCGGCCGTGGCGGAGATGCAGGCACAGGGCCTGGTCTTCGACGCCTTGGTGCGCCCACGGCACCTGCCCCGGCTGATCCGCTTCGCGGAGGCCCATCCCGGCCTGCCGGTGGTGATCGACCACCTCGCCAAGCCGGAGATCGCCGCCGGGCCGGCGGGGCCGGGCCGGGCGGCCTGGGCGCGCGACATGGCGGCGCTGGCGGCGATGCCGCAGGTGAGCTGCAAGCTCTCCGGCATGGCCACCGAGGCCGGGCCGGACTGGGACGCGGCGCGGCTGCGCCCCTTCGCCGACCTCGCGCTCGACCTGTTCGGGCCGGAGCGGCTGCTCTGGGGCAGCGACTGGCCGGTGCTGCGGCTGGCCGGCAGCTACGCGCAATGGTGGCAGGCCACGGCGGACCTGCTGGCCGCGCAGCCGCCAGCGGCGCGGGACGCCATCCTCGGCGGCAACGCGGCGCGGATCTACCTGGGCCGGCGCGGGCGCCGGCCATGCTGAAGGGCCTCCATCCCCTCCTCTCGCCCGACCTCCTCTGGGTGCTGGCCGCGATGGGCCATGGCGACGACCTGGTGCTGGTGGATGCCAACCATCCGGCCGCCGCCATCGCCCGCTCCACCGCCACGGGCCGCCTCGTCACCCTGCCCGGCCTGCGCATGGCGGAGGTGGCGGCGGCGATCCTGTCCGTGCTGCCGATCGACGACTTCGAGCCCGCCCCGGTGCGGCGCATGGAGGTGGTCGGCGCGCCGGAGGACCTGCCGGCGGTGCAAGGCGAGGTGCAGGCGGAGTTCGCGCGCGCCGTGCCGGGCCTGAAGATGCAGGGGCTGGAGCGCTTCGCCTTCTACGCGGCGGCGCGGGCCGGCTTCGCCGTGGTGCAGGTCGGCGATGCCCGGCCCTATGGCTGCTTCCTGCTGCGCAAGGGCGTCATCGCGGGCTGAACGGTGCGCGGCGCCGCAGGCGCCTCGTGCGGCCAAGTTCTTCCGGGGAAAGGTCATGGAAGAACCACGGGCCGCAAAAAACAAGCCGCCACACCGAAGTGTGGCGGCCGCTATCCGTCGCGTGCCTCAGCGCGCGGTCACACGTCCAGGTTCGCCACCTTCAGCGCGTTGCCGACGATGAATTCGCGGCGCGGCTCGACAACGTCGCCCATCAGCGTGGAGAACACCTGCTCGGCATCCTCCACATCCTCGATCTTCACCTGCAGCAAGGTGCGGGTGGACGGGTCCAGCGTGGTCTGCCAGAGCTGCTCCGGGTTCATCTCGCCCAGCCCCTTGAAGCGCTGGATGGCCAGCCCCTTGCGGCCCTGCGCCAGGATGCGATCCAGCGCCGAGAGCGGGCCGGCGACGCGGATGCTGGTGCCGTCGAGCGCCAGGATGGCCGGCTCCGTCCAGGCGGCGGCGAGCGCGGCGTGGCGCTCGTTCAGCCAGCGGGCATCGGCACCGCGCAGGGCGGCATTGTCCAGCCGGTGGCGGTCGGCCACGCCACGCACGGTGCGGCCCATCACCAGCCCCTCGGCGCCCGGTGCGACCTTCCACCCCCGCTCGGAAGGCGGCGCCAACGCGTCGAGCCGTCCGGCCAGCAGCGGCGCTGCCGCCAGGGCGCGTTCGGAGTCAGCGGTCAGGGCGCCGGCGATGGCGGCCTGCTCGACCAATTCGGCCGGCAGCCCGGCGGAGAGGCGGCGAATGCGGCCGGCGGTCTGCCGCAGGGCCTCCACCACTTCTTGCAGTTCGTCGCCCTCCACCGTGCGGCCATCCGAGAAGCTCAGGCGCGCGTTGTGGAGTGCCTTCTCCAGCAGGAAGTCCTCCAGCGCCCGGTCGTCCTTCAGGTAGCGCTCCTCGTTGCCACGCTTGGCGCGGTACAGCGGCGGCTGGGCGATGTAGAGGTGCCCGCGCTGCAGCAGTTCCGGCATCTGCCGGAAGAAGAAGGTCAGCAGCAGCGTGCGGATGTGCGAGCCGTCCACGTCCGCGTCGGTCATGATGACGATGCGGTGGTAGCGCAGCTTGTCCGCGGAGAAGCCGCCCCGCTCCACCGGCCCGGTGCCGATGCCGGTGCCGAGCGCGGTGATCAGCGTGCCGATTTCGGCCGAGGAAAGCATCTTATCGATGCGCGCCCGCTCGACGTTCAGGATCTTGCCCTTCAGCGGCAGGATCGCCTGGAAGCGGCGGTCGCGACCCTGCTTGGCGGAGCCGCCGGCCGAGTCACCCTCGACCAGGAACAGCTCGCACTTGGTCGGGTCCTTCTCCTGGCAGTCGGCGAGCTTGCCCGGCAGCGTCGAGATGTCGAGCGCGTTCTTGCGGCCGACCTTCTCGCGCGCCATCTGCGCCGCCTTGCGGGCGGCGGCGGCGAGCACGACCTGGTCGAGGATCAGCTTGGCTTCCTTGGGGTGCGTCTCGAACCAGTGGCCCAGCGCATCGGCGACCGCCGCATGCACCACCGGCTGCACCTCGGAGGAGACCAGCTTGTCCTTGGTCTGCGAGGAGAATTTCGGGTCCGGCACCTTCACCGAGACGACGGCGGTCAGGCCTTCGCGCATGTCCTCGCCGGACAGTTCAACCTTTTCCTTCTTCGCCAGATCCTCGGCATACTTCGTCACGACGCGGGTGAGCGCCTGGCGGAAGCCGGCCTGGTGCGTGCCGCCGTCGCGCTGCGGAATGTTGTTGGTGAAGCAGAGCGCCAGCTCATGCGGGCTGCTGTTCCACCACATCGCCAGCTCCACCTGGATGCCGCCGCCTTCCTTCGCCTTGAGGCTGATGGGCGGCTTGAAGATCGGCTCCTTGGAGCGGTCCAGCCACTCGACGAAGGCGGTCAGGCCACCGTCGAAGCGAAAGGAAACCTCGCGCGGCGGCTCGCCCGCTTCGACGGGCCGTTCGTCACGCAGGAAGATGGCGAGGCCGGAATTGAGGAAGGCCAGCTCGCGCAGGCGCTTCTCCAGCACGGCGAAGTCGTACTCGGTGCGGGTGAAGGTGCCGGCGGAGGGCTTGAACACGACGCGGGTGCCGCGCGTATGGTCGGAAGGGCCGACGACCTTCAGCGGCTGCACCGTCTCGCCATGCTCGAAGCGGATGGAATGCTCCTGGCCATCGCGCCAGATGGAAACCTGCATCCATTCGGAGAGCGCATTGACCACGGCGGCGCCGACGCCATGCAGGCCACCCGAGACCTTGTAGGAATTCTGGTTGAACTTGCCGCCGGCATGCAGCCGGGTCAGCACCACCTCGGCGGCGGAAACGCCTTCCTCGACGTGGATGTCGGTGGGGATGCCACGTCCGTCATCGGTGACGGAGACGGAGCCGTCCGCGTTCAGCACCACCTCGCAGCGCGTGGCATAGCCGGCCTGCGCCTCGTCCACGGCATTGTCGATGATCTCGAAAGCCATGTGGTGCAGGCCCGAACCATCGTCGGTGTCGCCGATATACATGCCCGGGCGTTTGCGAACGGCTTCCAGCCCGCGCAGCACGGTGATGGAGGCGCTGTCATAGGCATCCGCCATCGGCTCGGTGGCGGAGGACGGCGCGCGCACGGACTCACTCATGCCGGCGGGAAACTCCTGTTTGAGATCACTGAAAGTGAAAATATTATAGCAGCTTATATGTCAGCCGACACGGGGAAATCGGCGGCCGGCCGGAGGCTGCCCGGGACTGCCTCAAGGAACTGTGCCCGCCCCTGGAGAGCCGCGAAGGGCGCGAACTCGGTGCCCGTCAGAAAACTCTGCGCGGGCAGGGCGTGAAGCGCCTCGAACAGGGCAGCGCGTCGCTGCGGATCGAGATGCGCGGCGACCTCGTCCAGCAGCAGCAGTGGCGCGAAGCCGCGATGCTCCGCCACCAAAGCCGCCTGCGCCAGCACAATGCTGACCAGGAGCGCCTTCTGTTCGCCGGTGGAGCAAAGTTCGGCGGGAATCTCGCGGGGCAGGAGGGTGAGGCGCAGATCGGTGCGGTGCGCGCCCTGACGCGCACCGCCTGCGGCGGCATCGCGAGATCGGTCGCCTGCCAGGGCGGCGCGCAGTTCCTCTTCGACCGCAAGCGCAGGCTGCTCAGCCAAGGCCGCCGCGATGGGGCAAGCCAGCTCCAGCCGGGCCGCGGGGAAGGAGCCGGCAATCCCGCTTTCCAGCGCCTCGTTCAGGCGCGAGGCAGTCGCGCGGCGCCGGGCTATCGCAGCGACGGCGTGGCGGGCCATGTTGTCCTCCAGGGCCGTCAGCCAAGCGGCATCCCGCCGCCCTTCCGCCAACAACCGGTTGCGCTGGCTCATCGCGGCATCATGCGCGGTCACGTCTCGCGCATGGCTAGGCTCCAGTGACCAGACAAGGCGGTCCAGGAACCGGCGCCGGCCGCTGGTACTTTCCTGGAACAGGCGATCCATTTGTGGCGTGACCCACAGGGCGGCCACATGGCGCGACAGCTCGGTCTGGTTGCGAATGGCGGCGCCGTCCAGGCGAAAATTGCGCCGCTCCTGGCCGGCTTCCGCGCCCGTGCCGATGATGACCGGCCCCGCCGGCCCCTCGAAATGGCCAGCCACGACCCAGGGCAACGCCGCTTTCCCTTCCTGTCGCGGCAACTCGCTGGCGCGCGCGGCCCGCAGGCCACGCCCTGGCCCGAGCAGGCTGATCGCTTCAAGAAGGTTGGTTTTGCCCACTCCGTTCCGCCCACCGATGACCAGCAGCTGTGCCTCGAAGCG
>NZ_SNVJ01000018.1 GCF_009829925.1 Teichococcus coralli
TCCGGAGGTTCTGTTAGACGTTCTAAGTCGGCGACGCAAGCTCCACAAGCTCGGACGCGCAGCACGCTCCGACAAAGATAGCCTCGCCGTCCTTGTTGTATCCAGCAAAGGTTGGCCGCCCATGGGGCGCTTCCGAGTGGCAGATGCTACATCTGTCCCACTGGTTCACCATTAACCTTTTTAGGCTCCGGGTGATTCGCCCTGAAGATTTCAGACGGGCAAAGACAGCCCGGTCCTCCTCCGTGATCTGAATGCCCGTCATACAACCCTCCAACCGGTGGATGCCGTAGCAGAATAGGCAACATATGTCCGCTCAGGGTCGGAAGCGGCCGTCGCTGATTGGGTTTTCACCCCAGGATGCCCATGGGCCTGCCCGAGTATCCCCGGATGAGACTGGCCACAGACTTCCTCCTGGGAGCTTCCCAGGCCCCGTTTCAAGGCAGATTAGCTCAGATCAGAATACTCACTGCCCCAATCAGCCATGCCCCCAGGTGTTTCAAGAACGCCGGCAGACGCTCTCTTTCCGGGTGGGTGGGGGAGGGCCGGGGGTGGGCCGCCTCTGGGAGGTGGTCGAATGCGCCGAAGGCTGATGCGAAGCGGCGACGGTTGTCGTGTACAGGGTCGGAACGTCTGAGGAGGTCTCGGGAGCGCCGCGCTAAACTTCGGACAGCAATGGCCCGCCCCACGTCAAGGTGCTTAGGTGGGTAAAGTAGGTGGGTAATCTGAAACCCGACGCCCAGAAAAAGCCTTCTAAAACAGAGGCTTGGTGTGTGCTGGATTGGATGGCGTCCCCAACGGGATTCGAACCCGTGTTACCAACGTGAAAGGCTGGTGTCCTAGGCCTCTAGACGATGGGGACCGCTAGCAAGTGGCTGCCTTTGCAGGAGAATCGCGCCTCCGGCAGGCGGGGGGCTTACTACCTCACGCGCCACGGGCCGTCTAGGGCCGATCGACGTTCGCGGGGAACTGCCGCGAGCGGCCGGGGAACGCGGTCCAGTGGCGCGGGGAACGGAGGACCGGCAAGCGGCGCTCCTCCCTGGATGTGCCCAGGGCAGGAACGAATGGGAAGTGGATCCTCCCGCTGAATTCCTCTCGTCCCTGAAGGATCATGCAGCGCCAGCCGCAGGCCTCTGCGCCGCTGCCGGGCCGATTGAGCGGCTCTCAGCGGCAGAGTTGGCCCAGGAACACCGGAGCTTGCGAAGGCAAGGCCGCAGAAGACCAAGGAGGAACTCTGCGGAAACTCCGCCCCCTGCGGTTGTCGCACCTGCCCTCTGCCTTGCTTGACCGCGTGGCATGGCCAGGCAGCCCAGGTCTCCAGCGAAGGTCGGTGCGTGCGGACTTGCCAGGATGAACTCCGGCGCGATGGAGCGCCGGAGAAGCCTTCGGCGCGGCGTCGCCCCCGCCCGGAGCGATCGAAGGTGAGCAGGGCACCGGCCAGACGGCGGCATTCCTGCCCGAGAACCGCGCGGAAACGCGACGGCACCCGTGCTGACTTCCACGCTGCGAAATTGATTTTCACCACACGGATGTGCCGTGCTAGGACCGATCCATGGCCAGCCAGGCTTCCTCCCGCCCGAGGCTTTCCGGTCGGCACGCCGTTCAGGAGGCGGAGCGGACTTCTGCCATCCAGGACGGCGCGCTGCGGGCCGTCGAGCCTACCGCTCCAGTCGGCAGCCTCGGTGGCGACAGCGTGCGCGCGGTGGACCGGGCGCTGGCCCTTCTCCGCGCCTTCCGCGAGGAAGACGGCCCACTCGGCCTGACCGAGCTTTCCCGCCGGGCCGGGCTCAACATGACCACCGCCCTGCGCCTGCTCGGCACGCTGGAGGGGCATGGCTTCGTCAAGCGCCTGCCCGCCGGCGGCTACCTGCTCGGCCCGACCTTGCTGCTGCTGGGCGACCTGTTCCGCCGCTCGCTGCGGCTGGAGCATCATGTGATGCCCGCGCTGGAGCGGCTGCGCGCCGAGAGCCGCGAGAGCGCCACCTTCTTCGTGCGCGAGGGCGACCAGCGCCGCTGCGTCTTCCGCCTGGATTCGCCGCAACTGGTGCGCGACGTCGCCCATGTCGGCGAGGCGCAGCCGCTCGGCCGCGGCGCGCATGGCCGCGCGCTGATCGCGCTGGAGGACCCGGCGGCGCGGCTGCCGGTGGTGAGCCGGGGCGAGCGCCTGCCGCAGATCGCCGCCATCGCCTGCCCGGTGCTGGACGCCGAGGGGCGGGTGGCCGGCTCCATCGGCGTCTCCATGCCGCTCTACCGCTTCACCGCCGAGGCCGAGGCGCTTTGCGTGCCTCTGGTGCTGCGCGAGGCCATCGCCATGACGCGTGACCTGGGCGGCGATCCATCAAGGCTGGAACAGGCCGCGGGCTGACGCGACCGGCAGGGAGGAACAAGAAACACAATGGCCCGCATCGAACTGACGCCCGAGGCCGCGCGCACGCCGGAAGAGCAGGCCGCCTGCCAGGAGGCGATCTCCGGCATCCGCGGCCGCGTGCCGGCGCCGATGATCGCCTGGCTGAAGAACCCCGAGCTGGCGCGCCGTGGCCAGAAGCTCGGCGAGCTGCTGCGCTACCAGACCACTCTGGAGCCGCGCCTTTCGGAACTGGCCATCCTGATCGTCGGCCGGCACTGGACCGCGCATTACGAATGGACGGCCCACAAGCGCGAGGGGCTGAAGGCGGGGATGGACCCGGAGGTGGTCGCCGCCATCGCGGAGCGCCGCACCCCGAAGCTGCGCGACGCGCAGGAGCAGGCGATCCACGACGTCGCCACCACGCTGCTCGCCACCCGCCGCGTGCCGGAGGCGCTCTACCGCCGGGGCGTCGAGGCGCTGGGCGAGCGCGGCATGGTCGAGCTGGTGGCGCTGCTCGGCTACTACACGCTGGTCGCGATGACGCTGAACGTCTTCGAGATCGGCCTGCCCGACGCCTTCGCGCCGGAACTCGGCGCCGAGCCCGGCGATCCGGTGCCGGGGGGCTGAGCGCCATGTGGGAACCGAGCCTCCGCTACCCCGATCCGGCGATCCGCGCGCTGGACCCGAGCTTCGAGGCGTATCACCTCGCTTTGGCCGGCGTGGAGCGGCTCCACACCGGCTGCCGCTGGGCGGAGGGGCCGGTCTGGTTCGGCGCCTGGCGCAGCCTGCTCTGGAGCGACGTGCCGGGCGACCGCATCCTGCGCTGGGACGAGGTGACCGGCCAGGTCACGCCCTTCCGTGCGCCGTCAAACTACGCCAACGGCAACACGCGCGACCGCGAGGGACGGCTCGTCACCTGCGAGCATGGCGGCGAGACGGGCGGCCGGCGGGTGACGCGCACCGAGCATGACGGCGCCATCACCGTGTTGCTCGACCGCTTCGAGGGCAAGCGGTTGAACTCCCCGAACGACGTGGTGGTGAAGTCCGACGGCTCCATCTGGTTCACCGACCCGCCCTTCGGCATCCTCGGCCACTACCAGGGCCTGAAGGCGGCGCAGGAACTGCCGGAGCGCGTCTACCGCATCGACGGGCAGACCGGCCGCGCCACCGTGGTCGCGGACGACGTGAAAGGGCCCAACGGCTTGGCCTTCTCGCCCGACGAGGCGAAGCTCTACGTCATCGAATCCCGCGCCCGACCGCGCACCATCCGCGTCTTCGACGTGGCGGGCGACAGGCTGCGCAACGGCCGCGTGCTGCTGCAGGCCGGCACCGGCACGCCGGACGGCTTCCGGGTGGACGTGGACGGCAACCTCTGGTGCGGCTGGGGCATGGACGCGGAGCAGGACGGCGTCCGCGTCTTCAACCCGGCGGGCGAGCCGATCGGCCACATCGCGCTGCCCGAGCGCTGCGCCAACCTCTGCTTCGGCGGCCGCCACCGCAACCGGCTGTTCATGGCCGCCAGCCACTCGCTCTACGCGCTCTACGTCAACACCCAGGGGGCGCCCGGCGGCTGAGCCGAACCGCCCGACGTCCAAGCGACCACAAGAAGGAACGCCAGACCATGACGACCCGACGCCACTTGGCCGGCCTGCTCGCCGCCGCCGCAACCGTGCCGCTCGGCCTCCCGCTGGCCCGCCCGGCCCTCGCGCAACCCGCCACGCTGCCCGAGGGGCCGATCCGCCTCGTCGTGCCCTTCCCGCCGGGCGGGCCGAACGACCTTGTCGCCCGCGTGCTGGCGCAGAAGCTCGGCCCGCTGCTCGACCGCACGGTGGTGATCGAGAACCGCTCCGGCGCCGGCGGCGTGGTCGGCACCGACAACGTCGCGAAGTCGGAGCCGGACGGGCGCAGCATGGTGCTGACCAGCGCCGGCGCCATCGCCATCTCGCCGCCGCTCGGGGCGCCGATGTCCTTCGACGTCGAGAAGGACCTCGCGCCCATCACGCTCGTCGCGCTGATGCCGGAGCTGCTGGCGGTGAACCCGAAGCTGCCGGTGAAGACCCTCGCCGAGCTGATCGACCACGCGAAGAAGAACCCGGGAAAGCTGAACTTCGCCTCCTCGGGCAACGGCTCCATGCCGCACCTGGCCGGCGAATCCCTCCGCGCGGCGGCGGGCATCGACATCGTGCACGTGCCCTATCGCGGCGCCGCGCCCGCGGTGACCGACCTGATGGCCGGGCAGGTGCAGATGATGTTCGCCGACATCCCGGCGCTGCTCGCGCAGGTGCAGGCCGGCGCGCTGCGCCCTATCGCCATCGGCAGCAAGGAGCGCACGCCGCTGCTGCCCGAGGTGCCGACCATGGCCGAGGCCGGCCTCCCCGGCGTGGAGGCGGACAACTGGTACGGGCTCGTCGCCCCCGCCGGCACGCCCAAGCCGATCCTCGATCGGCTGCACGACGCCGCCGTGCGCGCGCTGAACGACCCCGAGCTGCGCAAGGCCTATGCCGAGCAGGGGGCGCGCCCGGTCGGCAATACGCCGGAGGAATTCCGCGCCTTCATCGCCTCGGAAACCAAGCGCTGGGGCGAGATCGGCCGCCGCGCCGACGTGCGGATGGATTGAGCCGATGGCCGACCTCGCGCTCCTTGACGGCGCCGGCGCCACCGGCCTGGTCTTCGCCCTGGCCGACGACCCGGGCACCCGCCTCGCCTGGGTGGAGCCGGCGCCCGGCGCGGCCCCAACTGGCGGGACCCCAACCGGCGCGTTGCTCTACCGCGCCATTCTTCGTGTCGGCGCGGAGGGGGTGGAGGCGCCCTTCCTCTACACCGTGGAGCAGGATGTCGAGCCCGGCCGCGAGGAGGAGCTGAACGCCTGGTACGCCGACGAGCACATCCCGCGCCTCGCCGCCGTGCCCGGCGTGCTCTCGGCGCGGCGCTTCCTCGCGCTCGATGCCGGCACCAGCCCGCGCTACCTCGCCGCCTACCGGCTGGAGCGGCGGGAGGTCTTCGAATCCCCCACCTGGATCGAGGCGCGCGAAACGCCCTGGACGCGCCGCGCGCGCACCTTCTTCCGCAACCCGCGCCGCACCATGCGGCGCCTCGTGCCGGCCGGCGCGTGACGGCCGGGGAGGGAAGCACCATGGCGGGACGCCTGGCCGGCAAGGTCGCGATCATCACCGGGGCCGGCTCGGTCGGCCCGGGCTGGGGCAACGGGCGCGCGGCGGCCGTGCTCTTCGCGCGCGAGGGCGCGCTGGTCTATGGCGTGGACAGGAACCCCGCCGCCATGGAGGAAACCGCCGCCCGCATCCGCGAGGAGGGCGGCCGCTTCGCCACGGGCCAATGCGACGTGACCGACAGCGCCTCGGTGGCCGCCATGGTGGACGCCGCGAAGGCAGCCTATGGCGGTCGCATCGACATCCTGGTGAACAATGTCGGCGGCTCCGCCAAGGGCGGGCCGGTGGCGATGAGCGAGGAGGTCTGGGACAGCCAGATCGACTACAATCTCAAGAGCGTCTTCCTCACCTGCAAGCACGTGCTGCCGGTCATGGAGGCGCAGGGCGGCGGCGCCATCGTCAACACCGCCTCCACCTCCGGCCTCCGCTGGACCGGCGCGGCGCAGGTCGCCTATGCTGCGGCCAAGGCGGGCATCATCCAGTTCTCCCGCGTCGTGGCCGTCGAATATGCCGGCCGCAACATCCGGGTGAACACGGTGGTGCCGGGCCAGATGCACACGCCGATGGTGGAGGTGCGCCTCGCCGGCCAGCGCGCCGGCGGCGACGTGCAGGCGCTGCTCGAACAACGGCAGAAGCGCATCCCGATGGGCTTCGCCGGCGACGGGCGGGACACGGCCAATGCCGCCCTGTTCCTCGCCTCCGACGAGGCGCGCTTCATCACCGGCACGGAAATCGTGGTGGATGGGGGCATGTCGGTGCGATGCGACTGAACGCCGTGCTTCCAGGCCACCCCGCCGGAAGGGGTTGTCTGGGGCACAGACGTCCCGCATGCGAACCCGCGCCGCCGGGCGGGGGATGGCGCCGCCCTGCTCGACCTGCTGCCGTGGAGGGCGGCGGAAGCGGGGCTCCGGCGCCTGCTCGTCGGGGGTCCCGGCCGGCGCCAGAACTTCCGCTCCTTCGTTCGCGCCGTTCGGGAGGCGATGCCTCCCGGATCCTCCGCCAGGAACCCCGGATGCCTGGACCTCCCCTTCGTTCGGGCTGAAAGCGAGGCCAGGCAGCCTCTCGGCCCGCCGCCTCAGTCGAGGCCGAGCGTGCCGCGCAGCCGAGAAAGATCCTCGGCCAGCGCGGTGATCGGCGCCTGCAGCGCGTTGCGGTCGTCGCGGGTCAGCGCCTCGTAGTTCTTGAAGCCCTCCGGCGTGCGGTAGCGCGCCAGCACCGTGTCCACCTTGCCGAAGTTGGCGTCCACCTTGGCCAGCAGCGGCGCATCGGCCCTGACCAGGAGCGGCCGCAGGAGGTCCACGATCTTCTTCGAGCCGTCCACATTGGCCTGGACGTCGGAAAGGTCGGCGCCGCTGTAGCGGTCCTCCTCGCCGGAGATCTTGGTGGCCGCCACCTCCTCGATCAGCGCGGCGGCGCCGCCCACCACCTTCTCGGGCGGGGTGGTCAGGTCCTGCAGGCGGGTCTGCAACTCCTGCACGTCGGCCAGCAGCTTGTCGGCGAAGGGCGCGAGGCCCTCGGTGCTCTTTTGCGCGAACAGCCCGTACTCCAGGCGGTGGAAGCCGGTGAAGCCCGGGTCCTTCTCCGCCTCGGCATGGTCGTCGGCGCGGGAGTCGATGGAGCTGTCGAGGTCGCTGAACAGCTCGGCCAGCGGCTCGATCCGCTCGTAATGCACGCGGGTGGGTGCGTAGAGCGCCTGCGCCCTCTTGAGGTCGCCGGCCTTGATGGCGGCGGTGAAGGCGCGCGTGCCTTCAACGAGCCGCTTCGCCTCGCCGATCACGTAGAGCTTGTACTGCGCGATCGGCCCGGCGAGTTCCAGCGGCGAGACCGCCGCAGCCCGGGCGGCATGCACGGGCGGCAGGGCGGCGGCGAGCGACAGGGCCAGCAGGCCCGCGCCCGGGAGGAGCAGTCGGCGCATCGGAGTGTCCTTGCGGGGAGGGGTTGGGCGCGGGCAGGGCGGTGTCATGCCTCAAGCAGCCCCTGGGCGAGATAGCCGCCCTCGGTGGGCACGCCGGGCAGGGCGAAGTAATATCCGCCGCCGGTGGGCTTGATGTACTCCTCCAGCGGCTCGCCGTTCAGCCGCCGCTGCACGGCGATGAAGCCGGCTTCCAGGTCCGCCTGGAAGCAGATGAACAGCAGGCCCATGTCGAGCTGGCCGGAGCGGGTGATGCCGCGGCTGTAGTTGAAGGGGCGGCGCAGGATGCGGCTGCCGGCCGTCTCCGCCGTGCGGGGGTTGGCCAGGCGGATATGCGCGTCGAGCGGCGTTCGGGCACCCTCCGGGTCGCGGGCGAAGTCCGGCTCGTCGTGCTCGTGCTCGCCGTCGAGCGGGGCGCCGGAATCCCTCAGGCGCCCCATGATCCGCTCCTGCTCGCGCAGCGGCGTGCGGTCCCAGCGCTCGACCAGGTTGCGAATGATGCGCACCACCTGGTAGCTGCCGCCCGCCGCCCAGCCCGGCTCGCCCGCGCCCGGCGTGGTCCAGACCAGCTCCCGCATCAGCGCCGCATCGGCCGGATCGGGATTGGCGGTGCCGTCCTTGAAGCCGAGCAGGTTGCGCGGCGTCTCCCGCTTGGCTTCGCCGAGGGCAGGGGGCAGGAAGCCTTCCATCTTCCAGCGCAGGCGCAGCAGGTCCGGCGTCGCCTTGATCACGTCGCGCAGCGCATGCAGCGTCGTGGCGGGCGTGTTGGCGCAGATCTGCAGCAGCAGGTCGCCATGGCACCAGTCGCGGTCCAGCGCGTCGTTGGGGAAGCGCGCCATGCGCGTCAGGTGGCGCGGCTTGTGGGCTGCCAGCCCGTAGCGGTCGTCGAACAGCGCGGCGCCGACAGCCACCGTCAGCGTCAGCGCGTCAGGCAGGATCAGCGGGCCGAGGATGCCGGAATCCGCCGGCGGGAAGCGGGGATCCTCGGCGGGCGGCGTGCCGCCGGCCATCAGGAAGGCGGCGCGCTCGGTCAGCAGGCGGAACAGCCGCTCCAGCTCCTTCCGCGAGGTGGCCAGCACGTCGAAAGCCGCGACCATGCCCGCGGCCGGCGGCGGGTTGAGGATGCCGGGCTGGTGCGCGCCATGGAAGGCAATGGAACGGTTCGCCGCCCGCCCGTCGCGGCCGGGCGGGGACTGCATCAGCTCCTCGGCCCGCGCCTCGCGGGCGCTGGCGGCGGAGGGCAGGCCGAGCGCGGCGCCGCCGGCGGCGAGGCCGCGCAGCAGGGCGCGCCGCCTGGTGTCCAGAGGAGCGGAGCCGCCCAGGTGGAAGGGGCACTTGCTCATGCCGCGCCAAGCCTCTCCCGCAGGGAAGTCAGGGATTCCGCCAGCGCCCTGGCGGCTTCGCGCCAGCCGGCCTCGTCGCCGGCGGCGAGGGCCGCGCGGGCGGCGGCAAGCTGCGCCGTGGCCTGTTGGGCCGGCTCCGGCGCGGTGCGGCCAAGCGGCGGTGCCAGCAGCGCGACGACCTTTCCCACCCCATCCAGCATGGCACCGGCCAGCGCGGGGTCCTGGGCGGCGGCCGCCTCGCCCGCCACCAGCGCGGCGCCGGCGAGCATCCGGTCGGGCGGGACGGAGGCGGCGCCCAGCCGCTGCGCCAGCGCGGTGGCATCGGCCTGGATGCCTCGCTCCAGCGCGGGCACGGTGGGGTCGGCGTCGCGCAGCGCCAGGGCGAGGCGGCGGAAGCCGGTGAAGGCAGGGTCGTCCGCGCCGCCGGCGAAGTCCGCTGCGCGGGCGTCCAGCGCCGCGTCGAGATCGGCCTGCAGCAGCTTCGCGGCGGGCCGCAGGCGCTGATAGGCGGCCTGCGCCTCGGCCAGGGCGGCGGGCGCCGCAGGCCCCCGGCCGGCTTCCGCAAGCCGCGCGGCGGCCTCGGCCAGCGCCGCGCCCTCCAGGGTCAGATAGACCTGGTACTCGGCCATGGGGCCGATCAGCTCGCGCAGGTCCGGCGCCGCCGGGGCGGTGCCCTCCGCCGCGGGGCGGACCACCAGCCGGCCGCGCGGGTTGCTCAGCAGCCCGCAGGTGATGGCGTACTCGCCGGGCGCGAGGCGGGCGGTCACCCGCTGGCTGAGGCCGGGGGCGATGTTCTCCCGCTCCTCGATCACCATCACGCCGTCCAGGATCTCCCACTCCAGCGCCCGGTCGCTGCGGTTGACGACGCGGAAGGCCACGCGCCCGGCCGGCACCTCCAGGTGGTCCGGCTCGCAGGCGCCGGCGGTGACGGTCACCACCACCGCGTCGTCCGCCTCAGGCTGCGCGGCGCGGCGTTGGTGCTGCCGCCAATCCAGCACGCCAAGCGCGGCGACGCCGAGCGCCAGCACGCCGACCAGCCCGTAGCCGATCCGGATGGTGCGCTTCAGCGACATGCCGCCTCAGCGCCCGGCCACCGCGGCCGGCTGCCGCGGGCTGGACAGGAAGGCCGGCAGCAGCACGCCGAGAAAGGCCAGGTAGAGCATCACCTCGCCGATGCTGGGACGGGCGGCATAGCCGAACAGGCCGGCCAGCACGGAGCCGAGAACGCTGTCTTCCGGCAGCACGTTGCTGAGGTCGAAGGCGAGCTGCTGGAGCTGGTTCCAGATGCCGGCCTCATGCAGCGCGCGCAGGGCGCCGGCCGCCAGCCCGGCGGCGGCGAAAAGCAGCACCACGCCGGTCCAGCGGAAGAAGCGGCCGTAGTTCAGGCGCATGCCGCCCCAGGCGATCAGCACGCCGGCCACGGCCGCAACGGCGAGGCCAAGCAGCCCGCCCACCGGCACCGACCAGCCGGCGCCCTGCTGCATCAATGCCAGCAGGAACACCACCGCCTCCACGCCTTCCCGTGCGACGGCCAGGAAAACCAGCGCGATCAGCGCGGCGCCGGAGCCGGCGGCCGCCTCCATCCGTCCGCGCAGGTCATGGCCCATGGAGCGGGCGGCGCGGCGCATCCAGAAGGCCATGCCGGCCAACATGCCGGCGGCCAGCAAGCCGACCACGCTCTCGAAGATTTCCTGCTGCCGCTGCGGGAACTCCAGGCTCAGCAGGTCCAGCGAAAGGCCAAGGCCGAGGCAGGCCAGCGCCGCGGCGGCGGTGCCGATCCAGACCAGCGGCATCTGGCCGGAGCGGCCGGTGCGGGCGAGATACCCGGCAGCGATGCCGACGATCAGGGCGGCTTCCAGGCCTTCACGCAGCAGAATCAGAAATGCGACCAGCACGGGCAATGGCTCCCGATGGGGCACCGCGAGCGGGGCGGCGCCGGGCGTCTTCTCGCTGGCGAATAGGCCCCCTGCGAATGCTTCGCAAGCTCGATGATGTCCTCCCTGTGAAAGCCGCATGGCTGCGCCCGGCGCGGCGCAACCGTTCGGCGCGACGGACGGCGCCGGCCTGCCGGCGCGGCACGGCCCTCGCGCAGGGCGAAATTGACCCGCCCGCGCAACGGACGCGATACTGTTCCGATCAACAGGGAGGAGCGCCAATGAAGCGCCGAGGTCTTTTTGCGTCCGCCGCGGGTCTGGCGCTGGGTCCGCTCGCCACGACGCCCCGCCCCGCCGCCGCGCAGGCCGCCGCCTGGCCCAACCAGCCGGTGCGGCTGGTCGTGCCCTTCGCGGCCGGCGGTCCGACCGATGTCGCCGCCCGGCTGGTCGCGGAAGAGCTGGGCAAGGTCCTGCCGCAGCGCATCATTGTGGAGAACCGTACCGGAGCCGGGGTGGTGGTCGGCAGCGAATACGTCGCGAAGGCGCCCAAGGACGGCTATACGCTGCTCTACACCACCATCGCGCATTCGGTGCTGCGCCCGCTCTTTCCGCAACTGACCTTCGACCCGATCGCGGATTTCGCCCCGGTGGCGCTGATCGGCCAGGTCCCGATGGTGCTCTACGTGAACCCGAAGCTGCCGGCGAAAAGCCTGCAGGAGCTGATCACCCTGTTCCGGGAGCATCCCGGCGAGTACCACTACGCCTCCTCCGGCATCGGCGGCGCGGTTCACCTGGCGACCGAGCTGTTCCTCAGCATGGCCGGTGGCCTGAAGGTGCAGCACGTGCCCTACCGCGGCAGCTCGGCCGCCATGCCGGACCTGTTGAGCGGCAATGTGGACATGCTGATGGATGTCGGCACCGGGGCCATGCCGTATGTCGAGCGCGGCGAGCTGCGGGCGCTCGGCGTTGGTTCGCCCACGCGCTCGCCGGCGGCCCCGGATGTGCCGGCGATCAGCGAGGCGGGTGTGCCGGGCTACGAGGCCTATAGCTGGCACATGGTGATGGCGCCGGCCGGCACCCCGGCAGCGGTGATCACCGCGCTGAACGATGCGGTGAACCGCGTCACCGGGCAGGAGGCCTTCCGGCAGCGCCTGCTGGAGATGGCGATGCAGGTGCGGCCTCGCAGTTCACCGGATGAGGCCGCCGCCTTCCTGGCCTCTGAAACGGCGAAATGGGAGCCGATCCTGCGCCGCGTCGGCATGGCGGGATAGCGCCGCCGCCGGCCCTGGGCGGCGGCAGCCCCCGGGGCCGGCAAGGCAGGACGTGGCGGGGGCGCCGGTTATCCCCAGTTTTCGGGGGCAACCTTGTGGATATCCGCGGGGACGGCCTGTGATTTCCCTGGGGGCCGGCGGCTTCGGTGCCGCCGGTGCCTCAGGCGGCGCAGAGCGGTTGCGTCACCGCCTGGAAGCGTTCCGCCCGGCTGCCCAGGCCTGGAATCCCCGCAAACGTCGCCGCGATGTCCTGCAGCTTGCCGTGGGCCGAGCTGTCCCAGTGAAGTCCTGGCTGTGACAGGAGGGGGAGCAGCAGGTCCGCCAGCATGGTCATGATGGGGCGGAAGCGGGTGGTCCCGGCCTCGATCCAGCCAGGCGCCGCGCCCCACCAGAGGATGTCGAGCAGGTGGCCGGGGCTGACGCCGCGGAAGACGGCCTCGGTGACGCCGGAGACGCTTTGCAGCAGCGCCTCCTTCAGGGCCGCATCCGTTTCCGCGCTGCGCAGCCGGGTGTGCAGCCGGTCCAGCGCCTGTTGCAGCGCCGCCTCGGGGCAGGGCGCGATCCGCGCGCCGATCATGGTGCCCGTGCTGTCGTTGACGACGGTCGGCGCCTCCAGCGCGTTCACCAGCGGGTGGTAGTCGCAAGCGCCGCTCCAGTCGAACTGGCCGCGGAAGAAGCTCTCGTCGTAGCCCTTGGGAATGCCGAGGAACCGCACCCCGACATCCCGCCCGCTGCGAACGATCTCGAACAGCGCCAGCTCCAGCGTGTTCACCGGCCAGCCGAGGTCCACGGCGCTCCAGAAGCTGTCCGGCGCCTGGGTGCCGGCCAGGGCAAGCGCATTGACCAGCAGATGCGTGGCCTGGCGCAGGTTCTGGATGTTGAAGTGGCGATCGGGGCCGTGCAGGCCGACCATGCCCTGCGCGATGCCGGCGGCGATGTCGCGCGAGACGATGCCGTTCTCCAGCACATGCGTGAAGCGCGTCATGGCGAAGCTGGTCTCGCCGCCTTCGCGCGCGGCGGCCATCCATTGCAGTTCCGCGAGTTTCTTGCTGGCCGTGTAGACGTGGTCGGTCAGGTAGGCATAGCACTTGCCGGTGGAGGAGTAGACGGCATGGCCGACGCCGTGCCGGCGGCAGGCGGCGATGACGTTGGCCGTGCCGAAGACGTTGGTGTCCACCGCTTCCTGGACCACCAGCTCCGCCTTGCCCGGCTCGCGGATGCTCGCCAGGTGAAAGACCACTTCCGGCCGCGCCGCGCGGAAGGCGGCATCGAGCATGGCGGCGTCGCGGATGTCGGCCTGGAGCCAGCGGCCCTCTCCCTCGTGCGGCGCGATGTCGAGGTTGATCAGGGTGGCCGGGCCGAAGCCGGCGAGAAGCTGGCGCAGCCGGCTGCCGACACACCCGGAGCCGCCCGTCACCAGCACGCGCTTGCCCCGCAGCCGCTGCTCCGCCGCCGCATGGTGCAGCTCCACCGTGCGGGTCAGCGCGAGCTGCATGGGGCTCTCCGCCAGCCGCCCCTCCTTCTGCATCGAGCGGATCAAGGCACGGGTCGCACGCCGGAGCGCGACCTCGGCCCCTCCGCCCGGTGTGGCGGGCACGGCCTGCGAGAGTTCGGCGATCGTGCGGATGAGATCGGCGCTCATGGGAGAGGGCATGGCAGGGATCCGCTTGCTGAAGGTCAATCAGGGGGTGGCGCACCCGGAAAGGCACGTCAGGGTTGTTGCAACTACCGCGTTCTTAAGAGCCTGCTGATGATCTGAACCGGCGGGCGAAGCGCGCTTGGCCGGAGGTGGCGCGCCAGGCCGGGAAATCGCCCGGCCGGGCTGGTTGCAGCACCGCTCCGGCGGCCCGGTTTCAACCGCGCGGCAGAAGTGCAGCCGAACGCCAGGCGCCAGCGGAAGTCGGGCGCCGCCGCGCCAGAACAAGCCGCTGCGGCAAGGGGAAACCAGCCATGCGGCGAGCCACGCGCCCCGGCGGAACGGCATTCTGGATGCGCGAGGGATGCGGAACTCGTCTGCGGAGCATGGTCGATTCCTTTGAGTTGCGAAGCGGCAGGGGCCTCAATGCGGCCATATTG
The DNA here is from genome assembly GCF_009829925.1 of Teichococcus coralli. GTDB lineage: Bacteria > Pseudomonadota > Alphaproteobacteria > Acetobacterales > Acetobacteraceae > Pseudoroseomonas > Pseudoroseomonas coralli. Next base: position 13,988 of record NZ_SNVJ01000018.1, read on the forward strand.
CCGTCCCGTCTCTTGAATGCGACGGAAATCACGTGGTGATCGTTATCAACCCCTGGTGAGATGTGCCTTCCTTGCGCCCTAACCCGTGAGGTGATGAAGCTCTGCTGAACTGTACATTAAAAAGATGAAAGGCAAGGCGGACTCGCGCTGCCCGTGCAACAGGATTCTCACGAATCCTTGACTTCATGGCATGCGGAAATTCCATAATCCTTGCATCAGTCGCAAAATTGCATAATAGCGGTGACGCATGACGCTTCGCGGCATGCGCGCCTTCAGTAAGGCGATATGCGCGTGGTGGGAGAAGGATCGATGTCCGCAGCAACAATCCCGATCGCGCCGGCCGCCGCCGCACCGGCAACGGCTCCGCCCCAGCCTGGCGGCCCGCGCTGGGACTATCTTGATCAGCTGCGCGCGATCCTGATGCTGGCCGGCGTTCCCTACCATGTTGGCCTGGTCTACGCCTCCCATGCCGTCTGGATCGTCGCCTCGCCCGAGCGCAGCACGGCCATGACCTGGTTCGTGCAGTTCAGCCACACCTTCCGCATGCCGGCCTTCTTCCTGCTGGCAGGGCTGTTCGGCATGCTGCTGGTCCGACGGCGGGGCAGCGCGGCCTGGTTGCGGGACCGCCTGCGGCGCCTTGGTGTTCCGCTCGCCACCGCGCTGCTGCTCGTCAGCCCGCTGCTGGTGCTCGCGGGCGCGGTGGCGGAGGGCGGAACGGCGAACGCGGCGCCAGGCCTGCTCCAGGCGCTCCGCGAACCCGGCGCGAACTGGACCGTACATCTGTGGTTCCTGATCTATCTGCTCCTCTATGTGAGCCTGCTGGCCGGCCTCTGGCAGGTGCGGGAGCGACTGCGGCTGGGACGGATCCTTTCCGCCTTCCAGGATGCGGTTGAGCGCCGGCCCCTGCTGGGTGTGCTGGCCGTTCTGGGCCTGGGCCTCGGCACGCTCGCGGTGGCGGTGGCCGCCAAGCTGCTCGATGCCAGCTATCTCCTGGGGGGCATCCTCGTTCCCGCGGAATTCGCCGCCAACGGGCTGGTGTTCCTGTGCGGCGCCCTGCTCGCCTATCGCCCCGCCTGGCTGGAGGCCTTCACGCGGCCCTGCTGGCCCGTTTGGGCTCTCGCATTGGCGGCGGCGGTGCTGATGGCTGTCTGCGAGGGTCTCGGCAACAATGCCGGCCGCGCCGGAACCTACTTCCTGATGCCGGTCGTAGGCATCCTCTTCTCGCACCTGCTGCTCTCGGCCGCGCGGCGCTGGCTCAACCGCTCCACGCCGCTGTCACGGGCGATGGTGGACGGTGCGATGACGATCTATCTCGTGCATGTCGTCTTCGTGCTGTGGCTATCGGTGGCCTTCCTGGCGATCGCGCTGCCGCCGGAGGTCGAGATCCTGATCATCGTCACGCTCTCGGCCGCTCTTTCCTACGGCTTTCACCGCCTCATCCGGCGTAGTCCGCTGCTGATGCTGCTGTTCAACGGCGTCTGGCCCGAGCCGCGCCGGAGGGAGGCCACGGCGCTCGGGCTGCCCTTTCCGGGCGCCCTGCGCTGAGGCGCAGCGGCGCCGAACTCTCGTGCCGTTCCGGCTGGCAAGGTCCGGGGTGAAGCTGTCACCCCGGCGGAGTTCCAGGGCAGGGGCCCGCCCCTGCGCCCGCGTTCAGCGCCGCGGCAACTGTTGCGCCATGCGCAGATGCTCCTGCAAAACCGGCACATGGCGCTCGGCGAAGGCCTTCACCTCCGGGTCCGTGCCGTTCGCGGCCTCGTCCTGGAACGCCTGCAGGTCTTCCTGGTGGTCCTTCACCATGGCCTGGGCATAGGCGTGGTCGAAGGCGCTGCCGCGCAACTCGGCGAGCTGTTCATAGGTCTGCCGGTGCTCGGCTCCGATGTCGCCCGGCGGGGTGATCTGCTTCTGTTGCGCCAAGGCCATCAGCTCGCGATTGACCGGGCTGTGGTCGGTCACCATCTTCTGGCCGAAGGTTCTCACCGATGCGGCGCGCCCGTTCCGCTGTGCGAGCTGCCCCATCTGCACCTCCGCCATTCCGCCGCGAGCCGCGCTGGTCATGAAGGCGGCATCGCTGGTGGAAAGCGTCGGGTTCACCTGCGCCTTCGCCGCAGCCATGGTTGCATCGGCGGCCTTCTGCGTCTCCGCACAGCCGGCCAGAAGCAGAATTGCGCAAGCTGCGCCTCCAAGACGACGCTTCATCGCGGTTCTCCATCATCCCGTGTTCGGCAAGGCCAGCGCGGCACGTCAGGCAGGCCTGCGCGCGGTGGTCCCCTGCCGGCAACGCTTTCGCGGGCCTTTCGTTGGGCATCGGACGTCGGCTGAGGATCCGCCCCTGCGCCTTTCGCACCCTCCGGTGCCGCTGTTCGCGCCGGGCGACGCTGCAGGGCGATCCGGAAACGCGCCATCATTGTTGCAAGCCGCTGGGCTGCCGCCATGGCTGGCGGTGCGAGGCGGGACGAGGGAGGGAAGCAGGCGCCGCCGCCGGGCGCCACCGTCTTTGGTATGCGGCGCGCGGGCACGCCGCAGATGGAAGTGGAAGCCGGCTTGCGGTGCCGCCGCGGTGGCTCCCGCCCCAGCCAGGGCACCAGGCGGAAGATGGCTCCGCTTTCGCTGGACGCGGCGGAGCCGGGGGGGCATGAGAACAGGAGGACGCGAGAGTTGTGAGGGGGGAGGAAGCCGTCGTGCAGGACAAGCGCCAGCGGCCGGGAGGGCAGCAATTCGCTGCGCTTCCCTTTGCCGAGGTGGAGGGGGAGGTGCGTGTTCTGCTCGTGACCAGCCGGGAAACGCGGCGCTGGGTTCTGCCGAAGGGCTGGGCCGAGGAGGGGCTCGCCCCGGCTGAGCTGGCCGCCAAGGAGGCCTTCGAGGAGGCGGGCGTGCTGGGCCGCGCGGCGCCGCGGTCCATCGGCTCGTACCGCTACCGCAAGCGGCTGAAGACGGGGCAGGAGCTTTCCTGCGAGGTCGGTGTCTATCCCCTCCAGGTCGAGCAGCTGCTGGGAGACTGGCCCGAGGCGCATCAGCGGGAGCGTCGCTGGTTCAGCCCGGCACAGGCCGCGGCGCAGGTGCAGGAGGACGACCTCGCCGCTCTGCTGCGGAACCTGCCGGAACTGCCGCCCGGCGCGTAAGAGCCCGTTGGGGAATGGCTGCGGGTCCATTTGGCGGATCGCCTCCAGCACGAAAAATCCCTCGCCATCCCTCCGCCGCCCCACTCTCAAATGGGCTCTGAGCGGCGGTTTGCGTGTTTCGGGGGATTTCGGCGCCGCACCGCCTGGATTATGACGCTCCGGTGACAGCGCCGGATGGCCGGCGGGAAGGGATCTGGGCGGCCGCGGCCGCGCCGAGGAGGACTGGTCCGGATGCTGCGTTGGTTCCGCCGGCTGATGCCGCGCGAGGAGCGGTTCTTTGAAATGTACACGCGCCATGCCGATTGCGTGGTGCGCGGCGCCACCGAGCTGCAGGCCATGCTGGAAGGCGGTGCCGCCGTGCAGCGCCACTTCCCGGCCGTGCTGGCGGCCGAGGATGATGCGGATGCCGTCACCCGCGAGGTGGTGCAGGCGGTTCGGCGCACCTTCGTCACGCCCTTCGACCGCGGCGATATCCAGGCGCTGATCGGCCGGATGGACGACACGGTGGACCAGATGAAAAAGGCCGCCAAGGCGATTGTTCTGTTCGAGCTGACCGAGTTCGACCCCGACTTCCGCCGCATGGGCGACGCCATTCTCCGTTGCTCCGGCCTGCTGCGCGAGGTGGTGCCGCTGCTTTCGCAGATCAGCGCCAACGCCGGCAAGATCAACGCGCTCTGCGAGCAGATCCGCCAGGTCGAGGGCGAGGCCGACGACGTGCACGATGCCGGCGTGACCGACCTGTTCCGCCGCACCCGTCCGGAGGACGCGCTGCGCTTCATCGCCGCCCGCGAGGTCTTCGACCTGCTTGAGAAGGTCGTGGACCGCTTCGACGACGCGGCGGACGAGATCGAGACCATCGTGGTCGAGCACGTCTGAGCCGGACTGGCCTGAGATGGACGCCACCCTGGCCCTGCCGCTGCTCTACGGCCTGATCGCCGTCGCGCTGCTGTTCGACTTCCTCAACGGCCTGCATGACGCGGCCAACTCCATCGCCACCATCGTCTCGACACGGGTGCTGCGGCCGCAATACGCGGTGTTGTGGGCTGCCTTCTTCAACTTCATCGCCTTCCTGTTCTTCGGCCTGCACGTGGCGCAGACCATCGGCACCGGCATCGTGGAGGCGGATCTGGTGACGCCGCGGGTGATCTTCGGCGCGCTGAGCGGGGCGATCGCCTGGAACCTGATCACCTGGGGCTTCGGCATCCCCTCCTCCAGCTCGCATGCGCTGGTCGGCGGCATTGTCGGCGCCGGCACGGCCAAGGCGGGCTTCGGCGCCATTGTCTGGTCGGGCCTGGGCAAGACGCTGGCGGCCATCGTGCTCTCGCCGGCGCTCGGCCTGGTGCTGGCGCTGTTCCTGGTGCTGGTGGTCTCCTGGATCGCCGTGCGCAAGACCCCCTTCGTGGTGGACAGCTCCTTCCGCCTGCTGCAATTCGTCTCCGCCTCCTTCTACTCGCTCGGCCATGGCGGCAACGACGCGCAGAAGACCATGGGCATCATCGCCGTGCTGCTCTACTCGCAGGGGATGATGCCCGGCGGCTTTCATGTGCCCTACTGGGTGGTGCTGAGCTGTCAGGTCGCGATGGCCCTGGGAACGCTGTTCGGCGGCTGGCGCATCGTCCACACCATGGGCTCCAAGATCACGCGGCTGACGCCGATGCAGGGCTTCTGCGCCGAGACCGGCGGCGCCATGACGCTGTTCCTGGCCACCTGGATGGGCGTGCCGGTTTCCACCACCCACACCATCACCGGCGCCATCGTGGGCGTCGGCGCGGCGCGGCGCGTCTCGGCGGTCCGCTGGGGCGTGGCGGGCAACATCGTCGTCGCCTGGGTTGTCACCTTGCCGGCCGCGGCGCTGATCGCCGCCGCCGCCTACGCGCTGGTCGGGATCTTCTCCTGAGGTCCGGATCGCGAAGGCCGTCGGACTTCGCGGGCAGGACACCAGGAAGGCGCCAGCGGCTCAGCCGCGCGCCTTCAGCGCGGCAAGCTCCCGCCGCAGCGCGCGCGTCGCCTCGAAACGCCCGGTCACGTCGCGCAGCACGGCGATCATGCCTTCCATCCCGCCGTTGGCGGCGTGGACCGGCACGATGGTGAACTCCAGCGAGACGCGGCTGCCATCCTTGCGCAGGCCGGGCACGGCAAGCAGGTCGCCGCGACCGTAGCGGCTCTCGCCGGTCTCCATCACCTGCCGGAACCCGGCCCAGTGGCGCGCCCGCTGCGGCTCGGGGATGATGATGTCGAGCGTGCGTCCCAGCGCCTCGGCGGCGGTGAAGCCGAACACCCGCTCCGCTCCCGGGTTCCAGAAGCGGATGATGCCCGCGCGATCGGCATGGATGATGGCGTCCGACTCCGTGCCGAGCAGGGCGCGGCCCAGCCTTTCCCGCTCCGCCTCGTCATTCACGGCATGCCTCTCCCATCCCTTCCCGTTCCCTGGCCGCCGCGTCCCGCTCCGGCCGGAGGGTCCGCTCCGGCGTGATGATCAGGTCCATGGGAACATCATGTGGCTGCGGATGGATGGTGCCGAGCGCGGCAAGCTCGAAGCCCACGCCGATCGCCAGCGGACGCGCCGGCGGCGCGCCCAGCGTCCGGTCATAATAGCCGCCGCCATAGCCGAGCCGGTAGCCGCGCGCGTCGAAGCCGACCAGCGGCGCCACCAGGACATCGGGCCGCACCGCCGCGCTCCCGGCCGGGACGGGGATGTTCCAGACGCCAGGAACCATGGGAATGCCCGGCCACCATGCGCGGAAGACCAGCGGCTTCGCCCGCTCGACAACGACCGGCAGCGCGAGCCGCAGCCCCGCGTCGTGCAGGGCACGCATGAGGGGGCGAGGATCATACTCGCCCTTGAAGGGCCAGTAGAAGCCGATGGTCCGTAGCGGCTCCCGGGCCCGCAGCAGCGCCGCCAGGCGCGGGGTGATGGCGTCGTTCCAGGCTTCCCGTTGCGCGCGGGGCAGGGCAAGCCGCTGGGCAAGCAGGCGGGCACGCTCCGCCTTGCGCCAGGCCCGCACTTCCGGCCAGCCCTGCATGGCTTCAGGCCTGACCACGGCGGTCGTGGCACCGCGTTGCCCCGCGCTCCAGAACGGCGAGCAGGTCGGCCAGGTCGCGCCGCAGCAACGCGTCGTGCAGGCGAGGCAGGGCGTCGCGGAGGCGGCTGAGCAGTGCCTGCCGGCTCAAGGCCGCCGGAGGCGCGCCGGGAGGGGCCTCCGATGCCTCGCCGAGCCCGGCCAGGTGGCGGCGCAGCATGCAGCGCAGCCAGGCCGCCTCCAGCAGCGTGCCGAAGTGTTCCGCCGCAAAAAGATCCCGGAGCAGGGCCGCCACCTCCTCCCGGCCGAGATAGCCGAGATAGCCTGGGTCGAGCTCGTGCAGGAAACAGGGTGGCGAACTATAGGCGGGGGACGGCTCGGGCTCCGCCCCGGGAGGGTTTCTCCTGCCGTTGACCTCGTCCGCGCTCCGGGAGAACGCGCGCCTCATGACTGCGCCTCCCCGCCTTTCTGAAGCGCCGGGATCGCGTGAAGGCGCGGGAGCAGAGCAGACGGTTCCTTGCTGGCCATGACGACGCTCCTCGGTGACCCGGCTGTGCGCCGGTGACCGGTATGGCTTCTCTGAAGGGATCTTGGCTTCCAGGGGTCAACATGCAAACGAGATTCATTGCCGGATAACTGCAGAAATCCTGCGGCCTGGCCGGGGAGCCACCATGGATATCGAACTGGCCCGCACCTTTCTCGCCATTGTTGCTGCCGGCAGCTTCGTACGCGCCGCCGAGCGCCTGAACGTCAGCCAGACCACGGTCAGCGCGCGGGTCCGCACCCTGGAGGAGCAGCTCCGCCGGCCGCTCTTCGTGCGCAACAAGACCGGTGCCTCGCTCACTCCGGCGGGCGAGCAGTTCCTCCGCCACGCGCCGGGCCTTGTGCAACTCTGGGAGCGGGCACGGCAGGAGGTGGCGGTGCCGCCGGGCCGGCGCGCGGTGCTTGCCATGGGCGCCGAGCTCAGCCTGTGGGAGCCGCTGCTGCTCCGCTGGCTGCTGTGGATGCGCCATGCCGCGCCCGACCTCGCCCTGCGCGCGCAGGTGGGCATGGCGGAGAACCTGATGGAGCAGGTCGCCGAGGGCATTCTCGACCTCGCCGTGCTCTATGCGCCGCGCTACCGGGCCGGGCTCCGGGTGGAACTGCTGGCGGAGGAGCGGCTGGTCATGGTCACCACGCCACCTGGCCCCGGGGGCGAGAGGCCGGGCTACATCCAGGTGGACTGGGGGCAGGAATTCGCCTTGCGGCAGGAGGCGCACCCGGCCGCGCCGGGCGAGCCGGCCCTCCATGCCGGCTTCGGCCCGCTCGGCCTCGGCTACATCCTGGAGGCGGGCGGCTCCGGCTACTTCCGCATGGGCGCCGTCCGGCCCCATCTGGAGAGCGGCCGGCTGGCACTGGTGCCCGGCGCTCCAGAATTCCTCCACCCCGCCTATGCCGTTTATGCCGAAACGGCGGAGGCAGGGCTGCTGCGCACGGCGCTCGACGGCTTGCGGAAGGTCGCCGGCGCCGAGGCGAGGCAAGCTCCGCACACCAACGGTTGAAGGCGTGGGCGACGTGCCGGGCGGGGGCGCCCATCACGCCCCCGCCCGCCGCCGGTCAGGCCCGCTTGACGCTCCAGAAGATCGGAAACGGCGCGGGCACGATGTCGGTGATGCTGTTGCGGTAGGCCGTCGGGTAGAAGATCTGGCCGAGCGGAATGAACGGCACCTCCTCGAAGGCGACGCGCTGCATCTCCTCGGCGATCTTCTTCTGCGTCGCGAGGTCCGGCGCGTCCATCCACTGGTCGCGCAGCGCTTCCAGCCTGGGGCTGGTTGGCCAGCCGAACCAGCCCTTCGGCCCGTTGCCGCGCAGCGGCGGATGGCTGGAGGGGTCGGCCACGGTGAGCCCCTCATAGGTGGTGGGGAACACGTTCCAGCCGCCCTGCGCCGGCGCCTCCTTGCTGGTGCGCCGCTGCACCAGCGTGCCCCAGTCCATGCTGGCGAAGTCCACCTTCAGCCCGAGCGACTGGAACAACGCCGCCGTCACCTGCGCGAAGGCCGCCTGCACGGGGTAGTCGGAGGGCGACATCAGCAGGATCGGCTCGCCCTTGTAGCCGCTCTCCTGCACCATCTTGCGGCTTTTCTCGATGTTCCGCGGGCTGGTCAGGATCTCCATGCCGGCATCATTGGCCATCGGCAGGCCAGGGGTGAAGACGCCGGCGGGCACATGGAACAAGTCCGGCTCGGCGCCCACGGCGGCGGCCATGTAGTCGGACTGGTTCACCGCCGAGAGGATGGCGCGCAACAGCTTCGGGTTGTCGAAGGGCGGGTGCAGGTGGTTGATGCCGAGCATCGCCAGCACGCCGACCTTGTCGTTCACCGCCACCTTCACGTCGCGCATGCTGCGCAGCATGGCCACCAGGTCGAAGTCCGGCCGCTGCAGCCAATCCACCTCGCCGTTCTGCAGCGCGCCAACCGCAGTCGCGGAGTCCGGCATGACGATCCACTCGACACGGTCGAAATGCACCACCTTGCCGCCGGCCAGGAAGCTCGGCGGCTCCTGCCGCGGCGCGTACTTGTCGAAGCGCGCATAGACCGCCTTGGAGCCGGCGACCCATTCGTCGCGCAGGAAGCGGAAGGGCCCGCTGCCGACATACTCGCTGATCTGCTGGAAGGGATCGGTGCGCGAGATGCGCTCCGGCATCACGAAGCAACTGTCGGCGAAGGCGCGCGGAATCAGGCTGTAGGGCTTGTTGAGGCGGATCTCGAAGCGCCGGTCGTCCAGCGCCTTCATCTCCTCGCTGCGGGCCAGCAGGGTCTGGCCGAGCGGGCGGCGCTGCGCCCAGCGGTTGATGCTGGTGACGCAGTCGGCGGCACGCACCGGCTCGCCATCGTGGAACATCAGGCCCTCGCGCAGGGTGAAGCGCCAGGTCAGCTTGTCGTCCGAGATCTCGTGCCCCTGCACCATCTGCGGCTGCGGCTCGAAATTCTCGTCCAACCCGTAAAGCATGTCCCAGATCATCGCGCCGTGGTTGCGGGCGATGGTGGTGGTGGTCCAGACCGGGTCCGGGTTAGCCAGGTTGCCCTCGGGCACGAAATGCAGCACGCGGGCCTTGCCCTGGGCGAGCGAGGGGCGGGCCAGCGTGGCGGCGGTGACGCCGGCGGCGGCGCCAAGCAGGGTTCTGCGCTTCATGACGGTCCTCCAGGGTGAGGGGAGCGGCGCGGCCGCCGCCCCGGTGGAGAGGCGATGCGAGGGCGGGAAGGCCGCCTGCCCGCGCAGCCTAGACGCCTTCCGCCCGCTTCCGAAAGCCGGGCGCGCCGGTGTTTCCCCTCAGCCTCTCAGTCCGGCCTCCAGCGAAGGGCCGAGAAAGGGGGCCGCCATCGGCCAGCAGGGCCATCCACCCCAGCACCCCGGTCAGCGGCCCGGCCAGAATGGGGGAGGGCGGCCCGATGATGGCGTGGTTGCGGGTGCGGCCGCATGGCCGCCGGATAGCCGAGCGGAATGGCGAGAAGCGTCTTCTCCAGCGCCCGTCGCCGCCTTCCCCAGATGACCTGCAGGGGGAGGAGAGGGGGGGAGCAGGGAGGCGTGTCTGCCGGGCGCCGGCCCGCTCAACCCCGGCTTGCCGCCAAAAGGAAGGAGAACCGCCGTTCGGCGCCGTCCCTCGCCGGGATGGCAGGTGGTTGCGGCGGGCCGTTGCGAGCCGCAGGCGGCCAGGGATCAGGCGCGGCACAATTCCGGCCGCCGCATGGCTCGGCCTGCCTCGCGAGGCCGGTGCCCCAGGCTCCTGGCATCCGGAAGCGGAGCCTGGGGCGGGTCCGGCCGGCGGCCGTCACGCGCCGCCGATGCCCTTGTTCACGGTGCCCGTGCCCTGGCAGGTCGCGCAGACATGGCCATTGACCTTGCCGCGCCCCTCGCAGTCCGGGCAGAGGTCCTGGCCGGTGGCGGGAGTGCCGGGCGGGGCGTCGTCACCCGGCTTCAGGGGCTCCGAGCCCGCCCCGGGCGAACCTGGCGAGCCGGCGTTGGGTGGGGTGCGCATCTGTGCCTCCGCGATGCTGGTGCACCCTGTTCAACGCCGACCTCCGTCTCCTGTTGCCCGCCGGATCAGGCGGCCTCGAAGGTGATGTCCTTCGCGCCGTCCCACAGCACCGAACGGCAGGCCTTGGCCAGGCGGTCGAGGTCGTCGGTGATGCTCAGGAAGTGGTTGCCGGCGAGCTGCCCTGCCTTGCTGGCGAAGCAGCACGGTCCATAGGCCACCAGGATCTCCGTCTCGCTGACGTTGCTGACATGGCCGGGGTGGACGATGACCTGCCCGGGCGCCGGATAGCTGGTTGCGTTCTCGTAGCCGATCGAGAGATCGCGGCTGCCCATCGGGATCCAGCACGCCTCGCCGCTCCAGCGGACATGGATGATGCGGTCGCGGTAGGGCAGCATGCGGCGGAACTGGGCGCAGGTCTGTGGCGCCGCGGCCTCCTCGAAGCGGGCATGGAACACGTCGCCGCCGATGGCGATGCGGATGTCGGCCAAGTCGGGTCTCCTTCCCTCAGGGTCTTCCGGCGTGCCGGCTGCCGTGCCGGGCACGGCCGCTGAGGTTCGGCGGCTGCGGCCCGAAAGCGCTCCTCGCGTTGAAGCCGCCGGCCAGCCCTTCATGCCAGCGGCGCCGGGGGAGATAAAGTCCCCGGCCTTCCAAACCCCCCTCGGCCGCCGCAGGGTCAGCGGCGGAAGGGCAGGTCCTGTGCGACGTCCGCCCGGGTCAGACCGATGTCGCGCAGGAGGCGGTCATCCATCTCCTGCAGGCGGCGGCGGTCGGCGGTCCAGCGCAGCGCCCGCGCCCAGGCGCCTTCGCCACGTGGCCCGTCGGGGTTGTGGCAAGGTTGTGCAAGGCGGGGCAGGGGGAAGGCCAGGGCGGGCATGGGCAGCTCCATCGCGGGTGGGGCCACCAGGCTCGCCCGCCGCGCGGGCCGGATGTTACGGACATGGCCGAAGCATCCGCGCGCCTCGGCCGCTAGGATGCGCTCTTCCCAGGGGAGGCTTCGCCATGCTCAGCACCGCCGGCTTTGCCGAGACCGCCGCCCTGGTGGGAGATCCGGCACGCGCCAACATGCTCGCTGCCCTGATGGAGGGCCGTGCCCTCACGGCGACGGAACTTGCCCGCACAGCCGGCGTCACCCCGCAAACGGCCAGCGGCCATTTGGCGCGCCTCGCCGGGGCGGGGCTGCTCGCGGTCGAGCGCCAGGGCCGGCACCGCTACCACCGGCTGGCCACGCCGGCCGTGGCGCAGATGCTGGAGGGCATCATGGCCGTTGCGGCCGGCGCCGCGCCGCGCCGTGCCCCGGTGGTGGTCGGCCCGCGCGACCAGGCGCTGCGCCGCGCCCGCACCTGCTACGACCATCTCGCGGGGCGCCTCGCCGTCGCCATGGCCGAGCGCATGGTGAAGCGCGGCCAGCTCGAGCTTTCGGCGGATGGCGGCGCGCTCACCGGGGCCGGCGCCGCCTTCCTGGCGGAGCTTGGGCTGGATCTGGCGCCGCTCGCCGCGCGCCCGCGCCGGGTCTTCTGCCGCCCCTGCCTCGACTGGAGCGAGCGGCGGCCGCACATCGCCGGCGCGCTGGGTGCGGCGCTGTGCCGCCATTGCCTGAGCCAAGGATGGCTGCGGCGCATCGAGGGAACCCGCGCCGTCAGCGTGACTCCGGCGGGACGGCTCGCGCTCGAAAGGGCCTTCGACCTGGCGGCGGAACTGGAGGCCGGGCCGCAGCGCGCCTGACGCGGAGCGGGCGACCGACAACCTTGAGAAAGAAGCCGGGAGCGGAGGAATCCCCGCCCTTGGCCTTTCCTTCACCGCCGCGCCCGCTGCGCCTTTCGCAAGGCCTTCTTTCCGGCCGGCCGGCCGGAGGCCAGGCGCGGCAGGCCCGGTGGGGGCGGCGCCGTCGCCGCGATGGCGGCCAGGTCCTCCGCGGTGTCCACGTCGCGCAGCGTGCGCAGCAGGGCGACGCGGCGCCCGACGAAGTTGGCCAGGGTGTCGGCCAGCGCGTGCTCGGTGGACCAGCGCACCTCGCGAAAGGGCCGGCAAGGCCGCTGGGCGGAAAGCCCGACGAGCCAGTAGCCGCCATCCTCCGCCGGACCGAAGACGGCATCCGCCCGGCCCAGCGCGCGAAAGGCGGCGCGGATGTCACCGGCCGTGATGCCGGGGATGTCGCTGCCGATCACCACCACCCGGCCGCGATGCGCGCGCGTGGTGCGGTCGAGCCGCGCGCCAAGGTCGCCCTGGCCCTGCGGGACGCAGGGCAGCCGCATGGGCCAGCAGGCGCGCGCACCGGGCGGCGTGGTGGCGAGGTGGACGTCCCAGCGGCCATCCCGCGCCACCTCCCGCGCCACGGCGGCGAGCTGCGTCCGGTAGAAGCGCAGCGCCGCCATCGCGCCGATGCCGCGCGCCAGCCGGCGCTTCACGGCGCCGAGCCGCGGCGCGCGGGCGAAGATCAGAACGGTGTCCCTATGCATAGAGCCTCGCGATCAGGCGCGGCGGAAGGCCGGCGAAGTACAGGGTGAGACATAGAAGATTGCGCGCCGAACGGAACAGCCAGCCGTCGCGCCGCCAGCGCGCGGCGGAGGTGACGGCCTCGGCGGGCAGCGCCACCAGCCGTCGCCGGCCGAGCGCCCGCACCAGCGCCACGTCCTCGAACAGCGGCAGCGGCGGAAAGCCGCCCAGCGCGGCATACAGGTCGCGATGGATGAGCAGCCCCTGGTCGCCATAGGGGAGGCCAAGCACGCGGCACCGCCAGGCGACGGCGCGCGTCAGGCGACGGGCCGCCGCGCTCGGCTCGTCGAGCGCGAAGCGGAAATGCGCGGCGCGATGCGCGGCGCCGGGCGTCGCCACGAAACCGGCCACGGCCTCGCGCCAGCCCTCGCCGAGCCGGGTATCGGCGTGCAGGAAGAGCAGCCAGGACGCATCCGCCACGGCCGCGCCGGCGGCGAGTTGCGGACCCCGCCCGCGCGGCGCGGCGATGACGATGGCACCGAGTCGCCTCGCCAGTTCCGGCGTGCCGTCCGTGCTGCCGCCATCCGCCACCACCACCGGCATTTCCTGCAGCGCGGCAAGCGTGCCGGGCAGGTTGCGCGCCGCGTTCAGCGTGGGGATGACGATGGCAAGGTCCCGCAGTGGCACCGGGTTCCTCTGTTCCGGAGATGTTCTTGACTTTGCCGCGCCCCCACGCCCAGAGTCCAGCCGAACGGAAAGGGAACCGAGCATGCCGGAGGGCAGCATCGGCGCCGCTGCCTCCACGCTGCTGGAGGGCGCGCGCAAGGGCCGCGGCGCGACCGCCAACCCGGCGGTGCGCTTCGACCGCCTCGCCACGGAGGCCTTCGACGACGGCTGGCAGACGTTGGAGGAGAGCTTCGCCGAACTGCCGCCGCTGGCCACCACCCTGACCAGGGACAGCGCCCGCTCCGCGATCGCCTGGAACAACTCGCCCGATGTCGGCTTCGACCGCGCGGTGAACCCCTATCGCGGCTGCGAGCATGGCTGCGTCTATTGCTACGCGCGGCCCAGCCACGCCTATCTCGGCCTCTCGCCGGGCCTCGATTTCGAGACCAGGCTGCTGTTCAAGCCCGAGGTGGCGGCGCTGCTGGAGAAGGAGCTGCGCAAGCCCGGCTACGCCGCGCGTCCGCTCGCCCTCGGCTCCAACACCGACCCCTACCAGCCGGTCGAACGGCAGCTCAAGCTGACCCGCACCGTGCTGGAGGTTCTGGAGCGCTTCGGGCATCCGGTCACCATCGTCACCAAGTCGGCCGGCGTGCTGCGCGACATCGACATCCTCGGCCGGCTGGCGCGGCGCAACCTCGTGCGGGTCTGCCTCTCCGTCACCACGCTGGACCCGGCCCTGGCGCGCATCCTGGAGCCGCGCGCGGCCTCGCCCGGTCGGCGGCTGGACGCGCTGCGCATGCTCGCCGAAGCCGGCATCCCCACCGCCGTGCTGGCGGCGCCGATGATCCCGGCGGTGAACGACATGGAACTGGAGCGCATCCTGGAGCGCGCCGCCAGCGCCGGCGCCACGCGCGCCGCCTATATCCTGCTGCGCCTGCCGCTGGAGATCGCCGGCCTCTTCGAGTCCTGGCTGCGCGAGCACATGCCCGACCGCGCCGAACGCGTGCTCTCGCTGGTGCGGCAGACACGTGGCGGCCGCATCTACGACAGCGCCTTCGCCCAGCGCATGGGCGGCAGCGGTCCCTATGCCGAGATGCTGGCCCGCCGCTTCCAGGTGGCCGCGCGCCGCCTCGGAATGGACCGGCGGGACAATGGCAGCCTGGACTGCAGCCAGTTCGCCGTACCTGAGAGCGGCACGGCGGAGCGGCAACTCTCGCTGTTCTGAACGGACGGGAGGTCCTGGACTCTCAGGTTCCTGGCGGCGGGCCGGGGAGGCGGAGACTCTCGGCACGGGCGCGCAACTCGGCGTGGCAGGCGGCAGCGGTGGCGGTGCAGCCGCCCTCCCACCACCAGCGGCGCACTTCGGCCAGGGCGCGCCCGACCGCCGGCCCGGGCGGTATCCCCAGTGCCAGCGCATCGCGCCCCTGCAGCGGAAACACCGGGCGCGGCATGGCGGCGATGCGGGCGCGCAACGCGCATCGGTCCTGTCCGTCCAGCGCCTCGGCGGCCCAGGCGGCGTCCGTTGCGGCAGCCGGCAGGGTATCGGCCAGCCAGCGGCGCAGCGCTCCGCCATCGAGATCCGGCGCCGGCGGCGGCGTGGTCAGCAGCGCCCGCAGCCGCTTGCTCTCCTCCCCCGAGAAGCGCAGCCGCCGGCTCACCGCCTCGCCCTTTTCCGGCGGGCCTCCGCCGAGCAGAACGGAGAGCCGCAGCACCGGCTCCGGCGGCGCGGCAAGGCGGCCGAGCGGAGCGATGTCGCCGGCCTCCGGCAGCATGGCATCAAGCACGCCGCAGTCCCGCATCAGCAACAGGGCCGGGACGATGGCGGGCGCTTCCAGCAGTCGCTTCAGCTCCATCCAGACCCGTTCGGCGGAAAGCCGCGCCATCCCCGGTACCGCCGCGCGGATCGCCACCAGCGCCGCCGGGTCCGGTTCGCCACGGCCGTAGCGCGCCTGGAAGCGGAAGAAGCGCAGCACACGCAGATAGTCCTCGGCCAGCCGCGTCGCCGGGTCGCCGACGAAGCGCACCTTGCCCGCCGCAAGATCGGCCCTGCCGGCGAAATAGTCCCAAAGCCGCCCCTCGGCATCGAGAGAAAGGGCGTTGATGGTGAAGTCGCGCCGCGCCGCGTCCTCGCGCCAGTCGTCGGTCCAGGCCACGGTGGCGTGGCGCCCATCGGTGGCCAGGTCGCGCCGCAGGCTGGTCACCTCCACCGGCTCGTGCTGCAGCACGGCGGTGACGGTGCCGTGCTGCAGCCCGGTTTCGAACACCTTCAGCCCGGCGGCGCGCAGCCGCTCGGCGATCGCCTCGGGCGGCAGGGCGGCGGCGACGTCCACGTCATGCACGGGGCGGCCGGCCAGCGTGTCGCGCACGGCGCCGCCCACGGCACGGGCGCCGGGCAGGGCGGCGAGCACGGCGGCGGGGGCGCCGGTGCGCAGCCAGGTGGGCGGCGCGATGCGGTCGGCGGGCGGGTCGTCCAGGCGGTCGGTCATGGCGGCGCAAGCCAGCATGCGGCGTGGCGGCATGCAACCGCGCATCCAATCTCGGCCTGCGGCGTTTTGCCGGCATACCACCACCGCTGACAGGCGGCCCAGAACCGAAGGAGAGAGCGCAATGGACGAGAATCGCGTGACGGGCGCCGCCCGCGAGGGCGTGGGCAAGGTGCAGGATGCCGTGGGCGGGCTGACCGGCGACCGCGAGACCCAGGCGCGCGGCATGTACAACCAGCAGATGGGCCAGGCGGAGAACTTCGTTGGCCAGCTCTGCGACAATGTGCGCGAGCAGCCGATGACCTCGCTCGCGATCGCGGCCGGCATCGGTTACATCCTGGGCCGTCTGCGCATCCTCTGAGCTCCGGCCCGGCACCCTGGCGGGGAGGGCCAGGCGCGGCCTTCCCCATCGCCGCGCGGCAACCCGCCGCCCCGGCCCGGTGTTGCCCTTCCTGCCCGCCACGCCTCGCAGGAGCGCACGCCGCATGGCCCAGTCCGACCCTCTCGACCTGATCGTCCTCGGCTCCGGCGTGGCCGGCAGCAGCGTCGCCACGCGCTGTGCCTCGGCGGGCTGGCGCGTTGCGCTGGCGGAGGCGCGCGAGTTCGGCGGCACCTGCGCCCTGCGCGGCTGCGAGCCGAAGAAGGTGTTCTGGACGCTTGCCGAAGCCGTGGACCGCGCGCGGCGCCTGGCGCCGAAAGGCGTCGCCGGAGGCGAGGCGGTGCGGCTCGATTGGGGCGCGGCGCAGCGCTTCAAGCACAGCTTCACCGACCCGGTGCCGGAGCACAGCGAGGCAAGCCTGCGGGACGCCGGGGTGGAGGTGCTGCACGGCGAGGCCCGCTTCGTGGCGCCGGACGCCGTGGAGGCGGCGGGCCGCCGGCTGGCCTTCCGCCACACCGTCATCGCCACCGGCGCGCATCCGGCGAAGCTGCCGATCGAAGGCGCGGAACTGCTCGCCACCAGCGACGAATTTCTGGCGCTGGAGCGCCTGCCGCAGCGCATGGTGATGGTGGGCGGCGGCTACATCTCCTTTGAATGCGCGCACCTCGCCGCGCGCGGCGGTGCCGAGGTCACGCTGCTGCACGCCAACGACGAGCCGCTCGCGCATTTCGACCAGGACCTGGTGCGGAGGCTGGTGGCGCATACGCGGGCGCTGGGCGTGACGGTGAAGCTCGGCTGCAAGGTTTCCGCCATCCGCCGGCAGGGCGACGGCACGCTGCAGGTGGAGTGCGAGAACGGCGAGCGCGTCACCGCCGAAATGGCCGTGCACGGCCTTGGCCGCCGCCCCGCTCTGGAATCGCTGGATCTGGAGGCGGGCGAAGTGGCGGTTGAGAAAGGCCGCCTGCGGCTGGACCGCCACCTGCGCAGCGCCAGCAACCCGCGCGTCTTCGCTGCCGGGGACGCCGCGCAGCAGGGGCCCGCCCTGACGCCCGTCGCCGGGCACGATGCGGGCGTGGTGGCGCGCAACCTGCTGGAAGGCTGCCGGTCCGAGCCGGACTACAGTGTGGTGCCGAGCGTGGTCTTCACCATTCCTCCCATGGCCATGGTCGGCATGACCGAGGCGCAGGCGCGCGAGCAACGGCGGGATTTCGAGCTGAAGCAGGGCGACATGGCCAGCTTCCAGTCCGTTCGCCGCACCGGCGAGGACACGGCGGCCTACAAGCTGCTGCTGGAGCCGGACAGCGGCCATGTCCTGGGCGCCCATCTGCTCGCGCCCGAGGCGCCGGAGGTGATGAATCTCTTTGCTTTCGCCATGCGCTTCGGCGTGCCGGCTGCGGAGCTGAGGGCCATGATGACGGCCTATCCGAGCTTCGGCTCCAATCTCAGCGCGATGCTCGGCTAACGCATGGAGCAGGCCTGGGATGCCATTGTCGTCGGCGGCGGGCCGGCGGGGCTGAGCGCTGCGTTGCTGCTCGGCCGCGCGCGGCGCCGTGTGCTGCTCTGCGACTCCGGCGAGCACCGGAACGACCGCGCCGTGGCGATGCACGGCTTCCTGACGCGCGACGGCATCCCGCCCGGCGAGCTGCGTCGCCTCGCGCGCGAGGAACTGCGCGCCTATACCGGCGTGCGTGTGGCGGACTGCCGGGTGGTGGAAGCGCGCCGCGAGGAAAGCGGATTCGTGGTGATGCTGGAAGGCGAGGCGGCGCCGCTGCGCAGCCGCCGGCTGCTGCTGGCCACCGGCATGGTGGACGAGCTGCCCGACCTGCCAGGCCTGAACGCGATCTGGGGCCGCACCGCCTGGCACTGCCCCTATTGCGACGGCTACGAGCGGCGTGACCAGCCGCTGGCGGTGCATGGCGAGGGGCGCCTGGGCGTGAAGATGGCGCTGGAGGTGCGCAGCTGGAGCCATGACCTGGTGCTCTGCACCGGCGGCAGCCCGATCGACGGCAAGGACCGCCGGCGCCTGCGGGAGCTCAGCATCGGGCTGCGGGAGGAGAGGCTGGTGGCGCTTGAGCAGGAGGATGGCGAACTTCGGGCGCTGCGCTTCGCCGATGGCGGCGTGCTTCCCCGCCGCGGGCTGTTCCTGGCCGCGCCGCAGCGGCAGCGCTGCGAGCTGGCCGAGCGCCTGGGCTGCAGCCGGACCCGCAAGGGCATGATCCGCGCCGGGCATGACGGCGGCACCGAGGTGCCCGGCCTCTACGTGGCCGGGGATACCTCGCCGCATGTGCAGCTGGCGATCGTTGCCGCCGCGCAAGGCAGCATGGCCGCCTTCGCGCTGAATGCCGAGCTGCTGCGGGATGACTTGCAGGCCGAGCGCCGCCCCATGCCCGCCTGACGGAAGCCGCGCCGGCCCTGGACGTCGCCCTGGAACGGATTACATGACGTTCATCCGCGATCCTCTGGGAGAGGTCCATGCAAGCCCCTGTCCTGCGTCGTGCCTTTGCCGGCGGCCTGCTGGCGGCGCTGCTGAGCGGCCCGGCTGCCCGGGCGCATCATGGCTGGTCCTGGGCGGAGGATGAGCAGGTCACGCTCACCGGCACCGTGCGAGAGGTCTATATCGGCCAGCCGCACCCCACCCTGCGGGTGGAGACCCCCGGCGATGGCCTCTGGCTGGTCGAGCTGGGCAATCCGCGCCAGACCGAGCGGTCCGGTTTCGTGGAAGGCTCGGCCAAGCCGGGGGACCGGGTCACGGTGCTCGGCAACCGCTCCCGCCAGGCCGGCGAGCGGCGCATGAAGGCCGTCCGGCTCACGCTGGGCGAGCGGCGCTACGACATCTATCCGGAGCGCATCCAGGGAGGGTGACCGGGGCCGCCGCGTGGAGGGCTGGCTGCGGCTGCTGGAGAACTGGCCGGTGGCGGTGGCGATCCGGCAGTCCGCGGTGCTCTACCCGCTGGTCAACGCGGCGCACATCCTCGCACTCGGCCTTGTGCTGGGCGCCATCGTCACCCTGGACCTGCGGCTGCTCGGCCTGTTCCGGCGGCATGCGCTCGCAGCACTGGGGCCGCCCCTCGCGCGCGTCGCGGGGGCGGGGCTGCTCCTGGCCGTGCTGACCGGCTTTCTGCTCTTCAGCACCCGCCCCTTCGCTTACGCCGGAAACCCTGCCTTTCTGGCCAAGCTGGCCCTGGTTGGCCTTGGCGCGCTGAACGCCCTGGCGCTGCGGGCCAGCCCTTCCTGGCGGGCGGCGCTGGCCGGCGGGAGGGTGTCCGTCCGCCTGCGGCTGGCGGCGCTCGTCTCGCTGCTGGCCTGGATCGGCGCGGTGCTGGCCGGCCGCTGGATCGGCTTCCTGCAATGATCCGCCGTCGCCGGGCTTGACCGGCTGCGGGATCAAACCACGCCGCCGCAGCTCGCGGTGATGTCGGCCAGCGTCCTGGCCATCGTCCCGTTGGTGGACAGCGGCTGGACGCTGGCTGGCATCCGGATGCGCCACTTGCTGGACGGCCGTGCCGGGCCGCGGAACCGTCTCGGCGGCGGCGTGCTGATCGGCGCCGGACTGGCGCTCGCCGCTCTCCAGGCCCGCTGAGGGATGGACGGGGGCAACCTGCCCGCAACATATAGTCGGCCATGGACATCCAGCTTGTCGCCACGGAATTGGCCACGCCCGAGGACCGGGCCGCCATCGTCGCCACCCTGACCCGTTTCAATGAGAGCCGGGTCGGCCCCTCAAACATGCGGCCCCTCGCGTTGCTGCTGAAGGATGCCGGCGGGGAGACCCTGGGTGGCCTCTGGGGGCGCACGGGCTATGACTGGATGTTCATCGAGCTGCTGGCGGTGCCGGAGGCGCTGCAGGGAAGGGGGCTCGGGGCCGAGCTGATGCGCCGGGCCGAGGCGGTGGCGGTGGAGCGCGGCTGCGCCGGCATCTGGCTGGATACCTTCAGCTTCCAGGCGCGGCCTTTCTACGAGAAGCTCGGCTATACGCTGTTCGGCGAGATTTCCGGCTACCCGCGCGGCGGCGCCCGCTACTTCCTGCACAAGCGGCTGGAGACGCCTTCCACGCCGGCATGAAGAAAGCGGCTTGGCGAAGGAGCTCCCCCAGGCCCCCCTTCTTTTCCTGGGGGGTTTTTGAGACAGTCGTCGGCCATCTGTTCTTTCCAGCCGACATGCCGCGATGGCTGTCGCAACCGCAGACGCCCGGCCTCTTCGCGGCCGGCTACCTGGCGCGGCCCTTGGGCGGCGCGACGATGGAGCGGCGCGGGGGACGCCTGCGGCCGGGCGGCGAAAACGCCTCTTGGAGGCAGCGCATGGGGCGCGACACGTCCGGGAAGGATCTCCCCAGGCGGGGCGGGCTGGGGCCGGATGAGCAAGGTGGAGCATTCCTTCCGCCCGGCTTCGTGCTACCAGCCCCCGCATGGCCTCCCTTCCGCCTCCCGACACCACCAAGGCCCTGAGCCGCCGCCTCTGGCGCGACTACGTGCGGCACCACCGGCTCGGCATCCTGCTGGCGCTGGTCTGCACCGCCGCCCTGGCCGGCCTCACGGCGCTCTATCCGCTGGTCATCCAGCAGGCCTTCGACCTGTTCACCGCGGGCGACATGCGCATCGTCTGGCTGGTGCCGCCGGTCATCATCGTCATCACCGCCGCGAAGGCCGTGGCGCAGTACGGCCAGGCCGTCTCCGTGCAGGCGGTGGTGCTGCGGGTGATCGAGTCGGTGCAGAACGACCTGTTCCGGGCGCTCACCCGCACCGATCTCGCGATCGTGGCGCAGGAGGCGCCGGCCCGCCACGCCGCCCGCTTCACCGCCGACGCCCAGGCCATCCGCGAGGCCCTGGCCAAGGCGATCAACGCGCTCGCCGACGGGCTGACGGTGATCGGCCTGGCCGCCTCCATGGTCTGGCTGGACTGGCACATGAGCCTGATCCTGGCCGTGCTCTACCCGGTGGCGGTGGTGCCGGTGACGCGGCTCGGCAAGCGCATCCGCCGCGCCTCGGGCGGCATGCAGGAGCGGGTGGGGGAAACGGCGGCCATCCTCGCCGAAAGCTTCGCCGCCGCCCGGGTGGTGCGCAGCTACGGGCTGGAGGCGCAGGAGGAGCGCCGCGCCGCCGGCGCCTTCGCGGCGCTGCGGCACGCGCTGCTGCACATCGTCCGCATCCGCGCCATGCTGGACCCGATCCTGGAGGCGCTGGGCGGCGTCGCGGTGGCCGGCGTGCTGGCCTTCGTCGGCTGGAAGGTGAGCACCGGTCGCGGCACGGTGGGCGAGTTCACCGGCTTCATCACCGCGCTGCTGCTGGCGACCCGGCCGATGCGCTCCCTCGGCTCGCTGAACGCCGCGCTGCAGGAGGGATTCGGCGGGCTGACCCGCGTCTTCGCCGTGATGGACCGGCCGGCCACCGTCACCGTGCCGCCGGGCGCGCCGCCGCTGCCGGAAGGGTCGGGGCGGCTGGAGTTCGAGGAGGTCGGCTTCCACTATGGCGGCCTGGGCGATGCCGCGCTCTCCGGCCTGACCTTCCGCGCGGCGCCGGGCGAGACCGTGGCGCTCGTCGGCCCCTCCGGTGCCGGCAAGTCCACCGCGCTCGCCCTGCTGCCGCGCCTCTACGACGCCACGGAGGGCCGCATCCTGCTGGACGGCGCCGACATCCAGGCGGTGACGCTCGAATCCCTGCGCGCCGCCATCGCCTATGTCGGCCAGGAGGCGGTGATCTTCGACGACACGGTCTTCGCCAACATCGTCTGCGGCCATCCCGGCGCCAGCCGCGCCGAAGTGGAGGAGGCCGCCCGCGCCGCGGCCGCGTACGGCTTCATCGCCGCCCTGCCGCACGGCTACGACACCGTGCTCGGGCCGGGCGGCTCGCGCCTCTCGGGCGGGCAGCGGCAGCGCATCTCGCTGGCCCGCGCGCTGCTGCGCAACCCGCGCGTGCTGCTGCTGGACGAGGCGACCAGCGCGCTCGATGCCGAGAACGAAGCCGCCATCGGCCGGGCGCTGGAAACCCTGCGCGCGGGCCGCACCACGCTCGTGGTGGCGCATCGCCTGGCGACGGTGCAGCAGGCCGACCGCATCGTGGTGATGCAGGAGGGGCGCGCCATCGAGGTCGGCCGCCACGCCGAGCTGATGGCGCGCGACGGGCTTTACGCCCGCATGGTGCGCACCCAGGCCTTCGTGCTGGCCTGAGCGCCACGCTGCGGGGAGGCCGCGTGGCCCCGGAGCTTCCGCCTCGCGCATGCTGCGGAAGATGTGGCGCTGCTCGCGGCCCACCTCCGGCATGTGGTCCGGGACCTTGCCGCCGGCGACCTCCGCCGTGGTGAGCGGGCGGCCTCCCGTTCCTGCCCGGCCGCCCTTCCATGGGGGGGAGCCTGGAGGGCGGCCCCGGGGATGCATCGCGGGCGCGAAATCCGCCCGGCTCACGCCCCGCGCCGGCTCATTCCCGGCGGAGGATGCCGTCCACCAGCCGGTCGGCCCAGGCGCGGCTGCGGAACTCCTGGCGCAGGCGGCTCTCGTCGTAGTCCTGCGCCAGCCAGTCCAGGAAGGGCTTGGGGCCGTGCGCACGGGTGTGGCGGGCATATTCGCGGAAGAAGGCGTCGAGGATGCCGGTGCGGCTGGCGGCCACATGGCCGTGGCGCCAGGAAAGCTGGCGCATCGCTTCCTCCACGGGGCGGCCCTGCAGCATCAGCCAGAATCCGGCCGCCAGGCCGGTTCGGTCGGCGCCGGACTTGCAGTGGAGCAGGACCGGCTCCGGCACGCGGCCGAAGATGCCGGCCAGCCGCTGCAGCCGGTCCTTGTGCGGGGCGCCGCGCGATTCGAGGGGCGCATCGACATGCTCCAGCCCCAGCTCGGCGGCGGTGGCGCGGCCCAGCGCGTCCGAGCCGCAGGCCTCGCGATGGCCGCGCAGGTTGATGATGGTGCGGATGCCCGAACGCTTCGCCGCCACCCGCATCTGCCAGGGGCTCGGGTGGTTGGAGCGGTAAAGCCGCCCCGGCTCGACCACGCCCCAGTTGCGCCAGCCCAGGCGCAGCACCGCGTGGTCGACGAACAGGCTGTTCAGCCAGGCGGCGCGCCGCCCGGCCGGGGTGGTGAGATCCTGGGGCATGGTGCATGAGGTATGGAGGGGCGGCCCGGTGGCCGCAAGGTGGCGGACGCAGGGGCGGGCCACCGCGAAGTGGCCATGCTGCATGCCGAGCCTCGACGCAGCGGAATCAAGGAGGTGCCCGATGACGGCCTGGATGACGGCCCCGATGACTGCCCCGAGCACGCGCCGCATGCTGCGGCTGCTGTCGCTGGCCTTGCTGGCGGGAAGCCTCTCGGCCTGCTGCGGCTCCTGGGGCGGAGGACCCTGCGGGCCCGCGCCAGGTGGGTACAGCGGCCCCTATGGCGGCGCCGGCCTGGGCCGCTGACCGCGCGGGAGCCGCGCGCCGCGAAGGGCGGGCTTGCCGCGGGGTGTGGCGGCGGTGAAAGCTTGGGGGAGATGAACGCCCCCAAGCCTCCTGCTTCCTTCATCGGTTCCGGGGCGGGCCGGGGCGGCCGTGGCCCCTGGCTCAGTTCGCCTGGGCGCCGGAGTTGCGGATGGCGGCCTCCCACATCGGCCGCTCCCGCTTGCCGCGCGCGACAGCATCCTCCGGCGTGGACCAGAGGGTATAGGCGCCGGCCTGCAGGAAGCGCTGCTTCACCGCCTCGTCCTCCGCGATCGCCTTCAGCGCCGCGTTCAGCTTGTTCACGATCGGGCGGGGCGTGCCGGCCGGCGCGACAAAGGCGCCCCAGGAGGTGATGACGAAGTCGTCCATTCCCGCCTCGGCCATGGTCGGCACGTCCGGCAGGGTCGGCCAGCGCTGGGCGCTGGTGACGGCCAGCGCCCGCATCCGCCCCTCCTGGATCACCGGGATGTAGGAGGCGAGGTTGTCGATGGCGAAGGTGACGTCGCCCGAGAGCATGGCCGGGATGGTCTGCGCCGCGCCGCGGAAGGGGACGTGGGTGGCGTCCAGCTTCAGCCGCTCGCGAAAGATCTCGCCCGAGAGGTGGGGCGTGGTGCCGACGCCCGGCGAGCCAAAGGAAACGCCCTTCGGCTGCTTGCGCGCCCAGGTGATGAATTCCTGCAGCGTCTTGGCCGGCACGTGGTCGGACGCCACCACCACCACGTTCGGAAACTCCCAGGTCAGCGAGGCCGGGATGAAGTCCCGGTCGATGTCCCACGGCATCTGCTGGTAGAGGTACTGGTTGATGGAGAAATGGCCAATGGTCGCCGCGCCGAAGGTGTAGCCGTCGGGCGCGGACTTG
The DNA here is from genome assembly GCF_009829925.1 of Teichococcus coralli. Classification (GTDB taxonomy): domain Bacteria; phylum Pseudomonadota; class Alphaproteobacteria; order Acetobacterales; family Acetobacteraceae; genus Pseudoroseomonas; species Pseudoroseomonas coralli. The sequence continues at coordinate 38,363 of NZ_SNVJ01000018.1, forward strand.
GCCACGGCATCCATGCCGATGTTGCCGCCGGCGCCGGGGCGGTTCTCGATCACCATGGTCTGGCCGAGGCTGTGCTGCAGCCGCTCCGCGATCAGCCGGGTCAGCACGTCGGTCGAGCCGCCCGGCGGATAGGGAACAATGATCCGCACCGTGCGCTCCGGCCAGGCGGTCTGGGCGCGGGCGGCGGCGGGCAGGGCCAGCATGGGCAGGCCGAGGGCGGGCAGGCTGAGCGTGGCGCCGAGCAGGCGGCGTCGGGTGGCCATGGAAGGCTTCCTCCGGTGATTCATTCTTGGACCGGGGCAGCATGGCGCAACAGCGGCGGGGTGCGCCACCCCCGCACGCCTCAGGGCCAGCGAACCTCCGGGGGCATGGACATCAGGATCGCCTCCACGTTGCCGCCGGTCTTCAGGCCGAACAGCGTGCCACGGTCGTAGAGCAGGTTGAACTCGACGTAGCGGCCGCGCCGGACCAGCTGGTGCTCGCGCTCCGCCTCGGTCCAGGGCTCCTGCATGCGGTCGCGGACAATGGCGGGATAGGCCTCCAGGAAGGCCTCGCCGACGTCCCGGGTGAAGGCGAAGTGGTCGGGCAGACGGCTCGCGTCGGGGTCGTCGCGGCCCAGCCAGTCGTAGAAGATGCCCCCCAGGCCGCGGGTCTCGCCCCGGTGCGGAAGGAAGAAGTACTCGTCGCACCACTGCTTGAAGCGCGGGTAGTAGGCGGGGTCGTGCCGGTCGCAGGCGGCGCGCAGGGCGGCATGGAAGCGGGCGGCGTCAGCCAGCGATTCGGGGGCGTCGAGGCGCATCGGCGTCAGGTCGCCGCCGCCGCCGAACCAGGCATGCCGGGTGGCGATGAAGCGGGTGTTCATGTGCGCCGCGGGCACCCGGGGGGAGCGCATATGCGCCACCAGCGAAACCCCGGTGGCGATGAAGCGGGGGTCCTCCTCGGCGCCGGGGATCTGCTTGCGGAACTCCGGGCTGAAGCTGCCATGAACGGTGGAGACGTTGACGCCCACCTTCTCGAACACCCGCCCATGCATCACCGACATCACGCCGCCACCGCCCGGGGCGCCCTCGCTGGTGCGCTCCCAGGCGGTGCGGGCGAAGCGGCCGGGGGGCAGGCCGGCATGCGGGCCGCTCTCCAGCGCATCCTCGATCGCCTCGAAGCTGGCGCAGAGCCGATCCCGCAACGACTCGAACCAGGCGCGGGCCGGCGCAGCGAGCGGATGGGGAAGGGAATCGGGCATGGCGGTCCTCGCGGCGGAAATGGCGCGGTGCGTCCTGCCGCCGCGCTAGCCTGGGCGAGGCCGCGCCGCAACAGGGGGCCGCGGAATGTTGCAATGCGTGGCTGGCCCCGCCCCGGCGGCGATTGCCACTCTCTATCCCCTGCCCTTATATGACGCGGGCGCATAGGTCGCGGCGTGATTTCACGCGTCACTGGCGCTACCGCGGTTTCGCGGAGAAGGATCAGCGGCCGGCCCGCCTGCCTGGCGATTTGGGGCGGCCGCCAAAAGGGACGGATGAGGCATGGCCGATACGCTTGCGCCGAGCAGTTCCCCCAGCACAGGCGGTGCCCACGGGCCCGAGCAGGGGACGAAACGGGACTTCCTGAAACTGGTGACGGGCTCCTTTGCGGTGATCGGCGTCGGCGCCATCGCGTGGCCGTTCATCGCCTCCATGAACCCGGCGAAGGACGTGCTGGCGCTGGCCAGCACCGATGTGGACCTGAGCCACATCGCCGAGGGCCAGGCTGTGACCGTGATGTGGCGCGGCAAGCCGGTCTTCGTGCGCCACCGCACCCCGCAGGAGATCGAGCAGGCGCGTTCGGTGGAGGTTTCCTCCCTGCGCGACCCCGAGGCCGATGCGGCGCGCGTGCAGAAGGCGCCCTGGCTGATCGTCGTCGGCGTCTGCACCCATCTCGGCTGCGTGCCGCTGGGGCAGAAGCCGACCGACCCGCGCGGCGACTACGGCGGCTGGTTCTGCCCCTGCCACGGCAGCGAATACGACACCTCGGGCCGCATCCGACGGGGCCCGGCGCCGCTGAACCTGGTGGTGCCGGAATACGCCTTCACGTCCGACACCCAGATCCGCATCGGCTGAGGACCGCACCCCATGGCATCCGGCCTGCACGAAAGCAGCTTCGCAAACCCGGTGGTGCGCTGGATCGACCAGCGCATGCCGATCTTCACCATGATTCAGAAGGAGTACGGGACCTTCCCGACTCCCCGGAATTTCAACTACTTCTGGAATTTCGGCGCGCTCGCCATGATCAACCTCGTGATCATGATCGCGACCGGCGTGTTCCTGGCGATGAACTACGCGGCGCATACCTCGCTCGCCTTCGAAAGCGTCGAGCGGATCATGCGCGACGTGAACTACGGCTGGCTGATCCGCTACGTTCACATGAACGGCGCCAGCATGTTCTTCATCGTCGTCTACATCCACATCTGGCGCGGCCTGTACTACGGCTCCTACAAGGCGCCGCGCGAGCTGCTCTGGATGCTCGGCGTCGTCATCTTCATCCTGATGATGGCCACCGCCTTCATGGGCTACGTGCTGCCCTGGGGCCAGATGTCCTTCTGGGGCGCGACGGTCATCACCAACCTGTTTTCGGCCATTCCGCTGGTGGGCGACAGCATCGTGACGCTGCTCTGGGGCGGCTTCTCCGTCGACAACCCGACGCTGAACCGCTTCTTCAGCCTGCATTACTTGCTGCCCTTCGTGATCGTGGGCGTGGTGTTCCTGCACGTGGCGGCGCTGCACATCACCGGCTCGAACAACCCGCTCGGCATCGACCCGAAGGGGCCGCAGGACACGGTGCCCTTCCATCCCTACTACACCGCCAAGGACAGCGTGGGGATGATCGTCTACTTCATCGTCTTCGCCTTCCTGGTCTTCTTCGTGCCGAACTACCTGGGCCACCCGGACAACTACATCCCGGCCAACCCGCTCTCGACGCCCGCGCATATCGTGCCGGAATGGTACTTCCTGCCCTTCTACGCCATCCTGCGCGCGGTGCCGAACAAGCTCGGCGGCGTGCTGATGATGTTCGGCGCCATCGCCATCCTGTTCGTGCTGCCCTGGCTTGACCGCTCGCCGGTGCGCTCCATGCGCTTCCGCCCGATCGCCAAGTGGCTGATGCTGCTGTGGTCGGCGAACTTCCTGGTCCTGATGTGGGCCGGCGGCCGCCCGGCCGAAGGCACCTACGTGCTGATCGCGCGCCTCTGCACCGCCTACTACTTCGCCTACTTCCTGGTCATCCTGCCGCTGCTGTCCAAGGTGGAGCGCCCGCTTCCGCTGCCGGAAAGCATCAGCCGCGCCGTGCTGCGTGGCGGCGGACCCCTGCGCGGCGCTGCCGCGGCCAAGCCGATGGAGAAGGCATGATGCCGTTCCGCACCTTGCCGATGCGCGGCCTCAAGGCCGCCGCCGTCGCGGCCGCCGTCTCGCTTGGGCTGCTCGCGGCACCCGGCGCCCGCGCGCAGGAGCACGAGATCAAGATCCCCGACACCCGCTATTCCTTTGACGGGCTGTTCGGCACCTACGACCGTGGCGAGCTGCAGCGTGGCTTCCAGGTCTACAAGGAGGTCTGCGCCGCCTGCCACGCGATGCACCTCCTCTCCTACCGCAACCTGCGCGACATCGGCCTTTCCGACGCCGAGGTGCGGGCGGTGGCGCAGAGCTATCAGATCCAGGACGGGCCGAACGACAACGGCGAGATGTTCGAGCGCCCGGGCCGCCCCTCGGACCGTTTCCGCCGGCCCTTCCCGAATGATGCGGCGGCGCGCGCGGCCAACAACGGCGCCCTGCCGCCGGACCTTTCGGTCATCACCAAGGCGCGCGTGGGCGGCGCGGACTACATCCACGCCCTGCTGACCGGCTATGAGGAGACGCCCCCTCCGGGCATCACCATCATGGAGGGGATGCACTACAACAAGTACTTCCCCGGCCACCAGATCGCCATGCCGCCGCCGCTGACGGGCGAGGGGCAGGTGCAGTACGGCGACAGCACGAAGGCAACCCCGGACCAGATGGCGCGCGACGTCGCCGCCTTCCTCACCTGGGCGGCCGAGCCCGAGCTGGAGACCCGCCGCACCATGGGCGTGCGGATCATCCTGTTCCTGGTGATCCTGGGCGGCCTCACCTACGCGGTGAAGCGCAAGATCTGGGCCCGTGCCGGCGGCGACCACGTGTCGTAACGGGATGGGCGGCGGGCGGCTTGCCGTTGGCCGCATCCTGCTTCATGGACAGGCTTGGCGATCCCGCCCGGCCTGGCCAGGATGCCCTCAGCGGGCATTCCGCGAGGCCGTCTTTCGGGGCGGCCTTTTTTTGCGCCCGGGCCTGCTTGCGGCCTGCGCCGACCCCCAGAGCGACACCCTCCAGAGGGAAACCCGATGAGCCAGACCCCCAGCAGCGAAACCATCGAACCCGTCATCGGCCTGATCGGTGGCTCCGGCCTCTACGACATCGACGGGCTGGAGGAGCGCGAGTGGCGCCGGGTGGAAAGCCCCTGGGGCGAACCGTCGGACGAGCTGCTTTTCGGCCGCCTCGCCGGGGTGCGCTGCGTGTTCCTGCCCCGGCATGGGCGCGGCCACCGCAAGCCTCCCTCGGCGCTGAACTACCGCGCCAACATCGACGTGCTGAAGCGTGCAGGGGTGACGGAAATCCTTTCCCTCTCCGCCGTCGGCTCGCTGAACGGCGACCTGCCGCCGGGCACCTTCGTCATCGTGGACCAGTTCATCGACCGCACCTTCGCGCGGGCGAAGTCCTTCTTCGAGACGGGCTGCGTCGCGCATGTCTCGGTGGCGCACCCGGTCTGCCCGCGCCTCGGCGACGCGGCAGAGGAGGCGGCACGCCAGATCGGCCTGAAATACAAGCGCGGCGGCACCTACCTGGTGATGGAGGGCCCGCAATTCTCCACCAAGGCGGAGAGCGAACTGTACCGCGCCTGGGGCTGCGACGTGATCGGCATGACCAATATGCCCGAGGCCAAGCTCGCCCGCGAGGCGGAGCTTTGCTACGCCACCATCGCCATGGTGACGGACTTCGACTGCTGGCACCCCGACCATGACCACGTCACCGTGGATGCGGTGGTGAAGGTGATGCAGGCCAACGCGGAGCACGCCAAGGCGCTGGTGAGGACGGTGGTGCCGATGCTGGGGCGGCCGCGCGGCCCTTGCCCCGCCGGCTGCGACCGAGCGCTGGAATACGCTGTTGTCACTCCTGCCGCGTTGCGTGATCCCGCCCTGGTGGCGAAGCTCGACGCGGTGGCCGGACGGGTGCTGGGGGCTGCCTGAGCGCAGCCGGCGGGCGCGTGGCGGGCGGTGGCGTGGCGAACCACCTGCCCGGCGCCGCCGCTCAGCAGCAGACCTGTTCCAGCGCCGCGATCAGGTCACGCGGATCATAGGGCTTGGCCAGCACCGGAACGTCCCGGTGCCGTTCCGGCAGTCCCGCGGCGCCGTAGCCGGTGGCAACCACGAAGGGGATGGCGTGCTCCACCAGGGTGTCGGCCACCGGCGTCGAGGCCTGCCCCGCCAGGTTGATGTCCAGCACCGCCGCTTCCGGCCGTTCCTCCTCGAACAACATCAGCGCCTCCTCCACCGTGGCGGCGGGGCCGAGCACGCAGGCACCGGCTTCCAGCAGGGCGTCCTCGACAAGCATGGCAATCAGTGCCTCATCCTCCACCACGAGGATGCGTCGCCCCTTTAGTCCGCTCATGCGGTTTCCTCTTCAACTTGCGGGCCGTTCACGGGGCGGAAGCGAACCACCGCCACGAAGCCGTCCGCTGCGTAGTCCAGTCCAACCGAGGAGCCAGGGCCCAGTTCGGCCGGCAAGCCCCGTTGCAGCATGCGGGTGCCGAAGCCGCTCCGTGCGGGAGCCCGCACCGGTGGTCCGTTCTGCTCCTGCCATGTCAACTGCACCATACCATCGGATTCGCCCTCCCAGCGAACCAGGATACGTCCTTCCGCGCGTGTCAATGCCCCGTGCTTGACCGCGTTGGTTGCAAGTTCGTGCAGCGCAAGGGCAAGGCCCAGGGTCTGCTTCGGCGCCAGCCAGACCGGCGGGCCGCTCACCACCAGGCGCGATTCGCCCTCTGGCCCTGAGGTGGACTGCCAGGGCGTGAGCACGGCGCGGGCGGTTTCGGCCAGGGTCGTGCCGCGCCAGGTGCGGGCGGTCAGCAGGTCGTGCCCGCGCGCCAGGGTCAGCAGGCGGGACTGGAAGTCCTGCAGGAAGCGCTGTGTGGCCTCCGGCTTGTCGCCCATGGTGCGAGCGGTCTGCAGCGCCAGGGAGTGCACCGTGGCGAGGGTGTTCTTCACCCGGTGGTTCAGCTCGCCCAGCAGCAGCGCCTGCCGAGCCTCGGACGCCTTGGCATCGGTCACGTCGCGCGCGAGGCCGCCCCGGCGCGAGGGCAGGCCCTGCGTATCCAGGATGGGGAAGCTGACGTCGCGGATCCAGCGCTGCGTTCCGTCGGGACGCTGGATGCGGTACTCGACCTCGAAGGTCTCGGCCCCTTGCCGCCCCTTGCGCACGACCTCGAGGCGCGGCCGGTCGGCCGGGTGGATCATCTCCAGCCAGAGATCCGGCTGCACGGCGAAGCGCTCCTGCGCCACGCCCCAGATCCGCTCGAAGGCGGGGCTGACGAACTCCACCCGGTTGGCGGCGGGGTCGGTCATCCACATCACGTCGGGGCTGGCTTCGGCGAAGCGGCGGAAGCGGCTTTCCGAGGCGGCCAGCGCCGCCGCCGCCTGCACCGCGGCCTCCCGCGAGGCGGTCTGCGCCGCCACCTGCCGGGCCAGCGCCTCGCGCGCCTCCACCAGTTCGGAGACGTCCGTGGCGGCGCCGATCCAGCGCCGGATGGTGCCATCGGCGGCGCGTGCCGGCAGGGCCCGCACCGCGCACCACCGCCAGCCGCCCTCCGCCCGCAGCAGCCGCAGCTCGGTGGAGAAGGGCTGGCCCCGGCGCAACGCCCGCTGCCAGGCGCGTTCGGCGCGCTGCTGGTCTTCCGGGTGGATGATGCGCGCGAGCGATTCCATCGCCAGGCCGGGCACCAGCCCGGTGAAATCCCGCAGGCGCGGGTTGACGTAGTCGATCCTGCCGTCCGGCAAGGAGGACCAGACGACCTGCGGCACCGCCTCGGCGAGGGTGCGGAAGCGCAGCTCGCTCTCGCGCAGCGCCTCGGCCGCGCGGCGTTCGGCATCGATGTCGGCAAGCGCGACCACGGCGCCAACCACGCGGCCCTCGGCGTCCCGCACGGGCATGCCGGTGCTGCGGAGCCAGACCATGCTGCCGTCGCCGCGGCGGTACCGGAACTCGGCGCTGCACGGCAGGCCGGTCAGCAGGGCGCGGCTGAGCGAGAAGTCCGGGCCCTCCACCCGCCGGCCATCGGCATGATAGGCTTCCCAGAGCACCGCGTACTCGTCCATGCCGGCGGCGAGCTCGAGCGGATAGCGCAGGATCTCGTCCAGCCGCCGGTTGCCGAGCAGGATCCGGCCGGCCGGCGCCTCGGCCAGGATCACGCCGACGGGGACGTTGTCGAGCACCGCCTTCAGGCGTGCCTCGCTCTGCCGCAGCGCCGCCTGGGCGGCGCGCTCGTCGCTGACATCGCGGAAGAACAGCGTCAGCTCCTCCGCCGAGGGATAGACGTCGGCCGAGATCCAGCGGCCGAGGGCAGGGTGGAAGGCGGTGACGCTTTTCGGCGCGCCATCCGTCAGCGCCTGCTCGCAGGCGGCGCCGAAAGGGCCGCCGTCCCAGCCGGGGAAGCTGTCCTGCAGCGGACGGCCGATGCTGCCGGCGGCGTCCACCGCCTGGGCCCGCGCGCGGCCGTTCAGGTAGAGCACCTTGCCGGCGCGGTCGAGCACCAGGACGCTGTCCGTGGTGCTTTCCAGCACCGTCTGCAGCCGGGCGGAAAGGGTGAGCCGCTCGGCCTCCAGCGCCTCCCGCTCCGTCACGGCGGCGGCGAGCGCCTGGGTCGCCACGTCGATCTCGCGCAGGCCGCTGCGCGGCATCCGGGGCAGGGGAGCGCCGCGGCCGAAGGCGCCGGCGATACGGCCGAGCTCGTTGAGCGGCACGGCCACCTTCCGGTCCACCCAGAAGGCGAGGCCGGCGGTGAAGACCAGCAGCAACCCGCCGCCCAGGAGCACCACCGGGCTCAGCATCCGGCGCAGCGCCCCATCCAGCATCTCGGTGGGCAGCGCGACCAGCACCAGCCAGGGCGTTCCCTCCACCCGGTGCCACGCGGCATGGACGGGTACACCCCGGAAGTCGTGCTTCGCCGCCGAGCCCGAGGCCTGCTGGCTGTCGAGCGCGGTGCGGATCGCGCCGCCGGCGGCGCCCTGCGTGCCGATCAGCTGCGCGACCGCCGGCCGGCGAGCCAGGATGCGGGCGCTGTCATCCGCCACGAGGGCCGTCCAGCCGGAGGGCAGCCCGAGGTTCCGCAGCGGCTCGTCCCAGATCGTGGCGGGATCGAGGGAGGCGCTGAGCAGCAGGGGCGGCAGGCCGGCACTGCGCGGGATTTCCTCGGTGATGTCGATCCGCAGCTTTTCCCGGGGATGCTCCGGAACGTAGAGGGTGGAAATGCCCGCCTTCTGCGGCGCGTGGGTGAGCAGTGGCAAATCGGGCAGGGGCACGGCCGGATCGTGGAAAGGCGTGGCGCTGTCCACCAGCACGTGTCCCTCGGTATCCGTCAGCCGGATGTCGTAGGTATGGCGGACCGCCCGCAGGGCGTGGGCCTGCTCATGGAAGGCCGCGAACTGGCCGGCGCGCAGGGCGGGCGAGGTTCCGAGCGCCACCAGCTCGCCCCGCAAGCCGAGCACTTCGCGCTCGAGGTTGAAGGCGAGGTCGCGCGCGGCGTCGCTGGCGGTTTCGAGCAGGCGGTTGCGCTCGGTCTCGGCCATGCGGCCCGCGAGATGGCCCGCCAGGCCCCAGACCGGCAGCAGCGCAGCCAGGGCGATAAGGAGCAGGTACAGCCGGACCGACGGGGGCTGCTGAATCGCCTGTCCGCTCATTATGGCCGGAGCTGGCGCCGGCGAAGTTGCATCGCGTCTCCCAGGCGGCCTGCAGGGCGGGCTCGCCGCCTTCCGGCCATCACAATCACACGGGGCGAGCCCTGCCGTCCACCAGGGGGGCGCGGGCCGCCTGCCGCAGCATAGCCATAACCCCTTTCAATGCCGCCGGAAATCGTCAGCGACGCTGTTCCTCACCGGGAAAAGGGGCCGCCCCGCGCAACGGCGCGCAGGGCAGCGGAAGCCGCTCAGTCCGCGTACTGCCCGGCGGCCTGGATCACCGGCCGCCACTTGGCGATGTCAGCCTGCCAGAAGGCGCGATGCGCCTCGGGCGTGGCCCGCTCCTGCGCCACCGGCGCGGTGCCGAGGTCGGGCCACCGGCGCGGTGCCGAGGTCGGCGAAGCGCTGGATGAGGGCGGGATCGCGCAGCGCCACCTGCAGCGCGCGGGAGAGCCGCTTGCGGATCTCCTCCGGCGTGCCCTTCGGTGCGTAGAGCCCGTGCCAGATGGTCACCTCCATGCCGGGGAGGCCGCCCTCGGCCGTGGTCGGCACGTCGGGAAGCGAGGGAAGGCGCTGCGGCGTGGTGACGGCGAAGGCCTTCACCGCCCCGGCGCGGATCTGCTCCGTGGTGTTGGTGGTCTGGTCGCACATCAGGTCCACCGTGCCGGCGATCAGGTCCGTCATCGCCGGGCCGGTGCCGCGATAGGGCACGGTGGTCATCGGCGCGTCGATCGCCTTCTGCAGCAGCAGGCCGCAGAGATGGCTGGCGGCGCCGATTCCGGCGTTGGCGTAGTTGAGCGCGGTGGTTTCCTTCCGCACCAGCGCCGCCAGTTCCCGCAGGTTGCCGGCGGGGATGTCCTTGCGGGCGATGATGGTCATCGGCACCTCGGTGACCAGCCCGATGGTCTCGAAACCGCCCACCGGATCGTAGGCGAGGCGGCGATAGAGCGTCGGCGCGGTGCCCATGCCGATGTGGTGCATGAGAAGGGAGTAGCCGTCCGGCTTCGCCTGCGCGACGCGCGCCGCCCCGAGCGTGCCGCCGGCGCCGCCCACATTCTCGATCACCACGGTTTGCCCGAGGTCGCGGGACATGGCCTCCGCCACCAGGCGGGTCACGGTATCGGTCGGGCCGCCGGCGGCGAAGGGCACGACCACGGTGATGGTGCGGCTGGGATAGGCCTGCTGGGCACTGGCCGGCAGGGCGGCGGCGGCGCAGAAGGCGGCCGTGCAGAGCGTGGCGCCCATCAGGGCGCGGCGAAGCATGGAGCGGCTCATCGGATCATTGTCTCCCGGCCTGAAAGGCCCGCCCCACGCATGACTATTCTGTCATGTGGAAGTCAAGGGAAAGTGAGCCGCTCGCGCGGGGCAGGCCTTCGCGCCCCGCGGCGCCTCGTCCACGGCGAAGATGTTGTTGCTCTCCGTGCAGGCGCCGGTGGCTCAGCTGTCCATCTTGAGGGCGGCGATGAAGGCCGACTGCGGGATCTCCACCTTGCCGAACTGCCGCATGCGCTTCTTGCCCTCCTTCTGCTTCTCCAGGAGCTTGCGCTTGCGGCTGATGTCGCCGCCGTAGCACTTCGCGGTGACATCCTTCGACATGGCCGAGATGGTCTCGCGGGCGATGACCCGGCCGCTGATCGCCGCCTGGATGGGGATCTTGAAGAGCTGCCGGGGGATCAGCTCCTTCAGCTTTTCGCAGATGGAGCGGCCGCGCCGCTCGGCCTGGGAGCGGTGCGCCATGAAGGAGAGGGCGTCCACCGGCTCGTTGTTCACCAGGATGGAGATCTTCACCAGGTCGCCCTCGTCGTAGCCGTCCATCTGGTAGTCGAAGGAGGCGTAGCCGCGGGAGACCGACTTCAGGCGGTCGTAGAAGTCGAACACCACCTCGTTCAGCGGCAGGCGGTAGACCGCCATGGCGCGGTTGCCGACATAGGTCAGCTCCACCTGCTGGCCGCGCCGCTCGGAGCAGAGCGTCAGGATCGAGCCCAGGTGCTCGTCCGGCACCATGATGGTGGCCTTGATCCAGGGCTCCTGGATGCTCTCGATCAGCGACGGGTCCGGCATGTCGGCCGGGTTGTGCAGGTCGAAGGTCTCGCCCTTGGTGTTCGTCAGCTTGTAGACGACGCTGGGTGCGGTCGCGATCAGGTCGAGATCGAACTCGCGGGAGAGGCGCTCCTGGATGATCTCCAGGTGCAGCAGTCCCAGGAAGCCGCAGCGGAAGCCGAAGCCCAGCGCCGCCGAGCTTTCCGCCTCGAAGTGGAAGGACGCGTCGTTCAGCCTGAGCTTGCCAAGGGATTCGCGCAGCTTCTCGAAATCGTCCGCGTCCACCGGGTAGAGGCCGCACCACACCACCGGGATGGAGGGCTTGAAGCCCGGCAGCGGCTCGCTGGCGGGGTTGCGGTCGTCGGTGATGGTGTCGCCGACATTGGTGTCCGCCACGGTCTTGATCGCGGCGTTGAGATAGCCCATCTCGCCCGGCCCGAGGCTGTCCACCGCCACCATCTTGGGCGTGAAGACGCCGACGCTGTCCACGACATGGGTGGAGCCCTGGGCCATGAAGCGGATCTTCTGGCCCTTGCGGATGGCGCCGTCCTTCACCCGGATCAGGATGATGACGCCGAGATAGGGGTCGTACCAGCTGTCCACCAGCAGGGCCTTGAGCGGGGCATCGGCGTTGCCCTGGGGAGCGGGCAGGCGGGTGACCAGCGCCTCCAGCACGCCCTCGATGTTGAGGCCGGTCTTGGCGGAGATCTCGACCGCGTCGGAGGCGTCGAGGCCGATCACGTCCTCGATCTGCTGCTTCACCCGCTCCGGCTCGGCCGCCGGCAGGTCGATCTTGTTGAGCACCGGGACGATCTCGTGCCCGGCGTCGATGGCTTGGTAGACGTTGGCCAGGGTCTGCGCCTCGACGCCTTGGGAGGCATCCACCACCAGCAGCGAGCCCTCGCAGGCCGCCAGCGAGCGGGAGACCTCGTAGGCGAAGTCCACATGGCCCGGCGTGTCCATCAGGTTCAGGACATAGGTGTTGCCGTCCTGCGCCGTGTAGTCGAGGCGGACCGAGGCCGCCTTGATGGTGATGCCGCGCTCCTGCTCCAGCTCCATGCTGTCCAGCATCTGCTCCTTCATGTCGCGCAGCGCGACGGAGCCGGTGGCCTGGATCAGGCGGTCGGCCAGGGTGGATTTCCCGTGGTCGATATGGGCGATGATCGAGAAGTTGCGGATACGGGAAAGGGGGGTATCGGTCATGCTGTTCCGGCGCGGCGGGTCAAGGCGGCGAGCGTCCCGCCGAATTCAGCGCCTGAGATAAGGCCATACGCCGCCGGAATCAAAGCCGGATCGGGCCGGCGCAGCGCGGGCGGGAGACCGGATCGCCCGCGCCGCGCGCCGGGGAGGGAGCGCCCTCCCCGGAAAGGGGCGGATTATTCCGCCGCCACCCGCAGGTTGGCCTGGCCGGCCTCGCGGGCCAGCCGCTCGTAGATCGCCACGTAGTCCTCGGCCATGCGGCGGCCGGTGAAGCGCTCGTTGAAGCGGGCGCGCACCGCGGCGCGGGGCAGCGCCTTCAGGCGGGCCACGGCGGCGATCGCCTCGGCCATGCTGTCCACCGCAAAGCCGGTCACGCCCTCGTCGATCACCTCCGCCACCGAGCCGTGGCGGAAGGCGATCACGGGGGTGCCGCAGGCCATCGCCTCGATCATCACCAGGCCGAAGGGCTCCGGCCAGTCGATCGGCGTCAGCAGGCCGATGGCGTTGGCCAGGAAGTCCTGCTTCTGCTGCTCGTTGATCTCGCCAATGAACTCGATCAGCGGATGCGCCAGCATCGGCTTGATCTTGCTCTCGAAATAATCGACGTCCACCCGGTCCACCTTGGCCGCGATCTTCAGCGGCGTGTTGGTGGCGATGGCGATCTCGATGGCGCGGTCGCAGCGCTTCTCGGGCGCGATGCGGCCGAGGAAGGCCAGGTAGCCCGGCTTGGCGCCGGCGGCCGGCACCAGCAGCTTCTCCGGCAGGCCATGATAGACGGTGCCCGCCCAATGCGCCTGCGGCAGCGGCCGGCGCTGGTCGTTGGAAATCGAGACCACCGGCGCCTGGCTGAAGGTGTTGAACACCGGCTGCAGCTCCGGCAGGTCCAGCCGGCCGTGCATGGTGGTGATGAAGGGCACGCTTTGCCGCGAGAACAGCGGGAAGGGCAGGTAGTCCAGATGGAAGTGCAGCAGGTCGAACTCGTGCCGGCGGCGGTAGACCTGCTCCAGCATGAGCGTGAGCGGCGCGTTGGGGTCGCGCACCGAGGGGTCAAGCCGCAGCGCCTTGCTGGACATCGGCGCGAGGGTGGCCGAAGTGATCGAATCCCCGCTCGCGAACAGCGTCACGTCATGGCCGAGAGCCACCAGCTCCTCGGTCAGGTAGGCGACGATCCGCTCGGTGCCGCCATACAGCTTGGGCGGGACGGCTTCCGTCAGGGGAGCGATCTGAGCGATACGCATCGGGTCCGGTCTCCGTATTTCCACTGCCGACAACCTCGCACCTGATTGAGGTGCGGATTCGGCAAACATCGCCACGATTTCGTCTTGTTGCTGGCGTTCCCTCTGGGTGAACGCACAGAGCGCAGCCCCCTCACGCGCATGTGCTCGTAGATCAAGGAGGCTGACCGCCCCATGCAGCGTGCCGATACCAGCGACCTGCTGCGCCTCGCCCGGCGCCCCGTCGGGTTCCTGTTCCGCCACCTGCGGCCCCATGCAGGTAGCCACATCACGATTCTGCTCGCAGTGCTGGGCGCGGTCGGTTGCTCGGTGGGTGCCAATTACGCCGTCAAGCACCTGATCGACACGCTCTCGGGCGGTCCTTCGAACGCGGACGCGGCAACGGTGTGGCTGGCCTTCGCCATCCTGGCCGGCGTGATCACGGCGGACAACATGCTCTGGCGCGTCGGCGGCTGGATCGCCGCCGACCGCTTCCCGCGCGCCACGGCCTCGATGCGGGCGGAGCTGTTCCGCCACCTCTCCGGCCATTCGCCGGGCTACTTCGCCAACCGCTCGGCGGGCACGCTGGCGGCGCGCATCAGCGCCACCGGCACGGCCGCCTTCACCGTGCTGCAGAACTTCACCTGGCACACCGTGCCGCCCGCCGTCGCCGTGGTCCTGGCCATTGCCTTCCTGGCGAGCGTGGACCCGATCATGGCCGGCTGCCTGGTGATCGCGGCCGGTCTGCTGGCCGCCGGCGTCGCCTGGCTGGGCCGCAAGGGCGAGCAGAAGCATGACCGCTTCGCCGGCCATGCCGCCGCGGTGGACGGTCAGCTGGTGGACGTGGTGCAGAACTTCTCCCTGGTGCGGGCCTTCGGCGCCTTCGGCCGCGAGGCGGCGCGCCTGGACGACGCGCTGGCCGGCGAGACCGCCGCGCGCCGCGAGAGCCTGCGCTACCTGGAGAAGCTGCGCCTGGTGCATGGCGCCGCGACGGCGGTGCTGACCGCCTTGCTGCTGGCCTGGGTGGTGCACCTGTGGCAGCTCGGCCGGGCCACCACCGGCGACATCGTTCTGGTCTGCACCCTGGGCTTCACCATTCTGCATGCCAGCCGCGACCTCGCCATGGCCCTGGTGGACCTGACGCAGTACGTCGCCCGCATGCGCGAGGCGCTGGCTGCCCTGCTGGTGGCGCATGACCTGCCCGACGCCGAGAATGCCCATGCCCTGCATGCCCGTGGTGGCGGCGTGGAGTTCCAGGACATCACCTTCCGCTACCCCAGCGCGCCGGAAGGCTCCTCGCCGGTGCTGCAGGGGCTGAACCTGGCCATTCCGCAGGGGCAGAAGGTGGGCGTGGTTGGCCGCTCCGGCGCCGGCAAGTCCACCCTGCTAACGCTGCTGCAGCGCCATTCCGCGCCGCAGGCCGGCGCCGTGCTGATCGACGGGGATGACATCGCCGGAACGACCCGCGAGAGCCTGGCCGACATGATCGCCGTCGTGCCGCAGGACGTCTCGCTGTTTCATCGCTCGGTGATGGAGAACATCCGCTACGCCCGCCCCGACGCCACCGACAAGGAGGTGCTGGCCGCCGCCGAGGCCGCCCGCTGCCGCGACTTCATCGAGGCGCTGCCGGAGGGCTTCGACACCGTCGTGGGCGACCGCGGCGCCAAGCTCTCGGGCGGCCAGCGCCAGCGCCTCGCCATCGCCCGCGCGCTGCTGAAGGATGCGCCGATCCTGCTGCTGGACGAGGCGACCTCCGCCCTGGACAGCGAGTCGGAAGCCGAGGTGCAGCGTGCGCTGGACCGTCTGATGGTGGGCCGCACCGTGATCGCCATTGCCCACCGCCTCGCCACCTTGACCAACTTCGACCGCATCGTGGTGATGGAGAACGGCCAGGTGATCCAGGACGGCGCGCCCGACCTGCTGATGCGCCGCCCCGGCCCTTACCAGGAGATGGTGCGCCGCCAGTCGGAGTCGCTGCAGGTCGCGGCCTGAGCTTCTCCTTCCTTCACGCTGCAGAACCTTTGGGGAGGCGCGAGCCTCCCTTTTTTATCGTCATCGGGGAGTGACCCGGCGGCAGGCGGAACCGGGAAGAATGGGTTCCGCTCCCGGGCGCTGTGCGCCTTCTTCAATCGGGTCCCTTGCGCCGGCCAAGCGGGTTCAACTGGGAGCACCTCCCGGTTCAGCCTGATCAAAATCTCTCAGAAAAAGGAGGGGTTTTGGGGCAGTTCGTCTCCCCCGAAGCTTTTTCCCTCACTTCAACGCAAGGCAGCCGAAGCCCTGCCTCCGCGTCCCCTCATCCGCTGACGGGCCAGCGCATCCTGTGGAAGGCCCGCCCTTCCACCCTGAGGTTGCTTCCCCCCGCCGTTGAAGCATCTGCCGTATGGCCGGGGCGCCCGCATGCGGCGTCCTTAAGCCTACTCCGCATGCGGGCGGCAGGTTGCGCCGTGTTGAACGGGCGCTATTCGCCGAGTTGGCGCGCCAGCCGGCGGGCCAGCAGGTAACCGAGGGCGCCCCCGGCCGGCGCCGCCGGCAGCACCAGCACCCAGCCGGCATGGACGTTGTTGACCACCAGCCCTAGTCCGATGCCGAGCATCAGCCCGCCGACCAGGCTGCCCATCACCCCGGCCGTCAGCCCGAGCACCAGGATTTCCGAACGCGTCACCATGGGGAAACGGAGTAGGGGCAGGCGCACGGGTTTGACAAGCCGGCGCGCGCGGCGCTAAAGGCGCGCCTCCTTCCGGGAATGCGGACGCGCGCCTGCCGTGCGCCCCGCCCTTGGCATGTCCGCCTCGGGACTACCGGGACAACAGCGACACCGTCGCACAAGCAAAAGGAGCCCGCCGCATGACGAAGCGCGCGGAAAGCAAGTACAAGATCAATCGCCGCCTCGGCGTGAACCTTTGGGGCCGTGCCAAGTCCCCGGTTGCCAAGCGCGAATACGGCCCCGGCCAGCACGGCCAGCGCCGCAAGCAGAAGCCGACCGACTTCGGCGTGCAGCTGATGGCCAAGCAGAAGCTCAAGGGCTACTACGGCAACATCGGTGAGAAGCAGTTCCGCAAGTATTACGAGGAGGCCGTGCGCCGCAAGGGCGACACCTCCGAGAACCTGATCGAGCTGCTGGAGCGCCGGCTGGACGCCGTGGTCTATCGCATGAAGTTCGCGATGACCCCCTTTGGTGCCCGCCAGTTCATCAACCACGGCCATGTCACCGTGAACGGCAAGCGCGTGAACATCCCCTCCTACCTCGTGCGCGATGAAGACGTGATCGAGGTCAAGGAGAAGTCGAAGCAGCTCGTCGTCGTGCTTGACGCCGCGCAGAGCGGCGAGCGCGACGTGCCCGAGTACATCGAGGTCGATCACCGGCAGATGAAGGGCCGCTTCCTGCGCGCCCCGAAGCTCTCGGACGTGCCCTACCCCGTGCAGATGGAGCCGAACCTCGTCGTCGAGTTCTACTCGCGCTGAGGATGAGGGGCGGGACCTTGGTCCCGCCCTTTTCTGTTTCCGCCAGGTATTTCCGCGACGGCATGAAGTTTGGGCGGCTTGGCGGCGGAAGCTGGTCGCCCGCCTCGCCGGACGATGCGGCAAAAGCGTGTGCGGCCGGAGCCCGCGGTGCAAGCACCGGCGATCCCCGCCTGCCGCGATCGGCCTCCCCGCCGGTCAGCGCCTTCTGAAGGACTGGCGATGATGGCGGCATTCGGGCGCGCTCGCGCATGGCGAAAGTCGGCACTCCCGGGCGCACCCACCTCGGGCCGGCGCGCGGAAGGGCCATTGCGCCCGCTCGCCTGCCGAGAGCCTCAGCTGCCGGGACTCACCCCCGGCTCATAGATGATGGGCATGACGCTGCTCGCCTGCTGCCCATAGAGCGGAGCGGCTGCCGGACGCGGATGCTCAACAAGGTCCAGGCGGATGACCTGCGGGTATTTGCTGTTCGCAGCGGAAGCGGCGTCAACGGCCACGCCGATGATGCCGCCGGCAAGGATGTTCCCGAAGGTGGTACCGGTGAAGCCCCCCGCGATGCTGATCGAGGAGGAGTCGTAGCCCTCCTTGCTGCAGGCCACGGTCAAATCATGGCGGCTCTTGCTGATGCTCAGGCTCCCCGGAGTCATGGCCACCGTGCCGATGCGCTGCCCTTCACGGTCGATCACGCAGGTCGCGCCCGCCGGCGTGGTGGAGACCGTGACATTACCTGTTGTTCCCTCGATCATCGTTGCACAGGCGGAGAGAACGGCGAGGGGTACGAGGCGGAGCAGGCGCATGGAGGGTCCGATGGTTCTTGCCGACCCCAGGCTGCCTGTGCAGCGGAAAAATTCTGGTTCAGGGAAAGCGCATTCGTTCCGCCAAGTGCGGGCATGCTTGAGCGGAATACCGCATGGCGCCGTTTGCAGGCCCGGGCTTGGCGCCCCCGGCCTCCTGGCAGAACGCCTGAGCGGTGCTCATGTCGTTGCTGGAGCGAAGGGGCAGGGTGGGGCGGCGGATGCGGAAGGCCGAGGGTTGACTTGCGGCGCATGATCTGCCCGCTTCTCAAGGCGCTGAAATCCAACGAGTGAGCCTAGCATGCTGATCGGCTATTCCCTCAGCTCGACCACGGATCTGGGCGTCAGCCCGGGCATCCAGGTTGGCGGCCTCCGCGCCGCCGACCGCGAGAAGATTTCCTGGGTGTCGCCGGGATCTCAGCGGGTCGCCGGTGCGAAGCGGCCCTTCCCGGCGCGAAAGGTGCTTGCAGCGGGCCACGCCAGCAGAATCGGGCCCGTCGGAGTTGCGGCCTTCCCGGCCGTGGGGACGCCGCGAGCGGAGGCTGGGCGGAGCCGCGCGGCATGAGTCGCAAGCCTGCCAGCCCCGCCTCCAGGTCAGCACCGCAAAAGCCGCGCAGCGTCCCCAGGCCAGTTTCCCCGAAGCCGCGCAAGGCCACCGGCAAACCGCGTGCGGCGGCCCGGCAAAAGGCTGCCGGACCCGCGCCGCGATGCGGCAAGGACCCTGCATCGTGGCTGCGGCTTGCCGATCTCGCGCTTGGGCTGGCGCTGCTTGGTGCCGGCATATGGGGCCTGATCGTGTTCCGGAATGCGCTGTAGGCTTCCCCTGTGGCAGCAGGAAGGCCCTGCGCCTGCCTGCACCCGCCGCCGGCCCAGGCGGCGGGAATCGGGGGCTTATCACCGGCGGTGCCGCCGAGCCGGATCGGCCGGGCAAGCCGGAAACCCCACCCGCCTCCGCGGGTTTTCGAGTTCTCTCCTGAAGAAGCCTGCATGACACCCGATCAGATCACCGTCACCGCCCTCTGCCTGCTGGCGCTGGCGGGTTTCGTGCTGCAACCCGTCCGCTACGACGTGGTCGCATTGCTGCTGCTGCTGGCGCTGGTCGTGTTCGGCCAGGTCGCGCCAGAAAAGGCCTTCCTGGGCTTCGCCGAGCCGGCCGTGACCACCGTCGCCGCCGTGCTGGCCATCAGCAAGGGCCTGCAATCCGCCGGCACGGTGGATCTGCTGCTGCGCCGGCTCGGCGGGATGCGGGGCCGCCCGCGCCTGCAGGTGGCGACACAGACCACGCTCTGTGCCGGCTTCTCCGCCTTCATGAACAACGTCGGTGCGCTGGCCCTTTTCATGCCCGTGGCGCTGCGCAACGCCTACCGGGATAAGTATTCGCCGTCCCGCTCGTTGATGCCCCTGGCCTTCGGTTCCGTCCTGGGCGGGCTGGTCACGCTGATCGGCACGCCGCCCAACCTGATCGTCTCGGCGATTCGTGCCGACCGCACGGAACTCGGCCGCTACGCCCTGTTCGATTTCGCCTGGGTGGGCTTGCCGATCGCCGTGGCGGGGGTGGCCTATGTCGTCCTGGCCAGTCGCTTCCTGCGCGACAAGCAGGGCGGCAAGGCCGCTGGTGTCGATGCCGGCGACTATGTGGCCGAGGTGCGGATCGGCGAGCGGAGCCGTGCCGTCGGTCTCTCGATCCGGGCGCTGGAAGGCATGGGTGATGACGACGTCACGGTGGTGGGCCTGTTCCGCGGCCCCAACCGGACCCTCGCGCCGCCCGGGGAGGCGCGCCTGCGCCCGGATGACGTGCTGCTGCTGGAGGGCCCGCCCGAGGCGCTGCGGAACCTGGTGGAAGCCGCGGCCCTTTCGCTCGCTGTGCCCGCGGAGAGCGACGGGGAGTCCGTGGTCGAGGAGGATGAGGAGGACGGCATCCGCGCGCTGGTGGCCGAGGATGTGAACGCGGTGGAGGCCATCCTGCGCCCCGGCTCCTCGCTGATCGGCCGCTCGCCGGGCGCGCTGCGCCTGCGCAGCCAGTATGGGGTGAATCTGCTGGCGGTGTCGCGCCAGGGCCGCCGCGTCACCGACCGGATGAGCGACATCGTGCTGCGCGGCGGCGACGTGCTGCTGCTGCAGGTGCTGCCCGAGCGGCAGGCGGAGGCGTTCCAGGCGCTCTCCCTGCTGCCGCTGGCGGAGCGTGGCGTCACACTCGGCCGGCCGCAGCGTGCCTGGCTGGCCGGTGGGTTGTTCCTGGCCGGCATCCTTGCGGTGCTGTTCGACTTCGCGCCAGCCCATATCGCCTTCGCGGGCGTGCTGGCGGCTATGCTCGTCTGCCGCATCCTGCGGCCCGACGAAGCCTATGCGGCGATCGACTGGCCGGTGATCGTGCTTCTGGGCGCGCTCTTCCCGCTTGGGGAGGCCATGGAGGCCTCCGGCACGATGGCGCTGCTGGTGGATGTCCTGTCCGGGCCGGCCGCCGCGCTGCCGGGCTGGGCGCTGGTCGGCGCGGTGATGCTGGCCTGCATGCTGCTGTCCGAGGTCATGGCCAACAACGCCACGGTGCTGCTGATGGCGCCGATCGCCATGGGGCTCGCGCAAGGCTCCGGCGTTTCGACCGACGGCATGCTGATGGCGGTGGCCATGGGCACCTCCTGCACCTTTCTCAGCCCCATCGGCCACCAGTCCAACACGCTGGTGATGGAGCCGGGCGGCTACCGCTTCCAGGACTATCCACGACTCGGCGCGCCCCTGGCGGTGATCTGCCTCGTGCTCGGCGTGCCGCTGATCCTGTATTTCTGGAGCTGATCGCCCCGGCAGGCGCCGGCGGGGCAGGGCGGGCTGCCCCGGGAGCAGCCCTGCTTTCGCCGGCCCGGACGTGGCGCTGAGCGGAATCGGACTCAGAAGGCCCGTGCGATGACCCAGCCAATGGCGGTCCAGAGCGGGACGCTCAGCGCGCCACCCCACAGGAGGCCCTTCGCGGGAGAGGGGCGGCTCTCCGCAACCGGAGCGGAGGGGAGCCTGCAGATGTCGGCGGTGGTGTCGCTCATGGGGAAGTCTCCAGCCAATCCCCG
Source organism: Teichococcus coralli (assembly GCF_009829925.1). Classification (GTDB taxonomy): domain Bacteria; phylum Pseudomonadota; class Alphaproteobacteria; order Acetobacterales; family Acetobacteraceae; genus Pseudoroseomonas; species Pseudoroseomonas coralli. Next base: position 59,118 of record NZ_SNVJ01000018.1, read on the forward strand.
GAGCATGCGGCAAAGGTGTTAAGATTCTCCTTCCGCAGGTCCCGGCCGCTGGGGTGGGAGCGACAGGCTCGGCAGCCGGGCCGGGAAGGTCAGCGGGCCATGCCTGGGCCTGCGAGCAGTTCGCGGGCTGCTCAGACCATGCTGACAGCCACCCAGCCAATCAGCGTCCACAGCAGTGCACTGAGCGCGCCACCCCAAAGAAGACCCTTGGTAAGCGGAGAACAGCGCCGCCTGACATAAGCGCAAGGGCGGAAGTCGTTGACGGCCGCCATGTTGCTCATCGGGCTGGCTCCTCCAGTGGGCTTTCCAGCGTAACGCAGGAGGTAAAATGCCGTTTCCGCAGAACAACCGGATTGGAAAGGGAGCGCGTGAACCTGGATTCCGTGTGGAAGCTTCTGGATGCAACCGCTACCCGGCATGCGCATTTCTATCTGCGCTGTACATTCCTCCCCAGCAGCTTTTCCATTGCTGACTTCAGCCCCGGCCTGGTGCCGGGGCTTCTTTGTTTGGGTGCTTTCTCTGGAGGGGAGCGCGCAGGCCAGGAGTTTGCCGCCGATCTTCTTTTTGCTGCGGAGGCGGTTTCTTTCTCCCGGCATGTCCTGTTCCAGGCGGAAGTGTTCCCGCAACAGCCGAAGGGTCTCCTGAAGCACGGCCAGGGCTTTTCTCCGCCTCCCGCGCGGCAGATGGATGACCGTCCCGCTCCGGCCTTTCCAGAACGGCCATCCGTCGCCGCGCACGCTTCTCGGCTTCGCCGACGTGGCGCTGCGCCCGCCGCAGCCGGCCTTCAGCCATTCTGCATTTCCCGCCCCTGCAGGTGCCGCCCGTTCCCAATCCTGAACGACGCAGGGGCGCCAGCCTCCGTGTCCGGCTTGCTGAAAGCATCCGACACCATGCGTCCGAGCCCGGCCTAAACACCGCTCCTCGTGGCTGGTGGCATCCCTCCGAGAGGCAATGCAGGGCAGGGCGCCCGCAGCAAGGGTGCGAAACTACGGCAGGGGCTGTTCGGCGCATCATGTGACCGCTCTCGGCGGATCAGCACCCGCGCATGGCGGGACTGGACCCGAACAGGAACGAAAACCCTCTCCCTGTTGCCCGGGCGCAGGAAAGAAACCTACCGAGCGCATTTACGCTTTCTTTATTAGCGCAAATCGTCTAAAAAATAGATCGAACTTCCCCTGTGGCAATTGACGGTGTGCGCGATGTCCCCCCCCATCCGTGCAACGGGCTGCTTCGATCTTCTGGAGCAGCACGTTATGGCTTCCTTCGCAAAGGCGTACCACTCAAGGTTGCAGATCTCCTGCGCCGATGAGGGAGCACAGCTCGCCTTCTTCGCCGTGGAAGGCCATCAGGTTTGCCTCGCAAAGCAGGGGCGTGAGGTTGTCGCGCATGACTGCCACGGAAAGGCGCTGGCGCAGGGGCAGGACGTGGCGCTGCTGCTTGTTCAGCTGATGGCAGGTTCCTGGAGCGCCCCCGCGGCCTGACCGAAGGCCAGGAGCCCATGACAACCCGTGCCTGCGCCCCGGTGCCCGCCGCTGCCGATGCTCCGGAAGGGATGAACTCACCACAGCCACCAAGACCGGCGCCGCCACAGTGCCGAGCGCAAGCTCCAGTGGGCCGAAAAGAACGCCTGGCCTGGCATGCCGATCCCGGCCTGGCGTCCTTCCCGGCGGGCATCGGAATGGAGACGTCGGGCAGGTCGGCCACTCCCTTCCTTCCCGTCCTGCGGCCGGAAACAAAAAGGGCCCGCCGGAAGCGAGCCTTACCAGATTCATCGTCTTCGAGGTTTGGGGCCGCGCAGTATTTCCGCAGCGAGGCCAACTTCCTGCGGCTGAGGCGGCAGGCCTGGAAGTCCTGGAATTCTTGGCGGACCCGAAAGGATTCGAACCTTCGGCCTTTGCCTTCGGAGGGCAACGCTCTATCCAGCTGAGCTACGGGTCCTCGCCAGGGGCTTGTTTAGCCGCAGCAAGCGCGCAGGGGAAGCCCCTCGCTGCGCGACTGACCGGTTTCAACCGCGCAGAATGGCCTCCACGGCCATTGCGGCGACGAAGAGGGCGTCATCGCCGTCATGCTGGCCGGTCAGCATCAGCCCCACCGGCGCCTCGCCGGGCGCCTGGCACGGGAGGCTGATGCTGCAGCGGTCAAGGAAGTTGAAGGCGGCCGTGTTGCGCAACAGCAGAAGGTTGATGCGGTTGTACTCCGCCTCATCCTCCACCGCGTCGATGGCTGGCGGCGTGAGCGCCGTGGTGGGGCAGAGCACGGCATCATAGGGCGCGGTGCGGGCTGCGGCGGTCGCGATGAGGCGGGCCCGGGCCTTGTGCAGGTCCAGATAGTCCGCCGCGCCCATGCTGGCGCCGCGCAGGATGCGAGCCAGGATGCGCGGGTCATAGCGGTCGCGCGCGCGCTCGATGAGGGCGCGGTGCCAGGCATAGGACTCCGCCGCGGCGAAGCCGCCTGCCGCGTTGACAGCCGGGATCTCCGCCAGTTCCGGCAGGTCGAAGCGCTCGATATGGGCGCCGGCCGCCTTCAATCGCGCCACTGCGCGCGCAAAGGCCTCGGCCACCGCTGGTTCCAGCCCCTCGAACAGGAAGGTTGCTTCCGGCACACCGAATCGAAGCCCTGCGACAGGGCGGACCGGCGGCGGCGAGGCGGCCTCGGCGCCGGCCATCAGCGTGTGCAGAACGGCGCAGCAGCCGGCGGTATTGGCCAGCGGTCCGATGCTGTCCAGCGAGCTGGACAGTGGCAGCACGCCTTCCAGCGGCACGCGCCTGGCGGTCGGCTTGTAGCCGACGATGCCGCAAAGCGCCGCCGGCACGCGGCAGGAGCCCCCCGTGTCCGAACCCAGGGCACCCAGCCCCATCCCGTCCGCCACCGCGACCGCCGCGCCGGAGGAGGAGCCGCCAGGAAGCCTCCCGGTGGCGCGGTCCCAGGGCGAGCGCGGCGTGCCATGGTGCGGGTTCACGCCCAGGCCGCTGAATGCGAACTCCACCATGTTGGTCCGCCCGAGCACGACAAAGCCGGCGCGCTCCAGGCCGGCCACGGCGGGGGCGGTGGCGGTGGCGGGGGGTGCGTCGGCCAGCGCCACGGCGCCGGCGCGGGTCGGCACGCCCTGCTGGTCGAACAGGTCCTTCACCGAGATCGGAATGCCAGCCCAAGGGGAGGGCGCGCGTCCTGCCGCGCGCAGCGCGTCCATCGCACGGGCGCTGGCGCGGGCCTGCTCCGCCTGCACGAGAACAAAGGCGCGGCCGCCTTCGCCGGCGGGGTCGGCAATGCGCTCCAGCGCCGCCTCCGTCAGCGCCAGCGCGGTGGTGCGGCCGGACGCGAGGGCCTCGGCGGCGGCGGAGAGGGAGGCGATCGGCAGGCTCATGCGACGTTTGGCTCCAGCGGAACAGGCGGCCCGCATGCTGGGCGCCCCGGTGCCGCGCCGCAAGATGGAGGGGGGATTGCGATTTTGAGGGTTTGACAGCCTCCCCGTTTCAGGCGCAACCTCAAGCGAAGAACGAGCATCTGGGAGGACGTACGATGACACGACGTCTGATGAATTGGGCGGCAGCCGCCGCGATCGCCCTGCTGGGCTGGACCTCCACCCCTTCGCAGGCGCAGGAATGGCGCGGGTGGAACATCCATCCGCCTGACTACCCCGTTTCCAAGGGCATGGACCGCTTCACCGAGCTGGTCGCCCAGCGCAGCAACGGCCGCCTGAAGCTCAAGACCTACCACTCGGCGCAGCTTGGCCAGCAGGACGAGGCCATCCAGCAGATGCGCCTTGGCTCCATCGACTTCGCCGAGTTCAACCTCAGCCCGCTGAACAACCTGGTCGCCAGCACGCAGGTGCTGACGCTCCCCTACCTGTTCCGCGACGTGGAGCACCTGCACCGCGTGGTGGACGGCCCGGTGGGCGACCAGATCGCGGCGGAGCTGGAGAAGGTCGGCATCGTGCCGCTCGCCTGGTACGACGCCGGCGCGCGCAGCTTCTACACCCGCAACAAGGTCACCAAGCCCGAAGACCTGAAGGGCATGAAGATCCGGGTGCAGACCTCCGATCTCTGGATCGACCTGGTCAAGGCGCTCGGCGCCAACCCGACGCCGCTGCCCTTCGGCGAGGTCTATACCAGCCTGCAGTCCGGCGTGATCGACGGCGCCGAGAACAACTGGCCCTCCTACGAGAGCACCCGGCATTTCGAGGTGGCCAAGTACTACATCACCGACGAGCACTCCAACGTGCCCGAGATCCTGGCCGTCTCCGCGACCCGCTGGCGCCGGCTGAACGATGCCGACAAGAAGCTGCTGAAGGACGCGGCGCGTGAAAGCGCCACCCACCAGCGGCAGCTCTGGGCCGAGCGCGAGAAGGTCTCCCGCGAGCGGGTGATCGCCGGCGGCGCCGTGGTCACCGACCTCGAGGACCGCTCCGGCTGGTCCGCGCTGATGAAGCCGGTCTATGACAAGTACGCGGCCGATCCGAAGATGGCCGACCTGGTCAAGCAGATCCGCGAAACGAAATGAGCCGGTGATCCGGGGCGCGGCGTCCGCAAGGGCGCCGCGCTTTTTTCTTGCCTCGGCGGCGGCGGCCCGGCGCCCCGCCTCCTGCCGGCGTTCTCCCCTCTCGGAGTCCACCCGCCCATGAATGCCTTCTCGCGTGCTTTGGATGGCCTGGCCAAGCTGGTCATCCTGCTCGCCTCCATCGCCATGGTGGCGCTGGTGGTCATCACCGGCTGGATGGTGTTCGGCCGCTACGTGCTGAACGACACGCCCACCTGGGTCGAGCGCGCGGCGACGCTGATCGTCATCACCATCGCCCTGCCCGTCGCGGCGGTCGGTGTCCGGGAACGCTTCCACCTTTCCGTCCTTGGCTTCCGCGAGGCGCTGCCGCCCGGTGCGTGCCGCATCATCGAGGTGATCTGCGACGTCGTCGTCGGCGTGTTCGGCGCCGCCATGGCGATCTGGTCCTGGGAGCTGGTGCAGACCAGCCAGGGCATCCGCATCCCCTTGCTGGGCATCAGCCAGGTCTGGACCTTTGTGCCGCTCACCGTCAGCGGCATCCTCATCGTTCTGTTCGCGGCCGAGCAGGCGCTGCTGGCGCTCGCCGGCCGGCATACCGAAGCCCGTTCCGCCTCGTCGCTGGAGTAGCCCGCCCGTGGAAATCGGCCTGATCATTCTGTTCGCCATCTTCTTCGGCGGCATCGTCATGGGCGTGCCGGTGGCCTTCACCCTCGGCCTCGCCGCGCTCGGCGGCTTCGTCTGGGAAGGCATCAGCCCGGCCGTCGCCTTCCAGCAGATGACCTCGGGGATGAGCTCCTTCTCGCTGCTCGCCATTCCCTTCTTCATCTTCGCCGGCGAGATCATGATGCATGGCGGCATCGCCCGGCGGCTGATCGCGGTGGCGGCCAGCGCGGTCGGGTGGATGCGGGGCGGGCTCGGCATGGTGAACGTCGCCGCCTCGATGCTGTTCGGCGGCATCTCCGGCTCGGCGGTGGCGGATGCCTCGGCGCTCGGCAGCGTGCTGATCCCGGCGATGAAGCAGAAGGGCTACGACACCGACTACGCGGTGAACGTCACCGTCACCGCCTCCATCGCCGGCATCATGATCCCGCCCAGCCACAACATGATCCTCTACTCGCTGGCGGCGGGCGGCGGCATCTCGGTCTCGGCGCTGTTCTTCGCCGGCATCATCCCGGGCGTGGTCATGTGCCTCTGCCTCGGCGTCGCCGCCTATGTCATCGCGGTGCGGCGGGGCTATCCGGCCGAGCAGTGGCAGGGCTTCCGCCACCTGATCATGACCTTCCTCGACGCCCTTCCGGGCCTGATGACCGGCGTCATCATCCTGGGTGGCGTGCTGGGCGGCGTCTTCACCGTGACGGAAAGCGCCGCCTTCGGCGCCATCTGGGCGCTGGCGGCAACGCTCATCGTCTATCGCGGCCTCTCCTGGGAGACCTTCAAGGTCGCGCTCGCCGCCTCGGTTCGCACCACCGCGGTGGTGCTGCTGCTGGTCGGCACCGCCACGGCCTTCGCCTGGCTGCTGGCGCTCTACGGCTTCGCCGACATGCTGACGCGCGGCATGCTGGCGATCAGCGACAACCCGGTGGTCATCCTGCTGCTGATCAACGTGGCGCTGCTGCTGCTCGGCTGCGTGATGGACATGGCGGCGCTGATCCTGATCACCACGCCGATCTTCCTGCCGGTGGTGCAGGCGCTCGGGATGGACCCCGTGCAGTTCGGCATGGTGGTGATGATGAACCTCGGCCTCGGCCTCACCACGCCGCCGGTCGGCGCCGTTCTCTTCGTCGGCTGCGCCATCGGCAAGATCCGCATGGAGCAGACCATGAAGGGCATCTGGCCCTTCTACGGCGCCATCCTGGTGGCGCTGGCCTTGACCACCTACTGGCCGGCTGTTTCCCTCACCCTGCCGCGCGTGCTGCTCGGCTACGGCCAGTGACGTCCTGAGGAACCGCATCCATGTCCGCTTCGCAAAAGCCCGTCCTGCTGACCGGCGCCTCCGGCAATCTCGGCCGCATGCTGGCCCGTGAGCTCGCCGCGCTCGGCCACACCCTGGTGCTGACCGACATCAAGCCGTTTCCGGACGACCTGCCGGCCGGCGCCAAGTTCACCACCGCCGACCTCGGCGACGAGGTGACCATGCACCATCTGGCGGATGGCTGCGGCGCCATCCTGCATTTCGGCGGCGTCTCCGTGGACCGGCCCTTCGAGGAGGTGCTCGACCCCAACCTCCGCGGCCTCTACCACATCTACGAGGCGGCGCGGCGCAACGCGGCGCGGGTGCTCTTCGCCTCCTCCAACCACTCGATCGGCTTCCACGAGCGCAGCGAGAAGCTGGACTACGACTGCGCCTTCCGTCCCGACAGCTTCTACGGCCTCTCCAAGGCCTATGGCGAGCTGATCGGCCGGCTCTACTGGGACAAGCACGGCGTCGAGAACCTGAACGTGCGCATCGGCAGCTGCTTCCCCGAGGTGGCGAACGCGCGGATGCTCTCCACCTGGCTTTCCTATGCCGACCTGGCGCGGCTCTGCGACGCCTTCCTGAAGGCGCCGCGCGTCGGCCATGCGGTGGTCTGGGGCGCCAGCGACAATCCGGCCAGCTTCTGGGGCAAGGATCACCGCGACCGCATCGGCTGGCAGCCGCAGGACACCGCCGAGACCGCCCGCGCGCAGGTGAAGGACAAGGTTTCCGGCAACCCGGTGGTGGAGCGCTACCAGGGCGGCGATTACTGCGCCAACGACTACAGCCGCGCCGCGCCGAGCCCGAAGGACCCCTTCGCGCTCGACTGATCCCATGGCCGCGGGGGCGGGAAAGCCTGCCCCCTCGCTCCAAGCCCGGAGGATGCATGCGCCTCGAATCCGGCCCCTGGCGGGCCGATCTGCTGCCGGAGCGGGGCGCCCACTTCGCCGCCCTTGCCCATGCCGGGCGAGCGCTGCTCGACCCCGCGCACGGCGCCTTCTGGATGCTGCCCTGGACCAACCGAATCGACGGCGGGCGCTTTCCCTGGGCCGGCGAGACCTACCATTTTCCCGTCACCCACGCCGACGAGGGCAACGCCCTGCACGGCCTTTCCCGTGCGCTGCCCTGGCAGGTGGAGGCCGCCTCGGCGCGGCGGGCGGTGCTGACCCAGTCCCTGGCGCGGCCGCCCTTCGACTATGCCGCGAGGCTGGAGGTGGTGCTCTCGGAGGCCGCGCTCACGCTGGACCTCACCCTGCGCAACGAGGGCGCCGAGCCCTGTCCGATGGGCTTTGGCTGGCATCCCTGGTTCGCCCGCCCCCAGGGTTGCGCGGTGCACTTCGCGGCCGAGGCCACCTTCCGGCGCAACGCGCGCAAGCTGCCGGTGGAGGTGGTGCCTTCGGCTGGCGTGAATGGCGGCGAGGCCGACTGGCTCAATGCCGACGGCCAGTTCGCCGGCTGGGACGGCGTGGCGGAGCTGCGCCGCCCCGACCTGACGCTGGTGCTGCGCGCCACGGGCGACTGGTCGCGCAACCTGCAGTTCTTCGCCCCCGCCGACCGGCCGGTGCTCTGCCTGGAACCGGTCAGCCATGTGCCGGACGTGATCAACCGCCCGCAATTCGCGCGCTGGGGCGCGATGCACATCCTGGCGCCCGGTGAGGCGCTGCATGGCGGCATCACGCTCTCGGTGGCGCCGCCGAGCTGACGGCGGAGGGGGCCGCGGGCAGGCGAAGCCTCCCGGCGGCCTCCAGCCCATCCGCAACCCGTTCCGCGAGCAGTGTCCGGGGATGCCGCAGGCGGCCCCGCCGGCCCGGCTGCCCGCCGCCATGCGGAGGTAGGGCGGGGCCGGGAGGTGGAGGGCATAGCGTCGGCCATCGTGCTTGGCGTGCATCCAGACCACCGTCACCGCCACCAGGTCCGCACCGAGGAAAGCCATGCCGCCGCCGAGCGAGGCCTGCTTCGGCCGCGTTCTCCTGGCTTCCCCCCTGGGGAGAAGGAACCGCGCGCCCGTGCAGGTGCTCCACCGGGAAGCGACACGCTGGCCTGGCGCTAGGCAGGCCGGAGCGGCTGCGGCATGCTCCCGCCATGCCGAACGCGCTTGTCCTCGGGGCCGGGATCATGGGCCTCTCCGCCGCCTGGGGCCTGTCCCGCGCAGGGTTTTCCGTCACAGTGGTCGAGCAGGACCCGGTGCCCAATCCGCGCGGCGCCAGCGTGGACGAGCACCGCCTCATCCGCCACGCCTACGGCCCTGCCGCCGGCTACACGCGGATGGTGGAGGAGGCCTATGCCGCCTGGGACCTGCTCTGGGCCGACCTCGGCGAACGCTTCCACGTGCCGACGGGCGTGCTGGCGGTGGCCAGCCGGCAGGAAGGCTGGCTGGCGGAGAGCCGCGCCACCCTCGCTGCCCAAGGGCACGCCTGCACCGATCTGAGCGCCGAGGGCGTCGCCGCCCGTTACCCGATGCTGGGCACCCACGGCATCGGCGCCGCCTTCCACATGGCGGAAGGCGGCGTGCTGCTGGCCGGCCGCATCGTCGGCGCCCTGGCGCGGCACCTGCAAGGGCGTCGCGTGCGCTTCCTGCGCGGCCGCGCCATCGATGTTGATCCCGCCCGCGCCAGCCTGACCCTGGAGGACGGCACCCGCCACGAAGCCGATCGCCTGGTGCTCGCCGCCGGCCCCTGGGCGCCGCGCCTCGTTCCCGGCCTCGCCGGGCGCGTCACCGCCTCGCGGCAGATCGTCGTCTACCTGGAGCCGCCGGCCGCCCACCGCGCCGCCTGGAAGACGGCTCCCATGCTGCTCGACCTTTCCGACGAAGGCGGCTTCTATGCCGTGCCACCCGTCGCCGGCACGCCGCTGAAGGTCGGCGACCACCGCTTCTCGCTGCAGGGCGACGCCGAAGACCCGCGCGAGGCCAGCGCCGCCGAGGCCGAGGCCATCCTCGCCCTGGCCCGCCCCCGCCTGCGCGACGCCGGCGCCTATCGCGTGCTCGGGGCCAAGGCCTGCTACTACGATGTCGAGCCGGAGGAACGCTTCATCGTCGAGCCGCTGGGCGAGCCGTGCATCGTCATGAGCGGCTTTTCCGGGCATGGCTTCAAGTTCGGTCCGCTGCTCGGGCTGGCGGTGGCGGCCGGGAACGCCGAGGCGCTCACAGGCTGGGCCGCAGGGCGGGGGGGAGCCGCCCCCCTGAACCCCCCGCCGGGGTGACAGCGTCGCCCCGGGCCCCGCCATCCGTCATCAAAGGGTCACACGTCGCACGGAGAACAAACGCATAGCTTGCGCCGTCCGCGAATCATGCAACGGAGGCGCCGATGCGTCGTCTTCTTCTCGCCACCTGCCTGCTGCTGCCCGGCATCGCTCAGGCCAGGCCCGAAGTCACCATCCTGAGCAATGACGACCCGGGGCTGCGCATGGGGCAGGTCCGCTTCGCGGGCGGCAAGACCCTTGACCTCCGCCTCGGCATCGGCAGCGCCGCCTACCACCGCCCGGGCGATCCGGCCGACATCGTCTATACCCTCTCCGACCGCGGCCCCAACATCGCCTGCGGCGACGCCAGGGAAATCACCGGCCTTGCCGCCGACCGCATCTGCGCCGCCGACGCCAGGGGCCGCATCTATCCGCGCCCGGACTATGCGCCGACCCTCTACGGCGTGCAGCTCCTGCCGGAGCAGAAGCGCTTCCGCGTCTTCGAAGCCCTGGCGCTGAAGACGCAGGACGGCCGCCCCATCACCGGCCTCACCAACCCGTTGAAGGGCCGCACCGAGCAGCCGCTCGACGGCGAGGGCCGCAAGCTCGACCACGACCCCTCCGCCATCGACGCCGAGGGCCTGCTGCGCCTGCCCGATGGCAGCTTCTGGGTGGGCGAGGAGAACGCCCCGTCGCTGGTGCATGTGGGCGCCGAGGGGCGCATCCTCCGCCGCATCGTGCCGGCCGGCACGGCGGGCGAGTTCGCCGGCGCCGGCTACGAGGTGTTGGACGGCCTGCCCGCCCTGCTGGCCAGGCGGCAGTCCAACCGCGGCATCGAGAGCGTGGCCGGCACGCCGGACGGCGCCACGCTCTACGCCATCCTGCAGAACCCGCTGGCCAACCCCGACGCCGCCGCCTACCGCGACGCCCGCAACACCCGCCTGCTGCGCTACGACCCCGCCACCAACACGGTGACGGGCGAATGGGTCTATCAGCTCGACGATCCGCAGAGCTTCCGCAATGATCCGTCGAACAAGCAGAACAACCCGCGCATCTCCGAAATGAGCTGGCTCGCCCCCGGCCGCCTGATGGTGCTGGAGCGCACCGAGAAGACCACCAAGCTCTACGAGGTGCGGCTGGACCAGGGCGCCACCAACATCGCCGGCACCCGCTGGGACGATGCGGCGACACGGCCGACGCTGGAGCAGAGCAACGACCTCGTGGGCACCGGCATCACGCCGCTCGCCAAGCGCCTGCTGCTGGACAGCGCCGACCATCCGGAACTGCCGGCCAAGATCGAGGGCATCGCGCTGCTGCAGGGCGGCACGCTGATGCTCATCAACGACGACGACTTCGGCATCACCGGCGAGCGCACGCGCATCGCGCTGGTGAAGGGCGTGCTGGACTGACGCCGGTGGCCGGGGAGGAACCCTTCCCGGCGCGCTTCCCCGCCCAGGCGGAAGGCAGGGTGCCCGGGGGAATTCCTTCCCCCGGACTTTTCGCGTTACTTGAAGATGATCGGCGCGTCGTCGGCCGGCATGTCGGGCAGCGGCACCTCGATGCGGATGCTGCTCGGATCCACCTTCGGGCCGGAATCCAGCCAGTAGGTCACGCTCTGCGGCCACAGGATGACGGTCGCCACCAGGACGAGCTGCATGCAGACCCAGGGGATGGCGCCCCAGTAGATGTCCTTGGTCAGCACCTCCTTCGGCGCCACGCCGCGCAGGTAGAACAGCGCGAAGCCGAAGGGCGGGTGCATGAAGCTGGTCTGCAGGTTCACGCAGAGCAGCACGCCGAACCAGACCAGGTTGATGTCGAGCTTCGCCGCCGCCGGCGCCAGCAGCGGCACCACGATGAAGACGATCTCGAAGAAGTCGAGGAAGAAGGCCAGGAAGAAGATGAAGACGTTGACGAAGATCAGGAATCCGGTCTGGCCGCCGGGCAGGTGGGAGAGCAGGTGCTCGATCCAGAGCGCGCCATCCACGCCCTGGAACACCAGGGAGAAGACGGTGGAGCCGACCAGGATGAAGATCACCATGGCGGTCAGCCGCATGGTGTTCTCCATCGCCTGCCGCAGCAGCGGCCAAGTGAGGCGGCGGTTCACGGCGGCCAGCAGCATGGCGCCCACCGCGCCCATGGCGCCCGCCTCGGTCGGCGTGGCGATGCCAAGGAAGATGGTGCCGAGCACCAGGAAGATCAGCACGATCGAGGGCACCATGCCCTTCGCCACGCGCCAGTAGAGCGGCCAGCCACGCGGTCCCAGCGCCTCGGGCGGCAGCGGCGGCACGCGGTGCGGCTGGAAGATGGCGACCAGCGCGATGAACAGGATGAACAGCGCGATCTGCAGCATCGAGGGGCCGATCGCGCCGGCATACATGTCGCCCACCGAGCGGCCGAGCTGGTCGCCCAGCAGGATCAGCACCAGCGAGGGGGGGATGAGCTGCGCGATGGTGCCGGAGGCGGCGATCACGCCCGTCGCGATCCGCATGTCGTAGCCGTAGCGGTGCATCACCGGCAGGCTGATCATGCCCATGGCGATCACCGAGGCGGCCACCGTGCCGGTGATGGCGCCGAGCACCGCACCCACCAGGATGACCGCGATGGCGAGCCCGCCCGGCACCTTGCCGAAGAGCTGGCCGGTGCCCTCCAGCAGGTCCTCCGCCAGGCCGCAGCGTTCCAGCACCGCCCCCATCAAGGTGAAGAAGGGGATCGAGAGCAGCAGCTCGTTCGACATGATGCCGAACACCCGGAAGGGCAGGTTGCCCAGGTAGGCCGGGGTGAAGAAGCCGAGCTCGATGGACAGGAAGCCGAAGAACAGCCCGGCCGCGGCCAGCGAGAAGGCCACCGGGAAGCCGATCAGCAGGAAAACGACGAGACCGCCGAACATCAGCGGCGGCATCATCTCGAGGGTCACCATCGGGGAGGAGTGTCCGCGTTACGGGGTGGCGATCATTGGTCGGGGCGGTGGTAGTCGGTGACCACCCCGCCCTGCGGCGTGATGCCGCGCAGCAGGGCGGCGCGCTTGATCAGCTCGGCCAGGCCCTGCAGCCAGATCAGCGCGAAGCCGACCGGCAGGAGCAGCTTCACCGGCCAGCGGATCAGGCCGCCGGCATTGGAGGACTCCTCCAGGCGCACCCAGCTGTCCACGAAGAAGGGCCAGGTCATCCAGGCCATCAGCCCCATCGCCGGCAGCAGGAACAGGATCAGGCCGAACACGTCCACCCAGAGCCGGGCACGCGGGGAAAGGCTGCCGAAGACGAGATCCACGCGCACATGCTCGTTGCGCATCAGCGTCGGCGCGGCACCAAGCAGGACGATGCCGGCGAAGAAGTACCACTGCACCTCCAGCCAGGCGTTGGAGGAGTAGTTGAGGCCGTAGCGCACCACGGCGTTGCCGGCACTGACCAGACAGGCCAGCAGCACCAGCCAGTAGGCGATCACGCCGAAGGCGGTGCTGACCTTGTCCATCGCCCGACTGAAGCCAAGCAGGGCACCCATCCAGCGGGTCCTTCCAGGTCTGATAGAAAACACGTCCAACGCCGCTCGGGCGGCGCCCTGATAGAAAATACGTCCGGCGCCGCTTGGGCGGCGCCCTGACAGAAAACAAGGCCGGCGCCGCTTGGGCGGCGCCCTGACAGAAAACAAGGCCGGCGCCGCTTGGGCGGCGCCGGGCAGGCCGTCAGCGGCGCTGCTGCGCCTCCTGGCCGTACATAGCATAGACGAACTGGTCAAAGGTGTGCTCCGTCACCCGGAACCAGCCATACTCGGTATCCCGGAACTCCCGCCAGCCCTCGTAGATCTTCTTGAAGGTGGCGTTCTGGGCGGCGATCTCGTCATAGAGCTCGAAGCTGGCCTTGTAGGCGGCGCCCATCACGTCGCGCGGGAAGGCGCGAAGCTGGGTGCCGGCGGCGATCAGCCGCTTCAGCGCCGCCGGGTTCTGCACGTCGTACTTGGCGATGGAGGTGAGGGTGGCGTCGTGGCAGGCGCTTTCCAGGACCTCCTTGTAGAGCTTCGGCAGCTCGTCGTACTTGGCCTGGTTGACGTAGAGCGAGAGGTTGAGGCAGCCCTCCCACCAGCCCGGGAAGTAGTAGTAGGGCGCGACACGGTTGAAGCCGAGCTTCTCGTCGTCATAGGGTCCGATCCACTCGGCCGCGTCCACCGTGCCCTTCTCCAGGGCGGGGTAGATGTCGCCGCCGGCGATCTGCTGCGGCACCACGCCGAGCTTCTGCATCACGTTGCCGGCCAGGCCCGCGATGCGCATCTTCAGGCCGCTGAGGTCCTGCACGGACTTGATCTCGCGCCGGAACCAGCCGCCCATCTGCGCGCCGGTGTTGCCGGCGGGGATGGAGACGATGTTGTAGCCGGCGAAGAACTGGCGCAGCGCCTCGCGGCCGCCGCCCTCCTGCATCCAGGCGTTCATCTGCCGGGTGTTCAGGCCAAAGGGCAGGGTGGCGTCGAAGGCGAAGGTCGGGTCCTTGCCCACGAAGTAGTAGGAGGCGGTGTGGGCGCACTCGACGGTGCCGTTCTGCACCGCGTCGGCCACCTGCAGGCCGGGCACCAGCTCCCCGGCGGGAAAGGCGCGGATCTGGAACTTGCCGTCCGTCAGCGCCGCCACGCGCTGCGCGACGCGCTCGCCGGCGCCCCAGATGGTATCCAGCGAACGGGGAAAGGAACTGGCCAGCCGCCAGCGGATTTCGGGCGCGGTCTGGGCAATGGCCGGGGCGGCCAGCGCCGAGGCGCCCATCACGGCACCACCGGTCAGCAATTGGCGACGGATCATTCGCTCTGCAACTCCCTTGGACAGCCGGCGGCTGCCGCCGCCGCTCCGTCCCATTTTGCGGGCAGAGGCCGAGCTTTGTCATCGGCCGGCTGGCGAGGACCGTGAAATATTATTATGGACTCCTGTTCATCTTTTCCGCCGCGAGCGCCTTCCCGCAAACGATCGCCGCCCGCCGCGTTCTGTCCGGGGCACAGACCGCAGGCCGAGGAACACCGATGCCGAAAGAGGGAAGCGCGAAGCTGGCAGTCTATGCCGCGCTGGCCGGGAACGTGGCCGTTGCCGTCACCAAATTCGGCGCGGCTGTCCTCTCCGGCAGCTCGGCGATGCTCAGCGAGGCGATCCATTCCACCGTGGACTCCGGCAACCAGGCCCTCATGCTCCTCGGCATGCACAAGGCGGCACGGCCGGCAGACGAGTTGCACCCGTTCGGCCACGGGCAGGAGGTGTATTTCTGGAGCTTCATCGTGGCGATGCTGATCTTCGGCATCGGCGCCTGCGTCTCGGTCTGGGAAGGGGTTGAGCAGGTCCTGCATCCCGTGCCGGCGCAGAATGTCTGGATCAGCTACGGCGTGCTCGCGCTCGCCTTTGTCTTTGAGGGCACCAGCCTGTATTTCGGCGCGCGCGAGTTCCGCCGGCAGACGCGCCCGCGGGGACGCTGGCTGCGCGCCGCCCGCAGGACCAAGGACCCCATCGCCATGACGGCGGTCTTCGAGGACAGCGCGGCGGTCGCCGGCGTGGTGATCGCCGCGCTCGGCGTCATGCTCGACCACCTCTTCGGCTGGCCGGTGATGGAAGGGGTGGCCTCGCTGCTGATCGGGCTGCTGCTCGGCGTGACCGCGCTGTTCCTGGCGCGGGAGAGCCGCAGCCTGCTGCTGGGCGAAAGCGTTGCGCCGGAGGTGCGGCAGGACATCGCCCGGCTGGTTCGCGCCGATTCACGGGTCGTGCGGCTTGACCGCATCCTGACCCTGCACCTCGGGCCCGCCTATGTGCTCGTCGCCCTGACCCTCGACTTCCACGACCGGCTCGGCGACGAGGCGGTGGAGGCGGGCACGCGGGAGATCGCGCGCCGCATCCGTGCCGCCCATGAGGAGGTCGGCACGGTGCTGTTCGAACCCCGCGACAAGCCATCCGGCGCCGCCTCCGCGGCCTGAGCCGCTCCTGCGCGCGGAAGGGCGGCCTTCTGCTAGAGCAGATCCTGTTCCGATGGCATCATCGGGACGGGTGAAGATGTTCGTCAAAACAACCGGCTAGAGCATTCCCGTGNTCGTCAAAACAACCGGCTAGAGCATTCCCGTGAGCCAGGGCGAACGGAAAATGCCCTAGGTGACGCCGCGCACCGCCCAGGCGCGCGCGGCGAGCCGGATGCGCCCGTCCGGCTCCGTGGGCAGCGTAACACGCAGTCGCTCGCGCAGCCGGGCGCGGTGCTCCTCGTCCAGCGACATGCAGTAGCCGGGAGCGGGGGCCTGCCCGCCCAGGAAGGGCCGCCAGAAATCCTCGAAGTCGTGGAACACCGTCGGCACCTCGATCGCCGTCACCTCGACGCCACGCAGCCCCGCGCCGCCGAAGCGCGCGCGCAGGGCATCGGGCCGGCAGAGCGGCGAGCGGAGCGCCTCGTCCCGCTCGCGGGCGGCCGGGTCCAGCGCGCCGGCGGCGTCCCAGAAGCGGCGCATCATCTGCATGCCATCGGCATAGTCCCAGACATAGGCCGCCAGGGTCCCGCCGGGACGGGCGGCGCGGCGCATCTCCGCCACCGCCTTCGCCGGGTCCGGCACGAAGTTCAGGACCAGGCCGCTGACGACCGCGCCGAAGCTGGCATCCGGCACCGGCAGGGCCTGGGCGTCGCCTTGGCGGAATGCGGCGCGTGGGTCCGTCACCTGGTGCCGTGCATGGGCCAGGAAGCCCTCGGAGGGATCGATGCCGAGCACACTGGCCGGGGCATGGTCCGCCAGGATCGCTTCGGTCAGCGCACCGGTGCCGCAGCCCAGGTCAAGCCAGTCCTCGCCGGGCGGCACACCGAGCCAGGCGAGGAACTCCTTCGCGACCCGGCGGCTCCAGCGCCCGACATAGCCTTCATAGACCTCGCCGGATGCCCACCACGGGCCGGCCTCTCCACCCCGCGCGCGGGGCCCGCCTTCCGCTGCCATCGCACCGCTCCCCGCGACTGCACGAGCGGGGAGGAGTGTGGCGTCGTTCCGAGCCCCGCGCCAGCGCCATGCGCCGGCCGGGGCTGGCGGGGCGCCCGGATCGCCTCAGTTCAGGAACAGCTTGCCCGGGTTGAGAATGCCCTTCGGGTCCATCGTCGCCTTCAGGCCGCGCATCACCGCCAGCACCTCGGCCCCATGCTCCTGCTCCAGGAACTCGCGCTTGCCGAGGCCGATGCCGTGCTCGCCCGAGCAGGTGCCGCCCAGCGCCAGGCCCTGCGCGACGATCTGCCGGTCCAGCGCCCAGGCCTTCTCCAGCCCCTGCGGGTCATCGGCGGGGAAGAGGATGACGACGTGGTAGTTGCCATCCCCGACATGGCCGACGATGCAGGTGTCCTGCCCGGCCGCCTCGGCCAGGGCCTTGGCGCCGGTGATCGCCTCGGCGAGGCGCGAGATCGGCACGCAGACGTCGGTGGTGATGCCGCGGCGGCCCGGGTAGAGCGCGTTGGCCGCCCACCAGGCGTCGTGCCGGGCCTTCCAGAGCCTGCCGCGCGCCTCGGCGTCATGCGCCCAGGCGAAGCCCTTGCCGCCCATGTCGGCGGCGATGGCCTCCACCGCCGCCGCCTGCTCCTGCACGCCGGCCGGGCTGCCATGGAATTCCAGGAACAGCGTCGGCAGCGGCGCGAAATCGAGCTTGGAATAGGCGATGGAGGCGCGCATCTGGTCGGCGTCGGCCAGTTCGATGCGGGCGACGGGGATGCCGGCCTGCATGGTCATGATGACCGTCTCGACCGCCGCGGCCAGGCTGTCGAACTGGCAGACGGCGGCGCTGGTCGCCTCCGGGATGCCCTGCAGCCGCAGGCGGACCTTCGTCACCACGCCGAGCGTGCCCTCGGAGCCGACGAAGAGCCGCGTCAGGTCGTAGCCATTGGCCGCCTTGCGGGTGCGGCCGCCGGTGCGGATGACGCGGCCATCGGCCAGCACCACCTCAAGCCCGAGCGTCGCCTCGCGCATGGTGCCGTAGCGCACCGCGTTGGTGCCGGAGGCGCGGGTGGCCACCATGCCGCCGAGCGAGCAGTGGCTGCCCGGGTCCACCGGAAAGAACAGGCCCTGGTCGCGCAAATAATCGTTGAGCTGGTGGCGGCTGACGCCCGGCTCCACCAGGCAGTCCATGTCCTCGGCATTGACCTCCAGGATGGCGGTCATGCGGCTGAGGTCGAGGCTGATGCCGCGCCGGACGGGCACCACATGCCCCTCCAGGCTGGTGCCGGCGCCGAAGGGGGTGACGGGCACGCCATGCGTGTTGCACAGCGCCAGCAGGCGCGAGACCTCCTCGGTGCTCTCCACGAAGGCCACGGCATCGGGCAGCACGGGCGGGTTGGCGTCCTCGCCGCGGGCATGCTGCTCGCGCACCGAGGCGTTGGTGGAGAGCCGGTCCCCCAGGAAGGCCCGCGCGGCGGCGATCACGGTGTCCACGGGGTTGGCGGTGATGGTCATGCGATCTCCTCATCCCGCGCGAGCGGGCAGGTCAGGCAATGCGGGCCGCCGCCGCCCAGGGTGAACAGCGACAGCTCGGGGTCGAGCACGGCGAGCCCCTCGGCGCGGAGCGCGGCGTTCAGGGCGCGGCTGCCGCGGGCGGATACCACGCGGCCGCCGCCCAGGGCGAGGATGTTGCAGCCGAGCTGCATTGCGTCCCGGTAGGGGACAGGCAGCCAGCGGATGCCATGCGCCCGCAGCCAGCGGAGGAAGTCCTCGTCCAGCACATCGGCGCAGGCGACGGCGAGGCCGGGGGCGGCCATGCAGAACAGCACGTCGAGGTGGAGGAAATGCTCGTCGAAGGGCTCCAGCCGGACCTCCCAGCCCTCGGCGCGCAGCCAGCCGGCGAGTTGTTCGGCACCCGCCTCGTCGGTGCGCCCGCCGGAATGGCCGATCACGGCGAGGCCGGGGTGGAGGATGTGGATGTCGCCGCCTTCCAGCGTGCCGGCGGAGGATTTCCGCCAGAAGCCGCTGCCCCGGGCGGCGTGGAAGTCGAGCAGCCCGGCATATTCGCCGCGCCGCTGCGGCCGTTCGAGCTGGCAGAGCACCGGGCCGCGATGCGTCACCACCACGCTGTCCCGCGTGTAGACCATGTAGGGCAGGTGCGGCTCGGGCGGCAGGTGGTGCACGGTGGCGCCGCCCTCGCGCAGCGCCGCCACCAGCTCGGCGTGCTGGGCGGCGAGATGCGCCGGCGCCGGGGCCTGCCGCGCCTCGGCGAGCGTATGGCGGGCAATGGTGTTGGTGGGCAGCCACCGATAGTGGTCCGGCGGGCAGACCAGGACTTCCCGCAGCGTCCCGGTTTCCGAGGCGAGACGCCAGCGGGGCGCGGCGGGGGGTGAGGTATGGCTCGTCGGCTGGCGCATGGTGCCGAACGCTACGCGCCCCCCATTGGAGCGGCCAGCGAAAAGCAGCCGCCTCAGGCGGCGACGGCCTGCCGTCCGGGATAGCGGTTGAAGCGGATGCCCGGGCCGCCGTCGCGCGCGCCGTTATCCGCCAGGAAGACGATGCCGGCCTCCTCGAAAGCGGTGCGCAACTTCTCCAGGATGCTGACCGTGACATTGGGCACGCCATAGACCGACTCGATGCGCCGGATGCTGGCCTGGCTGACGCCCGAGCGGCGGGCCAGTTCGTCCACCGGCCAGCGGAGCGCCGCGCGCGCCATTCGGACCTGGCATGCCGTGAGAAGGATGCCACCACTCAACATTGCCTTGCTCCTTCCTCTTCGTTGCGCTGATTTCGCTCAGGAATGCGGGAAATCCCATCATTTGGCCGGCGTGGCTAGACCTTCGCACCACGTCTGGCCGGTCATCAAGCGCATGGCTGATGGGCGTGACGGAGCAATGCTGCAAATCGGGCGGCGGTGCCGCGGACCCAGAAGGAGAGGACCGGCGCGCGCCACCCCTTCGGCGGCCGCGCGCCCCCTGGCGGCGCCACGGCTTGCTCCGGGCCAGAGGCAGGAGGGGCTGGCCCGGTCCGGGCGGCAGTCGCTCCACAGCCGGGCGCGGTTGGAGGGAAACATGACCCCTGGCGCCGGCAGGACGCGGCGAGCCTCTCCCGCCGCGGCAAAACCGCATTCGTCATGCGTTCGACACGTTGACGCTCCCGCTTCACCGAGCCTAGCGTTTCCCTCCATCCCGGAGGAAACGAACACCCAATGGCAAACAAGGTGAAGGAGGCCTGGTCGCAGGGCCGCGCCGTGGTGAATGGCTGGCTGGCCATCCCCAATGCCTACAGCGCCGAGGTGATGGCGCAGGCCGGCTTCGACAGCCTCACCGTCGACATGCAGCATGGCGTGCAGGACTATCTTTCCGCGGTCGCCTGCTTCCAGGGCATGCAGCCCCATGCGGTGACGCCGATGGTGCGCGTGCCGTGGAACGAGCCGGGCATTGTCGGCAAGGTGCTGGACGCCGGTGCCATGGGCGTGATCTGCCCGATGGTGAACACCGCGGAGCAGGCGAAGCAGCTTGTCTCCTCCTGCCGCTATCCGCCCGAGGGCACGCGCTCCTTCGGGCCGATCCGCGCCGGCATCTATGGCGAGGCAGGCTCCTATTTCGCCACGGCGAACAAGGATGTCGCGGTCATTCCGATGATCGAGACGCAGGAGGCGCTCGACAACATCGAGGCCATCCTGGACGTGCCGGGCATCGACGGCATCTATGTCGGCCCGTCGGACCTCGGCCTCTCGCTCGGCCTGGTGCCGAAGCTGGACCGGGAGGAGCCGGAGATCCTCAAGATCTACGAGCGCCTGCTGAACGAGTGCGGCAAGCGCGACATCGCCGTCGGCCTGCACAACGGCACCGCCGCCTATGCCAAGCGCATGATCGGCATGGGCTTCAAGCTCGTCACCATCGGCAACGACAGCGGCCTGCTGCTGCAGGCGGCGCGCGTCGCGGCGGCGGGCGCGCGTGGCGAGGGCAGCGAGCAGGCGGCGCGGCACAGCCAGGCGGGCAGCCAGCGCGAGCCCGGCGAGCTGCGGAAGTAAGGAAAACCGTGGGGGAGCATCGCTCCCCCACGAAGCCGGCGGATCAGGCGGCGGCGCGGCGCGCGCCTTCCGGCAGCTTGGCGACCAGCGCCTTCAGCATCTCCATCTCGCCCGCGTCCAGATCGGTCAGCGGCGGACGCACCGGGCCGGCGGAACGGCCGACCGCGGCGCAGCCTGCCTTCACGATGGAGACCGCATAGCCCTTCTTCCGGTTGCGGAGGGCGATATAGGGCAGCACGAAGTCGCGCAGGCCCTGGAACACCGCCTCGCGGTCGTGCCGGCGCACCGCCGCGTAGAAGTCCTGCGCGAACTCCGGCACGAAGTTGAAGATGGCGGAGGAATAGGTCGTCACGCCCATCTCCAGATAGGGCAGGGCGAAGGTCTCCGCCGTCGGCAGGCCGCCGACATAGGTGAGCCGGTCGCCCATCCTGGCGTAGATCCGCGTCATCAGCTCGATGTCGCCGACGCCGTCCTTGAAGCCGACGAGGTTCGGGCAGCGCTCGCAGAGCCGCGCCAGCGTGTCCTCGTTCAGGATGGCGTTGTCGCGGTTGTAGACGATGACGCCGAGCTTCGTGCTCCGGCACACCGCCTCGATATGCGCGGCGAGGCCGGCCTGCTCCGAGTTCACCAGGTAGTTCGGCAGCAGCAGCAACCCGTCCGCGCCCGCCGCCTCGGCCGCCTGCGCGAGCTCCTTCGCGATCGGGGTGGCCATGCCGCAGGGGGCGATCACCGGCACGGCGCCCTTCACCTCGTCCACCGCCGCCTTCACCACGGTGGCGATCTCGCCGGCGGAAAGGTTGAAGAACTCGCCCGTGCCGCCGGCGGCGAAGAGGCCGGCCGGCTTGTGGCTCAGCATCCAGCCGACATGCTCGCGGTAAGGCGTCGGGTCGAAGGAGAAGTCGGGGTGGAAATGCGTGACCGGGAAGGAAAGCAGGCCGCTGCCGATCTGCTTCGCCATCTCGGCGGGGGTCATCTGGGGCATGTGCGTTCCCTTGTTGTTCAGGAATGACGTCAGGTCATCCTATGTCTGGCAAGTGGTGCAGGTCCATGCCTCAAATGCGGCTGCCTAGCGCTTGGCGAGAAGGCCTCGCGTGACCGCGGCCTCGCCGAAGCGGGCGCGCAGCTTCTCCATGGCCTCCCAGCGGGCGGCGCGGCGCGGCGCCTCCGCGTCCACCAGGTCGCCCAGATCGGCCCCGGCGCCGGGCAGCAGCGGCTGCGCGCCGATGCCGATCAGCCGGAACGCGGTGCCGTCCGCCTCCCGCGCCAGCAGCGGCCGGGCGGCGGCGAAGAGCGTGTCCGGCAGTCGGCTCGGCGCCGGCAGCCGGGCATGCCGGGTGCGCAGCGCGAAGCTCGCCGTCTTCAGCTTCAGCACCACTCCCCCGGCGGCGAAGCCCTTCTCCTTCAGCCGCCGCGCCAGCTTCTCGCAAAGCCGCCAGAGCGGCGCCTCCAGCTCGGCCACGCCGCGCAGGTCCGCTTCGAAGGTGGTCTCCGCGCTGATCGACTTGGTCTCGCGGTTGGGGTCCACCGGCCGGCCATCCTCGCCGCGCGCGCGGGCGGCCAGCCCCGGCCCCTCCTCGCCGAGCCGCGCCGCGGCCTCGCGCGGGGAGAGCCCCTGCAACTGCCCGAGCGTGACGAAGCCCAGCCCGTTCAGCCGGCGCGCCAGCACCGGCCCGACGCCCGGCAGCACCGAGACGGGTTCGCCCGCCAGCACCGAGGCTGCCTCCGCCGCGCCGATCACCGCGAAGCCGCGCGGCTTGTCCCGCTCCACCGCCAGCTTCGCCAGCAGCCGGTTGGGCGCGAGGCCGACCGAGACGGTCACGCCCACCTCCCGCTCCACCCGCAGCGCGAAGCGCGCCAGCACGGCGGCCGGGGGCGCCCGGTGCAGCGCCGCCGTGCCGGAGAGGTCGAGCACCGCCTCGTCGATCGAGAGCGGCTGCACCAGCGGCGTCAGGTCCTCCATCAGCGCGCGGATGGCGCGGCTGGCGGCGGCGTATTTCGCCATCTCCGGGCGGATCACCACCGCATCCGGGCAGAGGGAGAGCGCCTTGAACATCGGCATCGCCGAGCGCACGCCGCGGATGCGCGCCAGGTAGCAGCAGGCCGAGACCACGCCCCGCTTGCCGCCGCCGACGATCACCGGCTGGGCGCGCAGCTCGGGGCGGTCGCGCTTCTCCACGCTGGCGAAGAAGGCGTCGCAGTCGATATGGGCGATGGCGAGCTCGGTCAGCTCGCCATGGCGCACGATCCGCCGCCCGCCGCAGGCCCGGCAGGTGGGTCCCTCCTGGAACAGGTGCAGGCAGTCGCGGCAAAGGGCGGGCATGGAGGCATTCTAAAGCGGGAATGGGCTGGGCAGGAGGGTTCTTCCCGGAGGTATCGAGGAAGCGAAGGCCGGGGGAATGAATTCCCCCGGACCCCCTTCTTTTTCTGTCGGTTTTCGGCTCCGCCCTGAGGGAAGGCTCCCGCCCCACGGTCGATCAGCTCAGGGCCGGTCCCAGAGGCGCGCGGCGCCGAACACGCCGGAGGAGTCGCCGTGCTTCGCCCGCACCAGCCGCACAGCTGCCACGTCGCCGAAGACGTAGGGCGCCATCCGGCGGGGCACCTCGGCATAGAGATGATCCAGGTTGGAGAGGCCACCGCCCAGCACGATGGCGTCGGGGTCGATCAGGTTGGTCACGGCGGCCAGCGCCCGGGCCAGCCGGCCGGCATGGCGGACCAGCGCCGAACGGGCCGCTTCGTCCCCCGCCGCCGCGGCTTCGGCGATGCCCCCGGCATCCCGATGGCCCTCGCCCTTCCAGCCGGCGGCCAGCGCCGGGCCGCAGAGCCACGCCTCCAGGCATCCCCGCTGGCCGCACCAGCAGCACGGGCCGGGATGCTCCTCCGGCCGCGCCCAGGGCAGGGGATTGTGCCCCCATTCGCCGCCGACCCGGTTGCGCCCCTCGATCACGCGCCCGTCCACCACCACGCCGCCGCCGACGCCGGTGCCCAGGATCACCGCGAAGACCACGCCATGGCCGGCGCCGGCACCATCCGCCGCCTCGCTCAGCGCCAGGCAGTTGGCGTCGTTGGAAAGCCGCACGGGGCGGCCGAGTCGCGCCTCCAGGTCGCGGTCCAGTGCCCGGCCGTTCAGGCACTGGGTATTGGCGTTGCGCACCAGCCCGGTGGCCGGGCTCAGGCTGCCGGGGATGCCGAGCCCGACCGTGGCGCCGGAGACGCCGAGATCCGCCTCGGCAGCCGCCACCAGCCCGCCGATCAGATGCAGGATGCCGCCGTAGTCGCTCGGGGTGGCGGCGCGCCGGCGCAGCCGCACCGCGCCCGCTTCGTCGAGCGCGGCGATCTCCGTCTTCGTGCCGCCAAGGTCGATGCCGATGCGCAGGGTCATGGGTGGGGAGAATACAGGGCGATGCGGCCCGGGCCAGGGCGTGCCGCCGGCCCGGGCGTTCAGCCGCGGCGCAGCGCCAGCGTCACGCCGCTGAGCGTCAGCACCATGGAGACGATCTGGCGTGTCCCGAACGGCTCGCCCAGCAGGGCGGCGGCCGTCAGCGTGCCGAGCAGCGGGACCAGCAGCATCCCGGTCGAGGCGGCCGAGGGCGGCAGGCGGCGCAGCGCGCCGAACCAAGTCAGGTAGCAAACCCCCATCGGGAAGATGGTCATGTAGACCATGGCGCCCAGGCCGGCGGGCGTCAGGGCGCCGAGCTGCGGGCTCTCGAAGGCGACGCCGAGCAGGAACATGGGCAGGCAGCCCAGCCCGACCTGCCAGGCGGTGGAGGCGACCGGCGCCAGCGGCAGCGGCGCCCCGTTCAGCACGGTGCCGAGGGCGAAGAGCACCGCCGCCGCCAGCGCGAAGCTGACGCCCGGCAACTGCCCGCTTCCGGCCGCGAAGCTCTGGCCGCCGAGCAGCACGCTGATGCCCGCCACCCCGAGCAGCAGGGCCGCGACGCCGCGCCGGGTCGGGCGCGTGCCGAGCAGGGGCCAGGCGAAGATCGTCGCCCAGATCGGCATGGTATAGACCAGCAGCGCCCCCTCACCGACGCTGATCCACTTCATGCAGAGCGAGGAGAAGCCCATCCAGGCGAAGACGTTGGTGAAGGCCGCGCCGAGCAGCCGCGGCCATGCCTCGCGCGGCACGCGCAGGCTCTGCTTCATCAGCACCGCCACCAGGGCGAGGCCGATCGCCGCCACCACGCCGGCCAGCCCGCGCGAGAAGAGCGGCGGCCAGACCTGCAGCAGGAACTTCATGGCCACCCAGTTCAGCGCCCAGCCGCAGGCGGTCGCCAGCAGGCAGGCGATGCCGATGGTGCGCTCCGGGCGCCGCTCGGCGGGGGGAGGAGCGGGCAGGCTGCCGAGCTTTGCTTCCTCCACATGTGCCAGGCCGCGCGTCATGTCGGCAGGCCTTCCGGGTGCCGGGGCGGAATGGTGGGCATGGCCTTGCCTCCCTCCAGAAGATTGGTGCCGCTCCTGCCATGATGCGCCGGCGTCCGCTCCAGGGCGCGCAGGGTGCTTGCAAGGCCTTGCGGGACAGGCAAGCCGCCCCTGCAGCGCCTGGCCTGGCGGACTGCCGCCTTCCAGCGGGCTGAGCAGCAACGCTGCGATTCTGCCCCGCCGGCCCGGGATGCGCCAGCCCGCCGGTCTCCAGTCCCTGGACAAGGCCCTCAGCCAGGCATGGCGCGGCGGTGCGCAACCCGTATCCCGGCCTCGGGCGTCCGCGGCGGCGCAGGGGACCGGATCGGGGGGCCCGGCGCGCAGGCGGCCGGACAGCTTCATCCGGCAACCGCGCAGGCCGTGGGACTCGATCCCAATCAACCTGCAAGCTCCCGCGCCTTGGCCCCACCCTGGCGGCCCCCGCCTCGACCCGCCATATCGACGGGGAGGACAAAGGAGGACTGCGGATGCTGGGGAGGCTCCTGGGTGCGATCACCGGCGATGCCGGGCAGGTGGAGCCGAAGGATCTCGGCCCACGCTTCCTGGAGGCGCTGCTGCCGGGCGAGCAGGTGCTGGCGGCCTTCCGCACCGTGCGCGACGGCTTCGCGCTGACCGACTGGCGCATCATCCTGCTGGACCGCCAGGGCGTTACCGGCTCCAAGACCGAGGTGGTCAGCATCCCCTACAAGGCGATCTACCGCTTCTCCGTGGAGGCGGGAGGAACGGCCGACCTCGACGAGGAGTTGAAGGTCTGGGAGCGTGGCGGCGCCGAGCCCACCGCCTTCAGCTTCCGCCGCGGCACGGGCGCGGCCATGGCCGCGCAGCGGGTGCTGGCGGAGCGGGTTCGCGGCCCGTGAGCGGGCGCTTGCGCGCGGCCTCCGGTGGTGGTGCAGTCCTCCAATGAGTGAGACCACACTTGATGTGCAGGGACTGACCTGCCCCCTGCCGGTGCTGAAGGCCAACAAGGTGCTGCGCGGCCTGCCGCCCGGCGCCAGGCTGACCGTGCTGGCGACCGACCCCGCGAGCGTGAAGGATTTCCAGGCCTATAGCCGCGAGACCGGCCATGCGCTGGTCTCCTTCAGCGAAGTGGCGGGGCTCTACCGCTTCACCCTGCGGCGGCGCGAGGAGCCGGCAGCGGAGAAAACGCCCAGGTGACCGTCCTGCTGGTTTCGCACCACGCCTGCCTCGGGCATTCCAACGGTTCCGATCATCCGGAGTGCCCGGACCGGCTGCGCGCGGTGCTGGCCGCTCTCGAAGCGGAGGAATTCGCCCATCTGCTGCGGGAAGAGGCGCCGCGCGCCAGCCTGGAGCAGCTCTGCCGCGTGCATCCGGAGGGTTATGTGCGCGGCATTCTCGACATCCGTCCCCCCGAGGGCGAATGGGTGTCCCTTGATGGCGATACCGGCATGGCCGCCGGCAGCGCCGAGGCCGTCCTGCGGGCCGCCGGCGCCGGCGTGGCGGCGGTGGACGCCGTCTGCCGGGGCGAGGTTCGCCATGCCTTCTGCGCCGTGCGCCCGCCCGGGCACCATGCCGAGCCGCGCCGGCCGATGGGCTTCTGCCTGTTCGCCAACGCCGCGGTGGCGGCGCGGCACGCCCAGGCGGCGCATGGCGTCGCGCGCGTGGCCATCCTTGATTTCGACGTCCATCACGGCAACGGCAGCCAGGCCGTGGTGGAGCGCGACCCCAGCATCCTCTTCGCCTCCACCCACCAGTCGCCCTGCTATCCCGGCACGGGAGGGGAGAACGAGCGTGGCGTGGGCAACGTCTTCAACGTCCCGCTGCCGCCGGGCGCCACCGGCGAGGCCTTTCGTGCCGCCTGGGCCGAGCGCCTGTTGCCGGCGGTGGAGGACTTCGCGCCTGGACTGATCGTGATCTCCGCCGGCTTCGACGCCCATGCGCGCGATCCGCTGGCGCAACTCCGCCTGCGGGAATCGGATTTCGAATGGATCACGGCCGAAATCTGCCGCCTGGCCGAGCGCGCCTGCGGCGGCCGGGTCGTCTCCACGCTGGAAGGCGGCTATGATCTGGACGCGCTGGCGACTTCCGCCGCCAGCCATGTGCGCGCGCTGATGCACGCCTGACCTGCCGATACCCTGCTCCGAGGTTCCTGCCCCATGCCCGAGACGCCCCCCCTGACGGACGTCGCTTCCCTGTCCTTCGAGGCCGCCCTGGCGGAGCTGGATGCCATCGTTCGCAAGCTGGAGGGCGGCCAGGCGAAGCTGGAGGAGGCGATCGCCGACTACGAGCGTGGCGCCGCGCTGCGCCGACACTGCGAAGCCAAGCTGGCCGAGGCCGAGGGCAAGGTGCAGGCGATCGTCGCCGGGCCGGCCGGCGGGCCGGAAGGCGCCACGCTGCGCGACATGGCCTGACCATGCCGGAGACCCAGACCTCCCCGCTCGCCATGGCGCTCGGCGGCGCCGTGGCCGAGATCGAGCACGCGCTCGACACCCTGCTGCCGGCCGAGGAAGGGCCGGAGGCGCGGCTCTACGCCGCCATGCGCCACGCCGTGCTCGGCGGCGGCAAGCGGATGCGCGGCTTCCTGGTGCTGGAGGGCGCGGCGCAGTTCGGCGTCTCCCGCACCTCGGCGCTGCGCGTCGCCGCCGCCATCGAGATGCTGCACGCCTATTCGCTGGTGCATGACGACCTGCCGGCCATGGACAACGACGACCTGCGCCGCGGCAAGCCCACGGTCCACAAGGCCTATGACGAGGCCACCGCCATCCTGGCCGGCGACGCGCTGCAGGCGCATGCCTTCGCCGTGATGGCGCATGAGGACACCCATTCCGACCCCGCCGTGCGCGCCGAGTTGTGCCTGCGCCTGGCCCAGGCGGCCGGTCCGCGCGGCATGTGCGGAGGCCAGATGCTCGACATGCTGGCGGAGGAAGGGGAGGAGGATCCGAGCGAGGCCGCCATCGGCCGCCTCCAGCTCCTCAAGACCGGCAAGCTGATCGAGTTCGCCGCCGAGGCGGGTGCCATCCTCGGCAAGGCGCCGGGGCAGCAGCGGCATGCTCTCTGCGCCTATGGCCGCGAGCTGGGGGCCGCCTTCCAGATCGCCGACGACATCCTCGATGCCACCGCCAGCGCGGCGGAGACCGGCAAGCGCACCGGCAAGGACGCCGAGGCCGGCAAGGCCACGCTGGTGGGCCTGCTCGGGCTTGATCGCGCAAAGGTGCAGGCCGAAAGGCTCGCCGAGCAGGCGGCGGCGCATCTCGACAGTTTCGGTGAGCGCGCCGATCTGCTGCGAATGCTGGCTGCCTATACCATCAACCGGAGGTCCTGATGGCGACTCCCCCGAACCCCGCCCGGCTGCCTCCCAACCAGCCGCCGGCGACGCCGTTGCTGGACCGGGTGCGCGTCCCGGCGGACCTGAAGAACTTCTCGGCCGAGCAGCTGAAGCAGATCGCCGACGAGCTGCGCGCCGAGACCATCCACGCCGTCAGCCAGACCGGCGGGCATCTCGGCGCCTCGCTGGGCGTGGTGGAGCTGACGGTGGCCATCCACGCCGTGTTCGACACGCCCAAGGACCGGCTGCTCTGGGATGTCGGCCACCAGGCCTATCCGCACAAGATCCTGACCGGGCGGCGGGACCGCATCCGCACCCTGCGCCAGGGCGGTGGCCTTTCCGGCTTCACCCGCCGCTCCGAGAGCGAGTACGACCCGTTCGGCGCCGCGCATTCCTCCACCTCCATCTCGGCCGGGCTCGGCATGGCGGTGGCGCGTGACCTCAAGCGCCTCAGTGGGAAGAATGCGGCGGGATACCGGGACGACCGCAACGTCATCGCGGTGATCGGCGACGGCGCGATGAGCGCCGGCATGGCCTACGAGGCGATGAACAACGCCGGCGCCATGAAGTCCCGCCTGATCGTGGTGCTGAACGACAACGACATGTCGATCGCGCCGCCGGTCGGCGCCATGTCGGCCTACCTGTCGCGGCTGATCTCCTCGCGGCCCTTCCTGTCGCTGCGCGAGGTGATGGCCAAGGTCGCCCGCCGCTTCCCCGCGCCGCTGGAGCGCGCCGCCCGCCGCGCCGACGAGTTCGCCCGTGGCATGCTGACCGGCGGCACGCTGTTCGAGGAGCTGGGCTTCTACTATGTCGGCCCGATCGACGGGCACAACATGGACCACCTTCTGCCGCTGCTGCGCAACCTGCGCGACGCGGAGGAAGGCGCGCCCATCCTGCTGCACGTCGTCACCCGCAAGGGCAAGGGCTACGCCCCCGCCGAGGCGAGCGCCGACAAGTACCACGCCGTCAGCAAGTTCAACGTCGTCACGGGCGACCAGGCCAAGGCGCCGCCGGGGCCGCCGACCTATACCAAGGTCTTCGCGCAGTCGCTGATCGCCGAGGCGGAGCAGGACGACCGCATCGTCGCCGTCACCGCCGCCATGCCCTCGGGCACGGGGCTCGACGCCTTCGGCAAGCGCTTCCCGAAGCGCACCTTCGACGTCGGCATCGCCGAGCAGCACGCCGTCACCTTCGCCGCCGGCATGGCGACCGAGGGAATGAAGCCCTTCGTGGCCATCTACTCGACCTTCCTGCAGCGCGCCTATGACCAGGTGGTGCATGACGTGGCGCTGCAGAAGCTGCCCGTCCGCTTCGCGCTGGACCGCGCCGGGCTGGTCGGCGCCGACGGCGCCACCCATGCGGGCGCCTACGACATCGCCTATCTCGGCTGCCTGCCGGACATGGTGCTGATGGCCTCGGCCGACGAGCTGGAGCTGGCGCACATGGTCGCCACCGCCGCCGCGCATGATGCGGGGCCGGTCGCCCTGCGGTTTCCGCGCGGCGAGGGCTTCGGGCTGGAGCCGGTGCCGGCGCGCGGCACGGTGCTGGAGATCGGCAAGGGGCGGGTGCTGCGCGAGGGGAGCAAGGTCGCGATCCTCAGCTACGGCGCGCGGCTGCAGGAATGCCTCAGGGCCGCCGAGGATCTGGCCGCCCGCGGCCTTCCCTGCACCGTGGCCGACGCCCGCTTCGCCAAGCCGCTGGATACCGCCCTCGTCGAGCGGCTGGCGCGCGAGCACGAGGTGCTCATCACCATCGAGGAAGGCTCGGTCTGCGGCTTCGGCGCGCTGGTGATGCAGCACCTGGCCTGGAAGGGCGCCTTCGACACCGGGCTGAAGTTCCGGCCGATGACCCTGCCCGACGCCTTTATCGACCACGACAGCCCGAAGGCGCAGTACGAGACGGCCGGGCTCTCCGCGCGCTCGATCGTGGCGACGGCCTTGGCGACGCTCGGCGAGGCCGCGGGCCTTCAGCCGGCGCGCGCGTAAGCGCCAGGGGGCGCCGCCCCCTGGCGCGCCCGCCCCCTGGAACCCCTGCCGGGGGGATAGTATCCCCCCGGACCCCGCCTCACGTTGGGCGCGGTCCTGGAGCGGAAGACATGCCCAAGCAGCGTGCGGATGTGGCCCTGGTCGAACGGGGGCTGGTGGAGTCGCGGGCGAAGGCCCAGGCGCTGATCATGGCCGGGAAAGTGTTCTCCGAAACCAGGCGAGTGGAGAAGGCCGGGCAGCCGGTGGCGGAAGACACGCCGCTGGAGGTGAAGGGCCAGGAGCACCCCTGGGTCAGCCGCGGCGGCATGAAGCTGGCCCATGCGCTGGCGCATTTCGGCCTCTCGCCGGAGGAGCGTGTCGCGGTGGATGTCGGCGCCTCCACCGGCGGCTTCACCGACGTGCTGCTGCAGCGCGGGGCGGCAAAGGTCTATGCCGTGGATGTCGGCCACGGGCAGCTCGCCTGGAAACTGCGCAGCGACCCGCGCGTGGTGGTGCTGGAGCGCACCAACGCACGCCGCCTGGATGCCGCGCTGATCCCGGAGGCGCCCGGCGTGGTGGTCTGCGACGCCAGCTTCATCGGGCTTTCCACCGTGCTGCCGGCGGCGCTGGGGCTGGCCGCGCCCAACGCCTGGGCGGTGGCGCTGATCAAGCCGCAATTCGAGGCGGGGCCGGAGAATGTGGGCAAGGGCGGCGTCGTGCGTGACCCAGCCGTCCATGCCGAGGTCTGCGAGCGCGTGCGCGGCTGGTGGGCGGCGCTGCCGGGATGGACGGTGCTGGGACTCGAGCCCAGCCCGATCCTTGGCCCGGAGGGCAACCGGGAATTCCTGATTGCCGCCCGGCGCGAGGGCTGAAGCGTCAGACCGGCCGGGGCGCGGCCAGTTTGGAGGCGCCGGCGATCTCCTGCAGCAGCGACCAGACGCGATGAGGGTCCATCTGCACCTCGGGGTCGTTCAACAGCCGGTCAAGCTCCAGCAGCTTGGCTTCCATTTCACGCTCGGACATTGTGGGTCTCGTATGCGGCACAGAGGTTGTAAGAACCATGCAACGCAGCATGACGGAAAAAGTGGCAGGCGAACGACGAAAGTTTTTGGCGGAGCCTCAAAAGCCTTCACATTATCTTTAAAATTGATTTCGCGATCAGCCTCTTTGCGTCAGCACAGCGAAACAAGAGCGGGCTGAAGCGCCGCCAGCCTGGCCGCCGGATGAGCCTGGTTGCGGAAGCGCAACTCGCCCTGCTCGGCCGCATCGGGCGGCGCCATGCCAAACATCTCCATGCGGGTGGTGCAGCCGGCTGCGGCGATGTGCGCAGCCCGTGGCGTGGTGAAGAAGCGGCGCACCGCGCCCTCGACCTCCAGCGTCTCCCGCAGGCCGCGCCATTCCGGGCGCTCCACATCTTCCAGGAACACCGAGACGATGCCGGCACGGGTGCCGGAAAGGCGGCTTTCGGCGATGGCGTCGAGGCGCCGGACGATGGCGCCGGCGACCGCGTTCTCCCGCCCCGCCCGCGCCGCCATGACAAAGAGGCTGGCGCCGTTCGAGTCGGCGGTCACCGCCAGATGCGCATCCGGGCCGAACTGGCTGCGCAGCCGTTCCGGCAGGCCCTGGCCGGCGGCTTGCGCACCGGCCAGCATCAGCGGGTCGAGCTTCAGAATGGCGGCGGCGCTGGCGTCCTGCCGCTTGCGGTCGGCCAGCATGGCGCTGATCCGCTGCTGCAGCTCGGCGAGCTGCTCCGGCCCCTGGATGCCTTCGGGCAGGGTCATCTTGAGAAGGTAGCGGCCGGGGTGGGCGGCGAGCCAGGTCTGCAGGTCAGGGTTGATGCCGTCCATCAGCCGGCACCAGTCACCGCGCGGAACCAGCCGCCCTTCTTCGGCGGAAAGGGCTTCGCAGACCAGCTCCGCCTGCTCGCCCTGGCGTTCCAGCAACAGGTCGTAGGGCGTGTTCTCGGTCAGGCCGGTGAAACGGACGGTAAAGCCGCGCTCGCGCTGCCGCGAGGCCTCGCGCAGCAGGTGAAACAGCGGGATCAGGGTGGCCTCGCCCGTCAGCCCCTGCAGCAGGCGCTCGCGCAACCGGTCCCGGGAGTCGCGCGGAAGGGTGTCGGCCAGCGCCACCGCCTCGCGGGCCAGCGCCAGGACGATGCGCTCGGCGCGGCCGAGGCGCGGCGCCTGCCGCTGGCCGGCGAGGCGCGCCAGGATCAGCTCCAGCGCGTGCCGCTGCTGCGTTGCGCGCCCATGCCAGGATTGCGGGGTCGCACGCGCAGCCAGGTCGGCCATGCGGCGCTGCCAGGGCCTTTCCCCGGCCAGGGCAAGGAAGCCGCGGCAGGCATCGTTGGTGTCATCGACAGCGCGAAGCATGGAGGATCCTCCGCCAAACGGACGATCTCGCTATCCGAAGGGGTTCTTGATGGGTCAACCCGATGAGCGGATTTTACTCAGCAGCCGCAGTCACGCTTGGTTGCGTGGCAGCCGGGCCCTTTCCGGCGCATCCGGATTCTGGGCTCGGTGGCGCAGCAAATGATCGGCGAGCACGCAGGCCAGCATGGCCTCCCCGACCGGAACGGCGCGGATGCCAATGCAGGGATCGTGCCGCCCCTTGGTGAGAACCTCCACCTCCTGGCCGGAGCGGTCCACCGAGCGGCGTGGCGTCAGGATGGAGGAGGTGGGCTTCACCGCGAAACGGGCGACCACCGGCTGGCCGGTGGAGATGCCGCCCAGGATGCCGCCGGCACGGTTGGAGAGAAAGGCCACCTCGCCATCCGCGCCCATGCGCATCTCGTCGGCATTGGCCTCGCCATCCAGGGCCGCGCTCGCGAAGCCTTCGCCGATCTCGACGCCCTTTACCGCATTGATGCTCATCAGCGCGGCGGCGAGGTCGGCGTCGAGCTTGCCGTAGAGCGGCGCGCCAAGGCCGACCGGCACGCCCTCCGCCACCAGCTCCACCACGGCGCCGAGGCTGCTGCCGGCCTTGCGGGCGGCGGCAAGCTTCTCCTCCCAGACGGCCACGGCGCCGGGGTCGGGGCAGAAGAAGGGATTGCGCTCCACCTCGGCCCAGTCGAACCGGCTGCGCTCGATGCCGAGCGGCCCCATCGCGACCATGGCGCCGCGGATGGTCACGGTGCTGCCCAGCACCTTGCGGGCAATGGCGCCGGCGGCAACGCGCACCGCCGTTTCGCGCGCGCTGGAGCGGCCGCCGCCGCGATAGTCCCGCTGGCCGTACTTCAGGTGGTAGGTCAGGTCGGCATGGCCAGGGCGGAAGCGGTCCTTGATCTCGCCGTAGTCCTTGCTGCGCTGGTCCTGGTTCTCGATCAGCAGGGAGATCGGCGTGCCGGTGGTCAGGCCCTCAAAGACGCCGGACAGGATGCGAACCTGGTCCGGCTCCTGCCGCTGCGTGACGAACTTCGACTGGCCAGGCCGCCGCCGGTCCAGGAAGGGCTGGATGTCGGCCTCGGAGAGCGGGATGCCAGGCGGGCAGCCGTCCACCACCCCGCCGATTGCCGGCCCGTGGCTTTCGCCCCAGGAGGTGACGCGGAACAGGTGGCCGAAGCTGTTATGAGACATGGATGGGGCACCGGCGGCAGCGATCAGGGCCGGTGGTTATGCGGGCCGCTGGAGCAAACGCCAAGGGCCGATGCCGGAACGGCGCAGCCGCGGGGCAAGACGCCGCCCAAGCGGCGGAAGCGCGGGGGAAGCGGCGCCTCCCCCGGCAGGGGCAGCTCACCCCCCTGACTGCGGCGTCTTGCGGCGCCCGCCGGCAGGAAAGACGTCCACCGGCCCGCCCAGGGTCTGGGCGAGTTCATTCGTTTCGCCTGGCTGCACCTCCCCGGGCTGGATCGGCTGACGGATGGTGCCGCTGGCGGTTTCCTGCTGTTCCGCCTTCCCGAGATGCGACTTGCGGATGGTGCCGCTGTCGTCCGGGCTCATCGCGTCGCGGTTCTGCTTGTTGTCGTCGGCCATGAGGGTCTCCTTCCGGGCCGCTTCCGAATCAGGAGCGGCTGGTGGAATCGTGGGTGTGGTGGCTGTCCCGTTCGCCACCTCCGCCGGAGACGCGGCTCTCACGGCTGTTGGTCGCAGAACCGGGCACGGGCCCTTCCTGGGCGCCGCCGCCCTTGTGGCCGGTCGGGGCGGACTTGCCGGGATCCTGGCGGTTCTGGTGGCTGCTGCCGGGGCCGCCATGGCGGGCGGTGTCGGGGTTGTGCTCGGGCATGCTGCCGTCTCCTCTCCCGCGGGGCTCAGCGGTCCTGCTGGTAGCCCTGATTGGTGGTGTTCTGCTTGATGTCGGCGCTGCGGCCCTGGTTCTGCGGGATGTTGTTCTGCGGCCGGGCCTCGCGCTCCGCCTTGTCGGCCGCGTTCTCGGTCTTCCCGCCTGGGCCCTTGGGCTGGTTCTCAGGGGGCACGGGGGGCATGTGCGCCTTGCTCATGGCTGTCTCCTGATCCGAAGGGTGGCGCGCAGCGTCAGCGGGCGTTCCGGGCCGCGGCTTCCGCGCGCTCCATGCGCTCGTCCTGCTCGGCCTGCCTGGCCGCCTCGGCGGCCGCTCGCTCCGAGCCGCCCTCGTCGCGCCGCTTCGCCGCGGCGGCATCGCCTTCAGCGCCGGCGGACGC
This sequence comes from Teichococcus coralli, assembly GCF_009829925.1. Taxonomy (GTDB): domain Bacteria; phylum Pseudomonadota; class Alphaproteobacteria; order Acetobacterales; family Acetobacteraceae; genus Pseudoroseomonas; species Pseudoroseomonas coralli. The sequence continues at coordinate 93,970 of NZ_SNVJ01000018.1, forward strand.
GGCGCCGGTGCCTGCGCCGGAAGCGGGCGTCGTTCCATGCGCCGCGGGTGGCAGCGGCGGTTGCTCATGCTGGCTCATGCGCGCCTTCCCTCGCGCGGCCCCGATTGGCCGCACGGGAAAGGAACGGCGGGGAAGGGGGGAGGTTGCCGCGCCGCGCGGATGCCGCGGCGCGGAAGCCGGCTCAGACGGTGGCGATGTCCGGCGCGTCCACGGCCTTCATGCCGACGATGTGGTAGCCGCTGTCCACGTGCAGCACCTCGCCGGTGACGCCGGAGCCGAGGTCGGAGAGCAGGAACACGCCGGCGCCGCCCACATCCTCAATGGTGGTGTTGCGCTTCATCGGCGCGTTGTACTGGTTCCACTTCAGGATGTAGCGGAAGTCGCCGATGCCGCTGGCGGCCAGCGTCTTGATCGGGCCGGCGCTGATGGCGTTCACCCGGATGTTCTCCGCGCCCACATCGGCGGCCATGTAGCGCACCGAGGCCTCCAGCGCCGCCTTGGCCACGCCCATGACGTTGTAGTGCGGCATCACCCGCTCGGCGCCGAGATAGGAGAGGGTGAGCAGGCTGCCGCCCTCCGGCATCAGCGCCACCGCCCGGCGGCTGACCGAGGCGAAGGAGAAGCAGGAGACGTCCATCGCCTGCAGGAAGGCCTCGCGGGGCGTGTCCATGTAGCGGCCGCGGAGATACTGCTTGTCGGCGAAGGCGATGGCGTGGACCAGGAAGTCCAGCCTGCCCCAGCGGCTCTCCAGCGCGGCGAAGACGGCGTCGATGCTGGCCTCGTCGGTCACGTCGCAGGGCAGCACCAGGTCGCTGCCGACGCTGGCGGCCAGCGGGCGGACGCGCTTCTCCAGCGCCTCGCCCTGGAAGGTGAAGGCCAGTTCGGCGCCCTGCGCGGCGGCGGCGCGGGCGATGCCCCAGGCGATGGACTTGTCGTTGGCCACGCCCATGATCAGGCCGCGCTTGCCGGCCATCAGCGTGCCGGCGGCAGGGGTCGCGTGCGGGGCGTCAGCTTCCATCGTGAGGCAGAACCGTCTTCGTCAGGGTTGGCGGGGCTGGGAGATCCCCGTTGCAAGGGTCAGGCCGTGGTGGCACACCGCCTTCGCCTGGGCAAGGGGGAGCCGCATGTCCGCGCCTGATGCATCCACTGATCCGTTCACACTGTTCCGCGCCTGGCTGGCCGAGGCCGAGACGAGCGAGCCCAATGACCCCAACGCCATGTGCCTGGCCACCACCACGGCGGACGGCTTTCCTTCCGCCCGCATGGTGCTGTTGAAGGGGCTGGACACGCGCGGCTTCGTGTTCTTCACCAACCGCGAGAGCCGAAAGGGGGGCGAGCTGCTGGCCAATCCCCGCGCGGCGCTGCTGTTCCACTGGAAATCGCTGCGCCGGCAGGTGCGGGTGGAAGGCGTGGTGGAGCAGGTGACGGAGGCGGAATCCGACGCCTACTACGCCACCCGCCCCCGCCTCTCGCGCCTCGGCGCCTGGGCTTCGCAGCAGTCCCGCCCGCTCGCGGGGCGCAGCGAGCTGGAGGCCGCGCTGAGCACGGCAGAGTCGCGCTTCCCCGGCGAGGAGATCCCGCGGCCGCCCTACTGGGGCGGCTTCCGGGTGCTGCCGGCGCATTTCGAGTTCTGGCAGGACATGCCCTTCCGACTGCATGACCGCCGGCTGTTCCATGCCCACCCCGGCGGCGGCTGGCGCACCGAGACGCTTTTTCCTTGAGCATTCCGGCAGGGCAGCAGGAGGCCGCCGCCCTGCTGTCCCGCCTGACAGGGGGCGCGGCGCCGGTGGAGACGCACATCTCCGCCGTGTTCGTCGGCCCGGACCGGGTGTTCAAGCTGAAGAAGGCGGTGGCCCTTGCCTTCCTGGACTTCACCCGGCTGCCGGACCGCGAGCGCTTTTGCCGGCGCGAGCTGGCATTGAACGCGCCGGCGGCGCCGGGCCTCTACCGCGCCGTGCACCCTCTCACCCGCGGCCCGGACGGCGCGCTGCGCCTCGGTGGGGAAGGGCCGGCGGAGGAATGGGCGGTGGAGATGGCCCCGCTTCCGCCAGCGAGCTTCCTTGATGCCGTCGCCGCGCGCGGCGAGCTTGGCCCGGCCCTGCAGGACGCGCTGGCCGATGCGGTGGCGGCGCAGCACGACGCGCTGGCGCCGGTCGCCGGCTGGGGCGTCAACCGGGCGCTGCGGGACGTGATCACCGGCGCGGCCGAGGCGGCACACGAGGCCGGCCTGCCGCCGGCGCGCATCGATGCCTGGGCAGCGGAGGCGCTGGCGCGGCTCGCGGCCTCGGCGCCCGCCCTGGCGGCACGGGCCGGGGCCGGCTGCGTGCGCCGCTGCCATGGCGACCTGCATCTCGGCAACCTCGTGATCTGGCAGGGGCGTCCGGTGCCCTTCGACGCGCTGGAGTTCGACGAGGCGCTGGCCACCGTGGATACCGGCTACGACCTGGCCTTCCTGCTGGCCGATCTCGACCTCAATGTCGGCCGTGCGGCGGCCGGCCGGGTGCTGAGCCGCTACGTCGCGCGACGCGACGACGCCGGGCTTGTGGCGGGGCTGCCGCTGTGGCTGTCGCTCCGCAGCCTGATCCGCGCGCATGTGCTGCAGCGCGTCGGGCGGGATGGGCTGCCCTGGCTGGCCGCCGCCGAGGCGGCGCTGCACCCGCCGCCGGCCCGCCTGGTGGCGGTGGGCGGCCTGCCCGGCTGCGGCAAGTCCTTCTGGGCGCGGCGCTGGGCGCCCGGGCTGGGAGGGGCGCCCGGCGCGCTGGTCCTGCGCAGCGATGAGATCCGCAAGCGCCAGCACGGCGTGGCGCCGGAGGTGCGGCTGCCCTCCGCCGCCTATTCCGCCGCCGCCACGGAGGCCACCTACGCGGCGCTTTTCGCCGAGGCGGAGAAGGCCATCCGGGCTGGCCATTGCGTGATCGCCGACGCCGCCTTCCCGGAGCCGGCGCAGCGCGCCGGCATCGCCGCCGCCGCAGCGCGGGCTGGCGTGCCGTTCCAGGGGATCTGGCTGGAGGCGCCGATGCCGCTGCTGCGGGAGCGGATCGCCGCCCGCCGGGGCGATGTCTCCGACGCCGACCTCGCCGTGCTGGAGCAGGCGGCGCGGCGTGACCCGGGACCGCTCGACTGGCGCAGGCTGGACGTGGCCGCCGAGATGCCAAACGAGATTTAACGAGCGGGCGGCAGGGCGGAGGCTCTAGCCTGTTGCCCTCGGCCGGCCCGGCAGGACGAAGCGGAACATCTTGGGCTTGGCCGTGTTAGACCCTGGCCGTGTACAATGGGTGGCGCCCCGGCCCGGAGCGCCGGACTGGAGAGAGGAGACCGAGCCATGGCCTACCGCCGGCTGTTGTTGCCACTGACCGGAACCGCCGCCGGCGAGGCGGCGCTGCACACCGCCCTGATGGTGGCCCGCACCTGGAACGCGCATGTGCATTGCCTGCACGTGCGGGTGGACGCCCGCGACGTGGCGCCCTTGGCCGGCGAGGGCCTCTCGGGCGCCATGATCGAGGAGATGATGGCCGCCACCGAGCGCGAGAGCGGCGAGCGCGCCAACCGCGTGCGCAGCCTGTTCGAGCGCTTCGTGCAGGGGCGGGACGTCACCATCGCCCTCTCCGCCGAGACGGCGGCGAAGACCGAGGGGCCGACGCTTTCCTTTGAATCCATCGCGGGGCGGGAGGAGGACGTCGTCGCGCAGCAGTCGCGCCTCTATGACATGGCGGTGGTGCCGCACCCCGAAGCGGGCGAGGACGTTTCCTCCTCCGACGCGCTGCATGCCGTGCTGTTCGACTCCGGCCGCCCGGTGCTGATCGCGCCGCGCGAGGTGCCGGAAACCATCGGTACCCGCGTGTGCTGCGCCTGGAACGGAACGGCGGAAAGCGCGGCCGCCGTGGCGGCGGCGTTGCCCTGGCTGCACCATGCCGAAGCCGTGCGCGTCCTGCACAGCGAGGACTACCAGCGGCGCGGCCCGAACGCCGAGGGGCTGCGGGCCTATCTGCGCTGGCACGGCATCACGGCCGAGGCGGTGGCCTTCAAACCGCAGACGCGCGAAGTGGGCGCCGGGCTGCTCGGCGCGGCGCGCGACTTCAACGCCGACCTGCTCTGCATGGGCGCCTACAGCCATTCGCGCCTGCGCCAGCTCATCCTGGGCGGCGTGACACGGCATGTGCTGGAGAACGCGGAACTGCCCGTGCTGATGTGCCGGTGAACTGAACCGGCTGCGCAGGCGGCGGAGCATGCGGCGGAGCATCGGGCGATGCCTCCGCCGCGGCTTTCGAGTGTTACGTCTGCAGGGTTGCAGCGTCTCACGAAGACCCAACTTGCGAGTGCAGACCATGTTGCGCTGCGATCAAGTTCATGTCATTTTCCGGCGTGCTCTAGCGGTCTAGGGCGGGCAAGCTGCGCAGGCGTTGCAGCCGCTTGTCGTGCCTGCTGCGCTGCGTAGTCGGGAGGGGTCGTGACCGATCGGCGTTCGCCTTTGAATGTGTTCACGCCTCTTCCGCCGGAAAAGAACGGGATCGCGGACTACTCCAGCATCCTTCTGGAAGAGCTCAGGTCACTCTACGATTGCACGGTCCTTTGTGACGATTGTGGTGCAATCGCGCCGCCCGGCGTGGGCGTGCGGGATCAGGCGCAGGCCTTCCGCTGGATCGCTCCGGAAAGCCGTGTGCTGCACCAGATCGGCAACAATCGCGGGCACCTGTTCGTGCTGGAGGCGCTGCGCCTGTTTCCGGGCGTGGTGACGATCCACGACATCGGCCTGTTCTACCTCTACGAGCTGGAAGCGCGCGGCATCGACCCGATGCTGGCGCAGATGATGCACTCTTCGCCGCGCCTCGCCGCAGTCTACGGGCGGCACTGGAAGCGGATGGGCATGAAGACGGCGGCCAACTACGCGCTCTTCGACATGCAGCGCGAGCTGCTCGCCCGCTCGACCGGCGTGATCGTCCATTCGCATTTCGCCAAGGCGAAGCTGCAAGCCCTCTATGGGGCGGAGGCGACGCGTCATGTCTCGGTCATCCCCCATTTCGCGCCGCCGGCGGAAATGCCGGAGCGGGCGGTCGCGCGCCAGAAGCTTGGCCTGCCGGCCGACGCCTTCATTGTCGCGACGTCGGGCTTCGCGACGCGCGCCAAGCGGTTCGACTGGATGATGGAGGCGCTGGAGCAGGTCCTGGCCGAGGGGGTGGAGCTCATCTGGATCCATGCCGGCGAGGAGCGGCCGCATGAATACGACGTGTCCTCGCAGCTGGAGCGCTATCCGCTGTTGCGCGAGCGGACGCGCATCACCGGCTACGTCGATGAGGACGCGCTCAACGCGTACATCTCCGCCTGCGACCTGCTGCTCAACCTGCGCTTCCCCTCGGTCGGCGAAAGCTCCGGCACCCTTGCCCGCGCCCTTGCCGCGGGGCGCTGCTGCGTCGTCAGCGACACGGCGGCCTATCGCGAGCTGCCGCGCGAGGCGGTCGTGCATCTTCCGGTGCTCGACCAGGTGCGGTCCCTGGCCTGCGCGGTGAGTGCCCTCCACCGGGACCGCGAGCTGCTGCATGCCTTTGGCGCGAATGCCCGCCGCTACGCGGAAACGGAGCTGAACATCGCGAGCGTCGCCCGCCGGTACCGCGATGTCATCGAGGAGAGCCAGGGGCGCGCGGTGGCGCGGCCGGGCCTCCTGCCGCCGCGGGCCAAGACGAACTCGGTGCTGGTGCTCGATGGGGGGGCGGATTTGTCGCCGCAACGCCTGGCCGCGGCCCTCGGCGAGGTGACCGGCTCCTGCTCCCTGCTGCTGAAGTTCTCCAGCATGCAGGAGATCATCGCGTCCAGCCTTGGAGACGCGCCGCTGCTGGCCCGGTTGCTGCCCGAGCATGTCGCGCTGGCGGATGTGCGCATCCTGGCCCCGGAGGATGCGGCGAATTCGAACGATCCGTCGCAGGATGTGCTGCCGCCCGAGCTTGCAGGGCGTGGCGGCATCCTGCTGCGCCTGGAAGTGGCGGGAAGCGCGGCATGAGCGAGGCTGCCGGCGTTGCTCCGCCTGGGCCGACCGGCGTTCCGGCCGCCCAGATGAGCCGGGTGATGGGGACATGGCTGGCACGGGCGATCGGGCCCGTCGCGCTGCTGGATCTCTCCTTCCCGGCGCTCAACCTGATGGGCGCGTTCCGGGATGGCCTGCCCGGCCTGTCCGACGTCTCCGCCATGCCGGCTGCGGCGGGAGCGTTCTTCCGGCGGTTCCGCATCGCGGGCGGCAGGCACCCGCTGTTTGGGCTTGGATCGGCGGAGGATGCCGCCATCCTTGCGGATGACCGCTCCATCTGGTCCGCCGGAGGGCGGCAGCGCCTGGCCTATGCCGAAGCGCCTGTCCACCCGGGGATCCTGCGGCAGCTGCGCGAGGCGGAGAGCTGGCTGCTGTTGCGCGACCCCGGCGCGGCGATGCTGGCTGCGCCGGAACTTTCGGAGCTCGACGCGCTGCGGCTGCGGCTGTGCCTCGGCGAGCACGCGGCCGAGCACGTCCTGCTGCTGCCCGCGCGGGAGGCCGCGGGCGTGCGGCATGGTCTTGCCGAGGCGGCCCGCCAGCTCGGCCTCCTTGAGGGTGATCCGGAGGATCGGCCGGGCGCCCTGGAGCTGCGGGTCCAGCCGCCGCCGCCGGGCGTGCATCTGCTGGCGGAGGTCCCGGCCGCCGCGCTGATCCACGACGGTGCCTACCGCAGCGAGGCGGATGGCGGCTACACCTGGGTGTGGACCGGGCCGGCCCGCCACTTCCGCATGGCGCTGGGCGGCCTGCCGGCCGGAGCGGGCTGGATCAAGGTGGCCGTGATCGGCGTCGGCAAGGCCTCTCAGCTGGACAGGCTGGTGGCAACGCTTAACGGGGTTCCGGTGCCACACAGGCTTGAGCGCTGGTCGGAAACCAGCGCGGCGGTGATCGTCGACCTGCCGGACCCGCTTCCGGGCAGCCTGCTCCTCGGTCTGGCGGTTCCGGAAACCATGCAGGAGCCCGAGGGCAGCCGGCGCCTCGGCCTTTGCGTCCATAAGATCGAGATATTCGCCTGATGCGGCCGCCGCGGATCCTGGTTGTCTCGCCGATTCCGTCGCACCCGGCGGATCAGGGCAATTCCGCCCGCATCCAGGCCATGGGCCACCAGCTGAAGCAGCGTGGCGCGGTCGCGGACTTCTTCTATTACGGAATGGAGGGCCTTTCGGAAGATCAGCGGGGCAGCATGTCCGCCTTCTGGAACCGGCTCCATTTCATGCCTTCGCTGCCGCTGGCGCGGGCCAGCTTCGCCGAGCACTGGGGACTGGACGACTGGTGCCCGGAAGACCTCGTGGAGGCGGTGCGCGCCCTCCACAAGGCGCAGCGCTATGACGCCGTCATCGTCAACTATGTCTGGATGTCGCGCATCCTGGCCGGCATCGAAGGCGCGGTGCGGGTGCTCGACACGCATGACCTGTTCGGCGACCGCCATCGCGTGGCGGAGCAGAACGGGCTCGATCCGCGCTGGTTCTTCACTTCGCGGGCCGAGGAGGACCGTGGCTTCGCGCGGGCGGATGTGGTGATCGGCATCCAGGAGGAGGAGGCGGCGATCATCGGCGGCCGCTTCGGCGGAACGGTGCTGACCGTCGGCCATCCGATGCTCCCTTACTTCCTCACCACGGCCATCGACCCGGAGCCGCCCCTCACCTTCGGCTATCTGGGCAGCGCGAATCCCTGGAACCTGCGGTCCGTCGCCAGGCTGGACGAGACGATCGGGCAGGATGGCGGGATCGGCTGGGCGCTGGCGGGCACCATCCTCCGGCGCAACCTGACGCTGGCTTCAAATCCGGTGCGGCTGGGCGTGCTGCCGACCGTTGACCTGTTCTACCAGAAGGTCCGCTGCGTGCTGAACCCGATGCTGGGCGGCACTGGGCTGAAGATCAAAACGGTCGAGGCGCTGGCCTATGGCCGGGCGGCGATCGGCACGCGGGACGCCTTTGTGGGCCTGCCGACCCGCCACCCGGCGCATCAGCTGGAGACCATCGAGGAGATGGTGCAGGTCATGCGGGAGTTCCAGACGGATGCGCTGCTGCGCCAGGAACTGCTTGCCGCATCCCGCGGCCTGTACCTTCAGTACCTTGCCAAGGTGGGGCGGGAGTATGACCGCCTCGTCCGCTGTTGCGCGGCCTGAGCTTGGCGCCCGCCGCGGCGGTTCCCGGAGGGCGGTCCGGGCCAGTGCCGGATCCTGCGCTCCGCCCGGACGCCGGTTGTTGCCGTGAACCTGCCGGAAACATCTTGTGCATCAGCGGCATGAGTTGGCAGAACATCCATGCTGCCGTTCAAGGCGAAACCGGAGAACGTTACTTCCATGCTGGCCTCGCTCCCCGAGCGCCCTGGATGCCCCGGAATCCGGCGTGCGGTTTGAGAACTGGAAACGATGACAGAACGTCCTGAGGCCGAACCGATCTTCACGCCGGCGGGCAGCTCCTTCCAGCGGATCCTGCTCCGCTGCACCAGGGACTGCGAAGTGGACGACGAGGTGCATGCCTATGTGCAGGGAATCAAGGTCGGCCAGGTGAGGTTGCAGGGGAGCTTCGCGGTGGGCGACAAGGTCGGCGTTCCGGTGCACCGCCTGCCGCTGGTTGACCTGCCGGCGGCGGTCCGGCTTGCGGGTTCGCCCGAGATCACGGGCGATGCGGAGGCGCTGGTGCTCCGGTCGCCCGATACCGCGGTGGCGCTGGTCGGCGCCGGGGAGTTGAAGGTGGATGGCCTTGAGCTCAGTCAAGGCATGCTGCGTGGCTTTGCCGTCAACCGCGTGAACGGGCTCTACACGCCCGTGCTGTTCGCGCGCCTCAACGGCCTGCTGGTGCGGCCGGTCTCCGTCGAGCGGCCCCGGCTGCTGGATGACGGCGGCTGTTCCTTCGCCTTCGCCGTGCAGCTTTACCCGGCCGATATGGGGGAAAGCGGCTTTTCGGCGGAGATCTTCGCCGCCGGCAGCGAGGCGCCGATCGCGACCTTTCAGTACGCCCGCAGCGACGGCGACGATCTTCTGAAGCGGATCCTGACGCTGGAGAGCCAACTGGCGCAGGTCCGCCAGATGGCCAGCCTGCAGATCGCCTCCCTGACCACGGAGTTCCGGACCCGCCTGGAGGCGCAGCAGGAGCGGATCGATGCCTTCATCGATTATGCCAGCTGCCTGATGTTCGACCAGTTGGCTGTTGAGCCGGTATCGGAGGCAACAGGCCTGCAGCTTGAGGCGGACGAGGGCATGCGGCAGCGCCTCGCGGAGTTCCGCCGCCTGATTGCCGCAGCGCCGGGAGAAACGGCGAAAGGAGCCCGGAATCCGGCTTCCCTGCCACGCGAGGTCCAGCTCGAATTGCGCAGCGAGGCCTTCAACTTCGGTTGGCACGACGTGGAGGTTGACCAGGCCGGCGAGTTCCGCTGGATGGGCCAGAGCGGCATCATCCTGAACCCGGCGCCCGCACGCCGCTCGGCGCGGGTGGCGCTCTCCCTGCGGCATGTCTTCAAGGTGGGCACGCCGCTGCTCCGGGTGTTCCTGGACGGTCAGGAAGTGGATGCGAGGATCAGCCCGGCGACGGCGCCGGACGCCTATACGGTCGAGATCCTCCGGGCGACGGATGAGCCTTCCCTGCCACCCTTCCAGACGCTGAGGCTCGACAGCTTCGTGGCGGGAAGCCCGGTCGAGGAAGGAATGGGCAGCATGGATCACCGCATCCTTTCGGTGGCCGTCTCGGCCGTCCATTTCGAGTACCTTGACGGCGCGAACTGAGATCTGCGCCGGAGTTCTTGCGCAGTCGCGATTTCGCTGACGCCACGAAGTTGGCCGCCGTACGCGGCAAGGCTGCCTTCCATGCTTCCGAAGGGCGCGTCTTGCGCGGCAACTGGCGCGTCGCGCGTCTCCTTCCCCGCTTTGTTCCGCGGCAGCTTTCTCCGCTGCCGAAGTTGCGTGCTGTGCGCGCGAAGGAATCCGCCGCAAGAGAATCCGGAACTGTTCGCCTGTTCTCGCCCTTGTCTCGATAAGGGCCCCTGGAGGCGGAATTTAGACTGCGCGGACCTTGCACGAGCGCCAAACTCCTGTGGGCTTCCCGCTCCTTCGCTGCTGCGAGCACTATTCAGAGGCGAAAAAAATGTGTAAGCCTCGCCTCACATTTCCGAGTGGGGCTGCCGCATGAAAATTACCATGATCGGTGCCGGCTATGTTGGGCTG
>NZ_SNVJ01000019.1 GCF_009829925.1 Teichococcus coralli
CGATGCAGACTGATCGGAAACCGCTCTAGGACCAGGATCTATCAACGGGCCCAGAACCTTTTCTGCGCGAAATCGATATTTATATTCTGATATTCAAAAATAAAAAAGCAATATAGATATTGAAAATATCATTTAATTCTGATACAAAATGCAAATTGATCAGGTACTTGTATTTATAAAATTGTTAACTATGTCATACATTGATAATCATTAAATATAATTATTATCTTATACTGTTATGTAATTGACTAAGGATGCGATGTTCCTATTGCCCGAGATAATCTTGCCCCCGCTCTCTGGAACTTCTGTTCACTGAAAGTCTGAAGGAGGCGTCCGGAGTGTCATTTTTTAGCATCGTCCCAGCAACTCAGCTAAGAGTGCGCTGTTAACAGCGTGCTGGCACATAACACGGGAGGATCAGCACAATGCGCGGCGTTATCAAACTTGTTGGTGTTGGCGTGTTGGCGCTCGGGCTCGCAGCGTGCGGTGAGAGCCCGGGCGGACGCGCTGTTTCTGGTGGATTGCTGGGAGCGGGTGCCGGTGCTGGTGTCAGTGCTCTAACCGGCGGGAATGCCGGCACAGGGGCGCTGGTTGGCGGCGGCATCGGTGCCGCAGGAGGCGCACTCACTGCGCCTCGCAACCGTTATTGATAGGTAGGCACATTGAAGGGGAGCAGAAATGCTCCCCTTTTTCTGTCCTGAACTTGGTGAGCAGTTTCTGGGATCTGTCAGCTCTCGCGCCAGAAGTGCAGTCGCAGGCTGGCTGATGCTGCCGACCTCCGCTGCGGCGAGGGCGGAAGTGGTTGCGGAGTTCGTCATAGCGGCGAGAGAAGCGCTCTGCCGAGACGAAGCTCTTGAACCCGCGCCTGCATCGGATCCGGCCTTTGATGCCCCGGTGATCCTGCTCGAGCCCCTTGTCCTTGTAGACGCCGGTGCGGTGGGTGACCCCCTTGCCCAGCGTTGAGCGGATCGCCCGCGGGTAGGAGCCATGTCCGTCCGTGGTGACCTTGTCAGGGACGAGGCCGGTGACGAGCCTGGCCGAGCGGAAGAAACCCTGGCCGCCGCCATGTCGCGATGCTCGCTCGGCATGGTGGCGACCAGATCGCCATTCCGGTCGATCGCCCGATGCAGGTAGCACCCGCCTCCGCGGACCTTCAGGTAGGTTTCGTCAACGGGCCACACCTCGGCCGGCAAGAAGCCTACCCATGCCTGCCCCACCTCGCCAATTGAGCCTCTCTGGCGCGAGAGCTGGCAGATCCCATGCGGCGCAGTCGGTCAGATCCGCCTCCGGCAGCTTGGTCCAACCTTGGGAAATGCCGACTTGAGATCTTGAGTTATCCGCCCTTGCGCGCCCTCGTGGAAGACTGATCAAGCATCATTGCCGCAGCCTTCTCCGCGATCATCATCGTTGTCGCATTCGTGTTGGCCGAGACGATCCGTGGCATGACCGAGGCATCGGCCACGCGCAGCCCGTCGATGCCGCGCAACCGAAGCTCCGGCGTCACGGGTGCGCCATCGCCGCCCATGCGGCAGGTGCCGCACAGGTGATAAACGGTCGCCCCCTTGGCCCGGGCATAGGCGAGCAGGGCATCGTCACTCACCTGTTCCGGACCAGGTGCGGTTTCTGCCGCCGACCACGGGGCGAGCGCGCAGGTGCCCAGCAGGCGGCGCGCCATGCGCAGCCCGGCGATGGCTGCGGCGCGATCCTCCTGCGCCGTCAGGTAATTCGGCTGGATCGCCGGCGCCTCGCGTGGATCGGCATCGCGGGCGAGGACGGTGCCGCGGCTTTCCGGGCGGCATTGCCAGACCCCGATGGTCATGCCTGGCACATCCTGCAACTGCCCTGTCACGCCTTCCTCGGAATAGGAAGCCGGGGTGAACACGAATTGCAGGTCGGGCTCGTCGAGCGTGGCGCGTGACCGGGCAAAGGCGCCGGCATGGGCGGGGCTGAAGGCGAGCATGCCGCGCCGCGTCAGCAGCCAGCGCGCCATCTCCCACCACAGGCGCGGCGGCCGCGCCTGCTCGTTCAGCGTGACCGGACGGGTGACGCGATGGACCACGCGCATGGCGTAGTGGTCCTGCAGGTTCTCGCCGACACCGGGATTGTCGGCAACGACCGGCACGCCGAGCGCCCGCGACAGCGCCGCCGGGCCCAGGCCGGAGACCTGCAGCAGATGTGGAGACCCGATGGCGCCCGCCGTCAGCACGAGGTCGCCGGTCGCTCGCGCCGTCAGCAGCCGCCCGCCGCGGGCGAAGGTGATGCCTGTGGCACGGCCCGCGGCCGTCTCGATGCGCAAGACCTGCGCACCGGTGACGACGCGCAGATTGTCGCGGTCGCGGACCGGTGCAAGAAAGGCGCTCGCCGCGCTGAAGCGGCTGCCGCGGCGGATGCTCCGCTGGTAGGTGAAGACGCCCTCCTGCGCCACGCCGTTGTAGTCCGGGTTGCGCGCCAGCCCGCATTCCGCGCCGCCCTCCAGGAAGGCCGCGACGATCGGATGCAGCCGGGGAATGTCGGAGACATGCTGCGGCCCGCCAGCGCCGCGATGCGCGTTGTCCCGGTAGTCCTCGAGACGGCGGAAGTGCCGCAGCACATCCGCATGCGACCAGCCCCGGCAGCCGCTCTGCGCCCAATCTTCGAAATCCCGCGCCGAGCCGCGCACCCACAGGTGCCCGTTGATCGCCGAGGAGCCGCCGAGCACCCGCCCGCGCGGCGTATGGATCGCCCGCCCGTCGATTCCGGGGCCTGGCTCGGCGACGAAGTTCCAGTTGAAGCGCGGATCACGGAAGGTCTTGAGGAAGCCGGCGGGGACATGCAGGTAGGGATGCCGCGCCTCGCCGCCTGCCTCCAGCAGCAGCACGCGACGGCGCCGGTCGGCCGAGAGACGGTTGGCCAGCACGCAGCCCGCGCTGCCCGCGCCGACGATGATGTGGTCCCAGTCGCCCTCGAAGGTCTCGGCCGTCATGCCGCCGCAGCGAGGGTCGGCGCGGTGCCGGCCACGCAGGTGCGCACCATGTGGCGGCGTTCCGTCGTCGTGGCGAAGGGGGTGGCGCGATGCAGCACGGCGCGGTTGTCCCATACCACCAGGTCGTGCGGCTGCCATTTGTGTGCGTAGGTGAAGGCGGGCTGCGTCGCCAGCGCCATCAGCCGGTCGATCAGCGCACGGGATTCCGCCTCGTCCATCCCCTCGATGCTGCGCGCATGCGCGCCCAGGTACAGCGCCGGACCATGTGGGTTCTCCTCCAGCACCAGTGCCTGACGGACCGGCGGGTGCTGGCCGCGTTCGGCCTCGGTCACCAGTGCGGCGTCCACGCGCGTGCGCGACCAGCCGAAGTCATGAATGGCGACGCGGCCGCGCAGGGCGGCCTGCTCGGCCGGGTCGAGCGAGGCGAAGGCCGCGCGCATCGAGGCGAACTCGGTATCCCCCCCGGCGGAGGGAATCTCCCGCGCCGAGAGCAGCGAGGCCCGCGCCGGCACCGGCTTGAAGGAGGAATCGTGGTGCCAGAGCCGGTTCGCCTTGTTGTTCAGCACCTGCTTGTCGGTGGGCGGCGCGATCGTGCCATCTGGGCCGATATTGGACAGGACGACCACCGGGCTGCCCGCCCCGGGCGCGCCGGGGCGGGTGCGTTCCAGTGGCCCGAAGCCTTCGCTGAAAGCAATCTGCGCGGCGTCGTCCAGGCGCTGTTCGGGGAAAACCAGAACCGAGAAGCGATCGAGCGCGTCCCGCAGTTCGGCCATGCTCGCCGCGTCCAGGCCGCGGCCGATGTCGAGGCCCCTGATGCGGGCGCCGAAGACGGGGGTGAGCGGGGTGGTCTCGACCATGGAACATTTCCTCCTGCCCGCACCTTGGCGCGGAGGCGCATTCGGGCGCCAGCCGGCATTTACGCAAAACACTCTGCCGTCAGACGGCAGGATCCTCAGCGGCGAGCAGATGCGCGACGAAGGCAACGATTTTGGCCGGCAAGCGATCGGTGCGGGCATGCACGGCGTGGATCTCGGCCTGGTAGCGGCCCGGCCAGGCCGGCAGGCTGGACAACAGTGGGGTCAGGCGGCCGGCGGCGACGTCCTCGCCGATCATCCATTCGGGCAGCAGCACCAGGCCCATGTCGTCCAGCGCGGCCAGGCGCAGCGCCTCCCCGCTGTTGGAGCGGAGCGGGCCGGACACTGCAAGTTCCTGTTGGTTGCCGCTCGCCAGCGTGAAAACCCACACCGGTGCCTCATCGGCCTCGCGGTAGGTCAGGCAGGGGTGGCGCAGCACGGCGTCGGGCGTGGCCGGGGCGCCGTGCCGGGCAATGTAGTCGGGGCTGGCACAGAGTATCCGCCGGCCCGAAGCCAGCCGGTGACCGACGAACGACTTGCCTGAGGGCAGGCCGAGCCGGATGACCAGGTCCACCCCATGCGCCGGCACCAGGCCGGTCTGCTCGGTCAGGGCGAGATCGATCTCCACCCGCGGATGCGTGGCGCGGAAGCTGGCGAGATGCGGCACCACGTGGCGCAGCGCATAGGACCGCCGCGCGACGATGCGCAGCGTGCCGGTTGCTTCCTCGTGCATCTCGCGCGCCTCGGTCATCGCGGCGTCGAGGCTCTCAAGCAGCGGCGCGATGTGGGCCGCAAAGCGCCGCCCGGCTTCGGTGGGCGCGACATGACGCGTCGTGCGGTTGAAAAGCCGGATCGCGAGCTCCTCCTCCAATTCCCGCAGCGCTCGCGATGCGGCCGTCGCCGACAGCCCGAGCGAGCGCCCCGCCGCGGCGATGCCGCCCCGGTCAAGGGTGCGTAGGAAAAGCCGGAGTGCGGTCAGCCGGTCCATGGCCCAACGGTAGAGCGGCCGGACCTATGCCGGAAGCGGGCATGATCGCCGCGCGGCCCTGGGGTTCACTGGCTACCCGGCCATTCTGTAGGAATGCAAGGGCATCAAGCGCCAGCCCCTTCAACAGCACCGCCTGCTATGCCAGCAGCAGGCCATATGACTTCGAGATCGAGCCCGGATGAGCCGGGCCCTAGCGCTACCTTGGCAGATTAGAGTGGAGTGATCTGCTGAGAAGCTTGTCGCAGCGCCTCCTGCCTGGCCTGCCGCTCGCCCATCATGGCCCAGCCCTCCATCAGCAGGAGACCTGAATCAGGGCTGAAGCCCTCCTTCAACGGAGTTTTCAACAGCATTGGCCAGTAGCAGACATGGTCGGCATTGCGGCATCGGGCCTTCAGCGATTCATCTGGCCCGCAATCCAAGACCTGGCGTGCCCAGGCGGTTCCGGCCGCCGGGGATGCGGGCCTCCGCGAAGCGCAGCGGCTTGCCAGTATCCCCTCCCCGGGGATAGGATCTCGCATGCCCGACCCGTCACACCTGCACCTGAGCCACCCTGAGGTCGTCCAGCGCCTGAAGCGGGCCGAGGGGCACCTGCGCAGCATCGTTGCCATGATCGAGGCGGGCCGCCCCTGCCTGGATCTCGCCCAGCAGCTCCACGCGGTCGAGAAGGCGGTCGGAAACGCCAAGCGCCTGCTCATCCATGACCACATCGACCATTGCCTCGAGGACGCCCTCGGCGCCGACGCGCGTGCGGCGCGGCGCTCCCTCGAGGAGTTCAAGGACATCACGAAGTACCTGTGAGGCCGCGATGACCCCGCTTTCCGAGCTGATGCAGCAGGGCGCCGCGCATGCCTGGCTGTTCGTCCCCTCCGCCATCCTGCTCGGCGCCCTGCACGGGCTGGAGCCAGGGCACTCCAAGACGATGATGGCAGCCTTCATCGTGGCGGTCCGCGGCACGGTGGCCCAGGCCGTCCTCCTTGGCCTGTCCGCCGCGCTGTCGCACACGGCCGTGGTCTGGGCCGTGGCGCTGGTCGGTCTGCACTATGCCAGCCGGTTCGACGCCGAGACGTCCGAGTCCTATTTCCAGCTGGCCTCGGGGGTTGTTGTCGCCGCCATCGCCGCCTGGATGCTGTGGCGCATCCGGCGCGAGCAGTGCGCCCACCACGGCCCTGGGCATGGCGACGGCCATCATCATGGCCACCACCATGAGGATGAGATCCGGCGCATCGACACCGGCCACGGGGTGATGGCGCTGGAGGTGTTCGAGAGCGGTGCGCCACCCCGCTGGCGCGTGCGCTTCGAGCGTGGCCAGGGCTGGCCGGCCGGCGCGGTGACGGTCGAAACCATCCGGGCGGACGGTGCCCGGCAGGCCTTCGCCTTCACCGACCGCGGCGGTTACCTGGAATCCGTCGAGGAGATTCCCGAGCCGCATGCCTTCGACGCGCAGGTGCGCCTCGCGCATGGCGGGCACACGCACGAGTACGGCGTCGCGTTCCGAGAGCACGCCCACAACCACGAGGGGCTCGACCTCTCCGCCCCCGGCTTCCAGGATGCGCACGAGCGCGCGCACGCCGAGGACATCCGGCGCCGCTTCGCCAGCCGCCACGTCACCACCGGGCAGATCATGCTCTTCGGCCTGACGGGTGGACTGATCCCCTGCCCGGCGGCCGTTACCGTCCTGCTGCTCTGCCTGCAGCTCAAGCAGTTCACTCTCGGCACCGCCCTGGTGCTGTGCTTCTCGATCGGCCTCGCCGTGACCATGGTTTCGGTCGGTGTGGCCGCGGCGCTCGGCATGCGGCACGCGGAGCGGCGCTGGGCCGGGTTCTTCGACCGCTTCGCCCGCCGGGCGCCCTATGCCTCCGCGGCCCTCATCCTGCTGGTGGGGCTGTACATGGGATTCCACGGCTGGGCGGCGCTGCCCGGCTTCTCCTGAGAGCCAAAGCACAGGGATTCGGGCCGCCGAGGCTGGCCTCGGGGGATGGTGCGCGTCGCGGCGGACGCCATCCGGCTCACGGATGGCGAGCCCGGTGCGTAGAAATCCCGCTCCCCCTGGTGCCGGAACACGGAGATGCCATGGTCTTGCGCCTTCTCGAAGCGCCCGTCATTCATCGAGCCGGCGATGACCGTGGCGACCTCCGGCCGCCGCTCCAGCGCGACGGAGACGCGCTCTTCCGCCGTTGCGCCCACGGAGCAGGGCATGTTGATGATGGCGTCACGGCGGTGCGGATTTCGGGCAGAAAGCCGCGCCAGGCCGCCAGGTCATTGCTGGGGCGGCCATCCGCGGGGTCGCCGGCGTGGAAGTGCAGGATGGCTGCGCCGGAGGCGGCTTCCAGCGATCGGTTGATCATCGCCTCGGCCGTGACCGGCAGGTCGGGCGACATGGAAGGTGACAGGGTCGAACCGGTCACCGCGCAGGTCAAGACCGGACTGCGGGTCGCCACGGCCAATCAGCGACCCTCCGGGACGGCTTCCATCGCCGAGGCGGGCAGGCGTGGCATCTCGAAGGCGCCGGCCATGCTCCGCGTGTACCAGCCGCCGCCATGCAGCCGGCCGACCAGGTCCAGGGCGGGCGTATCAACATGGCACCGCTCGGCATCGAGCAGGTGCTCCCGGGCGATGTGCAAGGCGAGGACCTCGCCGAGCACGATCAGGCTGCCGCCCGACTGGTCCAGCAGCGTCATGACCCGGCACTCCAGCGCGACGGGGGCCTGCGCGATGCGCGGCGAGCGCACTCTCTGCGAGGGCGCGGTTTCCAGGCCGGCATGCCGGAGCTCCTCGATTCCTGCCGCGAAATCAAGAGCGGTGACGTTCATCGCCGGGGCAAGGCCGGTGCTGACCAGATTGACGGTGAATTCGCCGCCCGCGCGGATGTTGGAGGCGGTGTCCTTGTCCGCGCCCGCACGCGCGGCGATGCCGAGACCGACCACCGGCGGCTCCGTCGAGAGCAGGTTGAAAAAGGAGAAGGGCGCGGCGTTCACACGACCCGCGCCATCCAACGTCGTGACCCAGGCGATCGGGCGCGGCACAACGGTGGAGAGGAGCAGCTTGGCGCGCTTTTCCCGCGCCAGTTCGGCGAAGTCAAAGATCATGGACGAACTCCTCCCTTGGCTCTTATGACCTATCAATCATATTATTGACTTTTAGGAGGGGAGTCGAGCAGGGTTCTCCGCGCAAGCCGGTCTCGACAACCGGCACAAGGGAGATCCGTCATGTCGCACCGCCGAACCCTCCTCCTTTCCGGCCTGGCCGGGCTGCTCGCGGCGGCCACGCCCGCCTGGGCGGAAGCCTTTCCGGATCGCCCCGTTCGCCTGATCGTGCCCTTTCCGCCAGGCGGCTCGGCCGACCCGATCGGGCGCATCCTGGCCGCCGCGATGGAGAAGCGGCTGGGCCAGACCATGGTGGTGGAGAACCGCTCCGGTGCCGGCGGCGTGATCGGCACGGACGCCGTGGCGAAGGCCGCGCCCGATGGCTACACGGTCGGCCTGGTCGGCGTCGGCAGCATGACCGTGGCGCAAAACCTGCTGCCGGACGTGCCCTACAAGGCCATGCAGGACCTCGCGCCCGTCGTCCTGGTGGTGGGCGTGCCGCAGCTGCTGGTCGCCAGCAAGGCGAGCAAGCTGACAGACCTGCCTTCCCTGCTGAAGAAGGCGCGCGCCGAGCCGGGCCGGCTCACCTTCGGCTCGTCCGGCAACGGGAACTCGCCGCACCTCGCCATGTCGTCGCTCGCGCTGCGCACCGGCATGGAGCTGATCCATGTGCCGTACCGTGGCGTGGCGCCCGCCATCACCGACCTGATGGCCGGGCGCGTGGACCTGATGTTCGCCGACTTGCCGGCGCTGCTCGGCCCGGTGCGGGACAAGGCGCTGGTTCCGCTGGCCCTGGGCAGCGCCGAGCCTTCGCCGTTGCTGCCGGGTGTGCCCACGCTCGAAGAGGTGGGCGTGACGGGCGTGAACGTGGAGAACTGGTATGGCGTCGTTGCTCCGGCCGGCACGCCGCCGGATCGCATCGCAAAGCTGCAGCAGGCCATTCTTGGTGCCCTGCAGGAGCCGGACACGCGGGAGCGGCTCACCCAGCTCGGCGTGCGCATCATCGGCGCCGACGCCGAGGCTTTTGCCGATCACCTGCGGAAGGAGACGGCAAAGTGGGTCGAGCTGATCCGGGCGGCGAAGATCACCATCGAGTAGGGCTTGCCGCCGTCCGCCGCGGCGCGCGGCGGACGGCCGCAGGCGGAATCAGTCGACGCGCATGCCGGTCTCGCGAACAAACTGCGCAAAGCGCTCGGTTTCCGCCGCCATGTAGACGGCGAACTCCTGCGGCGAGGAGGGCGTCGGCTCCAGCCCGTTCTGGGCACACCATTCCGCCATGCCGGGCTCCGTCATCACCGCACGCAGCTCGGCGTTCAGCCTGTCTCGTTGCGCATCCGGCAGGCCAGCGGGCGCCAGCAGCCCGAGCCAGGTGACGAACATGTAGCCGGGCAGTCCGGCCTCGGCCATGGTGGGCGTGTCGGGCAGCAGGGCGGCGCGGTTGCGGCCGGTGGTGGCCAGCACCCGCACCGCGCCGGCGCGGATGTTCGGGAGGGCGGTGATCAGCGTGTCGAACATGCCCTGGATCTTGCCGCCGAGCAGGTCCGTGCTGGAAGCGGCGGCTCCGCGGTAGGGCACGTGCAGGATCTGGATGCCGGCAGCCGCCTTGTAGAGTTCCAGCGCGCGGTGCGAGGCGCCGCCATTGCCGGAGGAGCCGAAGGCCAGCGCCTCCGGGTTTGCCTTCGCGTAGGCTGTCAGCTCGCCAAGGGTCCTGGCCGGCACGGAGGGGTGCACCGTCAGTGCCAGGGGCGACTCCACCAGCATTGACAACGGCGTGAAGTCCTTCACCGGGTCATAGCCCAGCCGCGGGTAGAGGCTGACGTTCATGGCGTGCGTGCCGGCGAAGCCCATGTAGAGCGTGTCGCCATCCGGCGCGGCGCGGGCGGCGATCTCGGCGGCGAGGTTGCCGCCCGCGCCGGGCCGGTTGTCCACCACATAGGGGCGGTTTTGGCGGCGGGCGAGGGCGTCGGCCACGCGGCGGGCGACGAGGTCGGTGATGCCGCCGGGTGGATAGGGTACGATCAGCCGCGCGGGCCGGCCGCTCTCGGCCAGGGCGCGGCGGAGCGGCCAGAAGGCCGGCAGCGCAAGGGCAGCCGAGACCACGGCGCGGCGGGTGGGATGTTTGATCATGGATTGCTTTCCTCCGCTTTGATATTAAATCCATATGATTGACCTTTAGAAGCGGCAATCGACGGGTCGGGCTTGGCGAAAGGCCTTCGCTGCCGCAAAGAGAAGGAATGATGAAATCGTCTCCCGCGGGGGCCCTCCGGGGCGTGGTGGATCTCAGCCGCAGCGCGGTGCCCCGTTATCTTCAGCTGGCAACCCTGTTCCGCAGCAGGATTGATTCCGGCGCCTGGCGCCCGAGCGAGCAGATCCCGACTGTCGAGGAACTGGCCGCCGAATGCGGCGTCGCCCGCGCGACGATCCGTCAGGCGCTGGGGCAGCTTGAGGCGGAGGGGCTGATCGAACGATTTCGCGCCAAGGGCACCTTCGTGCGGGGGCAGGGCCGCAACCGCCTGTGGTGCGAGGTGCAAACGGACTGGTCCGGCCTGCTGCGCTCGCGCGAGGGCGCGGAGATCGAGATCCTGGGCAGCCGGGGCGATGCCATGCCGCCCATGATGCCGGAGGGGCTCGGCCACCGTGCCGCTGCCTATCGCCACCTGCGGCGGCGCCACTGGCGTGACGGGCAGCCTTTCCTGCTGGCGGATGTCTACCTTGACGAGAAGCTCTGGCCCAAGGTGAAGGCGCATGACCTGCGCAGCCGCACCGCGCTGAACCTGGTGGCCAGCCTGCCCGGCGTCACCATCGCCGATGCCCGGCAGACGCTCACCATCGGCACCGCCGATGTCGAGGTGGCCGACGAGCTGAAGATGCCGCTGAACGCGCCTGTCGCGCATGTGCGCCGCGTCGCGGTGGATGCACACGGCACGCTGATCCTGGTGGCGGACGGCATCTACCGGGGCGACATCGTGCGGATCGACATCAAGCTTTCCACCGGCGGCCAAGGCGGCTGACGGCTTGGCGCGCTTGACGCCGCACGGGCGCGCCGCGTAAAAACCATAAAGATGACCTAACGAATGAAGTGCGGTTCCACGCCGCCAGCGAGGAGGAAGCCCTGCCGATGAAGCTGCACTGGTCCCCACGTTCGCCCTTCGTGCGCAAGGTCATGGTCGCCGCGCACGAGCTTGGCCTCGCCGGCCGCATCGAGACCGTCCGGACCGTGGTGCGGATGGACACGCCAAACCCCGCGCTGCTGCCCGACAACCCGCTCAGCAAGATTCCGACCCTGGTGCTGGAGGACGGCACAGCGCTGTTCGACTCCCTGACCATCTGCGAGTACCTCGACGACCTTGCCGGCGGCGATCTGTTTCCCCGCTCCGGTGCCGCGCGCTGGCAGGCGCTGACCTGGCAGAGCCTGGGCAACGGCTTGCTGGACCTCCTGGTCCTCTGGCGCAACGAGCGCGACAAGCCGGAGGCGCGCCAGACGCCGGCCCTGCTCGAAAGCTTCGACCGCAAGGCGAACGCGACGCTGGACCGGCTGGAAGGCATGGCCGGGGCGCTGGAGGCGGTGCGCTTCGGCGTCGGCCACATCGCCATCGGCTGCGCGCTCTCCTACCTGGATTTCCGCTTCGCGGCATGGAACTGGCGGGAGGGCCGTCCGCAACTGGCGGCCTGGCACGCCACCTTCGATGCGAGGCCCTCCGTGCGCGCCACGGAGATCGTCGATGCCTGAGGGGAACGCACGGAGCGGGCCGCTCAGCCATATCCGCGTGCTGGACCTCAGCCGCATCATGGCCGCGCCCTGGGCGACGCAGATCTTCGCCGACATGGGCGCCGACGTCATCAAGGTGGAGCGCCCCGGCGCCGGCGACGATACGCGGGGCTGGGGGCCGCCCTTCCTGCGGAATGCCCAGGGCGAGCCGACGCGCGAGGCCGGCTATTTCCTCTCCGTCAACCGCGGCAAGCGCTCGCTGACCGTCGACATGGCGAAGCCGGAGGGGCAGGCGCTCCTGCGCCAGCTCGCCGCCAAGGCCGACATCGTCATCGAGAACTTCAAGGCCGGCGCGCTGGCGCGCTATGGGCTGGACGCCGCCGCGCTGCGCGCCGTCAACCCGCGCCTGATCTACTGCTCCGTCACCGGTTTCGGGCAGGACGGCCCGCGGCGGGACCAGGCGGCCTATGACTTCGCCATCCAGGCGATGGGCGGGCTGATGAGCGTGACCGGCGAGCGCGACGGCATGCCCGGCGCCGGGCCGCAGAAGGTCGGCGTGCCGATCGTGGACCTGATGACCGGCATGTATGCCGCCGTCGCCGTGCTGGGCGCGCTGGCGCGGCGCGCCGAGACAGGGGAGGGCGAGACCATCGACCTCGCCATGCTCGACGTGCAGGCGGCCTTCCTGGCCAATCAGGCGATGAACTGGCTGGTCGGCGGCAAGACGCCGCGGCGCGGCGGCAACCGGCACCCCAACATCCAGCCGCAGGACGTCTTCGCCTGCGCCGACGGCCATCTCGTGTTGGCGGTCGGCAATGACGGGCAGTTCCGCAAGCTCTGCGAGGCGCTTGACCACCCCGGATGGGGCACCGATGAGCGCTTCGCGGCGAATGCCGGGCGCGTGCGCAACAACGCCGCGCTGACGTCGCTGCTGAACGAGGCCTTCGCGCGCTTCACGCGGGAGGCGCTGACGCAACGGCTGGACGAGGCGGGCGTGCCCTGCGCGCCGATCAACACCGTGCCGCAGGTCTTCGACGACCCGCAGATCCGGCACCGCGAGATGCTGCGCCACCTGCCGCACCCGCTGGCCGGCACGGTGCCGCAGGTGGTCAGCCCGATGCGCTTCGCCGAGGCGCCGTTGCGCTTCGACCGCGCGCCGCCGACGCTTGGCCAGCACAATGCCGAGATCCTCGCCGAGCTGGGCCTCGATGCCGCCGCGCAGGACGACCTCGCCGCGCGTGGCGTGCTGTGACGCCCGCAACGACCAAAGGAAACCCCATGCCCCGCATCGCCCTGCCGGAGCCCCAGGAGATGTCGCCGGCGCAGCGGCGCGTGCATGACGCCGTGCTGGCCGGCCCGCGCGGCGCCGTCATCGGCCCGCTGCGCGCCGTCATCCACAGTCCCGACCTGGCTGAGCGCTGGTCGCGCCTCGGCGAGTTCCTGCGCTTCGACACCGTGCTGCCGAAGCGGCTGAACGAGCTGGCCATCATCGTCACCGGCCGCCGCTGGACCAGCCAGATCGAATGGTGGGTGCATGCCCGCGCCGCCGCCGAGGCCGGCCTGCCGCAGGCGGCGATCGAGGCCATCCGCCTCGGTGAGCCGCCGCTGTTCGAGGACGCCGCGGATGCCGAGATCTACGAGTTCGCGCGGCACCTGCAGCAGACCGGGCAGGTGCCGCTGCCGGCCTATCGCGCCGTGGAGCACCGCTGGGGCGAGCGCGGCGTTGTCGAGCTGACAGCGGTGATCGGCTACTACACGATGGTTTCCATGACGCTGAACGCGCACGAGATCCCGCTGCCGGACGGCGTCGAGCCGCCGCTCCACCCGCTGCCGCAGGCGGCGGGGGGGCTGTCGCCGCTGCCGCCCGCGCGCGGCGCCAAGGGAGAATGACCGCCATGCACGAGGCCTTCCAGGACCTGCAGCGCTTCCGCGTCAACGTGGAGGAGCATGTCGCCACGGTGACCATGCAGGCGCCGCCGGTGAACGCGCAGGACCGCCTGTTCCGCGAGGAAATCGTGCGGGTCTTCGACACGCTGAACGACCTGCCGGAGGTGCGCGCCATCGTGCTGACCGGCGACGGCCGCGCCTTTTCCGCCGGCGCCGACCTGCGCGAGCGGCCGAACCTCGCGGAGGTGCCGGGCGCCTATCCCCGCCACAACCGCCTGGTCCGCGCCTCTTTCGATGCGGTGCTGGAATGCGGCAAGCCGGTGATTGCCGCCGTGAACGGCGCCGCCATCGGCGCGGGCTGCGTCCTGGCGCTGTGCTGCGACATCCTGATCGTCTCGGAGAACGCCTTCCTGGCGATGACGGAGGTGGATGTCGGCCTCGCCGGCGGCGTGCGGCACGTGCTGCGCTTCTTCGGCCAGTCCGACGCGCGGCTGATGATCTACACGGCCAAGCGCATCACCGGGCCGGAGCTGCTGCGGATGAATGCCGCCTCCGCCTGCGTGGCGCCCGAGGCGCTGCTGCCGGAGGCGCTCGGCATCGCCCGGCAGATCGCCGCCAAGAGCCCGCTCGCCGTGCAGGCGGCCAAGCGCTCCTTCGGACTGACCGAGGAGATGCCGCTGCGCGACGGCTACCGCTACGAGCAGACGCAGACCGTGGCCCTCTCCCGCACGGAAGACACCAGGGAGGCGCAGCGCGCCTTCGCCGAGAAGCGCCGCCCGACCTTCAACGGCCGCTGAGGCCGCCCCGCTGCGACCGGGCCGGCAGAGCCCGGCGGGAGGATACCGATGGAAACCGAGAGCGACCTGCCGCCCGAGGCGCTGGACGCGATGGACGATGCCCGCTTCCGCCGGCACGTGCGCCAGTGGATCGAGGCCAATTACCCGCCGGAAATGCGCTTCCCACGACGCCGCCTGCACTGGCGGGAGAACCGCCCCTGGTACATGGCGCTCTCCCGCAAGGGCTGGCTGGCGCCGAACTGGCCGCGCGAATATGGCGGCATGGGGCTGGGCGCCACCAAGCAGCTCATCATGATCGAGGAACTGGAGCGGCACGGCTGCGCCCGGGTCAGCGACATGGGGCTGATCATGCTCGGCCCGCTGCTGATCAAGCACGGCACCGATGCGCAGCAGCGGCGTTTCCTGCCGCGCATCCTTTCCGGCGAGGATATCTGGGCGCAGGGCTATTCCGAGCCCGGTGCCGGCTCGGATCTCGCCGCGCTGCGGCTGGATGCCGCCGATGCCGGCGACCACTGGGTGCTGAACGGCCAGAAGACCTGGATCACGCTGGCCAACGACGCCAACTGGCTCTTCGTGCTGGCGCGCACCGACAGGTCCGGCAAGAAGCAGCAGGGCATCTCCTTCCTGCTGATGCCGGCCGACACGCCGGGCATCACCATCCGGCCGATCATCAACCTCGACCTGCATGACGAGTTCTGCGAGATCTTCTTCGACAATGTCCGCGTGCCGAAGGACATGGTGGTCGGTGAGGTCAACCAGGGCTGGACCTATGCCAAGGCGCTGCTTGGCTTCGAGCGCATCGCCATCGGCTCGCCCAAGCTGTCCTCCAACGGCCTGGCGCGGCTGTGGCGGCTCGCGGAGGCCGTGGGCAAGGACCGGGACCCGGTGTTCCGCGACCGCTACGCGCGCTTCGCCATGGAGCTGGGCGACCTCAAGGATCTCTACGAATCCTTCGTCGCCGCCCTGAAGCGCGGCGAGACGCTGGGACCGGAGGTGTCGATCCTGAAGATCGTGCAGACCGAGCTGTTCCAGCGCATCACGGATGCCATGCTGGAGGTGGCCGGCGGCCATGCCGGGCTGCTCGACCCGATGCCGGGCGAGGGGCTGCATCCCGCCGGCCAGTTCCTGCTGGCGCGTCCCTCCACCATCTTCGGCGGCTCCTCCGAGATCCTGCGCAACATCCTCGCCCGCAACGTGCTGGAGCTGCCGGCATGAGCGCCCTTCCGCGCATCCGGGTGCTCGACATGACGCGGATCTTCGCCGGACCCTGGGCGGCGCAGATCCTCGCGGATTTCGGCGCCGACGTGGTCAAGGTGGAGCACCCGAAGGGCGGCGACGACGTCCGCCGCATGGGCTTCCCACGGCGCGATGCGGCGGGACGGGAGACCGGCGAGACCTCCTCCTACCTGGCGATGAACCGCGGCAAGCGCTCCATCGCCCTCGACATCGGGGCGCCGGAGGGGCAGGCGCGGCTGAAGGCGCTCGCCGGCCGGGCGGACGTGCTGATCGAGAACTTCAAGGTCGGCGGGCTGCGCCGCTTCGGGCTGGACTACCCCACGCTGGCGGCGCTCAACCCGCGCCTCGTCTACTGCTCGATCACCGGCTTCGGCCAGGGTGGTCCCTATGCGGCGCTGCCGGGCTATGACCCGATCTTCCAGGCGATGAGCGGGCTGATGAGCGTCACCGGCGTGCCGGAGGGCGAGCCCGGCGCCGGCCCGGCCCTGGTCGGCTACAGCGTCTCCGACCTCAATGCCGGCTTCTACGCCACCATCGCCATCCTGGCGGCGCTGCACCACCGGGACACCGTTTCCGGCCGCGGGCAGCATATCGACCTGGCACTGCTGGACGCGCAGCTCGCCGCGCACTCCCACATCGCGATGAACTACCTCATCTCCGGCCGCATGCCGGTGCGCGCCGGCACCGCCTCGCAGATCAACACGCCCTGGCAGGCCTTCGACACCGCCGACCGGCCGCTGATGGTGGCGATCGGCAATGACCGGCAGTTCGCGCAGTTCTGCGCCGTGCTCGGGCTTGAGGGGCTGGCGGAGGATCCCCGCTTCGCCACCAACCGCCAGCGCATGGCGCACAAGCCGGCGCTGCTGCCGGTCCTGCAACAGGCGCTGCTGGCGCGCGGCGCGGGAGCATGGATGGCGCTGCTGAACGAGGCCGGCATCTCCTCCGGCCCGCTCAACGACTTCGGCGCCGCGGCCGCGGATCCGCAGCTCAATCACCGCGCGATGTGGCGCCGCATGCCGCATCCGGATGGCGGGGAGCTTCCCTTCATCGCCAATCCCGTGAACTTTTCGGAGACGCCGGTCGCCTATGGCCGCGTGCCGCCGCGGCTCGGCGAGCACACGGAGGAGGTGCTCGCCGACTGGCTCGGGGAGGGGGCGGCATGAACCCCCCTGCCCTGGAGCGGATGCGGCGCTTCCTGCAGCCGCGCAGCGTCGCCATCGTGGGCGCCACGGCCCGCGCGGGAGCCTTCGGCGCGCGCGTGCTGGAGAACCTCGCCGCTTTCCAGGGCCGCGTCCACCTGGTGAACCCGCGCTATCACGAGATCGGCGGCCGCCCGTGCCATCCAAGCCTGGCGGCGCTGCCGGAAGCGCCGGATTGCGTCGCCGTCGCCACCCCGCGCGAGGGCGTGTCTGCGGTGCTGGAGGAGGCCATCGCGGCCGGCGCGGGCGGGCTGGTGGTCTTCGCCGCCGGCTTCGCGGAGACCGGGCTGCCGGAGCGGATGGCGGCGCAGGCGGCGCTCTCCACGCGTGCGGCCGAAGCCGACCTGCCGCTGCTCGGCCCCAACTGCCTGGGCTTCGCGCATTTCGCCAGCGGCGCCGGGGTGACCTTCTCGGCGGGGCCTCCGGTCCGGCCGCCGACCGGCGCGCGGCCGCCGGCGGTGGGCATCGCCAGCCAGTCGGGCGCGGTCGGCTTCGCCCTGGCGCAGGCGGTGGAGCGCGGCGTGCCTGTCAGCCATGTCCTGACCTCGGGCAACGGCGCCGGGTTGGATATCGCCGACCTGATCGCCTTCCTGGCCGAGGCGCCGGACTGCGCCGCCATCGCCTGCGTGCTGGAAGGCGCGCGCGACCCGCGCCGGCTGCTGGCGGCAATCGCCCGCGCCGAGGCCGCCGGCAAGCCGGTGGTGGTGCACAAGATGGCCTCGGGCCAGTCCGGCGCGGCGGCGGCCCTGTCGCATACCGGTGCCGTCGCCGGCGGCCATGCGGTCTGGCGTGCCGCGCTGGCCTATGCGGGCGCGGTGGTGGTCGAGGATCTCGGCGCGGTCATGGAAATGGCCTCCTTCCTCGCCCGCGCGCCCGCCATGCCGGCGGGGCCAGGCGTGGCGGTGGTCTCCACCTCGGGCGGCGCCTGCATCCTGGCCGCCGACGCGGCGGAACGGCACGGCGTCCCTCTGCCGCAGGCGGGTGCCGCGGCCCAGGCGGTGCTCGATGGCCGCATCCCCGAATACGGCTCCGCCCGCAACCCCTGCGACCTGACGGCGCAGGTGCTGAACGACCCCGAGGCGCTGGCCGCCTGCACCGGCGCCCTGGCGCGCGACCCGGCCTTCAGCCTGCTGCTCTACCCCAACACCCATGCCTATCCCTTCTCGCTCGGCCGCATCCCGGTGATGGCGGAGATCGCCGCGCGCGAGGGGCGCTTCCTCTGCGTGCCCTGGGTGGCGGAGCGGCGCGAAGGGGAAGGCACGGCGGCGGCCGAGGCGGTGCCGGGGGCCGCGCTCTTCGGCAGCGTGGAGCGCTGCTTCGCCGCCATTGCCGCCTGGCAGGCGCGCGCAGCCCGCCGGGCGCAGCCATCGGCGACGCCGTCCGCGCTGCTCGGCGAGGCGCAGCACGCGCGGGTGGCTGCGCTGCTGGAGGGCGCGCCGGTGCTGACGGAACGCCGCGCCAAGGCGGTGCTGGCGGCCTGCGGCGTGCCGGTGGTGCCGGAGCGGCTGGTGCAGGATGCGGAGGAAGCGGTCATTGCCGCCATGGGCTTCGGCTTCCCGGTGGTGCTGAAGGGGGAAGGCGCGGCGCTGCCGCACAAGACCGAGGCTGGCGTGGTGCGGCTGAACCTGCGCGACGCCGCGGAGGTCCGCGCCGCCCATGCCGCCATCCTCGCCAATGCCGACCGCGCGGCACCCGGCGCGGCGCTCGACGGCGTGCTGGTGCAGCCGATGCTGCCGGCCGGGCTGGAGGTGATGCTGGGCGCGCATCGCGACCCGCTGTTCGGGCCGGTGGTCGCGGTCGGCCTGGGCGGCGTGCTGGTGGAACTGCTGGCGGATGTGGCGGTGGCCCCGGCGCCGCTGTCGCTGCCGCAGGCGCGCGCGATGCTGGAGGGGCTGCGCGGCGCGCGCCTGTTCCAGGGCTTCCGCGGCAGCGCGCCGGTGGAGCTCGAGCGTCTGGCGGAGATCGTCTGCCGCGTCGGCGAGCTGGTGGCCCGGCATCCGCGCATCCGCGAGCTGGATGTCAATCCGCTGATCTGCGGGACGGGGGGCATCGTGGCGGTGGATGGGCTGATCGCCCTGTCCGCGCCGGGGAAAGGGGAGGAGGAGTGATGGACGGCATGATGGAGCAGGACGAGGCGGAGCGGCGGGAATCGGTCCGCATGATCCGCGAGAGTGCCGCCGGCCTCGTCCCCAGGCATGGCGACTTCGCCCGGGTGCGGGCGCTGCGCTATGCCGATCCCGGCTATGACACCGCGATCTGGCAGGCCATGGGCGAGCAGGGCTGGATCGGACTGCGGGTGCCGGAGGCGCATGGCGGCATCGGGCTCGGCATGGCCGAGGCCTGCGCCCTGGCGGAGGAGCTGGGGCAGGCCCTGGCGCCCGAGCCGCTGGTGGCCGGCGCGCTCTCCGCCCGGTTGCTGGCCGCGGCCGGCGACGACAGCCTGCTGCCGGCGCTGCTGCAGGGCCGCAGCCTGGTGCTGACCGCCTGGCAGGAAGCGCCGGATAGCCTGGAGGCGCCCGGCACGCCCGGCGCGCCGCGCCTCTTCCTGCCGCAGGCCGCCGGGGCGGAGACCCTGCTGGTCCCCGTCGCGGAAGGCGGCGCGCTGGCGCTCTACGCCGTCCCCGCCGCCGGCCAGGCCCTGCACCTGCAGCGCACCCAGGATGGCGGCAATCTCGGTACGCTGGTGCCGGATCTCGCGGGCGCGCGGCGCCTGCATGGCGATGTCGGCGCTGCCCTCGCCGTGGCGCTGGAGGAGGCGGCGCTGGTCACCGCGGCCAGCCTGCTGGGCCTGATGGAGCGTGCCTTCGCGATGACGCTCGACTACCTGCGCACGCGGCAGCAGTTCGGCAAGCCGCTGGGCAGCTTCCAGGCCCTGCAGCACCGTGCCGCCGACCTGCGAATCCAGATCGCGCTGAGCCGCGCGAGCGTGGAGGGGGCGGCGCGCGGCCTGGATGCGGGCGCCGCGCCGGATCGCGCTTCGGCCGCCGTCTCCCGTGCCAAGGCACGCGCCGCTGAGGCGGCGATGCTGATCACCCGCGAGGCGGTGCAGATGCACGGCGCCATCGGCTACACGGACGAGCACGACATCGGCCTGTTCCTGCGCAAGGCCATGGTGCTGGCGAATGCCTATGGCTCCGCCGCGCTGCACCGCAATCGTTTCCTGGAAAAGGCGGACCCGCTGGCCGCCTGAGCGGCCTTGGCCGGAGCAGGGTGGCGCGCCGTGGCCCCGGCAGAGACATGACCCCTGGATCGAGCGGAGCGAACAGAATGAGCCACGAAACCCAGGCCGTGCGCGTGAACGGCCTTTCCTTCAACTGCCGCCTGGACGGTCCCGAGGGTGCCCCCTGGATGGTGTTCAGCAACTCGCTGGTGACAAACCTTTCGGTTTGGGACCGGCAGGTCGAGGCGTTCGGCGGGCGCTATCGCATCCTGCGCTACGACCAGCGAGGCCATGGCGGGACCGAGGTGCCGGCGGAAGCTGCGAACCTCGACGTGCTCACCGAGGATGCGGCGGCACTGATGGCGCATTTCGGTGTCAGCGGCGCGGTGGCCATGGGTGTCTCCATGGGTGCGGCCACCGTTCTCTGCCTCGCCGCGCGCCATCCGGACCTCGTCGCCGCCGTGATCGCCTCGGACGGACAGGCGGGCACGGCGGCGGGAGGGGCGCAGACCTGGCAGGAGCGGATCGATTTCGCGCGTGAGAACGGCATGTCGGCCTGCGCCGACGCGACGGTGAGGCGCTGGTTCTCCGCCGCCGCGATCGCGGCGGGAAATGCGGCCATCCCCCATGTGCGGGAGATGGTCAGGACCACGCCCGAGGCCGGCTTCGTCGCCTGTGCGACCGCCTTACAGTCCTACGATATCCGCGCCGAGCTTCCGACGCTGCGCCAGCCCGTGCTGCTGCTGGCCGGAGAGATGGACGGTGCCATGCCGAAGACGATGCGCGGCATGGCCGAGGCAATCCCGGACGCGCGCTTTGTCGAGGTGCCCGGAGCAGGCCACATTCCCTGCCTTGAAGCGCCAGGATTGTTCAATGCCGCCGTGGAAACGTTTCTGGCGGAGAAGCGGAGCGCAGCCTGAGGCGGCACGTTCCGAGGCCCCGCTGACGGGGGTGGGTCCCGCATCTCGAAGCCCGCACCCCGGCGAACAGCCGGCCGGCAAGGGGCACCTCCTGCGAGTGGCAGATCAAGCCGGCCACCGATGGCCATCATGCCTGGCCGTCCGGCCAGACCTGCTTGACCGAGCGGTGCGTGGAGACCACCGGTCCCGGGCCCGCGGAGGCGGGCGGCGCGCCGGGCGGTTCGTCGGCGCCGCGCCTTGGGCGCGGCGCGCGGCAAAGGGTCAGAGGGCCTCGCCGAGCAGCGCGTGAGCGACGCCTCCCAGGATATGCGTGGCGAGCACCTCCCGCGCCGCTGCGGCATCGCGGCGCATCGCGCAGTCGCGCAGCTCCGCGTGTTCCCGCACCGCGATGTCGCCGCGGAAGCCCAGAGCGCGATTCTGGTAGCGCTGATACCGGTCGAAAACCGCCGCGTGGGTCGCCATGAGCGTGTGCGAGCCACAGGCGGAAATCAGCGCCTGATGAAAACGAGCGTCGAAGCGGCGCCAGGGCTCCAGCGCGGCGGCCTCGCCCGCGCGCAGCCGCTCCTCCATCAGTGCAAGCTTGTGGTGCGCCGCCACGACGCGCGCCTCCCACTCGACGTCACCCGCGCGGAAGGCCTGTTCGAGCGCATGCCCCTCCAGCAGCAGGCGCAGGCTCGCGAGCTCGCGGAGATCGGCTTCGGAGAAGGGGGCGACCTCGAAGCCGCGCTGCCCCTCGGCCACCACCAGCCGTTCGGCGACCAGCCGGCTGAGCGTCTCCCGCAGGGTGCCGACGCCGGCGCCATAGGCGTCGCGCAAGGCCTCCAGCCTGAGCTTCTGGCCCGGCGCCAGGGTGCCGCGCAGGATGTCGGCCCGGATCAGGCGATAGGCGCGCTCGCCGGCGGCTTCCGGCGCCGCGAGCAGCGGTGAGGCGTCGTTCATGCCCTTGCCCGCAGCCGGGCCGGAGGCGCGGCTTCCAAGGGGCGCGCGGCAGGGCGGCCACCGGCGAATGGCAGCAGGGCGCCCGTGCGAACCACATGGTCCACGCAGCCGGCCACATGCGCCTCCAGCACACGGCAGGCGCTCGCGGCATCGCGGCGAAGCGCGCAGTCCAGCAAGGCCGCGTGCTGCTCCGCCGCCACGGTGCCGCGGAACAGCACGGCCACCATCTGGTAGCGCAGGTAGCGGTCATAGGCTGCGGTGCAGGTCTCCAGCAGCGCCGCGGAGCCGCAGGTCTCGATCAGCGCGTGATGGAACTCGCGATCGTAGCGCTTCCAGAGAGCGGCATCGGCGGGTTCGCCGGCGAGCAGGCGCCGCTCCAGCACGGCGAGTTTATGATGCGCGCCGACGACGCGGCCCTCCCATTCCAGGTCGCCCGCCGCGAAGGCCGGCACGAGGGCGTGGCACTCGAGCAGGAGCCGGAGATCGGCGATCTCCCGGAAGTCCTTTTCTGAAACGGGGGCGACGGTGAAGCCGCGCTGCCCCTCGGCCGCGATGAGCCCCTCGGAGGCGAGGCGGTTCAGCGCCTCCCGCAAGGTGCCGATGCTGGTCCCGTAGACCTGCCGAAGAGCGTCCAGCCCGAGCTTCTGGCCAGGGGCAAGCCGGGCCAGCACGACATCGGCGCGGAGGCGGCGATAAACGCCTTCGCCAGAGCTGTCCTCCGCGTCCGTCATCTCGGCAGCCGGTGCCCGCACGCCTTTGCTCCCTTTCCTGACGCCGAAATATCGAGGTGGCGCGACCCGAGTGCAATATCCGCTGTTTTTGAAAATATCCGATCAAACGCGGAATCGCTGTTGATCCTGGCTTTCGTTGTAAATACCGTCAGACCGGACGCCGCCATGCGGCCAAGAGCACAAGAGAACGTTTCGGGACAGGGAAACGCCCATGCAACCGCTGATCGGACGCCGGTCCGCCCTGGTGGCCGCGGCCGCCGCACTCGCCGCCGCCCCCGCCATCCCGGCGCAAGCCCAGGCCCGCAAGCGCCTGCGCTTCACCGCCGTCTTCTCCGACCAGGACATCCGCGGGGAGGCCATGCGCGGCTTCCAGCGCGACCTCGCCTCCGACTTCGACGTCGAGCTGCACCTGAACGCCACCCTGTTCCGGCAGGGCACCGAGCTTGTTGCGCTGCAGCGCGGCAATGTGGAGATGGCGAACCTTTCGCCGCAGGACCTCTCGCGCCAGATCCCGGCCTGGTCGGTGATGGCCTCCGCCTACCTGTTCCGCGACGTGGACCACATGCGCAAGACCTTCGCCTCCGATGTCGGGCGCGAGTTCAAGCGCATGGCGCGCGAGCAGCTCAACGTGCAGATCCTCGGCCCGCTCTACTTCGGCACCCGGCAGGTCAACCTGCGCCCGCGCAAGCGCATCGCCACGCCCGCCGACATGGCCGGCATCAAGCTGCGCATGCCGCCCGGCGAGACCTGGCAGTTCCTGGGCGAGGCACTGGGCGCGAACCCGACCCCCGTGGCCTTCGCGGAGCTCTATACGGCCTTGCAGAGCGGGGCGATCGACGGCCAGGACAACCCGCTGCCGACCAGCCGCACGATGCGTTTCCACGAGGTGACCACGCAGTTCGTGCTGACCAGCCATCTGGTGGCCTATGACCTGCTTTCCGTTTCCGGCCGCTTCTGGGATGGGCTGACGGCGGCGCAACAGGAGAAGCTGCAGGCCGCGACGGATCGCGTGATCGAGGAGAGCACGCGGCGCCACCTGACCCAGGAACAGGAAACGGCGGAGTTCTTCAAGGCCCAGGGCCTGGAGGTCTATGCGCCGGATGTGGAGGCGTTCCGGGCGGAGGCGCAGCGCCGCTACCTCGCCTCCTCGCAGTCGAAGGACTGGCCGGCCGGCATCCTCGAGCGGATCAGCGCCGTCCGCTGAGGCCGGGGAATGGCCTTTGTCCCGCGCCCCGCCCTCGGCTGGCTGCACCGGCGGGCCGAGAATGTGCTCGCCGCGCTGCTGGCGGCGATGTTCATCGCCTTCATCATCCAGATCGTCATGCGCTACGTGGTGAACCGTCCGGTTGGCTGGACGACCGAGGTCTCCACGCTGGCTTGGCTCTGGGGCATCCTCTGGGGCGCCGCGTTCGTCCTGAGGGACGAGGAGGAGATCCGGTTCGACATTGTCTACGGCCCCCTGCCGCCGGTGTTGCGCCGCCTCGCCGATGTCATCACCGGCCTGTCGGTGGTCGCCGTCTTCGGCTGGTCGCTGCCGGCGGTCTATGACTACGTCACCTTCATGAAGGTGGAGCGCTCGGCCTATCTCGGCATCCGCTTCGACCTGCTCTACTCGATCTACCTGGCCTTCGCGCTGGCCATGATGGTCCGCCACGGCTGGATCGCCTGGCAGGCGGCCACCGGACGGCGCCATGCGGCGGATCGCGCCGCATGATCTCCGGCAGCCCCTTCTCCCTCGCGCTCCTCGCGCTGGTCGGGCTGTCGCTGCTGGGGCTGCCGATCGGCCTGGCCATGATCATGGGCTCGATCCTCTACCTGGCGCTTTCCGGGCAGGACATGTCGATCGCGGCGGAGCAGATCCTCAACGGCCTGAACGGCAGCTACATCCTGCTCGCCGTCCCGCTCTTCATCTTCTCGGCGGGCCTGATGAACGTCGGCACGATGACCGACAGGCTGCTGCGGTTCTGCAACCTGCTTGTCGGGCGGTTCCGCGGCGGGCTCGGCCATGTGAACGTGGTCCAAAGCGTCATCTTCGCAGGCATGTCCGGCTCGGCCATCGCGGATGCGGCCGGCGGCGGCAAGCTGATCATCGACATGATGCGGCGCGACGGCGCCTATCCCGCGAGCTATGCCGCCGCCATCACCGCCGCGACCGCGGTGGTCGGGCCGATCATCCCGCCCTCCATCCCGATGGTGCTCTACGCGCTGATCTCCGACAGCTCCATCGGCTACCTGTTCCTCGGCGGCGTGATTCCCGGCCTGCTGATGGGCCTCGCGCAAATGGGAATCAACACCTGGATGGCCTACCGCCACGACTACCCGGTGGCGGAACGCGTGCCGCTGCGCGAGGTCCCGCGCCTGACCCTCGATGCCTTTCCGGCGCTGATGATGCCGGTGATCCTGCTGGGCGGGATCTATGGCGGCGTCATGACGCCGACCGAGGCCGCAGCCGTTGCGGCGGCCTACGCCTTCCTGATGGCCGTGCTGATCTATCGCAGCGTCTCGCTGCGGGACATCTACGGCGCCGTGCTCGCCAGCGCCCGCTCCACCGCCGCCATCGGCATGCTGATCGCCGGCGCGCTGGCCTTCAACTACGTGGTGACCAGCGAGAACATCCCGGGCACCGTGCGCCAGTTGCTGGCCGGATACGAGCTCTCGCAATGGCAGTTCCTGCTCGTGGTCAACCTCGTGCTGCTGGTGCTGGGCTGCCTGCTCGAGGGCAGCACCATCCTGCTCGTGGTGGTGCCGGTGCTGATCCCGACGGCCCAGGCGCTCGGCGTGGACATGGTGCATTTCGGCGTGGTGGTGGTGGTGAACATCATGATCGGGCTGATCACGCCGCCCTACGGGCTGCTGCTCTTCATCGTGGCGAAGCTCTCAGGGGCACCGCTCGCCGCCGTGGTCCGCGACACGATTCCCTTCATCCTGGCCATGCTCGCCGCGCTGATCCTGATCACCTACGTGCCCGAACTGGTGCTCTGGCTGCCGCGGCGGCTGGGCTACCAGGGATGAGCGCGGCAGCCCCCCACACAAGCTCAAGGCGACCGTCATGACCCGAACAATCGCCGTGCTGAATGGTCCCAACCTGAACCGCCTCGGCAAGCGGGAGCCCGAGATCTACGGGCACACGACGCTCGCCGAAGTGGAGGCGATGTGCCGCGATGCGGCCGGCGAGGACATGATCCTGTTCCACCAGACCAACTATGAAGGGCAGCTGGTGGAATGGATCCACGAGGCCACGGACAGTGCGGCGGATGGCATCATCATCAACCCGGCCGGCTTGACCTTCACCTCGATCCCGGTCCTCGACGCCCTCAAGATGTTCCCGGGGCCGATCATCGAGCTGCACATCTCGAACATCCACCGGCGTGAGCCGATCTATCACCGTTCACTTGTTTCCAGCGTTGCGACAGCGGTGGTCGCGGGCCTCGGCGCGCGCGGCTATTCGACCGCCGTTCGCTGCATGCGCGATCTTCTCGGAGACTGAGGCGCCCCTCGCCCACGGTGCGACGCCCAGCCTGCCGATGCGCGTGCCCATCACGCGCGGGCCGACCTGCCCTCACCTTCGGGCGAGGACGGGAAGGAGCCGAGCAGGATCAGTCGCCCCTGGGCAGCCGGCGCTGCGCCGCCATGCGCACGGCGGCGTTCGCGGCGCCGAAGCCGGCATAGCCGCCGGCCCGCTCCACGATCTCGAAGAAGAAGCGGTCCCGGAAGGCGCGGGTATAGGCATGGCGGAAGGTGCCGCCTTGCGCATCGCGGTCGTAGAGCAGGTGCTGGCGGGCGAGGGCGTTCAGCTCGGCATCCTCCAGCCCGAACCGGGCGCCGAGATCCTCATAGTAGTTGGAGGGAATGTCGAGCAGGGGGGCACCGCGCGCCGCCGCGGCGGCCACGGTTGCCTCGGCGTCCGGCGTGGCAAAGGCGATATGATGCACGCCAGCGCCGGCGAAGGCGGACACGAAGCGGCCCGTGCCGGTCCGGGTGCTCTCCGAGACGTTGAGCGGCAGGCGCAGGCTGCCATCGCCACTGGCGAAGGCCCGGCTGCGGACCAGGCCGTAAGGGTCGGGCAACTCCCAGGGGGTATCCGGCTCAAGGCCGAACAATGCGCGGTAGAAAAGGACGAAGCTGTCCATCATGCCCGGCGCCAGGGCCTGCGCCGCGTGATCCATGCCGAGCAGGCCGCCGCTACCGGTTGCCTCAGCCTCCTCCAGGTGGAAATCATCCTCCCAGATCCGCCGCGCGCCGCCTTCAGGGTTCTCCACGAGATAGATCAGCGTGCCGTCCGGGGCACGCAGAGCGGGAATGCGGCGCTCTCCTTCGCCGGTCCGCTCGCGCCAGACGGGGCAGAGCAGTGCCTCCGCCCGCGCCACCAGCCGCGCCGGGTCATCAACCCGGAAGGCCATGGCGCAGACCGAGGGACCGAGCTGCTGGAAGCGCTCCGATGCCGCGCTGTCGGGTTCCGCGTTCAACACCAGGTTCGCACCGCCATTGCGCCACAGCTCGACATCCTTGGAGCGATGCGTGCCGGCATGGCGGAAGCCCATCGTGCCGAGCATGGCGCCGAGCTCGGCCCGCGCGGCGTGATCCACCGCGAATTCCACGAACTCGATGCCCGAGAGCTTCGGCATGGCGGGAAGTGCGGCGTTGCCCACCTGCTCCTCCAGCCAGATCAGGCTGCGCAGCCCATCGCGCGCGATGCGGCGGGAGGGGGCGGCGCGGAACTCGTCGTTGAAGACCTCGAGCGAGAGCGGGCCGCAGTAACCGGCGGCCAGGATGTCGCGCAGGAAGCCGGCAACGGGCAGTTCTCCCTGGCCGGGAAAGCTGCGGAAGTGGCGGCTCCAGGAGAGCGGGTCCAGGGTCAGCCGCGGCGCATCCGCGAACTGGACGAAGAACAGCTTCTCCGCCGGCACCGCCTGCGCCAGGCCGGCAAGATCGTCGCCGAGGCAGAGCGTGTGGAAGCTGTCGAGGATGAGCCCGAGCGCCGGGTGGTCCGCCTGCTGCACGATATCCCAGGCCTGGCGCCAGCGGTTGGTATGCGTGCCCCAGGCGAGCGCCTCATAGCCAATCCGCAGGCCGCGCCGCCCGGCACGTTCCGCCATCTCGCGCAGGTCCGCCGCCGCGCGCGCTGGCTCAGGCAGGGCCGCGGCCTGGACATTGCTGCAGACGAGCAGGAGCTCCGCGCCGAGGGCCTGCATGGTGTCGAACTTGCGCTCGGCGCGGTCGAGGTTGCGGGCGCGCTGCGGCTCGGGCATTGCCTCGAAGTCGCGGAAGGGCTGAAAGATCGCGATCTCCAGGCCGAGATCCGCGCAGAGCCGTCTGGCCTCGCGCGCCGAGCCCTCGAAGGTCAGCAGGTCGTTCTCGAAGATCTCCACTGCCTCGAAGCCCGCAGCGGCGGCGGCCTCCAGCTTGTCGGGAAGGCTGCCGGAGAGGCAGACCGTCGCGATCGAACGCTTGTGGTGCATGGCCCGTCCTTCCTCCGTCAGATGTCGAAGAACACCGTCTCGCGCTCGCCCTGGAGGCGGATGTCGAGGATATAGACAGCCCCGTCGTCCCGTTGCTCGC
This sequence comes from Teichococcus coralli, assembly GCF_009829925.1. Taxonomy (GTDB): domain Bacteria; phylum Pseudomonadota; class Alphaproteobacteria; order Acetobacterales; family Acetobacteraceae; genus Pseudoroseomonas; species Pseudoroseomonas coralli. The sequence goes on from NZ_SNVJ01000019.1 coordinate 28,025, forward strand.
GCCGCGCAATCAGCGTCTGCCGCCGCTCCGGCGGCTCGATCAGGTTCAGCACGGGGTCGGCGGCATTGGCGGCCGCCTCATCCTCGAAATAGAGCCGCGTGGCGAGGCCAAGATTGATGCCGCGCGCCACGATCCAGAGGTTGACGTGCGGCGCCATCGGCTGGTGGCCGCGGCGGCCGGCAACGGGGCCGGGCTTGATCGTCTCGAAGGCCCAGAGTCCCGTCTCGAAATCCGTGCCGGCCCGGCCCCAGCCGCGGAAGGCGGGATCCAGCGGCTTTCCCTCCTGCCGGTCCGCGGGATGGGCGTAGCGGCCTGCGGCATTGGCCTGCCAGATTTCCACCAGCGCGTCGCGGACGAGCGCCCCGGTGCCGTCGAGAATGCGTCCCTCGATGCGGATGCGTTCGCCCGGCGTTTCCGGCCCGATCAGCCGGTCGCCCAGGTTGTTCTCGAAGATCTCGAAGCCGGCCTGACGCGGGATCAGGCCGATATGCACATAGGGGCCGGCGGTCTGCGATGGCGTCTCCGGCAGGTAGCCGAGGCGGTCCGGCGTCATGGCTCAGTTCCCCTGCAGCTTGTTCTCGAACAGCGTGGAGCGGCGGCCGCGCAGCACGATGTCCCAGCGATAGGCCAGGGTGTGCAGCGGCACCGAGGCGCCAAGGTCGAGCCGCGCCACCAGCCGCTCCCGCGCCGCCGGGTCAGGGATGGTGGCGATGATGCTGTCATGCGGGATCAGCGGGTCGCCCTCGAAATACATCTGGGTGACCAGGCGCTGCGCGAAGCCCGCGCCGAAGACCGAGAAATGGATGTGCGCCGGCCGCCAGTCATTCACCCGATTGCGGTAAGGGTAGGGGCCGGGCTTGATGGTGCGGAAGTGCCAACGCCCCTCCGCATCCGTCAACACGCGGCCGCAGCCACCGAAATTCGGGTCGATGGGCGCCTCGAAGCGGTCATTGCGGTGCCGGTAGCGGCCGGCGGCATTGGCCTGCCAGAATTCCACCAGCACGCCGGGAACGGGGCGGGCACCGCCGTCCAGCACCCGGCCGTGCACGATGATGCGCTCGCCGATCGGGGCGCCGCCGTCCTGTGCGTGGTTCCGCACGAGGTCATTGTCGAGGGCGCCGAGCTCGCCTTGCGCGAAGACCGGGCCGGTCATCTCGGAGAGGGAGTTCTGCAGCGACCAGAGCGGCAGGCGGGGGGAGCGGAGAACACTGGTCTTGTAGATCGGCGTGAAGGCCGGCGGATGCGCCGCCGGGTCGCGCTGGAGAAACTCGCTTTCAGGATTCATGGGCGGGCCTCCTTCAAGGCCGTGGGATTGGCCGGCAGACCGAGCATGGCGCGGGCCTGCCGCGCCGTGGCGACGCGCCTGCCGTGCTCCACCGCCAGCGCGGCGACATGCGCGACAAGGGCGGCATTGCTGGGTGCGAGCGTGTTCCGGTCCATGCGGATGTTGTCCTCGAGGCCGGTGCGGCAGTGGCCGCCCATCTCAAGGGCCCAGCGCGCCACCTCGAACTGGCTGCGGCCGATGCCGGCGGCGGTCCAGGTGGCGCCCGGCAGCAATTCGCGCAGCTTCGCCACCTCGAATTCCAGGATGTCGCGCCGCGCCGGCAGGGCATGCTTCACGCCGAGGACGAACTGCACATGCGGCGGCGGGAGGATCAGCCCCCCGGCCACCAGGTCCGCGGTGTTGTAGAGCATGGCGAGGTCGAAGACCTCGATCTCCGGCTTGATTCCGAGATCGCGCATCTGCGCGGCCAGGTGGCGCACGAAGTCGGGCGGGTTCTCGTAGACGATGGTCGGGAAGTTCACGCTGCCGGTGGCCAGCGAAGCCATCTCGGGCTTCAGGTGCAGCATCGCGCCGCGCTGCTCCAGCGCCCTGCCGCGCCCTCCCGTCGAGAACTGCACGATGATGTCCGGGCAGTGCCGGCGGATGCCCTCCTGAAAGGCGGCAAACTTCTCCGGATCGCTGGAGGGACTTTCGTCGGCGTTGCGGACATGGACATGGACCAGCGCCGCGCCAGCCTCGTAGGCCGCATGGGCGCTCTCGACCTGCTCCGCCACGGTGACGGGCAGCGCCGGGTTGTCCCGCTTGCGCGGGACGGATCCGGTGATCGCGACCGAGATGATGCAGGGCTCAGCCATGGCGACAGTCCCTCCCTACTCCAGCGTGATGTGGCGGCTGCGGATCAGCTCGCCCCATTTGGTGCTCTCGGCGGTGAGATAGGTCGGGAACTCCTCCGGGCTGCCGACGGTGGGCAGGATCGAGTTCTGCCGCAACCGCTCCAACACTTCAGGATTCATCATCGTCGCGTGAAGAGCCGTGGAGAGCTTGTGGACGATCTGCTCCGGCAGACCGGCCGGCGCGAGCAGGGCGAAGTCGCTGGTCGCCTCAAAGCCGGGGAAGCCGGATTCCGCGATGGTCGGCACAGCGGGAGCCAGCGGGTTGCGCTCCGATGTGCTGACGCCAAGCGCGATGATCTTCTTGTCGGCCATCAGGGGCAGCGCGGTCACCGCGTCCACGAAGGCGGCATCGACCTCGCCCGTCATCAGCGCCTGCACCGCGGGCGCGCCGCCGCGATAGGTGACGTTCTGGATCTCGATGCCGGCCTGGCGGAGGAACAGCTCCGTCGCGAGATGGGCGGAGGAGCCCGCGCCGGAGGAGGCGTAGCTCAGCTTGCCCGGGGCTGCCTTCGCCTTGGCGACGAGGCCGGCGATATCGCGCACGCCGAGCTGCGGGTTGACGCAGAGAAAGATGGGCGAGACCGCGATGCGGCCGATCCCGATGAAGGCCTTGTCGTCGTCATAGCCCCGGTTCGGGAAGAGGTGGCGCGACATGGCATAGGTGGAGTTCACGCCGAGCAGCAGCGTGTAGCCATCCGGACGGGCGCGGGCGACGGAGGCGTGCCCGATGGTGCCGGAGGCGCCGGGGCGGTTGTCCACCACCACGTTGCCATTCAGCTCCTTCGAGAGCTGCTGGGCGATGACGCGCGCGACAAAATCAGTCGAGCCGCCGGGGGCCCAGGCCACCACCACCGTGACCGGTCGGCTGCCGGGATAGGCAACTTCGCTGGCCTGCGGCTGTGCCGCCGCTCCACGCGGGCCCGCAGCCAGGATGGCGAGCGCCCCGAGGGTCAGGCCGCCGAAAGCGCGACGGTTCGAAGGCATTTTGGTTCCTCCCGTGCGATCGGGGATCCATCCCCGGAGCCGTTCACCGGCCTTGATCTCCATTGACCTGTACGTACCGGATAGTACAAAACCTGAGCAAGGAAAAATTCGGCTGGCGGCCAGTTCTTCCGGCACTGTCCGCCACCCCTCCGCGTTTCGTGACCGGCTCGTCCTTCGAGGAGATCGCCGCATGTCCAGCTGGGACACCCGCCCCGCCATTCTCGCCGCCCTGATCGGCAGCGGGATCCAGGCCTCCCTCACGCCCGCGCTGCATGAACGCGAGGGGGCCGAGCAGGCGCTGCGCTATGTCTACAGGCTGGTGGATATCGAACGCCTCGGGCTCGGCGTGGAGGCGCTGCCGGACCTGTTGAGGGGCGCGGAGCGGATGGGCTTCACCGGGCTCAACATCACCCATCCCTGCAAGCAGGCGGTCATCCCCTTCCTGGATGAACTCTCCGAGGATGCGCGTGCCCTGGGGGCGGTGAACACCGTGGTGCTGCGGGACCGCCGGCGGATCGGCCACAACACGGATTGGTGGGGATTCGCCGAGGGCTTTCGGCGTGGCCTGCCGGATGTCCGGCGCGAACGGGTGGTGCAACTCGGCGCCGGTGGGGCCGGCGCGGCGGTGGCACATGCGGCGCTGACACTGGGCGTGGATCGCCTGGCGGTCTTCGACGTGGACGCCGCAAAGTCGGCGGCGCTCGCGGCAGACCTTTCGGCACGCTTCGGCGCGGGCCGCGCGGTGGCCGGCACGGATCTGCCGGCGGCGATGGCGGCGGCGGACGGGCTGATCAACTGCACGCCGACCGGCATGGCGAAGTATCCCGGGCTGCCCCTGCCCGCGGCCCTGCTGCGGCCCGCGCTCTGGGTCGCGGAGATCGTGTACTTCCCATTGGAGACGGAACTGTTGCGGGCGGCCCGGGCGCTGGGCTGCCGGACGCTCGACGGCGGCGGCATGGCAGTGTTCCAGGCCGTCGGGGCATTCCGCCTGTTCACCGGTATCGAGCCTGACGCCGGGCGCATGCTGCGCCACTTCGCCGCCATGGCCGGCACCAGTCGGCCATCAGCCAGGCCGGAGCAGCCCTGAGCGCGCCTGAGCGGGGTGCCTTGGGCGGAGTGACTGGGGGAGTGACTGGCGGAGTGACTGGCGGAGTGACTGGGCGGCTCCGGTCCGCCGATGCCTGAGCCCGCGCGTGCTCAGGGCGATCCGTGGCCATCCGGCGCCAGGTAGCGCAGAACCGCTGCCACGATCATGCGCCGGTGCGTGGCGATACATTCAACAGCCTGCAGGTCGCGGCCGAAGATGGCGTGCAGGGTGTACCGGTTGGAGACACGGTAGAAGCAGAAGGCGCTGATCAGCATGTGAAGGTCGAGTGGATCAACCCCCGGGCGAAAGACGCCCTCCCCCTCGCCCCGCTGCAGCAGGGCACGGAGAGTATCGATCACGGCGGCATTGCGCTTGCGGATAGCTGCCGATGCCGCAACGTGGCGGCCCTCCTGAATGTTCTCCACACTGACGAGGCGGACGAATTCGGGATGCGCGGCATGGTGGTCGAAGGTCACCTCGACCAGTCGCTGCAACGCCTCCGCGGGCGGCAATTCCTCGAAACGAAGCGCCTGCTCGGCGTCGCGCATCCCGCCATACATCTCTTCCAGCACGGCGGCGAAGAGCTGCTCCTTGCCGCCGAAATAGTAGTAGATCATGCGCTTGGTGGTGCGGGTGCGGGCGGCGATTTCATCCACGCGGCCGCCGGAATAGCCTTTCTCACTGAACTCGGCGATGGCTGCGTCCAGAATGTCGCGCCGGGTCTGCTCCGGTGCACGCGAGCGGCGTTCTCCGGCGTTGCCTGCGGGCGCGATGGACAGGTCTTCCAAGGGCATCTCGACGATGGACTCTCCAGTTCGTCCATAATAGCAGGGATCCTGGTCCGTGTCGCTTGGCGTGCGCTCGAGGGATCGCCGTGACAGGCCCCCTCAGGGAGCTCGATCGCCTTCGTCCGGGCCTGCACGCGCGGCCGCGACGGACACACCGGGCAAGTGTCGGCCCACCCGCGGTCGGCTCCGGCGCGGACGGGCGACAACTCGGCAGTTGGAGCCTCCTCGCAGCCCTCTGGCGTGACCTCATGGCCGGAGGATGATGTGCGCCGTGCGTCACGATGCCTCGCCCGGCAGGCCGGTGCTGCGGGTTCGATCTTTCATCAATCCGGCTGCCGTCGACTGCGATCTATGGCATCGTCGCGTTCGCCAGAACACGGCGGAGGCGACCATGGCGAGACTTCTCGAAGTCCTTTTGGTCCTGAACACGGTGGCCGGCCCGGCGGACCGGCTCCCGGACGTCCTGCGCGCCATCGGCCAGCAATACCGGGTGGTCTCCACCGCCCCGCCCCGCCTCGCCGTGGTCGAGGCCGAGGAGGGGCAGGTGCCGGCCCTCCGCCAGGCACCAGGCGTCAGGATGGTCGTCGAGGGCGACATCCCGCCCGACCTGCTGGCGGAGTTGACCGCGAGCGAGCGCCTCTTTGCGCAGGCCTGGAGGATGCAGGCAACGCAGGCGAAAGGGGAACGCCGCGGCGAGGGGCTGCCGTGGGATGCGCCGGGCTTCACGCCGCCTGATCCGCCGCGGAGGCCGTAGGTCCGTCAGGCGGCCGCCCCGCGCCATCGAGGGGGAGTGCCCCGAAGGCGCGGCTTTCGTCCGGCCGCCCGCAAGAATGGCCGGGTGGCTCTCAGGCGCCCATGGCCCACCAGCCATGCCACCAATCCGGGAAGGCGGGCTCCCAGGCCGCGGTCCAGGCCCGGCCATCCAGCCCGGTGACGAAGGCGTCAAGCTTGTCCGTGCTGCGGGACACGGTGACCACGGGCGAGCGTGCCGCCGCCTGCCCGTTGTTGAGGCGCCACCAGCCATGCCATCCGTCGGCGAAGGCCGGCTCCCAGGCGGCCGTGTAGATGAAGCCGTCGGTGCCGACAACGAAGATGTCGAGCTTGTCGGTGCTCCGGGACACCGCGGTGACCGCGGCACCGGCCGCTCCCAGGCCGCCGTTGATATGCCACCAGCCATGCCATCCGTCGGCGAAGGCCGGCTCCCAGGCGGCGGAGAGGACGCGGCCGCGGACGTCGCAGGCGAAGATGTCGAGCTTGTCGCGGCTGCGCGACACCACGTGGATCGGTGCCTTCGCCGGAAAGGCCTCGCCGCCGATGCGCCACCACCCCAGCCAGCCGCTGTCCGGACGCCAGGCGGCCGTCCAGCCTCCGCCATCGGTCCCGGTCACGAAGATGTCGAGATGGTCCGGCGCGCGCGAGACGGTGGTCACCGGCGCGCCAGGGGCGCCCATGCCGCCGTTGATGTGCCACCAGCCGTGCCATCCGTCGGCGAAGGCCGGCTCCCAGGCGGCGGAGAGGACGCGGCCGCGGACGTCGCAGGCGAAGATGTCGAGCTTGTCGCGGCTGCGCGACACCACGTGGATCGGTGCCTTCGCCGGAAAGGCCTCGCCGCCGATGCGCCACCACCCCAGCCAGCCGCTGTCCGGACGCCAGGCGGCCGTCCAGCCTCCGCCATCGGTCCCGGTCACGAAGATGTCGAGATGGTCCGGCGCGCGCGAGACGGTGGTCACCGGCGCGCCAGGGGCGCCCATGCCGCCGTTGATGTGCCACCAGCCGTGCCATCCGTCGGCGAAGGCCGGCTCCCAGGCGGCGGAGAGGACGCGGCCGCGGACGTCGCAGGCGAAGATGTCGAGCTTGTCGCGGCTGCGCGACACCACATGGATCGGCGTGCTCGGCGGAAAGGTCTCGTTGCCGATGCGCCACCATCCCAGCCATCCGCTGTCCGGGCGCCAGGCGGCTGTCCAGACATGGTTGTCGGTTCCCACCACGAAGATGTCGAGATGGTCGGGCGCGCGCGAGACGGCCGTGACCGGGGCGCCGGGCGCCCCCATCCCTCCCAGGATGTGCCAGAAGCCCTGCCACCAGGTGGGCATGGCGGGCTCCCAGGCCGCGGACATCACCCGTCCCTTGTCGTCGCAGAAGAAGATGTCGAGCTTGTCCCTGCTGCGGGACACAGCATGGATGGCGGTTCCCTGGGGCGCGCGGGCGGTGGTGAGGCCCCAGCCGTAGTGCCGCCGCGTGTGCGCGCACATCTCCCACGAGTTGGCCTTCATGATGCAGGCGATGCCGCCGCCGGGAGCGCAGTTCTCGCAGTTGAGGTTGGCTTCCTTGAAGACGCCCCAGGCACCTCCGCAGTCGCATCCGCTGGACGCGTACTCGTCCGGAGCCCCGAAGATGTGGCCCGTCTCATGCGCGAAGACGCGGTCGATGTTGTCGACCCCCCAGCCGTCATTCGCGTAGTCCATGACGAGCCGCGGGCCGCCGATGGAAGCGTAGGCGAAATGGTCGAGGGGGTACTTCACGAAGAAGGCGCAGTACGCCCAGTCGGTGCGGTGGCCGTTTCGCAGGCCTTCCACGAAGTCGATGACGCCCTGCCAGGACTGGGCGTGCCCCAACCCAGCCATGGCCGGGTTGCGCCAGCGCTCCTCGTTGTTCGCGGCGGCGGCGTCGGCGGCGGTGGTGATATCGACCACCCTCGTGTCGTAGACCCAGGAAATGCCCGCTCCGCGGTTCTGCTCGGCCAGCCAGCCGAGCCCCGCCTGCGCCTCGGCGACAACACGGACCTGCTCCTCATTCGTGAAGCGCAGGGCGTCGGTCGGTCCGTTGACGATCACGATCCCAACGGCGATGGAGCCGGTCATGGCGGCGCTGGTTGGCCGTGGTGCCGGCGCCCCCGCCGCTGGCGGAGACCCTGCCCCTCCGGCGCCGGACGGCCCCGCCGGACCGGCGCCGCAGGCCTGCATGTCCCAGATCTGCCCGTTCCGCGGCCGCGCCGCCTTGGCGGCGGCGAAGTTGGGCGAGAGGCGGAGTTTGAACGCCTCGACGCCGAGCCGTTCAACGAGGGACAGGCCTGCCGTGGCGATCTGGGGGACCTGCCCTCCGGCGCCTGGTGTGGCGCGCATGATCTCGACCGTGCCGAAGCGATGCAGGGGAGGTCCCCCCGCCGGCGCGCCAGCCGCGCCAGCCGCGCGGGTCTGCGGCGCGAGGCCGGGAGAAGGACGTATCGAGATTGTTTCGTCGGCAGCGGACACATCGGCCATGGTGAGCAACTCCGCATGGGGAGAGGCGGGCGAGGACAAGGCACCTCCGGCCCTCAGGGACTTCCAGGCAGGGTGTTCCCCGCAGGGCCTCGCGGACGGCCGGCAGAGGCCCTGCGGTGACCGGCGGCATCACCCGCGCGGCCCGCGCACGGGAATGCCGATCACGATCCGGAACTGGTTTGCCTGAACTGTCCCTGGGCGCCGTTGGGCCTTCCACGAGACCGCAACCCTAGCCCTAATCATTCCGGAACTGAAATTACTTTGTGCGGCGGCTGGAAGGCCGTCCGCCGGAGAGGCCAGCGACGCGGCAACCGGCCATTGGGCACCCAGGCCTGGGGTCCGCCTGCCTCAAGCCCATGGCGCATGGCCGCTACCTGATCGGGTCCGCCAGCCGGCCGTTACTTCAGCCCCCGCGCGATGACGAGGCGTTGAACGTCGCTGGTGCCCTCGTAGATCTGGCAGACGCGCACGTCGCGATACAGGCGCTCGACCGGGAAGTCCGCCAGATAGCCGTAGCCGCCATGGACCTGGATGGCGGCGGAGCACACCAGCTCCGCCGCTTCGGAGGCGAAGAGCTTCGCCATGGAAGCCTCGGTGAGGCAGGGCAGGCCGGCCTGCCGGAGGGCGGCGGCGTGGAGCACCATCTGCCGCGCCGCCTCGATGCGGGTGGCCATGTCGGCGAGGCGGAAGGCGACCGCCTGATGCTGCAGGATGGGCTTGCCGAAGGTGACGCGCTCCCGGGCATAGGCGTGGGCCGCCTCGAAGGCCGCGCGCGCCATCCCCACGCATTGCGCGGCGATGCCGATGCGGCCGCCCTCGAGGTTGGACAAGGCGATCTTCAGCCCCTCGCCCTCCGCTCCAAGGCGCAGCTCCACCGGAATGCGCATGTCGTTGAAGGCGAGCTGGCAGGTGTCCGAGGAGTGCTGGCCAAGCTTCTCCTCGACACGGACCACTTCGTAGCCCGGCGTGTCGGTCGGCACGATGAAGGCGGAGATGCCCTTCTTGCCGGCATCCGGGTCGGTGACCGCGAACACGATCGCCAGGTTGGCGTTCTTGCCTGACGTGATGAACTGCTTGGCACCGGAAAGGACGTAATGGTCGCCGTCGCGGCGTGCGCGGGTCCGGAGGTTCGCCGCGTCCGAGCCCGCCTGCGGCTCGGTGAGGGCGAAGGCGCCGAGCAACGCGCCCGAGGCGAGCTTCGGCAGGAAGCGTTGCCGCTGTTCCTCGGTGCCGAACGTCATGATGGGCGTGCAGACCAGGGAGCAGTGCACGCTCACGATGGTGGAGCAGGCTCCGTCGGCCGCCGCGATCTCCTCCAGCGCGAGGGCGTAGGCGACAAGGTCGGCCTCGGAACCGCCATGGCGTTCCGGCACCAGCATGCCGAGAAAGCCGAGCGCGCCCATTTCCGCGAGTTCCTGACCGGGAAAACGGTGCTCCCGGTCGCGGGCGGCAGCGCCGGGCGAGAGGCGACCCTGCGCAAAGGCGCGCACGGCCTCGCGGATCTCGGCCTGCGCTTCGGTAAGGATCATGGGCGGTTTCCTCCAGGGGCGTGGTTGTTGTTGGCTGCGCCGCTCGCAGGGGTGCGGGCATGCGATGTGAGGCCCCTGCACCTGCTATGGCGAAAGGGTGGGCCGCGCCTCACCCGAGCCGTTCAAGCGCAACCGCCGTCGCCTCGCCGCCGCCGATGCACAGCGAGGCCATGCCACGTCTGAGGCCATGCGTCTGCAGCGCGGCGAGCAGCGTCACCATCACCCGCGCGCCGGAGGCGCCGATGGGATGGCCGAGCGCGCAGGCGCCACCATGCACGTTCACCTTCTCCTCCGGCAGGCCGAGATCCCGCATGGCCACCATGGGCACCACGGCGAAGGCCTCGTTGATCTCGAACAGGTCCACGTCCTTGAGCTGCCATCCGGTGCGCGCGGCCAGCTTCTGCAAGGCGCCCACCGGCGCGGTGGTGAAGCGATCCGGCGCCTGGCAGTGGGTGGAGTGGCCGATGATGGCGGCCAGGGGGGCGAGGCCGCGCTTCTCCGCCTCGGACCGGCGCATGAGGACCAGGGCCGCCGCACCATCGGAGATGGAGGAGGAATTGGCCGCCGTCACCGTGCCGCCTTCGCGAAAGGCGGGCTTCAGCGTCGGAATCTTCTCGGGCCTGGCCTTGGGGGGCTGCTCGTCGGTGGTCACCACCTTTTCCACCCGGCCCGCCATGACCGTGACGGGGGTGATCTCCGCCTGGAACGAGCCGTCGGCGATGGCCTTCTGCGCCCTGGCGAGGGAGGAAAGGGCGAAGGCATCCTGTGCTTCGCGAGTGAACTGGTAGGCCGCCGCGCAATCCTCCGCGAAGCTGCCCATGAGGCGGCCCTTCTCGTAGGCATCCTCCAGCCCGTCCAGGAACATGTGGTCCGTCACCCTGCCATGGCCCATGCGGTAGCCGGCGCGGGCGCGGTCCAGGAGGTAGGGAGCGTTGGTCATGCTCTCCATGCCGCCGGCCACGGCCAGTTGCGCCGAGCCGGCCAGGATGAGGTCGTGGGCGAGCATGGCGGCCTTCATGCCGGAGCCGCACATCTTGTTCACCGTCGTGGCGCCGGCGGAGGGCGGCAGGCCCGCGCGAAGGGCCGCCTGGCGCGCCGGGGCCTGCCCCTGGCCGGCGGACAGCACGCAGCCGAACACCACCTCCTCCACCTGGTCGGGGGCGACCCTCGCCCGCGCGAGGGCGGCGCCGATGGCGGCCGCGCCCAGGGCGGCGGCGCTGACATCCCGGAAATCGCCCTGGAACCCGCCCATGGGCGTGCGGGCCATGCCCATGATGACAACAGGATCGGAGGTGGTCATGCGGTCCTCCCTTGTGGAATGCCGGGGCCGGGGGTGCATCCGGCGTCCCAGCGGCTCAATGGCCGGCGGCTTGGCGGAGGGTCGGGCGTCTTGCCCGGCAGCCGCACGGCGCCCGGCGCTGGCACGGAGGTTGTCACGCCCTCAGCCCTGACGCGAGTGTCGAGAGAGCCGCGCCGCCGCGGCAGGCCGCCCTCGCCGGCGAGAACAGGGCATCCCCCCTGCCTCGGCCCCTCCGGCAGGCATGGCCCTGGGTGATGGCGCGCAACCGGGGGGGGGGGGTGAACTTCGCGGAAGCCTTGGTTGGCGCTCGCCGGGGTTGGCGCTCGCCGGGGCGCTGCGGATGGAGCGAGGCCGGAGAGCCGCGCCCCGATCGGCCGGGGCAGCGCACAAGGCAGCCCGGCGGCATGGCGACCGCGCTGCGGCCGGCCAGCCGGTGGATGAAGGTCAGGATCGGTTCGACACGGTGATGCGGGGCGGCGTCAGGATGCCCATGCGGCCGCAGGCCCGCCCGAGAAGCTGCCGCGCGGGCGTGCCGTTCGGCTGCGTGGTCCGGTGCCTGTGTGCGAGCCTGATCAGCGGCGGGCCGCGCGCGTGTTGCACCGGATGGCCGGCACGCCGCGATGCAGGGCCGCTCCTCGTCCAGCGGGGCGGACCCAGACGGGTCGCGCTGCCTGTGGCCTTCAGGCCGCCGACGCGCGCAGCGGCTCGGCGACGGTCGGCCTCCCGCCGCAGCGCGAGCAACGCAGCCGCTCGATCACCTGGCGGATCGGCGTGACGCTGGGCACCCGGTGCCGGACGGCCAGCTTGCCGATCTGCGGCTTTGTGCTGTGCCCGCAGCCGCACACTACGCGCAGCCGCAGCCCGGCGAGCATGAAGACCGGGTCCAGGGGCTCCTGCGGGCTTCCGCCGCCCGCCATGCCCTCCACCACGCGGCGCAAGTGGCCGGATGCGCCGGCCGTCGGCACGCAACGGGGGCCGGGAGGAGGCAAAAGCGGGGGTCTTTGCGCCATCAGGATCTCCAATGGCAGAGAGGTAGGAAAAGAACATAAAAAGAACAAGCGTGGCTGTTACGGCAGCCTCCTCGCCGCCCCGCCCTGGCGGGCGCCGCAGCGGGGGCACCGCATGTTGTCAGGTATCGCTTGCTGGCGTTCCGGTGTACCAGGAGGCATGCGCCGGCAGTACCATGTCCGTTGACACCACCCTGAACCGCAGAACCTTTCTTGCCCTTCTAGGCCTCGCAGCCGCAGCGCCCCGCAGGTCCGAAGCGCTGGAACTGGCCGATGCCAGCCGGCTGATCACCGACAACCGTGAAGACGGGGTGCGCCTGCTCAGCGCGGAGGGCGAGTTCATCGGCGCGCGCGGGGCGTATTATGGCCCGCCGGTGCCGTTCAGCCAGTTGCCCAAGCATCTGGTCGACGCGCTGGTCGCCAGCGAGGACCGCCGGTTCTACGAGCACTGGGGGCTGGACCCCCGCGCCATGGCGCGCGCCGTCTGGTCGACGCTCACCGGGCGCACCCAGGGCGGCAGCACGCTCACCCAGCAGACCATCAAGGAGATCTACCTCAAGGAGCACAGCCCGATCGTGCGCAAGCTGCTGGAGGAGCCTGTGCTCGCGCCGATCCTGGAGTTGAACCTGAGCAAGGAAGACATCCTGTTCGTGTACCTGAACAGGGTCTTCTTCGGCGGCAACGCCTATGGCATCGAGGCGGCGGCACGCGTCTACTTCAACAAGTACGCGCGCAGCCTCAGCATCCTGGAATCGGCCATGATGGTGGGGCTGCTGCCCGCGCCCAACCGGTACAACCCGCATCGCGACTTCGAAACCTCGCGCGACCGCGGCTTCCGCGTCATCGAGCAGATGGTGGAGGCCGGCATGCTCTCGCGGCGCGCGGCGGACCGCGCCAAGCGGCAGGAGGTCGCCATCGCCCCTTCCCGCGCGGCCTGGGGCGGGGTCTATCCGCGCGGCACGCAGCTCGGCTGGTTCGCCCGCTGGGCCGAGAAGGAAGCCAACGCCAACGCTCCCGTCGCCGCGCGGGAGGGGACGCGAACCATCACGACCACCCTGGACCTGCGGATCCAGGCCGCCGCCGAGAAGCACCTGCAGCAGGCGCTGCGCCAGCATGCCCGCGACAGGCAGATCGAGGAGGGCGCCGTGGTCGTCATGCGGTATGACGGGGCGGTGGTCGCGCTGGTGGGCGGGCGTGACTACAGGCAGAAGGAATGGGACCATGCCACGCAGGCCAGGCGGCAGCCGGGCTCGGTGGCCAAGCTGTTCGTCTACCTGGCGGCGCTTGAGGAAGGCAGCACGCCCGAGACCCGCGTCAGCGATGCCGCGCTGACGCTGGGCGGGCGCCCGGTCAGGAACTTCGACGACCGGTATCTCGGCGAGATCCCGCTCTCCACCGCCCTGGAAAGGTCTTCCAACACGGCGGCGGTCCGGCTGGCGATGCAGAACACCGCCGAGGTCAGGAAACTGATCATGGCAATGAACATCGACGACGATCCGCAGGGCGAGGCCGGCGACCTGGCACTGGGCACCTACGAGGCCCGGCTGGTTGACCTCACGGCGGCCTTCGCCAGCGTCGCCAACCGCGGCAGGATGGTGGTTCCCTACGCGGTGCAGAAGGTTCAGGATTCGACGGGCACCGAAACGCTGACGCGCGTCAGGCCGGCAAGCTCGGAGATCAGGCAGGTCATCGCGCCGCAGCATGCCGAAACGATGCGGGCCATGCTGTCGGGCGTGATCGAGCATGGAACCGGAAAGGCCGCCGATCCGGGCTTCTGGGCCGCGGGCAAGACGGGAACGACCACGGCCAGCCGCGACGCCTGGTTCATCGGCTTCACCGACACCTACGTCGCCGGGGTCTGGCTCGGCAACGGCGACAACGAGCCGATGCGGGGCGTATCGGGCGGCGGACTGCCGGCGCAGATCTGGCGCGCCGTGATGATGGACGCCGCCCGGCACGCGTGAGCGCGCACCCTCCCGCGCCTCGCGCACGCGGGCAGGGCAGCTCCAGGTGGGCGGGCGGCACCTTGCCACGCGGCGCGCGAGGGCCAATCTCGGAAGGGCTGCGCGGCCGTTCCGTGGCCGGCGCGGCGTTCTTCATCCGGCATTGCGGCCTGTCGCGGCGCGGCATCACCCGGTGCCGCGTTCAGTGCCGCATCCATCCGGAAACGACCATGCCGCTGCGCTTGCCCTTCCACAATACCTACGCGGCTCTGCCGGAACGCTTCTACGCGCGGGTTGCGCCGACGCCGGTGGCCGCGCCCGCCCTCCTGCGGGTGAACGCCGCCCTTGGGGAAATCCTTGGCCTGGATCCGGAAGACCTTGCCAGCCCCGAGGGCGTGGCGGTTCTGGCCGGCAACCGCGTGCCGGACGGCTCCGCGCCCCTCGCCATGGCCTATGCCGGGCACCAGTTCGGCCAGTTCGTGCCGCAGCTCGGCGACGGGCGCGCCATCCTGCTCGGCGAGGTGGTGGGGCGGGACGGCCTGCGGCGGGACCTCCAGCTCAAGGGCTCCGGGCCGACCCCCTTCTCCCGCCGGGGTGACGGGCGCGCGGCGCTGGGCCCGGTGCTGCGGGAATACCTGGTCAGCGAAGCCATGGCGGCGCTCGGCGTGCCGACGACGCGCAGCCTGGCCGCGGTGGCCACCGGCGAGGCGGTCCGTCGCGAAACGGCGTTGCCCGGCGCCGTGCTGACGCGCGTGGCCGCCAGCCATCTGCGGGTCGGCACCTTCCAGTACTTCGCCGCCCGCGGCGATGTGGAAGGCGTGCGCCTGCTGGCCGACCACGCGATCGCCCGGCACGACCCGGAGGCCGCCGGAGCGGAGCAGCCCTACCGCGCCTTCCTTGAGGCCGTGGTGGAGCGGCAGGCGGAACTCGTCGCCCGCTGGCTGCTCGTCGGCTTCATCCACGGCGTCATGAACACCGACAACACCGCGATCTCCGGCGAGACGATCGACTACGGCCCCTGCGCCTTCATGGACGCCTACGACCCCGCCACGGTGTTCAGCTCGATCGACTACATGGGCCGCTACGCCTACGGCAACCAGCCGCGCGTCGCGCAGTGGAACCTCGCCCGGCTGGCCGAGGCGCTGCTGCCGCTGCTGGATGAGGATGGCGAAGCGACGGTGGCCATGGCGCAGGAGACGCTGGCAGGCTTCGGCCCGCGCTTCGAGGCGGCCTATCTGGGCGGGCTGCGGCGCAAGCTCGGCCTTGCGACGGAGCGGGAAGGGGACGCCGCGCTGGTCCAGGACCTGCTGCGGCGGATGGCGGAGAACGGCGCAGACTTCACCCTGACCTTCCGGGGCCTTTGCGACGCGGCCCTGGGGCCGGAAGGCGATGCGGCGCCACGGGCGCTCTTCGCCGAGCCGGGCGCCTATGATGGCTGGGCGCTTTCCTGGCGGCAGCGCCTGGCGGCGGAGCCCGTGGCGCCGCAGCACCGCCGCGCCGCCATGCAGGCGGTCAACCCCCGCTTCATCCCGCGCAACCACCGGGTCGAGGCGGCCCTGAAGGCCGCCATCGAGGAGCAGGATCTCGGCCCCTTCGAGACGCTGCTGGACGTCCTTTCGCGACCCTACGAGGACCGGCCCGGGCTGGAAGGCTTCGCCCTGCCGCCTGCTCCCGAAGAGCGCGTGCGGCAGACCTTCTGCGGCACCTGAAGGCGGTGCGCCTCGGCGCGAGCGGATCCCGGCCAGGCGGAAGCACCTGAGCGAGTGAAGATGCTCGCCAGGACCGGGAGCTGACGCGCTTCGAACGAGCCTGGGCGAGCGGAAGCCGCCCTAGGCGGCGCGGCGGTCGAGCCAGTCGCGGAAGCGGTACCAGTTGCCCACCATCGGCAGCATCCAGGGATGGCCGGTGTAGAAGGGCCGCGTCGGGAAGTCCCGGCCGTCGAAGACCGGCATGCGGTTGCTGTTCCCCAGCAGCTTCTTGCCGAGCTCCGCGCCGAGATAGGAGAGCATCGCGACGCCCGAGCCGTTGCAGGCCATGGCGTAGTGCAGGCCCTTCTGCGTCACGCCCATGTGCGGCAGGTAGTCAAAGGCGAAGGCCACGTTGCCGGTCCAGGCATGCGTGATGCGCGTGCCCTTCAGCTGCGGCCATCGCGCCAGCATCATGGCATGAAGGATGGGCGCCGAGACCTCGGGCGTGACCTGGGTGAAGCGGGCCCGCCCGCCGAAGATCACCCGCCGGTTGTCGTGCGACATGCGGTAGTAGCAGAGGATGCGGCGGCTGTCGGCCAGGGTGCGCCGCTTGGGGATCAGGCTCCTCGCGAGCTCGGGATCGAGCTCCTCCGTGGCGATGATGTGGGAGGCCACCGGGATCAGGCGGCGCCGCAGGTCGGGCGTCAGGGCACCGGTGTAGCCGTTGGTGGCGATGACCACCTCCCGCGCCAGGATGGGGCCGCGCGAGGTCTCCACCCGCCACCCGTCCGCGACACGCGTCAGGGCGCCCGCCCTGGTCCGCCCGAGCAGCACGGCGCCGTTGCGCCGGGCCGCCTCCATGAGGCCGCGATGGTAGAGCGCGGGATGGATCTTGCCGGTGCGGTTCACCACCATGCCGCCGTAGTAGTAGTCGGACGCCATCTCCTCCCTCTGCCGCGCGCGCGGCAGCATGGCGGCGTCCGCCTGCGCGAATTCGTTCAGGGCGTCGATCTTGGCCGCCATCCCGGCATAGTGCTTCGGCGTCCAGGCGCCGACGAAGCGGCCCGTGCGCTCGTAGTGGCAGTGGATCCCCTCGCGCTGGACGAGCGCCTCGATATGGGCGAGCCCCTCCGAGGCATCCCCCATGATGGCGCGCAGCCAGTCCTTCATCTCCTCCGGGCTTTGCCGCCCCTTGGCGCCCGAAAGCCCCTTGCCGACGTTGTTGCCGCCGGAGACGCCGCCGCCGTTGCGCGTGGAGGCCCCGTAGCCGAGCGGCTCGGCATCCAGCACCACGGCGCGCGCGCCGCCGCGGCCCAGCTCGATGGCGCAGTTCAGCCCCGTCAGGCCGCCGCCGACGATGACGATGTCGGCCCTGGCGGGAAGCTCGGCCGGCGGATCGTCCCCGCCCATGTCGATGGCCTCCCACCAGAAGGGCCGGGCCTTGAAGTCGGGGTGGAAGATGGATCTGTCCATGATGACCTCAGCGCGTGATGGTCGTGGTGAGCGCGCCACGGCCGAACAGGCTGGTCAGGCCGAGCGCGACGCTCACCAGCAGGATCTGCAGAACCGACACCGCGGCGATGGTCGGGTCAATCTCCATCAGGATGTTGTCGAACATCTTCTTCGGCAGCGTCATCGACGCCCCGGAAAGGAACATCGCCACCACCAGCTCGTCGAAGGAGCTGATGAAGGAAAGAAAGGCGGCGGAGACGAGGCTGGGGCGGAGCTGGGGAAGGGTCACGCGCCAGATGATCCGCGGCCAGGTCGCGCCCAGGCCTGCCGCCGCCTGCTCCTGCGCCTCGTCGAAGCCGCGGAGCCCGGCGCTGACCAGGATCACCACAAAGGGCAGCGCCAGCACGGCATGCGCGACCGCGAGGCCGTACCACGCGCCGATCAGCTGCAGGCGCGCGAAGACGCCGTAGAGGGCGATGGAGAGGATGATGGTCGGCACGATGATCGGCGCCGCCGTCACCCTGTCCAGCACGCGCACGCCGGGAAAGCGCGAGCGCACGAGGAAGAAGGCGAGCGGCACGCCGAGCGCCATGGCCAGGACCGTGCAGAGCGTGGCCACCTGCACGCTGCGCAGCGTGGCCTCGATCCAGCTCGGGTCGTCGAGGTATCGCTGGTACCACTGCCAGGAATAGCCCGGCGGCGGAAACTGGAGATAGGCGGCGGAGGACAGGGAGATCGGGAACACCACCAGCAGGGGCAGCAACAGGAAGGCGAAGACCGCCGCCGCGAAGATCCCGAGGACGATGTTCCCGGCGGAGCGCCGCCTAGTGCGTCGCAAGGCGGGACCCCCGGGTGAGGCGGCCGATCAGCGCGTAGATGGCCAGGGTGGCGACCAGCAGCACGGTGGAGAGCGCGGCGGCGAAGGGCCAGTTGAGGAACTCGCGCACCTGCTGCTCGATGAGCATGGACACCATGATGACGCGCCCGCCGCCCAGCAGCGCCGGCGTGATGAAGAAGCCGAGCGAGAGCACGAAGATCAGCGCGCATCCCGCCGAGACGCCCGGCAGCGAGAGCGGGAAGGTGACGCGCAGGAAGGCGCGCCAGGCCGGCGCCCCGAGCCCCTCGGCGGCGCGCGGCAGGTCGGGGTCGATGCGCAGCAGCGAGGCGTAGATCGGCAGGACCATGTAGGGCAGGAGAACATGCACCATGCCGATCAGCACGCCGGTCATGTTGTGCAGGAGGGGCAGCGGCACCTCGATCCAGCCCCAGTCGCGCAGGGCGCGGTTGATCACGCCGTTGCGGCCGAGCAGCACGAGCCAGGCATAGGTGCGGACCAGCACGCTGGTCCAGAAGGGCAGCAGCAGCGCGAACATGCCGAGGGCCAGGCCAAGCCGGCCGGCGCGCGAAAGCCAGAAGGCGACGGGATAGGCGAGAACCAGGCAGATCGCCGTCACCATGCCGGCGACCTTCATGCTTTCGAGCAGCACGCTGACATAGAGCCCGTCCAGCGCCGCCTTCCGGAAGTGCTCCAGCGTGCCGCCCTCCACCGACATGGCGAGCAGGCGCAACACCGGCCAGGCGAAAAGAACGCCGAGCAGGAGCAGCGCCGGCACGGCGAGCAGGAAAAGGCCCCTTTCGCGCCGCCGCGCGATGACGCGGCGGTTAAGCCCGGGGGACAACATGCACGTCCTCCGGGGAGAAGCCGACGGTGACGACCTCGCCCTCGGCCGCCGGCGGCGGCGCCGAAGGGCGGAGCGGGACGCGGGCGAGCACCTCCGGTCCGTCTTGCAGGCGCAGGCGCAGCTTGGCCGAAAGGCCGAGGAACACGGTTTCGACCACGGTGCCCCGCGCGCGGCAGGGAAGGGCCTCCACCTCTCCGCCCAGGCGCAGCGCCTCGGGCCGGAGAAGGAGGGTGACCGGCCCGGCGGGCTGCGGCGCCGCCAGCGGCACCTCGCCGAAGCCGGGGATGCTGGCCGATGCGGCGCTCGCCGTGCCCTCCAGCAGGTTGGACTCGCCCAGGAAGTCCGCCACGAAGCGTGTCGCCGGGCGGGCGTAGAGGTCGCCGGGCAGGCCGATCTGCTGGATGCGCCCCTTGTCCATGACCGCGATGCGGTCGGACATGATCAGCGCTTCCTCCTGGTCGTGGGTGATGAACAGGGTGGTCAGGCGCAGGCTGCGCTGCAGGCGCCGCACTTCAAGCTGCAGGGATTCGCGCAGCTTGCGGTCCAGCGCGCCGAAGGGCTCGTCCAGCAGCAGGAGGCGCGGCCCGAATACCACGGCGCGGGCCAGCGCGACGCGCTGCTGCTGCCCGCCGGAAAGCTGGCGCGGCAGGCGGCCGCCAAAGGATTGCAGCTCCACCAGGCGCAGCACGTCCTCGACGCGGCGCGCGACCTCCGCGCGCGGGCGGCGGCGCATCTCCAGCGGGAAGGCGACGTTCTGGGCCACCGTCAGGTGCGGAAACAGCGCGTAGTTCTGGAACACCATCCCCACGTCGCGCTGGCGCGGCGGGGCGAGGGTGACATCCTCCCCGCCCAGCAGAACCGTGCCCTCGTCAGGGATCTCGAATCCCGCGATGGCCTTCAGGAGGGTTGTCTTGCCCGAACCGGACGGGCCGAGGATGGTGAGGAACTCACCCTCGGCCACCTCCAGGTCGACGCCGCCCAGGGCGGCCACGGGACCGAAGCGCCGGACGATGCGCTGGACGGAAAGCTGCACGCGCCGCTCCCGCCTCAGCCGCGCTGCAGCATCCAGCGGTTCCAGCGTTCCTGCGCCGCGGCGGCGTTCTCCGTCCACCAGCCGACGTCGAGCCAGAACTGCTTCTTCAGGTTGTCGGGCGCCGTCGGCAGGAGGGGCCTGATCTCCTCCGGGACGTAGTTCACCGTATCCGGATGCAGCCCCGCATAGGAAAGCTCCGTCGCGTAGATGGCCTGCAGTTGGGGCTTGGTCATGGTCTGCAGGAACTGCTGCCCCCAATAGGCGTGGCGCGTGCCGCGTGGAATGCCCCAGGCGCTGCTCTTCAGCGAGCCGCCGGTGAACTCCGAGCCGACCGGCGCATCCTTCTTCGCCAGCTCGAAGAAGCGGCCGTTCCAGCCCGTTGCCAGCACCACCTCCTTGTCCACCAGCATCTGCGCGGGCTGCGCGCCCGTGCTCCACCAGGCTGTGATGTGCGGGCGGATCTCGTCGAGCTTGCGGAAGGCGCGGTCCATGTCGAGCGGATAGAGCTTGTCCATCGGCACGCCATCGGCGAGCAGCGCGAACTCCAGGTTGTCCACGGGATGGTTGCGCAGCGAGCGTGCGCCGGGAAAGCGGCGGACATCCCAGAAGTCGGCCCAGCCCTTGGGGTGGTTGCCGTCCTTGAACACGTCCGTGCGATAGCCGAGGACCGTGGAGTAGGCGGAGCCGACGAAGATATGCGACTGGCGCCCGATGGCGGGGTATCGCGAGAGGTCGACGATGGAGGTGTCGATCGGCTCCAGCAGGTTCAGCTCCTTCGCGCGCTCGGCGTCCTGGCCGCCGATCTCGGTGACCGTCCATTCCGGATTGCCGCTGTTGACCATGGCGCGCAGCTTGCCGAAGTCCACCGGCGAGGTTTCCACGACGCGGATGCCGTGCTCGCGCTCGAAGTCGGCGAAATAGGAGCGCCGCATGGAGGAGGCCATGGCGCCGCCGGAGGCGTTGACCACGATGCGGTCCGGCTTCGGCGGGGCGGCGCCCTGCGCGAAGGCAGGGAGCGGAAGGCCGGTGGCAAGAAGGCCGCCGGCAACGCGAAGGATGCCGCGGCGGTTCGTTTCGAACGTCATGATGCACCTCGCTTTGGATGGATCGGGCGGACTGGTGTTCGGGGCTGCGGGCGGTGCGGAAGCGGCCGCCCTACGGCCCGGCGCCTGCCTGGGCCGCCCGCCCCGGCGGCAGCCCCGGCGCCCTTGCCCCCCGCGCAAGCGGAGGCGGAGATCGCTGCGCCCGCAAGCAAACTCCAGGCCGGGCGCACCACGCCGGCACGCATGCGGCGCGCAGGGCGTGGCCGCGATCCGGTTCTCGCACGAGGCGCGGCCATGGCGACGATGTTCCTCCCGGTTCCCTGTTTCTAGTCACGGCTTGCGAAGGATTGTGAGCACCGATCCAGGCCGGTGCAACCATTGTCCGATGGCGCCGCCTGCGTTTCCCATGATTCGCGGGGCGGCTGCGAAGCTCAGCGCAGCACCTGGTCCACCGCCTGCCCGAGGCGCTCCACGATGCGGTCGATCTCCGGTGCGGTCGCGGTGTAGGCCGGCGCGACGATGACGTGATCGCCGAGCTTGCCGTCGATGGTGCCGCCCATCGGATAGATCATCACCCCCGCAGCCATGGCGGCGTCCTTGACCACTTCATTGACCTTGCGGTCAGGGTCGAAGCTCCGGCGGCTGGCGCGGTCCTCGACGAATTCCAGCGCCCAGAACAGGCCGCGGCCGCGGATGTCGCCGACATGCGCATGGTTGCCGAAGCGCTCCTGCAACGCCGCTTCCAGCCGCGCGGCCATGGCGCGGACGTTTTCGAGCAGATTGTCCGCGCGGATGATGCGCTGCACGGCGAGCGCCGCCGCGCAGGCCACTGGATGCGCCTGGTAGGTGTGCCCGTGCTTGAAGGCGCCCGAGCCCTCGGCCAGCGCCTTCACGATCTTCCCCTGCATCAGGATGCCGCCGATCGGCTGGTAGCCGCCGCCCAGCCCCTTGGCGATGGCCTGGATGTCGGGCGCGATGCCCTCCTGCTCCCAGGCATGCAGCGTGCCGGAGCGGCCCATGCCGCTCATCACCTCGTCCAGGATCAGCAGCGCGCCGTGCCGGTCGCAAACCTCGCGCATGGCAGGGAAATAGCCCGGCAGGGCGGTGACGCAGCCTGCCGTCGCGCCCACAATGGTTTCCGCCACGAAGGCCGCCACGGTCTGCGGGCCGAGGCGCTGGAACTCCGCATCCAGCTCGGCGGCGAGGCGTGCCACGTAGTCGGCATCGCTCTCCCCTTGCTTCTGCCCGTGATAGGCGAAGCAGGGCGAGACATGGCTGAAGCAGGTTGCAAGCAGCGGCTCGTAGGGCTCGCGCCGCGCCATGTTGCCGCCGAGGCCAAGCGCGCCGAGGGTGTTGCCGTGGTAGCTCTGCCGCCGCGCGATGAAGCGGCTGCGCTGCGGCTGCCCGATCTCCAGGAAGTACTGCCGCGCCAGCTTCAGCGCCGCCTCCATCGCCTCTGAGCCGGAGGAAACGAAATAGGCGTGGCTGAGGCCGCCCGGCTCATGGCCCACCAGCAGCTCGGCCAGCTCCTCGGCGGCCTCGCAGGTGAAGAAAACCGTGTGGGCATAGGCAAGCTTCTCCGCCTGCTCGGTGATGGCGCGCACCACGCGCGGATCGCCATGGCCGATGCAGGCGACGGCGGCGCCGCCCGAGGCGTCGATCACCGGCGGCCCCTCGGCGCCCTGCACCATCAGGCCGCGGCCGGAGACGGCCAGCAGGGGATCCTTGCGCAGGCTGCGGTGCAGGATGCGGCTCATGACGGGCTCTCCGGGCTCAAGCGGGTGACGGCGTCGTGCAGCGGGGGCGCGGCGGCGTCGCTGGAACCGACGCGGGGCAGGCTGCCGCAGGAGAAGGCGGCTCCTTCCGCAGCCTCAACAGAAACCAGCGCGGCGCGCACCGGCGCGGCCGCTGCGGGAGCGGAGCGACGCGTCACGGGCGGCACGCGGCAAGGCCCATCGGCGGTCATGGCGGCTTCTCCTGCACGGGCGGGCGGGCCTGGTCGTGCTTCTCCCCGGAAGCGGCTTCCGTGTTCCCCACAGCACATAACGGCGCCGCATCGATGTCAATATGCAGGATTACATCCCAAAATACAGGATTTTCCGGGTATGGGCCCGGAGCTACCATGGCGGCATGACGTCCGCCGCCGCCGAAGCCGTCCCGACCGCCGTCCGCAAGAGCTTCCAGATCCTGGAGGCGGTCGCGGCCTCTCCACGCCCGGTGTCCGGCCTGATGCTCGCCGGGGAGCTGGGGCTGACGCGCTCCACCCTGTCGCGCCTGGCGCTGAGCCTGGCGGCGCTTGGCTATCTGGAGCGCGTGGAGGGCCTGGGCTGGCAACTGGGGCCGGCGGCGCTGCGGCTGGGGCTGACGCGGCTGGCCAATCTCGACATCCGCGGCATCGCGGCACCGTTGATGCGCGCGTTGAGCGAGGAGATCGACCTGCCGGTGGACCTCGCCATGCCCGTCGGCGACGAGATGCTGCATTTCGAGCTGGCGCAGAAGGCCGGGCAGGTGGTGGTGGCGAGCGAGATGGGCGCGCGCCTGCCGATTGCCCGCACGGCGCTCGGCCACGCGGCGCTTTTCGCCATGGAGAAGCGGCAGCGGGAGGAAACCCTGCAACGCCTGCGGCGGCTCGCCGGCGCTGCATGGCCGGCACAGGAGGCCGCCATTGCCGCCTCCTTCGCGCAACTGGAGGAGAAGGGCTTCTGCGTCGTGATCGCGCAGCTTCGTGCCGATGTGGCGGCGATCGGTGCGCCCTTCATCGATCCGCGGGGACGAAGCGTCTTCAGCTTCAGCTGCTCGGCGATCGGCTTTGCCGTGGATGCGGCGCAGCTCGAGGCTGTGGGGCCCCGGCTGCTGCGAATGGTGCGGCAGGTCGGCGCCGCCCTGGGAGGCGCCTGACCAGGACCGACGCGGCGGCGGGGCCGGCAATCAGGTCCGGCCGAGCCTTTCCGCTGCCTCGGCCACCCTGCCCTCGCGCTCGGCACGGCGGCGGCGGGAGTCGGCCAGCACCGCCTGCACGATCGCGGGAGGCGAAGTGGCCGGCGTGCCGCCCGCGAAGGGCGGCTGCGGATCGTATTCGATGGCCAGCTGGATCTTGCGGGCCACCGTCTCCCCTTCCAGGTCCGCGACCACGCGCAGGGCGAGGTCGATGCCCGAGGTCACGCCGCCGGAGGTGTAGAACTTCCCGTCCACCGTCAGCCGGTCGTCCGAGGGCGTGGCGCCGAAGCGTGCCAGAAGGTCCCGCGCCTGCCAGTGCCCCCCGGCGCGCCGGCCGCGCAGCAGACCCGCCGCGCCGAGCAGCAACGATCCCGTGCAGATGCCGAACACATGCGCGGCCGAGTTCGCCTGCCGCCGCACGAACGCGAGCCATGCCGGATCGAGCATCGCGACATCCACTCCGGCTCCGCCGGGCACGACGAGCAGGTCCGCCGGCGCGGCACCCTCCCGCGTGACGTCCGGCACGATCCGCAGGCCGCGGTCGGTGCGCACCGGCTCCATTGTCGCCGCCACCAGCGAGACCGACCAGCCCGGCACCCGGGCCAGCACCTCGAAGGGCCCCGTCATGTCGAGCTGCACCATGTCCGGCACCAGCACCACGTTGACCTGCCGCGGCGCCGCCGCCTGGCGGCCCGGGGCGCCCTCGCCGGCCGGCCCGGGGGCGGAAGCGGCGGCTGCATTCGGATGTCCGCTCATGTGCATGCTCCTCTCAAGCTGCGCCCCGCCAGGGGCGGCGCATCGAAGTGGAGCCGAGCCGGCCTGCGGGCGTCGATAACAGAAAACGAACAGATCCTGCCATTCCACCGCATCGCCATTCTCGCCTTTGACGGGGTTCAGCCGATCGACCGGTCCGGCCCGGCGCAAGCTTTCGCCACGGCCAACGAGGAAGGCGCCGATCCGCCCTGCGCCATTCCAGGTGGCCGGCCGCTCCGCCGGCACCGCGGCCACGGTGCCCGGCTTCGGCATCGCCGTCGAGGCCTGTTCCGGCGGGCGCATCGGCACTCTTGTCATACCGGGCGGGCCCGGCGTCCATGCGCTGCGGCAGGATCGCGCCTGGGGCGCCTTTCTGCTGGCCATGGCTGCGCGGGCGGGCAGGGTGGCGGCGGGCCGCTTCGCCGCTGGCCTTCGCGCGGGGGCGCTTGAGTGGGCAGGCAAACCTCTGGAGGAGGTGATCCTGGGCGAAAGGCGGGCGCCGCCGGCACGCCCCGACCCCTTGCTCGGTCTGGCGCAGATCGCCGAGGCGGTCATGCTCACCGCAGCGGACCTCGACCTCTCCGATCCCCCCATCGTCTTCGTCAACGCGCGGTTCGAGCGCATGACAGGCTGGTCGCGGGCCGAGATCCCGGGGCGCAGCCCGCGCGTGCGGCAGGGGCCGCGCACCGATCCGGGCGCCCGCAGGGCGCTTGATCGGCATGCGTGCCGGGCGCTAGACCTCCCGCCATGACCGGTAAAGCTCGGCCCGCTCCAGCGCTGGAAGGCGTCGCCTCGGCGGAGCGCCTGTTGACCATCCTCAGCGCCTTCCGCAAAGGCGATTCCGCGCTGTCGCTGGCCGAGCTCTCGGCGCGCACGGGCCTGGTCAAGACGACGATCATGCGGCTGGCGGTGTCGCTGGAGGGCTTCGGCTACATCTCCCGCACGCCGGAGGGGCAGTATCGGCTGGATGCCGAGCTGCTGCGCCTCGGAATGATCTACCAGCAGTCCTTCCGGCTGGAGGCGCATGTGGTTCCGGTGCTCGAAACGCTGGTGGAGCGGACCGGGGAAAGCGCCTCCTTCTACATCCGCCGCGGCGACAACCGGCTCTGCCTGTTCCGGGTGGACTCGCCGCACCGCCTGCGGCTGCACGTGCGGCCGGGCGACCGGCTGCCGATGGACGGTTCCGCCATCGCACAGGTGCTGCGGCTGTTCACCACCTCGCCCCTGCCGCCGGAAGCCGCGACGCTGGACTTCCCGCTCTACACCGCCGGGGCAAACGATCCGCATGTGGCCGGCATGGCCATGCCGGCCTTCGGGCCGGAGGAAGCGTTCGCCGGCGCGGTCTGCGTCACCGGCCCGATCACCCGCCTCACGGCCGAGGCAGCGGAGGCGGTCCGCCCCGTGCTGCGCGAGGCCGCGGCGCGGCTGACCCGCAGCCTGGGCGGCCGGATGCCGGAAAGCCCCGCTTTGCCAGCCGGCAGAAGATCGGGGGAGTGAACTCCCCCGCACCCCCTCCTTCCTTTCGCCCGTTCTCAGGTTCCGTTCACGGCGAAGGCGTTCCTGAAGGCCCGGCGGCAAACTGAAAGAAAAAAGAAGGGGGGGGTTCGGGGGGAGAATTCATTCTCCCCCCGGCTTCGGCGCCTCACACCCGCCGCACGTTCCAGAACTTCACGAAGCCGTCGAGCACGCCGTCGATGTCGCGGCGCCAGGCCATGGGCTGGAAGATCTGGCCGGTGGGCAGGAAGGTGGCGTCCTTCCAGGCCTGCGCCTGCATCTGCTCGGCCAGCTGCTTCTGCGCGGCGGGGTCGCGCTCATCCATCCAGGCATCGCGCAGCCGCTCCGCCTCCGCGCTGGTCGGCCAGCCATACCAGCCCTTGAGCCCGTTGGCGCGCGCCACGTTGGTCACCGCCGGGTTCAGGATGTTGAGCCCGGAGACCATGGAGGGAAACACGCTCCAGCCGCCCTTCTCCACCGGCTCGCGCGAGTTGCGGCGCTGGAACAGCGTGCCGCTGTCCATCGCCTGCACGTCCACGTTGAGCCCGATGCGCTGGAACAGGTCGATGCCGACCTGGCCGATCGGCGCGCTGACGGGATGGTCCATCGGCAGCATGAAGGCGACCTTCTCGCCCTTGTAGCCGGAAGCGGCCACCGCCTGCTTCGCGCGGGCGATGTCGGTCTTGCCGAAGAGATGGTCGAAGCCGACGTCGCTGGCCATCGGCGTGCCCGGGCAGAACATGCCGAGCTTGACGTGCCAGGTGTCGGGATCGCTGCTGTAGGCCTGCATGAACTGGGACTGGTCCACCGCGCCCAGCACGGCGCGGCGCAGGGCGACGTTGTCGAAGGGCGGCTGGATGCAGTTGAAGCGCAGGATGGGCGTCAGGCCCTGGCGGTCCTTCACCTCGACGCGGACATCCTTGTTGCGCCTGAGCAGGGCGACGAGATCCGGCGAGGGCGTCTCCCACCAGTCCGCCTCGCCCGCCATCAGCGCGCCGGAGGCGGCCGAGACGTCCGGCATGACGTTCCATTCCACCCGCTCGAAATGCGCGACCTTGGGGCCGGCGGTGCCGCCCACCACGCCCTCCGGCCGTGGCACGTAGCCGTCGAAGCGCGCATAGGCGGCGCGGGCGCCGGCCATGTGCTCGCTTTCCAGGAAGCGAAATGGGCCGCTGCCGACGATCTCCGTCACCTGCTTGGCGGCATCGGTGCCGGCCAGCCGCTCCGGCATGATGGCGCACATGCTGGGCGAGGCCTTGGCCAGCGCCGCGGGCAGCAGCGGGAAGGGCTT
The DNA here is from genome assembly GCF_009829925.1 of Teichococcus coralli. Taxonomy (GTDB): domain Bacteria; phylum Pseudomonadota; class Alphaproteobacteria; order Acetobacterales; family Acetobacteraceae; genus Pseudoroseomonas; species Pseudoroseomonas coralli. The sequence goes on from NZ_SNVJ01000019.1 coordinate 55,474, forward strand.
CTTCAGGCGGAACAGGATCGTGCGGTCGTCCGGCGCGGAAAGCTCGTCCGTCGCGGCCATCAGCGCCTGCCCGAAGGAATCGCGCGAGGCCCAGCGGCGGATGCTGGCCACGCAGTCGCGCGCCCGCACCGGCTCGTTGTCATGGAACTTGAGGCCGTCGCGCAGCGTCAGCCGCCAGCGGCGGCCGTCATCCTCGACCACGTGGCCCTGCACCATCTGCGGCTGCGGCTCGAACTGCGCGTCCAGGCCGTAGAGCGTGTCGAACACCATGAAGGCGTGGTTGCGCGTCGACGTCGCGGTGGTGGCCACCGGGTCGAGCAGCGACAGGTCCACGAAGGGGATGAAGCGCAGCACGCTCCGCTCCGCCCCTTGGGCGAGGCGCGGCATGGCCAGTGGAGACAGCGTCGCGGCGGCGGCCGCGCCCAGGAAATGGCGTCGCAGCATGGTTCGGACCTTCCTCTCGTGCCCTCTTTGGGGCGCTTGGTTGCAGGCGTGCGCGCCCCCCGGGGGAGGCGGGGGCGCGCGTCGCGTTCAGGCCGGCAGGATCTGGCCGGGCGCGGGCAGCTCGGCGCGCAGGATGCTGCCGGTCTCGGACTCGGTGATGAACAGGCTGCGCCGGTCCGCGCCGCCGAAGGCGAGGTTGGTGGTGGACCAGCCGGCGCAGGAGGCGACGCGCAGCAGCGGCTCGGCGCGCGACGAAAGGCGCCAGACCGTGCCGAAGCCGGCATGCGCGACCAGCAGGCAGCCCTCCTGGTCGAGCGCCAGCCCGTCCGGCCCGCTCGGCCCGCCATGCATGTGGCAGAAGATGCTGGCCTTGGTCACGCTGCCATCGGCCTGCAGCGGCAGGCGCCAGATCTGGTTGGCGCGCGTCACCGCGACCAGCAGGTGGCTTCCATCCGCCGCCAGCACGATGCCGTTGGGGCTCGGGATGGTGTTGATCAGGCAGCTCAGCCGGCCATCCGGCTCCAGCCGCCAGACGCGGCCTGTGGGGTCCTGCAGCCCGGTCTGCCCCTGGTCGGTGAAGAAGATGTCGCCGGCCGCCGAGAAGCAGAGGTCGTTGACGCCCTTGAAGCTTTCGGAGCGCGCCGTCTCCAGCAGCGGCGTGACGGCGCCGGTGTCCGGGTCCAGCAGCATCAGGCCGCGCTTGTAGTCGGTGATGACGAAGCGGCCGTCGGGCGCGATCTTCATGCCGTTGGGCCAGCCGTCATACTCGGCGACCTGCTGCCATTCGCCCGCGGGCGAGACGCGGAAGATGCGGCCGAAGGGAATGTCGGTGACGTAGAGCCGGCCCTCGCGGTCGAAGACCGGGCCTTCCAGGAAGCTGTCGACCGGCTTGCCGGCGCGGTTGGCGTCGCTCCAGGCGGTGCGGCGCAGGTCGCGGAAGCGGTCCGGCAGGCGCGAGAACAGCGTGGTCTCGACGCGCGGCGGCGGGGCGAAGAAGCTCATGGGCGAACCCTCACTGCCGCTCGATGCCGGCGCTCTTGGCGACCTCCGCCCAGAGTTCCTTCTCCCGCTGGATCAGCTTCGCGAATTCGGCGGGCGGCATGCCGCCGGGCTCGGCCGCCAGCGTCTTGAGGAAGGCCAGCATGTCCTCGTCGCGCAGGGAAGCCGCCATCGCCTGGTAAAGCTGGTCGATCACCGGCTGCGGCGTGCCGCGCGGCGCCGCGAGGCCGGACCAGTTGATGATGCTGAAGCCCTTCAGCCCGGCCTCGCCGAAGGTGGGCGTGTCCGGCAGCGCCTCCACGCGGTGCTCGCCGCTGATCGCCAGCGGCCGCAGCAGCCCGCCCTTGATGCCGCCGAGGCCGGAGCCCAGCGAGGGCATGGCCATGTCCACCTCGCCGGAGATGGTCGCCGTCACCGCCTCTCCGCCGCCCTTGTAGGGCACGTGGAACAGCTTCACCCCGGCGGCCTGCTGGAAGGCCTCGGCCGAGAGGTGCAGCGAGCTGCCGACGCCGCCGGAGCCGAAGGTGATCTTGTTCGGCTCGCGCTTCGCCGCCGCGATCAGCGAGGCCAGGTCCTTGTAGGGCGACTTGGCGTTGACCAGCAGCAGCACCGGCGAGAAGGCGCTGACGCTGACCGGCGCGAAGGCCCCGGCATGGTCGAAGGGCAGGTTGTTGAACAGGTAGGGCAGGGTTGCGTAGGTGTTGTCGATCGCCAGCAGCGTCTGCCCGTCCGGATCGGAACGCGCCACGTCGGCCGCGCCGATGGTGCCCGTGGCGCCCGGCTTGTTCTCGACGACGAAGGGTTGCCCCAGCCGGGCGGAAAGCTTCTGCGCCATGCGCCGGGCCACCACGTCCACCGCGCCGCCGGGCGCCCAGGGCACCACGATGCGCACCGGGCGGGAGGGGTAGGACGAGGCCGCCAGGGCCGGGCGCGCCAGGGCGCCCAGGGCCAGGCCCGCGCCGGCGAGCAGCAGGCGGCGGCGCGGCAGCAGTGGGGTGGCGGGGGTGGAAAGCGGCATCGGGCAGGCTCCTCCCAGAGCGTTTGGCCGGTTGGCCGTGAATTTCGAAATGACGTTGCATTTTTTCTCGCGCTCCGCAAGTCTGCCGTTCAGGCCGCCGCAGGGCGGTGGATCGCTGGAGGAAAACGATGGGTCTGGGCTTCAGGATTTTGCCGCGCACCCAAGGGGTGTCCGCGGAATGGGTGGAGCGCTTCCGCGACCTGCCGGTGGCCAATGTCAGCGACGTCATGTCGCGAATGACGGCCGGCGGCCCGCGCCTGCGGTCGATGCACGATGGCGCCCCGCTGCGCGGCCCGGCCTTCACGGTGAAGACCCGCCCGGGCGACAACCTCATGATCCACAAGGCGCTGGCGCTCGCCGCGCCGGGCGACGTCATCGTCGTGGATGCCGGCGGCGACCTCACCAACGCGCTGATCGGCGAGCTGATGCTGGCCCAGATGGTGCGCCGCGGCCTTGGCGGCATCGTGATCAACGGCGCCATCCGCGACAGCGCCGCCATCGCCGCGCAATCCTTCCCGGTCTTTGCCGCCGGCATCACCCATCGCGGCCCCTACAAGGACGGCCCCGGCGAGATCAACGTGCCGGTCGCGCTCGACGGCATGGTGATCGAGCCCGGCGACCTCATCCTCGGCGACGATGACGGGCTGCTCTGCGTGCCCTTCGGCAGCGTCGAGGCGATCCACGCCGCCGCCACGGCCAAGCAGGCGGCCGAGCACAAGCAGATGGCGAACATCGAGGCCGGCACGCACGACGCCGCCTGGGTGGACGCGACGCTGCGCCGGCTCGGCTGCGAGGGGCTGGAATGACCCGCCCCGTCGTCCTCATCACCGCCGCCCGGCTGGCGCCGGAGGCCATGGCCATGCTGGAGCAGGCCGGGCTGAACCCGGTCTGCACCACCGGCTATCCCGGCGAGGCGGAGCTGCTGGCGGCCATCGCCGCGCACCGGCCGGTGGCGCTGCTGCACCGGCAGGGCCGCATCGACGGCACCGTGATGGATGCCGCCGCGCCGGACCTGCGCGTGGTGGCCCGCCACGGCGCCGGCATCGACGGCATCGACGTGCCCGCCGCGCGGTCGCGCAGCCTCACGGTGACGCGCGCCGCCGGGGCGAATTCCCGCTCCGTCGCCGAGCACGCGATGGCGCTGATGCTGGCCCTGCTGAAGGACCTGCCCGACGTCAGCGAGAAGATGCGCGACGGCCTGTGGGAGAAGACCGCCCGCATGACGCGCGACATCGAGGGCATGACGCTCGGCATCGTCGGCCATGGCGCGATCGGCTCCAAGGTGGCGCGCTTCGCGGCGGCTTTCGGCATGCGCGTGCTGGCCTACGACCCCTATCTGCCCGAGGGGCCGCTGCCCGGCCCGGCCGAGCGGGTGCCGACGCTCGAGGCGCTGCTGGCCGAGGCCGAGGTGCTGTCGCTGCACTGCCCGCTGGAGCCGGAGACGCGCGGCATGATCGGCGCCGCCGAGCTCGCGCGGCTGCCGAAGGGCGCCATCCTGGTGCACACCGCCCGCGGCGGCATCGTGGACGAGGCGGCGCTGGTGGCGGCGCTGGAGTCCGGCCAGCTCGCCTGGGCAGGCGTGGACGTCTTCAGCACCGAGCCGCTGCCCGGGGACAGCCCGCTGCGCCGGCACCCGCACCTGGTGCCGACGCCGCATCTGGCCGCCAACACGCCGCGCGGCGCCGTCGCCATGGCGACCAGCGCGGCGGAGAGCATCATCGCCGTGCTCGCCGGCCGCCGCCCGGCCACGGACGGCGCCGTGGTGGTCGAAGGCGGCCTCGCCGCGCTCGCCACCGCCTGACCGCCGGGGGCCACGGCCCCCGGCCCATCGCGAAGGACCATCGTGCGGGAGGCTCCCCTTCCGCGCGCCGCGCCGGCGCATGCCCGGCGCCAAGACCGACAGGAAGGAGGACCAGGAATGACCGATACGCCGAGACTGGGGCGCCGCGCCGCCCTGCTGGCAGCCCCGGGCCTGCTGCTCGCCGCCCGGACCGCCCGGGCGCAGGCGGGCGACTGGCCGAACCGCCCGGTGCGCGTCATCGTGCCCTGGCCGCCGGGCGGCACCGCCGACGTGGTGGCCCGCATGCTGTTCATCGCCGTCGCCGAGGCCAGCGGCCAGCCCTTCGTGATCGAGAACCGCGCCGGGGCCACCGGCACGATCGGCGCCGCCGCCGCCGCGCAGGCAACCCCCGACGGCTACACGGTGCTCTACGGCTCCACCGGCCTCTCGGTGGAGGCCGCGCTGTTCAAGAACCTCAGCTACAGCGCGCAGCACGACTTCGTGCCGGTGTTCCGCTCCATCACCGTGCCGCAGCTCGTGCTGGTGAACCCGAAGGTGAAGGCCAGCACGCCGGCCGAGCTGATCGCGCTGTCCAAGGCCACGCCGGGCGGGCTGAACGGGGCGTCGGCCGGCATCGGCTCGATCCAGCACCTGGCGCTGGAGCTGTTCGCGAAGGAATCCGGCGCGCCGGTCAACCACGTGCCCTATCGCGGCGGCGCGCCCATCTATGCCGACCTGATGTCCGGGCAGGTGGACCTGTATTTCGGCAACGTCAACGGCCCCATCGCCTTCCTCAAGGAGGGCACGCTGCGCGCCCTGGCGCATACCGGCCGCGGCCGCCTCGCCGCGCTGCCGGACCTGCCGCCGCTGTCGGATACGCTGCCGGGCTTCGAAACCTACGAGTGGAACGGCGTCTTTGTCCCGAAGGGCACGCCCGACGCCATCGTCGCCAAGCTGAACACTTTGCTGAACGCCGCCCAGGCGAAGCCCGAGATCGCCGAGAAGCTGCGCGCGCAGGAGCTGCAGACGGAGCCCAACACGCCGCAGCAGTTCGCCGCCTTCTTCCAGGCGCAGAGCCGGCGCTGGCAGGGCTTCGTGAAGGAGGCCGGGATCACGCTGGAGTAGGCGTCATGGCATCCGCACCCCATAGCCCGCACATCCCGGTGCGCGAGGACTGGCTGGCGCGCGGCGTTGAGCCGCCGCTGGAGCCCGCTCTGCCCATCGTGGACCCGCACCACCACCTGTGGGACCGCCCGGGCGACCGCTATTTGTTCGACGACCTGCTGCGCGACACGCGCAGCGGGCACGACATCCGCGCCACGGTGTTCGTCACCTGCCGCGCGATGTTCCGCGCCGGGGGGCCGGAGGCGATGCGGCCGGTCGGCGAGACGGAGTTCGTCAACGGCGTCGCGGCGCAGAGCGCCAGCGGCCTCTACGGGAAGCTGCGGGCCTGCCAGGGCATCGTCGGCTTCGCCGACCTGACGCTGGGCGAGCGGGTGGCGCCGGTGCTGGAGGCGCATCTGCGCGCCGCGCCGGAGCGCTTCCGCGGCATCCGCAACAACACCGCCTTCCACCCCGATCCCGCCATCCAGACCAACCCGGTGAAGCCGCGCGAGGGGCTGCTGGCCGACCCCGCCTTCCTGCGCGGCGCCGCCCTGCTGCCGCGCCACGGGCTGACGCTCGACGTCTGGGCCTACCATACCCAGCTCGCGGAAGTGGAGGCGCTGGCGCGCGCGCTGCCGGACCTCACGGTGATCCTCGATCATATGGGCGGGCCGATCGGCATCGGCCCCTTCGCCGGCCGGCGGGAGGAGGTGTTCGGTGTCTGGCGGGCCGCGATGCGGCGGCTGGCGGCGCTGCCGAACCTGCGCGTCAAGCTCGGCGGCCTTGGCATGGCGCTGAGCGGCTTCGACTTCCACCGCGCCGACACCCCGCCCGGCTCGGCCACGCTGGCCGCCGCCTGGGCGCCCTATGTCGAGACCTGCATCGAACTCTTCGGCGCGCGGCGCTGCATGTTCGAGAGCAACTTCTCCGTGGACAAGGGCATGTTCGGCTACGGCACCTGCTGGAACGCCTTCAAGCGCATCGCCGCCGCCGCCTCGGCCGACGAGAAGGCGGCGCTCTTCGCCGGCACCGCCATCAAGACCTATCGCCTGCCGCCGCATCTCGGCCAGCCCCGGCCAACCTCCCAGCAACCAGCCCCGCAGGAGCCTTCCGCATGATCCCGCGCCGCACCCTCCTCAGCGCCGGAGCCGCAACGCTGCTCGCCGCCCCCCGCCTGGCCCGGGCCGCGTCCTGGCCGGACCGCCCGCTGCGGCTGGTCGTGCCCTACCCGCCCGGCGGCGCGGTGGACATCGCGGCGCGGCTGATCGCCGACGGGCTGGGCGCCCGGCTCGGGCAGTCGGTCGTGGTGGAGAACCGCCCCGGCGGCGGCGGCACCATCGGCACGGCGGCGGTCGCCCATGCCGAGGCCGACGGGTATACGCTCGGCGCCTCGGCGGTGAACAGCCTGGCCATCAACCAATTCCTCTACCGCGACCTGCCCTATGACCCGGAGAAGGACCTGCTGCCGGTCTCGCTGGGCTGGGAGGCGCCGCTGGTGGTGGTCGTGCCCGCCAAGCACGTGCCGGCCCGCACGCTGAGCGAGTTCGTCGCCTGGGCGAAGACGCAGCCGCAGGGCGTCACCTTCGGCAGTTCCGGCATCGGCACCACGGTGCACCTTTCCGGCGAGATGCTGTGCCGGCGCACCGGCATCCAGGGCCTGCACGTGCCCTTCAAGGGCGGCTCGGAGGCGCTGACCGGCATGCTGCGCGGCGACATCCAGTTCGTGGTGGACAACGTGCCGACCGCGCTGGCCAACCTGCGCGGCGGCAAGCTGCGGGCGCTCGCCGTCACCTCGGCCGAGCGCTGGCCCGACCTGCCAGACACGCCCACCATGGCCGAGGCCGGCGTACCGGATTTCGTCGTCACCTCCTGGGGCGCCGTCACGGTGCCGGCGGGCACGCCGACGCCGGTGGTGGAGCGGCTGTCGCAGGCCATGCAGGCGGCGGCGGCGGACCCGGCGCTGCAGAAGCGCCTCGCGCAGACCGGCACGCGGGCGCTCGGCACCACGCCGCAGGAGGCCGCCGCCCGCGCGGCGAAGGAACGGCCGATGTGGCAGGAACTGGTGCGCGTCTCCGGCGCCACGCTGGACTGAGCGACGTGCAGGACATTCCCGCGCCGGTGCCGTGGTCCGCTGGCACCGCCCCGCCCCGGCTTGAGGTGCCGGCCGGCGCCACGGACTGCCACTTCCACGTCTATGACGGCCGCTGGCCTTCCGCCGCCGGCACGCCGCACCACCCGGACGCCTCGGTGGAGCACTACCGGCTGCTGCAGGCCCGGCTCGGCCTCGCGCGCGGCGTGCTGGTGCAGCCCTCGGCCTACGGGACGGACAACAGCCTGCACCTGCGGGCGCTGGAGGCGCTGGGGCGGGAGCGCTTCCGCATGGTGGCGGTGGTGGTGCCGGACGTGCCGGACGGCACGCTGCGGGCACTGGACGCGGCCGGGGTGCGCGGCATCCGCTTCAACCTGACCATGCCCGGCGTGCTCCGGGCGGAGCATCTGGTGCCGCTGGCCCGGCGCGTGGCGCCGCTCGGCTGGCACTGCCAGGTGAACGCGTCCGAGCCGACGCTGCTGGCGGCCGCGCCGCTGCTGGCCTCCCTGCCCTGTCCCCTGGTGCTGGACCACATGGGCCAGGTGCCGCAGCCCGGCGGCACCGCCACCCCCGCCTTCCAGGCGGTGCGCAGGCTGCTGGATGCGGGCAGGACCTGGGTGAAGCTCTCGGGGGCCTATCTCCGCAGCCGGAGCGGCGCCCCCGGCTACGCGGATGCCGGCGCCGTCGCGGCTGCGCTGGTCCGCGCCGCGCCGGAGCGCATGCTCTGGGGAACCGACTGGCCCCACCCCACCCAGCGGACGGACGCGAAGCCGGACGACGCCACCCTGCTCGACCTCCTGGCGGACTGGGCGGCCGATCCCGCAACCCGCCGCCGCGTGCTGGTGGAGAACCCTTCCCGCCTCTACGGCTTCCCGCCGCCCGGCTAGAGCAGATCCGGTTCCGATGGCATCATCGGGACGGGTGAAGATGCTCGTCAAAACAAACGGCCAGAGCACTTTCCGTGAGCCAGGGCGACCGGAAAATGCTCTGGGTGGCGGGCGGGCCCGAGCCGCGCTCCGGCCTCACGCCTCCGGCGCCGGGTGCAGGACGGAGCGATCCAGCTCCTGCAGTCCGCGGCAGCCGATGAGGGCGAGGGTCAGGTCGAGCTCCGCCGCGAGGTTCCGGAGGACCTGCCGCACGCCCGCCTCGCCCGCCAGCGCCAGGCCATAGACATAGGGGCGTCCGACCAGCACGGCGGCCGCACCCAGCGCGACCGCCTTGATGACGTCGGCGCCGGTTCGGATGCCGCCGTCGAACAGCACGGGGATGCGCCCCGCCACGGCCGCGGCGACGGGCGGCAGCATGTCGAGCGCCGCGACGGCGCCATCCACCTGCCGGCCGCCGTGGTTGGAGACGATGACGCCGTCCATCCCGGCCTCCACGGCGCGGCGGGCGTCCTCGGGGTGCAGGACGCCCTTCAGCAACAGGGGCAGCCGCGTCATCCGGCGCAGCGCGGCGAGGTTCTCCCAGGCCAGGTCGGGGCGGGAGTAGATGCGGATGAAGCGCTGCACCGCCTGCACCATTTCCTCGCGCCCGGCGAGCGCCTGCCGCCAGCCGCCCGGCCAGGCGCGCAGCAGCTCGGCCAGCGCGGGCAGCGCGCGCGGCCCGAGCGCGGGCTGCTCGCCCGGCGCGGCCGGCCGCGGGGGCAGCGCGCGGAAGACGGGGTCCGAAAGGTAGTTCGCCAGGCCGCGCCCGCGGAGAAAGGGGAGGTATCCGCGATCGAGGTCGCGGGGACGCCAGCCGAGCTGCGTGGTGTCGAGGGTGACGACGATCGCCTCGTATCCCGCCGCCTCGGCGCGCCGCACGAAGCTTTCCGTCAGCGCGTCGCAGGCCGACCAGTAGAGCTGAAACCAGCGGGGGGCGTCGCCGCCGGCCGCGGCGATCGCCTCCATCGTGCGGGAGGACTGGCAGGAGGTGATGAACGGCAGGCTTTCCGCGGCGGCGGCGCGCGCCGCCGCCAGGTCGGCCTCGCGATGCGCCATCTCCAGGACGCCGATCGGCGCCAGCAGCAGGGGAAGAGGCAGCGTGCGGCCGAGGAGCTCCACCGAAAGCCGGCGGTCGGAAACGTCGCGCAGCACGCGGGGAAGCAGGCGGCAGCGCTCGAAGGCGCCGCGGTTGGCCGCCATGGTGCGCTCCAGCCCGGCGCCGCCCGCCACATAGGCGGCGGCGTTGCGGCCCATCCGCGCCAGCGCTTCGCGCTCCAGCGCGTCCGGCGCGCAGGGAACCACCGGGCGCCGGCCGGCGAAGCCTGCGGTGAAGATCCGCGCCTGATGCCGGCGGCCGATGCCTGTCATCCGGAATGACGCCTCCCCCGCGCAAACTCCTCCGGCGGCCAGGTCACTCCAGGCCAAGAAGCCAGTGCGCCAGCGGAACGGCGCGGATCGTGGCACCGGGCAGCAGGCGGTTGAGCTGCGCCCGGTTGCGGAGGATCCAGCGCAGGCAGCTCAGCTGGCTGTCGAAGGGCTCGAACTCGTCCCGGCTCGGCTGCAAGGTCGCGCAGTTGACCATGTAGCGCGCGCCCTTGCGGCAGCCGGGCGCGCCCGGCCAGTCGCGTTCCGGCGCGACCACCGCGGGCACCCAGTAGGCACGGCCCGGGTCCAGTTGATCGACGTCGCGCCGACGCATCGCCCGCCCCTCCCGCACAGTCCCGGCCAATGCCGCCGCGCCGGGACGCCGCGGCAGGAGGCGGCCCGCCGGAGCGGGCCGCCGCCGGTCAGATCAACGCCGGGTCAGATCAACGCCGGGCCAGGTCGAAGCGGTCGGCGTTCATCACCTTGGTCCAGGCGGCGATGAAGTCGTCCACGAACTTCCGCCCCGCATCGGCCGCCGCGTAGACCTCGGAAAGCGCCCGGAGCTGCGAGTTGGAGCCGAAGGCGAGATCGGTGCGCGTGGCCGTCCACTTCTGCTCGCCGGTCCTGCGGCAGGTGCCGGCGAAGACCTCGTCCGCCTGCCCGTCCACCAGCTTCCAGGCCGTGCCCATGTCCAGCAGGTTGGCGAAGAAGTCGTTGGTGAGCTGGCCGGGGCGCTCGGTCAGCACGCCCTCCTTCTGCCCGCGATGGTTGGCGCCCAGCACGCGCAGGCCGCCGACGAGCACGGTCATCTCCGGCGCGCTCAGCCGGAGGAGCTGGGCGCGATCGACCAGCAGCTCCTCGGTGGGCACGCTGAAGGGAACCTGAAGGTAGTTGCGGAAGCCGTCCGCCTTGGGCTCCAGCACACCAAAGCTCTCGGCGTCGGTCTGCGCGGCCGAGGCATCGGTGCGGCCGGGCGCGAAGGGCACCGCGACGTCATGGCCGGCATCCTTCGCCGCCTTCTCGACGGCGGCCGTGCCGCCGAGCACGATCAGGTCGGCCATCGAGACCTTCTTGCCGCCGCCGGCACCGGCGTCGAAGGCCGCCTTGATGTCCTCGTAGACCTTGAGCACCTTGGCGAGCCGCTCGGGCTCGTTGACGTCCCAGTCCTTCTGCGGCGCGAGGCGGATGCGCGCGCCATTGGCGCCGCCGCGGTGGTCGGAGCCGCGATAGGTGGCGGCCGAGGCCCAGGCGGTTCCCACCAGCTCGGGGATGGTGAGGCCGGAGGCGAGGATCTTCTGCTTGAGGGCGGCGACGTCGGCCTCGTCCACCGGCGCGTGGTCGGCCTGGGGGATCGGATCCTGCCAGATGAGGTCCTCCGCCGGCACGTCGGGGCCGAGGTAGCGGACCTTCGGGCCCATGTCGCGATGGGTCAGCTTGAACCAGGCGCGGGCGAAGGCGTCGGCGAACTGGTCCGGGCTGTCGCGGAAGCGCTCCGAGATCTTGCGGTATTCCGGGTCCACCTTCATCGCCATGTCGGCGGTGGTCATCATCGTCGGCACGCGGCGGTCGGGGCTGTGCGCGCCCGGCGCCATGTCCTCCGGCTTCTGGTTGACCGGCTGCCACTGCTTGGCACCGGCGGGGCTCTTCACCAGCTCGTACTCGTAGTCGAGCAGCATGTGGAAGTAGCCGCCGTCCCACTGGATGGGGTTGGGCGTCCAGGCGCCTTCCAGCCCGCTGGTGATGGTGTGGTCGCCGATGCCGCTCTCATGCCCGCTCTGCCAGCCCAGGCCCATCTGCGCGATGTCGGCGCCCTCCGGCTCCTTGCCGACCTTGGAGGGGTCGCCGGCACCGTGGCACTTGCCGAAGGTGTGGCCACCCGCCGTCAGCGCGACGGTCTCCTCGTCGTTCATGCCCATGCGGGCGAAGGTCTCGCGGATGTCGCGCGCCGAGCCGGCCGGGTCGGGCTCGCCGCCCGGGCCTTCGGGGTTGACGTAGATGAGGCCCATCTGGATGGCGGCCAGCGGGTTCTCCAGCACCATCTCCTTGGCCGGGTCGATGCGGGTCTGGCCCAGCCATTCCTCCTCGGTGCCCCAGTAGATGTCCTTCTCCGGCTCGAAGACGTCCGCGCGGCCGCCGCCGAAGCCGAAGATCGGCCCGCCCATGGACTCGATGGCGACGTTGCCGGCCATGATGAACAGGTCGGCCCAGGACAGCTTCCGGCCGTATTTCTGCTTGATCGGCCAGAGCAGGCGGCGCGCCTTGTCGAGGTTGGCGTTGTCGGGCCAGGAGTTCAGCGGCGCGAAGCGCTGCCCGCCGGAAGAGGAGCCGCCGCGCCCGTCGCCGGTGCGGTAGGTGCCGGCGCTGTGCCAGGCCATGCGGATGAAGAAGGGGCCGTAATGGCCATAGTCCGCCGGCCACCAGGGCTGGCTGTCGGTCATCAGCGCGTGAAGATCCTGCTTCACCGCGGCGTAGTCGAGCGACTGGAACTCCCGGGCGTAGTCGAAGCCATCACCCATCGGGTTCGCCGAGAGACCCTTCTGATGGAGGATGTCGAGCGAGAGCTGGTTCGGCCACCAGTCGCGGCTGGTGCGTCCCAGCAGGGCCCGCTTGGCGGACGGCTTCTTCATCGGGCAGCCCAGCGGGCCGCTCGCGTTCGTGTCCATGGTCCTTGCCCTCTCCTGAACGTTTTACGGGCAGGCTAGGCGCGGCGCGCAATCGGTGGAAACGGTTTTTTCCGATCAGGAGCATCGAGCGGTTCGATCAACCGTTCCTTCGCAGGTGCCGCATCCCCTCCCCGCCCGCCGGCCGGCGGGTCCGGGCATCCCGCGGGAGGCTGAGCGAAGCGGCACCTTCAGCATCCGAAGGGCAGCAGGGCCGGTCAGGCGAGCGCCCTGTCCAGCAACCGGATCGAGTGCATCGCGTCACGCCTCGCCAGGTCCTGGATCTGATGACGGCAGGAGGTGCCGTCCGCGACGATGATCGCCTCCGGCGCCGTCCGGCGGATATGCGGCAGCAAGGAAAGCTCGGCCATGGCCACGGAGACGGGCAGGTTCTTCGCCTCGTAGCCGAAGGCACCGGCCATGCCGCAGCAGGAGGAAGTGATGGGCGTCACCGTCAGCCCGGGGATCGCCTTCAGCATGGCCACGGCCGGCGTGAAGGCGTTGAAGGCCTTCTGGTGGCAGTGGCCATGGATATGCGCCTCGCCCGCGAGCGGCTTCAGCCGCAGCGGCGGCTTCGCCTTCGCCAGCCACTCCGACACCAGCAGCGCCCGCGCGGCGAGCCGCTCCGTCGCCTCGCCCGGCAGCAGGGCGAGGAACTCGTCCCGCAGCGTCATCAGCGAGGAAGGCTCCAGGCCCAGCACCGGGCTCTCCCAGGCAGCCAGCGCCGCCAGCGTGCGGCGTGCTTCGGCGCGGGCCTCCTCCACCATGCCGGCAGCGAGCCAGGTGCGGCCGTCGTCGAGCGGGTGCCCGCCGCGCGGTGGACGCGCCACGGCGGGGTCGGCGCCGGCGGCGCGCAGCACGCGGATGGCGGCGCGCAGGTTCTCCGGCTCGAAATAGCGGTTGAACAGGTCCGGCAGCAGGATGACCTCGTTCGCGCGGCCGTCCGGCGCGCGCAGCTCGGCGTCCCGGAAGGCGTCGCGCCGGAAGCGCGGCAGGCTGCGCTGCGCGGCCAGCCCGAGCGCGCGCTCGCTGGCGGCGGCCAGGCCGGGGACGATGTCGCGCAGGTTCGCCAGCGGCGCCACGCGCGACGCCCAGGGCGCCCAACGCGGCAAGGTGGCGATCAGGCGGTCCTTGCGCGACACGCCGCGCGCGCGGTTGCGGGCATGGGCGGCCTCGATCTTCATCCTGGCCATGTCCACGCCGGTCGGGCATTCGCGCTTGCAGCCCTTGCAGGCGACGCAGAGCGAGAGCGTCTGCGCCACCTCGTCCGAGGCGAGGCCGCCCTCGATCTGCCCGGTCAGCGCGAGGCGCAGCGTGTTGGCCCGGCCGCGCGTCAGGTGCCGCTCGTCGCGCGTGGCGCGGTAGCTCGGGCACATGGTGCCGGCGTCGAACTTCCGGCAGGTGCCGTTGTTGTTGCACATCTCGACCGCGCCGAGCAGGCCGCCCTGCGGCCCCGGCCAGGCCGACCAGTCCAGCGCCGGCGCGACGCGGTCGTCCGCCGCATAGCCCTCGTGGTAGCGCAGCAGGGAGCGGTCATCCATGCGCGGCGGATGCACGACGCGGTTCGGGTTCAGCAGGCCGTGCGGCAGGGTCTCCGTCGCGGGGTCGAAGGTCTCCTTCACCTGCTCGAAGGCGCGCACGATCCGCTCCCCGAACATCTCCGCGTGGAACTCGGAGCGGACGATGCCGTCGCCATGCTCGCCGGAATGGCTGCCCTTGTACTCCCGCACGAGCGCGAAGCATTCCTCGGCGATGGCGCGCATCTTCGCGACGTCCTCGCCGGACTTCATGTTCAGCACCGGGCGCACATGCAGGCAGCCCACCGAGGCATGGGCGTACCAGGTGCCCTTGGTGCCGTGCCGCTCGAAGACCGCGTTCAGGCGCTCGGTGTAGTCGGCGAGGTCGTCGAGCGCGACGGCGGTGTCCTCGATGAAGGAGACGGGCTTGCCGTCGCCCTTCATGCTCATCATGATGTTCAGCCCGGCCTCGCGCACCTCCGCGACCTGCGCCTGGAAGCCGGCATCGGTGACGCGCACCACCTGCCCGGGCAGGCCGAGGTCGCCCATCATCTCCTCCAGCCGGTCCAGTGCGGCCAGCAGCGGCGCGTCCTCATGCCCGTGGAACTCGACGATGAGCAGGCTGTCCGGCTCGCCGATCAGGATGCGCTCGATGGTGCTGCGGTAGATCGGGATGGAGCGGCCGAGCTCGATCATGGTGCGGTCCACCAGTTCCACCGCCTCGGGGTCGAGCGTGACCAGGTGCTTCGAGGCCTCCATGGCGCGGCGGAAGCTCGGGAACTGGCAGATGCCCAGCACCTTGCGCGGCTTGATCGGCCAGAGCCGGAGATCGAGCGCCGCCGAGAAGGCCAGCGTGCCCTCGCTGCCGACCAGCAGGCGCGCCAGGCTGGCGCGGCCCTCCGCGCGCGCCGCCGGGGTCAGCGCATCGAGGTTGTAGCCGCCGACGCGGCGGAGCTGGTGCGGGAAGCGGGCGGCGATCTCCGCCGCCTCGCGCGCGCCGATGGCGCGCAGCCGCGCGATCAGGTCGGCGACGGCGGGCGGCACGCCGGGGCCGAGATTGTCGGGCAGGTCGCCGAAGGTGAAGCGCGTGCCGTCCGCCAGGATGGCGTCGATGGCGCGCACGTTGTCGGCCATCAGCCCGTAGCGGATGGATTTGGAGCCGCAGGAGTTGTTGCCGGCCATGCCGCCGATGGTGCAGCGCGCCCAGGTGGAGGGATCGACCGGGTAGAACAGCCCTTTCCGCTTCAGCGCCTCGTTCAGCGCGCCCAGGGTGATGCCGGGCTCGACGCGGGCGGTGTCGCCTTCCACCGAAAGCACGCGGCGCAGGTGCTTGGTGCAGTCCAGCACCAGCGCGCGGTTCACGCTCTGCCCGCACTGGCTGGTGCCGCCGCCGCGCGGCAGCACCGGCACCCCCTCCTCCCGGCCGATCGCCATGGCGGCCAGCACGTCCTCGGCCGTGCGCGGCACCAGCACGCCGAGCGGCTCCATCTGGTAGATGCTGGCATCGGTCGCGTAGCGGCCACGGTCGCCGGCGGAGAAGAGCACCTCGCCGGCGGTCTCGCGGCGCAGGCGGTCCGCCAGGCGGCTCTCCCCTGCCCGCGCGCGGCCCGTGATGACGTTCATGCGGCTCTCCCCTCGCCCCCACGGCGGCCGTCCGGCGCCGCCCAGCCTTGCCCATCGGCCTGCATCATTGGCAGAGTGGCCCGCTGCCCGCCAGACAGGCCGGGCGAAGAGGAAACCCGTCCATGGCCTATTTCCAGTCCAAGCCGGCCGCCGGCCGCCATTTCCTGCAGATCCCGGGGCCGACCAACGTGCCGGACCGCGTGCTGCGGGCGATGGACAACCCCACCATGGACCATCGCGGGCCGGATTTCGGCCGCATGGGCAAGGCGCTGCTCGACAAGGTGCGGGCCGTCTTCAAGACCGAGGGCCCGGTGGTGATCTACCCGGCCTCGGGCACCGGCGCCTGGGAGGCGGCGCTGGCGAACACCCTCTCCCCCGGCGACCGCGTGCTGATGTGCGAGACCGGCTGGTTCGCCCATCTCTGGCACGAGATGGCGACGCGGCTGCAGCTCCAGCCCGACTACATCCGCACGGACTGGCGCCGCGGCGCCGACGTGGCCGCCATCGAGGCGAAGCTGCGCGAGGACAAGGGCCACGAGATCAAGGCCGTCTGCGTCGTGCACAATGAGACGAGCACCGGCTGCGCCAGCCGGATCGACGAGGTGCGCCGGGCGATGGACGCCGCCGGCCATCCCGCGCTGCTGCTGGTGGACACCATCTCGTCCCTCGGCAGCATCGACTACCGGCATGACGAGTGGGGCGTGGACGTCACCGTCGCGGGCAGCCAGAAGGGGCTGATGCTGCCCCCCGGCCTCAGCTTCAACGCGGTTTCCGAGAAGGCGCTGAAGGCCAGCGAGACGGCGCGGATGCCGCGCAGCTTCTGGGACTGGAAGCCGATGCTCGCCGCCAACGCCACGGGGTATTTCCCCTACACCCCGGCCACCAACCTGCTCTACGCGCTCGACACCGCGGTGGACATGCTGCTGGAGGAGGGGCTGGACAACGTCTTCGCCCGCCACGACCGCCATGCCGAGGCGACCCGCCGCGCCGTGCGCCACTGGGGCTTCGAGACGCAATGCGCCGATCCCCGGCATCATTCCTCCTCGCTGACGGCCGTGCGGCTGCCGGAGGGGCATAGCGCCAACGCCTTGCGCGCCACCATCCTGGAGAAGTTCAACATGAGCCTCGGCAACGGCCTGGGCCAGCTCAACGACCGGGTGTTCCGCATCGGCCATCTCGGCGATTTCGGCGACCTGCAGCTCGTCGGCACGCTGGGCGGCGTTGAGATGGGGCTGAAGGCGGCCGGCATTCCCTTCCAGCCGGGCGGGGTGCTGGCCGCGATGGATTATCTCAACGGGAACGCCTGAGGCGGCGGCGCCTGGTGCGTCGCCAGCCAGTCTTCCGAGCGCAAGCCCTCCACGCGCCGGAACTCCCCGAGATTGCCGGTGATGACCACCAGCCCCCGGCTGCGGGCATGCCCGGCGATCAGGATGTCGTAGGGGCCGATGAGGAGACCGCGGCGGCCGAGATCGGCGTAGATGTCGGCGGCATGCGCCGCCGCCTCGTCGTCGAAGGGCAGAACGGCGAGGCGACGGGCGAAACCCTCCACCTGCCGGCGGTTCTCGGCCGGCCGCGCCGAGCGGGCGGCGCCGTGGAGCAGCTCCGTCAGGGTGATGGTGGTGATGCAGAGCGTCTCGGCCTCCGCGTTGAAGCGTGACCGCAGGCCCTGCGGCCGGTCGCGCAGCAGCCGGATACAAAGGTTGGTATCCAGCATGTTGCGCAGCATCAGAAGGCCTCCCGCTCCTGATGCGCCGGCCGCGCCCGCTCGCCGAGATCGGCGCCGGGCGCTGCGAAGAAGTCGTCCCACAGGGCGTCCGCGGGCGCGATGATCACCCGCGCGCCGTCGCGGATGATGGCCACCTCGCGGACCCCCGGCGGAAAGGCGACATCCTTCGGCAGCCGCACGGCCTGGGTCCGGTTGCTCAGGAAGAGCGAGGTTCTGGTCATCGCGCCACCCCTTTGTATACTTCATCCGTATATACGCCGTGCCGGACCATGCTTCAAGGCGGCGGAGGCGGCGCCGCTGGTGCCACATCCTAGGAATATATTGACATACAGAGGCGATGCGGGTTAGCCCTCCGGCATCATCGCCCACCGCCCCCGTGGAAGGGGATTATCGGAGGCGAAACCCCGAACTCGCCGCCCCGGATATCTTCTCCTCCCCTTCCACGACGAGCGCCGGCCCGCTCTGGCTGCGTGATTGCGCTCTGCAGCCTTGCAGAGGCGGTGCTGGCAGCCCACCCGCGGCAAAATCGCACCTAAGGGTGCCGTCTGACCTCCCCTACCCGGGCGCTACCCTGCCGCGAGTCGGCCGGGTGGCCGATTCGGAGGGATTTTCGGAACCGTTAGCCCGAAAGCGGGCATGTCGGACGGAAGATGCAGATGCGCTTGCAAGCGCCGCCAGGCGTCGGATTCGCTGCCAGAAAGGGTTTTCGGAGGCGAAACCCCGAATCTTTCCTCCCCTTTCGGAGGTGAAACCCCGAACCTTGCCTCTCGCGATCCCGCCGGGCTTGTGCATGCTGACGGCAGGAACCTGCGAACACGGCCTTTCAGCGAGCGATGGCACGCCAACCGATCCCGCGGCAGGAGGCCCGGATGCCTCCCGAGGATGCCCCTGCCCTGCCGGCGCAGGGCAGGGCCGCCGCGGCCGCGCGCGCCCGCCGCAACCGCGCGCTGACGCCCGACCTGTTCGACAGCCCCTTGCGCGGCAAGGTGCGCGGGCAGCGCAGCGTCATGGCCTATCCGTTCTTCCATCTGGGCAAGACCGCCCCCTCGCGGGAGGTGCTGCGCTACGACGACGGGCAGGTGCGGATCGAGGTGGCGCCCGGCCCCGCCGGCATCGCCACCATCTACGACAAGGACCTGATCCTCTACATCGCCTCGCTGATGGCGGAGAAGCTGCGCCGCGGCGAGCTGCGGCCGGACGATCCCAAGCCCGACCGCGAGTTCACCTTCACCGCGCACGACTTCTTCCGCGTGGCAGGGCGGGACACCGCGGGCAAGGCCTATGACCGGCTGCTGCAGATGCTGCAGCGGCTGCAGGGCACCCAGGTCCGCACCAACATCGAGATGGCCGGCGAAGGCACCGACGGCGTCTTCTCCTGGATCGACGCCGTGAACACCCGCTACCGGCGCAACGCCCGGAAGGAGAAGGAGCTGGTCAGCGTTTCCGTCACGCTCTGCGCCTGGCTCTACCGCGGCATCCTCAGCGACACCCGGCTGCTCACCTTCGCCGATGAGTATTTCGACCTGGCCCCCCTGGAGCGCCGCCTCTACGAGATCGCCAAGTCGGAGGACGTGGACGAGGCGGGCTGGTCCATCGGAATCGAGGACCTGCACGCCCGCGTCGGAACGCGCGGCCTGCTGCGGCATTTCGGCCAGTTCCTGACCGAGCTGGAGCAGAGCCAGCGGCTGATCGAGTTCGACATCGGCCTGCACCGGGCACCCGCGGAGGCGCAGCGCCGCGGCCGGCCGGGCTACGAAGGCACGGTGGTGACCTTCACCGCGCGGGCACGCCCCCCCCTTCCCCGCCGCTCCCTGGTGGCAGGCGGCGGCGAGCCAGCACCGGAAGCGGAAGCGGAGGAGGCGCCCATCACCGGGGAACCCTGAACACGCAAAACCCCGCTCGGCAAAGCGGGGCTTGCTGAACATACCGAGTCGGCCGTGAAGGCCTAGGGAATGTCCTGGACAGTCATTCCTTTAGGTCCATGCCACGGGTCTGGTCAAGCGCGAAACGCGGTTTCGGCGCTGACGAGGACGTGTGCCCGCCTCGGTCCATCCCTTACCGAAGGAATTGGGCACCGTGGAAGCTCACGCATCTCCGCGTCGGGCGGGCTCTGGCCTGCGCAAGCTGACCGCCAACCATCTCGTCGCGGCGCGACTGGCCGAGCAGGCGCTCGGGCTCCCCCCCGGCGTCAAGCACCCCAACCAGCTGCTCGCGGCCATGCGCCGCGCCGCCCCCTATCTCGGCCATCGCCGCCTGCTGCCCCTGATGGAGGCGCTGTTCCGCTGGACCCAGCCGCAGGACTGGGCGCCAGGCGCGGAGCCCCTGGTGTGGCCGAGCAACGAGGAGCTGGCAACGGCGCTCGATTGCAGCGAGCGGCATGTCAGCCGCCTGATCGCCGCCGCCATCGAAGCGCGGCTGATCGCCGCCCGGGACGGCACCGACCGCAAGCGGCGCGGCTTCCGGCAGGAGGGGCGCATCGTCTGGGCCTGGGGGCTCAGCCTGCGCCCGATGGCGGCGCGCCATGCCGAGTTCGTGCGGGCGGCGGAGGAAGGCGAGCGCACCCGCCGGCGCTGTCGCGAGCTGCGCCGGCAAGCGGGCGTCGCGCGGCAGTTCCTGGCGCAGCTGGGTGCCCTGGCGCGGGAGCGCGGCCTGGCCGCCTCCCTGGTGGAGGAGCGCGCGGCGGAACGGCAGCATCGCGCCCATGCGCTCCGCCGGGTGGAGGATCCGGCACAGCTCGCGGTGATGGTGGAAGCGCTGCAGGCCGCCGCGGCCGAACTCAGGGAACGGCTGGAACAGGCGGTGAAAGACGCGGATATGTCAGGCTTGGCTGACCTGGGAGTCAGGCCCTTAATACCTACAAACAAACCCACGGAACCCGAAGGGTCTACGGTAGTGGCTCGGGAAGCGGCAGGGCTGCCGCCTGACCCCTCCCCCACCCCCGGCGGCATCGAGGCTGAAGGCGCGATGCGGGTCTCGCCGGCGGAGCTGGCGCGCCTGGCGCCGAAGCTGGAAACCTGCCTCGCCATCGGGCGGCCGGGCTGGGCCGAGGTCGCCGATGCCGCTTCGGTGCTGGCACAGCACCTCGGCATTCCGCGCCCGCTCTACGGGGAGGCCTGCCGCGTTTTGGGGCGGCCGGCCGCAGCCATCGCTATCGCCATCATCTCCACCAAACCGGCCGGACACTTCCACAGCAGCGGGCCAGGAGGCTACCTGCGCGGCATGCTGCGCCGGGCCGGCCAGGGCGAATTGTTCCTGGAGCGCAGCCTGCACGGCTTGCGGGAGGCCGCGGCGCAAGGCCGGTCACGGCAGTTGACGGCCGTCAACCCGGAAGGCTTCACCATGGCGGCTTCCAAGCGGGCGGCTGAGATGCGATATTGGCCGCAAAATGCTCCTGCAGCCGCATCTGCGAGTGGAATCCATGGATAGCTTGGCCGGAAGCCGCAAGGCGGTTCCCGAAATCGACACCATCATCAGCGCCCAGGCACAGGAGCTCTCGGAAAAGCTTCAGGCGCACCGGCTTGAGCTGTTCCCGCCCGCGGCGCAGAAGCCGCTGCGCTCCTTTCAGGCGGCGGAGGTGGCCAAGCTGCTTGGCGTCAAGAGCGGCTATCTGCGCAACCTGTCGCTGGAGGGGAAGGGGCCGGCCCCGAGCGTGACCAGCACGGGGCGCCGGTCCTACACCGCCGAGCAGATCCAGGAGCTGCGTGCCTACCTGGAGGAGAATGGCCGCGCCAGCCGGCGCTATGTGCCGCACCGCCGAGGACGCGAGCACATTCAGGTCGTCGCCGTCGTCAACTTCAAGGGCGGCAGCGGCAAGACCACCACGACGGCACATCTCGCCCAGCACCTGGCGCTGACCGGCCATCGCGTGCTGGCGGTGGACCTCGACCCGCAGGCCAGCCTTTCCGCCCTGCATGGCTTCCAGCCGGAGTTCGACCTCGGCCCGAACGAGACGCTCTACGCGGCATTGCGCTACGACGAGGAGGCTCGCCCGCTGCCGGAGCTGATCCGCCGCACCAACTTCCCCGGCCTCGACATCGTCCCCGCCAGCATCGAGCTGATGGAGTTCGAGTACGACACGCCCCGCGTGCTGGCCACGCATGAAGGCGGCGCCACGGGGCGGGACTTCTTCGCGCGCCTCGACGGCGCCCTGGCCGCCACGGCGGAGGACTACGACGTCGTCGTCATCGATTGCCCGCCGCAACTCGGCTACCTCACCATGGCGGCGCTTTGCTCGGCGACGGCGGTGCTGATCCCTGTGCATCCGCAGATGCTGGACGTGATGTCCATGTGCCAGTTCCTGCTGATGCTGGGCGATGTGCTCGGCCATCTGAAGGCGGCCGGCAGCAACCTGCGCTATGACTGGCTGCGCTACCTCGTCACCCGCTATGAGCCAAGCGACGGGCCGCAGACGCAGATGGTGGGCTTCATGCGCTCGCTCTTCGGCCCGCATGTGCTGACCCACCCGATGCTGAAAAGCGTGGCGATCTCGGACGCGGGAATCACCAAGCAGACGCTCTATGAGGTGGAACGGCGGCTCTTCACGCCGGCCACCTACGACCGCGCGATGGAGTGCCTGGACGCGGTGAACGGCGAGATCGAGCAGTTGATCCATGCGGCGTGGGGGAGGGGCTGATGGCACGGAAGAACCTGCTCACCGGGCTGACGGAGCCGAAGTTGACGGCCGTCAACTCGGAAGCTCCCCGTCCGCCCGCGAACCGGGGGCCGGGCCTACCCTTTGCGGGGCGTGGCGCGGTCGGCGCGGTCACGCGGAGCATCGACGACCTTGCGAACAAGGCGAATGCCGCGAAGGAGCTGGAAGCGCGTCTCATTGCCGGGCAGGTGATCGTCGAGCTGGACACCGCCAGCATCGACGCCTCCTTCATCGCCGACCGGATGGCGCAGGACGACGAGGCATACCACGCCCTGCGGGACAGCATCGCGCAGGGCGTGCAGGATTCGCCGATCCTCGTGCGTCCGCATCCCGGCATGCCCGGACGGTTCCAGGTCGCCTTCGGCCATCGCCGGCTGCGGGCGGCGGCGGAGCTGGGCAGGCCGGTGCGGGCCGTGGTCCGGCCGCTCTCCGACCGCGACCTCGTCCTGGCGCAGGGGCAGGAGAACAGCGCGCGGGCCAACCTCTCCTTCATCGAGCGGGCGCGCTTCGCCCACCGGCTGGAGGCGAACGGCTATGACCGCGAAACCATCATGCTGGCCCTCAGCGCCGACAAGACCACCGTCTCGCGCCTGATCACCGTCGTCGAGCGGATCCCGGCCAGCGTCGTCGAGGCGATCGGGCCGGCGCCGCGCACGGGGCGGGACCGCTGGGTGGAGCTGGCTGCCGCTTTCCAGAAGCAGCCGCTGCAGGAGTTGGACAAGCGGCTTGCCAGCGCGGCCTTCCAGGTCGGTGAGTCGGATGACCGCTTCGAGCAGGCGCTGGCCTGGTTCGAGGCGCCAAAGGCGGCACGGGGCGCCGCCGGGGAAGGGGAGGGCGCGCGCCGCGAGCGGGAGCCCCTGCGCGCCTGGACGCATTCCAGCGGCGCGCAGGTGATCAAGGTCGCCTCCAGCGGCCGCGCCACCACCCTGACCATCGACCGCCGCGCCGCTCCCGGCTTCGACGCCTTCCTGCTGGAGCAGATGGAGACGCTGTACTCGCGCTTTCTCGCCGGAAGCCGGAAAAAGAAGGCGCCCTGAGCGAGCCCTTCAGGCCGCGGCCAGTTCCCGCAGCACCTCGGCCGTGTGCGCCCCAAGGGCCGGCGCGGGGTGCAGCCAGTGGCCCAGGCCGGGCAGGGCGGCCATCGGCAGCTCGCCCAGGTCAGGCTGGTGCAGCACCGCGGCGGCGTCCACCGCCTGCACATGCGGGTCGGCCAGCCAATCGAGCGGCGTGTTGACCCGCGAGGCCAGCAGCCGGGCCTCCCCAAGCCGGGCCAGCCAGTCCTCCGCCGCCCGGGTGGCGAAGGCGGCCCGGATCAGCGGCAGCAGCGCCTCGCGGTGCTCCGAGCGGGTGGCGAAGCTGGCGAAGCGCGGGTCCTGCGGCAGTTCCGGCAAGCCCAGCACGCCGCAGAGCGCGACGAACTCGGCTTCCCGCACCAGCGCCACCATGACCCAGCGTCCGTCCGCGGCCTGATAGCTGCCGGCGGGAATGTTCAGCGCGGCCGGTGCGCGGCCAAGGAGGCCCGCTTCGGCGAGCGGCATGGCCAGCAGGCCGGCCATGCCCGCCATCAGCGAGACGTCCAGCACCCGGCGACGCGGGGCCGCCCCGCGGGCCCGGTCCATCCCCAGTTCGGCCAGCGCCGCCTGCACGGCCGCGAAGGCGGACAGTCCGGTCACCACATCGGCGACCAAGGCGCCGACCTTGTGCGGGGCGCCGTCCGCACCGGGGTTGAGCGCCACCAGCCCGGAGAAGCCCTGCGCCACGGAATCCGTGCAGGGCTGCGCGGCATAGGGCCCTTGCTGTCCGAAGCCGGAGATGGAGAGGCAGACGGCATGTTCCGGCGTGACCTCCGGACCGAGCCCGAGCCGCGCGGCGACGCCGGGGCGGAAGGCCTCGATCAGCACATCCGCCCGCGCCGCCAGGGCCTGCGCCGCCGCGCGGCCTTCGGCCTGCTTCAGGTCCAGCACGATGCTGCGCTTGCCCCGGTTGAAGGTGACATGCATCACCGATTGCCCGTTGGCGCGGGTGGAGAGGCCGCGCGACCAGTCGCCCTCCGGCGGCTCCAGCTTCACCACCTCGGCGCCCGCGGCGGCCAGCAGCATGCCGCAATAGGGGCCGGCGATCCCCTGGCTCACATCCAGTACCCGCAGCCCGCGATAGGGCCGCATTTCCTCCGACATTGCGTTTCCTCGTGTTCTATGCGTGCATCATTCGCGAAAAAGCACGAACAAGGAAGGAAGCATCCGATGGCCAGCCTCTCGCGCCGCAGCGCGCTTTCGCTCGCCGGCAGCCTCGGCCTTCTTGCCGCGGGCACCGCTCGCGCCGAGGCCTCCTGGCCAACCCGCACGCTGCGCATGGTCGTGCCCTATCCGCCGGGCGGCCCGACCGACATCCTCGGCCGCGTGGTGGCGCAGGGACTGCCCGCCGAGGGCCTGCCGAGCGTCGTGGTGGACAACCGCAGCGGCGCCTCGGGGGTGGTCGGCAGCGGCGAGGTGGCGCGCGCCGCGCCGGATGGCGGCACCATCCTGGTCAACGCCTCCATCCACGTCATCATCCCGCACCTGAACCGGCAGATGCCCTTCGACACCCTGGCCGACTTCGCCCCGGTGACCAACATCGCCCGCGTGCCGTTGATGCTGGTGGTGAACCCCAGCCTTCCCGTGCGCTCGGTGCCCGAGCTGGTCGCCTGGCTGAAGGCGCAGGGCGGCAAGGCGGCCTATGGCTCCTCCGGCATCGGCGCCGCGCCGCACCTGGCGGGCGAGCTGTTCAAGCAGCTCACCGGCACGCAGATGACGCATGTGCCCTATCGCGGCTCCGGCCCGGCGCTGCAGGATCTGCTGGCCGGCAACATCCAGCTGATGTTCGATTCCATGCCGAGCAGCGCCGGGGCGGTGCGCGAGGGGCAGCTGCGCGCCCTTGCCGTCACCACCGCCGGGCGCGTCGCCGCCTTCCCCGAACTGCCGACCGTGGCCGAGGCCGGCGTGCCGAATTACGAGATCGCCACCTGGTACGGCGTCTGGGCCCCGGCCAGGATGCCGGCGGAGCTGGTGACGCGGCTGCAGCGCGCCGTGGCGGGCGTGGTCGCCTCGCCGGAGGGCAAGGCGCGGCTGGAATCGCTCGGCGCCGAGCCGGTGGCCGACACGCCCGAGCACTTCGCCGACTTCGCCCGCGCCGAGTACGAGCGCTGGGGCGGGCTGGTGCGCGAGGCCGGGATCGAGCCAGGCTGATGCGCGCCCTGGTTTGCGAGGGCTGGCGCGACTTCGACGCGCTGGAGGTGAAGGAGGTCCCGCCGCCGCCGCTGCGCCCGCGTGGCGTACGGCTGCGGGTGGAGGCGGTGGGCGTTTCCTTCGCGGCGCAGCTTGTCGTCGCCGGCAAGTATCAGCGCCGGCCGCCGCTGCCCTTCGCGCCGGGCACCGAGGTGGTCGGCACCGTGCTGGAGGCGGCGCCCGACGCCGAGGCGCCGCCGCCCGGCACCCGCGTCTTCGCAGCACTCGACTGGGGCGGCATGGCGGAGCAGGCGGTGGCCGACGACATCCACGTCATGCCGCTGCCCTTGGGGTTGCCTGCGGGGCTTCCCGGGGGGCTTCCCGCCGAGGCCGCCGTGGCGCTGCCCATCAGCTACCCGACCGCCGCCGCCGCGCTGCTCTGGCGCGGCCGGCTGGAGCCCGGCCAGTGGGTTCTGGTGCAGGGGGCGGGGGGCGGCGTCGGGCTGGCGGCGCTGGAGGTGGCGCAGGCCGCCGGCGCCCGCGTCATCGCCCGCGCCGGGGCGGCCAAGCACGACCGCCTGCGGGCACGCGGCGCCGCGGCGGTGCTGGACAGCGCGGAGCCCTTCCGGGCCGCCGTGGCCGGCATCACCGGCGGCGCCGGGGTCGCCCTGGTGCTGGACACGCTGGGCGGCGAGGCCTTCGACGAGGGGCTGCGCTGCCTGGGGGAGGGGGGCACGCTGCTGACCCTCGGCTATGCCGCCGGCACCATCCCGAGCCTCCCGGCCAACCTGCTGCTGCTGAAGAACATCGGCGTGGCCGGGCTGAACTGGGGCACCTATCTCGGCTGGTCGCCGGGCGACAACCGCCGCGCCCATGCGCCGCGCGTGCGCGCCCTCTGGCAGCAGTTGCTGGACTGGTGGCAGGAGGGAAAGCTGCACCCGGAAGTGCATGCGGCGCTGCCGCTGGAGCGCTTCCGCGAGGCCATGGCGCTGGTGCGCGACCGGCAGGCCGTCGGGCGGGTGGTGCTGCGCCCCTGAAGCGGCCCGAAGGCTTTACGGGCGGGGCAGGGGAGCCGATCATGCAGGCCATGACCGATCCCGTTGCCCGCAAGCTGGTTGACCGCTTCTTCCGCTACCTTGCCATCCCCAGCCAGAGCGACGCGCGCGCCACGGGCCTGCCCAGCTCGCCCGGGCAGCGCCGGCTGGCCGAACTGCTGGCGGAGGAGCTGGCCGGGCTCGGCCTCGCCAAGGTCCATCTCGACGACAACGCCATCGTCACGGCGCGGCTGCCCGGCACGGTGCCGGGGGCGCCCCGCATCGGCTTCGTCGCGCATCTCGACACCGTGGATGTCGGCCTTTCCCCCGAGATCCGGCCGCAGATGCTGCGCTTCGAGGGCGAGGACCTGCTGCTCAACCCCGCGCGCGACATCTGGCTGCGCGTCGCCGAGCACCCGGAGATCCTGCCCTATCGCGGCGAGGAGATCCTGTTCGGCGACGGCACCAGCGTGCTCGGCGCCGACAACAAGGCGGCCATCGCCACCATCATGACGATGCTGGAGGCGCTGCGCGCGGGCGAGGTGCCGCATGGCGACATCGCCGTCGCCTTCGTGCCGGACGAGGAGATCGGCCTGCGCGGCGCCAAGGCGCTCGACCTCGCCCGCTTCCCGGCCGATTTCGCCTACACCATCGATTCCTGCGCGCGCGGCGAGGTGGTGTACGAGACCTTCAACGCCGCCAGCGCGCGGATCGAGATCACCGGCGTGCCGGCGCACCCGATGTCGGCCAAGGGCGTGCTGGTCAACCCCATCCTGCTCGCCATGGAGCTGGTCGCGCAGCTCGACCCCTTGCAGCGGCCCGAGCACACCGAGGGGCGGGAAGGCTACTGGTGGTTCAACGGCATCAGCGGCGACCAGAGCGCCGCGCGCCTGACCGCCTCCATCCGCGACTTCGACGCGCGGGGCTTCGCCGAGCGCAAGCGCCTGCTGGCGGAGGCGGCGGAGCAGCTCCAGGCGCGCCATCCGCGCGCGCGCATCGAATGCCGGATCGAGGACACCTACGGCAACATCGACGCCGCGCTCGGCAACGACCGCCGCTGCGTGGACCTCATCTTCCGCGCCATGGCGGAGCGCGGCATCGCGCCGCGGGAGATCGCGATGCGCGGCGGCACCGACGGCTCGGCGCTCTCCGCGCGCGGCCTGCCGACGCCGAACTACTTCACCGGCGCGCACAACTTCCATTCGCGCTTCGAATTCCTGCCGGTGAGCGCCTTCATCGACTCGCTGCGCGTCAGCCTCGGCATCTGCCGCCTCGCCGCCGCGCCCTGAGGGATGCGCGGCGAGGCGGCGTGCCTCAGCTCACCACGGCGATCTGCTGCGGGTCCAGCTCCAGCCAGACCTTCTCGCCCACCTCGTGCACCTGCAGCGGCGGCGCGGTGACGCGCAGCTGCAGCCCGCCCTCCTGCGGGCGCACCACGTAGTCCCAGGATTCCCCGAGATAGGTGCGCTGCGCCACGATGGCCGCCAGCACGGGGCGGCCCTCCCGCGTCTGCGGCTGGCTGCGGGAGAGCGACATGGCCTGCGGCCGCACCGAGAGCAGGATCGGCCGCGCGGCGTCGGGCACCTTCTGGCCGAGCTGGGCGGCGCGCAGCGAGAAGCCGTCCAGCCCGATCTCGCCATCGGCGAGCCGGCCCTCCAGCAGGTTGGTGCGGCCGATGAAGGCGGCGACGAAGCGGGTGCGCGGCTGGGTGTAGATCAGGTGCGGCGCGTCCACCTGCTCGATGCGCCCGGCATTCATCACCGCGATGCGGTCGGCCGTCGCCATCGCCTCCGACTGGTCGTGCGTGACATAGACGGTGGTGATGCGGAACTCGTCATGCAGGCGGCGGATCTCGAAGCGCATCTCCTCGCGCAGGTTGGCGTCGAGGTTGGAGAGCGGCTCGTCCAGCAGCAGCACGGAGGGCTTGACGACGATGGCGCGCGCCAGCGCCACGCGCTGCTGCTGCCCGCCGGAAAGCTCGGCGGGGTAGCGGTCCGCGAGGTGGCCCATCTGCACCACCTCCAGGATCTGCCGGGTGCGCGCGCGGACCTCGGCCGAGGGCAGCTTCTGCAGCTTCAGCCCGAAGCCGACATTCTCGGCCACCGTCATGTTCGGCCAGATGGCGTAGCTCTGGAAGATCATCGACATGCGGCGGCGCTCCGGCGGCAGCACCGCGCCGGGCGCGGAAAGCACCTCGCCATCCATGGTGATGCTGCCGGAGGTCGGCTCGATGAAGCCGGCGATCATGCGCAGCGTGGTGGTCTTGCCGCAGCCGGACGGGCCGAGCAGGCAGACGAACTCGCCCTCCTGCAGGGAGAGGTCCACATTGTCCACCACCCGGAGCGTCCCGTAGGCCTTGCTGAGGCCCTTCAGCGTCAGACGGGGCATCGGTCTCAACTCCTCCGCAGCATGAAGTCGCGGCCGGCCAGCTTCATGCCGATGGCGACCAGGACCAGGGTGATGAGCAGCAGCAGCCCGCCGAAGGCGGCCAGCACCTCGAAGTTGCCGGCCTCGCTGAGGTCGTAGAGCAGCACCGACATGGTGCGCGTGCGCGGCCCGACGAGAAAGACCGCCGCCGACAGCTCGCGCGAGGCGACGATGAAGACGATCAGCCAGCCGCCGATCAGGCTGCGGATGATCAGCGGCGCGGTGATGCGGCGCACCGTCAGCAGCCGCCCGCCGCCCAGGATGCGCGCCGCCTCCTCCATCTCCGGGTGCACGGCGCGCACGGCGGCGGCGGAATTGGCGAAGGCGATCGGCAGGAAGCGCGCGGTGAAGGCGAGGATGATGATCAGCGCCGTGCCGTAGAGCGCGATCGGCGGCGCCGCGTAGGCGGCGTAGAAGCCGATGGCCATGACGATGCCGGGGATGACGAAGGGCGCCATCGCCAGGAAGGCCAGCACCGAGCCGAAGGGCACCAGCCGGCGCGCCACGATGTAGGCCACCAGCACGGCGATCACCACCGCCGCGGTCGCCGAGGCGGCGGAGAACCACAGCGTGTTCCAGATCGAGGGCAGCGCCATCTCGTGCCGGAACAGCAGGTAGCCGTAGTTGCCGAGCGTCAGGTTGTCCCAGGCCAGGCCGCGCCCCCAGGCCTTGGCGAAGGAGGCCTGCAGCAGCACGGCGAGCGGCATCAGCACCGCCAGCAGGCCGACGAAGCCGCAATAGCCCCACACCGCCCAGCGCCAGCGGCCGAGCCGGATCGGCCGCCGCTCGCCGCCCTTGCCGGTCTGCGAGACGAAGCCCTTGCGCGCCAGCAGCAGCTTCTGCACCGCGATCATGCCGATGGTGATCAGCAGCAGCGGCATGGCATAGGCCGCCGCCACCTCGACCCGCACCGGATACTCGAAGAACTGCCAGAGCTGCGTGGTGACGACGTTGATGCGCGCCGGGATGCCGATGATGGCCGGCGTGCCGAACAGCGCGACCGTCTCCAGGAAGACCACGATGATGCCGCCCAGCACGGCGGGCCAGACCAGCGGCAGCGTCACCTTGCGCGTGGTGGTCCAGGTGCCGGCGCCGAGGATGTTGGCGGCATCCTCCATCTCGGACGAGATCAGGTCCAGCGCCGACTTCACGAAGATGAAGATCAGCGGGAAGGAGTGCAGCGAGATGACCAGCGCCAGGCCGAAGAAGCTGTAGACGTTGACCAGCGGCGCCTGCAGCCCGGTCAGCCAGGTCCAGGCCTGGTTGACGAAGCCCGAGTTCGGCCCCGCCAGCAGGATCCAGCCGACGGCGCCGAGATAGGGGGGCATGATGAAGGCGCCCATCACCATGGCCCAGGTGAGGCCCTTGCCCGGCATGTCGGTGCGCGAGACCGCCCAGGCCAGCGGCACCGCGAAGACCACCGACAGCAGCGCGGAGAGCGCGCCCAGCATCAGCGAATTGCCGAGCGCCTCCAGGTAGCGTGCCCGCCCATAGGCCGTGGCGTAGTTGGCCAGGGTGAAGGCGCCGCTGCCCTGCTTCTCGAAGCTCACGACCAGCAGCTTGCCGATCGGGATGGCGACGAGGAAGAGCAGCGCGCCGATCAGCAGCACCCAGAGCAGGTTGGAAGGTTCGAGATAGCGCAGGCGGCGCAGCAGCCCCGGCCGCCGCGCCGCCTCGGTATCGGATTTCGACAGGATCGCGGCGGATTCGGTCATCCGGGCGTGGCTCCCTCGCGGCGAAGGGGTTCGGTCATACGCCGAAGGTGTCGCGCCAGAGCTCCTTCACCTCCTGGCCGTCGCGCTCCAGCTCGTCCGGGTCGGCGGTGATCATCGTCACCTCGTCGAGCGGGCGGGAGCCGGGCGGCGGCGGCACCTCGGGGCGCAGGGACTCGCTGAAGAAGGGCCGCGTGGCCTCGTAGTAGGCCGGGCTGGTCATGTACTCCATGAACAGCTTCGCCGCGTTCGGGTGCGGCCCGTTCTTCAGCGCGCCGCTCGGCGCCGGCACCATCAGCGTGCCGTCGGTCGGGTAGATCATCGTGATCGGGTTACCGCGGGAGATCGAGAGCAGGGTGGTGGCGGAGGGGATGGCGGCGCCGATCTGCCGCTCGCCCGCGTTCAGCATGGTCACCGGGTCGGCGCTGGAGCGGCCGATCTGCGGCTGGTTCTTCTCCAGCGCCTTGAAGTAGTCCCAGCCGTAGAGCTTGCGCATGGCCAGGCACCAGGAGGTGATGGCGCCGCTGTAGCCGGGATGGCCGACGGCGACCTTGCCGCGCCATTTCGGGTCCAGCAGCTCCTTCCAGCTCTTCGGCGCATCGGCCTCCGAGACCTGGTCGCTGCGCCGCCCCATCAGGAAGAGGCCGAGATAGGTGACCTGGAAGTAGCCGTCCGGGTCCGCCGCCTGCTGCGCCGCCTTGATCAGCCCGGCCGCGTTCTGCGGCTTGTAGGGCATCAGCCGCTCGTTCTGCTTGAGGAAGGCGAGGTGGCTGTGATCGGTGGAGCTGAACACGTCGCACTGCGCGACGCCGGCCCGCATGTCCTGCGAGAGGCGCTGGAAGGCCACCTGGGAGGTGCTGCGCACCACGTTCACCTCGACGCCGGGGAAGCGCGTGGTGAAGCCGCGCCCGATCGCCTCCGAGGGCTCCGCCTGGTACTGGCCGGTATACCAGGTGAGCTGCCCCTCCTTCTTGGCCGCCTCGTAGAGCTCCTTCTCGTGCGGCCGCAGCTCGGCCGCGCGGGCGGCGCCGAAGCGCGCGGCGGCGGCCCCGCCGGCGGCGAGCCCGAGGAACAGGCGCCTGTTGAAATCCAGCATGTCGGTCTTCTCCCTTTGCGATGCAGGGTGGCGGCTCTCCCGGCCGCGCTTGCCCCGTGCGGCCGCCTCAGCGTCCGGTGAAAACCGGGGGCCGCTTCTCCTGGAAGGCGCGGCGGCCCTCGGCATAGTCGGCGCTGTCGAAACAGGCTCGGTTCAGCCGCTCCACCAGCGCCGGGTCCCGCGCCGCCGGATCGCCGGCGATCTGATCGATGGCGACCTTGGAAGCCTCCACCGAAAGCGGGGCGTTCCGCGCGATCTGCAGCGCGAGCGCGGTGACCTCCTCCTCAAGCCGCGCGGCCGGCACCAGGCGGTTCACCAGCCGGCAGGCCAGCGCCTCGGCGGCGTCGAACTGGCGCCCGGTGAACAGGATCTCCTTCGCCAGCGCCGGTCCCGTCAGCGCCACCAGGCGCGCCAGGCTTTCCCGGCCATAGGCGATGCCGAGCCGCGCTGCTGGAATGCCGAAGCGGCTGTCATCGGAGGCGATGCGCAGGTCGGCCATCAACGCCACGGCATAGCCGCCGCCGATGCAGAAACCCTGGATCATCGCGATCAACGGCTTGCGCAGGGTCTCGAGCTTGTGCCGCGCCGCGCTGCTGCGCCGGCCATAGGCCTCCTGCGCGGCGGCGTCGGCGCGCACACGGTCGAACTCGCTGATGTCGGCGCCGGAGGCGAAGGCCTTGCCGCCCGCGCCATGCATCACCACGACGCGCACCGCGTCGTCGGCGGCGAAATCCTCCGCCGCGGCGGCGATGGCATCCCACATCGCCAGCGAGATGGCGTTGCGCTTTTCCGGCTGGTTGATCGTCAGCCAGCCGATTCCGTCCTGCTTGCGCGTCAGGATTTTCGTGCCGGCGTCGGAAGAAGCGGGAATGTCCATGACGGGCCGTTTCCTGCTGCGGTGCGAAAGGCGGAGACACGCGTCAGGAGATATCACGCCCGCCCGGAACTCCGGGTGTGCAGCACGTCCTCGGGTTTCGCGTGAGCGCCTGTTTCGCGCCATTCACGCAGCGGATCGCTTCTCTCCTCGTAATGACCTTGTCACCCGCGATAGGGAATGTAAACAATAAACACCTCGCCATACGGAGATGGCCGGATCATGCAGCGGCGCCAGAGCAGCTCTCGGCCGGAAGGCGCATCCACCGTGGCGGGCGCCATCGCGGAGCTGCGCCAGCGCCTCGCCGGACGGGAGTCGCTCGGCCGGAGCGTGCAGGCGGCGCTGGAGCAGATGATCGAGGGCGGCGTGCTGAAGCCCGGCGCGCGGCTGAACGAGATGGAACTGGCGGCGCAACTCGGCGTCAGCCGCGGGCCGGTGCGGGAGGCGGCGCGCGCGCTGGAGCGCACCGGGCTTGTCACCGTCATCCTCAACCGCGGCGCCTTTGTGCGCAGCCTCGACATCGACGAGGTCCTGCAGACCTACGAGATGAACGCCGTGCTGTTCGGGCATGCCGCGGCGCTGCTGGCGCGCAGGATCGCTCCGGTCCAGGCCGCGGAGCTGCAGGCCAGCGTGGCGCGGATGGACGAGGCCGCCGCGGCGGGCGGGCGCGAGGCGTTCTTCGCCGCCAATGTGCTGTTCCACCAGCGGGTCGTCGAGTTCTGTGGCAACCGGCCGCTGCGCGACGTCTATCTTGAGCACACGCGCCGGCTGCTGCTGCTGCGCCGCCGCTCCTTCGACGCGGCGGGCAACATGCGGGCAGCGAACAGCGAGCACCACCGGCTGCTGGAAGCGATCTTATCCGGGCAGGCCGAGTTGGCGCGGCACCAGGCCGAAGCGCATACGCGCGCGGGACGGGCGCGCTACCTCGCGGCCATCGCGCACGGCAGCGCGGCGGCGGCAGGCGAAACAATGCCGGAGGGAGGAGACCACCATGCTGACGATTGACAGGATCGGCGTCGATATCGGCCGGCGCATGCGGCTGGAGGACGCGATCGACTGGGCGGCGGAGAACCGTGTCCGCTACATCGACATCCAGCTCGACACCGGACCGAACAAGGTGGACAGCTTCGACGACGCCCGCGCGGCGGCAATCCGCGCGCAGGCGGAGCGGCGGGGCGTGACGCTCGGCCTGCACACGCTTTCCGCCGTCAACGTCGCGGAATACTCGCCCTTCCTTTCGGATGCGGTGGACGCCTATATGCGCGCCTATATCGAGTTGGCGCCGAAGCTCGGGGCCGAGTGGATCGTGGTGCATGCGGGCTACCACTTCACGGCCGACGTGAAGCCGCGCATGGAGGCCGGATTGGCGCGGCTGCAGCGCGTGGTCGAGCATGCGGAGAAGCACGGCGCGCTGCTGCTGCTGGAGAACCTGAACAAGGAGCCGGCCGATGCCGAGGTCCACTACCTCGCGCATACGGTTGAGGAATGGCGCTATTACTACGAGCGCATCCACTCGCCGGCCTTCGCCCTTTCCTTCACCGCCAACCACGCGCACCTGATGCCGGATGGCGTGGAGGGCTTCGTGGAGGCCATCCCGCTGGAGCGTGTCGCCGAGGTGCGGCTGGCCGACTGCTTCCGCAACGGGCATGAGCAGCACCTGCTGCCCGGCCAGGGGAACTTCGACTTCGGCGCCATGTTCGCCCTGCTGGAGCGCAAGGGCTTCAAGGGGCACTACATGAACGCCTTCGGCACCCTGGCCGACATGCAGAAGGCGCGGCACGACATGCTGCGGATGGCGCAGGAGGCCGGCGTTCCCGCCTCCTGAACCATGCCGGGCAGCGAGTGTCCTGATCGCGAAATTCCTTCGACACCCGAATGATCGTAGGAATTTCGCGACCGGAAACCGCATTAGCGCGCCGGCGGCATCCCGCCATAGGTGGTGAGGTGCGCGCCGGCCAGCCATCCCGCGTCGATCGGCAGGTTGATGCCGGTGATGGCGGAGGCGTGGTCCGAAAGCAGGAAGGCCACGCCGGCGCCGATCTCCTCCGGCTCCACCAGCCGGCCGAGCGGCGCCGCCTTGGTCAGCAGGCGCGGATCGCGCAGCCCGCGTTCCATCGCGGCCCGCAGGGGCGGCGTGGCCACGTAGCCCGGCGAGACCGCGTTGACCCGCACGCCCGAGCGCCCCCATTCCGCGGCCAGGCAGGCCGCCATGTGCACCACGGCCGCCTTGGAGGGCGCATAGGCGTGCAGCGGCGCCGTGCGCGAGGCGGTGACAGAGCCGGTGACGACGATGCCGCCCCTGCCGCGCGGCGCCATGCGCCTTCCGGCCGCCACGCAGGAGATGTAGGCGCCGCGCAGGTTGACGGCGATCACGCGGTCGAACTCCTGCAGCGGCAGCCGCTCCGGCGGGGCGCCCGGCTGGATCAGCCCGGCATTCGCCACCAGCGCCTCCACCGGGCCGAGCCGGGCCTCGATGTCGTCGAAGGCCGCCTCGGTCGCCTGCTCGTCCGTGACATCGAGGGCGAGGGCCTCGGCGCCGAGTGTGGTGGCCGCCGCGCGGGCCGGGGCCTCGTTGATGTCGGCGATCACCACGCGCCAGCCGCGCTCCGCCAGCACCCCGGCCGTGGCGAGCCCGATGCCGCTGGCCCCGCCCGTCACCAGCGCGATGCGGCCGCGCCCTTCGTCCCGTGCCATTGCGATTTCTCCCTCAGACGGCCAGGTAGCGCTGCATCACGGCCTCGTTGCCGCGCAGCGCCGCGATGGTGTCGCTGTAGACGACCTGCCCCTTGTCGATCACCGTCGCATGGGTGGCGATGCCCATGCAGAAATGCATGTTTTGCTCGGCCAGCAGGATGGTCACCCCCATCTCGCGCAGGGTGCGGATGAGATCGCCGATGGCGCGCACGATGATCGGTGCCAGCCCCTCGCTGGGCTCGTCCAGCAGCAGGATGTCGGGATTGCCCATCAGCGTGCGGGCGATGGTCAGCATCTGCTGCTCGCCGCCCGAGAGGCGGCCGGCGATGCGGTGCCGCATGCCCGCGAGGATGGGAAAGACCTCGTAGATGCGCGCGGTCGTCCAGTGGCGGTCGCCGCGGGGCCCGGGCTTGGCGCCGACGATGAGGTTGTCCTCCACCGTGTGCTCGGGAAAGACCTGCCGGTCCTCGGGCACGTAGCCGATCCCGGCGCGGGCGACGAGATAGGGCGGCTTGCCGGAGACGGTGGTGCCGGACAGCGCGATCTGTCCGCGCCGTGGCGGGGCGATGCCGGCGATCGCCTTGAAGGTGGTGCTCTTGCCGGCGCCGTTGCGGCCGAGCAGCGCCATGGTCTGCCCGCGCTCCACCGCCAGGTCGATGCCGAACAGGATCTGGCTGGCGCCGTAGAAGACGTCCGCGGCGCGGACCTCCAGGATGGGCGCGGCCATGCTCATGCCTCCCCCGCGAGGGCCAGGTGGTGGTCGGTGCCGAGATAGGCGTCGATCACATCCTGGTTTCGCCGGATCTCCTCCGGCCGGCCCTGCGCCAGCACCGCGCCGTATTTCAGCACCTGCACGACCTGGGCGTACTTGAAGACAATGTCCATGTCGTGCTCGATGAAGATCATGGTGAGGCGCTTCGCCTGCCAGAGCTGGTGCACCTTCTCGATCATGCGCCAGCGCTCGTCCGGCCCCATGCCGGCGGTGGGCTCGTCCAGCAGCAGCACCTTCGGCTCCATCGCCAGGGCCAGGCCGATGTCGAGCAGCTTCTGGTCGCCGTGCGAGAGGCTGCTGGACACGACGCCGGCCTTGCCGGCGAGGCCCAGCAGTTCGAGCAACTCCCCGGCCCTGGCGCGGCTGCCCTCCAGCGGGAAGCGCCGCAGCAGCGACCAGGAGCGGCGCTGATGCGCGGCGACGGCGGCGGTCATCGCCTCCCGCACCGTCAGCGTGGGAAAGAGGGATGCGACCTGGAAGGCGCGCGCCATGCCGCGGCGCGCGATCTCCAGGCTGGAAAGGCCCACCAGGTCCCGCCCCTCGAAGAGGACGCGGCCCGAATCCGGCCGCAGGTGGCCGGAGATCAGGTTGAAGAAGGTGGTCTTGCCCGCGCCGTTCGGGCCGATGATCGCCGTCAGCGAGCCGGCGGGGAAGGCGAGGGAGACGTCCCGCGTGGCCGCCACGCCGCCGAAGGACTTGCAGAGATGCTCGACCTGCAGCATCGGCTCACCCCGCCGCCTTGGTCTTGGCCGGTTCCGGCGCGGCCGGCGCCGGCGGCGCGGCGGCGCGGCGCTCGGCCAGCCAGTTCGCGGCGAAGTCGGCGACGCCGCGCCGCAGCCCCAGCACGATGAGCAGGATGACGACGCCCAGCACCAGCCCGTGATGGTGCGTGTAGATGGTGACGTAGTGGTTCAGCAGTTGCAGCAGGAAGGCGCCGAGGACGGGGCCCAGGAACACCTGCGTGCCGCCCAGCATGATCATGAAGATGGCCTCGCCGGAGGTGGTCCAGAAGCCGAACTCGGGAAAGGCGCCGGAAACGAAGAGCGCCATGATGATGCCGGCCATGCTGGCCACGCCCCCGGCCAGCACGAAGATGCCGAGCTTCATGCGCACCACGTCCACGCCGAGGAAGTTGGCGCGCGCGGGGTTGTCGCGGATCATGCGCAGCGTGTAGCCGAAGGGCGATTGCCAGACCTGCCGCATGGCCAGCAGGCAAAGGACGAAGATCACGGCCGCGAAGGCATAGAGCGTGTGCGCCTCGCCGAGGTCGATGCCCAGGAAGGGCGGGCGCGGGATGCCGCCGCGCAGGCCCTGGTCGCCGCCGGTGAGGTCCACCCAGGTCAGGATGATGCTGTGGATGAACATCTGGAAGGCCAGCGTGATGAAGGAGAAATAGATTTCCTTCAGCCGCACGCAGATGGCGCCGATCACCAGCGCCAGCAGCGCCGTGCCGCCCACCGCCGCCAGCATGGCGAGCGGGACCGACACCGCGCCCGACTGCATCAGCAGTCCGAACACATAGGCGCCGGAGGCGAAATAGGCGGCGTGGCCGAAGGAGACGAGGCCGGTCAGCCCGACCAGCAGGTTCAGCGACATCGCCAGCAGTCCGTAGGCGATGACGTAGATCAGGAAGTCCCGCAGGGAGGGGTGCGGGAACACCAGGGGCAGCGCCAGCAGCACCAGCAGGCCCAGCATGGCGACCAGCAGGTCGCGCATCAGGCCGGCGCGCATCAATCCGGTGCGCATCAGTCCGTTGCGCATCTCAGGCCGCCCTCGCGCCGAACAGGCCGGTGGGCCGCAGGATCAGCACCAGCCCCATCAGCGCGAACATCAGCCCGTCCACGAACAGCGGAAAGCCGATGGCGCCGAAGGCGCGCGTCAGCCCGATCAGCAGCGCCGCCGCCAGCGCGCCGGGAATGGAGCCCATGCCGCCGATCACGGTGACGATGAAGCTCTCGATCAGCACCGAGAGGCCCATGCCGGGCGTCAGCGAGCGCACCGGCGCGGCCAGCGCGCCGGCGGTGCCCGCCAGCGCGCAGCCCAGGCCGAACACGCCCGCGTAGAGCAGCCGTGTGTTGATGCCGAGCGCGCCGACCATCTGCGGGTTGATGGCGAGCGCGCGGATGACCTTGCCGAGCCGCGTGCGGTTGATGCCGAGCCAGAGCAGCAGGCCGATGCCGAGCGACATGCCGAGCATGAAGATGTAGTAGCTCGGGATGAACCCTCCCGCGATCTCCACCGGTGCCGTGGCGAAGCTCTCGGGCATGCCCATCAGCTTGTACTCGGCGCCGAACAGGATCTTCACAAGGTCATCGAAGATCAGGATGGCGGCGTAGCAGACCAGGAGCTGCATCAGCAGGTCCCGGCCGTAGACCTTGCTCATGAAGAAGCGTTCGAACAGCACCCCGACGATGCCGGCGCCCACCGCCCCGGCCACCAGCGCCGCCACGAAGCTGCCCGTCCGCTCGAAGCACAGGAAGGCGAAATAGGCGCCCAGCATGTAGAAGGCGCCATGGGCGAAGTTGACCACCCCCAGCACGCCGAAGATGAGCGACAGCCCGGAGGCGACGAGAAACAGCAGCATGCCCACGATCAGCCCGGTGGAAACCTGGGTGACGGCGCAGGAGGCGCTTGCGAAGCAGCCGGCGAGGACGTCGAGGTTCATGGCGGATCTCCCGTTGCGGCGCGCGGCTCAGGCGTAGCCCTTCCGCTGCTTCCACTCCGCCTCCATTTCCAGCACCTGGCTCCACTCCACCGGCACGAAGCCCTCCACGAAGGGGGCCTTGGGCACGGTGCGGCCCCAGGCGGTGGGATAGCCGATCAGCGTATGGTCGGTGTCGCGCAGGGTCAGCTTGTCGCCGACCGCCAGCGGGGAGTCGAGCGCCATGCCCTTCAGCTCGGCCGCCAGCGCCGCGCCCTCGGTGCGCCCGTTGGTGCGCTTCAGCGCCTCGGCGATGAACTGGGCGGCGACGTAGTTCTGCCAGGCCCAGTTGGTGGGCTCGTGCTTCGCCAGGCTGGCGAAGCCGTCGGCGAAGGCGGTGTTGGAGGGCTTGTCCGGATAGTTGCGGTTGTAGCGGTAGGCGGTGTGCAGGCCGGGCGGCAGCTGCTTGATCGCCGTCAGCACCGGCGGGTCGCCCAGCGAGGAGGAGAACAGCGTGATGTTGCCGAAGATGCGGTAGAGGTTGCTCTGCTCGATGAAGCTGACGAGGTCGCCCCCCCAGAGGGCCGAGTACATGGCCTGCGGCCGCACCTGCAGCGCCTTGGTGATGTTCTCGGTGTAGTCGGGCGCGAAGAGGCGCGGCCAGACCTGGTCCACCACCTCGATGGAAGGATCGAACTTCTTGATGAATTCGAGGAACTCGGCGGTGTTGTCGCGCCCGTAGGCATAGTCGGGCGAGCAGGTCATCCAGCGCTTCAGGCCGCGCTGCTTGGAGATGGCGGAGGCATAGACGCCGCCGGCCACCGCGTCGTGGATGCCCTGCCGGGCGCAGCGGAAGGCGGTCTTCACATGCAGCTTCGGGTCCGCCGTCAGCGAGGAGGTTTCCGAGTTCGTGTGGATGCAGAGCACCGGCAGGTCGCGGATCACCTCGTGCACGGCGAAGCCGCCGGAGGAGGCCTCGCCGTCGATGATGAGCTCGCAGCCATCGTTGTTGATCAGGTCGCGCGTGACCTTGGCGGCCTCGTCGGGCCGGCCCTTGGAATCGCGCTCCACCAGCTCCAGGCTGCGCCCGCCCAGCCCGCCCGCCTCGTTGATGCGGCTGAAGGCGTATTGCACGGCGGTGCGGCTGGAGGTGCCGAGGATGGCGACGCGGCCCGACAGGATGGTCGGCATGCCGACGCGGATCACCTTGGCCTGGGCGCCCGCGACATGCGGCCGGGCCAGCATGGCCGCCCCCGCCGCGGCGGCGCCAAGCAGGGTGCGGCGCCCGAGCGTGGCGGCCGGGCCGGCCTGTGTGTGCCTGGTCATGTGTTCTTCCTCCCCTTCGGGCGCGAGGGCGTGCCGCCTGCGCCGGCGCAACCCTGTTTCCCAGGGCCATTGTTCCGAGTTGGGCAAGTTCATGACAGCAAGTCAATGAGCAATTCAGGCAGAGAAAAGAAATGAAGCCCGCCGATTTACTTGGATCGAACAAATAGAAACCCCTGCTGTCCGGCGCGGCGGCGGACAGGGCGGGCAGGCTCGGGGCGCGGCGGCGTGGCCGCTACCAGACGCCGCGCAGCGTTTCCGCGGCCAGCGCCAGCACGCCGGCCACCGGGCCGATGGCCTTGTCCATGGTCAGGATGCCGTGGAACTGGTCCGCCAGGTGCAGCGCCGCGACACGGACGTTCTCGCGCTCCAGCCGGGCGGCATAGAGCTGGCCCTCGCTGCACAGCGGATCATGGCCGCAGGTCAGCACCAAGGCGGGCGCGCTGCCCGCCAGGCTCCGCGCCCGCAGCGGCGAGGCCTGCCAGGCCGTGCGGTCCATGGGCGCCGGCAGGTAGTGGTCGATGAACCAGCGCATGGTCGCCGCCGTCAGCGGCAGGCCCTGGGTGATGCGCTCGTAGCTTTCCCCGGTCATGGCGAGGTCCACGGCGGGATAGAGCAGCATCTGGAAGGCCAGCGGCGGCACCGTGCCGTCGCGCGCCATCAGCGCCAGAACGGCGGCGAGGTTGCCGCCGGCGCTGTCGCCGCCCACCGCCAGGCGCGCGGCGTCGATGCCGAGCGCCGGGGCTTCCGCCCGCAGCCAGCGCAGCGCCGCCACGCAGTCCTCCAGCGCGGCGGGGAAGCGGTGCTCCGGCGCCAGGCGGTAATCCACCGCGACGACGCAGGCGCCCAGCAGCCGCGCCAGCCGGCGGCAGACCCAGTCATGCGTCTCCAGGCTGCCGAGCACCCAGCCGCCGCCATGCAGGAAGAGCAGGCAGGGCAGCCCCGCGGCGGGCGCCCCGGCGCCGCGGTAGAGGCGCAGCGGCACGGGGCCGGCCGGCCCGGGCGCCTGCAGCGGCCGGACCTCGGGCAGCGGGTCGCCCGGCGTCTGCAGGGCGCGGGCGCGCGCGGCGTGGGCCTCGCGGGCCTGCGCGGGGGTCATGGTCTCAAAAGGCTTGCCGCCGGCCTCCTGCGCCTGTCGCAGCAGGGCCAGCACATGCGGATGAAGCGCGGGCAAGGAGGGCCTCCCCTCGTCGGCAGGAAGGCGCCCGGCGGCCGCGCCGGACGCGCAGGATGAGACGCGCAGGATGAGACGCGCGGGATGGGGCGCGCCGGATCGGGCCGAGGGCCGGCGCGCCTCAGGCGCTGCGCCGGAAGCCCTCGTAGCCCTTCTCCGCCACCTCCCGGCAGATCCGCGCGTAGTTGGCCATGCCGCCGGCATAGGGCATGAAGACGCGCGGCTTGCCCGGAACGTTGGCGCCCAGGTACCAGGACGAGTTCGCCAGCGGCAGCAGGGTGGCGTTGGCCGCGTCGTTCACATGCGCCACCCAGCGCTCCGCCGCCGCCGGATCCGCCTCGATCCGCGTCAGGCCCTCGTCGCGCATGGTGCGGATGCACTCCGTGATCCATTCCACATGCTGCTCGATGGCGACGGGCATGTTGGTCAGCACGGATGGGCTGCCGGGGCCGGTGATGGTGAACAGGTTGGGGAAGCCCGCCACCTGCAGGCCGAGATAGCTGCGCGGCCCCGCCGCCCAGCTTTCCTGCAGCCGCTGCCCCTCCCTGCCGCGGATGTCCATGGCCAGCAACGGGCCGGTCATCGCGTCGAACCCCGTGGCGAAGACGATGATGTCCAGCGGATAGTCGGCGTCGCTCGTGCGGATGCCGTCGGGCGTGATGCCGACGATGGGCGAGGCCTTGATGTCCACCAGCGTGACGTTGCCGCGGTTGAAGGTCTCGAAATATTCCGTGTCGATCGGCGGGCGCTTGGTGGCGAAGGGGTGGTCCTTCGGCGTCAGCCGCTCCGCGATTTCCGGGTCCTTGACGATGCTGCGGATCTTGGCGCGGATGAAGTCGGAGGCCGTGTCGTTGGCCGCCTTGTCGGTCAGCAGGTCGCGGAAGGCGGCGCGGAAGCGCAGCCCGCCCCGCTCCCATGCGGCCTCGTAGCGGGCGAGCCGCTCCTCCGGCGTCACGTCGAGGGCGGAATGCTCGGAAACGTCAAAGGGATGGCCGTTGATGGAGGTCCGCCCCTTCTCGCGGATGGCGGCATAGTCGGCCTTGATCGCCTTCAGCTCCTCCGCGCTCATCGGGCCGTTGCGCGCGGGGATGCTGTAGTTGGCGGTGCGCTGGAACACCGTCAGGTGCGCTGCCTTCTCGGCGATCACCGGTGTGGCCTGGATGCCGGTGGAGCCGGTGCCGATCAGGCCCACGCGCTGCCCGGTGAAGTCCACATCCTCCTGCGGCCAGCGGCCGGTATGGTACCAGCGGCCGCGAAACGCCTCCAGGCCCGGGATCCTGGGGAAATTGGCCGCCGAGAGGCAGCCCACCGCCGTGATCAGGAAGCGCGCCGAGAGCCGCTCGCCGCCTTCGGTCGTGACATGCCAGCGATTGTTCGCCTCATCGTATTCGGCCGCCGCGACGCGCGTGTTGAACCGGATGTCGCGCCGCAGGTCGAACCGGTCGGCGACATGGCCGAGATAGCGCCGGATCTCGCCGTGCTGCGGGTAGCGCTCGGTCCAGTTCCACTCCTGCTGCAGCGCCTCCGAAAAGGAGTAGCTGTAGTAGTAGCTCTCCGAATCGCAGCGTGCGCCGGGATAGCGGTTCCAGTACCAGGTGCCGCCGACATCGTCGCCCGCCTCCAGCACCCGCACCGAAAGGCCGAGCCGGTCGCGCAGGCACAGGAGCTGGTAGAGGCCGGCGAAGCCCGCTCCGATGACCAGGGCATCGAGTTCCGCGCCCTCGGGCGGCGCGGATTCATGGACCTTCGTGCGCGTGCTGGCGGTCATGGCAGGCCGTTCTCCCTCTTCCCGTTTCGCTTCCATGGACGCAGGGCGCCATGCGCGGCCCGTTTTCCGGGCGTTGGCCGATGTTTCGGGAAGGCTATGGGCTTGCCCTGGCCGGTTCAATTT
Source organism: Teichococcus coralli (assembly GCF_009829925.1). Taxonomy (GTDB): domain Bacteria; phylum Pseudomonadota; class Alphaproteobacteria; order Acetobacterales; family Acetobacteraceae; genus Pseudoroseomonas; species Pseudoroseomonas coralli. The sequence goes on from NZ_SNVJ01000019.1 coordinate 98,217, forward strand.
CCAAAGATGCCAAGCTGGTGTGAACGCATGTCACAGGTGCGCGCATGGACCGGCTGGGGGAAATGCTCGTTTTCGTGCGCGCCGTGGAGGATGGCAGCTTCTCCGCGGCCGGGCGCAGCCTTTCGCTCAGCCCCTCGGCGGTGAGCAAGATGATCGCGCGGCTGGAGAACCGGCTCGGCGTGGCGCTGTTCAACCGCTCGCTCCGCAGCCTGACGATGACGCCGGAGGGCGAGGCCTTCTACCCCGCCGCCCGCCAGGCCATCGGGGCGGTGGAGGAGGCCGAGGCGGCGGCCTTCGGCGGCGTCGCCCTGCGGGACGTGCTGCGGGTGCGCTCCATGCCCACCTTCGCCATCCACGAGCTGGCGCCGCTGGTGCCGGCCTTCCGCCGCCAGCACCCCGGGCTGCGGCTGGAGTTCATTCTGGGCAACGAGGCCGGCAACCTGCTGGAGGGCGGCGTGGACGTCGCCATCTACATCGGCGAGCTGCCGGATTCCTCGCTGATCGCGCGCCGCATCACGGTGATGCGCTGGATCATCTGCGCCGCGCCCGCCTATCTCGCCGAGCGCGGCCTGCCGTCCACCCCGGCGGAGCTTGCCGAGCACGAGTGCCTCAACTTCAACAAGCGCATGCCCTGGAGCACCTGGACCTTTCGCGACAGCGAGCATTCGGTGCACCGCATCCGCGCCAGCGGCAGCGTGACCGCGAACCAGGGGCAGATGCTGATGGCCCTGGCGCTCGCCGGCGTCGGCATCGCCCGGCTGGCGGAGTTCCAGATCGCCGGCGACCTGGCCGCCGGGCGGCTGGTCCGCCTCTTTCCCGAGCATGAGAGCGGGATGGAGGAAAGCATCTACGCCGTGCACCAGAGCAAGCGGCATGTCAGCCAGCGCGTGCGCGTGTTTCTCGACTTCCTGGAGGCCCGCTTCTCCCGCCCGGCGGCCTGAGGCGAGGGCGTCCCCCTGCCGCGCCGGAGCAGATCCCGTTCCGATGGCATCATCGGGACGGGGAAAGATGCTCTAGCGCGGCAGGCCCAGGAAGGCCTGNGAAAGATGCTCTAGCGCGGCAGGCCCAGGAAGGCCTGCTGCATCTGCCGGATGCGCGGCTTCCCCGTCAGCCGGTCCAGCAGGTCCTCCGGCGCGAGCGTTCCGGCCAGCGACTGCGGCGTGGCGCCTTCCTGGAGCCGCCGCATCGTCTCCCAGGCCGCCTGGATCGCCGCCATCACGGGCTGGTGGCCGCGCAGCGCGATGCGCACGCCGCGCGCGGCGAGGTATCCGGCATCCGCCAGCTCCGCCGGCAGGCCGCCGAGAACCAGCGGAACCCGGGCCGCGGCACTGACGGCATCGAGCTGCGCCCGCGTGCCGATGCCGGTGAGGAACATCGCGTCGATGCCGGTCCGCTGGTAGGCATCGAGGCGCGCGATGGCGTCGTCCAGCCCGGTGACGGAAACCGCGCTGGTGCGGCCGATCACCGCCAGCCCGGGGTCCTGGCGCGCATCCAGCGCGGCGCGCAGCTTGCCCACGCCTTCCTCGACGGGGATCAGCCGGGTTTCCGCCGCGCCGAAGGGCTGCGGCAGCAGCGTGTCCTCGATGGTCAGCGCGGCGATGCCGGCGGTCTCCAGCTCCTCCACCGTGCGCCGCACGTTCAAGGCGTTGCCGTAGCCGTGGTCGGCATCCACCAGCAGCGGCAGGGTGCCGGCGCGGCAGATGCGGTGCGCCTGCTGGGCGAACTCGGAAAGCGTCAGCAGCACGATGTCCGGCGCGCCGAGCACCACGAGGGCGGCCACCGAGCCCGCGAACATGCCGAGCTCGCAGCCCAGCTCCTCCGCCATGCGGGCGGAAAGCGGATCATAGACCGAGGCGGGATGCACGCAGCGGCCGCCCGACAGGATGGCGCGGAAGGCGGCGCGGCGGCCGGTGCAGTTCATGGAGCGACTCCCCGCCAAGCGGAAGGCTGTGGATCAGTATTCGTCAACAAAGGGGCTCATCAGCGGGAAGGCACTGTGCGTGCGCGCCGGATAGACCGGATCGGCCCTGCAGACATGGCTGCGGTTGAGCTCCTTCACCGTCCGCGCGCCCAGCAGGCCCAGGCACTCGGTGATCTCGGCCTCCAGCAGCTCCAGCACACCGGTGATGCCGGCCGCGCCGGCGGCCGCCAGGCCATAGCAATAGGCCCGGCCGATGCCCACCATGTCCGCCCCGAGGGCCAGCGCCTTGACGATGTCGGTGCCGCGGCTGAAGCCGCCGTCGATGACGACGGTGGCCCGGCCGCGCACCGCTTCCACCACCTCCGGCAGCACCTCGATGGCGCCCAGCCCATGGTCGAGCTGCCGCCCGCCGTGGTTGGACACATAGACCACCTGCACGCCTTCCTCGACGCAGAGCGCCGCATCCTCGGCCGTGCCGATGCCCTTCAGGATCAGCGGCACGTCGAAGCGGTCGCGGATGCGGCGGACGTCGTTCCAGTTGAAGGCGGCCTGGTAGCGCATCGTGTCCAGGCCGCCCTTGGCGCGCCAGGGCTTGGCGAAGCGCTTGGCGATGTCGCGCTCGCGGCGGCTGTAGACCGCGCTGTCCACGGTGACGCAGAAGGCGTCGTAGCCGCAATCCATGGCCCGGCGGACCTGTTCGTCCACCCAGTCCGCGTCGCCGCGCGCGTAGAGCTGGAAGATCCTGGTGCCGGAGGCCGCGTCGGCGACCGCGCGCATGTCGCTGTCGGCGACCGAGCTGAGCATGAACGGCACCCCGAACTCGCCGGCCGCGCGGGCCACCATCTGGCCACCGCCGGGGCGGAGCGATTCCAGCCCGCCCACCGGGGCGAGCAGCAGCGGCAGGCGCGCCGGCCTGCCGAGCAGGTGGTGCGAGGGATCGATGGAGGACATGTCGCGCAGCACGCGCGGCCGCAGCGCCAGCTTGTCGAGGCCGAGGCGGTTGCGCAGCAGCGTGGTTTCCGTGGCGGTGCCGCCGACCACGTAGTCCCACATGTTGCCGTCGAGCTTCTCGCGCGCGGCCCTGACGTATTCGTGCAGCGTCAGGTATTCACCCTCGGTCTGGCTCACGGCCATGGCGGCGCTCTCCTCTTCCGCACGGCGTTGCTGGCGATCAGGCTCCCGGCCGCGGGCCGGCGCGGCGCGGCGAGCCCGGGTTCGGCGCAGCGCCGCAGGGCGCGGTGCATCGGCGGAAGGTTCGCGGATGCGCGGGCGCGCCCTCCGCCCGTTCGGGCCCGAGGGGCCGTTGCCCGGCCGCCGCCGCATGATGGAGCATGCCGGTTCGTCCTTCCCGTCCTGCGGTTCAACCGCGGCCTTCATCCTGGCCCCGAGCCCTGTCCGCGCTCGGCCTGCTTCCGCTCAACGGCGACTTTCCGGACAAACCCGGCGTCCGTCAATCAGGGAGCGCGCCGGCAGGGAGCGCGCCG
>NZ_SNVJ01000002.1 GCF_009829925.1 Teichococcus coralli
CACGGGGGCCGGCATCGGCGCCGGTGGCGCGGGGTTCGGCACGGGTGGCGTGGGCGGCGGCGGCGCGGGCGTCGGGTTCGGCGCGGGCGGAGGCGGCGGCGGCGGAGGCGGCGGCGAGGGCGGCGTTGGCCGCTGCTCGGGTGTCGCCGGGGCGTCCGTGGTGGGCTCGGGTTCCGCCGAGGGCTTGGGCGGAGCCGCATTGGGCGCCGGGCTCGGTGCCTGCGCAAGCTGCGGCTGATCCGGCGTCACCAGCTCGACCGGGATCGCCTCCTGCGGCGGCGGAATGTCGCGGCCGGGCAACTTGAAAAGCAGCAGCACGCCGAGCAGCACGTGCAGTGCCGCCGAGAAGCCGCCCCAGAAACGAAGGCCGTGCGGGGCCATGATGATCCTGCCGAAGCCTCTCTCAGCGCCGCGTCTGTGCCGGCGCCGCGCGCGCGGCGCCCATGGCGGCGGGCTTTCCCGAGGGCTGCTCGGCCAGCAGCGCCACCTTGGTGAAGCCGGCGGCGGAGACGGTGCCCATCACCTCCATGACGCGGCCGTAGGTGATGCCGCGGTCGCCGCGCACGAAGATGCGCCGCTCCGGCTGCCCCGCCGGCTGCGCGCCCAGGATGGCGCGGAGCTGCGCCACCAGGTTCTCCAGCGGCACTTCGCTCTCCTGGATGAAGATCTTGCCCTCGGCGTTGACCGAGATGGTCAGCGGCTCGGTTTCCTGGTTCAGGGCCTGGGCACTGGTCTTGGGCAGGTCGATCGGCACGCCGACCGTCATCAGCGGCGCCGCGACCATGAAGATGATCAGCAGCACCAGCATGACGTCGACGAGCGGCGTCACGTTGATCTCGGCCATGGCGCGGTAGCGTCCGCGCCGGCCATTGCCCCTGGAGCCGTTGCCGCCGGTGGACATCGCCATGGCGTCAGGCCCGCTCGTCGGCCTGGCGGGAGAGGATGGCGCCGAACTCGGCGGCGAAGCCCTCCAGCCGCGCGGCGAAGCGCGCCAGGTCGGTGCTGACCTTGTTGTAGGCCAGCACCGCCGGAATGGCGGCGACCAGGCCGATGGCGGTGGCGAACAGCGCCTCGGCGATGCCCGGCGCCACCACGGCGAGGTTGGTGTTGTTCATGCCGGCGATGGCCGCGAAGCTGTTCATGATGCCCCAGACCGTGCCGAACAGGCCGACAAACGGTCCCACCGAGCCGACCGAGGCCAGAAACACCATCCAGCGCTCCAGACGGTCCATCTCCCGCTGGATCGCGATGTTCATCGCCCGCTCGGCGCGCATCTGCACGCCGGCGACGGAAACCTCGCTGCCGGCCGGGCGGGCGGCGCTGCGCTCCCACTCCCGCATGCCCGCGCCGAACACGGCAGCCAGGGGATGCGTCGGGCGTTCGCCCTCCTGCTGGTGCAGCGTGTCCAGGCTGCCGCCGGACCAGAAGCGATCCTCGAAGACGTCGGCGGCGCGGTTGATCCGGCGCAGCGTCGTCAGCTTCTCGAACACGATCGCCCAGACCCAGATGCTGGCCAGCAACAGGCCCAGCATGACGAGCTTGACCACCCAGTCGGCCTGCAGGAACAGACCCCAGAGGGAAAGGTCGTGCGCCACCTGACCGAGGTTGGACGCACTCACGCTCTCACCCACGGCATTCTCCTTCAATCGCCCCGGCAGTCGCGCGGGGCCTCACGTCTCGTTCCGGGCGCCGGCGAGGCAGTGCCGCCAGGGCGCCGCGCTCCGGCGAAGCCTCAGGCGCCCTGCCCCAGCGCATCACGGAGCGCGCTCCGCCAGGGCTCCGGAATGGCCACCGGGCGCATTCCCTCGGCGCGCACGCAGACCAACCCGACCTTGAGCGACGCCTTCACCCCGCCGCCCTCCTCGCGCACCACCTGGTCGAGGTCCACCGACGCGCCGCGCAGGCGGCACACGGAGGTTTCCACGATCAGCGGCTCATCAAGGCGGGCGGGCGCCACATACTCCACTTCGATGCGCCGCACCACGAGCAATGAAGCGTAATCCTGAATCATAAGTTGATGCGGCAAATCTATGGCACGCAAAGATTCTGTCCGCGCCCGCTCGGCCCATCTGAGATAGGTGGCATGGTAGGCAATGCCCCCCGCATCGGTGTCCTCGAAATAAACCCGGACGGGAAAGCGGTGTGGCCAAGGGAAACCCTTTGTCACAAGCCGCCCCCGAGAAGGTCCGGCTGCGAGCCGGCCGGCGGGGCCAGCCCCAGGTGCCGCCAGCCCGGGTCGCCCAGCACGCGGCCGCGCGGGGTGCGCAGCACGAAGCCTTCCTGGATGAGGTAGGGCTCCACCACCTCCTCCAGCGTGTCCCGCCCCTCGGCCAGGGCGGCGGCCAGCGTCTCCACGCCGACCGGGCCGCCATGATGGTGCTCGGCGATGCGGCGGAGATAGCGGCGGTCCATCGAGTCGAGGCCCTTGCCGTCCACCTCCAGCCGATTCAGCGCGCCGTCCGCCATGGCGCGGTCGGCCTTGTGGCCCGACACCAGCGAGAAGTCCCGCACCCGCCGCAGCAGGCGCCCGGCGATGCGCGGCGTGCCACGCGAGCGGTTGGCGATCTCCTCCGCGCCCTCCTCGGTGAGCGCGAAGCCAAGCTTCTGCGCACCGCGCCGGACGATCAGCAGCAACTCCTCCGGCGTGTAGAACTGCAGGCGCAGCGGAATGCCGAAGCGGTCGCGCAGCGGCGTCGCCAGCAGGCCGGCGCGGGTGGTGGCGCCAACCAGCGTGAAGGGCGGCAGGTCGATCCGCACGGTGCGCGCCGCCGGCCCCTCGCCGATGATTAGGTCGAGCTGGAAATCCTCCATCGCGGGGTAGAGGGTTTCCTCCAGCGCCGGCTGCAGCCGGTGGATCTCGTCCACGAACAGCACGTCGCGCGGCTGCAGGTTGGTCAGGATGGCGGCGAGGTCGCCGGCCCTTTGCAGCACCGGCCCGGAGGTGGCGCGGAAGCCGACACCCAGCTCGCGCGAGACGATCTGCGCCAGGGTGGTCTTGCCGAGGCCAGGAGGGCCGTGCAGCAGCACATGGTCCAGCGCCTCGCCGCGCGCCTTGGCCGCCTGGATGAAGATGGCGAGGTTCTCGCGCAGCGACTTCTGGCCAGTGAAGTCGTCCAGCGTCTGCGGCCGGAGGGTGGCCTCGGCGGCGTCCTCCTCGCTGCGATGGGGATCGGCGATGCGCTCGCTCATGGCTGGGGCACTTTCATCGCGGCGCCAGTTCCTTCAGCGCCTCGCGGATCAGGGTTTCGAGCCCCGCCCCCTCCCCGGCCCGCTCGGCCACGCGCGCCACCGCCGCCGAAGCCTCGGGCCGCTTCCAGCCCAGGTTGGTCAGGGCGGAGATGGCGTCCGCCGTGGCGCGGTCGCCGGGGGCGAGGTCCGCCGCCGCGGCGGCGATGCCGGCGGCGAAGGCCGGGCCGGTCGGCATGGCGCCGACGCGGTCGCGCAACTCGGAGATCAGGCGGATGGCGAGCTTGGCGCCGACGCCCGGCGCCCGGCTCAGCGCGCCCTTTTCGCCCGCCATCAGCGCGCGGGCGAGGTCGGCGGGCGAAAGGGTGGAGAGCAGCGCCAGCGCCAGCTTCGGCCCAACCCCCTGGATGCCGGTCAGCAGGCGGAACCAGTCGCGCTCGGCCGCCTCGGCGAAGCCGTAGAGGATGATGGCGTCCTCCCGCACCACTGTCTCCACCAGCAGCGCGCCGGTGGCCGGCGGCTGCGGCAGGGCGGAAAGCGTCCGCGCCGAGCAGGCGACGAGGTAGCCGACGCCGTTCACGTCGAAGATGCAGCCGCCCTCGAACGGGGTGTCCAGCTTCCCGGTGAGCTTGCCGATCATGCGGAAACGCGGCCTTTCGCGAGGGCCACGCGGGTTGAGCGGTGATGCGCGTGGCAGATGGCGACCGCCAGCGCGTCGGAGGCGTCGGCCCGCTTCAGCGTGGCGCCGGGCAGCAGGCGGCGCACCATCTCGGCCACCTGCTCCTTTTCGGCATGCCCGGTGCCGACCACGGCGCGCTTCACTTCCATCGCCTGGTACTCGGCGACCGGAAGCCCCGCCAAGGCAGGCGCCAGCAGCACCACGCCGCGCGCCTGGCCGAGCTTCAGCGCCGCGCCGGGGTTCTTGTTGACATAGGTATGCTCCACCGCCGCCTCATCCGGCTTCCAGAGGTCCATCAGCGTGTTGAGCGCGCGGTGGATCTGGCAGAGCCGGTCGGCCAGGGAGAGATCGGTGGTGGTGGAGATCACCCCGTCGGCGATGTGGCGCAGCCGGTTGCCGCTGCTCTCCACCACCCCCCAGCCGGTATGCTGCAGCCCGGGGTCCAGGCCGAGAAGGCGCACCATGCCCCCGGACATGCGGCTCAGGCCGAGAGCTTCTGCAGCACGGCCTCGGGCACCTCGAAATTCGCCGTCACCGCCTGCACGTCGTCATGCTCGTCCAGCACGTCCACCAGCTTGAGCACGGTGCGCGCCTGGTCCTCGTCCAGCTCGACGGTGACGCCGGGGCGCCATTCCAGCTTGGCGCTCTCCGCCGGGCCGAACTTCTCCTCCAGCGCGTCGCGGACAGTGAACAGGTCCTCGACCGCCGTGCGGATCTCGTGGCCTTCCTCGCCGCTCTCGACATCGGCGGCACCGGCCTCGATGGCGGCCTCCAGCACCTCGTCGGCGCTGCCCGCCGCGGCGGGAAAGCGGACCGCGCCCAGCCGCTCGAACTGGAAGGCCACCGAGTTGGTCTCGCCCAGCGCCCCGCCATACTTGGAGAAGGCCGAGCGGATGTCGGAGGCGGTGCGGTTGCGGTTGTCGGTCAGCGTCTCGACGATGATGGCGACGCCGGCGGGGCCATAGCCCTCGTAGCGCACCTCGACATAGTCCTCGCCGCCCGCCCCGCCGGTCGCCTTCTTGATGGCGCGGTCGATGGTGTCCTTGGTCATGTTGGCGACGCGCGCCGCCTGCACCGCCGAGCGCAGCCGCGGGTTCGAGGCCGGGTCGGGCAGGCCCTGGCGGGCGCTCACCGTGATCTCGCGGATCAGCTTGGCGAAGATGCGCGCCCGCTTGGCGTCCTGCGCGCCCTTCCGGTGCATGATGTTCTTGAACTGGGAATGGCCGGCCACGCGCTGCTCTCCGGTATTCTCGTGATGTTCCGGGCTGTCGCGGAGCTATAGCCTCCCGCGCGCCCGGACGCGAGGGGGCGCCTTCCGCCGCGGGCGCCGGGCGGGCGCCGGGCGGGCGCGGCAACCTTCCGCGGCCCGAGGCCATTCTCCAGGCATCGCCGCTCCCTGCGCCTCCCCCCGGTCAGGCAGGCGAGCCCGCCATCAGGAGCGCAACCATGCCCGACGCCTTCGCCCAAGCACTCCCGTCGGGGGCAGGCAGCAGCGCCGCCGAACAGATCAGCGCCTCGGTCGACGGGCTTCAGGCAAAGCTTGAGGGATGGCTCGACGGCTTGATCGTGCTGCTGCCGAACATCATCGTGGCGGCGCTGGTCCTCGGCCTCTTCTGGCTGTTCGGCAGCATCACCCAGCGCAGCTTCAACCACTGGGCCGTGGCAAGGCGGCGCGAGAACCTCGGCGCGGTGCTCGGCGGCTTCCTCAAGCTCGCGCTCATCATCGCCGGCGGCCTGCTGGCCATCACCATCGTGCTGCCCTCGCTGAACCCGGGCGACCTCGTCGCCGGGCTTGGGGTCGGGTCGGTGGCCATCGGCTTCGCCTTCAAGGATATCCTGCAGAACTGGCTGGCCGGCGTGCTGATCCTGCTGCGCCAGCCCTTCCGGCCCGGCGACCAGATCGTCATCAACGGCTTCGAGGGCACGGTGGAGCATGTCGAGGCGCGGGTCACCGCCATCCGCACCTATGATTCGCGGATGGTGCTGGTGCCCAACAGCGACGTCTATACCAACGCGGTGCTGGTCAATACCGCCTTCGCCAAGAGCCGCTCGCAGTTTGACGTCGGCATCGGCTATGGCGACGACATCCGCACCGCGCGCGGCGTCATCCTGAAGGCCATTCACGGCCTGGAGGGGGTGGAGGCCGAGCCCGCCCCTGAGGTACTGGTGCAGGATCTCGCCGCCTACCAGGTGGCGCTGCGGATCTTCTGGTGGTCCGACCCGCGCCGCCACGACCGCATCCACACCCGGTCGCGGGTGGTGGAAGCCGTCAAGTACGCGCTCGACGGCGCCGGAATAGACATGCCCTTCGAAACCCAGGTGCACCTGCTGCACGACCAGACCGACGAACTCGACGGGCGGCGCGGCAAGCAGCGCGAGGGCTGGCCCGCGCCCTCCGGGCAGACGCAACGGCCGCGCTTCGAGGCATTGCGCCCGGAGGCACGCCCCGGAGGCCGGCCCGAGCAGGAAAGGGCCGCGGAATGATCGCCGGCGCGCCGCCGGGAGGGCGAAGCAGGAACAGGAGCGCGCGCCGCGCCTTAGCCCGCGCTTCCGGCGCCTCGCAGCCGGCCGGTCAAGGTGGCCAGCGCATCCCGGAGGGCGCCGATCGCCTCCTCCGCCTCATCCAGCGTGCAGGCCAGCCTGTCCCTGATCCCGGCGACCGCGCTCCGCAGCGCGATACCTCTCCCGGCCAGCCGGATGCGGACCTGCCGTTCGTCGGCCGCATCGCGCTCGCGGCGCACCAGCCCATTCGCCTCCATGCGCTTCAGCAGGGGGGTCAGGGTCCCGGAGTCCAGATGCAGGCGGCCGCCGATCTCCTTCACCGTCTGCCCTTCCCGCTCCCACAGGATCAGCAGCACCAGATACTGCGGGTAAGTCAGGCCAAAAGGCTCCAGCAGCGGCTTGTAGGCGGCGGTGAACGCGTGGTTCGCGGCATAGACGGCGAAGCACAGGTTGTCCTCCAACCGGCCACAGCCCGGGATTTCCGTCATCGAAGCTCCAGCTCCCCTCAAGGCAGGTTCTAGGGCAGTTTATCCTTGCAAGCAATTATATTGTGTCCTATTTAAATGTCCGCAACTGAATGGCGCGGGCGTGAAGCCGGCGCCTCACTGCAAAGGAGATACCGATGTCCGTGGACGTGAAGTACAGCACCGAGGCCACCGCCACCGGAGGTCGCGACGGCCGCTCCCGCACCGCCGACGGCGCGTTCGACGTGAAGCTCTCCACCCCGAAGGAACTGGGCGGCGCGGGCGGGACCGGCAACAACCCCGAGCAGCTCTTCGCCGCCGGCTATGCGGCCTGCTTCCTTGGCGCCATGAAGGCGGCCGCCGCGCAGGAGAAGATCCGCGTGCCGGATGATGCGACCGTGACGGCCAAGGTGGGCATCGGCCCCCGCTCCGCGGGCGGATTCGGCATCACGGCCGACCTGAAGGTCTCGCTGCCCGGCATCGAGCGCGCCCAGGCCGAGGCGCTGGTGCAGAAGGCACACCAGATCTGCCCCTACTCCAACGCGACCCGGAACAATGTGGATGTGGGCCTGACCGTCGTCTGACGGGAGCGAGCGTGGGGTGGCTCATGGCCGCCCCACGCGCGCCGGGTGTCCGGATCGCGACGTCCTTAGGACCTCGGGACCATGGCACCAGGCCCTGTTTTCAGTGGCCGGCCGGCCCGCCGCCTTCGTGGGTGGGGACGGACCTCGCGGCCAGGGCGCTAGAATTCGGGCATGGCCGGCGCGAGCTGGCCGCCCAGCCGGACCGGCGCCACCTGCCGCGCCAGCCCGGTGGCATCGTCGGTTTCCACGAAGACCCCGGAAAGGGTCGCCGGTCCTTCGGCGGGCGCAAGCTTCTCGCCGGGCACCTTGCGCCAGAAGCGCAGCGCCGCGCCCCCTTTCTGCATGCCGATCACGCTGTCGTAGTCGCCGCACATTCCGGCATCGGTCATGTAGGCGGTGCCGTTCTCCAGGATGCGGTGGTCGGCGCTGGGCACATGGGTATGGGTGCCCACCACCAGGCTCACCCGGCCGTCGAAGCTGTGCGCGAACCCCATCTTCTCGCTGGTCGCCTCGGCGTGGATGTCCACCACGATGGCCTGCACGCTGCCGCCGGCCCCCATGCTGTACCGCGCCAGTTCCGCCTGTGCGCCGCGGAAGGGGTCGTCCAGCGGCTCCATGAAGAGACGGCCCATCACGTTCAGCACCAGCGCCTTGCGGCCGCCGGGCACCTCGACCATGGTGGCGCCGCGCCCCGGCGTGCCGGGCGGATAGTTCAGCGGGCGGATCAGCCGTGGTTCGCCGTCGATGAAGCCGATGATCTCCTTGCGGTCCCAGGAATGGTTGCCGAGGGTCAGCACATCAGCCCCGGCGGCCAGGAAGGCGCGCACCATCTCGGGCGAGACGCCGAAGCCGTGGCTGGCATTCTCGGCGTTCACCACCACGAGGTCGGCCTTCAGGCGGGCCCGCAGCCCGGGCAGCTCGGCGGTCAGGGCGTCGCGGCCGGTGCGGCCAACCACGTCGCCCAGAAACAGGATCCGCAACGCGATCTATCCTTTGTTGGTCGGAATGAAGCCGGTTTCGGTGGCGATGCCGGCGAGGGGCTGGTCGTGCGCGCCGACCGGCAACTCGGGCACCTCCTGCACGGCATAGGCGACGCCGATGGCGCGGGCGCCAGGCAGACCGGCAAGGGTGCGGTCGTAATAGCCCCCGCCATAGCCAAGGCGCATCCCACGCCGGTCGAAGGCGAGCAGCGGCACCAGCAGGAAGTCCGGCGCGACGGCCTCCCCCTCGGCCGGAACGGAGGTCCCGAAGCGCCCCGCCACCAGCGCTTCGCCGATGCGCCAGCGGCGGAAGACGAGCGGGCTCCCGCGCGGCGGCGTCACCGGCAGCCCCAGCACGTGGCCGGCCGCCTCCAGCCGACGCATCAACGGGCGGATGTCGATCTCCCCGCCCATCGGCCAGAACCCGCCGACCACGGCGCCGGGCGCTGGCGGACAAGCGGCCAGCACCACGGCCGCGAGCGCCTCGGCGGCGCCCTCGGGTGCGCCCTCGGGTGCGAAGGCATCGCGCGCCGCAAGCGCCGCCTGGCGCAGCGCGGCCTTGGAGGCGGCGAGCGACGGCGGATCGGCGGAGGGATCGGGGGAGGTTGCGTGCGGAGCCGCCATGGCCGTTGGCGTTTTTATCCTCCTAAGGCCTGCGTTAGCAGGTGGGCACCAGGTAGCCGGACCAAGATCCGGCCAGAGCCAGCTCCCGGAGGATGCTTATTGGCCCCAGGGATAAATTGCCTGACGCACCGGGCAGCTCCGCGGCGCATATTTAGGAACGGCCGAGCGACGCGACAATGCCCTCGATGCGCTCCGCGATGCGGCCGAGCCGATCGGCCAGCCGCGGATCGGCCGCCGCGCCCTGCGGCGGCATGGAGCGGGCGCGCGACAGCTCGACCCGGAGGTCGTGGATCTCGTCCGCCAGCAGCAGGGAGGCCAGCAGCAGCAGCCGGCTCTCGCCATACTGCCCGCCCATCGCCCGGATGGAGGAGACGCGGCGGTCCACATCCGCCGCCAGTGCGATGAGGTGCCCCTCCTGCCCATCCTCGCAGGAGACGGGGTGGGTGTAGCCGCCGACGCGAACCGTGACCTGGCCCAAGCTCAGCTCTCCTCGCTGCTAACGTCATCCGGCATGGCAGAATCGTCCGGCGCATCCGATTCGGAGGTCATGAAGCCCGGGTCCTGCGGGGCGGCAGCGCCTTCCATCTCGGCCAGGGCGCCGCGCAGCCGTTCCAGGGTTTCATCCAGCCGCGCCGAGAGCGCGGCCACGGCCTCCGGGGAGACGCCAGCGGACTGGGGTGGGCGAGCCGCGAGGGCCGCCGCCAACCGTTCCACCGCCTGCTCCAGCCGGGCCGCCGCCTCGCCTACGCTCTCGCTCATGCTGCCGCCCTTGCTCGCGCCATGCCATTCATTGTCAGAGGCTTTACGCGGCGGGCGCCGCCAGGGTCAACGCCACGCAGGGTCCAATGGCTGCGCCATAGTCGCGGAAACATCTTGGAAGAGTTGCATGATTGCCCTTCGGCCGCCAGAGGTGCGGGGTGTGGTGGTACGGAGCGCCGCGCAGGTCGCGCTGGCGCTGCGGGCGGCGCGCGCGGCCGGCCGCTCCGCACCCCTGCCCCTGCTCTCGCCCCCAGGCGCGGCCCGCTGGCTCGGTGCACCGCTTTTCCTGGAAATGGTGGCGGAGGGAACGCGTCAGGCCACGCCCGAGGCACGGCCGCGCCTGCCCCTGCCCCTGCCCCGAGCCCTGCCGGTTCTCGACTGCCGCGGCGCGCCGGGGCTCGCGCTGGCGGGGCTGCGGGGCGGCGTGCCGGTGGTGGTCCTGGAGCCCGAATGCCCCGCCTTCGGCAGCGTGGCCGCCGTGGCGCAGGCACTGGGGACCGAACTCTGGCCCTCCCCGCCTCCTGCGCTCGACCTTGGGCCGGACAGGGGGGAGCCTTACCGCACACATCTCCGTTTGGCCCGCTGGATGAAGGAAGAAGAACCAGGGGGGTGATGGTGACAGCACGGTAAGCCTCGGCTAAAGCCCGGACACCGCGCCGATACGGAAGGAACCACCATGAAGCTCACGCGACGCGTGAAGGAAATCCTCTCCTGGTATGAGAGCGACAACCCGGGCACCAAGGCGAACCTCGCCCGCATCCTGATGGAGGGCAAGCTCGGCGGCACCGGGCGGCTGGTGATCCTGCCGGTGGACCAGGGCTTCGAGCACGGCCCGGCCCGCAGCTTCGCTCCCAACCCCGCCGCCTACGACCCGCGCTACCACTTCGAGCTGGCGATCGAGGCCGGGCTCTCCGCCTATGCCGCCCCGCTCGGCATGATCGAGGCCGGGGCCGCCACCTATGCCGGCGCCATCCCGACCATCCTGAAGGTGAACAGCTCGAACAGCCTGTCCACCACCAAGGACCAGGCCGTGACCGGCACCGTCTCCGACGCGCTGCGCCTCGGCTGCTCGGCCATCGGCTTCACCATCTATCCGGGCTCCGAGTACCAGTTCGAGATGATGGAGGAACTCCGCGAGCTGGCCGAGGAGGCCAAGGCGGCCGGCCTCGCCGTGGTCGTGTGGTCCTATCCGCGCGGCCCGAACCTCGACAAGACCGCCGAGACGGCGCTGGACATCTGCGCCTACGCCGCGCACATGGCCGCGCTGCTCGGTGCCCACATCATCAAGGTGAAGCCGCCGACCGAGGCGATCTCGCTCGACGCCGCCAAGAAGACCTACGAGAAGTCGCCGGTTCCCGACATCTCGCAGCTCTCGGGCCGCATCAAGCACATCACGCAGGCCTGCTTCGGCGGCCGCCGCATCGTGGTGTTCTCCGGCGGCGAGGCCGGCACGGCGGAGTCCATCGTCGAGATGGCGAAGGGCATCCACGCCGGCGGCGGCAACGGCTCGATCATCGGCCGCAACACCTTCCAGCGCCCGAAGGAAGAGGCGCTGAAGCTGCTGTCCGACATCGTTGCCGTCTACAAGTCGTCCAACTGATGCCGGCGTCCGCCAAGGCGGATGCGCATGGCGGCGGCGGGGAAGCCCGCTGCCGCCTCTACCTGATCACGCCCCCCGCCCTGGATCCCGCCCGCTTCGCGGACGATCTGGGACGGGCGCTGGACGCCGGAGACGTCGCCGCCCTCCAGCTCCGCCTGAAGGATGCCGACGACGACGCGCTGCGCCGCGCCATCGACGTGCTGCGCCCCGTCGCGCAGGCCCGCAAGGTCGCCTTCCTGCTGAACGACCGTGCCGACCTCGCCGTCCAGACCGGCTGCGACGGTGCGCATCTCGGCCAGACCGATGGCAGCCATGCCGCCGCCCGCAAGCTGCTGGGGCCGGACCGGACGCTCGGCGTCACCTGCCACGGCAGCCGCCACCTGGCCATGGAGGCCGGCGAGGTGGGCGCCGATTACGTCGCCTTCGGCGCCTTCTTTCCGACCAGCACCAAGGCCGTCGAGCACAAGGCCGAGGTCGGGCTGCTGGAATGGTGGTCGGAGATGTTTGAACTGCCCTGCGTCGCCATCGGCGGCATCACGGCGGAGAACTGTGCGCCGCTGGTACGGGCGGGGGCCGACTTCCTCGCCGTCGTGGGCGCCGTCTGGAACCATCCTGAAGGTCCCGCCGCCGGCGTCCGGGCCATGGATGCGGCGATCGCCGAAGCCTGAGGGCGCTCACCAGGAATGCTCAGGGCCGGCGTGGCACGGCCTCCCCTGTGACCGGGCAGCTCGGCGGGTCCGGCAGGCGGGCGATGCGGGCGCGAAGCTCCGCCGACTGCTCCACGATGGCGCGGTGCTGGTCCGGCCGCTGGCCCGCGGGATAAGCGCCGACCACCAGAAGGTCGTCGCTGGCCTCCAGGCACTGGTGGCCCGTGCCGGCCGGCAGCATGACCACGTCGCCGGCCTTCAGCACGAAGTCCTGCCCCGCCTCGCCGCCCAGCCGCACCGCCACCTCGCCGCGGGCGATCGCCAGCGCCTCGTGCGCGGTGGAATGGAAATGGACATAGGATAAGATGCCGTCGCGCCAGGCCGGAGGCCAGCCATTGCTGGCGAAAAGCAACTCCGCCGCCTCCGGCTCGCCTGGCGGCAGCACGCAGCGGTGGATCCGGACAGGCAGGCGCGGGTTGTTGGGGGCATCCGGCTGACCTTCCAGCCAGACATTCTCTGCTTGCAAAAACGAATCTCCTTGCATTGTTCGCAGGGAGAACGGTCAGGCACAAGGCGAGGTTGCGCTCAAGGCGTCGCCAGGGAGGCCAGGTGCAGCACCGGTCCACCCGCCGCCTCGGCATCCGCGGGGTCATGCGTCACCAGCAGAACCGGCAGGCGGAGGGCCGCGGCGTGGTCCAGCACGAAGCGGCGGAAGCGGCCGCGCAGCGCCGCGTCCAGCCGGCTGAAGGGCTCGTCGAGCAGCAGGGCGCGCGGCTCGGCCAGCAGCACGCGCATGAGCGCCACCCGCGCCCGCTGGCCGCCGGAAAGGCTCGCCGGGTCGCGCGCCGCGAAGCCCGGCATTTCCGCCTCCACCAGCGCTGCCTCGATGCGCGCCCGGCGCTCGGCGCGCGGCAGGCCAGGGCGCAGCCCGAAGCCCAGGTTGCCCCCGACCGAAAGGTGCGGGAACAGCAGGTCATCCTGGAACAGGATGCCGAGGCGGCGGCGCTCCGGGGGCAGCCCGTCGAGGTCCATACCGTCCAGGCAGGCGCTGCCCTGGCCGGCCAGCGCCGGGTCCAGCGTGCCGCACAGCCAGGCAAGAAGGCTGGACTTGCCGCAGCCGCTCGGGCCCATCAGCGTCACCACGCCGCCCGGCGCAACCTCCAGGGAAAGCGGCGCGAACAGCGCCCGGCCATCCAGCCGCAGCACCACGTCGCGCAAGGCCAGCCCGCTCATGCGGCGCGCAACCCCGCGCGGCGCCGCCACAGCCAGCGCGGCAGCAGCAGCGCCAGGGCGTAGCAGGCCAGCGGAATGCCGGCCTGCAGCGCGGCGAAGACGCCGAGCACCCGGCGGTCACCCCCGGAGGCCAGCGCCAGCGCCTCGGTGGTCAGGGTGGCGTAGCGGCCACCGCCGGCGAACAGGGTGGCCAGGTACTGCCCGACGCTGACCGCCACCCCGACGGCCGCCGCCGCCAGCAGCGGCCTCAGCAGAACCGGCAGCTTCACCATGCAAAGCATGCGCAGCGGCCCCGCCCCGAGGGCCGCCGCGCTGCGCGCCAGCCGCGGGTCGAGCGCCTCCCATGGCGCGGCCAGCACCAGCAGCACATAGGGCAGCACGAAGACCAGGTGCGCCCAGAGCACCGCCGGCAGCCCGCCGTCGAGGCCGAGTTGCAGCAGCAGAACCTGAAGGCCGAGGAGAAAGGCGGTCTGCGGCAGCAGCAGGGGCAGGTAGCTCAGGCCAAGCAGCCATGGCCAGGCGGCGCGGCCGTGCCGCGCCACCGCCTCGAGCGCCGCCACGGACAGCGCGAGCGCGAGGGCGGTGGCGGGCAGCGCCACCCGCAGGGTGGCTTCGGCGAGAGCCAGCAGCCCCTCGCGATGGGCCGCCCAGGTGGCGAAATCAAGCCGGCGAGGCCAAAGGTCGGGAAAGCGCCAGGGTCCGGCCACCGACCAGAGCAGCACCGCGCCCAGGCTGCCCAGCGCCAGCAGCAGCAGGAGCGGCAGCAACCATCCACCCAGCCGGACCAGCCGCGCGCCCGCGGCGACGCCGGAGGCGGCCCAGCGGCGGCCCGCCCGGCCCGCCAGCGCGGCGGCCCCTTCCCAGAGCAGGATGGCGGCCAGCGTCAGGACCAGCAGGAGGGTAGCTGCCGCCGCGGCGGGAAAGGTCATGCCGAGGTCGCGGTCCAGGAACCAGCGCACCGGCAGCACCGCGAGCGGCGGCGGACTGCCTGGCCCGAGCAGCAGCGCCATCTCGACCGTTCCGAGGGAGTAGGCCAGCACGGCATGGAGCGGCAGCCGGATCTGCCGGTAGACCAGCGGAAAGACCACCTTCAGCCAGGCCACCGGCGCTGGCTGGCCGAGCAGCCGCGCGGTGGCCATCAGCCGGGCGGCGGGGATCTGGTTCAACGCGGCGAGGCTGACCAGCAGTAGCCAGGGCGCCTCCTTCAGCGCCAAGCCAAGCAGCAGCGCCAGCCCCCAGGGATCATTCACCGTGGCAAGGTCCGGCGGCCGGTCGAGGCCCAGCAAGGGGGCGAGCAGCCGGACAAGCAGCCCGCTGGGCGCCGCCAGCGCCAGGAAGCCGACGCCCATCGCCAGATGCGGGGTGGCCAGCAAGGGCGCCAGCCAGAGCTGCGCCCGGCGGAACAGTGGCCGGTCATGGAAGGCGGCGCAGAACAGCGCAACGGAGAGCAGCGCGAGGGCGGTGGCGCCGAAGCCGCTGACCAACGTCAGGCGCAGCGCCGCCGCAAGGCCGGGTTCGTCCAGCAGGCGGCGCCAGGGATCCAGGCTCCAGCCCACCGCACCAAGCGCCGGAAGGTGGCCGAAGGCCGGAAGCAGCGTTCCCGCCAGCCCGGCAAGCACCGGCAGCAGCACCGCGGCGACCAGCAGCAGCACGGGGAGGCAGGCCGGCAGCCGCACCGCCCCCTCCTCAGCGCGCCCCCCCTGCCGTGCGGCGCTCCCAATCGGCGGTGAGGCGTGTCATCCAGCTCGGATGGGGTTCCGGGAGAGGCTGGCCGAGCGCGGCAGGGCCAAGCATCCCTGGCAGGCGCGGAAGATCGTCGAAACGCTGCCGGTCGCCAGGCTTGAGGCGGTCGAGGTCCAGCACGGTGGGGCTGCCCAGCTTGCGCGGGTCCGCTGCCTCGGCCTGGGCTTCCGGCGAGAGCAGGAAATCCGCCACCACCATGGCCGCCTCCGGCTGGGCGGCGTTGAAGGGGATGCCCACAAAGGAACAGTTGCCGATGGTGCCGCCCTGCAGCACGTAGCTCCGCGTGGTCTCCGGCAGAAGGCCGTCGGCGATGCCCGCCGCGGCCTCGGCGGGGTTAAACGAAATCATCAGGTCGATCTCGCCGTCATTCAGCAGGTTGCGCTGCGCCGGGCCGCTCTCGGGAAAGGTGCGCCCTTGCCGCCAGAGATGCGGCCGCAGCGCGCGGTACCATTCCCAGAGGGGCGCAGCGAGCAGGGTGAAGGTGGCCTCGGTCGCCGGACGGGCCAGGGCGGCGGGGTCCGGCACCATTTCGTAGAGCGCCTGCTTGAGGAAGGTGGCGCCGAGGAAGTCCCGTGCGTTGGGATGGGTCAGCCGGCCGGGGTGGGCGCGCGCCCAGTCGGCCATGGCCAGCATCGTGCGCGGCGGCTCCGGCAGCCGCGCCGCGTCATGGATGAACACCACCTGCGCCATTCGCCAGGGCGAGGCCAGCCCCTCCACCGGCACGGTGAAGTCGGTGACGGTGGCGGGTTTTCCCGTGGTGTCCACAAGGGCGAAGTTCGGCAGGTCGTCGGCGATGCGCCGCAGCAGGCCCTGCTGCTTCATCGCCAGCAGGTTCGGGCCGTTGATCCAGACGAGGTCCACTGCGCCGCCCGAATCCTGCCCCGCCGCCCGCTCGGCGACCACCCGCGCCACCGCCTCGGCCGTGTCGCGCAGGCGGATATGGCGCAGCCGGATGCGGTGCAGCGCCTCCATCCGGTCCGCCGTCCAGGAAATGAAGGCGTTGGTGCGGGCATCGCCGGCCCAGGCATGGAAGTTCACCGACTGACCGGCGGCGCGGCGCAACAGCCGCTCCCAGGGTGCGGCGGCCGGCACATCCTCCCGAGGCGGGGCGGCGGGCACGTCGGTCGCGTTGGCGGCTCCCGCGGTGGCGGGCCGCAGGGCGGCGGCGAGGCCGGCCAGCACCGGCGCCAGCGCGCGGCGCTGCAGCCTCATGCGACCACCGCACGGCGGGCGTGCCGCGCCGCGCGCGCGGCCGCCACCCGCTCCCCCAGCACCTCCTCGTGGAACCGGTCACAGCCGATGCAGAGGTTGGCGTAGGGCTTCCCCTGCGGCGTCACCGTATGGGATCGGGCGATGAAATCCTCAGCCGACCAGCCATCCGCGAGGCCCATGCGCTCCGGCTCGCCGCGGCTGATCGCCGCAAAGGCCGGGTCGTCGCGCAGGCTCTCCAGGATCTCCAGCAACGGCTCCTCGGTCAGGTTGCCGAGCGGCACACGCGTCTTCAGGCAACAGGGATAGACGGAGCCGTCCGGCTCGATGGAGACCTCGGCGCCGGCTTCGCCATGGCGCAGGAAGTTCAGCCCGCCGGACCAGCGGTTGCAGAAGTTGTCGGCCAGGGTGGCGGAGGACAGGCCGTTCTCCCAGGCGCGGCCCCGGGGCCAGAGCTTTCCGATCCAGCTTTCCGGCGTGGCGCCGAAAAAGGAGAAGACCGGCTCCTCCCGCTCCAGCGTGCTGCGGTTCTGCACGGCGATACCGGCGGGCTGCATTCCCTCGGCCCGCATCATCGCGGAGAGCCGTTGCCGCCAGGCCTCCTGCCGCTCGGCGCCCTCCATGCCGACATGGAAGTCGTCCAGCCCGGCCACCGAAATCATCCAGGCCCCGCGCGCCAGCAACTCGCGAATGATGGCGGGCGTCAGCAGGTCGCCCGTGGTCTGCACGATGACCTTCACACCGCCCTGCTCCGCATAGCGCGCCCGCAGCCCTTCGAGGATCGGATAGGTCACGCGCTGCCGCACGCGGTCCAGCAGCGCCTCGCCGCCGGCCAGGATGATGCGGGCGGGCCTTTCCGGCCGCTCGCCATCCGCCGGAGCGGCCTCGCGGTAGGTCAGGCGCGGCGGGAGGTTCTCCAGCACCAGGCGGCTGTTGCGCTCCGCCTCGGCGACCACCGCCTCCAGCGCCTCCCGCACGTAGGGGCGGAAACGCGCCTCATAGCAGTGGCGGCACTTGCGGTGGCAGGCCCAGCAGGCCACCCAGTAGATCGATTCCATGAGGCTCCTCGCGGCGGCACGTGCGGGGAATGTAGGGTGCCGGCCCGCCGCCGCAGCGGCAGGCCGCCGATCACGTTCCGCAGGAGGGGGTGGCGCGCGCCAGGCCGCCGAAGAGGTCCAGCATCCGCTCGCGCCAGCCGGCCACCGGGTCGTCGGCCTCCAGCAGCACCAGCGGCGAGACCACCCGCGCCCATTGGAAGCCGCCGAAAACCGCATAGTCGCCGTAGGCCGGAGCCTCGCCACCGAGGAAGGGCTGTTCCCGCAGCGTGGCGCGCAGGGGCTCCAGGGCGGCCCGGAAGGCCGGCAGGCGGGTTTCGCGCCCTTCCGTCACTTCCTCCAGCCGCTTGCCGAACCGGGCTTCGCGACTCGAACGGAAATAGGCCTGCTCGCCCTCGCCCAGCCATTGCGGGATGTCGCTCACGATCAGCCTGACGAGATGCGCGTTCAGCACCGTGTCGGCCCAGGCCACGATGAAGCGGCTGGCTTCGGGCGTGCCGGGGAACAGCGCCGGCCGGTCGGGATAGATCCGCTCCAGATACTCGGCGATCGCCCCGGAGTCGAAGACCACCCGCTCGCCATCCCGCAGCACCGGCACCTTGGCCTGGCCGGAGAAGGCCAGGCTTTCAGCCTCGGTGAAGCGCCAGGGCTGGTAGTCCGCCTCCAGGTCCTTGTGCGCCAGCGCCATGCGGGAACGCCAGCAATAAGGGCTGAAGCGGCGGGCCGGATCCGTGCCGGCCAGCTCGTAGAGCACGCGCGCCATCGGGTCAGCGCCCCTGGCGGCTGGCGGGCCCGGTCACCGGCCGGCGCCGTTGCCCGGGAACGGAGCGCGGCGTTGCGCGAAGCGCCCCACGCATCGCGGGCCGAAGCCGCCCTTCCCGGGCGACGCCCGGCGCGTGCGGGCGGCAGGCCACCGCCGCACCCGCGATGCGTGCGGCCGTCCCATGTCCCTCCGGAGCCAACCGGTCGTGCAGCTTGGCCATGGCGGCCTCTCCCCCTGGTTTGTGCCGACGCTAGGGCGCGGGATGCGGCGCCACAAGGCAGCCCCGCCGAAAGCCTTGCCATGGCGCCGGGGCCTCACCGCGCCATGCGTGAGATTCCGTGCATCAGCATGGCGGTCAGACTATCTTGCGGATCGAAAATAGGTGCAGCTCAAACTTTCCTGTTAGGGTGCAAGAAATGCAACACCGGGCGCAGGCAAGCTGCGAAGCGTGATGGCGACAATCCTGATCCTGGATGACAGGACGACGAACCGGCACATTTTCTCGCGCCTTGCCCAGTCGCTGGACCGGGACATCCAGGTGCAGGCCTTCGGAGACCCGGCGCTGGCGCTGAACTGGCTGCGGGAGCATGGCGCCGATCTGGTGGTGACCGACTTCCGGATGCCCGGGATGGACGGGGCCGAGTTCACGCGCCGGTTGCGCGCCTTGCAGGACGACCCCACGGCGGCGGACGTCCCGGTGATCGTCATCACCGCCTATAGCGACCGTTCCTATCGGCTGGAGGCGCTGGAGGCCGGCGCGACCGACTTCCTCCTGAGCCCCGTGGATCATTGCGAATTCCTCACGCGGGCACGGAACCTGCTGCGGATGCGCCAGCAGCAGCAGATCATCCAGCGCCGTGCCGCCACGCTGCAGCAGGAGCTGGAGGACACCAACCGCTCGCGCGAGGAGCTGCTGCGGGACAGCCGGCAGGCGCTGGCGCAGGTGATCGATACCGTGCCCGCCCTGATCAGCGCCGCTGACCGGCAGGGGCGTTGCGTCTTCGTCAACGCCATGCAGGCCCGCTTCGCCGGCGCCACCCCCGAGGCTCTGGTGGGGCACGATCTGTCGCGGCTGTTCGGGCCGGAGCGGGCGGCGCATTACCGCGCCCTGGACCGGCTGGTGTTTCGCAGCGGCGAGCCACTGCCGGAGCGCGAGGAGGAGGCGACCGGGCCGGACGGCTCGCCCCGCAGCTTTCTCACCAGCAAGGCGCCGCTGCGGAACGCCCGCGGGGAGATGGTGGCGGTGCTGACCACCGCGGTGGACATCACCGAGCGCAAGCAGGCCGAGCGGCGCCTCGGCCACATGGTGCAGCACGATGCCCTCACCGGCCTGCCCAACCGCATCGGCCTCGACGAGCGGCTTCGCCGCGAGCTGGCCCGCGGCCGCCGGGGCGACCATTTCTTCGCCCTGCTGCTGTTCGACCTGGATCGCTTCAAGGCGGTCAACGACGCGCTCGGCCACCACATGGGCGACGCGCTGCTGCGCAGCGTGACGCAGCGGCTGCTGCAGGCGTTGCAGCCGGGGGAGACCCTCGCCCGGCTGGGCGGCGACGAGTTCGCCATTCTGCAGACGGAGATCGCCGGCCCGGAGCAGGCGGCGGAACTCGCCCAGCGGGTGATCGCCGCCCTCGCCGCCCCGTTTCAGTGCGAGGGCCATATTCTCTCGGTCAGCGCGAGCCTCGGCATCACCCTGCACCCGCGCGACGGCGCGGAGGCGGACGAGCTGCTCCGCAATGCCGACCTCGCGATGTACCGGGCGAAGGCGGAAGGCCGGAACGGCTGGCGCTTCTTCGCCGCGCCAATGGAAGCCCATGCGCGCCAGGTCATGCAGATCGAGGCCGACCTGCGCCAGGCCCTCGCCCGTGGTGAGCTGGTGCTGCACTACCAGCCGCAGGTCGAGTTGTGCAGCGGGCGGATCGTTGGCGCCGAGGCCCTGCTGCGGTGGTACCGGAACGGGGCGCTGGTCACCCCCGGGGCCTTCCTCGCGGTGGCGGAGGAGACGGGGCTGATCGGGCCGATCAATGAATGGGTCATGCGGGAGGCCTGCCGACAGGCGGCCGCATGGTGTGCCGCCGGGCTGCCGCGCCTGCGCATGGGCGTCAACTTGTCGCCAGTGCAGTTCCGCCACCAGGACGTCCCTGCCATGGTACTGGCTGCCCTGGAGGCAAGCGGGCTGGATCCCAGGCTGCTGGAGCTCGAGCTGACCGAGGGCATCCTGATGAACCAGGGAGAGGAAATGGCGGCGACCCTCCAGAGCCTTCGGGACCGTGGCGTCCATCTTTCGGTGGATGATTTCGGCACCGGCTACTCCTCCTTCAGCTATGTGAAGAGCTTTCCGGTGGACCGGCTGAAGATCGACCAGTCCTTCGTCGGCGGCATGATCGACGAGCCCAACAGCGCGGCCATCGTCCGCACCATCATCGAGCTGGCGCATACGCTCGGCCTGCAGGTGGTGGCGGAAGGCGTGGAGACCGAGGCGCAGCTGGAGGCCCTGCGCGCCGAGGGGTGCGACGAGGTGCAGGGCTACTACTTCAGCCGCCCGATACCCGCCGAGGCCTTCGCCCGCCTGGTGCAGGCCGGACTGGTCTCGGCGACTTCCCTGGCGGCGCCGCACCCGCAGGTGTGAGGGAGCAATGAGCGGCTCCCCGGGGGAGGCGCCGCAGCGCGGCTGGCTGGCCTGGCTGATGCGCCGGCTGCGCAACCGGCCAGACAGCGAACACGAGATGAGCTTCAACCGGCTCGCCTTCGCCGGGATCATCGTGCTCGCCCTGCTGGCCGGAAACTCGCCGAGCGCCGGCGACTCGCTGTTCTGGATGGCGGTCTTCATCGCGCTGGCCTGCGCGGTGCTGATCCACATCGTCGTGGTGCCCGCCACCTGCCTGCCGCGCCGCCTGGCGGCACTGCTGCTGGATTGCAGCTTTCTCTCGTGGCAGCTGCATCTGGGTGGCGAGCCAGCCGCGGCCTTCTTCCCCATCTACCTGTGGGTGGTGTTCGGCAACGGCTTCCGCTTCGGCCTGCGCTGGCTCCGCCTGGCGATGCTGGCGGCGCTCGCCGGCTTCGGAACCGTCATCGCCACCACCGCCTTCTGGACCGCCCAGCTCCATCTGGCGATCGGCCTCTGGTTCGGGCTGCTGCTGCTGCCGCTCTATGCCGGCACGCTGATCAACAAGCTCTCCCAGGCGCGGCAGCAGGCGGAGGCGGCGAGCGAGGCGAAATCGCTGTTCCTGGCCAGTGTCAGCCATGAGCTGCGGACACCGCTCAACGCCATCATCGGCATGGGCGGACTGCTGCGCGAGACCAGCCTCAACTCCGACCAGGGAGACATGCTGCGGACCATCGACACCGCGGCCCGCGCCCTGCTTTCGCTGATCGAGGACATCCTGAGCCTCTCGCGGATCGAAGCCGGGCGCATGCCGATCGCCAGCGCGGCCTTCGAGGTCGGCGAGCTGCTGACCGAGTTGCGCGCGCTGCTGGCCGCCGAATGCCGCAGCAAGGGGTTGCGCTTCTCCCTGCACGTGACGCCGCGCACCCCGCTGCGGCTGGTGGGCGACCGGCGCCACCTTCTTGAGGTACTGCTGAACCTCGCCGGCAACGCGGCGAAGTTCACCGCCGAGGGAGGCATCACGGTGGCGCTGGACGCGGCGCCCATCGAAGGGCGGGAGGGCCGCCTGCACCTCGTGGCCGAGGTCTCCGACACCGGGATCGGCATCGCTCCAGAGGCGCAGCAGCGCATCTTCGAGGCCTTCACCCAGGCAGACTCGACCATTATCAACCGCTTCGGCGGCACCGGCCTGGGTCTGACCATCTGCCGGCGGCTGGTGCGTCTCATGGGGGGCGAGATCGAGGTGGTATCAGCGCCCGGGACCGGCAGCACCTTTCGCTTCAGCGTGCCGGTCGCCCCGGCGGAGGCGCCGGAGGGCGCCGAGGCGCCGCTGCCTTCTGGCCTGACGGTGGTGCTGCTGCGCCCGGACCCAAAGCTGGCCGAGGCGCTCGGCGCACGGCTGGCGCAGCTCGGCGCACGGGTGCGGCAGGCCGAGAACGCCGCGCGCGCCAGCGACATGCTGGCGGAGGAAGTGCCCGCGGGCGCACCGCCCACGCTGCTGATCGCGGCCGGGAGCGGCGCCTTGCCGTCGGGACTCGACTCGAGCCGCTGCCTGCGGCTCGGCGCCACGGCGCCCGAGGGCCTGCCCCCGGAAGCGCAGCGGAGGGACTGTGCGGTGCGGCTGGCGCCCGATGCCGGCGCCGCAACCCTCGCGCAGGGCCTGCGCCTCGCCCTCGCCCTCGCCCCGCGGCGCAGCGGCCCCGGTGCAGGCGGGGCGGAGAAGGACACGCCCGCGGCGGCCCGCCCCTCGCGCCGCCTGCGCGTGCTGGTGGCCGACGACAGCCCGGTGAACCGGCGGGTCTTCGCCCGCATCCTGGAGCATGGGGGGCATACCGCCGTCCTCGCGGAGGATGGCGATGCGGCGCTGGACGTCCTGGAAGCGGAAGCGGACCGTCTCGACCTCGTCCTGATGGACGTGAACATGCCCCGGACGGACGGGCTGGAAGCCACCAAGCTGTTCCGCGTCATGGCTTTGGGCCAGCCGCACCTGCCGATCCTGGCGCTGACGGCGGATGCCACCGGCGAGACGGCGGCGCGCTGCCTCGCGGCCGGAATGGACGGGCATATCACCAAGCCGGTGCAGCCCGAGGCGCTTCTGGAGCTGGTGGAGCAGCGGGCGCGCCCCGCCCCGCCGGGCGCGGAGGTGGTGCGGGCGGTGCCGCAGGAGCGGTCGGTGGTCACGGAGATGGCCGTCCATCCGCGCTATCGGCCCAACGCCCCCCTGGTGGACCAGCAGACGGTGGAGAACCTGCGGCAGCTGGGCGGCGACGCCTTTGTGCAGAGCC
The DNA here is from genome assembly GCF_009829925.1 of Teichococcus coralli. Classification (GTDB taxonomy): domain Bacteria; phylum Pseudomonadota; class Alphaproteobacteria; order Acetobacterales; family Acetobacteraceae; genus Pseudoroseomonas; species Pseudoroseomonas coralli. Next base: position 22,916 of record NZ_SNVJ01000002.1, read on the forward strand.
TGGCGGAAGACTTCCTCGCCGACGCGGAGGAGGTGGTGGATGCCATTGTCGCGGCGGCCCTCGCGGGCGACACGCACCGTTTCCGCGCCGAGGTGCACGCGCTGCAGAGCAGCGCTTCCAACCTGGGTGCCGTCGGCCTGATCCGGCTCTGCGCGGAATGGCGCGCGCTGGACCGCGAGGTGATGCGGCGGGAGGGCACCGCGCTGGGGGAGCGTGGGCGCGAAGCCCTCGCACGTACCCGCGACGCCCTTCTCGGGACTCCGCTGCCTGGCTGACGGGACCAGCCGGCATGCGCCGCCCTTACTCCGCAGCCTGCGCGTAGCCCGGCGAAGCCAGGCCCGCCAGGCGCCGGTCCTGCGCGGCCACCAGCCGGCCCATCTTCTTCAGGTCGGCCTCGGTGAGGTTCATCGCCGCGTCCGCCCACATCTCCACCACGTCACGCAGCTCTTCCAGGGTCACCGGGTTCACCCGGCGGCGGGCCCGGAGCATGGCGTAATGCGCGTTGTGCTTGCGGCTGTGGCGGGCGATGTAGTCGCGCGCGGCCGCCTCGCCGTCGCCATCCTCCGCCAGCACGTCCACCACGCCCATGGCATGCAGTTCCTCGGCGGTATGGATGCGGCCGGAGAGGATCAGCTCCTCGGCCCGGCGGCGATCCAGCCGGCGGGAAAGGAAGCTGTAGGCGCCCATGCCCGGGAACATGTTGAAGAGGACTTCCGGCAGGCCGACCTTGGCGCTGCGCTCGGCGATGATCAGGTCGAAGGACAGGGCGTGCTCGAAGCCCCCGCCCAGCGCGTCGCCCTGGATCAGGGCCATGGTCACCACCGGCAGGCCGAAGGCAACGGTGTTGCGATGGATCGCTTCCACCGCGATGTGGCCATAGCGAACAAGGGAGGAATGGTCGCGGGCGCGAATGCGCTCGGCGAAATGCGCCAGGTCGCCGCCAAGATTGTAGATGCCCGGAACCGCCGAGGCCATCACGAACCAGTCCACCGGCCGCGGCGCGCCCTGCTCGTGGCCAGAGAACATTTCAACCATGGCGTGCTGCATCCGGTGCACGTCCTGCATCAGCTCCAGGGTGTAGCTGGGCTTTCCCTCCGGGCGCATCACGCACCAGGCGGTCCGGCTGCCCTCCTCGATCCGCAGCTCAAGATTCCGTGTGAACGGTGCGGGAGAAAGCGGCGCGGTGCCATTCAGGCCGGCCTCGCTGGCCAGGGAAGCGCGGGGAGCGGACTGGGCGGGATTCGAAACGAACATGAGGATTCTCCGGATGCGACCCGCCTGCCCGCCGACGATCGGAGAGCTCTCTCGGCGGATTTCGCACCGCGATCCTAAATGTCCTGATGTCGGCGCCTATCGCTATCGCAAAGCGTTCGGCTGATTCTGCTCCCGCTGATATCGCGGTGCACCGGACCGGCTCAGCCGGGCATCAGGTGCACGGACGAAACTCCTGGCCCGCCGGTCACGTTCCAGGAGCAGATGTCCCGTACCCCTCAGGTCAAGATGCCGTCGATCGAGAATGATCTGCTCGCATGCCTCGCGGACCTGCGCGCCTATGCCCGTTCTCTCACCCGCAACAGACATGATGCGGATGACCTGGTGCAGGATGCCGTCGTCCGGATGCTGAACTCCGCCGACCGCTACCAGCCCGGCACCAACTTCAAGGCCTGGGCATTTACCATCCTGAGAAACCGCTTCCTCAATGAATTCGTGGCGAAGCGACGCCTGACCCGCGAGATGGAGGAGGGGGAGATGGAGCGGGTGCCCGTCTCCGCCCGGCAGGAAGAGGGGCTGGAACTATCCGATTTCCAACGGATCTTCCACCGGCTTCCTGAGGATCACCGCTCCATTCTCACTTTGATCGCCGGCTCGGGCCTGCCATATGAGGATGTGGCGCGGGTCCTGAACTGCGCGGTCGGCACGGTGAAGAGCCGGGTGCACCGCGCCCGCACAGCCCTCTTCGTCCTGCTGGAAGAGGAGCAGGCGAGCCAGCCGGTCAGCCCGCATCGGTTTCACCGCAGCACCAGCGCGGACAGCCGCCAGCGCCTGGCGGGCTAGGCGCCTCCGCCCTCACCTTCGCGCCAGGGCCTCCCGCTGGGGTGACCCCAGCGGTGGTGCTCCGCGGTGACCCGGCCGTGCGCCAGAGGCCTAGAGCCCGTCGCGCGACCCATACGGCGACGGGCCGTAGTACCCCCGAACCTTCTCTCCCCAGGAAGCGTCCGACCAGTCCACCGTTTCCTCGCGGTGGAAGGAGGGGGCGCCTTTCAGTTGCTCCTCGGTCACGTCCACAACATAGCCGCCAAGGCCGATGTCGTAGCGCATCTTGTTCCAGGGCAAGGGATAATGCGAGCTTCCGATGCCCAGGAAGCCGCCGAAGGAGAGCACGGCGTATTCCACCGTGCCGCTGACCTTGTCGATCATCAGGGTCTCAATGGAGCCCAGCCGGTTGCCGGAGGGGTCATAGACCGCCGTCCCCTCGACGCGATCCGAGCTGATCAGGTGCGAGGACGCCCGGCGGGGGATTTCATCTCCGCCGGAAGGAATGGGTTCCGACATGGGGGCTCGCCTCCTTCGCTACGTCCTGGCTTGGTCGCCATGCCTATAACCCCGCAACATGCCCGGAGTTCCGCCCCCCTCCCTGCAACCCTGGCGCCCTGCCGGCTTTCCCATGTTGAGCTTGAGCATCAGATGCCTCGCCAGAAGGGAACCGAGAGGATGTCCGACACGCCCAACCGCCCGCCGCGGGAACGCGCCATCGATCCGCCGCCGGGACCGCATGCCGCCCCGATGCCGGAGAAGCCGCTGGACGCCACCCCGGCCCGGCAGGGCCGTACAACCGGCCATGTGCGCTGGATCCTGCTCATTTCGATCGTGCTGGTGATCCTTGCCTTCATCGTCGCCCGCCTGTTCTCGGTCTGACCTGATGAACAGCGCCCTGGCACAGGAGATCGGGAACTTGGCCTCGACCGGGCGGTTGTAGCTAAGCCTGGCTCCCCGCGACGCTGGGCGGCTGACAACCAGGCCCGGCAGGGAAAAGCTCGCCGGGCGGGCACAAAAGGAACCCGAACCATGTCCACAACACGAACAGGCAGTGGCAAGCAAGGCTTTGCCTCGATGGACCAGGCCAAGCAGCGCGATATCGCCTCCAAGGGCGGGCAGAGCGTGCCGGCGGCGAAGCGGAGCTTCGCGCAGGACCCTGCCCTCGCCGCCGAGGCAGGCCGCAAGGGCGGCCAGGCTGTGCAGGCAAGCGACCGGTCCTTCTCGCGCGACCGCAACCTGGCGGCTGCGGCTGGCAGGAAGGGGGGGCAGGCGACCCACAGCAAGAACGCGCGCGGCCAGGACGAGTCCACGTCCTGAACGATCCTGCTCCGGGCCGGCGCAATGCCGCCGCCGGCCCGAACCTTTCCGCAACCGGAGACCACCGTGCCTGCCAAGCCCCTCCCGAACCCTGCCCACCACTCCTCCGCTGAGTCGGCCTCTCGCGCCTTGCGTGCCGCACTGGCGGAACGGCTGATGGGGCGCCTCATGGCGCAGGGGGATGTCGGCGGCACAGTGCGGCGCGCGCTGGAGGTGATCACGGCGTTGCCGGAGGTGGCTCCGCAGAAGCTGCACCGCGCTGCCTGATCTCCAACCCAGTCGTCTTTTTCGAGACTGCCAGGGAGGTTCCGCCATGGCGTTGGACAACAGCGACATCACCCCACCCCGCCCGCCGGAGGGCACGCCCTCCGGGCAGGCTCCGGCCAAAGAGGCGGCGAAGCGCCGGGAGCAGCTCAATCCGGAGGCTCCGCCGTCGCAGCAGGCACCGGCCGCCCCTGGCGCGCTGCCGGCCGGGCCAAATCCCGAACCGCCGGAGAACCCGCCTTCAGGCGATCCGAAACCCAAGCCAGTGCCGCCCGACGCCGAGAAGGAATTCCCGCAGCGGCATTACGGCAACTCGGAACCGGAGGAGCCGCCGCCCTCGACCCGCGCCTGAGGCGAGGCATTGGCACCCCACTGGAACGGAACACGGGCACGGGCGTTTTCCCGCTGTGAGGACCCGCTCGAACAAGCGGAGCGCAAGGATGTCAGGGAGAGCCTTCATGGACAGCGCCAGCATGGCGGAGCAACAGGTGGCCACGGCCGCCGGCCTGGACCCGGCCGCGCTACGGGGCATCAGCGCCTTCCTGCATGACAGCCATCGCGGCTACGACCAGGGCCGCCACCTGACGGCCGACCGCTTCCTCCGCATCGAGTTCAGCGAGCTGGCGGAGAAGCGCGAGAAGATGGCAGCCGATGTGGACGCCCTGCTGCGGCAGAAGAACGCCCCGCCGCAGAAGGAGGGCAGCGCGCTGGGAACGGCGCACCGGGCCTACCTGGACCTCAAGGGCAGCCTGTTCCGCCAGGGACGCCGGCGCGTGCTGCGGGAGGTGGTGCGCGGCGAGGCAGCGCTGGAAGACGCCTATGACGAGGCGCTGGCTGCCCCGGACCTTCCTCCCGAGGCGCGGCAGCTCCTGCAGCGGCAGCACCGGCAGGTGCGCGCCACGCGAGACCGCTACGCGGCCATGCTGGACGACGAAGATCAGGAACTGCCGCCCGAGATGCGCGGCCCGGGCCTCGTCGCGCGCTTCAACCGCCTGACGCGTCCCGTGACCAGCAACCCGATCCTGTCCGCCGTGGTGGTCACGGCCGTTTCGGTGCTGACCGCCAAATTGCTGCGCGGCCGGTCGTACCGTTAGGAAAGCCCGCCAACAGGAGGGAAAGCCGGGGACGGGCGCCCCGGCTCCTCCCGGGCCCTGTCAGCTGGCGAGCAGGTGGAGCGAGAAAAGCCCATCGGGGTCGCGCCAAAGCGCCTCCCCATGCCAGCCCGCCTGCGAGGCCAGGGTGAGGAAGGCCTGCGGCGAGCGCTTGTAGCTGTTCTCCGTGTGGATCGTCTCGCCCGCCTCGAAATGGACCGGCACGCCGGCCACCGGGACCGACTGCCGCTGGCGGCTTTGCAGATGCATTTCGATGCGGCTGTCGGTGGCGTTCCAGACTGCGCGGTGCGCGAAGTGCGCGAGGTCGAAGCCGGCACCGGCTTCGCGGTTCAGCCGGCGCAGCAGGTTGAGGTTGAAGGCGGCCGTGACGCCGGCGGCGTCATCATAGGCCGGGACCAGCACCTCCGGCGCCTTCGGCAAGTCCACGCCGACCAGGAACCGCCCCCCCTCGCCCAGCGCGCCGCGCACCTTGCCCAGGAAGCGCACCGCAGCCTCCGGGTCGAGGTTGCCGATGGTGGAGCCGGGAAAGAAGCCGAGCAGCGGCCTGGGCAGGTCCGGGAGCGCGACGCCATCCATGAAGTCCCCGACCAGCGGGTGCAGCGCGAGCCCGGGGAAACGCTCCCGCAGCGCCTCCGCGGTCGCGACAACCGCGCTTTCGGCGATATCGAAGGGCACATAGGCCGCCGGCCGGTCAAGCGCCGCCAACAAGAGGCTGGCCTTGGTGGGTGCGCCGGCGCCGTACTCGACCACCGCCGCGCCGGGGCCGACCCGTTCCCGCAACTCCGGGCCGATCTGTCGCAACAGAGCCAGCTCGGTACGCGTGACATAGTATTCCGGCAGGCGGGTGATCGCCTCGAACAAGCGGCACCCCTCCTCATCATAGAGAAGGTGCGCGGGGAGGGTCTTACGGGAGGCGCGCAGCCCCCTCAGCGCCACCTCGGCGGTGGCAGGGTCGAAATGCCGCTCCGCCGCCATGGTGACGGGCACGATCGGAGAGTTCATGCGGCTCAGCCCTCGTCGGCAAGGCGCAGGCCGGTGAATTGCCAGCGCCGGTCGGGATGGAAGAAGTTGCGATAGGTCAGGCGCGCATGATCGGGCGGCGTGGCGAGGGAGCCGCCGCGCAACACCATCGTGTTGATCATGAACTTGCCGTTGTACTCCCCGACCGCGCCCTCCGGCGGACGGAAGCCGGGATAGGGACGGTAGGCGCTGCCGGTCCATTCCCAGACGAATCGTCCGGCGTCGGCAAGCTGCCCGCGGCGGGCGGCGGCTTCCCATTCCTGCTCCGTCGGCAGGCGCTTGCCGGCCCAGCGGGCGAAGGCGTCGGCCTCGTACCAGCTCACATGCCGCACCGGTGCGGTGGGATCGAGGGGCCGCATTCCGGCAGGCGTCATCTGCTGCCAGGCGCCGTCATGCTGCTCGCCGGCCCGCTCCCAGTACATCGGGGCGTCCCAGCCGTTCTGCTGCACCGCCGCCCAGCCCTCCGACATCCACAGCAGCGGCTGGCGGTAGCCGCCGTCCGCCATGAAGGCGCACCACTCGGCGTTGGTGACAAGCTGGCTGCAGATGCGGAAGGGCGCCAACAGCGCGTCATGACACGGCCGCTCATTGTCGAAGGCGAAGCCGGAATGCAGCGCGCCGATGCGCACGATCCCGCCCTCGATGGAGCGCATCGCCGCCTCTTCCCGGGAGGGTGCCGGCGGCTCGCTCCAGCCCGGCGCCAGGGCGGGGCGCAGCGGATTGAACGAGAAGGCGTGCATCAGGTCGGTGACCAGCAGCTCCTGGTGCTGCTGCTCATGCTGGAGGCCAAGCTCCACCAGATCCACGACCCCACCCGCCAGCGGCTGCGCCAGCAGGCGCTCCATCGCCGTGTCCACATGCGCACGATAGGCGCCGACCTCCTCCGCCGAGGGACGGGTGAGCAAGCCCCGATAGGGCCGCGCATGACGCGGGCCCGCCTGCTCATAATAGGAGTTGAACAGGTAGGCGAAGGCGGGATCGAAGCGGCGATAGCCGGAGAGGTGCGGCACCAGCAGGAACTGTTCGAAGAACCAGGTCGTGTGCGCACGGTGCCACTTCGCGGGGCTGGCATCCGGCATCGACTGCACGCACTGGTCTTCGGGAGAGAGACTGGCGGCGAGGTCCTCTGTCCGGTCCCGGACCTGCCGCCATCGCCGGGCGAGGGAAATGGGCGGGGCTTCCTCCAGCGTCAGCATGACTGCGGCGCCGGGCTTGAGCCGGGGCAAAATCGCATTGGACGCTCCTTCCGGATCGTTTGCCTCCCAGGCCGAACGCAGCAGGCGGAACCGGGTTGCGCGCCCTGGCGCAGCTTACGGTTCTCGCGCAACTTTGGCTGTTGCCGCGACGTTGGCCGGTCCAGAACCTGCTCCACCTTGTCCGCAAGCTCGGCGAAGAAGGACGCAATTCCGTTGCCTGGTGCCGTATTTCCCTCCGCCATCTATTATCTCAATCCTCTGGCGGCAGGGCCGCTTGACACCTGGCCCGCCGAGTTCGAGCGCATCGCCGCGCTTGGCTTCGGCGCCGTCGCGGTGGCCCCGCCCTTCGCCCCGGGCGAGGATGGTGATCCCTTTCTCACCCGCGATCACGCCTTGCTCCATCCCGCCTTGGGCGGTGGCGAGGCGCTGCCCGCGCTGCGCCGCCTCGCAGAGGCCGCAAGCGCGCAAGGTCTGACGCTTCTGCTGGACCTGGTGACCGACCGACTGGCACGCGATGCGCCGGTGCTTCACGGTGCGCGCGGCTGGATTGCCTGGCGCGCTCCCGAGGATGCGCCACCCGACCCCCGCGTCCCGGCGGAGCTGGCGCATGCGGCACGGTTGCTGCGACCCGCGCCGGAAGACCTCGCCACCTTCTGGCGGGAGCGGCTGACGGAGTGGGCGCAAGCCGGCATCGGCGGCTTCCGGTGCCTGGAACCATGCGAAGGCGGCCGCCGCTTCTGGGAGCCGCTGATCACCGCGGTGCGCCAGGCGGTGCCGGACACCCGTTTCATCGCCTGGACGCCGGGAACGCCGCAGCGCGCGGTGGAAGGCTTGGCGGGCAGCGGCTTCGACCTGGTGGCCTCCTCCCTGCCCTGGTGGGACTTCCGCGCCGGCTGGTGGCCGGCCGAGGCCGAGCACCTGGCAGCCGTCGCGCCGGTGCTGATGACGCCCGAGGCACCCTTCGCCCAGCGGCGCTTCGCCGCGCAGACCGATCGCGCGGCCGGCGATCTGGAGGCCGAAAGGGCGTTGCGCTTCGCGGCGCTTTCCGGCGCGGCCTGGATGCTACCGATGGGCTACGAGTATGGCGCGCTGCACCGCATGGGCCGCGGGCGCGACGAAGCGGAACTGTTCGCGGCCTTGCGCCGCGCGCCGCGCCTCGACCTCACCGGCGCCGTCCGCGAGGTCAACGCGCTCCGTGCCGGCTTGCCGGCGGGCGCAGGCACCCTGCCGCCGCAGGTTCTCTCCGCCCCCGGCGCGCCGGTTGCGCTGCTGCGGCGGGAGGCGGCTGCATCGGGCAGGGAGTCGCGCATTCTGATCGTGGCCAACCCCTCGCTCCAGCGGCCGGCCCGCCTTTCGGCGGCGCAACTGCTCGGGCCGCTCGCCCGCCCGGGCAGCGTGCCGCCGGAGAGCCTCGATGCCGATGGCCGGCTGGTTCTTGCCCCCGCAGAGGTACGATGCATGCCGATCCATGACGTCGCGCCGGTGCGCCTGCCCTTGCGCGGGGGCCAGCGAGCCGCCCTCGCGGCAACCGAGGCGCCCCGCATCGCCATCGAGGAAATCCGCCCCAGCGTGGATGGTGGCCGCTTCCCGGTGAAGCGGACCGTCGGCCATGCGGTGCGCGTCACCGCCGACGTGTTCACCGAAGGGCATGGCAAGATCGCCGTGCGCATGCTGTGGCGCCCGGCCGACCAGCAGGCCTGGAACGAAGTGCCCATGGCCTTCGTGGTGAACGACATCTACGCCGCCAGCTTCGTGCCGGAGCGGGTTGGCCGCTACCTGTACTGCATCGAAGCCTGGGTGGACCACTTCGAGGCTTTCCGCGACGAGATCAGGAAGAAGCATTCCGCCGGCGTGAACATCACGTTGGAACGTCAGGAAGGCATGAAGATGCTGGAAGAGGGCCAGGCCGCCCTGTCCGGCGAGGCGGCGGAGCGGCTGGCCGGCATCATCGAGCGCCTGCGCGCCGCCGACGATGCCGCGGCGGTGGCGCTGTTCACTGCGGCCGAGGCGCGTGCGCTGATGACCGAGGCGGACAGCCGGCCGTTCAAGGTGCGCACCGAGCCCTTCAAGCTGGACTCCGAGCGTCGTGCCGCAGGCTTCGCCTCCTGGTACGAGATCTTCCCACGCTCCCAGAGCGGCGATCCCAACCGCCACGGCACCTTCGACGACGTCATCCGCATCCTGCCGCGCGTGCGCGACATGGGCTTCGACGTGCTCTACTTCCCGCCGATCCACCCGATCGGCGAAAAGAACCGGAAGGGCCGCAACAACACGCTGACGCCCGGTCCGGACGATGTCGGCAGCCCCTACGCGATCGGCTCCCCGGACGGCGGGCATGATGCGCTGCATCCTGAACTCGGCAGCTTTGAGGACTTCCGCCGCCTGGTGCGTGCGGCGGCGGAGCATGGGCTGGAGCTGGCGCTCGATTTCGCCATCCAGTGCTCGCCGGACCACCCCTGGCTGAAGCAGCACCCGGACTGGTTCGACTACCGGCCGGACGGCTCGATCAAATACGCCGAGAATCCGCCGAAGAAGTACGAGGATATCGTCAACGTCGATTTCTACACCGAGGGCGCCAAGCCGGCGCTGTGGATCGCGCTGCGCGACGTCGTGCTGCTGTGGGTGAAGGAAGGCGTGAAGCTGTTCCGCGTGGACAACCCGCACACCAAGCCCCTTCCCTTCTGGGAATGGATGATCGGTGAGGTACGGGCGCGTGACCCGGAAGTGGTGTTTCTCTCCGAGGCCTTCACGCGGCCCAAGGTGATGTACCGCCTGGCGAAGATCGGTTTTTCGCAGAGCTACACCTACTTCACCTGGCGCAACACCGCCTGGGAGATGCGGGAGTATCTGGAGGAGCTGAACAAGCCACCGGTGGCCGATTTCTTCCGCCCGCATTTTTTCGTCAACACGCCGGACATCAACCCGGTCTTCCTGCAGAACAGCGGCCGGGGCGGGCACCTGATCCGCGCCGCACTGGCGGCGACCCTGTCCGGCCTCTGGGGCGTTTACAACGGCTTCGAGCTGTGCGAGGCCCGGCCGCTGGCGCCGGGCAAGGAAGAATACGTCGACAGCGAGAAATACGAGATCAAGGCGTGGGACTATGACCGGCCCGGCAACATCGGTGCCGAGATCACCACGCTCAACCGCATCCGCCGGCAGAACCCGGCGCTGCAGACGCATCTCGGCACCACCTTCCTGCCCTCCAACCATGAGGGAATCCTGACCTACGTGAAGTCCACGCCGGACGGGGAGAACGTGGTTCTGGTCGCGGTGTCGATGGATCCTCACCAGCCGCTGGAGACGCATTTCGAACTGCCGCAGCACGCCATGGGCCTGCCGCATGGCGCCACGCTGGTGGCCGAGAACCTCATGCAGGGCGGCGAGGAGCGCTGGCACGGCACACATCGCCATGTCCGCCTCGATCCGCATAGCCTGCCCTTCGCCATCTGGCGCGTCCGCGCCGCCGACAAGGCCTGATCCATGCCGCGTAAGACCAAGCCGGAAATGCCGGCCGATCCGCTCTGGTACAAGGATGCGGTGATCTACCAGCTCCACATCAAGTCCTTCTTCGATTCGAATGACGATGGCGTGGGCGACCTGCCCGGACTCATCACCAAGCTCGACTACATCGCCTCACTTGGTGTGGACGCCGTCTGGCTGTTGCCCTTCTATCCCTCGCCGCGCCGCGACGACGGCTACGACATCGCCGAGTACAAGGCGGTGCACCCGGAATACGGCACGCTGCAGGACATCAAGCGCTTCATCGCCGAGGCGCATGCGCGCAACATCCGCGTCATCACCGAACTGGTCATCAACCACACCTCGGACCAGCATCCGTGGTTCCAGCGCGCCCGCAGGGCGAAGCCGGGCTCGGCGCATCGCGACTACTACGTGTGGTCCGACTCCGACAAGAAGTACGACGGCACGCGCATCATCTTCCTCGACACCGAAAAGTCGAACTGGACCTGGGACGCCGAGGCAGGCCAGTACTTCTGGCACCGCTTCTACAGCCACCAGCCGGACCTGAACTTCGACAACCCGCAGGTGATGAAGGAGGTGACCTCCGTCATGCGCTTCTGGCTGGAGGCCGGCGTGGACGGGCTGCGGCTGGATGCCATTCCCTACCTGATCGAGCGGGACGGCACCAACAACGAGAACCTGCCCGAGACGCATCAGGTGCTGAAGAAGCTGCGCGGCGAGCTGGACCGCATGGCGCCCGGCAAGATGCTGCTGGCCGAGGCCAACCAGTGGCCGGAGGACACGCAGCAGTATTTCGGCGAGGGCGACGAATGCCACATGGCGTTCCACTTCCCGCTGATGCCGCGCATGTACATGGCGATGGCGCAGGAGGACCGCTTCCCCATCACCGACATCCTGCGGCAGACCCCGGCGATCCCGGAGAACTGCCAGTGGGCGATCTTCCTGCGCAACCACGACGAGCTGACGCTGGAGATGGTCACCGACAAGGAGCGGGACTACCTCTGGGAAACCTACGCGACCGACCGGCGCGCGCGCATCAACCTCGGCATCCGCCGCCGCCTGGCGCCGCTGCTGGAGCATGACCGCCGCCGCATCGAGCTGATGAACTCGCTGCTGCTCTCCATGCCCGGCACGCCCGTGATGTACTACGGCGACGAGATCGGGATGGGCGACAACATCCATCTCGGCGACCGTGACGGCGTGCGCACGCCGATGCAGTGGTCGCCCGACCGCAACGGCGGATTTTCGCGCGCCAATCCGGCGAAGCTGGTCCTGCCCGCCATCATGGACCCGGTCTATGGCTATGAGGCGGTCAACGTGGAGGCGCAGTCGGCCGACCCGCATTCGCTGCTGAACTGGACACGGCGGATGCTGGCCGTGCGGCGGCGCCACAAGGCCTTCGGCCGCGGCACCTTCGGCTACCTCTATCCGGGCAATCGCAAGATCCTCGCCTATCTGCGCGAGCACGAGGGCGAGACCATCCTCTGCGTCTGCAACCTGTCGCGCACGGCGCAGGCGGTGGAGCTCGAGCTTTCGCAGTTCAATGGCCGCGTGCCGGTCGAGCTGCTCGGCGGCTCCACCTTTCCGCCGATCGGCCAGCTCACCTACCTCCTGACGCTCCCCCCCTACGGCTTCTACTGGTTTCTCCTCGCAACGGAGGCAGCCATGCCGAACTGGCACGCGCCGGCGCCAGAGGCGATGTCGGAACTCTCCACCCTCGTCCTGCGCGGCGGGCTGGCGGAGGTGCTGGCACCTGCCCCCCGCAAGGTCATCGAGCAGGACAGCCTGCCGCAATACCTCTCCAAGCGCCGCTGGTTCGCCGGCAAGGACGGCCCGCCGACCAAACCGCATCTCGCCTTCGCCGAGGCGCTGACCGGCACCTCCGTCGAGGTTCTGCTGGCCGAGGTCGAGGTGACCGAGGCGAAGGGTCCCGCCCGCTACCAGCTGCCGCTCGGCATCATCTGGGAGGAGGAGATCGGCAACGACGCGCTGCCGCAGCAGCTCGCGCTCGCCCGTGTCCGCCGTGGCCGCCGCGTCGGCCTGCTGACCGATGCCTTCGCGCTGGACGCCCTGCCCTGGGGCGTGCTGCGCGGCTTGAAGGACGGCCGCGTGATCCCGCTCTCCGAGGGCGAGATCCGCTTCCTGCCGACCTCGCATTTCGACCCCGCCAGCATTCCCGCCGAGGCCGAGATCCGTCGCCTGTCCGCCGAGCAGTCGAACTCCTCCCTGATCATTGGCGATCAGGCCGTCCTGAAGCTGGTGCGGCGCATCACCGAAGGCATCAGCCCTGAAACCGAGATGACGCGCCACCTGACGGAACGCGGCTTCGCGCAGACCGCGCCTCTGCTCGGCGAGGTGGTGCGGGTGACGCCGGACGGCACGCCGCGCACCCTGGTTGTGATGCAGGGCTTCGTGCGCAATCAGGGGGATGGCTGGGAATGGACCACCCAGTTCCTCAACCGTGCCGTGACCGAGATGGCGGTGACGGAGGCGCCGGCGGACGAGCAGGAGGATGCCTTCTCCGGCTACACCCTCTTCGCCACCGCGCTGGGCCGGCGCCTGGCGGAGATGCACGCCCTGCTCTCGGAGGAATGCGACGATGACGCTTTCCGGCCCGAGCCGGCGGCCAAGCAGGACGCGCAGGCCTGGGCCAAGGGCGCGCATGACCAGCTGCTCGCCGCGCTGGGCGCGCTGGAAAACGTCCGGAACTGGCGTGATCCGGAGGATGCGGCGCGCGCCCAACGCCTTTCCGCCGAGCGTGGCGCGCTGCTTGGCGCCATCCAGGAGCGGGCCAAGGCGGCTGTCGGCGTGCTGAAGACGCGCATCCACGGCGACTTCCATCTCGGCCAGGTGCTGGTGGCGCAGGGCGACGCCTTCATCATCGACTTCGAGGGAGAGCCCGCGAAGTCGCTGGCGGCGCGCCGGGCCAAGACGTCGCCGCTGCGCGACGTCGCCGGCCTGCTGCGTTCCTACGATTACGCCGTGGCCAGCATCGCGCCCGAGCACATCGCTCCCGGCGAAACCACGCAACGGCACGACGTGCTGCTGGAAGGCTTCCGCCAGCGCGCCATCGCCGCCTTCATGGCGGCCTACGAGGCGGTGCATGCCGCCGCCCCCCGCCGCTGGGCTCCCGTCGAGGCGGAGGCGGCGCTGCTCGACCTCTTCCTGCTGGAGAAGGCGGCTTACGAGATCTGCTACGAGGCAGCCAACCGCCCGACCTGGCTGCACATTCCCTTGCGTGGCCTCGACGCCATCGCCACCCGCCTTTTGGGGAAGGAGACGCCGAATGGCTGAGACCACGCTGCATCCCGACGCGATCCGTGACCTGGTGGAAGGCCGCCATGGCGATCCTTTCGCCGCGCTCGGTCCACACGCGACGCCGGCGGGCCAGGTGGTGCGCACGCTCCTGCCGGGTGCCCGCTCGGTCGAAGTGGTGACACGCGGCGGGGCGCGCCCGCTGGAGAAGATCCATCCTGCCGGCCTGTTCGAAGGTCCCCTGGCCGAGCAGCCTTACCTGCTGCGCATCGACTGGAACGGCGTCGTCCAGGAAACCGAGGACCCTTATGCCTTTCCGCCCCTGCTGGGCGAGATGGACATCTACCTGCTGGCGGAGGGCACCCACCAGGACATCGGCCGCTGCCTCGGCGCACATCCGGTGACGCTGGAAGGCGTCCGCGGCGTGCGCTTCGCGCTCTGGGCGCCGAATGCCCGCCGCGCCTCCGTGGTCGGCGACTTCAACGGCTGGGATGGCCGCCGCCACCCGATGCGGCGGCGCATCGAGGCGGGCATCTGGGAGATCTTCATCCCGCGGGTGATGCCTGGCGCCATCTACAAGTTCGAACTGCTCGACCCGAACGGCAGCATGTTGCCCCTGAAGGCCGATCCGGTGGCCTGGCAGGCCGAACCTGCGCCCGCCACCGGCTCGGTGGTCGCCGACACGGCCAATATCCGCCCGCCGAAGCCGCTCGTCCCGCAGGGCGACCCGGCGAGGCAGCCGATGGCCGTCTACGAGGTGCATGCCGGTTCCTGGATGCATGGCGATGGCAATGCCCCGCTTTCCTGGGAAGAACTGGGCGACAAGCTGATCCCCTACGTGAAGGGGATGGGCTTCACCCATGTCGAGTTCCTGCCCATCATGGTGCACCCCTTCGGCGGGTCGTGGGGCTACCAGCCGCTTGGCCAGTTCGCACCGCAGGCGGATTTCGGCCCGCCGGAGCATTTCAGCCGGCTGGTGGAGCGCTTCCACGAGGCGGGGATCGGCGTCATTCTCGACTGGGTGCCGGCGCATTTCCCGACCGACGCGCATGGCCTTGCCCGTTTCGACGGCACCGCGCTCTACGAGCATGCCGACCCCCGCGAGGGCTTCCACCACGACTGGAACACCTACATCTACAACCTTGGTCGGCGGGAGGTGCGGAACTTCCTGCTCGGCAGCGCCATCCATTGGCTGGAGCACTACGGCGTGGACGCGCTGCGGGTCGATGCCGTGGCCTCCATGCTCTACCGCGACTACAGCCGCCCGCACGACCAGTGGGTCCCCAACATCCATGGCGGCCGCGAGAACCTGGAATCGATCAGCTTCCTGCAGGAGCTCTCGCGGATCATCGAGCAGCGCTGCCCGGGCAAGCTGCTGATCGCCGAGGAGTCCACCGCCTTCCCCGGCGTCACGCGCAAGGCCGACGAGGGCGGGCTGGGATTCGACTTCAAGTGGAACATGGGATGGATGCACGACACCCTTCACTACATGGAGGATGACCCGGTCTTCCGGCAGTACCACCATGGCAGCATGACCTTCGGCCTCGTCTATGCCTTTTCCGAGCGCTTTATGCTGCCGCTGAGCCACGACGAGGTGGTGCACGGCAAGGGCTCGCTGATCGGCAAGATGCCCGGCGACGACTGGCAGAAGTTCGCCAACCTGCGTGCCTATCTCTCCTTCATGTGGACGCATCCCGGCAAGAAGCTGCTGTTCATGGGCGGCGAGATCGCCCAGCGGCGGGAATGGAGCCATGATCGCTCGCTCGACTGGCACCTGCTGGACGAGCCGCGCCATGCCGGCTTGCAGCGCCTGGTGCGGGACCTGAACCGCCTCTACGCCGAGATGCCCGCCCTGCATGTGCTGGACACCGACGCGGCCGGCTTCCGCTGGGTGGTGCTGGACGACGCGCAGAACAGTGTCTTCGCCTTTCTGCGCCAGGCGCCGGAGGGAGGAGTGCCGGCGCTGGTGGTGGTCAACATGACGCCGGTGACACGCTCCGGCTACCGGCTGGGCGTGCCCTCCGCCGGCGGCTGGCGCGAGGTGTTCAACTCGGACGCGGCGATCTATGGCGGCGCCAACCACGGCAATGGCGGCATGGTGCATGCCGCGGCCGAGCCCTCGCATGGGCTGGACGCCTCCCTGGCGCTGGAGCTGCCGGCGCTCTCCACCCTGGTGCTGGTGCCCGCAGGGAGCTGATCTTGCCGCTCCTTGCCGATCGCCTCCTGCCGGGCAGACCTGACCCGCTGGGGGCCACGTGGGACGGGCTCGGCGTCAACTTCGCCGTGTTCTCCGCACATGCGACGCAGATCGACCTCTGTCTCTTCGACGCCGGGGGGCGGCGTGAGGTGGCGCGCATGCCGCTCCCCGAATGCACGGACGAAGTGTTCCACGGCTATCTGCCCGAGGCGCGGCCCGGCCTGATCTACGGCTATCGCGCCCATGGCCCTTACCAGCCCGAACAGGGGCACCGCTTCAACCCGCACAAGCTGCTGCTCGACCCCTACACGCGACAGCTTCAAGGCGCGTTGCGCTGGTCGGATGCGCTGTTCGGCCACCGCCTCGGTGCCGTGCGCGGCGACCTCACCTACGACCGCCGCGACAGCGCCGCAGCCATGCCGAAATCCGTGGTGGTGGACGACACCTTCAACTGGGGCGACGACCGTCCGCCCGCCGTACCCTGGGACCAGACCGTTATCTACGAGGCGCATCTGCGCGGCCTCACGCTGCTGCGCGAGGACCTGCCGCTGCGTGAATGCGGCACCTTCGCCGCGCTTGCCGCGCCGCCCATGATCGCGCACCTGCAGCGCCTTGGCATCACCGCGGTCGAGTTGATGCCGGTTCAGGCCTTCCTGCAGGACCGCTTCCTGGTCGAGAAAGGGCTGCGCAACTACTGGGGCTACTCGACCCTCGCCTTCTTCGCGCCCGAGCCGGCCTATCTTTCCACCGGCCAGAACGACGAGCTCCGCGTCGCGATCCGCCGCCTGCACGCGGCGGGCATCGAGGTGATCCTGGACGTCGTCTACAACCACACCTGCGAGGGCAGCGAGCTGGGGCCGACCCTCTCCTGGCGCGGGCTGGACAATGCCAGCTACTACCGGCTGTTCCCCGGTCACGAGCGCCAGTTCATCAACGACACGGGATGCGGGAATACGGTCAACCTCTCGCATCCCCGCGTGTTGCAGATGGTGATGGACAGCCTGCGCCATTGGGCCACCGCGTTTCGCGTGGATGGGTTCCGTTTCGACCTCGCCAGCACGCTGGGGCGGGAGGGGACGGGCTTTGACCCCGGCTCAGGCTTTTTCGATGCGATCCGGCAGGATCCGATCCTGTCCCGCCTCAAGCTGATCGCGGAGCCGTGGGATATCGGGCCGGGTGGCTACCAGCTCGGCAACCATCCGCCCGGCTTCGCCGAATGGAACGACCACTACCGCGACGGCGTGCGCCGCTTCTGGCGCGGCGATGCCGGCCGGCGCGCCGACCTCGCCGCGCGGCTTTCCGGCTCTGGCGAGTTGTTCGACCGCCGCCGCCGCCGGCCCTGGGCCTCGGTCAACTTCCTCGCCTCGCATGATGGCTTCACGCTGCAGGACCTCGTCAGCTACCGCGAGAAGCACAACGAGGCGAACGGCGAGGAGAACCGCGACGGCCACGGTGCCAACCACGGCGCCAACTGGGGCGTCGAGGGACCGTCGGACGATCCGGAGGTCAACGCGCTGCGCGAGCAGCTCAAGCGCGCCATGCTGCTGACCCTCTTCGCCTCGCATGGCACGCCGATGCTGCTCGCCGGTGACGAGTTCGGCCGCACCCAGCGCGGCAACAACAACGCCTACTGCCAGGACAACGACATCTCCTGGACGGACTGGTCGCTGCTGGCGAAGCCGGAAGGCGAGGCGCTGGCCCGCTTCGTCGCGCGGGCGGCCGAGCTGCGCCGGCGCCATCCCACCTTGCGCTCCGCCAAGTTCCTGCACGGCCTCACCGAGCCGTTGCCCGACGTGCCGGACGTCGCCTGGTTCGACGAGCACGCCAAGGCGCTGGTCGGCGACGAGTGGCACCACCCCGAGCAGCCGCTGCTGGCGCTGCGCCGCGCCGGCCTCGTGGAAGGCGGCAGGGCCGAGGCCACGCTGCTGCTGGTCAACGGCTCGACGGACGACCGGGTGTTCACGCTTCCCTCGCCCGCCTTTCCCTGGGTCGCCGCGCTTGACAGCGCGGATCCGGAGGCGCCGGTTGTGCCGGTGGGAGGCTCGCGCATCATCGTTTCCGGCCGCTCGGCCCGTCTGCTCGTGGCCGCGCTGCCCCCCAAGGAACCCCCGTCATGAGCCACCGATACGCCTTCGGCGCGCTTCACCTGCCCAACGGCCGCACGCGCTTCCGCCTCTGGGCGCCTGGTCAGCCGGGCGTCGGGCTGGAGCGGCGTGACGCCGGGCCTCTGCCGATGCAGGCCGAGGAGGGAGGCTGGTGGTCGGTCGAGACGGAGGCCGCCCCCGGCACCCGCTATCGCTACGCCCTCGGCAATGGCCCCACCGTGCCCGACCCCGCCAGCCATGCGCAGGATGGCGATGTGGATGGCTGGAGCGTGGTGGTGGACCATGCTGCCTATCCATGGCGCCATACCGGCTGGACGGCGCATCCCTGGCCGCGCAGCGTGGTCTATGAGCTGCATCTCGGCGCCATGGGCGGGACGCGCGGCGTAGAGGAAGATCTGCAGCGGCTCGCCACGCTCGGCGTCAACACGATCGAGATCATGCCGGTGGCCGACTTCGCCGGCAGCTGCAACTGGGGCTATGATGGCGTGCTGCCCTACGCGCCGGACGAGAGCTATGGCACGCCGGACGACCTCAAGGCGCTGGTGGACGCCGCCCATGGCCATGGCATCGCGGTGATGCTGGACGTGGTCTACAACCACTTTGGCCCGGCCGGGAACTACTGGCACAGCATCGCGCCGGACTTCTTCCGCAAGGACATCCACACGCCCTGGGGCGACGCCATCGACTTCCGCGAGAAGCCGGTGCGCGACTTCTTCATCGAGAACGCCATCTACTGGCTCACCGAGTACCGCTTCGACGGGCTGCGGCTCGACGCCGTGCATGCCATCGCCGACGAGACCTTCCTGCACGAGCTGTCGGAGCGCGTGCGCGCCGCGGTTGGCGGCCGCACCGTCTACCTGGTGCTGGAGAACGAGACCAACGACGCCAGCCGGCTGGAGAAGGACTTCGACGCGCAGTGGAACGATGATGTCCACCATTGCCTCCATGTTCTGCTCACCGGTGAGCACGACGCCTATTACGCCGACTACGCCGACGATCCGGCAGGCCGCCTTGCCCGTGCCCTGATGGAAGGCTACGTCTACCAGGGCGAGGCGACGGACAACCACAAGGACGGGCGCGGCAAGCCGAGCGCGCACCTGCCTCCCTCCGCCTTCGTCAATTCCATGCAGACGCATGACCAGGTGGGCAACCGCGCCCTCGGCGAACGCATCGCGGCGCTGGCGCCGATCGGCAATGTCCGCGCCGCGACCCTGCTGTTGCTGCTCGCGCCGCAGGTGCCGATGCTGTTCATGGGGGAGGAATACGCCTCGAAGCGCCCCTTCCTGTTCTTCACCGGCTTTCCCTCGCCTGAACTGGCCAAGGCGGTGCGCGAGGGGCGGCGCAAGGAGTTCGCCCGCTTTCCCGCCTTCGCCGACCCGCACCGGCGCGAGCAGATTCCCGACCCGAACGACCCGAAAACCTTCGCGGCAAGCTGCCTCGACCCGGCCGAGCGGCAGCAGCCGGAGCAGGAGCACATGGAAAGCTTCGTCTCCACCCTGCTGCGGCTGCGGCGGATGCGCCTCGCGCCCCATTACGAGGGAGCGAAGCCGCTCGGCGCCGGCAAGCTCGGCGAGCGTGGGGTGCGGGCGCAGTGGCAACTGGCGGATGGCTCGGTGCTGACCATCGCGGCGCAGTTCGGCGAGCACACGGTGCCCTGCGAGGTCGGCCCCGGCCGGCTGCTGGCGGAATCCCGCACCGGCCTGGAGGATGAACTGCCCGAGCATGGCCTCGCCGCCCGATCCGCCATCGCCTGGCTGCAGCATCCGGACGCCACCGCGTGAGCGAGGAGGCAGATCTCCGCCGGCTGGCACGCGCCACTGGCCTGATGATCGAATGGGAGGACGCCAGCGGCCGGCGCAAGATGGTGGCGCCCGACACGTTGCGCGCCGTACTCGGCGCCCTCGGCTTTCCTGCCGGCAGCGCCGGGCAGGTGCGCGAAAGCCTGCGCACCTGGCACCAAGCGCTGAAAGCGTCCCCGCCGCCGCTCTACACTGCCGCGCCCGGCGCCACGCTGCGCCTGCCCGCCCAGGCCGGGCGCTACCGGCTGACGGCCGAGGACGGCCTCGCCGTCGAGGGCACCGCGACACCTGCCCCGGGCGGTGCCAGGCTCACCGTGCCTGCCCTGCCCGGCTACTACCTGCTGGAGATCGGCAGCGCCCATTTCACCCTCGCCGTGGCGCCGGCGCATGGCCACCGGATCGAGGATGCCTGCCCCGGCGGCCGCGCCTGGGGTCTCGCCGTGCAGCTCTACTCGCTGAAGCGCAGCGGCGACGGCGGCATCGGCGACTACACCGCCCTCCAGTCCTTCGCCGCCGGCGCGGCCGCGCAGGGAGCGGACGCCGTCGCCATCAGCCCGGTGCACGCGCAGTTCACCGCCGACCCTTCGCGCTCCAGCCCCTATGCGCCTTCCAGCCGCCTGCGGCTGGACGTGCGCCATGCCGACGGCGAAACCCTGATGGAGGACGCGCCCCCCTTTCCGCCTGAGCTGAAGGCGGAATGGGCGCGCCTGGAAGCGCTCGACCTCATCGACTGGCCGGCCAGCACGCGCGCCCGCCTCGCGCGGCTGCGCCAGCTTTACGACGCCTTCCTCAGGCTTGCGCCGGACGAGTTGCGCAAGGCCTTCGCCGCGTTTCGCACCGAGGGCGGCACCTCGCTTGAGAACCATGCCCGCTTCGAGGCGCTGCACGCGTCGCAGCTCGCGCAGGATGCCGGCCGCTGGCAGTGGCGAAGCTGGCCGGCGGCGCTGCGCGACCCCGAGAGCGCCGAAGTCGCCGCCTTCGCCGAGGCGCAGGCGGAGGAGGTCGGCTACCATGCCTTCCTGCAATGGCTGGCCGATCGCGGCCTCTCCGGGGCGCAGCAGGCGGCGCGCGAGGGCGGCGCCCGCATCGGCCTGATCGCGGACCTCGCCGTGGGCGTGGATGGCGGCGGCAGCGATGCCTGGGCGCGGCAGACCGAGTTCCTGCCCGGCGTCGAGATCGGCGCGCCGCCCGACATCTTCAACGCCCGCGGGCAGAGCTGGGGCATCACCACCTATTCGCCGCACGGGCTGGTGGCGAACGGCTTCGGCGCCTTCCGCGAGATGCTGGGCGCCGCCTTCCGCAACGCGGGCGGCGTGCGGCTGGACCACGTGCTCGGGCTGCGGCGGCTCTGGCTGGTGCCGCAGGGCGCCTCGCCGGCCGATGGCTGCTACATCCGCTATCCCCAGGAGGACCTGCTGCGCCTGGTGGCGCTGGAATCCCAGCGTGCCCAGGCCATCGCCATCGGGGAAGACCTGGGCACCGTGCCCGAGGGCTTCCGGCCGCAGCTGCAGAGCGCCGGCATCGCGGGGATGCGTGTGATGTGGTTCGAGCAGAGCGGCCGCGGCTTCAAGAACCCGGCGCGCTGGACCCGCGAGGCGGTGTCCATGACCTCCACCCACGACCTGCCGACCGTGGCGGGCTGGTGGCGCGGCCGGGACCTGGAATGGCGCACGAAGCTGGGCAGCACGCTGGAAGGGCAGGAGGAAACCCGCCTTTCCGAGCGGCCGAAGCTCTGGGCGGCCTTTCGCAAGGCGGGGGTGGCGCGCGGGCCAGGGCCGGGACCGGAGGAGGTGGGCAAGGTGGCCGATGCCGCGGCCGCCTATATCGGCCGCGCCCATTGCGAGCTGGCGCTTCTGCCGCTGGAGGATGCGCTCGCGGCCGTGGAGCAACCGAACATGCCCGGCACCGTTGATGAGCACCCGAACTGGCGTCGCCGGCTCGATCCGCCGGTCGAGATGCTGTTCCACGACCCCGCCTTCGAACAGCGCCTGCGCGCCCTGGCGCGGGCGCGGAGAGCCCCCGAATGAGCCCGCCCGCCGCGACCGCGCCGCGTTCCACCTACCGGATCCAGTTCCGCGCCGAGTTCACGCTCGATGACGCGGTGGGCGTCGTGCCCTATCTGGCGCGGCTCGGCGTCAGTCACCTCTATGCCTCGCCGCTGCTGCCGGCGGCGCCGGGCTCGGCCCATGGCTATGACATCGTCGCACATGGCGCGGTGAACCCGGCGCTTGGTGGTGAGCCGGCGCTGCGCCGGCTGGTGGCGGCGCTGCGGCGCGAGGGCATGGGCCTGCTGCTCGACATCGTGCCCAACCACATGGGCGTGGACGGACCGCACAATGCCTGGTGGCAGGACGTGCTCGCCCGTGGCCGCGACAGCGACTACGCCACCTTCTTCGACATCGACTGGGAGAGCGCCGACCCCGCCCTGCGCGGCAAGATGCTCGCCCCCTTTCTCGGCAGGCCCTACGGCGAGGCGCTGGCGGAAGGCGAGCTTTCGCTGGTCGCCGAGGGGCCGACCGGCGTGGCGGTCGCCTATTACGGCAACCGCTTCCCCATCGCGCGCATCGATGCCGAGATGATCCTCGGCGAGGATGACGGCCTCGCCCGCTATGACGCGACCAGCCTGGACGGGCTGGCCCGCCTGCACGCCCTGCTGGAGCGGCAGAACTACCGGCTGGCCTGGTGGCGCACCGCGACGGACGAGATCAACTGGCGCCGCTTCTTCGACGTCACCGGTCTCGCCGGCCTGCGGGCGGAGGAGCCGGCGGTGTTCGACGCCACGCACGAACTGCTGCTCCGCCTCTACGCCGAAGGGCTGATTGACGGCGTGCGCATCGACCATATCGACGGGCTGTCCGACCCGCACGGCTATTGCCGCAAGCTGCGCCGCAGGATGGCCGAGGCGGGCCGCCATCGCCCGGCCGAGGCGCCGGCAGGCCCGCCCTATGTCGTCGTCGAGAAGATCCTGGCGCCCGGCGAGCCGCTGCCGGTCAATTGGAGCACCGACGGCACCACCGGCTACGACTTCATGGACCAGGTCGGCGCCCTGCTGCACGACCCGGCCGGCGAGGCACCGCTTTCCGCGCTCTGGCGGGAAGTCAGCGGCAGTGCCGCGGACTTCCCCACCGAGGAACTGGCCGCCCGCAAGCAGATCCTGCGTGACAGCCTCGCCGCCGAGCTGGACGCCTCCGCCCGTGCGCTGCACCACCTGGCGCGCGGCCATATCCGCTCGCGCGACCTCGCCTTCAACGCCATCCGCCGCGTGCTGGCGGAGTTGCTGCTGCACTTCCCGGTCTACCGCATCTACACCCGTGCCGGACGGCCCAGCCCGGAGGATGCGCGGGTGCTGAAGCAGGCCGCCGACGCCGCCCGCGCCCGGCTGCGCACCACCGACCACCTGGCGTTGACCCATCTGATCTACTGGCTGGCCGAGGAGGACATCCGCCAGCGCCCGCCCGGCGCATCCCGCCGCGACCTGCTGCGCGCCCGCTCCCGCTTTCAGCAGCTTTCCTCCCCGACCGCCGCGAAATCGGTCGAGGACACCGCCTTCTACCGCTACGGCCGGCTGCTTTCGCGCAACGAGGTCGGCTCGCACCCGGGCCAGCTTTCCCTCGCCCCGGAGGAGTTCCACGCCGCCTGCATCGCGCGCGGCGAAACCTACCCGGACGCCCTGCTGGCCACCGCCACGCATGACCACAAGCGTGGCGAGGACCTGCGGATGCGTCTCGCCGTGCTGTCCGAGATGCCGGACGACTGGGCCTCGGCGCTGCGCGGCTTCCTGGCCGAGAGCCGGGATCTCGTGTGCGAGCTGCCCGAAGGCGCGGCCCCCGACGGCGGGGACGCGGCCATGTTCCTGCAGATGATCGTTGCCTCCTGGCCGCTCAGTTTGGCGGTCTCCGACCGTGCAGGCGTGGAGGCCTGGGTCGAGCGGCTGATGGGCTGGCAGCAGAAGGCGATCCGCGAGGCCAAGCGGCGCTCCGGATGGGCCATGCCGGACGAGGCCTATGAGCAGGCCGCCGCCGCCTTCCTTCGCGGCGTGCTCGAACCTGCCAGCCACCCGCAGCTCGCGCGCGGGCTGGAGGCCTTCGCCGCCCGCATCGCTCCGCCCGGCGCGCTGAAGAGCCTCGCCCAGACGGCGCTGCGTCTCACCGTTCCCGGCGTTCCCGACCTCTACCAGGGCACCGAATTCTGGGACCTGTCCCTGGTTGATCCGGATAACCGCCGGCCGGTGGACTACGCGGCCCGCCACGCCGCATTGGAGACGGCGCCCGCCGATCCCGCCATCCTGCTGCGGAACTGGCCGTCGGGCGCGGTGAAGCAGTTCCTGATCCACCGCCTGCTGGAAGCGCGCAACGCCAGCCCGGAACTGTTCCGCCACGGCCGGCTCATCCCGCTGCGGCCGGAAGGCTCCCGGGCCGAAGGGGTCTTGGCCTTCCTGCGGCAGGCCGGCACGGAGGCGCTGCTGGTGGCGGTGCCGATCCGGTCGGTGCCATTGCTCGGGGCGATGCAGGACGGCTTGGCCCTCGCGCCGGATGCCTGGGGCGATACCCGCCTGCCGCTGCCGCCCGAGCTGGCAGGGCGGAGCTGGCGCTGCCTGCTCACCGGGAGCAGTCGGCCAGCCGCCGGCAGCCAGCCATTGAGCGGTGGCTGGCCAATCATCGTGCTGCGGGCCGATTGAGTGCCGGGGCGGGAGCATCGTGCTGGCGCTCCGCCATCCTCCTGCGGAAACCACGCCGCGGGTGACGACTCCCCGTCAGGACCGCCGCAGGGGCTTCGGCCACTCGGCGATCGTCCTTCGACCGCAGGGCTTCCGCGTCCGCAGGAGCGTGAAGCCAGGCGGCCATGAAAACCGCGAGGACCCAAGAATGCGGACCATCTACCTTGCTGCGGCGCTTGCCGGTTTGGCCAGCCTACCCGCTCTCGCACAATCGCCGGCCTCCTCCAGCGTGAGCCAGGCCGGAACGGTCGCCGACCTGACGATCCTGTGCGATCCGCCGGCCAACAGCCCGCGGCGCCTTGAGGCGATCGCCTACTGCCAGGGCTACGTGACGGCCGCGGGCCAGTACCACACCGCGCTGCATCCGGAGGGCGGCGCACGGCCTCCCCTGTTCTGCCTGCCCAACCCCCCGCCGACCGTCGCCCAGTCCGGCCTCGGCTTCGCCGCATGGGCGCGGCAGAACCCGCAGCACAACAGCGAACCGGCCATCGAGGGCCTGCTCCGCTGGATGCAGGCGACCTATCCCTGCCCGCCCTCTAGCACCCCGCAGCGCCCGGCGCGCGGCGGCACAAGCCGCTGAGGGGAGGAACGCAGACCATGATCCGACCCCTTCGCCTCGCCCTTCCGCTCGCCGCGTCCCTGGCGCTCGCCGGCTGCGCCGGGGGCATGAACCCGCAGACCCGGGACATCGTCGGCGGCTCCGCCGGTGGTGCCGCCCTGGGGGGCATCATCGGCTCCTTCACCGGCGATGCCGGCCTGGGGGCGCTGCTTGGCGCCGGCGCCGGCGCGGCCGGCGGCTACATCTACAACCAGTCGCAGGAGCCTTCGCGCGGCTATGGCCGTCCGCCGCCCTATGATGGGCGCAGGCGCTACTGAGGCACCTTCGGTCGTCCGCCTCGTGACCCGGGCCGGGCTGCGGTGACGCCATCCCCGCAGCCCGGCTCAGGGGGTTGCGCGGCCTCAGCCCAGCGCCGCCGCCAGGGAGGCCGCCACCGCCGTCTCCACTCGCAGCGCCGCGTCCAGCGCGGCGCGGCCGGCGCCGCCGTCCACCACGACCGGCGTGCCATCCAGGCAGGCGGCGACGAAAGCCGCCTGCTCCGCCTCCAGGTTGTCGCGGTCCTGCCAGGAAAGCAGCTCGATGCCGTGGCCGGGGATCTGCTCCAGCGGCTCGCCCTGGCCCTTGCGCACCAGCTTCAGCTCGCGGGCCAGGAAGTCCATGCTGGCATAGCCCTCCGTGCCGAAGACGCGCAGCCGGCGCTCCATCTTCAGGCTGGCGCGGCTCGCCGTGATGGTGGCCTGGGCGCCGTTGGCGAAGCGCAGCCGCGCATTGGCGATGTCGGTCCGTTGCGAGGCCACGGCGGCGCCGACCGCCTCCACCGCCACCAGCTCCGAGCGGGCCAGCGAGAGCACGAGGTCGAGGTCGTGGATCATCAGATCCAGTACCACCGAAACGTCGAGGCTGCGCGGGCGGAAGGGTGCGATGCGCACCGCCTCCATGTAGAGCGCGCGGCCCACCCCGGCGCTGCCCTGGAGCGTCGCCATGCCGGCCGAGAACCGCTCGACATGCCCGACCTGCAGCACCCGGCCCGCGGCGGCGGCCTGCGCCACCAGGGCGTCGGCCTGCTCCAGCGTGGCGGCGACCGGCTTCTCCACGAAGACATGGCAGCCCGCCGCCAGCGCCGCCGAGGCGAGCTCGTGATGGAAGGCCGTGGGCGCGGCGACGATCACCGCATCCGCCGCCGCAAGCAGCGCCGGAACATCCCAGACCTTGCAGCCTGCCTCCCCGGCCACCGTTTCGGCGCGCGCCGGGTCGGCGTCGGCCAGGCCCAGGAACTCCACCCGTGGCGCCCTGGCCGCTTTCAGCGTGTGGAAGCGCCCGAAATGACCCGCGCCCAGAACGCCCAGCTTCAGCCGCATCGCTGCCCGCCTCCTCGTTTCTGCCGGAGGGGCGTGTAGCAGAGAGTGGCCGCCCGCGCATGGTGGGTTGCATCGGCGGCGGCGGGGCAGCATTTTCCGCGCCTCAAGCTCGGGGGGGCCTGCTCGGCCATGCTGTATTTCGCGCGGTGGAAGGTTGCCGCGATCCTTGGCGTCATCCTGGCGGGGGTGCTGCTCTCCCTGCCGAACCTGTTCCCGCGCTCGGCCATTCCGTCGTGGCTGCCCGCCCGGCAGGTCTCGCTCGGCCTCGACCTGCGGGGCGGCTCCTACCTGCTGCTGGAGGTGGACCTCGACGCGGTGGTGAAGGAGCGGCTGGAAGGCCTGGCCGATGCGGCCCGGACGAAGCTGCGGCAGGCCAATATCGGCTACCTCAACCTGCAGGCCGATCCGGCGAACAACCGGCTGAGCCTGCGCGTGCGGGACCAGGGCCAGGTGGACGCGGCCATGGCCGCCCTGCGCGAGCTGGCCAACCCGGTGCCGATCGGCGGCGGCGCGACCGCGCCGGACCTGGATCTCGCCGCCGCGCCGGACGGCACCGTCGGCGTGACGCTGAGCGAGGCGGCGCTGCGCGCCCGCGCCGGCAGCGCGGTGGAGCAGTCCCTGGAGATCGTCCGCCGCCGCATCGACGAGACCGGCGTCTCCGAGGCGCTGATCGCGAGGCAGGGCCAGAGCCGCATCCTGGTGCAGCTTCCCGGCGTCGAGGACCCCAACCGGATCAAGGAGCTGCTGGGCCGTACCGCCCGCATGACCTTCCGCCTGCTGGACGAGAACGCCAACATGCAGGCCAGCCTGCCGCCGCCGGGTGTCGAGTTCCTGGAGGGCGAGACGGCGGGCCTGCGCTACCCCGTGCGCCGGCGCATCGAGGTGGATGGCGCCAACCTTTCCGATGCCCGTGCGGCGCGTGACAGCCGCAATGGCGAGTGGGTGGTGAACTTCACCTTCGACTCTGTCGGCACCCGGCGCTTCGCCGACGTGACGCGGCAGAATGTCGGGCAGCGCTTCGCCGTTGTGCTGGACAACAAGGTGATCACCGCCCCCGTCATCCGCGAGCCGATCACCGGCGGCCAGGGGCAGATCAGCGGCAACTTCACCGCCGCCTCGGCGAATGACCTCGCCGTGCTGCTGCGCGCCGGCGCCCTGCCCGCGCCGCTCACCGTGGTGGAGGAGCGCACCGTCGGGCCCGAGCTCGGGGCGGACGCCATCCGCGCCGGCCTGCTCAGCCTGGCCGCCGGCGCCGCCTTCGTGTTCCTCTACATGGGCCTGGCCTACGGGCTGTTCGGCTGGTTCGCCAACCTGGCGCTGCTGGTCAACCTGCTGCTGATGCTGGCCGGACTCTCAGTGCTGGAAGCCACGCTCACCCTGCCCGGCATCGCCGGCATCGTGCTGACGCTGGGCACCGCGCTCGACGCCAACATCCTGATCAACGAGCGCATCCGCGAGGAGACCAAGCTCGGCCGTCCGCCGATCAGCGCGCTGGAGGCGGGCTTCACCAAGGCCTCCGGCACGATCATGGACAGCAACCTGACCAACCTCATCGCCATGGCCTGCCTCTACGGCTTCGGCTCCGGCCCGGTGCGCGGCTTCGCGGTGACGGTGGCGATCGGCACGGTTGTGCAGATGTGGACGGCGACCACCCTGGTCCGCCTCTTCGTCTCCTGGTGGTACCGCGCCCGCCGCCCCAAGACGCTGCCGGTCTGAACGGGAAACGCACGATGATGTTCCTGACGCGCCCCCTGTTCCGGCTGGTGCCGGACAACACCAACATCCCCTTCATGCGCGGCCGCATCCTGGGCGTGACCTTCTCCGCCCTGATCTCGCTGCTTTCGGTCATGCTGGCCTTCTACCCCGGGCTGGAAAAGGGCATCGACTTCCGCGGCGGCATCCTGATGGAGGTCCGCACCCCCGGCCCGGCGGACCTCGCCTCGCTGCGTGGCGCGGTCAGCGCGCTCGAACTCGGCGAGGTCGGCATCCAGCAGTTCGGCGACGCCTCCACGGTGCTGCTGCGCCTGCCCGTGCAGGGCGAGGAAGGCGCCACCCAGACGGCCGTCAACAAGGTGCGGGCCACGCTGGAGCAGGTGGCGCCCGGCGCCCGCCTGCTGCGCACCGAGGCGGTCGGCAACCGCGTCAGCGACGAGCTCTTCGCCGGCAGCCTGCTCGCCCTCGGCATCTCCATGCTGGCGATGATGGCCTATATCTGGTTCCGCTTCGAATGGCAGTTCGCCTTCGGCGCGATCATCACCCTGATCCTGGAGACCACCAAGGTGGTCGGCTTCCTGGCGGTGACGCGCATCGAGTTCAGCCTCACGACGGTGGCGGCGGTGCTGACCATCATCGGCTTCTCGGTGAACGACAAGGTCGTGGTCTATGACCGGATGCGCGAGAACCTGCGCAAGTACAAGACGATGCCGCTGCGCCAGCTGATCGACAAGTCGATCAACGAGACGCTGAACCGCACCATCGGCACCTCCATGACGCTGCTGCTCTCGGCGCTGCCGCTGGCCATCTTCGGGGGCGACGCCTTGTCCGGCTTCGCCTGGACCATGATTTTCGGCATCGTCGCCTCCACCTGGTCCTCCATCTTCATGGCGGCGCCGCTGCTGCTCTTTCTGGGAGAGAACCGCCTGCGGCGCGGTACCGAAGCGATGGCGGCGCCGGCACAGCCCGCCCGCCCGAGCCCCTGACCGCCGCCCTGGGCCACACCTCCCCCGGTTCCTGGCGCATTGGCAGCCGGGCCGGGGGAGATTATAAACCTCTCGGCGATTTGATCGCCTATCCCCATCGCTCTGCGTGTGTTAAATTAAACCAAGGGTTGTTTTCTCACCCCATTGGTCTCAAAACTGATATTTTTTCTTTACAAAGAGCGGACTGGCCGCCTAGACACTGCATCGCAACTTCCCTGCGAGGGGGGAGATGAATGGCTTTGCAGTTCCGACCCATCCCTGGTGACCGAAACGCGGCACTTCTGGTGCTGGCGCACGATCCCGCCATCATCGAGGCCGCACGGCTCGCTGCCGCGCGTCTGCCCAGCGGCCCTCCTCGCCTGGTCGGCTCCGGCCTGGAAGCACTGCGCCACCTCTTCAGCACGGGCGAGACGGCCCGGCAACTGGTCTGCGAACCCTCCGCGGCCGGGGAGATCTGGCCAGCCTTGCGGGCCACGGCCAATGATCCCTTCGGCCCGGCCGGCATTGTTGTGGTCGGCCAGGGCGACGACGGCTTTCTTCGCCGGCTTGGCGGCTCCTCCCTCCCCGAGGCTCTGACCGCCGCCCTGCGCAAGGCTGCGGGTCTGCATCCGCGCGGCCCTGAAGCCGGCCCCGAGGAACTCGCGATCGGGCTGGCGCGCGGCGAGATCACCGTCCGCTATCAGCCGGTGGTCAGCATCGCCGACCGCCGCCCGGTGCTGCTGGAGGGCCTGGCGCGCTGGCACCGGCGGAATGATGCGCCGGTCGGCCCGGACCATTTCGTGCCGCTGGCGGAGCGGAGCGGCCAGGCGCAGGCGCTGGCCATGGCGGTCTCGGCGGCGGCGTTCTCCGAGCTCTCGGCGGCGCCCGCCCGCATTGGTGCGGCTCTGAGCCTCAACCTTCCGCTTGCGGTGCTGCTGGAGCGGGACGTGCTGGGGTGGATGCGCCGCCTCATGCGCCACGCGAACTTCCCCCTCAGTGCCCTCACGCTGGAGCTGACGGAAACCACGCCGGTGCGCGACCGGCCCGCGCTGCGGCGCGCCCTGTGGCGGCTGCAGCGCGCGGGCCTGCCGGTGCTGATCGACGACATGGGCCTGGAAGAGGACCGCGCCGCGCTGCTGGAGCTTCCCTTCGCCGGCATCAAGCTGGACCGGCATCTGGTGGCTGCGATGCCGCACCGGCGCCGGGCGCGCACCGAGGTCGAGCGCCTGACCGAGCTTGCCCATTCGCGGCGGATGAGCGTGACCGCGGAAGGCATCTCCAACGCGCTGCTCTGGCGCGCGGTCGCCGCCGCGGGGGTGGACAACGCCCAGGGCTACGCCGTCAGCCGGCCGCTGCCCGCCGCTGCGCTGTCCGCCTGGGGCATGGCCTGGCGCGGCGGGCTGCATCGTCAGCGCGAGAGGGAATAGGCTTCGCGATAGAGCGCGGCGATCTCGGCCGCATCCGGCACGCGCGGATTGTTGGCCGGGCTGCCCGAAGCAAGCGCCTGCGCCGCCATGGTCGGCAGCGCCGCCTCCCACTCCGCCTCGCCAATGCCGAATCGCTGCGGGCTCGGCACCCCGAGCTCGGCATTCAGCGCCCGCAGTTCCGCCAGCAGCTGCCCAGCCGCGACGGCGTCGGGCGTCGCTTCCTCGGCGAAACCCATGATGCGCGCCGCCTCAGCATAGCGGGCGCGGCCCGCCTCCAGCCCGAAGGCGGTCACCGCCGGCAAGAGCATGGCGTTGGAAAGCCCGTGCGGCACGTGGAAATGCGCGCCGATCGGCCGGCTCATGCCATGCACCAGCGCCACCGAGCTGTTGGAAAAGGCCAGCCCGGCGAGGGTGGCGCCCTGCATCATGCCGGACCGTGCCTCCGCGTCGCGCGGCTCGGCGAAGGCTTTGCGGAGGTTGCGCGCGATCAGCGGCATTGCGGCGCGGGCATAGATGTCGGAGAGCGGCGAGGCGCGTCGCGAGACAAAGGCCTCCAGGGCATGGGTCAGGCTGTCGATGCCGGTGTCGGCGGTGATGCGCGGCGGCACGCTGAACGTCAGCTCGTAGTCCACCACCGCCGCCAGCGGCAGCGCGCCGAGGCCGGCGATCAGCATCTTCTCGTCGTTCGCCGTGTCGGTGATGACGGTGAAGCGGGTGGCCTCGCTGCCGGTGCCGCCGGTGGTGGGAATGCAGATCACCGGCATCGCGCCCCGATCGGCACTGGCGGGCACCTTGAAGTCGCGCATCGCCTGGCCCGGCCCTGCGGCGGCGAGGATCGCCATGGCCTTGGCCGTGTCCATCGGGCTGCCGCCGCCGAAGCCGATCAGGCAGTCGAAATGCTCCTGGCGGAGCAACGCCACGCCGGCGGCGACCACCGTGTCCGTCGGATCCGCCACGGTGTCGGAGAAGGTCTTGGCAGCGATGCCGGCCTCGGCGAGCGGCGCCAGCACGCGGTCGATCATGCCGGACGAGACGATCCAGGGATCGGTGACAACGAGCGGGTGGGTGAGGCCGAACTCACGCAGCAGATGGGGAAGTTGCTGCACCGCGCCACCGCCGATCAGCAGTTTGCGTGGCGCGACAAGGGACAGGATCATGCGTCGTCTCCTCCGGGGCCAATGGCCCTCCAGTTGCTTCCTGGTGCGCGCCTCAGGCTGCACCGTCCGGACCGGGCGTGAAAG
Source organism: Teichococcus coralli (assembly GCF_009829925.1). Taxonomy (GTDB): domain Bacteria; phylum Pseudomonadota; class Alphaproteobacteria; order Acetobacterales; family Acetobacteraceae; genus Pseudoroseomonas; species Pseudoroseomonas coralli. Next base: position 54,678 of record NZ_SNVJ01000002.1, read on the forward strand.
GGCGGGGCGGCGGCATGGCCAGGAAAACTCCGCCCGCTCCCCGATGCGGAGTGCCCTGGCGTGAACGCGGCCGCTGGAGGAGGATGCGGATACCATGCTCCTGCTGCTGCAATCCGCGCCGCTTCTGCTGCTGCTCGTCCTGCTGATTTCCGGGCGCGCCGGGCCTGTCGCCGCCTGCCTTGCCGCCCTGGCGGCGAGCCTGCCGGCGGTCTCGCTTACCCTGCCCACGGGTGTCGAGCCGCTCGGCTTCCTGGCCCGGGAAAGTCTTCGCGGCGCCTTTCTCGCCATTCAGCCCATCAGCGTGTTGGCGGGCGGGCTGTTGTTCCATGCCGCCGTGGTAAGGCTGGCACCCACCGGCCTGCCGGCCCAGCCGGCGACGGCACGGCGGGTCTTCGCCGCAACGCTGCTGGGCGGCGCCTTCGTGGAAAGCGTGACAGGCTTCGCGGTGGGCGCCGTCTTCGCCCTGGCGCAACTCCGCCGGATGGGACTTTCCGGCCCGCCGGCGGGAGCACTGGCGCTGCTCGCCCTCGTGCTGGTTCCCTGGGGCGGGCTTGGGCCGGGCACCGCCCTGGGCGCGGCGCTGGTCAGCCTGCCCCCGCAGGGCGTGGCACTGGCGACCGCCTGGCCGCAAGCCGGCTGGCTGCTCTGCCTGGTGGCGGTGGGGTGGCACGTGGCCTCAGCGGCGGGCATGACGGTGCCGGGCCGGGAGAAGCTGGCGCAGCTCGGCCTGATGGCCTCCGTGGTGGTGCTGCTGCTGGCCGCCAATCTCGCCCTGCCCTACGAGGTGGCGGGTATCCTGGCGGCCGGGCTGCCCTTGCTGGCGGTGCTCTGGCGGCTGGACCCGCCACGCGGCGCGCAGGGCTGGCGCCATGCCATGCTCGCGCTCGCCCCTTGGGCAGGGCTGACGCTGGCGCTGCTGCTGGCACGCTCCTGGCACGGCGCGCCGGCGCTGCATCCCTGGTCGGACCTGCCCGGCCTGCCGCTGAACCACGTCGCGGTGGTTCTGTGGAGCGTCGCCACGCTGCTGCTGGCGCTCCGCCCGCGAAGCGCGCTTGTCGCCGCGGGGACGGCGCTCTCGCGAGCGCGCCGCCCGGTGCTGGCCATGCTGCTCTACGTCCTGCTTGGGCGGTGGCTGGCGGGATCGGGAATCGCCAGCGGCCTGGCCACCGCCGCCGCCGGCGCGCTCGGCCCGTTTGCGGCCTATGCGCTGCCGCCGCTTGGCCTCCTCTCCGGCATGGTGACGGGCAGCAATGTCGGCTCCAACGCCGCGCTCATGCCCGTGCAGGCGACGCTGGGGCACACCGCCGGGCTGCCGCTCGTCAACGCTGCCGGCCTGCACAACTTCGCCGGGGCGGCCGGCGCGGGCATGAGCTTCGGCGTCACCGCGATGATCGCCGGGCTGCTGGCGGATGGCACCCGCCCGGCGCAACTCTGGCGGCTGCTGGCACCCTCCATGCTGGCGGTGATGCTTTGCGGCTGGGCGGCGGTGGCCTTTTTCATGGCCTGAAGGCCGCCGCAGGACGCCTCAGCCTGCCCAGCCAGGGCGCCGCTTGTCCCGGAAGGCGGCGAGCCCCTCCTTGCCCTCGGCCGAGGCGCGCTGCATCCAGGATTCGTTCGCCAGTTGCGCCATCTCGCGCGGCGTCATCGCCAGCCCGTTCGCCTCCAGCAGCGAGCGCTTGGTGACGGCGATGGCGCCGGGCGCCGAGAGCATGGTCTCCGCCAGGATCGCCTCCAGCCGCGCCTCGATGGCCTCCGGCACCAGCACCTCGTGCACCAGGCCGATGCGCAGCGCCTCCTCGGCGCCGAAGCGCTCGCCGGTGATGGCGTAGCGGCGCGCCTGCCGCAGCCCCATGGCATGCACCATGTGCGTGGAGATCGGCGTCGGCGCCACGCCTACCCGCACCTCGGTCAGGCCGAAGATTGCCGCCGGGGTGGCGAGCGCCACGTCCACGCAGCAGACCACGCCGCAACCACCGCCGAAGCAGGCCCCCTGGACCACCGCAAAGGTCGGGTGGGGGAACTCGTTCAGCTTGGCCATGGCCTCGGTGGTGGCCATGGAGGCGCGGTAGGCCTGCTCGGGGGCGGCGCCGGCGGCCTGGGCCAGCCAGTCGATGTCGGCGCCGGCCTGGAAGTGCTTGCCGGCACCACGGATCACCAGGGCGCGCAGGCCGGCATCGCCGCGCAGCCGGTCCAGCCCCTCAATGAGGGCGGCCAGCAGCGCGCCGTTGTAGGCGTTGCCGCGCTGCGGCCGGTTGAGCATGACCGTGGCGATGCCGCGGCTGTCGATGTCGAGCAGGACGGGCTGGTCGGACATGCGGTTTCCTTCCCCTGTTTGCTTGCGGGGCCATCCTGGCACGAAGCGCCCGTCCGGGCGACGCCATGCCCTTCATCCGGCGCGCGATCCGTCCTAGTACGAGCGCCAGCGCGTCAAACCGAGGAAGCTCCATGCAGACCCATGGCCACTGGATCGGCGGCAGGTCCGTCGCCGCCGAGCGGCATCTGCCCGTCATCAACCCCTCCGATGGCGGCACCATCGCCCGCATCGCCCGCGGCGGCGCGGCCGAGATCGATGCCGCCGTGCGGGCGGCCGAGGCGGCGCTGGGTGGCGCCTGGGGCCGCATGTCGGCCACCGAGCGCGGCCGCCTGCTGGGCAAGCTGGCGACACTGGTGCAGCGCGACGCCGAGGCGCTGGCCCAGGCGGAAAGCCGGGACGTCGGCAAGCCGATCCGCCAGGCCCGCGCCGACGCCCTCGCCTGCGCCCGCTACTTCGAGTTCTACGGCGGCAGCGCCGACAAGATGCACGGCGACACCATCCCCTATGCCGACGGCATGACGGTGATGACGGTGTGGGAGCCGCATGGCGTCACCGGCCATATCGTGCCCTGGAACTACCCGATGCAGATCGTCGGCCGCTCGGTCGGCGCGGCGCTGGCGATGGGCAATGCCTGCGTGCTGAAGCCGGCGGAGGACGCCTCCCTTTCCTCGCTGATGCTGGCGGAACTGGCCGCCGAGGCGGGCTTCCCCGAAGGCGTGTGGAACGTCGTCACCGGGCTCGGCGAGGAAGCCGGCGCGGCGCTGACGGCGCATCCGGGCATCGCGCATGTCTCCTTCACCGGCAGCCCGGAGGTGGGCACGCTGGTGCAGACGGCGGCGGCGAAGCACACCATTCCCGTCACGCTGGAGCTGGGCGGCAAGAGCCCGCAGCTCGTCTTCCAGGACGCCGACCTCGACGCCGCCGCCACCACGGTGATGAACGGCATCATCCAGAACGCCGGCCAGACCTGCTCGGCGGGCAGCCGCGTGCTGGTGCAGGCGCCGGTCTTCGATCGCTTCGTGGCCGACCTCGCCGCCCGCTTCGGCAAGCTGGAGGCCGGGCCGGCGGAGCGCGACCTCGACCTTGGCCCGGTGGTGAACGCCGAGCAGCAGAAGCGGGTGAACGGCTTCCTCGACTTCGCGCGCAAGGACGGGCTGCGCTTCGCCGGCGAGGGCCGCATCGCCTCCAACGCGCCGGAGAGCGGCTTCTACGTGAAGCCCACGCTGCTGGCCGACGTCGCGCCCGACCACCGGCTCGCGCAGGAGGAGGTGTTCGGCCCCGTGCTCACCGCCATCCGCTTCACCGACGAGGCGGAGGCGCTCGCCATCGCCAACGGCACGCAGTTCGGCCTGGTGGCCGGCGTCTGGACCGCCGATGTGGGCCGCGCCATGCGCCTCTCGCGCGGCATCAAGGTCGGGCAGGTCTTCATCAACAACTACGGCGCCGGCGGCGGCGTGGAGCTGCCCTTCGGCGGCGTGAAGCGCAGCGGCCATGGCCGCGAGAAGGGCTTCGCGGCGCTGGCTGGCTTCGCCTCGCTCAAGACCATCGCCATCAGGCACGGCTGAGGTTCCGTGGGGCGGACGGCGCTGGTCTACCTCGCTGCCGCCCTGGCGGAGATCGGCGGCTGCTTCGCCTTCTGGGCCTGGCTGCGGCTGGGCAAGCCGGCCTGGCTGGCGCTGCCCGGCCTCGCCTCCCTCGCCGCCTTCGCGGCGCTGCTGACCCTGGTGGAAAGCAGCGCCGCCGGCCGCGCCTTCGCCGCCTATGGCGGGGTCTATATCGCGGCGTCGCTGGGCTGGCTCTGGGCGGTAGAGGGCTTGCGCCCCGACCGCTGGGACTTGCTCGGCGGCGCGGTCTGCCTGCTCGGCGCCGGCATCATCCTGCTGGCGCCGCGCAGCGGATGATGATGGCCGCTCGTATCCGGCCCGCGAATTTGGTGGGATTTTCCACGAAGGCCGCGGGCGAGCAGGCCGCTGAAATCAAGGGCGAGTGTCCGGCCCGCGAAGTTCGTCGGTCTACCCACGAAGGCCGCGGACCAGCAGGCCGCTGAAAACAAAGCCTGGTGTCCTGATTTCTAAGTGCGAAGGGCTGCGAGGTCAGGGCCCTAGCGCACCTTCACGTGCCGCGGCAGGTCATCGGCGAGCCGAATCCAGGAAAGCTGGCTCCGCACCCAGGTGTGGTCCTGCGGCGGCACCTTCTCCGGATCGTCCAGGCTGGCGGTGGCGATGTCGATCTCTTCCGGCATGTCCCGGGACTGGTATGTCAAGCTGGTTCCGCAGTCCGGGCAGAAGCCGCGCTCCGCCCGGGCACTGGAGGCGAAGTGGCGCGGCGTGCCGGCGGTGAAGCGCAACCCCGCGGCCGGCACGCTGAACCAGGCGACCAGCGGCGCGCCGCTGCTGCGCCGGCAGTCCCCGCAATGGCAGATCGTTGCGTTGAACGGCTTGCCCTCGGCCTCGTAGCGCACGCGGCCGCAGGCGCATCCTCCCGTCAGCATGGTCCCGGCTCCTCTCTGCATGGCGGCATCAGCCTGGCATGGAACCCGGCGCCGCGCGGCCCGTTTCCTCCAGGCGAGCAGAAACAGGAGAGCACGGATGGCCGAGGACAAGAACCCGAACGCCGACCGCACCGGTACCGAGAAGGTCCATCAGGAGATGGGCACCCCGCCCAATCCCGAGACGCCGCGGCCTCAGGAAGGCAGCAAGCCGGTGGACCAGGAGGCCCAGAAGGACGCGGCCGAGGAGCGCCGCAAGACCGGCGGCTACGAGTGAAGGCAAGGCTGGGGGAATGAATTCCCCCAGACCTCCTTTTTTCCTTCAGTTTCTGCCGTCTTGATTGAGGAGCATGCCGCGAGGTCGTCAGAAGATCAGCGCCCGCGCGGTTCCCTGCCGCCGAGCTTCCTTCGTCACTGCTTGACCGGGGGAAGGCGCGCCAGGAACAGCACGGCGACCAGGAAGGCCAGCAGCAGGCAGCCCCCGACCAGCGCCCCGACGCCGGCCCACCGCCCGGAAGCCCAGGCCAGGCCGCCAAGGACCCCCATCACGCTCGCCCCCATGTAGTAGGCGAAGAGATAGAGCGAGGACGCCTGCGCCTTCGCCGTCAGCGCCCGCCGGCCGACCCATGAGCTGGCGAGGGAGTGGCAGCCGAAGAAGCCGAAGGTGAGCAGCGCCATGCCGAGGATGATCAGCGGCAGCGAGGCCGGCAAGGTCAGCGCCAGACCGGCGAGCATGATCAGCACGGTGGCCCAGAGCATCCGGCGGCGGCCGAAGCGGTCCGCCAGCCCGCCGATGAAGGTCGAGCTGCCGATACCGACCAGATACACCCCGAAGACCATCGCCACCGTGCTGTGCGCCAGTGAGAACGGGGGCGCGAGCAGGCGGAAGCCGACATAGTTGTAGATCGTGACGAAGCTTCCCATGAAGAGGAAGCCTTCCAGGAAAAGCCAGCGCAGGCCGCCATCGCGCAGGTGCACGGCGAAGTTTGTCGCCAGCCCGCTCCAGGAGAGTGGGCGCGGGCGGAAGTGACGTGAATCCGGCAGGCTTTGCCAGAACACCAATGCCGCCGCCACGCCCAGCGCTCCGATGCCGCCGACCGCCCAGTTCCAGCCGCCGAAGTCGAGCAGCAGGCCGGCGAGGATGCGCCCGCTGAGGCCGCCCAGCGCGGTGCCGCTGATGTAGAGGCCCATGGCGAAGCCGCTGGACTGCGGCTCCACCTCCTCCGAGATGAAGGCCATCGCCACCGCCGGCAGCCCGCTGAGCGCCACCCCGAACAGCGCACGCAGCACCAGAAAGCTCTCCCAGCCCGGCGCGAAGGCGGCCGCCACCGTGAGCAGCGCAGAGACGACCACGGAGGCGATCATCACCGGCTTGCGCCCCAGGGCCTCCGAAACCGCACTCGCCACCAGCATGCAGAAAGCCATCACGGCGGTGGGTACGGAGAGCGCGAGGCTGCTCGCGGCGGGGCTGACCCGGAAGGCGGCCGAGAAGGCCGGCAGCAGCGGCTGCGCGCAGTAGAGCAGCGCGAAGGTCGCGAAGCCGGCGCAAACAAAAGCCAGGTTGGTGCGGCGAAAGGCGGCGGTGCCACGCTGGATGTAGGGCGTTGCCTCGGAGGCGGGAGCTGAGTTCATGGCGGGGTCCGGCGAAGGCTATCGCGGCGCAGCATGGCCCATCTTCCCCTCGGCGTCTCGCCAGCGGCTCATCAGGGCTGCTGCCCTGCCCGGGCATGGGCGGTGCCCAGCGCCCTGGATCATCCCTCGTGCGTGGAGAGCGGCGCGGCGACCGACTCCAGCGAGCGCCCTTCCGCGGCGAAGCCCAGCTTCCATTCGGCGAAGGCGGCCAGCACCATCAGCGCGGCGGCCAGCAGGAAGCCGAGCGTGATGTCGGTCCGTTCGCCGCCTTCGATCAGCCAGCCGAACAAGGCCGGACCGGCAACGCCGCCGATCCCCGTGCCGAAGGCGTAGAAAATGGCGATGGCGATGGCGCGCATCTCCAGCGGAAAGCTCTCCCCCACCGTCAGGTAGGCCGCGGAAGCGGCGGGGGAGGCGAAGAAGAAGATCACCGTCCAGGCCAGCGTCTGCTCCCAGGCGTTCAGCCAGCCCTGCTGGAAGGCAAGGCCGGACAGCGCCATCAGGATGCCCGAGATGGCGTAGGTCGCGGTGATCATGGTCCGCCGGCCGATGCTGTCGAAAAAGGGGCCGAGCAGCAGCGGGCCGAGGAGGTTGCCGAGCGCGAAGGGCAGGATGTACCAGCCCACCTCGTTCGCCGGCACGCCCTGGAAGGTGGTCAGGATCAGCGCATAGGTGAAAAAGATGGCGTTGTAGCAGAAGGCCTGGCAGGCCATCAGCGTGACGCCGAGCACGGTGCGCCGGCGCTGGCGGTGCAGCATGACGTGCAGCACCTCCCGCATCGTCGCCTTGCCCCGCCGGCTCAGCCGGACGGGGCCGTATTCCAGCGGCGGCAGGGGACCCTGGCGGGCCTCCACCTGCGCCTCGATCTGCGAGACCACGTGATCGGCCTCGCCGGGCTTGCCATGCGTCATCAGCCAGCGCGGGCTTTCCGGCACCCAACTGCGCAACAGCATGATGACGAAGGCGAGCGCACCACCGACGACAAAGGCGGCACGCCAGCCGATCTCGGGATCGATGATCGCAGGGTCCAGCACCACCAGCGCGGAGAGCGCGCCGATGGCGGCGCCGGCCCAGAAGGTGCCGTTCACGGCCAGATCCACCGTGCCGCGCCGGCGGGCCGGGATCATCTCCTGGATCGCCGAGTTCACCGCCGCGTATTCCCCGCCGATGCCAGCGCCGGTCAGCGCGCGGAAGAAGGCGAAGGACCAGAAGTCCCAGGAGAAGCCGGTGGCGACGCTGGAGATCATGTAGACGATGACGGTGACAAAGAAAATCTTGCGGCGCCCCACCCGGTCGGTGAGCCAGCCGAAGAACAGGGCGCCGAGCACCGCGCCGATCAGGTAGGCCGACGCGGAGAGGCCGACCTGCGTTTCGGAGAGCGCCAGGCTCGGGCTTTCATGGATGGCGCCGGCCAGCGACCCGACCAGCGTGACCTCCAGCCCGTCCAGCGTCCAGGTGATGCCGAGTGCGGCGATGATCAGCCAGTGGAAGCGGTCCCAGGGCAGCCGGTCCATGCGGGCGGGAACGCTGGTCTCGAAAACCTGTGCCGCCGCCTGCTGCCCTTGCCGCATCCCGTTCTCCCCCCTGCCCTGCTCCCGGTGAACGCCAGTCTGGCCCAGGTGTTGCCCATGTTGCAAAGCCGCAGGCCGCTCCCTTAAGAAGGATGCAACGGGGCGCCGGCCATTCCGGCGCCAAGGGGGGAAGACTGACCATGCAGATGCTGCGCCGCACGGTGCTGGCCGCAATCCTGGCCGCCGCGCCCGGGCTCGCCGCCCGAGCCCAGACCGAGATCACCATCCAGCACCCGCTGCCGACGGCGAACAGCCACTACGGCGCGGGGGCGATGGCGTTCAAGGAGACGCTGGAGAAGCTCTCCAACGGCAAGTATCACGTCACCATCCAGCGCAACGATAACGAGCGTGAGATGATCGAGAGCGTGCAGATCGGCACGCTGGACTTCACCATCACCTCCACCGGCCCGGTCGGCAACTTCGTGCCGGAGGTGCGCGCGGTGGACGTGCCCTTCCTGTTCCGCGACTACGCGCATGCACGCGGCGCGCTCGATTCCAAGGTCGGGCAGGACATCCTGGCGAAGTTCCCCTCCAAGGGCCTGATCGGCGTCATCTGGATGGAAAACGGCTTCCGCCACCTGACCAACAGCCGCCACGAGGTGCACAACCCGGCCGACGTGAAGGGCCTCAAGGTGCGCACGATGGAGAACCAGGTGCACATGCGCGCCTTCTCCACCCTCGGCGCGCTGCCGACGCCGATGGCCTTCTCCGAGCTGATCCCCGCCCTGCAGCAGGGCACGGTGGACGGGCAGGAGAATCCGATTCCCGTCATCGTCGCCAACAATATCGACCAGGTGCAGAAGTTCCTGACGCTGACCGGCCACGTGTACTCGCCGGCGCTGCTGATCGGCTCCCCGGCGCTGTGGGGCCGGCTCTCGGACGCCGACAAGGCGATGTTCGTGCAGGCCGCGACGGCCGCGCGCGACGCCAACCGCGCCAAGGTCACGGCCGACGAGCAGAACGGCGTGGCCGAGCTGCGCCGCCGCGGCATGGACGTCACCACCAAGGTCAACACCGAGGAGTTCCAGAAGGCGCTGGCGCCGGCCTTCGCGCAGTATGAGAAGGACCTGGACGCCAACACCCTGCGCCGCCTGCGCGACTGGAAGCCGGCGCAGTAATCCACCCGCTTCTCCCGGCGCGGCCACCGCGCCGGGGCCCGGCCGAACGCCATCCCCGCAGGAGTGACCCTGCCTTGCGCTTCCTCCCCGTGACCGGGGGCGCCGGATGGCGCCCTTGAGCGTGAACTTCGTGCCGCTGGCGACCATCGCCGCGGCCAGCCTGCTCGCCACGCTGGTGGCGCTCTGGATCGCCGCACGCGCCGCGCCGCTGCGGCGCGCCGTGCTGGCGGCCGACCGCGCACTGACCGGCCTCGCCGCCGCCCTCGCCTGCCTCGCGCTGGCCGTCGCCGCCGTCGCCGGCCTCTGGCAGGTGTTCTCGCGCTTCGCCACCGAGACGCCGGCCGTCTGGAGCGAGGCGCTCGTGCGCACGGCGCTGATCTGGATGGCGCTGCTCGGACTCGCCGTGGCGCTGCGGATGGGGGCGCTGGTCTCCATCGACGTGGCGCACCGCTACAGCGCCGGCGCCATCCAGCGGGCGCTGGAGGCGGCCTCCCTGGCCACCAGCCTCTCCCTGATGGGCGTGCTGTTCTGGTTCGGCTGGGGCATGGCGCAGCGCGTGAAGTTCCAGGAGATGGCGGGGTTGGAGGTCTCCATGTCCTGGGGCTACGCCGCCATCCCGATCGGCGCGCTGTTCGCCATGCTCGGCGCCTTCGCGCATTTCCTCGACCGCCGCTCGGCGGAGCTGGAGGTCGCGATATGACCGGCGCCATGCTCATGGTGATGCTGATCGGCTTCGCCGCAGCCGTTCCGGTGGCCGTCGCCATCGGCCTCGCCGCCATCATCGGCATCGAGGGCTGGACGCGCTTCCCGATGATCGTGGCGGCGCAGCAGATCTTCGTGGCACTCGACAAGTTCCCGCTGGCCGCCATCCCCTTCTTCATCCTGGCCGGCAACCTGATGGATGTCGGCGGCATCTCGCGCCGGCTCGTCGAGTTCGCCAAGTCCATCGTCGGCGGGGTGCAGGGCGGGCTGCCGGCCACCTGCATCGTCACCTGCATGATCTTCGCGGCGATCAGCGGCTCCTCGGTGGCCACCACCTTCGCCATCGGCACCATCATGATCCCGGCGCTGGTGAAGCACGGCTACCCCGTCGGCTTCGCGGCGGCGCTGCAGGCCACCTCGGCCGAGCTCGGCGTGATCATTCCGCCCTCCATCCCGATGATCCTCTACGGCGTGACCACGCAGGTCTCGATCCCCGAGCTATTCATCGCCGGCTTCGTGCCGGGCGCGCTGGTGGCCGCCGCGCTGGTGGCGACGGTGCTGGTCTGGTGCCGCATCAAGGGCTGGGGCAAGCAGGACGGCGACGGCCGCCTGCCCTTCCTCGCCGCGCTGAAGCAGGCGGGCTTCGCGCTGCTGATGCCCGTGATCGTGCTGGGCGGCATCTATGGCGGCGTCACCACGCCGACCGAGGCCAGCGTCATCGCGGTGTTCTACGCCATCATTGTCGGCATGCTGCTGCACCGGGAAATCGGCCTGCGGGACCTCTACCCGATCTTCCGCAAGTCGGTGGTGTCCTCCTCGGTCATCATGTTCATCATCGCCTGCGCGGCGCTGTTCTCCTACCTGCTGAACCGGCAGGGCGTGCCGGATGCGGCGGCGGCCTGGATGGTGCAGACCTTCCAGGGGCCGGTGATGTTCCTGCTCGGGGCGAACATCTTCCTGTTCATTGTCGGCATGTTCGTCGAAACCAGCGCCAGCATCATCGTGCTGGCGCCGATCCTGGCGGACGCGGCGCAGCGGGTCGGCATCGACGGGGTGCATTTCGGCACCATCATGGTGGTGAACCTGGCGCTCGGCATGATCACGCCGCCCTTCGGCGTGAACCTCTTCGCCGCCGCCCAGGTGGCCGGCTGCGGCATCGAATCGATGATGCGCTACCTTGCCGTCTTCATTGCCGTGGTGCTCGTCTGCCTCATGCTCATCACCTACCTTCCCGGCCTGACGCTGGCACTGCCGGCGCTCGTCTTCCGCTGATGCTGGCGCCCTCCCGCCCCGCCGCGCGCGGGCTCTCCCCCCGCGCGGCGCGCGCGCATCTCGCCGCCGACCCGGTGCTCGGCCCGGTGGTCCGCCAGGTCGGCGCCATCACGCTGAAGCCGGCGAAGCGCGAGCCCTATGAGGCGCTGGTGCGCGCCATCGCCCACCAGCAGGTGCATGGCCGCGCCGCCGAGGCCATGCTGGGGCGCCTGCTGGCGCTGTTCCCAGGGCACGACTTCCCACCCCCGGCCGGCATCCTGGCCCTGCCGGAGGAGGCGCTGCGCGGCTGCGGCTTCTCGGGCGCGAAATGCGCGGCTATTCTGGACATCGCCCACAAGTCGGTCGGCGGGTTGGTGCCCAGCCGCCACGCCGCCGCCCGCCTGCCGGACGAGGAGCTGATCCAGCGCCTAGTGGCGCTGCGCGGCGTCGGCCGCTGGACGGTGGAGATGCTGCTGATCTTCACGCTGGGCCGCCCCGACGTGCTGCCGGTGGACGATTTCGGCGTGCGTGAGGGCTACCGCCTCGCCGCCGGACGCGACACCCAGCCGAAGCCCAAGGAGCTGGCGGAGATCGGGCTGCCCTGGGCACCCTATCGTTCTGCGGCCGCCTGGTATCTCTGGCGCGCGGCGGACCTGGCCAAGGAAGGCCGCTTCAAGGCACCGGTGGCACTCTAGAGCATTTTCCGTTCGCACTGGCTCACGGGAAATGCTTTAGCCGTTTGTTTTGACAAGCATCTTCACCCGTCCCGATGATGCAGTCGGAACGGGGTCAGCTCTAGCCTTGAAGGCCTCCTGCCCTTACCCCAGGAAAGCCGCCACCGCCGCCAGGAAGCCCTCCGGCCGTTCCGCATGGACCCAGTGCCCCGCGCCTTTCACCGTGGCGAAGCGCGCCGCCGGGAAAAGGCGGCGGAACAGCGGACGGTGCTCGGCGCGGATGTAATCGGAATTCTCGCCCGACAGCACCAGGGTGGGCCCGCCGTACTGCACCCCCTCACGCAGCGGCGGCGCGGCTTCGATGGCTGGCAGCGCCTCGGCGATTTCATCAAGGCCGATGCGCCATGCCGGCGGATCGCTATCGAGCCGCAGGTTCTGCAGCAGGAAGCCACGCACGCCGGGATCGGGGACCGCCGCGGCCAGCGCCGCATCCGCGGTGCGCCGGGTCAGGCTCGGGGACAGTGGCATGGCACGCATCGCCGCGGCGTAGGCACGAAAGGCCGGCGGATAGTCCACCGGCGCGATGTCCGCCACGACCAGCCGCTCCACCAGGGCCGGCTCGGCCAGCGCCAGGGTCATGGCCACCTTGCCGCCCATCGAATGGCCCAGCACCACGGCGGAGCCGACCCCAAGTCCCGCGAGCGTTTCCGCGACGTCAGCGGCCATGGCCGGATAGTCCATCGCCGGGCCGTGCGGCGACTGCCCGTGGTTGCGCAGGTCCAGCGCGACCACACGCCGGGCGGCGGCCAGCGCCTTCTGCACCGTGGCGAAGTTCTGAGCCTGGCCGAAAAGGCCGTGCAGCAGCACCAGCGGGGGCTTTGGCCCCTCTCCCGCTTCGATCGCCCGCAGCCGCATGCCCGCCTCTCCTTAGCCGCGCGTCGCCACCAGCACGCTGGCGACAATCAGGCCACCGCCGATCAGCACGTCCCAGCCCAAGGGCTCGCCGAGCCAGAGAGTGGAGACGACCAGCCCGATGGCCGGCGCCAGCAGGAAGCCGACCGAGGAAACCGCCCCCGGCAGGCGCCGCCCCGCTTCGATCACCGCCCAGGTGCCGAGCGGCGCGACGATGCCCCCGATCACCAGCATATGCGGCCAGGCACCGCGCCCGATGCCGCCGTGCGGCTCCAGCAGCAATGCCATCGGCACCAGCACCACGCCGCCCAGCAGGAAGCACCAGGGAAGGACGTCCAGCATGGTGCGGCTGGGCGGAAAGCAGCGCGTGATGATGATGGCACAGGACCACAGCAGCGCCGCCAGCACCAGCATGGCGTGGCCGAGCAGCATGCCCGGTTCGCGCCAGTCCACCGCCCAAGGTCCGGCCAGCGCGGCCACCCCCGCCAGCCCCAGCGCCGCCGCCAGCCAGCGCAGCGGGGAGACGCGCTCCCGCAGCACCAGCACCGACATCGGCACCAGCCAGTAGATGGTGACGTTGGCCAGCACCGCCGTACGCCCCGCCGGCACCAGCGCCACCGCCAGGTGCGTCAGCGCGAAGAACCCGCCGAGTTGCAGCAGCCCGACGCCAAGCATCGCCGGCCAGTCCTGCCGCGCCGGCCAGGCGAGCCGGCCCGTCGCCGCCAGCACGGCCGCCGCCACCAGCGCCCCGAGCAGCGTGCGCGAGACGGCGAACCAGAGCGGCGTGGCGTAGGGCAGCGCGGCCTTGGTGATCGGCCAGGCGCCACCGAACAGCGTGACGGCGATCAGCAGCAGGCGCAGGTCGGCGAGGCGCAGCATCAGGCCGCCGGTTCGGCGACGGTCAGCATGATCTTGCCGATATGCGTGCTGCTCTCCATCAGGCGGTGTGCCGCGGCCACCTCGCGCAGCGGGAAGGTGGTATGGATCACCGGGCCGCACTCGCCGCGCGCGAGCAGCGGCCAGACCTTCGCTTCCAGCTCGGCGGCGATCGCGCCCTTCTCGGCCGTGGTGCGCGGGCGCATGGTGCTGCCGGTCACGGTCAGGCGCTTCAGCATGATCGGCCGCAGGTCCACCTTTTCCGCCTCATGGCCCTGCAGGAAGGCGATGATCACCAGCCGGCCATCCTTCGCCATGCAGCGGAGGTTGCGCTGGAAGTAGGCGGCGCCGACCATGTCCAGAAGCACGTCCACGCCGTTGCCGCCGGTGTGCTGCTTCACCGCCTCGACGAAATCCTCGTCGCGGTAGTTGATCGCGACGTCGGCGCCGAGCCTGCGGCAGGCCTCGCATTTCTCGGCGCTGCCGGCGGTGGTCAGCACCTTCGCGCCGAAGGCCTTGGCGAGCTGGATGGCGGTGACCCCGATGCCCGATGTGCCGCCATGGATCAGCACGGTATCGCCCGCCTTCAGCCGGCCATGGCCGAACAGGTTGGCCCAGACGGTGAAATAGGTCTCCGGCAGGGCCGCCGCGCGCACCGCGTCGAAGCCGGCAGGCCAGGGCAGCGCCTGTGCCTCGGGCGCCGTGCAGTATTCGGCATAGCCACCGCCATTGGCCAGCGCGCAGACGCGGTCGCCGGCCTTGTAGCGGCGCACATCCGCTCCGGCGGCGACCACCTCGCCCGCCACTTCCAGGCCGGCGATCGGGCTGGCGCCCGGCGGCGGCGGGTAAAGCCCCATCCGCTGCTGCACATCCGGCCGGTTGACGCCGGCGGCAAGCACGCGGATCAGCACCTCGTCCGGCCTTGGCGCGGGCAGCGGGCCGGTGGCGGGAACGAGAACATCCGGCCCGCCTCCCGCGCCGTGGTCGATGTAGGTCATCGCGCTCGGCAGTTCAGTCATGGCTTCCTCCTTCGCGGCAGTCGCGGCCCAAGGTGCCGCAAGGTCGGCGGCGCGTCGTCCGCCGTCAAGGCATGGCAAAACCTGCCGGCAAGTTGCGCCGAATTTGTCACGCCCGGGAAGGAGCACGGTTGCGCAATGCCTTGCTTGGGTGGACCATCCGGCATCCCTCTGCCGCGTTGCCCGCCGGAGTCCGCCATGGTCCGCACCAGCCGCCGAACACTGCTCGGCCAGGCCGCGCTTGCGCTCACCGCGCGGCCGGCGGCGGCCCAGACGCGCGCGGCCGGCGCGCCGGAGTTGCGGATTGGCGCCATCTTCCCGGCGGCCGGCCCTCTGGCGCTGCACGGCGACGAGAGCTTTCGCGGCCTGGAGCTCGCCGTGGAGGCGCGCAATGCGGCGGGCGGCGTGTTCGGCCGCCCCCTGCGCCTGGTCAAGGCGGAAGCCAGCGATGCCACCCAGGCCGGCGAGGCGGCACGCCGCCTCCTGGCGGGACCGGAACGGGTCGCCGCGCTGTTCGGCAGTTGTGCCTCCTCCGTCTCCTTCGCCGCCACGCAGGTGGCCGAGCTGGAAGGGGTCCCTTACTTCGAGCTGGGCGCGATCGCCGACACGATCACCGCGCGCGGCTTCCGCTATCTGTTCCGCAGTTGCCCGCGCAGCGCCGACTATGCGGCGCTGACGCTGCGCGCCGCACTCGGGTTGCTGCCCACGCTGTGGCGGCACGCACCGGCGGCGATGCAGGTCGCCATCTTGCATGAGAACACGCTCTACGGGCAAAGCGTGGGAATGGCGCAGGAGGCAATGCTGAAGGATAGCGCGCGGCTGCTCGGCCGCTTCGGCTATGCCTCGGGCGGCCAGGACATCCAGGCGCTGGTGCCGCGCCTCCGGGCGGCGGAAACGCAGCTCGTGCTGCATGCCGGCCAGCAGGCGGACGTCCTGCTGCTGTTCCGTGCCATGCGCGAGATCGGCTGGCGGCCGCGCATGGTGCTCGGCGCCGGCGCCGGGTACAGCCTGACGGATACCGCCCAGGCTTTGGGCCCGCAGGTCGAGGGCGTGATGACGGCCGGCTTCCCGCCCTATCTGGCCGCAGGCCGCGCTGGCGAGGAGGCAGGCCAGCTCGCCGAGGCTTATCGCGGCAAATACGGGCACGACCCGCGGTCGGGCCACAGCCTGGCGAACTTCGCGGGTGCCCGCCTGTTCCTGGAGGCGCTGCACCGCGCCGGCTCGCCGGACAAGGAACGCATCCGCGCCGCGGTGCTGGCCACCGTGCTGGACGCGCGCGAGGCGCCGCTGGGCTGGGGCGCCGGATTCGACGAAGCCGGCCAGAACCTGCGCGCCCTGCCGGTGCTCGCGCAATGGCAGGGCGGGCGGCTGGTGCCGGTCTTTCCCGAGCCGGCCGCGGCGGGCGCGCCACGGCCGGAACTCGGCTGAGCCTCAGTCCACCTTGATGCCGGCTTCCTTGATGATCGGCTCCCACTTGGCCATCTCGTCGGCCAGCCACTGCTTCGTGCTGGCCGGCGTGCTGTCGCTGCGTGGCGTCATGGTCAGGTCGGCGAGCTTCTTCTGAACCTCGTCCCTGGCCATGACCTTGTTGATCTCCTGGTTCATGCGCTGGACGATGGCGTCCGGCGTTCCGGCCGGGGCCAGCACCATGTGCCAGGTATAAGCCTCATAGCCCGGCACCCCCGCCTCGCCGAAGGTCGGGATCTCGGGCACTTGCGGCAGGCGCTTGTCGGAGGAGATCGCCAAGCCCTTGACCTCGCCCTTCTGCACGAAGGGCAGCGCGCTGTTGGCGACGTCCAGCATCATCGTCACGGTGCCGTTCAGAAGGTCCGGCATGGCGGCGGCGGAACCGCGATAGGGCACGTGGTTCACCTTCAGCCCCCCCGCCTGCTTCAGGAACAGCTCGGTGGCCAGGTGCAGCGCCGCGCCGCTGCCGGTGCTGGCATAGTCGTACTCGCCCGGGTTCTTTTTAATGAGCGCGATCAGCTCCTGCAGGTTCTTGACCGGCACATCCTTGTTGACCATCAGCAGCATCGGAATGACGCCGGTGAGCGCGACCGGCGTGAAGTCCTTCACCGGATCGAAGGGCAGGTTCGGATAGATGGCGCGGATCGCCGCCTGGGCGATGGTCGTGTAGAGGAAGGTGTGGCCATCCTTGGGCGCCTTGGCGACGGCATCGGCGCCCACCACCGTGCCCGCGCCGGTCCGGTTCTCCACGATGACGCGCTGCGGCAGCGCCTTGGACAGCTCGTCGGCGATCAGCCGCGCCGGGATGTCGGTGGGGCCGCCGGCGGAGAAGGGCACCACCAGGCGGATCGGCTGGTCCGGCCAGTTGGCCTGGGCGCGGGCGGCAGCCGGCAGAAGGGCTGGCGCCGCCAGGGTGGCGCCGAGCGCCAGGAGGTGGCGGCGATGAAGTCGCGTCATGTCAGGTCCCCGAAGAGGTTCGGGGCACCATTTAGAGGCTCGCCGAGGTTACGGAAAGTCCACCTTCCGCCCTCGCCCGCTGGCGGATCTGGCCGACGCCGAGAGGCAGGCGCGCACCGCCAGCCGGGTCGAACAGGTGCAGGCGCGATGGCGGCAGGTCAAGGCCAACTTCCGCGCCGCGCAGGGGCGGCGCCTCGGCCGGACTGTGGAAGGCCAGGGGTGCCAATCCCGCGAGGCGCGCATGCACCAGCGCCGAGGCGCCAAGATCCTCCACCATCTCCACCTTGGCCGCCAGGCCGCCCGCCGCGACGTGCTCCGGCCGGATGCCCAGCATCACGGCGCCGCGGCGCTCCACTGGCTCGGGCAGGCGCAGCAGCGTGCCGTCGATGAGGCGGACCGTGTCGCCGCTCGCCAGCACTTCGGCGGGCAACAGGTTCATGGCCGGGGCGCCGAGGAAGCCTGCCACGAAGAGGCTCGCTGGGCGCGCATAGACTTCGCGCGGGGTGCCCTGCTGCTCGATGCGGCCGGCGTTCATCACCACAAGATGGTCGGCCAGGGTCATCGCCTCCTGCTGGTCGTGCGTAACCAGCACGGAGGTGGCGCCGAGCCGCTCGTGCAGGCGCCGCAGCTCGAGCCGCATCTGCACGCGCAGCTTGGCGTCGAGGTTGGAAAGTGGCTCGTCGAAGAGGAAGACCTTGGGGTGGCGCACCATGGCGCGGCCGATGGCGACGCGCTGCCGCTGGCCGCCCGAGAGTTGGCCGGGGCGGCGGTCAAGCAGCGGGGCCAGCTCCAGAGCGCCGGCCACCTCGGCGACGCGCGCCTTCCGCTCGGCGCGGCTCAGCCCCGCCACCTTCAGCGGATAGCCGATGTTCTCCGCCACGCTCATATGCGGGTAGAGCGCGTAGTTCTGGAACACCATGGCGCAGCCGCGGTCCTTCGGCTCGCGCTCGTTCATCCGCGCGCCGCCGATGCGCAGCTCGCCGGCGTTGATCGCCTCCAGCCCGGCGACCATGCGCAGCAGCGTGGACTTGCCGCAGCCCGAGGGACCGAGGATGACCACGAAGGCGCCCTCCGGCAGGGCGAGGTCCACCTCGCGCACCGCCATGTTGGTGCCGTAGGTCTTGCTGACGCCGGTGAGTTCGATGGCGGCCATGGCGTTACTTCTCCGTCTGAACGAGGCCGCGCACGAACCAGCGTTGCATCAGCACCACGACGGCGAGCGGCGGCAGCATGGCCAGCAGCGCGCCGGCCATGACGATGTTCCATTCCGGCAGCCCGTCGCCGCGCGGCACCATGCGCGACAGCTCCACCATCACCGTGCTGCGCTCGGGCTCGGTGGTGACCAGCAGCGGCCAGAGATACTGGTTCCAGGCATAGACGAACATGATGGTGGCCAGCGCCGCCATGGTTGTGCGGGAGAGCGGCACGAGCACGTCCCACAGGAAGCGCAGCGCGCCGGCGCCGTCCATCTTGGCGGCCTCCACCAGCTCCTCCGGAATGGTCAGGAAGAACTGGCGGTAGAGGAAGGTGCCGGTGGCTGTGGCGATCAGCGGCAGGATCAGGCCGGGATAGGAGTTCAGCAGGCGCCATTGCAGCGCGACGTGGATGCCGCTGACCGCCTCGATCAATCCGGTGAGGCCGGCGGCGTCCAGGATCGCCTGGAAGGGGGCGAGCGCGTTGGCCGCCACCGCGTAGGTCGGCACGATGCGCACCTCCAGCGGCAGCATCAGCGTGATGAAGATGGCCCAGAACACCAGCACCCGCGCGCGCCAGCTGAAGAAGACGATGGCGAAGGCGGCCAGCATGGCCAGCACGATCTTGCCCAGCGTGACGCCCACCGCGACGATCAGGCTGGTGGTGAAGCGCGAGGCGAAGCCGCCGCGCCGCCAGGCTTCCGCCACGTTCTCGGTGAGGCGCGGACCGGGCAGCCAATGGATCGGCACGCTGTTCACGCCCACCACATCCTTTGTGGCGGCGACGAAGGCGAGCCAGACCGGCACCAGCAGCGCCACCGCCGAGAGCAGCAGCAGCGCATGGGTGAAGATGTCGAGCCAGGGACGGCGTTCGACCATGGCGCTCCCTCCCCTCAGCGGTAATGCATCTTCCGCTCGACGAAGCGGAACTGGATGACGGTGAGCAGGATGACGAGGCCCATCAGCACGATGCTCTGGGCGGCGGCGCCGGAATAGTCGAGGCCTTTGAAGCCGTCGGCGTAGATCTTGTAGACCATGATCTCCGTCGCGCGGGCCGGGCCGCCGGCGGTCATGATGTCCACCAGGCCGAAGCTGTTGGTGAAGCTGTCCGTCAGGTTGATGACCACGAGGAAGAAGAAGGTGGGCGCCAGCAGCGGCACCTGGAGGTCGCGCATGCGCCGCATCGGGCCGGCGCCGTCCATCGCCGCCGCCTCCGTGAGCGAACGCGGGATGGATTGCAGCCCGGCGAGGAAAAAGACGAAGTTGTAGGCCACGAGCTGCCAGGCGCCGGCCAGGATGAGCATCAGCATGGCGTGGGCGCCGTTCAGCGCCGGGTTCCAGGCGCCGGGCCAGAGGGCGTTCAGCGCGCTGAATACGCCGGCGCG
This sequence comes from Teichococcus coralli, assembly GCF_009829925.1. GTDB lineage: Bacteria > Pseudomonadota > Alphaproteobacteria > Acetobacterales > Acetobacteraceae > Pseudoroseomonas > Pseudoroseomonas coralli. Next base: position 74,234 of record NZ_SNVJ01000002.1, read on the forward strand.
GGGATCGAAGACGAAGCGGAAGATCATGCCGATGGCCGGCGCGGCGATGGCATAGGGCCAGATCAGCGCCACGCCCCAGCCGCGGCTGCCGCGCACCTCGCGGTCGATGAACAGCGCCAGCAGCAGGGCGATGAAGATGGCCACCGCCGAGGTGCCGAAGGCATAGAACAGGCTGACCCGGACCGACGACCAGTAGGCGGAACTGGAGAAGATCTCCTGGAAGTTCTGCCAGCCGACCCATTGCCGCCCGCCGCCCCAGGGCTGCTCCAGCGTGAAGGCCCAGTGGAACGCCTCGCCGGTCGGCCAGTAGAAGAAGACGAAGATGATCAGCAGCTGCGGCAGCACCAGCAGCCAGGGCAGCAGCGGCGAGCGGAAGGTGGCGCGGCGTTCCAAAGGCGACCTCGTGCGGCGAACGGGAAAACCCGCGCGCACCGGAGGGTGCGCGAAGGGAAGGCTCAGGCCATGATCAGGGCAGCGTCTTGCTGCGATAGGTCTGCTGGAAGCGGCGCAGCAGCTGGTTGCCCTGCTCCTGCAGCGAGGCCAGCGCCTGGTCCATGGTCTTTTGCCCGGCGAAGGCGGCCTGCATCTCGTTGGCGTAAGCCGCGCGGAACTGCGTCAGGTTGCCGAGGCGCAGGCCCTTGGTCAGCGGTGTCGGCTCGCGCAGCAGCAGGCTCTGCATGGCGACCTCGCGGCCGACATTCTCTGGGCGCTCGAAGAAGCCCTCGTCCTTCATCCGCTCATAGCCGGCGCGGGTGACGGGAACGTAGCCGGTCCTGGTGGACCAGAATTCCTCGCTCTCCGGCGTGGCCAGGAAGGCGAAGAAGGCCGCCGCGCCCTTGTACTCCGCCTGCGGGCGGCCCTTCAGCGCCCAGAGCGAGGCGCCGCCGACGCGGGTGTTGTAGCGCTCGTGCCCGGCATAGACCGGCAGCAGCGCCGGGGTCCAGTCGAGGCCTTCCTTCGCGGTCAGGCGTACCGTCTGGTGGCTGGCGATGGAGCCGAAGGTCACGGCGCAGTCGCCGCTGGCGAAGGAGGCGATGACGTTCTGGCCGCTCTCGGCCGTGCGCACCTTCACCAGGCCGTCCTGGTACCAGTTCAGCAGGTTGTTGAGGTGCTGCTTCACCAGCGGCTGGCTGTCGAAGACGTATTCCGCGTCCAGCCCGCCATAACCGTTGTCCTTGCTGGCGACGGGAATGTTGTGCGCGGCGGTGAACTGCTCGAACAGCGCCCAGCTGTCGAAGTCCATGGACATCGGGCACTGGCTGCCGGCCTGCTTGAGCGCCACCAGCGCCTTGTGCAGCTCCTCCCAGGTGGCGGGCGGGTTCTCGAAGCCGACTTTCCGGCCCTCGCCGCGGTGCCAGTACATCACCGCCGTCGAGGAGTTGAAGGGGAAGGAGAGCATCTCGCCCTTCGAGTTCGCGTAATAGGCGGCGATCGGCGCGATGTAGTTGCTCCAGTCCACCTCGTGGCTCTGCTCGGACATCAGCTCGCGCGCCGGCAGGTACTGCCCGGAGAGCATCAGGTCGGCGGTGCCGATGTCATAGACCTGCACGACGGTGGGCTGCTCGCCGGCGCGGAAGGCGGCGATGGTGTTCTGCAGCGCCTTGGCATAGTCGCCCTGGCTGGTGCAGGTGATCTGATACCTATCCTGGCTGTTGTTGAAGCGTTTGCAGACCTCCTGCACCACGTCGCTCAGCTGGCCGGTGAGGCCGTACCAGAAGGTGAAGTTCTGGCGCTGCTGCGCCCGGGCATCCGGCGCGCCGAGCGTGAGCGCGAGGCCGGCCGCCAGCGCCGTCAGACGAAACTTCATGCGATCCCCCGATCTTCCCGAGCGGGCACGGCGAGGCCGGCCCTGTCGAGCGGGGGATTAACGGCGCCTCATGACACCGGCTTGACGCTCGCATGACCGTCCGGAGACGACGCGCCGACGAGGTGGCCGTAGAGCGCCGGATCGGTCGCGCCCTCGGTGCCGAAGACCAGCACCCGGCTGCCCGCATCCAGGCCGAGCGCGCCGCGCGCCGCCGGATCGTCCGCCGCCAGCAACAGGCCCGCAAGCCCGGCCACGGCGCTCTCCCCGGCCACGATGGCGGGGCTGCGCGCGGCCAGGAGGCGCATCACGTCCACCGCCGTGCTGTCGCTCACCGACATGAAGGCGAAGGCGCTGCGCTCCAGCTCCTGCCACGCGAGCAAGCTCGGCTCGCCACAGGCGAGGCCCGCCATCAGCGTGTCCAGCTCGCCCGTCACGGCCACCGCCTGCCCTGCCTCGGCGCTGGCCAGCAGGCACGCCGCCTGCTCCGGCTCCACCACGATCAGGCGCGCCGCGGTGCCGAAGCGGCTGCGCAACTGCGTCGAGACCGCCGCGGCGACGCCGCCCACCCCACCCTGGATGAAGACATGCGTCGGCGGCGCCGGCAGCGCGGCGAGGGCTTCCTCGGCCATCAGCCGATAGCCCTGCATGACGTCGCGCGGCACCTCGGTGTAGCCGGGATAGGAGGTGTCGGAGACGACGAACCAGCCTTCCCGTTCCGCCGCGCCAGCGGCCTCGCGCACCGCGTCGTCATAGTTGCCCGGCACCACGCGGATCTCGGCGCCATAGGCGGCGATGGCATCCCGCCGCCCCTGGCTCACGCCCTCATGCACGAAGATGACGCAGCGCGCCCCGAAGCGCTGCGCGCCCCAGGCCACCGAGCGGCCGTGGTTGCCATCCGTGGCGCAGGTGACGGTGATGGCGCGTGTCGCCTCGGCATAACGGCCTTCAAGGATCTCGCTGACACGCGCCGCGTGGGCCACGCCCCGTTTCGCCAGTTCGGCCACCAGCAGCCGCGCCACGGCATAGGCGCCACCCAGCGCCTTGAAGCTGCCGAGGCCGAAGCGGCTGCCCTCGTCCTTGTAGTGGAGCGCCGCGATGCCGCAGGCTGCCGCAATTTCCGGCAGCGGGTGCAAGGGCGTGACGGCATAGCCGGGCCAGGCGGCGATCTCGGCGGCGGCGCGGCGGTACCCGCTCTCGGAAAGCACCACCACGCCGGGCGTGCCGTGGTGCGGATTGGTGAAAAGGCGGGAGGGACGGTGCGGGATCATCCCCGCAGCTTGGCCCGGCGCGCGGCGCGCGGCAATCTGGCGGAATCGGCAACCAAGGCGAGGAAACCATGCACATCACCATTCTCGGCGGGGGCGGCTTCCTCGGCCGCAAGCTGGCGGCACGGCTGGCGCGGGAGGGCCAGCTCGATGGCCGCCGCGTCACCGCGCTGACCCTGTTCGACCTGAACACGCCCGTCCCGCCGGCCGAGGCGCCCTTCCCCATCCGCACCCTGGCCGGCGACGTGACTGACCGCGCCGCCCTGGCCGAGGCCATTCCGCCGCAGACCGAAGTGATCTTCCACCTCGCCGCCGTGGTCAGCGCCGCGGCGGAGGCCGATTTCGACCTGGGCATGAAGGTCAACCTGCATGGGACGCTGGCGGTGCTCGACACCTGCCGGACGCTCCCGAAGCCGCCGCGCGTGGTCTTCACCTCCTCGGTGGCCAGCTTCGGCGGCGGCCAGGGTGCCATGGTGCCGGATGACGGCCGCCAGGTGCCCGCCAACTCCTACGGCGCGCAAAAGGCGATCGGCGAGCTGCTGCTGCAGGACGCCTCCCGCCGCGGCTTCCTCGACGCCGTCTGCATCCGCCTGCCCACGGTGATGGTGCGGCCCGGGCGGCCGAACAAGGCGGCCTCCTCCTTCGTCTCGGCGGTGCTGCGGGAGCCGCTGCTCGGCCTCCCCGCCACCTGTCCGGTGGAGGAGGATTTCGCCGTGTGGATCTGCTCGCCGCGCCGCGCGGTCGAATGGTTCCTCTACGCCGCGACGATGGACACCGCGCCGCTCGGCCTGGACCGTGGCATCAACCCGCCCGGCGCGTCGGTCTCGGTGGCGCAGATGCTCGCCGCCCTGCCGCAGGAAGCCCGCAGGCTGGTCAGCTTCGTGCCGGATACGACCATCCAGGCCATCGTCTCCGGCTGGCCCGCCGCCTTCACCGCCGAGCGCGCGCGGCGCCTCGGCTTCTCGGAGCAGGAACCGCTGACGGAGGTGGTTCGCGCCTTCATCGAGGATGACCTGGAGGCCACCCGAGCCGAGCGCGCCACGGGGTAAGGAAAAGTTCGGGGGGAAGGAATTCCCCCCGAGCCTCCCATCCTTTTTCTTTCAGTTAAGCCCGTGCTGCAAGCTCGGGGAACGCGGATGGGAGCCTGGCGGAAGCCCTGCCCCCAGCCTGCTTACTTCGCCTGATCCTTGCACCACTGCGCCAGCTCGGCATGCGTGGCGAACCAGATGCCCTGATGCCCCTTGATGTGCTCGACCAGCCGCTCCAGCAGCGCGATGCGGCTGCGGTGGCCGATGATGTGCGGGTGCATGGTCAGCAGGAAGGTGCCGCCCTCGGCATAGGCGCCGTCGAACTCGGCGCGGAAGATCTCCTCAACGCCGGAGGGCGGCGTGTAGGGCCGGATCGCGGAGAAGCGCAGCATGTTCATGTAGGGCGCGTCGTCGCGGATCCACTCCGGCGGCAGCTCGACGATGCCGGTCGGCTCGCCCTGCGCCAGCAGCTCGTAAGGCTCGTCATCGGCCATCAGCGAGCTGTCGTAGAGCAGCCCCATCTCACGGATGATGTCGAGCGTGTCCACGGAAAAGTCCCAGCTCGCCGTGCGGATGCCGACGGGGCGGCGGCCCGCGGCCTTCTCCAGCGTGTCCGCGGCACGCAGCGTCAGTTCGCGCTCCACGCCCGGCGGCAGCGCGGTGTTGGCCTCGTGGATCCAGGAATGCACGCCGATCTCATGGCCCTCCCCGGCCACCGCGCGCACCTCCTCGGGATGCAGCAGCGCCGAAACGGCCGGGTAGAAGAAGCTGGCCTTGATGCCGTGCCGGTCGAGCAGCCGCCGGATGCGCGGCACCCCCTGGCGCGAGCCGTACTGGCCCTGGCTGATGCGCATCGGGCTTTCGTCGGCATCGCGCAGCGGGATGGTCTCATGGTCGGCGTCGAAGGAGAGCGCGACGCAGCAGCGTGCCCCGTTCGGCCAGGCCTTCGGCGCCAGGCTGCGGCCGGCATAGGCGCGGCCGACGATGTGACGCCACTGCTCCTCCGGCAATTCCCAAGGCTTTTTGGCGGGCTGATCGGTCATCGCGGGACTCCGTGTGGCAGGAACGGCGCCGATCCTGCGTCCGCCCGGACGGCATGGAAACCCCCCTGCCCCGGTGGTGGCACGGGAGCTGCCGCGGTTGCGAAGCGATCCGGCAAGCGCCGCGGAACCGCTCAACGAATGCCGGGGTCTTCATCCCGGTCAGCAACAGCGGTCGGCTGGTCTCGGGGGGCGCACCGCAGGGCATGCCACGCTTCAGGCGGATCCGGCGGATCGTGCAGAGGGCCAAGGGCCGAGCGCCCGGCCTTCATCCTCTCGGGGTTCAGGCCGCACGGCCTCGGCGGAACGACCAGGTTCTGTGGCCATGGGCTGGAGAGCTTCGCGCTGATGGGCAGTCTGGCCGCCGTCACCCCCCACATCAAGCGCCTCGCCTCCAGCCTTGTGCTGACGCTGCTGACCGCCAGCGCCGCGCGGAGGCCGGAGGCGGCGGCCGCATCGCCCGACGTGAAGGCTCCCGGGCCGTTCCTGCAGGACTTCCCGCCCGGCCTCGATCCGTTCGGCCGCGCAGCCGGGCCCTGATACGCGGCGGCGGGTGCCGGAGCCGGCCCGAGCGCGCCGCTCTGGCGTCAAGGCGCCTGCCGGGGCAAGTTGGGCGCGGGCCGGGCGCCCATCGCCCCGGCTCAGACTTCTTAAGGCGGAATCCAGCATGTCCGATACCGATCCGGCCCTGATGTCGGCCGAGCAGCTCCTGGCTCTCTACGCGCGCCGCCGCCTTTCCCCGGTCGAGGCGTTGCAGGCCGTGCTGGAGCGGGTCGCGCGCTACAATCCCTGGGTCAACGCCTTCGCGGTGCTGAACCCGAAGGCGCTCGCCCAGGCCGGCGAATCGGAGGCGCGCTGGGCCGCCGGCCGGCCGATCGGGCCGCTCGACGGCGTGCCGGCCACCGTGAAGGACCTGCTGAACCTGCAAGGCTTTCCCACCCGCCGCGGCAGCAAGACCACCGACACCGCCCCCGCGATGGAGGACGCCCCCGCCGTGGTCGGGCTGAAGGCTGCGGGCGCCGTCATCCTCGGCAAGACCACCACCACCGAGTTCGGCTGGAAGACTCCGGGCGACTGCCCGCTGCACGGCATCACCCGCAATCCCTGGAACGCGCAGCGCACCGTGGGCGGCTCCTCCTCCGGCGCCGGCGCGGCAGGTGCCGCAGGCTTCGGGCCGCTGCATGTCGGTACCGATGCCGGCGGCTCCATCCGCATTCCCGCCGCCTATTGCGGGCTGGTGGGCTTCAAGCCGACCTATGGCCGCATCCCGCAATGGCCGCACAGCGCCTTCGGCCAGGTTTCCTGCGCCGGGCCGATGACGCGCACCGTGCGGGACGCCGCGCTGATGTTCTCCGCCATGGCGCAGGGCGACGTCCGCGACCCATTCTGCCTGCATGACGAGCCGCGCGACTGGCGCGCCGGCATCGAGGAGGGCGTGGCCGGGCTGCGGGTCGCCGTGGTGCGCCGCCTGGGCTATGCCCCGCCGATCGACGCCGAGGGCGAGGCCGCCGTGCTGACCGCCGCGCGCATCCTCTCCGAGGCGGGCGCGATCGTCGAGGACGCCGACCCGGCGCTGCCCGACACCCGCCACATCTTCGGGCGGGTCTGGGGCGTGGCGCTGGCGCGGCTGGTCAGGACCATGGCACCGGAGAAGCGCGACCTGCTGGACAAGGGGCTGGAGGAGGTGGCGGAGCGCGAGGGCGGCATGTCCGCCATCGACTTTCTTGGCGCCGAGGCGATGCGTGGCGAGGCGGCGCATGCGATGGCGCGCTTCCACCTGAAATACGACCTGGTGCTCTGCCCAACGACCCCCACCGCCGCCTTTGCCGCCGACACCCCGACGCTGAAGCCCACCGAGGCGCTGTGGCGGGACTGGGCACCCTGGACCTTCGCCTTCAACCTGACCCGCCAGCCCGCCATCACCGTGCCCTTCGGGACCGACGAGGACGGCATGCCGCGTGGCGTGCAGTTCGCGGCGGCGCAGTTGCGGGACGACCTCTGCTTCCGCGCGGCGCGGGTGATCGAGCAGGCGGTGACGCTGCCGCCGCCGAAGCCCGAGGCGCAGGCCTGCGCGCACCATGCGCACTGACGGAAGCCGCCAGTGTCGCGGCAGGCACCTCGCCCTGCCACGCCGCAGCTTCTGTGGGGGCTGCGGCGTTAGCACCGCATGAGCCTTACACGACGGGCCCTGCCCTTCCTCGCGCCGCTGATCAGCGGCTGCACTCCGGCCCGGCTGGCCAACGCACTGACCCCTTCCGGCGGCTACCGCCTCGAGGCCGGCCTGACCTACCAGCCCGGGCCGCGTGGCGGCCTCGACGTCTACGAGCCGGCGGGAGCCTCGCCCGCGACGCCGCTGCTGGTTTTCTTCTACGGAGGCGGCTGGCGCTCCGGCGACCGGGAGGCCTATCGCTTCGTTGCGCAGGCGCTGACCACGCTGGGCTGCGCCGTCGCCGTGCCGGACTACCGGCTGATGCCGGAGGGCCCCTGGCCTGCCTTCATGGAGGACGGCGCCGCCGCGGTGCGGTGGCTGCGGCAGGGTCCAGCCGCCGGCCGGCCGATGGTGCTGATGGGGCACTCCGCCGGCGCCTTCATTGCGCTCGGTCTCGCCACCGATCCGCGCTGGCTGGGCGATGCGGCGCGGAGCCGGCTGGCCGCCGCCATTGGCCTTGCCGGCCCCTACGACTTCCAGCCCGAGGCGCCGGAATATCTCGCCACCTTTGCCCGCGCGCCCGGCCGGCATGCCCGCGCCACGCCGTTGGATGCGGGGGAGCTGGCGGGCAGCCCGCCCACGCTGCTGATGCACGGCCTGGCGGACGACCTGGTCAGCCCCGGGCAATCCCGCGTGCTGGCGGCGCGGCTGCAGTCCGCCGGCTGTCCGGTCCGGGAGATCGAGTATGCCGGCCTCGGACATATCGGCCTTGTTGCCGCCCTGGCGGCGCCGCTGCGGCAGCTCGGCCTGGCCGGCGCACCCGTGCTGGCGGATATCGGCGCCTTCCTCAGGGACTACGGGCTGCGCGAGCCCGCCCGCCCTGCCTAGCCGTTACCGGCATCGGCGTGCCCGCGCATCCCCTGAACGGCGCTTTCAAGCTGCCGCATGGAATAGGGCTTGGCCAGGAACCCGACACCCTGCTGCAGGGCGGGTGGCAGCGAAACGGCGGCCTCGGCATGGCCGCTGGCCAGCAGCACCGGCAGGCCCGGATGCAACTGCCGGGCCTCGGCCGCCAGCACGATGCCGTTCATCCCGGGAAGGCTGACGTCGGTGATCATCAAGGCCGGGGCGGGGTTCGACTTCAGCCAGTCCAGCGCCTGCTCGGCGCGGCCGACGCCGATCGCCTCGAAGTCCATCATCTCCAGCATCTGAATGAGGTTCATGCAGATCAGCGGCTCGTCCTCGACGACCAGCACGACGCTGCCGACAGGCCAGCCTTGACCCTCCTCGGGCATGTCGGTGGCTGCGGCGGAGAGGCTGCGCGGCACGGCCTTGGCCAGATGCATGGTGGTTCCTTCCGGGGAAAGCGGACGGTCAGCCTGACTCAAGGGGCGCACCTCCACATTGTGCCGTCCAGTCGAGAATGGGGGCGAGGATCACGGATGCGCGGCCACGCCGACGCAGCGGGCGCAGCCTGCTCTCCACGATCCGATCCTGGAATGCGGTAGCCAACTTCCCCGCCTCTGTCCATTCCCCGTGGAACATCTTTGCGCGCCGGCTTCACGGCGAGCGGCGAACGCGGCACCTTGGCGCCGCAACCGCAGCATCGAGGAGAGTGGCGTATGAGCGCCAGCGAAGCACGGATCACGGAATGGCTGGCGACCCAGCAGGGCGCCATGCTGGCCGAGCTGGAGGCCATGGTAAACATCGATGGCGGCAGCTACGACAAGGCGGGCGTCGATGCGGTGGGCGAGCGCGTGAGGGCCTTCTGCGCGCGGCACAGCATCGCCGTCGAGGTCGTGCCCGGCCAGCAGCACGGCGACTGCCTGCGGGCGACGGTGGCGGGCGAGCAAGCAGCCGGCTCGGGCAATGCGCAGCGCAACATCGTGCTGATGGGCCATCGCGACACGGTGTTCCCCAAGGGGGAGCCGGAGCGGCGCCCCTTCCGCGTCGAGAACGGCATCGCCACCGGCCCGGGGGTCTGCGACATGAAGGCCGGCCTGGTGCAGAACATGTTCGTGCTGGCCGCCTTCGCGCAGTTCGGCGGCGCGCCCGGCCCGCTGGTCGGCCTGTTCACCGGCGATGAGGAGATCGGCTCCCCCGAGGGCCGCCCGGTGATCGAGGCGGAAGCCCGCAAGGCCCGCGTCGTCTTCAACTCCGAGCCCGGCCGCCCCTCCGGCGCCGTGGTCACCGGCCGCAAGGGCGGCGTGTTCATGGTGATGGACATCGAGGGCAAGGCCGCCCATTCCGGCGGCAACTTCGAGGCAGGCATCAGCGCCATCGAGGAACTGGCCCGCAAGGTGCAAGCGATCCATGCGCTGACTGACATCCCCCGCGGCATCACGCTGAATGTCGGCCTGGTCTCGGGTGGCCAGTCGGTCAACACCGTCGCGCCCTGGGCGCAGGGACAGATCGACCTGCGCTACATCCATCCCGAGGACCGCGACGACGTCATGGGCCGCATCCACGCCATTGTGGAGAAGAGCTTCGTTCCCGGCACGCGCGCGCGGCTGGCGATCCGCGGCGAGTTCCTGCCGCTGGCGCAGAACCCCGGCACCGATGCGGTCTTCGGCATCTACAAGGCGGCCGCGGCGGAAAGCGGCTTCGAGACCATGGGCGAGTTCGCCGGCGGCTGCGCTGACAGCGGCTTCACCGCGGCGGTCGGCGCGCCGACGCTCTGCGCCGTGGGCCCGGTGGGCGGGAAGGCGCACAGCCCGGAGGAATACCTGGAGGTCGCGACCCTTGTGCCGCGCGCCCAGGCCCTCGCACGGGCCATCCTGAAGCTGGAGAGCGCCGGCCTCTGAGGCCATGAAGCGGCCGGGAGGAAGGCTCCTCCCGGCCGATGGCCGACGCCGGCTCAGCCGAAGCTGAGATCACCGTGCCCGGCCATGCTGGCCTGCAGAAAGTGCTGCAGCGGGTTGATGCCTTCCGCGGCAACCTCGGGGTGGGCCGCCAGGTAGCCGCTGGTGGAGAAGTTCGCGCTCGGGTCGCGCCCTTCCTTCCAGCCGGCCTCCTCGTAGTGCTGCAGCGGGTTGATGCCGCCCCGCGCGATGTCGGGATAATGCGTCAGGTAGAAGGCGGTGTCGAAGAAGGCATTCGGGTTGCGCCCCTCGCGCCAGCCATGGGCGGCGAAATGCTCGGACGGATCGAGCCCGCCCTGCGCGATATCCGGGTAGGCGGTGAAGTAGAAGTTGTTGTCCACCAGCGGGTCCTGCGGACCGGTCGCGTGGGGCGTGGCGGCGAAGGTCGCCCGCCCCTGCGCCTCGCCGATGAGAAGATAGTGCGTCAGCGGCTCCATGCCGGAGGCCGCGACATCCGGGTTCGCGGCCAGATACTTGCCGGCGCTGAAGTTCGCCGAGGGATCGCGCCCCTCGTGCCAGCCATGCTGTTCGTAGTGCTGCAGCGGCTCGATGCCGCCCGCTGCCACGTCCGGGTTCTGGTTCAGGTAATACGCAACATGGAACAGCGCGTTGGGATCGCGCCCCTCGCGCCAGCCATGCTGCTCGTAGTGCTGCAGCGGATCGATGCCCGCCTGCGCGATGTCGAGATTATGCGCCAGGTAGAAGGCGGTGTCGAACCAGACACTCGGGTTGCGTCCCTCGCGCCAGCCATGGGCGGCGAAATGCTCGGACGGATCGAGCCCGCCCTGCGCGATATCCGGGTAGGCGGTGAAGTAGAAGCTGTTGTCCACCAACGGGTCCTGCGGACCGGTCGCGTGGGGCGTGGCGGCGAAGGTCGCCCGTCCCTGCGCCTCGCCGATGAGAAGGTAGTGCGTCAGCGGCTCCATGCCGGAGGCCGCGACATCCGGGTTCGCGGCCAGATACTTGCCGGCGCTGAAGCTCGCCGAGGGATCGCGCCCTTCGCGCCAGCCATGCTGTTCGTAGTGCTGCAGCGGCTCGATGCCGCCCGCTGCCACGTCCGGGTTTTGGTTCAGGTAGTATGCGGTATGGAACAGCGCGTTGGGGTCGCGCCCCTCGCGCCAGCCATGCTGCTCGTAGTGCTGCAGCGGATCGATGCCCGCCTGCGCGATGTCGGGATTATGCGCCAGGTAGAAGGCGCGGTCGAACCCCGCCGCCGGGAAGTCGGCCGAGTTCCGCGGCAGGTTGATGGTCAGATCCAGCGCGGCGGCGGCGGAGACATTGTTCGCCGCATCGGTCGCGGTGGCGATCAGGTGATGCAAGCCGCCGGAAAGCGCGCCCGTGGTCAGGCTCCAGGCGCCATCGGCCGCCGTGACGGTGCCGAGCAGTGTGGTGCCATCGGTGTCATAGACCCTGACGGTGCTGCCGGCCTCGGCGGTGCCGACCAGCGTCGGCGTGGTGTCGCCGGTGATGCCGTCGCCCGCCTGGCCGGTGTCGCTGGCGGCGTCGAGCAGCAGCGTCGGCGCTTCAGGCGGCGTGATGTCGCCCGGGTTGCCGGCGCTCACCGTCACTTGCCTGGGCGCCGAGGTGCTGAACTCGAAGTAGTGCCATTCCTGCGCGATGTCGCTGAAGGCCGACTGTATGGAGGTGGCGGCGAAGCTGTGCACGCCACCCGTGAGCGGCCCGGTTGTGAAGTGCCAGACACCCGTTGCATCCGCCTGGACCTGGGGGTCCACGGCGATGTTCGGGTCGTGCGGATCCTGGGTGGCGAGATCCTTGATCAACACCTTGGCGTTGGCTTCCGCCGTGCCGGTCAGCACGGCGCGGGTGCCGCCCTGGCCGTCCGGCTGGAGGGTGATGTCGGTGATGGCGGCAGTGTAGTCGAAATCCGCGCCGGCGGCGACGAAGTCGCCGACCAGCAGGTCCCGCGCGCCGTTCGCATCCGTTACCGAGCCGTGAACCGTTAGCGTCTGGCTGGGCGAGAGATGAAAGAGCACGCCTCCGCCGGCGGCCTGGGTGGCGGTCGCCATCACCTGGGTGAAGCTGCGGAAGTCGAAGCCGGGCAGGCTGATGACGTCGCCGCCATCCACCCCGGGGGTAAAGTCGAGAATTGTGTCGTTGCCCTCGCCGGCACGGATGATGAAGGTGTCGCCCCGCGGGATGACATGGCCCGCCGCATGCTGCAGCGCTCCGCCACCGATCAAGGTATCGTCACCGGCGCCGCCATCGAGAGTGTTCGGGCTGCTGTTCCCGGTGATGGTGTTGTCGTAGGCGTTGCCTGTCGCGGTGCGCCAGCCGTTACCGGTCAGCGTCAGATTCGCGTAACTGGCGTAATCGCCTGTCAGGCTGGCATTGTCCCAGCTTTCAAGCGTGAGGCTGGTGGGCGGAGGAGAAGCGGTCACGCGAAGGTTTCCTCTCGGGCGGCCGTGCGGCCATTGCAGCGCGAACGCCAGGGCCGGCGCCTGCGATGAACAGATGCCGCCAGGAAACGGGAGCCACGATACCGATCGGAGTTCCCACAGCGCCGCGTGTCCGCCCTGGCAGAAGCCGGCGCGACCCCTCACAGGAGAGTTGTCGCGCCGTCCGCTTACGTTTCCATTTTGAGACATCCGCGGTCAAGCAGACGCCTGAAAACTAAAACGAGAGCAACTTCAGTGGATTACGGGGCAGTAAGCTTTCGTTAATGCGTGGTGGGAGTGCCAGGCGCGGCCCTTAAAGCCAGCCCTTCCGCTTGAAGTAGAAGACCGGAAGCACGCCGCTCACCACCATCACCAGCAATGCCAGAGGATAGCCGAGATGCCATCCCAGCTCCGGCATATGGGCGAAGTTCATGCCGTAGATGCTGGCCACCAGGGTCGGCGGCATCAGCGCCACGCTGGCGACCGTGAAGGTCTTGATGATGCCGTTCTGGTCGATGTTGATGATGCCGAGCACAGCATCGAGCAGGAAATTTGCCTTGTTGTTGAGGAAGGCGGCATGCTCGACGAGGGAGCGGACATCGCGCATCAGCGTCTTGATCGAGTTCTTGGCTTCCTTGCGCACGGCGGTGGACTTCTCGGCCCCCACGAAGGTGAGGATGCGCGAAAGGCCGAGCAGCGTTTCGTTGGCGCGGCTGGTCACCTCGCCGACCTCGCCAAGCGCGATCAGCACGTCCTTCATCTCGGCGTCCCGCGCCTTGACCTTCACCTTGGAATGGCTGCGGGCGTTGCGGAAGGCGGCCCGGCTGGCGCGATCCATGTCGGCGCCGACGCGCTCCAGCACGTCGGCCAGCCGGTCCACGACCTGTTCGAACTGGCCGAGCATCACGCCATCCGCGCTTTGCAGAAGCGCCGGCGTGCGCAAGGCGCGGTTGGAGAAGACCGCGAAGGCCTTGGGCGTGGCGTAGCGCACCGTGACAAGGTGGCTCTCCGCCAGCACGAAGGTGATGGCGGTCGAACCATATTCCCCTTCGTCCACGCCGTAGAGGAAGTTCGCCGTCAGAAAGAGCGCCACTTCCTCCTTGTAGAGCCGCGAGGAGCTCTCGATCTCCTGCATCTCCTCGCGGGTCGGGATCTCCAGGTTGAGCGCCGCCTGGACCGCCTGCTCTTCCTCGCGCGTGGGCGCCAGCAGGTCGATCCAGATGGCCGCCCGCAGCTCGTCAGCGGTGGGAATGCCTTCGCCCCGGACGGTCCGCCCCTCGCGCACCGTGTAGATGGTCATCATGCGGTGCGGGCTCCTGGGCTGAAGGGTCTCAGGCGGCCTCGCCGGCCGGACGGGTTGCAGCGGGCAGGCCGAAGCGCGCGGCGACGCCCGGGAAGTCCGCCGCCTGCGGGTGGCGCGGGCTGGGCTCGGTGCCGTCCTGCGGCCGCACCAGCTGGCAGACCTGCATCCCGGCGGCGGCGGCGGCATCCAGCTCCTCCGCCACGTCGGAAAGGAACAGGATCTCGCCCGCCGGCCGGTGCAGCCCCTGCGCGATGGCGGCATAGCTGGCCGCCTCCCGCTTGCCGCCCACGGCCGTGTCGAAGAAGCCGCTGAACAGGCCGGCGAGGTCTCCGGCGACCGAATACCCGAAAAGCAGCTTCTGCGCCGCCACCGAGCCGGAGGAATAAACGTAGAGACTGATGCCTGCACGCGACCAGGCGCGAAGGCAGGGTGCCACATCCGGCCAGAGATGCCCCCGCACCTCGCCGCTGAGGAAGCCGTCGCGCCAGATCACGCCCTGCAGCGTCTTCAGCGGGCCGATCTTGGCGTCCTCCGCCATCCAGCGGCGCAAGGCGGCGGCAGGCTCCTCGCCTGGGCGGGCGGCCTGGCGGGTGGCCTCCAGGCAGGCGGCAACCTCGGGGTCCGTGCCATGCGCCAAGAGGAAGGCATCGAGCGCCCGCTCCGCGAAGGGGAACAGGGTCTCCTTCACGAAGGCGATCGCGCTGGTGGTGCCTTCGATATCGGTCAGAACGGCGCTGACCGGCGCCGCCGTCACTCCGTCACCGCCGGAAAGCGTTCGGAAATGTCGGTGCCCGTGTAATGCGGCGTCCAACCACTGGTCTCGGTGAAGACGCGCAGCACGGTGAAGGACGGCTCCTGGCCGGCGTCGAACCAGTGCTGGGCATTGGCCGGCACGCTGATCAGGTCGCCCTGGGTGCAGTGGGCGTCGAACACCTTGCCCGCGGCATGGATGATGAAGTTGCCCGCGCCCTCGTGAAAAAAGCGGACCTCGTCCTCGGTATGGGTGTGCTCGGCGAGGAACTTCTGGCGCATCGCCTCCTTTTGCGGGTGGTCGGGCGTCAGCTTGATCACGTCCGCGGTGCCGGCGCCGGTGCCGTGCATGAAGGCATCGAGCTGCGGCCGGTAGGCCTCCAGCACCTCTTCGGCCGCGGCGCCGGCGGGCAGCGGTGCCACCGCCCAGCGCTCGAAGCGGACATTGATCGGGGCCAGCGCGGCGGCGATTTCCGCGGCGTCGCTGCTGCGGAGCAGCTCGGCGCCGGTCGCGGCATCCCTGACGGTCAGAAGGCTCATCCGATCCTCCCCTGCAGAAGTTCACATTCCAACATGAATTCGAGCGCCTCCAGCCGGGCCAGAGCCGCCTCCATATCGCGCGCCCATACATAGACTCCGTGGCCGCGGATTAAATAGCCCGGAGGAACGACATTCATGGCCGCCCAGCGGCCTTCCACCGCCGCCTGCAGCCGGGCGATGTCCTGATCGTTGTCGAAGACCGGCAGCGCCACGCTGGCGTCGTGGGTGGCCAGGCCAGGAAAGGCCTTCAGCAGCTCGTAGCCGGCCAGTTCCAGGCTCTCTCCCGCGCGCCGGGAGAGCACGGTGTTCGCGATAGAGTGCCCGTGCAGAACCGCGCCCGCCTCGGCGAAGCGACGATAGATGCCGCAATGCAGCAGCGTTTCGGCCGAGGGACGCAGGGCCGCATCCTCGGGA
Source organism: Teichococcus coralli (assembly GCF_009829925.1). Taxonomy (GTDB): domain Bacteria; phylum Pseudomonadota; class Alphaproteobacteria; order Acetobacterales; family Acetobacteraceae; genus Pseudoroseomonas; species Pseudoroseomonas coralli. The sequence continues at coordinate 89,787 of NZ_SNVJ01000002.1, forward strand.
CGGCCGTCGAGGTCCACCACCATGACGGCTTCAGGCGTCAAATACCCCTTGTGGACGCCGGAACGCGTCACGGCGACGCGGCCCTCGGGCAGCCGCACCGAGAAGTTCCCGGCTGTCGCCGGGACCCAGTTGCGCCGATCCATCCGGCGGCCGGCGCCGATGATGGCCTCGATGGCAGGTTGGGGAAGGGGCAGGGTCATGCGGGCGCTCCGGAGCGGCGGGCGGTCGCGCCGCTGATAGCGCAGCCCTGGCCGGTCGCGCCAGGGGATGAGCAAGGCCGGAGCAAGCCCGCCTCAGTGAAAACAGCCACGGCCAGGACGGTCTCGCCGCCCTGGCCGTGCTGCTGTCCGTGGTCCGGTCGCTCCCGGCCGCGGCTCAGGCCGCGGGGTGAGAGGAGTTGGAGGTGTTCGGCTGGGCGCTGCCGGAGGGGCGGGTCGGCGCCGGGCCAGGCAGGTTGCCGGCCGGCGGCTGGTTGGCTTCCGCCGCCATGGAGGCATCCTTCTCGTCGTCCTCCTTCATGTTCTGCTTGAAGGACTTGATGCCCTTGGCGAGATCGCCCATGAGGCCGCTGATCTTGCCGCCACCGAACAGCAGCAGAATGACCAGCAGCACAACAAGCCAGTGCCAGATGCTGAAGGAACCCATAGCCACGCCTCGATCCAGTTTGGGCGGCCAGCGGCCTGGAAGGAATGGCCCCGCCGGCCTGACCGCGTCTCCTCGCCTCGATGGAGGACAGTAGTGTCCCGACCGCCATCACGCAAATGAGCAGATGGCGTGAATCGCGGAAGGAAACAACCGCCTCTTGTCATTCCGTGACAATTTGTCCATCTTAACGGTGATCCGGGCCCCTCTGGCGACCCGGCGGGCGCTGCCCGCCTTCGCGATGTCGGATCGACTGATCGCGCAATCGGGCCCGGCGCGCTGGCATTCTGGAGAATGGTTTTCCGTCCGGCCGGGCCTCAGAGAGGAGAGCCGTTCGGCATGGAAGCCTCACCCGTTTTCTGGCTCGTCTTCAACGCGGCCGTTCTCGGCCTGTTGTTGCTGGACCTTGGCGTCTTCGCGAAGAAGGAGGCCAATGGTGACCCCGCCCCGGTGCCGGTTCGCACCGCCCTCATCAAGTCGGCCGCCTATGTCGGCCTTGCCCTCGCCTTCTTCGCCTGGCTGCGCCTGAGCTACGGCAGCACGTCGGACGAGCGCAGCGCCAAGAGCCTGGAGTTCCTGACCGGCTACCTGATCGAATGGTCGCTTTCGGTCGACAACATCTTCGTCTTCGTCCTGCTCTTCGCGAAGTTCGGCGTGCCGCCCGCCTATCAGCACCGGGTGCTGTTCTGGGGCATTCTGGGCGCGTTGCTGATGCGCGGCGTGATGATCCTGGTCGGCACGGCGCTGCTGCGCGAGTTCGACTGGCTGATGGTGGTCTTCGGCCTGTTCCTGATCTGGTCGGGCTGGAAGATGCTGCGCTCCGTCGAGCAGGAAACGGACCCGACCACGAACCCCGTACTGCTCTGGCTGCGCCGTCACCTGCCGGTGACCGACGGCTTCCGCGGCAACGCCTTCACCGTGCGGGAAGCAGGGCGGCTGATGGTCACGCCGCTGCTGCTGGTCCTCGTGCTGGTCGAGCTGACCGACCTGCTCTTCGCGCTGGACAGCATCCCGGCCATTTTCGCGGTCTCGACCGACCCCTTCATCGTCTACACGGCCAACGTCTTCGCGATCCTGGGCCTGCGGGCGATGTACTTCGCCCTGGCCGGCATCATCCACCGCTTCAAGTACCTGAAGCATGGGCTTTCGCTCGTGCTGATGATCGTTGGCGCCAAGATGCTCGCCAACTGGTACGCAGGCGGAAAGGCGGTGCCGGTGGAATACGCGCTGATGGTCACCGGCGGCATCATTGCCGGCTCCATCGCCCTCTCGCTGTGGAAGACCCGCGGGGAGGAGGCTGGCGTGACGCCGGCCAAGTAACCAGGAAGTTGCCGGCCCGGCGGGCATCGCCGCCCCGGCATGTTTCCCTGTCTCCGCGGAAGGCGGCGGCGCCGGCAAACCGGACCGCCGCCAAACGTTGTCTCCGGCGTGGCAAGCGGCGGACGAAGCGCCGCCCTGGAGCGCGCATGAACAACCTTTCCCAGGCGGATGTCCTGATCGCCGGTGCCGGTCCCACTGGCCTCGCGGCCGCGCTCTTCCTGGCCCGGCGAGGCCGGCGGGTCCGGCTGGTGGATCAGGCGGAGGCGCCCGCCGCCACCTCCCGGGCCCAGGTGATCAATCCGCGGTCATTGGAACTGCTGGAGCCCACCGGGGTGACGGCCGCCGTGCTGCGGGAAGCGCGGCCCATCCGCGGCGTCCGCTTCTATGAGGGCTGGCGGCGCATCGGCGAGATCGACTTTTCCGGCCTTCCCGCGCGCCACGCCATGTCGGTGTTGCCGCAGGCCCGCACGGAGGCGCTGCTGACGGAGGCTCTGTCCAGGCACGGCCTTGCCCCGGAACGCGGCCTGCGCCTGGAGGCTCTGCGCCAGGAGGCGGGCCTTGTGCTGACGGAAGTCACCGACACGGCGGGGCGGCGGCAGACGTTGCGCAGCAGCCTGCTGCTCGGCGCCGACGGTGCCCACAGCGCGGTGCGGAAGGCGCTTGGCCTCGGCTTCCCAGGTTCCAGCTTTCCCGAGGCCTGGCCGCTCTTCGACGTCGCACTGAACGATCCGCTGGATCTCGACCATGCCCATATCGCCTTCGTCCCGCGCGGGCTGGTGTTCATGCTCGCCTTGCGCCAGGGGCTTTGGCGCGTCTTCGGCAACGTGGCGGCGCCGCTGGAGCATCTGCCGCCAGGGACGGAGGCCGGGGAGGCCGTCTGGACCTCGAACTTCCACATCTCCCACCGCCGCGCGGCGCAGGTGCTCGCCGGGCGCGTGGCGCTGGCGGGGGATGCGGCGCATATCCACTCGCCGGCCGGCGCGCGCGGCATGAACCTGGGCATCGAGGATGCCTTCGTCTTCGCCGCCTGCGCCGCCGACGCGCTGGAGGGCAGGCCCGGCCGCCTCGCCGACTACGCACGCCTGCGCCACCCCCTGCATGCCCGGGTGGTCCGGCGGATGGCGCTGCTGACACGGCTGGCGCGTGGCCGGCCGGCGTTGGTGGGGCACCTGCGGCACCTGCTGTTTCCCCTGGCCGCTTCCCTGGGGCCTGCGGCACACCGGATGCGCGACTTCCTGGCCGGAATTGACCAGCCCCTGGAAATATCCTGAGGCCGCAACGCCTGCGGCCGGCAGCGGCGCGGAACGGGCGGAAGGCCGCTCCAGCTGCGGTTTGAGCGCTGGCACACGCCAGGGAAGCAGCTTAGAAACAGCATCATGTCGGCAAAGCCCAACCTGACGCCCCTGCCCGGCGCCTGCTCGGCCTGCACCGTACGGCCCTTCGCCCTGTTCCGGGTGGTGCCGCAGGCGCGGGTGGGGGAGATCGCGCGCGTCCGCTCGGCCGTGCGGCTCGTTCGGGCCAACGAGACGATCCGCGACACCGTGTTCACCCTCTATGCCGGCTGGGCCTTCTCCTGGACCACCATGCCGGATGGCCGCCGGCAGATCCTGGACTTCCACCTTCCCGGCGACCTCGTCGAGCGCAGCGAGGACGGCGCTGAGGTTTCGGCGCTGACCGACGCCAGCTTCTGCGTCCTGGCCCGCGACCGGCTCTGCGACTTTATGGGCCGGGATCCCGGCCTCGCCATGTCCTATGCCGAAGGCCTATCGCGCGACCGGTCCCGGCTGCGCGAGAGGTTGACCAGCCTTGGCCGCCGCGATGCCGTGGGACGGCTGGCGCATCTGCTGCTCGAACTGCACGGCCGCTTGCTGCGCCGCGGCGGCGCCGACCGCACGGGCGCGCCGCTGCCGCTGAAACAGGCGCACCTGGCGGATGCGCTCGGCCTCTCGGTGGAGCACGCCAACCGCGCCCTGGCCCTGTTGCGGCGCCAGGGGGTGGCCTCGCTGCAGAAGGGCCGCCTGGAGATCCTCGACCGCGCCGAGCTGGAGGAGCTGGCCGGCTGGTCGAGCGCGCCGGCCGAGCCGCCGCTGGTCACCGTCAAGGTCTGAGACCCCTCCCCCTCAGGACCGCCGCGCCGGCCCGGCGAGGCAGGCCAGCACGCCCAGCGCTCCAAGCCCCAGCAGCATGGTGGCCAGGCCGGGCGAGCGGTTCAGCGACATCTGCGCGCTGCGCCGCATCGCTTCCTGGCCGAAGGCGCCATGCACCGGCGAGGGCACGGCGGAGGGCTGGAACAGCGTCTCCTCGCGCCGCGCCCCGGCGCGCCCGGAATGCGAGACCTGCATCCCTTGCCCGAAGCGGCCCAGCGCCCAATCCAGCACGCCCGGCATCACCGTGTTCGCCATGCCGAGGGCCACGGTCTGCCCGCCCACCTGCACCTCGCGGCGCCGCTCGGTGATGGCGAGGTGGATGGCGTCGGCGACGATCTCCGGCTCGTACACCGGCGGCGGCGGGCGCGGCACGCCGTCCTCCAGGCGGGAGGCCGCGTGGTTGAAGAAGGGCGTGTTGGTCGAGGGCGGGTGGACGATGCCGAGATGCACCCGGCTGCTGTCATGCAGCAGCTCGGCCCGCACTGCCTCGGTGAACCCCGCCACCGCGTATTTCGCGGCGGAATAGGCGGATTGCAGCGGCACCGCCCGCAACGCCACCGCCGAGCCGACATTGAGGATGGTGCCATGGTTGCGCGGCTGCATGCGGCGCAGCGCCACGCGGGTGCCGTTCACCACGCCGAGGTAGGTGACCTGGGTGACGCGCCGATAATCCTCCTCCGGGAGATCCATGAAGCGGCCATAGGCGCTGGCGCCGGCACCGTTCACCCAGGCCTGGATCGGGCCCAGCTTCTGCTCGATCTCGGCGGCGGCCCGTTCCAGCGCCTCGGCATCCGAAACGTCCGCCGCGACCATGCAGCCGCTGCCGCCGGCGCGGCGCACGTCGGCCAGGGCGGCCTCCAGCCCGGCCTCGCCGCGCGCGATCAGCCCGACATTCCAGCCCCGCCGCGCGAAGAGGGCGGCGGTGCAGCGGCCGATGCCGGATGAGCCCCCGGTGATGGCCAGGACAGGACGGGAAGTGACGGGACGGTCGGACATGGGCGGAGCTTCCTCCTGGCCAGGTGCGGATACGGGCAGGCCACCGGGCCAGCCCTCCCCCTCCACTACCGCCGGACAGAAAGGAGGTTCCCCGGCCTGAGGGAACCGGCTGGAGCTTTCCTGCGTTCAGCTTCCGCAACTCCGGCGACAACCAGCGAGAGCCTCCGATCATGCTGACCGAAGCCGCCATGGCGGTCGAGACATCCCGGCGCCAAGCCCCTTCCGCCCCGGACCCCGAGGCGCAGGCGGAGGCCGCCGCGGCCGGGCTGCGCTACGTTTCCGACGAGATGCCGGGCCTCACCCGGCGGCGCAGCGGCAGCGGCTTCACCTACCGCGACGCGGAGGGAAGGACGGTGAAGAACAAGGTCGTGCTGCAGCGCATCCGCAGCCTGGCCATCCCGCCCGCCTATACCGACGTCTGGATCTGCCCCCATGCCGACGGCCACATCCAGGCCACCGGGCGCGATGCCAAGGGCCGTAAGCAATACCGCTACCATCCGGACTGGCGCGCCGCGCGGGATGCCACGAAGTTCCAGCACATCATGGACTTCGCCCGCGGCCTGCCCGCCCTGCGGGCCCGCGTGCAGGCGGACATGGCCAAGCGTGGCCTGGGGCGGGAGAAGGTGCTCGCCACCGTGGTGTACCTGCTGGACACGACGCTGATCCGCGTGGGCAACGAGGACTATGCCCAGGCCAACAAGAGCTACGGGCTGACCACCCTGCGCGACCGGCACGTGGCGATCGAGGGCAGCGCCCTGCGCTTCGCCTTTCGCGCCAAGAGCGGCAAGGAATGGCGACTTTCCATCCGCGACCGGCGCGTGGCGAAGGTGGTGCGGGCCTGCCAGGACCTGCCGGGGCAGACCCTGTTCCAGTATCTCGACGAGGAGGGCGAGCGCCAGGCCATCGATTCGGCCGATGTGAACGCGTACCTGCGCGAGGCCACAGGCCGCGACATCACCGCCAAGGACTTCCGCACCTGGGCCGGCACGGTGCTGGCCGCCATGGCGCTCGCGGAGTTCGAGCGCTTCGACAGCAAGGCGGCGGCCAAGCGCAACGTGAAGGAGGCCATCGAGCGCACCGCCTCCCGCCTCGGCAACACGCCGACCATCTGCCGCAAGTGCTACGTCCACCCCGAGGTGCTGGAGTGCTATCTGGAGGGCGAGTTGCTCATGCAGGTCCAGCGCGAGGTCGAGGCCGAGCTACGGGAAGAGCTTTCCGAGCTGAAGCCCGAGGAGGCCGCCGTGCTGGCCTTTCTGCGCAAGCGCCTCGCTCTGGCGGCCAAGGCCGTGGCCTGACCCTCCCCCCTGCCCTTCACCGCGGCTGCAGTTCCAGGCTGAGCCGGCCGATGGCGTGCAGCGCCAGGAACAGTCCGGGCAGGTCCAGCGCCTGCAGCATCAGCCCCTGCGGGATGCCTGACAGCACCTCCCGCAGGGGCCACAGCTCCACGGTGATGTCCTCGCCCGCCTCGTGCGCGGTCGGTCCGGCAGGCACAGCATCCATCGCCAGCACGGTATGGACGCGGTTGCGGTGCGTCACCGTGTTGGGGCTGAGGCTGGAGATCAGGCGAAGCGCCGGCGCAGCGAAGCCGGTTTCCTCGCGCAGCTCGCGCGCGGCGCCCTCCAGCGGATCGGTGTCGGACGCGTCCATGCGGCCGGCGGGCAGCTCCAGCGAGGAGCCGCGCGCGCCGTGCCGGTACTGGCGCACCATGACAAGCTCGTCGGCGGGGGTGATGGCGACCACATGTACCCAGTCCGGGTAGGCGAATGTGTAATAAGGGTCGAGGATGTTGCCGCGTGCGTCGCGGCAGGCATCGGCGGTGACGTCGATCCAACGGTCCCGCACCACGGTGCGGCTGGACAGAACCTGCCAGGGAGGGGTTTCGCTCATGGCTCCAGGATGCGGCGCCAGCCGCGCCGGGTCCACCGCTCCCCGCCGCGCCGGAAACGCTCGCTCGGGCTTTTCTCGTGGCGGCGGCGGGATGAAGGTCGGCCCAGGCCACAACAGGATGAGGAACCCGTATGCGAACGACACTCAACGAGGACCTGGCGGGCCGCTTCGCCGGCATCGCCCTGGGCCATGTCACGCGGGAGTATCCCAACAAGCTCACCCATGGCCTGGCCGGGCCGGAAGATGCCCGCACCCCGAGCGCGCTTCACCCCGTCTTCTACGGCAGCTTCGACTGGCACTCCTGCGTGCATGCCTACTGGATGCTGGCCCACCTGCTGCGGCGCTTCCCCGACATGGCGCCGGCCGCCGCCGTGCGCGACCTCTTTGACCGCCAGCTCACCCCGGAGAAGATCGCCGGCGAATGCGCCTATCTGGCCCAGCCCGGCGCGCGCGGCTTCGAGCGCCCCTATGGCTGGGCCTGGCTGCTGAAGCTGGCGGCGGAGCTGGATGGCCTTCCGGACATGCCCTGGGCGGGCCATCTGGCGCCACTTGCAGAAGCCTTCGTGCAGCGCTTCCGCGACTTTCTGCCCAAGGCGACCTATCCGGTGCGGGTCGGCACCCACTTCAACACCGCCTTCGGCCTGCGGCTGGCCGCCGACCACGCGGAGGCCACCGGGGACGCCGCCTTCCTCGCCCTGCTGCGCGACACGGCCGAGCGCTGGTACGGCAATGACGAGGACTGCCCCGCCTGGGGAGAGCCGAGCGGCGACGACTTCCTCTCCCCTGCCCTGATCGAGGCCGAGTGCATGCGGCGCCTGCTGCCGCGCGAGCGGTTCGGCGAATGGTTCGACCGCTTCCTGCCGCGTCTCGCCACCGCCCAGCCGATGCCGCTCTTCCGCCCCGCCGAGGTCAGCGACCGCTCGGACGGCAAGATCGCCCATCTCGACGGGCTCAACCTCAGCCGCGCCTGGTGCTGGCGCGCGCTGGCCCGCGGGCTGCCGGCGGAGGATCCGCGCCGCGCGCTGATGGACCGCGTGGCCGACCTTCATCTCGCCGCCGGCCTGCCGCATGTCGCCGGCGACTACATGGGCGAGCATTGGCTGGCCAGCTTCGCCGTGCTCGCGCTGGAAGCCGGAGAAGCCTAGGCCGGGGCCAGGAGGGGCACCGCCCCTCCTGGATCACCCTGCCAGGGGCGTTGAATGCCCCCGGACGCCCACATTTCTCAGGCGAAGCCGGCGCGCGAGGGCAGCCCGCTCCGACGCAGCAGCGCCACAACCGGGCACATGCCCGTGAAAGACGCCTGGATGAGGTGGACCCCCATCAGGCCCGTGAGCCAGAGCCAGCGCAGGTCATGGAAAACGGCCAGCAACACGCTGCCCAGCACCACGACTCCCACGACCAGAAGAATCATCCTCTCCTGCGTCATCGCTCATCCCCTTTCCCGGCGGCATCCAGGAGGGATGAGGGCACGCTGGTAATTTCGAATCAACAACAATGACCCACGCGGCCAGCAGGCCCGGGGAAGGCCTCCTCCCCCGGGCTACCGGCTCACTCCGCCGCCTGCGCGTAGTCTTCCAGCGGCGCGCAGGTGCAGACAAGATTGCGGTCGCCATAGACGTTGTCCACGCGCTTCACCGGCGGCCAGTACTTGTGCGCGGCGACGAAGGGCAGCGGGAAGGCAGCATCCGCCCGGCTGTAGGGATGCGTCCAGTCCTCGGCGGTGACTTCCGCCGCGGTGTGGGGCGCGTTCTTCAGCGGGTTGTCGGCCTTGTCCATGCGGCCCTGCTCCACCGCGCGGATCTCGCCGCGGATGGCGATCATGGCGTCGCAGAAGCGGTCCAGCTCGGCCTTCGGCTCGCTCTCGGTGGGTTCCACCATCAGCGTGCCGGCGACGGGCCAGGACATGGTCGGCGCGTGGAAGCCGTAGTCCTGCAGGCGCTTGGCGATGTCCTCGACCAGCACGCCGCCGCCCTGCTGGAACCCGCGGCAGTCCAGGATGCACTCATGCGCCACCATCCCGCGCGCGCCCTTGTAGAGCACGGGGAAATGCCCTTCGAGCCGCTTGGCGATGTAGTTGGCGTTGAGGATCGCCACCTGCGTCGCCCGCTTCAGCGCCGCCCCGCCCATCATGCGGATATAGGCGTAGGAGATCGGCAGGATGGAGGCGCTGCCGAAGGGCGCCGCCGAGACCGGGCCATAGCCCGTCGCCGGCCCCGCTTCCTTCAGCAGCGGATGGTTCGGCAGGTGCGGCGCCAGGTGGCTGGCCACGCCGATCGGCCCGACGCCCGGCCCGCCGCCGCCATGCGGGATGCAGAAGGTCTTGTGCAGGTTGAGGTGGCAGACATCGGCGCCGATGCGGCCGGGGGCGGTCAGGCCCACCTGCGCGTTCATGTTGGCGCCATCCATGTAGACCTGCCCGCCGGCCTCGTGGACCGCCTCGCAGATGCGGATGATCTCCTCCTCGAACACGCCATGCGTCGAGGGATAGGTGATCATCAGCGCCGACAGCTTCCCGGCGTGCTGCGCGATCTTGGCTTCGAGGTCCGGCAGGTCCACGTTGCCGTCGCGGTCGCAGCCGACCACCACCACGCGCATCCCCGCCATGACAGCCGAGGCCGGGTTGGTGCCGTGCGCCGAGGAGGGGATCAGGCAGATGTCGCGCTGCCCCTGCCCCCGCGCCTGGTGGAAGGCACGGATGGCCAGCAGTCCGGCATACTCGCCCTGGCTGCCCGCATTGGGCTGCAGCGAGACGGCGGCGAAGCCGGTGATGGCGGCCAGCCACCCCTCCAGCCGGCGGATCAGCGCGAGGTAGCCCGCCGCCTGGTCCACCGGGGCGAAGGGGTGGATCTCGCCGAAGCCCGGGAAGGTGACGGGGATCATTTCCGCCGTGGCGTTCAGCTTCATCGTGCAGGACCCGAGCGGGATCATGCTGCGGTTCAGCGCGACGTCCTTGTCCTCCAGCACCTTCAGGTAGCGGAGCATGCTGTGCTCCGCGTGGTGGCTGTTGAACACCCCGGCGGTGAGAAAGGCCGATTTCCGCTCCAGCGCCGCCGGAAGGCCGCCGGCGGGCGCCAGCGAGGCCAGCGCCAGCTTCGCCCGGCCCACCTCGGCCAGCACGGCGACCAGGGTGTCCAGGTCGGCGCGCGAGACCGTCTCGTCCAGCGCGATGCCGACGCCCGAGGCGTCAAGGCGGCGCAGGTTGAAGCCGGCGGCCAGCGCCGCGTGCATCAGCGCCTCGGCCTTGTCGCCGGCCTCGATGGCGACGGTGTCGAAGAAAGCATCGTGCCGAAGCGTGAAGCCGGCAGCCCGGGCGGCGGCGGCCAGCAGCCGGGCCTGCAGGGCCACGCGGCGCGCGATGCGCTTCAGCCCCTCCGGCCCGTGCCAGACGGCGTACATGCCGGCCATCACCGCCAGCAGAACCTGCGCGGTGCAGATGTTGGAGGTCGCCTTCTCGCGGCGGATATGCTGTTCGCGCGTCTGCAGCGCGAGCCGCATCGCCGGCCGGCCGGCGGCATCCACGGAAACGCCGACGAGGCGGCCCGGCATCAACCGCTTGTAGGTATCCTTGACCGCCATGAAGGCGGCATGCGGGCCACCATAGCCCATCGGCACGCCGAAGCGCTGCGAGGAGCCGATCACCACGTCGGCGCCCATCTCGCCCGGCGGCGTCAGCAGCACCAGGGAGAGCGGATCGGCGGCGACGATGGCAAGGCCGCCCCCGGCTTGAACGGCAGCGATCTCCGGCGCGATGTCCCGCACCGCGCCGGTCGTGCCGGGATATTGCAGCACCAGGGCGAAGGGCTTCTGCGCCGCGCAGGCCGCGGCGACCTTCGCGGGCGCCACGACGCTGACGGTCAGGCCCAGCGGCTCGGCGCGGGTGCGGATGACCGCCAGTGTCTGCGGGTGGACGTCCTCCGCCACCAGCAGCGTGTTCGACTTCGCCTTGGTGGCGGCGAGCGCCAGCGCCATCGCCTCGGCGGCGGCGGTGGCCTCGTCGAGCAGCGAGGCGTTGGCCACCGGCAGGCCGGTGAGGTCGGTCACCATGGTCTGGAAGTTGACCAGCGCCTCCAGCCGCCCCTGGGCGATCTCCGCCTGGTAGGGCGTGTAGGCGGTGTACCAGCCCGGGTTCTCCAGCACGTTGCGCAGGATCACCGGCGGCACATGGGTGCCGTGATAGCCCATGCCGATCAGCGAATGGACCCGGTTGTTCAGCTCCGCGAGCGCCCGCAGCTCGGCGATGGCCTCGGCCTCGTTCACCGGGGCCGGCAGCGCGGAAAACTCCTGCCCGCGGATGGCGGCGGGCACGGTGCGCTCGGCCAGCGCCTCGAGGCTTTCCAGGCCGAGGGCCTCCAGCATCTCCGCCACTTCGGCCTCGGAAGGGCCGATATGCCGGGCGGCGAAGGCGCCGTGGTCCTCCAGCGCCTTCAGCTCACTGAGCGCGTCGCTCATGCCTGGCTGTCCGCGAAGGTCTGATAGGCGTCGGCGTCCATCAGGGCGTCGATCTCGGCTGTGTCGGCCGGCTCGATCCTGAAGAACCAGCCGGCGCCGGTCGGGTCGCTGTTGACCTGGGCCGGGTCGTCCGGGAGGGCCGTGTTCACCTCGGTGATCTTGCCGGCGATCGGCGCGTAGACGTCGGAGGCGGCCTTCACGCTCTCGACCACGGCGACGGAGTCGCCGGCGGCCACTTCGCGCCCCACCTCGGGCAGGTCCACGAAGACCACGTCGCCCAGGGCGGTCTGCGCGTGGTCGGTGATGCCGACGGTGGCGACGCCACCCTCCAGCCGCACCCATTCATGGTCCTTGGAGAACTTCAGATCGGCCATCGGGGCAGGTCCTTATCGGGCGTAACGGTGAGGAACGAAGGGGGTAGGCGCGACGCGGGCCGCGAGCGGCTTGCCGCGCACCAGGAGGTCGAGGGCGGTGCCGTCGGCGGCGTGCTCGCGGGCCACGTAGCCCATGGCGCAGGGGCCGTTCAGCGAGGGGCCGAAGGTGCCGCTGGTCACCTCGCCCACTGTCTCCCACGCTGCCGCGCCGCCGGCGGTGATCGGGGTATGGGCGCGGGCGGGCTGGCGCCCCTCCGGCAGCAGGCCGACGCGCAGGCGCTTCGGGCCGTTATCCAGTTCCTCCCGAACGCGCTCGGCGCCGGGGAAGTTCCACTCGGTGCGGCGGCGCTTGCCGACCGTCCAGACCAGGTTGGCCTCGACCGGGCTGGTCGTCTCGTCGATGTCGTTGCCGTAGAGGCAGAGGCCGGCTTCCAGCCGCAGGGAGTCGCGCGCCCCGAGCCCGGCGGGCGAAACGCCCGGCAGCGCCAGCAGGGCGCGGGCGAGCGCCTCGGCCTGCCCGGCCGGCACGCTGATCTCCACCCCGTCCTCGCCGGTATAGCCGCTGCGGCTGACCAGCACCGGAATGCCCTGGATCTCGGTGGACGTGACGCCCATGAAGCCGAGCGAGGCGATCGCCGGCGCCAGCGTCGCCACGGCGGGAACGGCGGCCGGGCCCTGCAGTGCGATCAGCGCGCGGTCCTCCAGCCGGTTCAGCCGCACGCCGGCGGGCAGCACCGCCTCGATGGCCGGCAGGTCCACGCCCTTGCGGCTGGCGTTCACCACCAGGAAAAGCCGGTCGCCGAGGTTGGCGACCATGAAGTCGTCCAGGATGCCGCCGGATTCGGTGGTCAGCAGCCCGTATTTCTGCCGGCCGGGCTTCAGGATCTTCACGTCGGCCGGGGTCAGGCGCTCCAGCGCCCCGGCCGCGCCCTCGCCCACCAGCTCCGCCTGGCCCATATGGGAAACGTCGAACAGCGCGGCGCCACTCCGGCAGGCGAGGTGCTCGGCCAGGATCCCGGCCGGGTACTGCACCGGCATGGCATAGCCGGCGAAGGGCACCATCTTGCCGCCCAGTTCGCGGTGCAGGGACGCCAGGGGCGTTTCTAACAGGGTCTCGGCCACGCAGCCTCCAACGCCGCGCGAGGCGGCGGAAACAGGGTTCGTGGCCCCCCTCTGTCCCGAGAACCTGAGAGATTCAGCGCGGGCAATCACGCGCCTTACTCCGTCGGTGCCAGCCCCCGTTTCCGGGCTCTGGGCTTTCCAGAGGCCCCTTCTCCGCGCGGCCCTTCTGCCTGAGCGTTTCCGGGGGCCGGTTGCGCCTTCGGCGACGGCCGCCGCCAGCGGCAGCCGTTCTCTCCCGCGCGGGATCAGCGGGTATTCCCCTAGGTGCCTGAGCGCCGCGCCGCTTGCAAGAGTGGAGCCGGCGGTGCCGCGCGATTCCCCCTATCCGTTCCGCCGCCGGCATCGCGGCCCGTCCGAGCACCGCGCTGCGGAGGCCCGCTCAACCCTCCCGAGACCCGGACGGAGCGGCCGCCCAGGCCCGGTGCCTCACCTCTCCGCCAGGCCCGGCCGCTTCCTCAGCGCGGGCCGCGGCGGCGGTTCAGCGCCAACTCATCGGGGCTGAGAACGAAACCGAGCAGGATGCGCCTCTGCGCCGCCGCCTGCGGCTGCCCCGGGATGCGGATGCTCAGCTCCTCGCCCTCGCTCCGGGTGCGCGAAACGTTGGGAGGGAATTCAACCTGCATGTTATAGGTTGCGCGGGAAAGGATGTGGTTCTCGTTGTCCACCACCGCCACCATATAGGGGAACTGGGAGGTTCGGCCCTGGGCGGCAGGGCCGCGTTCCGCGTTGAAGTTGGGGGTGAGCGTGACGTCCAGCCCGGCCTGGCGGGGTGCGTAGTCGCATTTCGCCTGGAAGCCTGAAAGCGAGGCGTTCAGCTCCATCGCCGTGAGGTCCTGCCCGCCGCCCGGGTGGAAGCGGGTCAGGTCCGCGGCATCGGCGAGGATGGCGATCCGCGGACAGGGCGCGGTGGCGTTCTGCAAGGCGCTCGACGTCCCGCCGCTGCCGCTGCAGGCCGCGAGCAGCAGAACTGCCACGCCGATTGCCGCCATCCCGCCGTTCCGGAGGTTCCGCGCCTTGACCATGCTGCCACTCTTCCCCTTAGTGCCGCGTCTTGATGCCCCGGCCATCATGCCGGGCACCGCCGCATGAACGACCACGACCCCATCGGACAGGCCAGCATGACCGTCAAGCCCACCCTGCATGTGCTGCTCGCCGGCCCCCGGGGCTTCTGCGCCGGCGTGGACCGCGCCATCAAAATTGTCGAGGAGACGCTGCGCCGTTTCGGCCCTCCCGTCTATGTGCGGCATGAGATTGTCCACAACCGCTTCGTGGTGAACAGCCTCCGGGCCAAGGGGGCCATCTTTGTCGAGGAACTGGACGAGGTACCAGAGGACGCGCCGGTGGTGTTCAGCGCCCATGGCGTGCCCAAGGCCGTGCCGGCCGAGGCCAGGCGGCGAAACATGATATATCTGGACGCCACCTGCCCGCTCGTCTCCAAGGTGCACCGCGCCGCCGAGCACCAGGCCGCGGCCGGGCGGCATATCCTGCTGATCGGGCATGAAGGGCATCCGGAGGTGGTGGGCACGCTGGGCCAGTTGCCGCCCGGCTCCTTCACGCTGATCGAGACGGTGGAGGATGCCGAGCGAAAGCCGGTGCCCGACCTGCCGCTCACCTACACCACCCAGACCACCCTTTCGGTGGAGGACACGGCCGGCATCGTCACCGCGCTGCGCCGCCGCTTCCCGGAAATGGCCGAACCCGCCAAGGAGAGCATCTGCTACGCCACCACCAACCGGCAGGCGGCGGTCAAGGCGATCGCGGCGCGCGCCGGAGTGGTGGTGGTCGTGGGGGCGCCCAACTCCTCGAACAGCGTGAGGCTGCGCGAGGTGGCGGAGCGTGCCGGCTGCCCGCGCGCCATCATGGTCCAGCGGGGCAGCGACCTCGACCCTGCCCTGGCCGACGGGCTCGGCACCATCGGCATCACCGCCGGCGCCAGCGCGCCGGAGGTGCTGGTGGAGGAAATCCTCGCCCGGTTGCGCGAGCGCTTCACGCTGACCCTTGAGGAAGTGGTCGTGGCGCAGGAAACTGTGACGTTCAAGCTGCCGGCCGCGCTGGCGAAGTAAACTGCAACGACGGGGCGCCAATGGCGGTCTATACCGAGGTCTCGGACGAGGCGCTGCGCGCCTTCCTGGCCGAATACGAACTGGGCGAGTTGCTGGCCTTCCGGGGCATTGCCGAGGGGGTAGAGAACAGCAACTTCGCCCTCAAGACCAGCGGGGGCGACTTCATCCTCACCCTCTACGAGAAGCGGGTGGACCCGGCCGAGCTGCCCTGGTTCCTTGGCTTGATGCGGCACCTGGCGGCGCATGGCCTCTCCTGCCCGCTGCCGGTGGCCGGACGGGACGGCAGCGCCCTGCGCAGCCTCTGCGGCCGACCGGCGGCGATCTGCACCTTTCTGCCCGGCGTCTGGCCGCGCCGCGTGCGGCAGGCGCATTGCGCCCCGGTGGGGGCGGCGCTGGCGCAGCTGCATGGCGCCGGCGAGGGCTTCCGCGCCGAGCGGCCCAACGCGCTCGGGCCGCGCGCCTGGGCGCCGCTGCTCGACCGCTGCCGCGCCGGCGGCGACGCCGTGCAGCCCGGCCTGATCGCCGAGCTGGACGAGCACCTCGCCGGCATCCTGCGCGACTGGCCACGCGGCCTGCCGCGCGGCCACATCCATGCCGACCTCTTTCCGGACAACGTCTTCTTTCTGGAGGAGGAGCGCGGCACCCCGCGCGTTTCCGGCCTGATCGACTTCTACTTCGCCTGCACCGACTTCCTGGCCTACGACCTTGCCATCTGCCTCAATGCCTGGTGCTTCGAGCCGGACCTCGCCTTCAACGTCACCAAGGCGCGGGCGCTGATCGGTGCCTACCACGCGCTGCGCCCGCTCACCTCCGAGGAGCTGGAGGCGCTGCCGGTGCTGTGCCGCGGCGCCGCGATCCGCTTCCTGCTGACCCGCCTCTACGACTGGACCCACACGCCCGCCGGCGCGCTGGTGACGCGCAAGGACCCGCTGGAGTACCTGCGCCGCCTGCGCTTCCATGCCGGGGCGAAGGATGTTGCCGCCTATGGCCTCTGATGCCTTCACCGAGGCCGCGCCCAAGGCATCGGCGCGGCTGGTCGAGATCTGGACCGATGGCGGCTGCAAGCCCAATCCCGGGCCCGGCGGCTGGGCCGCCATCCTGCGCTACGGCCAGGCGGAGAAGGAGCTTTCCGGCTTCGATCCCGCCACCACCAACAACCGCATGGAGCTGACCGCCGCCATCATGGCGCTGGAGACGCTGAAGCGCCCCTGCACCGTGGTGCTGCACACCGACAGCGAATACGTCCGCAACGGCATCAGCCGCTGGATCAACGGCTGGGTGCGCAACAACTGGCGCAACGCCGCCAAGGACCCGGTGGCGAACATGGAGTTGTGGCAGCGCCTGCTTGCCGCGGCCAAGCCGCACAAGGTGGAGTGGCGCTGGGTGCGCGGCCATGCCGGCGACGCCATGAACGAACGCGCCGACCAGCTCGCCACCGCCGCGCGGCAGATGGGGCAGCAAGGCGTGTGAGGACCCCCAAAGCCCAGCTCTGACGCCAGAAAACTCACCGGTGCACAAGAACAGCTTCGCCGCCGAGTCAAATCCTTGCGGCACCACTGACAAGACATCGTTGAGCGTTTCCAAGTAACCGCAGCCCAGCACCGCTGCCGGGAAAGCGTGCGCAAGTAGCGCATACAGAGCTAGGCGGCGTGGACAAAGGTCCTTCCCACCCTGCGCCTGGGGTGATTCAAGGCTGCCTCCTGAATGGAGGCGCTGGTGCTGCGAGGCTTGCTGACGGTGTGAGGAATGGGCCTTCTTTGACCTCTTCGTAACCGAGACCGGCCCGTTCCGCGGCCGCCCGCCTGCCAGCCATCGTCGGGTGCTGGACGCCATCTCCTGGGTGGCACGAACGGGCATTCCCTGACGCGACCTGCCGCCCGAGTTGGGCAACTGGAACTCGGTTCACCGGCAGTATCGACGCTGGACCACCTCCGGCCTGTGGGACGTACTGCTGCAAGCCCTGGCCGACAGGAGCGGTGACGCCGACGCCTTGCAGATGATCGACAGCACCATCGCTCGGGCCCACCACTGCGCGGCTGGCGCAAAAGGGGGACTCATCGTCAGGCTCTTGGGCGCTCGCGCGGTGGCTTCTCGACCAAGATCCACCTCCGCACCAACGCCCATGGCCTGCCGATCAGCCTGACGCTGACGCCAAATGAGGCGCATGACAGCACGGCCTATGGCGAACTGATGGAGGAACGGGACAGCGAGCCCGGCATTCTGCTCGCCGACCGCGGCTATGACAATGATGCCCTACGCCAGGATGTGCGCGACCGCGGCGGGCAGCCGGAGATCCCGACCAAGCGCAACAGGCGCATCCAGCACAGCGTCCAGCGGCCTCTCTACGCCCTCCGCAACCGCATCGAGCGCTGCATCAACCGCTTAAAGAATAGCCGCCGCGTCGCCACCCTGTGCGACCATGCCGCCAGCAGCTCCCTCAGCTTCGCCCACCTCGCCGCCATCCGCCTATGGATCAGCTTTGCCCACGCCGCCTAGTCCGAGATGAACCCACTCGTCACGCCTCCGATACAGCCGAAAATGGCAGGCAGCGCCGCGATAAACCCGGCCTGCAGCATGTCAAAACCACGCCCCTTGACCAGGTAAGACGGAAGCCAGGCAACGAAGACCCAGGTGATGGAAGTGATGCAGTACTGTGCGATGAAGATGCCGACCAGCATGTGGCTGCGGAACGGCGCGCTGACAGGGAACCTTGCCGTCTCCGGCGTCTCCGCAGCGGGTTTGCTGCCCAGGTCCACCAGTGCGCCACCGGCGCGGATGTAGTCGATCTCCGCCGGGCTGACCGTCGGATGCTCGGGAGGGGCGAAGTGCTGGATGGCCCAGACCGCGCCGAGGATCAGCCCCAGCACACCCATGATGCCGAAGATGTGCTCCCAGCCAAATACATGGTCCAGCCAGCCCATCAGCAGCGTGAAGATCACCAGGGAGACGTACTGCGCACTGTTGAAGATCGAACCCGCGATGCCGCGCTCCGTGGACGGAAACCAGGTGGCGATCACGCGGCCGGAGGCGGGCCCCACGGGGATTTCGAGGATGCCCAGCAGGAACCGCAGCACCATCAGCTCCAGGAACGGAAAGGGGAGCCACCCGACGCCGCTCATCAGGAAGGTCGCGAGGAACCAGCCGACCAGGCCGACCAGGACGCTGCGCTTGGCGCGCAGCCGATCCACCAGCCAGCCTGCCGGGACCTGCCCCAGCACATAGGCTTAGGCGAACGAGGAGAAGAGCCGCCCCATCTCGACGGAACTCAGGCCGACCTCCTGAGACATGCCGGGTCCGGCGACGGACAGGGTAGCGCGGTCGCCGGTGCTGAGCGCGAGGACAATAGTGATGAGGCCAAGCGCGACGAAGCGCTTGTTGCCCGCCTTGGTCGGATGCGAGTCCATGGGCGTACCTGACTTTTGTGCTTTGTTGGCTGGCCGGTTCGCAGCGCCTCTCCCGTCAAAAGGTTCGCGCGCCGCCAGCTCGAGGTGCACCGGTCTGGCGACCGGTTCCCATGGACCGTCAGCTTGACTTCAGATGGTATCCCCGGCCCGCGTAGTCGAAGTCGTGCAGCTCGTTGATCGCGACGCCCTGTTGCGCCGGGGAGGCGTAGTAGGCGCGGATCTCGGAGATGAGGCCGCTCCGCGGGTCGAAGCGGTACCACTCGTCGCCGCGCAGGGCGGTGTTCTGCTTCGCCTTCCAGTGCGTCCATTCGATCACCGCCTCCGGCACGCCGTCCGGGCCGCCCTCCTCGGGGCCGCAGAGCACGCGCTCGATGGTCCACTGGCTGCCCAGGGTTTCCACGCACCAGACCCAGCCCTCGGCGATGGCGCCCGCCCCGCGCCAGGGCGCGCCGGGCAGGCCGGGCGGGAAGTAATGCACCGCATCCGGCGTGAAGCAGGACACCAGCGCGTCGTGGTCACCCGCATTGCAGGCGTCGAAGTAGCGGCGGATCAGGGCCTCGCGCTTGTCCATGCCGCTCACTCCGCCGCCGCCGTCACGGGCTTCGGGGCGCGGATGGTCGCGGCGTCCTCGGGGCGGGAGCCCGCCGCCTGCCAGGCGGCGAAGTCGGCGCGGGTCTGCTCGGTGGGCGGATAGACGCCCCAGAGCGCCTCGCCCGCCTGCACGCGCAGCGCCAAGTACTTCTCCAGCGGATCGCGCCGCTCGCAGGCTTCCAGCACCTGCAGCGCGACGTGACGGGGGATGACCGTGATGCCGTCCTTCTCACCATGGACGATGTCGCCGGGGTAGACGGCCACGCCCGCGCAGGCGATCGGCACGTTCAGGTCGGCGACGTGGTGGTAGGACAGGCGGGTGGAGGCCACCACCGCCTGGCAGTAGGCAGGCAGGTCCATTTCCGCGATTTCGGAGCCGTCGCGGAAGGAGCCGTCGGTGATCACGCCCACCACGCCGCGCTTCTGCATGCGCGTCAGCAGCATGTTGCCCATGGAGGCCGCGCGCGGGTCATTGCGACTGTCGATCACCATGACTTGGTTGGGCTGGGTGTCCTCGACGCCAACCCACTGGAGGTTGTCCGGGTTGGGCGAGGGCGTCAGGGTGGCGTAGGTTTCCTTGTCTTCCCGCGCCGGAATCATCCGCATGGTGAAGGCCTCGCCCGCGAAGGACTTCACGTCCGGATTCAGCGGCTTCAACCCCACCAGGAAGCACTGCTTGAAGCCCAGCCGGAACAGTTCGGTGGTGATGGAGCCGCTGCTGCACTTCGCCAGGCGCGCCAAGTGTTCGGCGGTGATGACGATGTCGTTGGTCTCGGACATGGCGTGACCTCCTGAGGATTGGAACAGGGCATTTCTTGGCTGGCCAACTGGTGGGCCGCCGACCGGGCGAGGGTCAACCAGCTTCCGCCGGTTCGAGCTGTCACGGCGGGCAGAATCGCGCTAGCAGTCCCACATGATGGATCGGAATGCCGATCGCGAGCCCGCACGTCCCCACGGAGCTGCCCTTCTGGGCAAGGCCTGCGACGTGCTGGAAGCGGTGGCGGCGGCGCCGGGAGGTATCGCGCAGTCGGAGTTGATGGCGCAGCTGGGGCTATCCCGCACCACGACCTACCGCATCCTCGGCGTTCTGGTGGCGCGCGGGCTTCTGCGGCAGGACCCGGCCAGGCGTGTCTACGCGGTTGGCTTCCGGCTGATGGAGATCGCCCAGGGAATGGGCCACGGGGCTTGGTCCGCGCCCGATCTCCCCGCCGTCGCCGCGCCGGAGCTGCGGAGCCTGCGCGACGCCACAGGCGAAACCGCCTACGTGGCCGTCCTGGAAGGGCGCGAGGTGGTGGCCCTGGGCAAGTTCGAGGGCGCGCACGAGGTCCGCTCGGCCGCCCGGCTCGGCCAACGCAAGCCGCTGCACTGCACCAGCCAGGGCAAGGCCATCCTCGCCTTCCTGCCGGACGGCGAGCGGGACAAGCTGCTGAAGCGCCTGCCCATGACGCCACTGACGCATCACACGATTACGGATCGCCGTCGCCTGGCTTCGGCCCTGCGGATCGTGCAGGCCCGGGGCTTCGCCACCGACGACGAGGAGATCGTCGAGGGCGTCCGCTGCGTCGGCGCCCCGGTGCTGGACCCCGAGGGGACGGTGGTCGGCGCCGTCAGCGTCGCCGGTCCTGCTTGGCGCATGACGCGGGAACGCCTCGACCTCCTGGGTCCCGAAGTGGCCGCCGCCGGTCGCCGCATCGGCGCGCAGCTCCGACCGGCGGTGCCAAAGGCGGCTTCCGGAACGCCCGCACAGCCCATGTCCGCCGCGGCGGCCTTCCACGGCGCCTCTCCCCGCTGGTCGGCCCAGGCCGGGCTGGTCTGGTGGTGCGACATGCTGGCGCCCGAGCTGCGGTGTCTCCCTCCCGGCGGCCTTGATCGCCATGTCACCCGGACGGAGGTGCCTATTCGCGCCCTCACTCTGGATGAGCGCGGTGCGGCAATCCTGGTCGACATGGAAGGGGCGGTGACGCGAGTGACGCCCGACGGGCAAAGTCGGGCGTTGACCCCCCTTCCCGCGGCGCCGACAGCGCTGCGCATCCACCCGAACGGCGACGCTTGGGCGGCCTTGCCGACGCCGGATGGAGGCAGCGTCATCGGCGTGCTGTCCGCCGCCGGGATCACCCAGCCAGCCTGGCGTCTGCCAGGCACCGTCTCTGCCCTCGCCTGGGCGCCGGACGGCACTGCGCTCTTCGCCGCCACCCTCGCCTTCGGTACGGTCCATCGGCTCGAGGTGGGGCGGACGGCGCCGCTGTTGCTCGCTCGGCTGCCCGCTGGCGGCGGCCGTCCGGCCGGGCTGGCGGTGGACCGGGATGGAGGCGTCTGGACCGCTCTCTACGATGGCTGGAGCGTGGCAAGGCTCGGGGCGGAAGGGGAAGTGGACCGGATCCTGCCCCTGCCAGTCCCGCGGCCCACCGACATCGGCTTTGGCGGGCCGGACCTGGACACGCTCTACGTCGCCACAGCGCGGGACGGGATGGCGCTGGACGCCCTGGCCGCCGCGCCGCTGTCCGGGCGCCTGCTGGCCGTGGGAGCCGGAGTTTGCGGCGTGGAGGAAGTTGGGACGGCCTGGTTCTAGAGCAGATCCCGTTCCGGTGGCATCATCGGGACGGGTGAAGATGTTTGTCGAAACAAACGGCTAGAGCATTTCCCGTGAGCCAGAGCGAACGGGAAATGCTCTAGAGGCACCAGCCTTCGATCTCACCTGGTTTCCCGGAATGTGGGACGCCGAGATTAACCATCCGGCGCTTCGGCTTGCCCGCGACCAGCGCCTCCTCCATGTCCGTTCCCCAGGTTGCCGTAGGTAGCGACAGGGGAGAAACGGGATGTACATCGGCGAACAGCTCATCAACCCCACCGAGGCCCGCCTGCGCCTCTCCGCCCAGCTTGGCGCCCAGGGCATCGTCGTCGACACCAGGCCCAACGTGCAGTTGCTGGACGCAAGCGGGCGGTGGGATCCTGCGAAGGTGGCCGAGCAGCGGAAGTTCGTGGAGCGCTTCGGCCTGCGCCTGGAGGTGATGGCGGTCGACATCGGCTCCATCCTGCTCGACAGCCTCTACAACCGCGAGCGCGCGGCGGCGACCGCGGAGGGCATCCGCCAGGACATCCGCGCCGCCGCGGCAGGTGGCGTGACCACCCTGAAGTACAACGTCCAGATGGTCGGCATCACGCGCACTGGCGTGGCACAGGGCCGCGGCGGCGTCTCCTGCTCCGCCTTCAACGCCGCGGAGTACGATCCGGCCTGCGACGCCCAGTTCTCCTACTGGGGCGTCGGCCACCCCGACAGCAACCGCGAGGACAGCGACGAGCCGGTGAACGCCATCGGCACCCCCGAAGCCTGCGGCCAGGTGCTGGGCAGCAGCATCCCCGGCGTCACCGAGGAGCAGGGCTGGCAGGCTCTGGAATACTTCGTCGAGCAGGTGATGCCGACGGCGGAGAAGGAAGGCGTGCGTCTGGCCGGTCATCCGCACGACCCAGCCTACCCGCCGGGCGGGCTGAACGGCGTGAACCACGTGGTCGGCTCCCTGGCTGGCATCCGCCGCTTCCTGGACATCGCACCGGCCAACGCCAGCCACGGGCTGAACTTCTGCCAGGGCACGGTGGCCGAGATGTCGGACGATCCCAACGGCATCGTGCAGGAAGCCATCCGCGAGTTCGGCGGCCGCAAGCGGATCTTCATGGTCCATTTCCGCAACATCAAGGGCGGCTACCTGGACTTCCGTGAGGCTTTCCCGGACGAAGGCGACGTGGACATGGCCGCGTCCATCCGCAGCTACCGCAGCGTCGGCTACGACGGCATCCTGTGCCCCGACCACGTGCCGCTAAGCGACCTGGACCCCGGCCGCGAACGCTTCTTCGCTTTCGCGCTTGGCTATACCAGGGGCCTGCTGCAGGCGGCCTGAAACGACGTCGCGGCAAGGAACATCAGCAATGGTCACGCGCAGGAAATCTCCTGACGAGCTGCGGAGCGCGCGCTGGTTCGCGCCGGACAACCTGCGCTCCTTCCTGCACCGCTCGCGCGTGCTGCAGCTCGGCCTGTCCCACTCCGATTACGAGGGAAGGCCGATCATCGCGATCGTCAACACGTGGTCGGAGATGAACCCCTGCCATGGGCATTTCCGCGAGCGGGCGGAGGACGTGAAGCGTGGCGTGCTGCAGGCGGGGGGGCTGCCGATCGAGCTTCCGGCGATCTCGCTGTTCGAGAGCCTGGTGAAGCCGACCGCCATGCTCTATCGCAACTTTCTGTCCATGGAGACGGAGGAGCTGCTGCGTTCCCAGCCCATCGATGGCGCGGTGCTGATGGGCGGCTGCGACAAGACGACGCCCGGCTTGTTGATGGGCGCGATCAGCATGGGGCTTCCGGCCATCTTCGTGCCCGCCGGGCCGATGTTGCGCGGCAACTGGCACGGCCGCACGCTCGGCTCCGGTTCGGACGCCTTCAAGTACTGGGACGAGCGCCGCGCGGGCCGGATCAGCCGGAAGGACTGGCAGGAGATCGAGTCCGGCATCGCCCGGTCCGCGGGCACCTGCATGACCATGGGCACGGCCAGCACCATGACGGCCATCGCCGAAGCCATGGGCATGACGCTGTCCGGCGCCTCCTCCATCCCCGCGGTGGACGTCAACCACCACCGCATGGCCGCCGCCGCCGGGCGCCGCGCCGTGGAGATGGTGTGGGAGGACCTGGCGCCCCGGCGCATTCTGAGGCGCGAGAGCTTCGAGAACGCCATCGCGGTCGCGATGGCCATGGGGTGCTCCACCAACGCCATCATCCACCTGATCGCCATGGCGCGTCGGGCGGGCACGGACATCGGCCTCGACGACTTCGACCGCGCCAGCCGTGCCGTGCCGGTGATCGCCAACGTGCGTCCGTCCGGCAGCACGTACCTGATGGAGGATTTCCACTTCGCCGGTGGCCTGCGCGGACTGATGTCCCGCATCGCGCGGCACCTGCATCTCGACGCCATGACCGTCAGTGGCGAGACGCTGGGCGCCTGCATCGCGGACGCGGAGGTCTACGATGACGACGTGATCCGCACCGAGGCGAACCCGATCTACGCCGAGGGCGCGCTGGCCGTGCTGCGCGGCAACCTCGCGCCGGACGGCTGCGTCATCAAGCCCAGCGCCTGCGACCCGCGGCTGCACGTCCACGCCGGACCTGCCCTGGTGTTCGAGGACTATCCTGACCTCAAGGCCCGCATCGACCGCGACGACCTGGAGGTGACGCCGGACACGGTGCTGGTGCTGCGCAACGGCGGACCCCTGGGAGGTCCCGGGATGCCGGAGATCGGCATGATCCCGCTCCCAGCCAAGCTGGTGCGCCAGGGCGTCCGCGACATGGTGCGGATCTCCGACGCCCGGATGTCCGGCACCTCCTACGGAGCCTGCATCCTGCACGTCTCGCCGGAGAGCTACGTCGGCGGCCCGCTCGCCCTGCTCCGGACCGGCGACGTCGTGGCGGTCGATGTCCCGAATCGCCGCATCGACATGCGGGTCGACGGGGCGGAGCTGGCGCGCCGCCACGCCGCCTGGACGGCGCCGCCGCCGCGTTACGAGCGGGGCTACGGCGCCATTTTCGCCCAGCATGTCGGCCAGGCGCACGACGGTTGCGACTTCGACGTGCTGCGCACCGACCACGGCCGGGCCGTGCCCGAGCCGGACGTGTTCTGAGGAGGCTGCCATGATCGTCGGGGCTACGACAGCCTGCAGGACCGGCAGGAGCGCCGCGCGCGGCTGTTCGCCGAGCCCCGGTGTCTGGGTTGCCTCGCCAAGGTGAAGCCGATGCTGGAGAGCATGGAGAACCGTATCCTGACCCCGCCCCGCTTCTCACCCATCGGTGGGATAGCGCCCGCGCTGCGCGGCACCGACAACCTCCTCCACGCGGTCGAGGCCGCCACCGGCCAGCGGCCGGAACCCGCCTTCGGCGGCGGAACCGCCGCGGATGTCGAGCGCGCCTGCGCCCTGGCCTGGAGGGCCTTCGACGCCTACCGCGAGACCACGCCCGAGGTGCGCGCGGCCTTCCTGGAGGCTTGCGCCCAGGCGATCCTGGACATCGCCGACGAGTTGATCACCCGCGCCATGGCCGAGAGCGGGTTGCCGCGCGGCCGCCTCAAGGGCGAGCGCGGGCGCACCGTGGGTCAGCTGCGCCTATTCGCGCCGGAGGTGCGGGACGGCACTTACCTGGGCGTCCGCATCGACCCGGCGCTGCCGGACCGCACGCCCCTGCCCCGCCCGGACCCGCGCCTGCGCCTGCGCATGATCCCGGTGGGGACGGTGGCGGTGCTCGGCGCCTCCGATTTCCCGCTGGCCTACTCGGTGGGCGGCGGCGACACCGCGTCCGCGCTGGTGGCGGGCTGCCCCGTGGTGGTGAAGGCACACTCGGCCCATCCCGGCACATCGGAACTGGTCGGGCAGGGTCTGGTGGCGGACCCGCGCATCAAAGCCGTGGACTTCACCAGCTCCCGCGCAGGCGGCACCGCTTTGATGAAGACCGCGGCCGCCCGGCCGGAGCCCATCCCCGCCTACGCGGAGATGAGCAGCATCAAGCCGGTGTTCCTGTTGCCGGAGGCCATGGCGGCGCGAGCATCTGCCATCGGCAAGGCATTCATCGGCTCCCTCACCCTCGGTGCCGGGCAGTTCTGCACCAACCCCGGGCTGGTGCTGGCGCTGGACGGGCCAGGGCTGGACACGTTCCTGACTTCGGCCACTGACGCGCTGGCGGGCGCGCTCGCCCAAAGGATGCTGACGCTCGGCATCCTCGACGCCGACCAGCGCGGCGTTGCCCACCTCGCTAGCAACAACCGTGTCCGCAAGGTGGCGTCCGGCCAGCTCGCCACGGCGGGCACCCAGGGCGAGGCCGCGCTGTTCGAGGCCAGCGCCGCGCCTTTCCTAGAGGACCCGGTCCTGGGCGAGGAGGTGTTCGGCGCCGCGTCGCTGGTGATCCGCTGCCCGGGACGTGGACACGATGCTGCGGCTGGCCGAAAGCCTCGAGGGGCAGCTGACCGCGACGATCCAGATGGACGGCGGCGACGTCGACATGGCGCGGCGGCTCCTGCCCGTGCTGGAGCGGCGCGTGGGCCGCATCCTGGTCAAGGGCTACCCCACGGGCGCGGAGGTCAACCACGCCATGGTGCATGGCGGCCCGTCCACGGCCGATGGCCGCTCCACCTCCGTCGGCATGCTGGCGATCGCGCGGTTCCTGCGCCCGGTCTGCTATCAGGACGTGCCGGAGGCGCTGCTCCCCGCCGCCCTGCGTGACGGCAACCCGGAGGGCCTGTGGCGCCGGGTGGACGGCGCCTTGGGCCAGCACTGACCTCTAGAGCCGCGGCAGCGCGATCCGGCGCAGCAGGTCGCGCAGCGGCTCCAGCGCCGGGTTGGCGTTATCCGGCCGCCAGATCGCATGCAGTTCGACCAGCGGCGCCGCGGGGATGGCGATCGGGCGGAAGGTCACGCTGTCGAAGGAGGCGTTGCGCGCCTCCTCCGGCACCAGGGCCAGCCCGGTGCCCGCGCCGACCAGGGACAGGATGGTGTGCGCCTGGGACACCGCCTGCACCACGCGCGGCTGGACGCCCGCCGCCGCGAAGGTGTTCGACAGCAGGGCGTGCATGTAGGGCCCGTCCGTCGAGTACATGACGAAGGCCTCGCCGTTCAGGTCGCGCAGCCCGACGCGGCGCTTGGTGCTCAGCGGATGGCCCAGCGGCAGCGCCAGCGCCAGCCCCTCGTGCATGACGCAGGTGGAGGACACGATGTCCGGCATGGGAAAGGGCCGCACCAAGCCGATGTCGAGGCGCCCCACCCGCAATGCCTCCAACTGCGTGGCGCCGTCCATCTCCTTCAGCACGATCTCCATATCTGGCAGCTCGGTCCGGGTGTGCTCGATCAATCTCGGCAAGAAGGCGTAGGTCGAGGCGCCAATGAAGCCGAGGTTCACCACTCCGCGTCCCCGACCTTGAGCGGCGCGCCGGGCGACCTGTGCCGCCCGCTCGGTGGCGCCCAGCAGCGCACGGGCTTCCGGCAGAAAGGCGTGGCCGGACGCCGTCAGCGCCACGGCATGGCGGGACCGGTCGAAGAGCCCCACGCCCAGCTCGGCCTCCAGGAGCTGGATCTGACGGCTGAGCGGCGGCTGCGTCATGTTCAGCCGCCGGGCGGCTCGGCCGAAATGCAGCTCCTCCGCCAGGGCGACAAAGGACCGGATGTGGGCGAGGTCGAGCATGACGGCCTCTGGTGATCTAAAATCGGTATAACCACAATGCTATGATGATGTTAGACCGATATCACCCAGCAAAGTTAAGGTGACTCCATAACCGCGCCGGACTGGCCCCTGCACCAGCCCGGGAAAGGGAGGAAGCCGTGTTCCTGTCCATGTCCACCGCCGACGCGGTGAACGACCCCATCCTGCGCCTGGATGCCCAGGACAACGTTGTTGTCGCCAGGCATCCGCTCGCGCGTGGCGCCCGCCTGCCGTCCGAAGGCTTGACGGCACTGGAGGACGTGGCGGCCGGACACAAGCTGGCGACCCGTGACATCGTGGCGGGCACGCCGGTGACGCGGGGCGGCATCGCGATCGGCACCGCGACCAAGGACATGAAGGCTGGCCAGCCGCTGCGCGCGAGCGACGTCTCCGTGGAAGGGGTGACGCTGCCAAGCCTGGACGTGACTTCCACGCGCCCGACGGCTGCCACCGCGACCTTCCAGGGCTTCGTGCGCGAGGACGGGCGCGTGGGCACGCGCAACTTCATCGGCGTATTCGTGGTGGGAAATTGCGGCGCGACCGCCGCGCGGCAGGCGGCCGACTGGTTCGACGAGGACCGCCTGGCGGCCTTCCCGAACGTCGACGGCGTGGTGCCCTATGTCCACGAGATCGGCTGCGGCATGGAGATGACTGGCGAGCCGATGGACCTGCTGCGCCGCACCATCTCCGGCTTCATCCACAACCAGAATACGGCGGGCGCCGTGGTGGTCGCGTTGGGCTGCGAGCGCAACAACCTCAAGGGCTTCCTGGAACAGGAAAAGCTGGCCGTGGGCGACCGCCTGCACACCGTCACCATCCAGGAGGTCGGCGGCATCCGCAACGCCGTGGACACCGCCAAGGGCATGGTGGAGGCCATGCTGCCGCTGGCCGACGCCGCGCGGCGGCAGGAGGTCTCGGCTGAGCATCTGGTGCTCGGGCTGCAATGCGGCGCGCCCGATGGCTTCACCGGCTTGTCCGCCAACCCCGCATTGGGTGTCGCGGTGGATCTGCTGGTCGCCGCTGGCGGCACCGCCATCCTGTCCGAAACGCCCGAGATTTTGCTGGCGCAGGACGCCTTCCTAGCCCGCACCGCCAGCCCGGCGGTGGGCGAGGCGCTCCGCGCTCGGCTGGACTGGTGGCGCGACTACAACCGCGGCAAGGACACCCAGTTGAACGGCGTGCTGGATCGCGGTCACGCCGCGGCTGGTCTCGCCAGTGTGCTGGAGAAGTCGCTCGACGGCGCGCGCAAGGCGGGCAGCGCCCCCATCGCCGAGGTCGTGCGCTACGCCGACCGCGTCACCGGCCCGGGGCTCGTCTTCATGGACACGCCCGACTACGACCCGGTATCGGTCACCGGCCAGATCGCGGGCGGCGCCAACCTGATCGCCATGACCACGGGGCGCGGCACCACCTTCGGTTCCCTGCCCGCGCCGACCGTGAAGATCGCGTCCAACAGCGAGACCTTCGCGCGCATGGCGGACGACATCGACCTGGATTGTGGCCCGGTGCTGGACGGCGTGGTGAGCGTGGAGGAGATGGGACGGCAGATCTTCGACGCGCTGCTGCGCCACGCATCCGGCGAGAAGACCAAGGGCGAGATCGAGGGCGCGGGCGAGAACGAATTCGTGCCCTGGCCCATCGGCGTCCTGGCGTGAGGGAGGACAGCGCCATGAACGACCAGATGACCCGCGCCAACGTCAACCCCTTCATCCGCCTGGACCCGCTGGACAACGTCGTCGTCGCGCGGATGCCGGTGCAGGCGGGGACGCCGGTGCCGTCCGAGAACACGGTGACGCTGCACGACGTGCCCTCCGGCCACAAGATCGCCGCGTGCTTCATCGCAAAGGGAGAGGCGGTGCGGAAATACAACACGGTGATCGGCTACGCGTCCGAGGACCTGCCGCCCGGCACCTGGATGCACAGCCACAACATCCTGTTCGACGCGGTGGAGAAGGACTACGCCTTCTCGAAGAACTACGTGCCGACCGAGTACGTGCCGCAAGCGGAGCGCGCCACCTTCCAGGGCATCCGCCGTGCCGACGGCCGCGCGGGCACGCGCAACTACGTCGGCGTCTTCGTGCTGGGCAACACGGGCGGCACGGCGGCGCGCAAGATCGCCGCCTGGTTCACGCCGGACCGCCTGGCGGACTACCCGATGGTTGACGGCGTCGCCCCCTTCATCCACCAGATGGGCGACGGGATGGAGCGTTCCGGCGAGCCGATGGCGCTGCTGCGCCGCACCCTGGGCGGGTACATCCGCAATCCCAACTCCGCGGCTTCCCTGATCATCGCGTCGGGCATGGAGAGCAATGACCTTGAGGAGTTCCTGGTCGAGCAGGGGCTGCGGCGCGGCCCGACGCTGCGGACGCTGGTGATTGGCGACGAGGGCGGGCTGCGCCGCTCGGTCGAAGCGGGCATCGTCCAGGTGAAGGAGATGCTCCCCGCCGCCAATGCCGTGGCGCGCGAGCCGGTTTCGGCCGAGTACCTGACCATCGGCATGCAGTGCGGCGGGTCGGACGGTTTTTCTGGCCTGTCGGCCAACCCCGCCCTCGGCGCCGCCATGGACATCCTGGTGCGCCACGGCGGCACGCCGATCCTGTCCGAAACCTCGGAGATCTTCGGCGTCGAGCACACGCTGACGGCGCGCGCCGTGACGCCCGAGGTCGGGCAGAAGCTGGTCGACCGCATGAGCTGGTGGCTGGCCTACAACGAGGGCCGCGACTGCCAGATCAACGGCCGCGTTTCGCCCGGCAACAATGCCGGTGGCCTGGCCAACGTGCTGGAGAAGTCGCTCGGCGGCGCCAAGAAGGGCGGCAACTCCCCGCTCATGGAGGTCTACCGCTACGCCGAGCCGGTGACGCAGCACGGCCTCGTCTTCATGGACACGCCGGGCTACGACCCGGCTTCCGCAACGGGGCAGATCGCGGGGGGCGCCAACATGGTGATGTTCACCACCGGACGCGGCTCCTGCTTCGGCTCCCTTCCCGCCCCCACCATCAAGCTGGCCTCCAACACGCCGATGTACGAGCGGATGGTGTCAGACATGGACATCAACTGCGGCATCGTCATCGACGGCGAGGCCACGGTGCAGGAGATGGGCCAGCGGATCTTCGCGCAGCTGCTGCGCCATGCCTCCGGCGAGCGCACCAAAAGCGAGCTCAGCGGCATGGGCACCAACGAGTTCGTGCCTTGGCCGATCGGAGTGCTGGCGTGAGCGCGACCGGGATTGCGACGCTGCACCACCCCGCGGAGTTGCGCCGCTTTGCGGCGGCGTTGTTCGGCGCGGCGGGGCTGGACGCCGACAAGGCCGCCGCCGTGGCGGACATCCTGGTGGAGGCCGACATGCTCGGCCACGAGACCCACGGCCCGGAACTGGCCCTGCGCGACCTGGGGGGAGATAGCGTCCGGAGACATGGCGATGTCTGGCGAGCCGGAGGTGCTGTCGGACCGCGGAGCCTGCCTCGCCTGGGACGGCAAGCGGCTGCCAGGCCCATGGCTGATGACCCGTGCATTGGAGACGGCGTTCGAGCGGGTCGGCCAGCATGGGGTTGTGAGCATCCCCATCGGCAACAGCCACCATATCGACTGC
Source organism: Teichococcus coralli (assembly GCF_009829925.1). Lineage (GTDB taxonomy): Bacteria > Pseudomonadota > Alphaproteobacteria > Acetobacterales > Acetobacteraceae > Pseudoroseomonas > Pseudoroseomonas coralli. The sequence goes on from NZ_SNVJ01000002.1 coordinate 120,592, forward strand.
TTGGCAGCCTACCTGGAACGAGTGGCGGCCCGCGGCATGGTGCTGAGCCTGCATTCGTCGGCGCCCGGCGTGGCCACGGTGGCGCCCTTCGGCGGTGTGCGCGCCGCCCTGCCGCCGGCCCCGTTCGCCATCGGCTTCCCGACTGAGGGGGCTTCGGTGATGACCGACGTCAGCGCGTCATCACCACCAACAACTTGGCCATGCGCCGGGCCCGCGAGGGACGGCAATACGACCACCCCTGGCTGATGGATGCTGCCGCACAGGCGAGCGGCGCCCCTACGGTTCTGCGGGACGGCGGCACGGTGCTGCCCGCGGGCGGCCAGGACCAGCGGCGGGAGGCAGCGGAGCGCGACGGCGTCCGCCTGCGCGACGGCATTCCGGAGGCCCTGCGGCCCTGGGCCGCCAAGCTCGGGGTTGCCCTGCCATGATGCACGCACTGATCGAAGCGTTGCGTGCGGCGCTGGATGACGCCGTGTTGACGGACCCGGCAGATCTTGTGCCGTATTCCCGCGACTGGCTCGGCAAGCGCGAGGGGCGGCCATCGGCCGTCGCGCGCCCGGCGGACGCGGCAGCCGTCGCGGTGGTGCTGCGCCTCTGCGCGGAGCACGGCGTGGGCGTGGTGCCGCAGGGCGGCGAGTGATCCTCCCAGCTCGCGGCGCGCCCTGTCCCCACCGCGCAGGGCGCCGTGGGCGACCGGCACGCCGCCTGAGCCTTGGCGGAAATGGACGACGTCGTGCTTGGGGAAGCCCTGGAGGATGGCGCCGCCGAGGATGTCGTGGTGGCGGAGAGCCTGGATCGCCGCACCACCCTGGGGGCCTTGCGGGAGTCCTTCCCCGAGGCGCAGGGCAAGGGGGGCCTGAGCCTCAAGCATGACATCGCCTAGCCTTTGCCCTCGCTTGCCGACTTCATCGAGCGGCCCGAGCGGGAGATGACGGCACGCTTCCCGATGCTGACGCCGGTCGTCTACGGCCACGCTTGGGACGGCAGCCTCCACCGGAACCTGCGGGCCACGGCGCGGACCTTGCCGAACCAGCTTGCGGTGTCGGAGGCGAGCCGCACCGCGCTCTACGACATCGTGGACGCGCATGGGGGATCCTTCAGCGCCGAGCATGGCGTCGGGCGGCCCTACAAAGGCCACGTGGCGGCGCGCATCCCGGCTGGCAGGGTGCAAGCCATGCGGCGCGAAGGCCGCATTGGACCCGGCCGGGATCCTGAACCCCGGAGCGGTGCTACGGGACTGAAAGCGGCGCCGCTGGCCCGCATGGTGGGACAACGGCACGAGGCGCGAGAACTCGGCTGTAGATCGGCCTCGACGGGTTTCGCTACAGCAATGACGTTCGGAAAGGCTGGAGGCCGGGTGGCGCATATCGGCAAACCGGTCTCCAGGGAACCGCATCCAAAGGCGGCCAGATCATCAAATGCTGGAGGAAACCATGAACGAGTATCGGACTACCCGACGCGGTGTGCTGGCGTTTGGCGCCGCAGCGCTCGCGGGCGCCACGACACACGTCACGCCAGCCGCGGCGCAGGCCTGGCCAAGCCGTCCCATCACCATGGTTGTTCCGTTTCCTCCGGGAGGAACGAGCGACACGATGGCTCGGCTGATCGCCTCGGAAGTAGGGAAGGCCCTCGGCCAGACGATCGTCGTTGAGAACCGCGCCGGCGCCAACGGCAACATCGGCTCAGCGGCCGTCGCGCGTTCGGCTGCTGACGGATACACCCTGCTCCTGTCCGGGATCGGCTCCCACGCCATCAACGCTGGCCTTTACAAGTCGATGCCCTACGACACGGTGAAGGACTTCACGCACATCACCCTCATCGCCTCGGGGCCGAACGGGATCGCGGTCCACCCTGATTTCCCCGCCCGGACCCTGGCCGATCTGGTCGCTCTCGCGAAGCGCGAGCCGGGCAAGCACAGCTACGCCAGTTCCGGCACCGGCTCGTCCGGCAACCTGGCCATGGAGCTGTTCAAGCTGAAGGCCGGGGTTGCCATCGAGCACATTCCCTACCGTGGTGGCGCCCCCGCCATGACGGACGTGCTGGGCGGACAGGTGCCGGTCCTCATCACGAATGCCGACGCGCTCCTCCCGCACGTCAAGGATGGCAGGTTGCGGATGCTGGCGGTGACGAGCGCCGAACGGAGCGCATTGTTTCCGGACACGCCGACTGTCGTCGAGAGTGGCACTCCCGACGTGATCGCGGTGTCCTGGACAGGGCTGTCCGCGCCCGCCGGGTTGCCGGCCGCGATGGTGGCGCGGCTGCAGGCCGAGACGGCGAAAGCGGTGCGGGGCCCCCTGAAGGAAAAGCTGCTCGCGAACGGCCTCGTGCCGGGCGGCATCTCCGCCGAGGCTTACGCGAGCTTCGTCGCGTCCGAGACAACGAGGTGGAAGGAGGTTGTGGAGGCAGCCGGTATCAAGCCGGAGTAAGGCACTCGCTCCAGCCCTGGTCGGCGACAGGATACTGGTCGGCGTCACGTCCGAGCCGCCGAACCCTGCGGCCACCACCCTTATCCATGCAGCTGCGTCGCCTGGGTAAGGGCACCTCCGTCATGACACCTGGAGGCCAAGTCCCCGCGCGAGCGGCGCCGCCTGATCCAGGGAGATGCGGGCGCCCTTGAGACGCGCGACGTCGGCCATCGAGAGCCCGCCAAGATCAGTGCCCCTCAGGTCGGCATCTTCGAAGCGCGCGCCGTCGGCCCCGACGAAGCCCTGGAAGCCGCCCGTGCCACCGTGCTGGCGGTCTGGCCCTCCCTGCCCGCCAGCCACCCGTCCGAAGCCCTCGACGTCTTGGCGAAGCGGGCGCCTTGCCCTGATGCGGAGCCTGTTCCTTCCGGCGCTCCGGACGGCCCGAAGCCGGTGCCGCGTGAGGACGTCATCGCCTGTCTCTCCTACCACGTGCACCTGACCGTACAGGAGATCGAGGCTGCGCTGTCACGACGTGCCGCCGAACGCGCGGAGGCTTCCGTCGCTGGGTGAGGGCGGGCGGCGTTGGAGACCGGCGCCCCCTTCCGCGCCTCCCGCGGGCGGGTCGAACCGCCACTGCGCCTCCTGGCCGACCGCCAGGTCCAGGCTCGGCGGGTGAGGATGGGGGCGACGCTCCGACCATATGCGTGCCTGCCTCCAGGTCAAGCGTTCCGCGGGGTGGGCCCGCTCGTCACGTACGGGTTCAGGACACCCGCTGCCAGCAGGTCCAGGCACCCGAGCGTCGCCATGCCCGGACCCTGGGCCAAAGTTGCCGGACCGGGTACATGGAGCCCGTCTCCCAGCCTGGCGCAGGCTGGCAGGGACAGATCGAGTTCCATCTATCTCGAGTTCAACTCGATCCCGCAAGGCGCCGCCCGTCGCGCCGAGAAGGGCTGCTTTCGCGGGATGCCGCACGACGTCCAGGAGGCTCCAGGGGTAGAACCCGATCGCCTGGACCAGGCGGGCAGCCAACCAGGAAGGCAGGTTACCCGCTTCGGCGCTGGCCGTGGAAGCCATGGGGGCAAGGCGCCTGACACGGTCGCGCGTGCCAGGGCGCAAAGGGATGTGCGGCGCCTTCCTGCCCCGCTAGGCTCCCCGAAAGACGGGAGGAATGCATGGAGTTCGGCGTCTTCGACATCTTCCGGATCGGGATCGGGCCCTCCAGCTCGCACACCGTCGGGCCGATGCGGGCGGCGGCGGGCTTTGTCCGCGCGCTGGGCGAAAAGGGCGTGCTGCCGCAGGTGGCCCGCCTCCGAGCGGAAGTGTTCGGCTCCCTGGCGCTCACGGGTCGCGGCCACGCCACCGACATCGCGGTGCTGCTCGGCCTTTCCGGCGAATGGCCGGAACGCCTGGACCCCGACGACGCCACCCGCCTCGTCGCCGGCATTCGCGCCGAAGGTGTGCTGCGGCTGGATGGCCGCCATCCCGTGCCCTTTGCCGAGGCGCGGGACCTGCTGCTGCACCAGCGGGAGACGCTGCCCGGCCACACCAACGGAATGCGCTTCACCGCCCTGGCCGCGGGCGGCGCGGTGCTGGAGGAACTGGTCTGCTACTCGATCGGCGGCGGCTTCGTCGCGACGGAGGAAGACCTGGCGCGGGAGATCGGCCCGGCGACCGCGGTCGCCCTGCCCTACGCCTTCGCCTCGGGTGCCGAGATGCTGGCCATGGCGGCGCGAAGCGGGCTCTCGATCGCCGACATGATGCGCGCCAACGAGCAGGCGCGGGGCCTCGGCACGCAGGCGGTCGAAGCCGGGCTGCGCCGCATCGCCGACGCCATGCGCGACTGCATCGCCCGCGGCATGCGCGGCGAGGGCCACCTGCCCGGCCGCACCCATCTGCGCCGCCGCGCCGCCGCCTTGCACCGCGACCTTCTGGCACGCCCGCGCGAGGCGGACCCGATGACGGTTTCCGACTGGGTCAGCCTCTTCGCCATCGCGGTCAACGAGGAGAACGCGGCGGGCGGCCGCGTCGTCACCGCTCCGACCAACGGCGCCGCCGGCATCGTTCCGGCCGTGATGCACTACTACGAGCGCTTCGTTCCAGGCGCGACACCCGAGGGCGTGCTCGACCTGCTGCTGACCGCCGGCGCCATCGGCGTGCTCTACAAGCGCAACGCCTCGATCTCAGGCGCCGAGGTCGGTTGCCAGGGCGAGGTCGGCGTCGCCTGCTCGATGGCGGCGGCGGGGCTGGCCGCGGCCATGGGCGGCACGCCGGCGCAGGTGGAGAACGCCGCCGAGATCGGCATGGAGCACAATCTCGGCCTGACCTGCGACCCGGTGGGGGGGCTGGTGCAGATCCCCTGCATCGAGCGCAACGCGGTGGGCGCCAACAAGGCGATCATCGCCGCCCGGCTCGCCCTGCGTGGTGACGGCGCGCACCACGTTTCGCTGGACGACGTCATTCGCACCATGCGGCAGACCGGGCTCGACATGCAGTCGAAGTACAAGGAGACCTCGCTCGGCGGCCTGGCGGTGAACGTGACGGAGTGCTGAGCCCGGGCCTCAGGCGCCTTCTCCCACGCCCGACCGGCTCTCCGCTGCTGATCCCCTGAGCCGGCGTCAGTCCAACGTCGCGCCGGAAGCCTCGACCAGGCCCTGCCAGACCTTTTCCTGCGCGCGCAGGTAGTCGCCGAAGGCGGCGGGGGAGGCATCGGAGACGGGCGCGAAGCCAAGCGGCTCCATCTTGGCGCGGAACGCCTCGGACTGCGCCACCTGCCGGATCGCCCGGTGCAGCAGCGCCAGGCGATCCTGCGGCGTGCCGACGGGCGCCATGACCGCGTACCAGGACTGCGCATCAATGCCCGAATCCGGCAGCAGCTCGGCCATGCCGGGAACATCGCGCAGTTCCGGCACATAGGTGACGCGCTGGGCGCTGCCTACCGCCAGCGGGCGGAACCGGCCCTCGCGCACATGCGGCATCAAGGCGGGAATCACGTCGAACATCATGTCGATATTGCCGGCCAGCAGGTCCTGGATGGCTGGCGCACCGCCGCGATAGGGCACATGGGTGATGTCCACCCCCGCCGCGCGCTTCAACGCCGCCAGCGTCAGGTGGCTGACCGAGCCGGTGCCCGACGAGCCCATGGTGATCTTGCCAGGGTCCTGCTTCGCCGCCGCGATCAGCTCGGCGAAGTTCTTCCAGGGGCGATCGGCATTCACCACCAGAAGCACCGTTCCGGTGGCGACGCGGGTCACGGGCGCGAGGTCCGCCGTCGGGTCGAAGGGCATCGACTTGCGGAACAGGAACTTGTTGGCCGCGAGAATGGTCGCGGTGCCGAGCAGGAGCGTATAGCCGTCCTTCGGTGCCTTCGCGACGGCGTCGCCGCCGAGGTTGCCGCCAGCGCCGCCGCGATTCTCCACCACCACCGTCTGGCCGAGGATCGGCGCCAGCAGGTCCGCGAGGAGGCGCCCGGTCAGGTCCACCGCTCCACCCGGCGTGAAAGGCACCACCAGGCGAAGCGGCCGGTCTGGGAAGGCTTCCTGAGCGCGCAGGGGCGCTGGCCCGGCCAAGGAAGCAAGCCCGGCGGCAAAGGGTGTGGCCAGAAGGGCGCGGCGTCCGGTCATGCGATGGCGTTTCCCGTGATTGCGTGACGATAGGATCCAATCGTTGCAATAATGGCGTTTTCGTGCAACAAATATTTCATGTCCGCCGCCTCCCCCATTGACCGGTTGCGCTGCGCCCTGCCTGACCTGCCGCCACGGCTGCAGGAGGTGGCGCGCTTCGTTGCCCGCCACGAATTCGACGCCGCCACTCGCTCCATGCGCGACCTGGCGGCGGCGGCCGGCGCGCAGCCCGCCAGCTTCACCCGGCTGGCTCAGGCGCTGGGCTATTCCGGCTGGGACGCGCTGCGCGACGGGTTGATCGAGGCGCAGCGGGAGGCCGGGCGAGCCCAGGGCCGGCCTTTCTCCACCCGCATCCGTCGCGCGCAGCCGGGAGCGCACGAACCCGCCCTGGCCGCGACCGACCTCGCCGGCGAGATGCTGGCCGCCGATGCCGCCGGCCTCGCGCGGCTGGATGCCGGGCGGATCGGCCAGGCGGCGGCGGCCCTGCACGAGGCGCCGCGCGCCTGGGCGGTCGGCTTCCGCTCCTGCCGCGCGGTGGCGCAACTGCTGCACTACCAGCTCAGCCTGTTCCGCCCGCACGCGGTGCGGCTGGCCGGTGCCGACCGGCCGGAAGACCTCGACTTCGGCGCCTTCCAGTCCGGGGATGCCGTCCTTCTGGTGACCTTCGCGCCCTATTCGCGCGCCAGCCTCCTCGCCGCCCAGGCGGCGCGCGCCGCGGGCTGCGTCATCATCGCCCTCGCCGACCGGCCGGACGCGCCCGCCGTGGAGGGCGCCCACCACCTGCTGCCCTTCGAGGCCGCCGCCGCACCGGGCTTCTTTCCGAGCCTGACCGGCGCACTCGCATCGGCGCAGGCCCTCGTTGCCGCATCCTTCCTGCTCGGGGGCGAGGCCGCCATGGCGCGGCTGCGCGATGCGGAGGAGCGGCTGGCCGCCCTTTCCCAGTACATTCCCAGCGAGGACCCTCCGGCATGACCCGCATCCTGCATCGCAGTTCGCGCACCGAACCGCCCCTGGCGGTGCGGGCGGAGGGAAGCTGGATCACCCAAACCGGCGGGCACCGCGTGCTCGACGCTTCCGGCGGGGCGGCCGTCTCCTGCCTCGGGCACGGCCATCCCCGCGTGGTGGAGGCGATCCGCCGGCAGGTGGGGCAAGTGGACTACGTGCATTCCGGCTTCTTCTCCAGCGAGCCGGCCGAGGCGCTGGCGGAGATGCTGGTCGGGCATGAGCCGGGCGGGCTGGCTGGTGCCTATTTCGTTTCAAGCGGGTCGGAGGCGATCGAGGCCGCACTGAAGCTGGCGCGACAGTATTTTCTGGAAGTCGGCCAGGAGCGGCGGCAGCGCTTCATCGCGCGGCGGCAGAGCTACCACGGCAACACGCTGGGGGCGCTGGCGGCCGGCGGCAACGCGCTGCGCCGCGCGCCCTACGCGCCGCTGCTGGCGGCGGCCTTCAGCCATGTCTCGCCAGCCCATGCCTATCGCGGTCAGCAGGAGGGCGAGAGCGAGGAGGCCTTCGCGCGCCGCCTCGCCGCCGAGCTGGAGGCCGAGTTCCAGCGCCTGGGGCCGGACACGGTGGCCGCCTTTGTCGCCGAGCCGGTGGTCGGCGCCACGCTGGGCTGCGTGCCGGCGCCGGCGGGCTATTTCCGCGCCGTGCGCGAGGTTTGCGACCGGCACGGCGCGCTGCTGATCCTCGACGAGGTGATGTGCGGCATGGGCCGCACCGGCACGCTGCATGCCTGGGAGCAGGAGGGCATCGCGCCCGACATCCAGGTCGTGGCGAAGGGGCTGGGTGGCGGCTTCCAACCGATCGGCGCCCTGCTGATCCAGGGAAAGATCCTGGTGGCCATCCGGGACGGCTCCGGCAGCTTCAAGCACGGTCACACTTACGTCGCGCATCCCGTGGCCTGCGCCGCAGCGCTGGAGGTGCAGCGCGTGATCCGGGAAGAAGGGCTGCTAGGGCAGGTCCAAGCGCTCGGGCAGCGGCTGCGGCAGGGGCTGGAGGCCCGGCTCGGCCAGCATCCGCATGTCGGCGACATCCGCGGGCGCGGGCTGTTCCACGCCATTGAGCTGGTGTCCGATCGCGAGAGCAAGGCGCCCTTCGACCCAGCCCTGCAGCTGAACCTCCGCATCCGCGAAGCTGCCCTGGCCGCGGGCCTGGCCTGCTATCCCGGCGGCGGCACGGCGGATGGCCGCGCGGGCGACCACATCCTGCTCGCACCACCCTATACTGCAACGGATGAGGAGATCGACCTGATCGTCGAGCGCCTGGGGGCGGCCGTGGAGCTGGCTCTGGCAGGGGTGGCGCAGGCATGACGCGGCTCGCCATCGCGCGGCTCTGGCACGAGGGCAATTCCTTCAGCCCGGTTCCCACGAGCATCAAGGACTTCCATGCGTCCGAGTGGACGGCGGGCGAAGCGGCCCGTGAGGTCTACCGCGGCACGGAGACGGAGATCGGCGGCGCGCTGGACTTCCTCGACGCGCATCCGGATTGGGAGGCGGTGTTCCTGCGCCAGGCGGCCGCCATGCCCGGCGGCATCCTAGAGCGGGCGGTTTTCGAGCAGGTCTGCTCGGAAGTGCTGGAGGGGCTCGCGGGCGGCGGCTTCGATGCCGTCTATCTTTCGCTGCACGGCGCCATGGTGGTGGAGGACCTGCCGCTCGCCGATCTGGAGCTGATCCGCCGCGTGCGGGGCGCCACAGGCCATGGCGTGAAGCTGGCGGCCAGCTTCGACCTGCACGCCAACATGCACCCCGACATCGCGCGGCTGCTGGATGTCGGGACCGCCTACCGCACCTATCCGCATATCGACATGCGGCCCACAGGCCGCCGCGCGCTGGAGCTGCTGCGGAACGCGGTGGAAGGCCGCAGCCGCCCGGTCGGCATCATCGCGAAGCTGGGCGCCATCCTGCCCAGCATCAACATGCGCAGCGCCGCGGGCCCGATGGCGGAGATGGAGGAAGCCGCACGCGCCGCCGAGGCGCTGCCCGGCGTGCTGGACGCAAGCATCTTCGGCGGCTTCACCTATGGCGACACGCCCTCCGCCGGTGCAAGCGTGATGGTCTTTGCCGATGGCGACGCGGCGGTGGCCGGGCGGGCGGCGGCGGCCCTGATCGCGGACTATGCGGCGCGGCGGGACCGCTTCTTCATCCGCCTGCCCAGCGTCGAGGACGGCCTGCGGCAGGCGCTGGACGGCGGGCCCCTCCCCGCCGCCATCGTGGATGCCGGCGACAACCCTTATTCCGGCGGCATCGGCGACACGCCGGAGCTGATCCGGGCGGTGCTGGCGCTGGCCCCGCAGGTGCCCACGGTGGTCGCCTTCTACTGCGACCCGGAGCTGGTGCAGCGGGCGCGGGCGGCCGGCCTCGGCGGCGCCCTGTGCGGCACGCTGGGCGGCCGGCTGGCAAGCGACTACGGCGAGCCCGCGCCCTTCGCCGGCACGGTTGCGCTGCTGACGGAGGGCCGCTTCCAGAACCGCGGACCGGTGCTGGGTGGCATGGCGGTGGACCTGGGCCCGACGGCGGTGATCACCATCGGGCAGGTGCGGGTGATCGTCACCACGCGCTGCATCTCGCCGAGCGATCCGGGCTTCTTCGACCTGCACGAGGTGGATGTGACGCAGCCCGGCCTGCTGTGCGTCAAGGCGAAGAACCACTTCCGCGCCGCCTTCGCGCCGCTGCTGCCACGGATGATCGACGTGGACGCACCAGGCCCTGCGGCGCTCGAAATCCGAGGCTTCCGTTTCCGCCACGCGCCGCCGTCGCTCTACCCGCTCAGCGACAACTGAGGGCGGGGCCCGGGGGGACACCATCCCCCCGGCAGGGGCCCAGGGGGCGGCGCCCCCTGCCCTTCCCTACTTCTGCAGCGCCTGAACGATCTGCTGCGTCACCTTCTTGGCGTCGCCGAAGAGCATCATGGTGTTGTCGCGGAAGAACAGCTCGTTCTCCACGCCGGCATAGCCGGAGGACATGCCGCGCTTGACGAAGAAGACGGTCTTGGCCCGCTCCACGTCGAGGATTGGCATGCCATAGATGGCCGACGACTTGTCGGTCTTCGCCGCCGGGTTGGTGACGTCGTTGGCGCCGATCACGTAGGCGACGTCGGCCTCGCCGAACTCGGGGTTGATCTCCTCCAGTTCGTGCACCTCGTCATAGGGCACGTTCGCCTCGGCCAGCAGCACGTTCATGTGCCCGGGCATGCGGCCCGCCACGGGGTGGATGGCGTAGGAGATCTCGGCGCCTTCCTTCTTCAGCAGCTCGGCCATCTCGCGCAGCACCTGCTGGGCCTGCGCCACCGCCATGCCGTAGCCGGGCACGATGATGATCTTGCCGGCGTTCTTCATGATGTAGGCGGCATCCTCGGGCGAGCCGGACTTCACCGGCCGGGCCGGGCCGTCGCCAGCGCCGGCGGAACCCGCCGCCGCGCCGGCATCGCTGCCGAAGCCGCCGAGCAGCACGTTGATGATGCTGCGGTTCATCCCCTTGCACATGATGTAGGAGAGGATGGCACCGGAGGCGCCGACCAGCGCGCCGGTGACGATCAGCAGCAGGTTGCCGACGGTGAAGCCGATGCCCGCCGCCGCCCAGCCGGAATAGCTGTTCAGCATGGACACGACGACCGGCATGTCGGCGCCGCCGATCGGGATGATCAGCAGGAAGCCGAGCGCGAAGGCCAGCAGCGCGATCAGCCAGAACAGCAGGCCGGAGCCGGTGGCGACGAAGGCGATGACCAGCACCAGCAGCAGGATGCCGAGGCCGAGGTTCAGCCAGTGCTGGAAGCGGAACAGGATCGGCGCGCCGGACATCAGCGCCTGCAGCTTGGCGAAGGCGATCAGCGAGCCGGAGAAGGTGATGGCACCGATGGCGAGGCCAAGCGACATCTCCACCAAGCTGCCGCCATGGATGTTCCCAGGCGTGCCGATGCCGAAGCTCTCAGGGTTGTAGAAGGCGGCGGCCGCGACGAAGACCGCCGCCAGACCCACCAGCGAGTGGAAGGCAGCGACGAGCTGCGGCAGCGCCGTCATCTGGATGCGGTTGGCCACCACGGCGCCGATGCCGCCGCCGATGAGCACGCCGGCCAGCACCAGCAGCAGGCCGGAGAACTCGATGCCCGGCCGGAAGAGCGTCGCCACGATGGCGATGCCCATGCCGATCATGCCGAAGAGATTGCCCCGCCGGCTGGTCTCGGGATGGGAAAGGCCGCGCAGCGCCAGGATGAAGAGGACGGCGGCGACGAGGTAGGCGAGGGTCGAGAGCGTATGCGCCACCGGCTCAGCCCTTCTTCCGGAACATGCTGAGCATCCGGCGGGTCACCAGGAAGCCGCCGAAGATGTTCACCGAGGCCAGCGTCACGGCGAGGAAGCCGAAGAACTTGGCGGCCCAGGAGTCGCCGAGGCCGGCGGCCAGGATGGCGCCCACCACGATGACGGAGGAGATGGCGTTGGTGACGCCCATCAGCGGCGAGTGCAGCGCCGGCGTCACGTTCCAGACGACGTAGTAGCCGACGAAGCAGGCGAGCAGGAAAATGGTCAGCAACAGCAGGAAGGGCTCGGCCTGCTGCGCCCCATGGGCAACGGCCGGCGCCACGGCCTCGGCCATGCGGCGCGCCTCGGCGGCCAGGGCCAGCGCGCGCTCGGCCGTGGCGGTCGCCTGGTTGGCGAGATCGGTCGGGTTCATTCTTGTTTCCTCCCCCTTCAGGCCGCGGGGGCCTGGGCCAGCATCGGGTGCACAACCGCCCCGCCACGCGTCAGCGTCACGCCGCGGACGATCTCGTCCTCCTGCGGCAGCTTCGGCGCGCCGGCTTCCTTGTCCCAGAAGGTGGAGAGAAAGGTCAGCAGGTTGCGCGCATAGAGCGCGCTGGCGGCGGCGGGAATGCGGCCGGGCCAGTTGCGCCAGCCCAGGATCTTCACGCCCCCCTCGGTCGTGATCGCCTCGCCCGGCACGGTCAGCGCGCAGTTGCCGCCGGCGTCGGCGGCGATGTCCACCACCACGCTGCCCGGCTTCATGCTGTTCACCATCTCGGCGCCGAGCAGCGTCGGCGCCTTGCGGCCCTGGACAAGCGCGGTGCAGATGACGACGTCGGCGCGCGCCACGGCGGCGGCGATCACCTCGGCCTGCTTGCGCCTGTAGTCCTCGCTCATCTCCTTGGCATAGCCGCCGGCGGTCTGCGCCTGCGCCATCTCGTCATTCTCGACGCCCACGAAGCTGGCACCGAGGGACTTGATTTCCTCCTTGGCCGCGGGACGGACGTCGGTGGCGGAAACCCGGCCGCCGAGGCGCCGCCCCGTGGCGATGGCCTGCAGCCCCGCAACGCCGGCCCCCATGACGAAGACGTTCGCCGCCGGGATGGTACCCGCGGCGGTCATCAGCATGGGGAAGCCCTTGTCGAAGGCGGCGGCGGCCTCGACCACCGCCCGGTAGCCGGCGAGGTTCGCCTGTGAGGAGAGCACATCCATGCTCTGCGCGCGGGTGATGCGCGGCAGCAGCTCCATGCTGCAGGCCTCCAGCCCCGCCTCGGCATAGGACTGCGCGCGGGACGGATTGCCCACCGCCTCCAGCGTGCCGATCAGCAGCGCGCCGCGCGGGATCAGGCCGAGCTCGTCCACCGGCCCTTCGCCGCGCCCGAGCGGCGCCCGCACCTTCAGCACGATCTTGGCGCCTGCCAGCGCTCCCGCGGCATCGGACGCGATCTCCGCCCCTGCCTCACGGTAGGCGGCATCCGGGAAGCCGGCGGCGAGGCCCGCACCGCTTTCGACCGCAACGCTGAGGCCGAGGGCCGCCAGTTTCTTCACCGTCTCCGGTGTCGCGGCGACACGGGTTTCTCCCGCCCGCCTTTCCTTGAGCACCGCAAGGCGCATCCGGCTTCCCCCTCGTTCCTGAACACAATCGTTCCGGAGGATGCCGGTGGCGCCGTGGCCTCGCAAGTCGTCAGTGGCCGGGCGCGGCCTGCCTGGGCGTTCCGGCCCGGAGGCGGGCGCGCCCGCCGCGCCTCACGAGCCGTAGCGCAGCACGACCAGACCCGGGTCGCACCGCACCGCGCGAAGGCTGGCGCCGCCCTCGCCACCGCCCTGCTGCGCGCCCAGCCAGGCGCCATGCAGGCCTTCCAGCACCATCGCGATCCAGCGGCCGGCCTCGTCGCCCGTGGCGCCGACCGCCGGAGCGGCATGGTGGGTGAGCCGCAGGCTGCGGTCGGTCTCGTCCAGCGCCACGCCGACATAGCCCCAGCCGATCGCGCCCAGCGCGTCGTTCATGCGCCCCTCCAGCTCCGCCAGCGTGCTGGCCGGCTGGAGCGGCATCCCGGCCGCCATCTGTGCCCCGACGGAGCGCAGCAGCACGCTGCGGCTGGCCTCATCCACCCGGGCGCCCAGTGTCTCCAACAGGGCCCGCAGGAAGCCACGCCACTGCATGCTGACATCCCGGCGCGCCAAGTAAGCAAGCGCCGCCTGGTCTGCCTCGGTCATCCGTTCCGTACTCCTGCCATTTCCCTGCCTGCCGCCCGCGCGAATCCGAAGCGGCGGGCGTCACTGATCAAGCCGATAACGCGCATAAAGCAGACCGCGCGCCTCGCTCCAATCGGCTGATTTGTCGTAGCGCAGCGCCGCGCCGAGCCGCAGCGCCGGGGTGAGCGCATATTCAAGGTCCCCGCGCAGGCCGCCGATGAAGCCCGTCTGCGTCTGACCCGGGTAGAAGGCCTGCACGGTGGCATCCCCGGCTGCCTGGGCCTCAAGCTGGGCCTGGCGGGCACCGTCGGTCGGGAAGTAGGGCGCCCGATCCTCGCGCCAGGACGCGACGCCGACGCTGGCGCCGACGCGGTAGGCCAGGTTGCCCGCGCGCGCGCGGTAGTCCACCGGCACCGTCGCGGAAACATAGGATTGCGGGCTGTAGTAGCCGCCGTGCCCGAGCGTGAAGAGGCGCAGGTTCTTGTCATAGGACTGGTAGAACAGGTCCAGCCCGGCGACCAGCTCGTCATTCGGGTTGCGGAAGATGGCGTGGCTCAGGCCCAGACCGGCCTCGATGCGCGTGTTGTCGGCCACGCCATCGCCTTCCAGCGTGGAGTAGCCCCCGCCGGCGTAGAAGTTGGTGTTGCCCACGCCGTACTCGAACTGGCCGCGCGCGGTGTTGCGCACCACCCCGCCCCAGACCTGACCCGTGGCGGGATCGCGCTGGCCGGCCCAGGAGAGCAGCGTGTCGGTCATCGCCCGCCGTTCGCCGGTCACGCGCACCCGGAGGTTATCGTTGAGCGCCGGCGCCACCTCGATGCCGCCCACCAGGTTCTGCCGCCGGAAGCCCAGCGGGGTCGTGCCGATATCCAGCGAGAAATTGTCCCGCGTGTAGCCGAGGCCAAGGGAGACGCCGGCAGCCGAGCTGTCGCGCGGGGTGAGCGCCTGCGCCTGGCTGGAGTTGATGCTGCTCTGCGGTCCCGGCAGGGAAAGCGCGTTGGAGCCGAAGCGGCGCAGTGTGGCGGCGTTCTGCTCCATGCCGCCCGAGTCAATGCTGACCGCCTGAGCACGCAACGCGATCCGGCCGCCGACCCCGGGCATGCTGGTGGAAACCTCGGCCCCGCCGCCGACCTCGACCAGCCGGTCCAGCCCGGCCTCGCCCGAACGGCTGCGGAAGCTGACGCCGGGCGTCGCGTAGGAAGCCGACTGGTCCTGCACGGCGGCGTATTCGCGGTTGATCTCGGCCAGCAGCGGGTCTGCCGGGGCGCCGCCGGCGTAGGCGGCTGTCGCCAGCCCCTGCCCGGCCAGCGAGACGCGGCGGAAGGGGTTCTCCGCTGCCCCGGCCGCACCCGAGGCACCGGAGCCGCCGGGGAAGCTGCCCAGCCCGCGGTCCACGCCAAGCTGGCTGCGCCGCTGCTCGGCCGCGAGCTGCAGGGCCGCACGGGCCCGGCGCGTATCCCCGCTGGCGCGCGCCAGCCGGGCCTCCAGCAGCGTCATCCGCGGGTCGTTGGGCGCCAATGCACGGCCTTCCGCCAGCAGTGCCTCGGCGCGGCCCCACTGGCTCAGTGCGATGGCGGCCTCGATGGCGCCGGAGCGTGCCTCGGCATTGCGCGGGTCGCGGCTGAGCACCGCCTCGGCAATGCGCTGCGCCTCACGCGGCTCGCGCGCACCCTGGTAGAGCCGCGCCAGCGCCATGTTGGCGCCGGGGTCCTGCGGGTTCTGCTGCAGCACCGGCACCAGCTGGTCATAGGCGGCGGCCTGGTTGCCCTGCTCGTTCAGCTTGTCGCTGGCGCGGATGGCGAAGCCGCTGCGCAACCCGGCGAGCTGGCGCCGCTCGTCGGCGGTGAGCCGGCTGTCCTGTGCGAGCTGACTGGCCAGCAGCGCAGCCTCCTGGTCGAGCCCCGCCTCCAGCAAGGCCCGGGCGATGCCGATGCGGCCGGAAGGCGGCGCGCCCCGGTTCACCGCCAGCGCCACCCGCGCGGCCTCGGCCGCGCCGGTGCGGTCACCGATGTCAGAGAGCGCATCAACCACCAGCGCCGCCATTTCGCCGCTCGGGTCCGGGCGCGCGGCGAGCGATAGCAGGCGGCGGCGCGCCTCGTCCGGCCTGCCATATCGTGCCGGCTCGGCGGCGGCGGCGACCTCCCGCTGCACCCGGACGCTCCGCAGCAGCCGGTTCTGGTCCGCGCTGCGCAGCCGCTCCGGGATCCGCTCGACCAGGTGCGCGGCATCCTGCGTGCGGCCCTGTTCGCCGGCGAAGAGAGCGGCCGCGTGCAGCGCCTCGGCATTGCCGCTGGCGGCCAGCTGCTCGACCAGCGCGCGCCCTTCCTCCGCCTGCCCCGTCCGGGCCAGTGCGCGGGCGAGATCCAGCCGGATCCAGGGGTTGTCGGCATCGGCGGCGAGCGCCGCCCGCAGCAGGGCCAGCGCCGCTTCCGGATCGCCGGCGCGGTTGGCCTCGGCGCGCAGGGCTTCGGCGCGCTGCGCAGCGGCCGTGGCGGCGAAGGCGGCGCCACGCTGCTGCGCCATCTGCTCGGCCTCGGCGAAGCGTCCCTGGCGCTGCAGCGAGTCGTAGAGGCCGGCGAGCGCAGCGGCGAGGTTCGGCCGCCGGCTCAGTGCGGCACGATAGTGCTGCTCGGCGCCCGCGGCGTCTTCGCGGCGCAGGGCGATGTCACCGAGCAGCACCTCGGCATCCGCGCGATCGCCCCCATCACGACGGACCGTGCGCTGCAGCAGGGTTTCGGCCGCGTCGAGCTGGCCGCGGTTGAGCAAGGCCCGCGCCTGGTTCAGCTCGCCGGTGAAATGCGCGCCCTCCAGCGCCTTTCCCCATTTGCGGGACCCGTCCCGCGGGTCGAGCGTGATGGCCTGGTTCAGGAGGCTACGGGCCTCCGCATTGCGGCCCTGCCGCAGCCGGACGATGCCAAGGCCGCCCTTCGCATCGCTGTCCCGGGCATCCTTCTCCAGCACCGCCTCGAAGGCCTGCGCCGCCTCGCCGAGGCGCCCCGCGTCCAGCGCCGCGAAGCCACGGATGCGGGCCGAACCGACCTCGTCCACAGGGCCGGCCGGCGGATTTCGGGCCTCCTCCAGCCGCTTCTGCAGGGCAGGATCGTTGGGATGCGTGCGCAGGAAGTCCTCGATGCCGGGGACGGCGTCCGGATCCGGGCCCTGCCAGAGCAACGCCTGCCGCCAGGCCGCCGTGGCGGCATTGGCGATCGAGGGCTGCTGCGTCAGGTCGCGCAGCCGGCGGATGCCCTCGGCCCGCGACCCCTCACGGTAGGTGAGGATCTGCGCATAGGCGAGCGCCAGGCGCGGGTCCTTCGAATTGCGCTCGGCCAGCCGCTCCATCGCGTCCCGCGCCTCGGCATAGCCGTTCTGGGTGCCGGCGAGGGTCTGGTAGAACTCGATGGCATAGGCATCGGGCGGCGTGCCGCCACCGAAGAGCTGCCGGTAACGTTCGACAGCGGCAGCCGCCTGCCCGTTCTGCGCCATGCGCCGCGCCTCCGCGACGGCACCTTGATCAACCGTCGCGCCACGCACCGTGCGCGCGGCCTCGGTGT
Source organism: Teichococcus coralli (assembly GCF_009829925.1). Classification (GTDB taxonomy): domain Bacteria; phylum Pseudomonadota; class Alphaproteobacteria; order Acetobacterales; family Acetobacteraceae; genus Pseudoroseomonas; species Pseudoroseomonas coralli. Next base: position 137,597 of record NZ_SNVJ01000002.1, read on the forward strand.
TGCGCGGGTCGGCCGGGGCGGCCTTGCGCAGCCGCACGAGATAGCCGTTGGCCTCGCTTGGATTGCCGGCCTCGGCCGCCGCGGCGGCGGCGGCGGCCAGCGCGTCCACATTGTTCGGCTCCACCGTCAGAACACGCTCAAGCGTCTGCAGCGCGCGGTCCGGGCGGTTCTGGGTGCGCCAGTAGCTCGCCTGCTCCAGCAGGACGGAAATGGCATTCTCCTGCGCGCTGGCCAATGCCGGCCCGAGCAGCGGCAGGGCTGCCGCCACCGAGAAGACACTGGCCAGCAGGCGGGCGCGGAGAGGAGTCATTGCGTCCTGGTCCTCAGACGGAGGGCGGCACGGCGGCGCAGCGCCCAATAGGTCGGCACGGCGATGCAGATCGCCGCCATGGCGGCCAGCAGCAGCAGAAGATCGGGCCGCTTGCCCAGCCAGTACTGCGGCCACAGGTGCAGCGGCAGGTTGCCGACCGTGTAGTTCGGCTTGATCTTGAAGGCCGAGAGTCGCCCGCCGGATACCATCACCAGGTCCCCCTGGATCTGCGAAAGCTGCTTGCTGTCGCCGAGGGCGTTGACCATGGCTTCCATGCCCTGCGGGTTGGTGCCGGTCAGCGCGACCACCGAGCGGTGGCTCTTGAGCGGGCTCTCGAACCCGATCAGCATGCCGGTTCCTTCGCCAGGCGCGGTGAGCACGGCTTCCAGCTGCTGCCGCTGCAGGCGACGATCATCGCTCAGGAACAGGTTGCGGAAGTTCTCCAGCATATCCGGCAGCGCCACCGCGACGCGGTTGCCCTCCACCCGCAACGGCCCGTCCCGGCCCAGCAGCGTCGTGAGCGCCGGTTGCCGGCCAACCGCACCCACCACCAGCAAGTCCCGGTCCGCCACCTGCTCCATGGCGCTCGGCCGTACCACCTGGATCCCTGTGGCGGGGGAGCCGACAATGGCGGCCATCTTGCCGATCAGCGTCAGGAAGCTCGACAGCTCCAGGGTGTTGGCGCGTTCCGGCAGCACGGCGGCCGTGCCGGAGAAGTCCGCCATCCTGGTGAACGGAAAGCCGGCACCGGCGAAATAGGCAAGGTTCGGCAACTCGGCGAAGTGGTAGGCGCGTGAAAGGTCGATGGTGCTGTCGGGGTCCACCGAAGCGCGCACATCGCCCGGGATTGCCGTGCAGTCGCCACGGTTGAGCGGCCGCATGTCAAAGCGCAGCTGCAACTCGTTCTGGCCGAAGACCAGATAGGGCGGCAGGCCCACCTGCCCCGCGGCGCGGTCCGGCACGGCACCAAGGCCGGTCTGCCGCGCCACCCAGCTCCAGGGCCAGCTCGGCTCGGTTTCCCGCAGCGGGAAGGATTTGAGATAGTGGTTGTTCAGCGTCGCATCGAGGCGCGAAACGGCCACGTCCACCACCGGGCCGGGTGGCGCGCGGAACTTCACGTCCACCGGCAGGGGGCGGTCGCGCCAGGTGTAGAGGTCCGGAGCCGTCCGGAAGGGAATGGAGATGGCGCCCGGGGCGAAGCCGAAGCTCTGCAGCTCGGAAGGGTCCACAAGCTCGCCGAAGCGCACCGGCCGGTCGTCACGGATCCAGCGCGGGGCGTCATAGGGCACGCGCGCGGGCATCTCCGGCTGCTGCACCAGCGCGATCTCGCCGGACAGCGCGTGCTTGCCGACAGCCAGCGCCTGCGCGGCAACCGCCGCCTCGGCGCTGCTGCGCCCGCCGACCACCAGCAGCAGGGATTCAGGGTCGGAGGGGTTCGGCACCACGGCAAGGGTTGGTCCCTCCATCCGCGGCAGGGCGAGGCCGGGGACAGTCTCGCTGCCGGCCACCAGCACCATGGCATCGCCGCGCAAGGGCACGCTGGTGCTCACCGGGAAGACGGCACCGCGATAGTCGGCCTGCACCGCGAACCAGGATGTGGCGATGGCGGCGGCGCGCACCAGGTCGGTGCCCGCGCCATCCGGCAGCACCACCGGCAGCATGAGGCGTTGGTTGCGCAGGCGGCGATCAAAGAACGGCTCCGGCAGGCGCGCGAGATCCCGTGACAGGGGGAGCTTCTCGACGGTGAGCTGAAGCGTGGAAAGCTCGGAGATGGTGGACCAGAGCAGGCCGGAGAGCGGGTCGTTGCACTCCGCCGCATAGCGGCCGGTGAACCGGAAATTGAGCCGGTTGGCCTCGGTGAAGAAAACAGGATTCACCGGAAACTCGATGGGGCCGAAGCTCGGCCTTGCGCGGTCCGGCGTGATGGTGCCGATGAACTGCTCGTTCAGAGTGACGGCGATCTGGCTGAGCTCGGGGATCAACGCGGGGCTGGTGGCACCCTGCAGCACAAGCTTGCCGCCGGTGACCACCTCGTCGGAACGGATGCCGAAGAGAACGCCCTGGAGGTCCGAGACGCCATGCAACTGCATGGGCCCGCTGAGGCCAAGTTGCCGCAGGGTGCGGGTCTCGACCCGCGCGGTGCCGGCGGCTGCCGCGGCTTCGTCGGGCAGAGCGGGGCCCGCGGGCCGCATCGCGGCGGCAGGCCCGCCGGGGAGTGGCGCAAGGCCAGGCAGCTCCGGCGCCGCATTCGGTAGCGGTGCCCAGCCCGGGACGCGCGGCGTGCCGGCATCCGGCAGCGGCGACCTCGACAAGGGTGGCGGCGGCAGAGGCGCCTGCGGGCGCTGCGCCCAGGCGGCACCGGGCAACGCCAGGCCCGCGCAGATCAGCAGCAGCACCGCGGCCGCCCGGCGCACCTTGCCTTCCTGGCCGCCCTCCCTTGCCGGCTGAACGGGCAGCGCAGCCACGGTGGAGGGCGACGCCGCCCCTGGCCCGGCCGGGGACGGGGCCGCCTTGGCCGCGGCCGCGGCCGCCTGCCTGCGTGCCCGTCGCTCCGCGCGCTTGCGCAGCGAGAACTGGCTGTCCCCGCGGAACAGGCCGCCGATGCTGACAACGACCTCAAGCAGGGCGCGCATGGGCCGGTCGGGGCGGACATTGTCCCAGTCGATCCAGGCATCGGCGCGGCCGAGCACCACGCGAACGATGTTGCCCTCGTCCAGCACGCCCTGTGGCGTGAAGCGCACATGCATGCGCTGGTTCTGGCTGCGCAGGATCTCGGCCGGCAACACCACCTGCTCGTCGCTGATCCGGAAGGCGAGCATCGTCGGCGTCTCGGGCGGGAGGTCCAGCGGTTCGGACAACATCAGCGCGACGCCGCCCAGGGAGACGTCGATACTCTCGCCATCGACCTGCCGCCCGTCCGGCAACGCAACCGTCACCGGCAGCCGCGCGCTGATGCGATGGCGCTCGCGCACCTGGCGGCGCTCGCGGCCAACCGCGAGGCCGGCCATCACGGTCATCAGCGATAGCACCACCCAGATGGCGTTCAGCGCATTCGCCTGGAACTCCAGGCTGGAGGGCGGGTTGGCGGCCATGCCGTAGATGCCGGAGAGCAGGCCGAGCATAAGGAACACCGCGAGCGCGAAGTTCGGCCCCACCGCGCGCATGTCGAAATAGCCTTCGTCGAGCGTGCCGCCCTTGTCCGTCACGTTGAACTTGCCCTTCTTGGGATCGAACAGCGTGGTCAGCACGACGGGCAGCAGATAGAGCGACAGCACCGTCTCGTAGATTTCCGACCAGAAGCTGTGGCGCACGCTGCCCTGCAGGCGGCTGTTGGTCGCCACCGAATGGATGATGTGCGGCCCGGCGAAGGCGGCGATGGCCAGCGGCGAGGCGGCGATCAGGTTCTGTCCGAGCAGCAGGAAGGCCAGCGGCGCGGTCAGGAAGACGAAGCGCGGCAGCGGGAACAGGAAGTGCCACTGCGCATTGAGGTAGCAGAGGCGCTGGTACAGCTTGAGCCCTGGGCCCAGCAGCGGGTTCTCCACGCGGAAGATCTGGATCATGCCGCGCGCCCAGCGCATGCGCTGGCCGATATGCGAGATCAGCCGGTCCGTCGCCAGGCCGGCGGCGAGCGGCACGCGCAGATAGGCCGTGCGCCAGCCCAGCCGCTGCATCTTCAGCGAGCAGTGGCAGTCCTCGGTGACGGTCTGGGTCGGTACGCCGCCCACCTGCTCCAGGGCGGTCCGCCGCAGCACGGCGCAGGAGCCGCAGAAGAAGGTCGCGTTCCAGAGGTCATTGCCCTGCTGGACCAGCCCATAGAACAGCAATCCCTCGTTGGGTACCCGCTTCCCGGAGGCCAGGTTCCGCTCGAAGGGGTCGGGCGAGTAGAAATGGTGCGGCGTCTGCAACATGCCGATGCCGCGGTCGCGGAGCATCCATCCGATCGTGAACTGCAGGAAGCCGCGCGTCGCCACGTGGTCGCAGTCGAAGATGACGATGTACTCGCCGTTGGTCTTGGTCGTGGCGTGGTTGATGTTGCCGGCCTTGGCGCCCTTGTTGTCAGGGCGGATCATGTAGCCGCAGCCGATCTCCTCGGCGAACTTGCGGAAGTCCTCCCGCCGCCCGTCGTCGAGGATGTAGACGTTCATCTTGTCGCGTGGCCAATCCATCGAGAGCGCGCCGAAGACGGACGGCTTCACCACCTCGAGCGGCTCGTTGTAGGTCGGGATGAACACGTCGACTACCGGCCACTGGTCCGGATCGTCCGGCATCGGCACGGGCTTGCGATCCAGCGGCCAGAGCTGCTGGAAGTAGGACAGCAGCAGGGCGATCACGGCATAGAGTTCGGCCAGCAGCAGGCCGGTTCCGAAGAAGGTGCTGAAGAAACCGGAGTAATCAAGCGTCTCGGTGATGCGCCAGTAGACGTAGCGCAGCGACACCAGCGAGGAGAGGCCGACCAGGAAGAACATCGCGCCCCGGCCCGGCATGCGCGCGACGATCAGAAAGATCAGGAAGCTGCCAAGCGCCAGCCAGGCCTGCTGCATCGCTTCCAGAGGCGCGACGATGAAAATCGTTCCGAGCAGCACGCCGACCGCGGCGAGCAGCACGTTCAGCGCAGTCCAGCGCCGCACCATTCGGTGCAGAAGGCCAATCATCGTCACCACCTCGTCCGCATCCCGGCCGTCATGCTGGCCTCGCTGACTTCTTGCGTCATCGGCAGCAGCGCCTCGATGGCCCGCGCCACATGGGCGATGTCCGCCGCCGCGGCGCTGCCCGGCGCCATCTCATGAACCAGGCGCATATGCGCCTGCGCCTCGCTCAGAGCGTCGTCGCGGCTCACCGCGCCGAGCAGGCGCGCGCCCAGGTGGCGCGCCAAGGTTTCCGCCGCCGTGCGCGAAAGGCGCGAGTGCATGTCAACGCCGTTCAGCACGAACTGAAGGCGTCCCGTGAGCAGGGCGGACATCGTGCCGCCGCCAAGAAAGCGGCCGCTCTCCACCTCGCCCAGCACCGCGGCGCTGATTGCATCGCTCTGGAGCACCGTGACGACCACCGTCGCAAGCGGCGCGGCCACCGCCAGCGGCTGCGAGGGTCCCGGCGGCAGGTCGGCCAGCACCAGCAGCCGCGGATCGGACAGCATCTCCCGCAGGGGGCCGCTCAGCAGGAGCGGGTCGCGCTCCAGGGCCGCAGCCTGGTGCAGCGCCGCGCGCAGGTCGGCGGCGCCATGCGGAAGCAGCGCCACCCCCGAGCTCGTGGGCCGCACCAGGCGGCGCCAGTCGGGCTGCCGGAGAAGTTCGGCCATGAAGCCGGCGGTGTCATGCAAGGGAATGCCGAAATGCAGCCGAAGGGCATTCTGCGGATCAAGATCGATCACCAGGACGGATCGACCGGCGCGCCGCAGCGCGTCGGCCACATTCGCAACCAGCGTCGTCTTGCCCACTCCACCCTTGGGCGATGCGAAAGCGATCAGCGGCATCGAATTCTCAGCCCAGCCCCGTCAGGCGCAGCGCCCGCAACACGTCTGGAACGGCATTCTCCACCGGCGCCGGCCGCGCCGGTGGAGCCGCCGGCTGCCCGATCCGGCGCAAAAGGTCGCCGAGGCCGGTGGAGGCCGCAGCGATGGGGGCGGCCGCAGGCTCACCGGCCAAGGAGGTGGTCACGGGCTGCGGCGGAGAGGAGAGCGCGGCCAGCAGCGGAGGCGGGCCGACGGGTGCCGAAGCCGGAAGGCCGGAGGGCGGCTGGACTGTCCCGAGCATGTTCAGCAAGGGCGGCAGCGCGGCGGGGGCGACCAATGGCCTGGAAAGCGCCTGGTTCAGTAAGGATGGCTGAAAGGGAATGCCGGCAGCCTGCTGCGCCTCGGCCGTCCGCAAGGCCGCCAGCAACGAGGCGGCGCCTCCCAGCGGGGACGGCGTTGAAGCGGCCGGCAACACCGATGGCGCCGCAGGCGGCAAGGGGGCGGTAAACGGCGGAGCAGCGTCCCGCGATGGCCCTCCGAGCGCGGGCGGAGCTTCGGGGCGTGGTGGCAGAAGCGCCGCATGCCGCTCCACCGCCGCCATGCCCAACTGCGGCATGGAAAGAGGATTTGGCCTGTGAGGAACATCGCTACCAGATGCGGCCTGAGGAGAAACTTCTATCTCAGGTTGCTTTTTGAGGAGGTTTTCAACTCCAGGAACCAGTGGTAGTGTCGCCTCACCGGCGGAGACAAATGGGGGTTCCCCTGGAGCGGCGCCAGCAGGGAAGCCTGCCGGAAAATCCGGCTCAGTCACCTCGGAGGTTTCGCGGACGGGCTGATTCCCGAAGGAGCGGTAGCGGATGCCCGGCGTCTGCAATACCGAAACGACGCGAGCTATGTCCGTGTCCTGGCCCATTTTGCGCACTCTCACGTTAGTTCCTCACGAGAAAATGCCCTTTCGGGAGCCGGGATGAAACCGGAGATTTCATATCGCTCCGGGAGTTTTGCTGCTTTTCTCATGGTGTGGTGGAAAGAGCACTCAGAATCAGAAGCTTAAGCACGGCCGAGTAGTAATCTTCACCTCCGCCGCTTCGCTCCGGGTCCGAATCGGGCACTGTGCCGTCGCAGACATAGCCGGCGACGGCCCGCATCCCGGCGGACGCGGGGTAGGGCGCGACGCGCTGGCTGAGCAGATCGGCCCAGGCTGGCACACCGCGATGCGCGTGATCGCGCCAGAAGCCCATGGCCGCCTGCGCGGCCGGCTCCGCCTCCAGGCCCGCCCAGCGCAGGTAGAGGGGAACCCGCACCGCATCATAGGAAAAGCGGGGCGGCCACCGGCGCGGCAGCGACAGCGCACCATCGTTCCGGCCGAGCGCCAGCCAGTCCGGCGGCAGGTTCCAGCGGCCGAAGCGGGCCCGCCGCAGCAGCACCAACCCGTCCCTGGCCAACCGCAACCAGGCGGGGTCGGGCACGGCGCGCGCCAGCACGCCAACCAGGGGAAAGGCGTAGTAGGACGGGTTGAGCACCACGTCCTCCACCTCCTCGAAGCCATGCACGCCCGGCAGCAGCACCGTCAGGCCCGCGACCTCGCGCACCAGCAGCCGGAGCACGTCGCGCGCCATGGCGGCGCCCACCTCGGTGTAGCCGGCTTCTCCCCAGCGGCTGCCCGCCAGAAGCAGCGCTGCTGCCACGAAGAGGTCGCCGTCGGCGGCGTTGTTGCGGTCGGGCACCGCGTCCGCGGCGCCTGGCTGGAAGCGCCATGCCAGCAGCCGGTCCTGCGGGCGTTGCAGGACATGTTGCGTCCAGTTCCAGAGCAGGTCGAAGCTGGCGCGGTCGCCGCAACGCTCGGCGCAGAACATCGCCCAGCCCTGCCCCTCGGAGTGAGAGACACCGCCGTTGCCGGTGTCCACCACCCTTCCCTCCGGCCGGATGAAGCCTTGCCGGAAGGCATTCCAGGCGGCGAGGAAGGTCGCCGAAGGCTGCGCCGCGACCGCTGGCGCCGCGACGGGAATCGTCAGCGGCGCGGCCAGGGCGGCAAGCAGCACACGACGGGGCAGGAGCGGCGACATGCCGGCACCCTAGGTGGGAAGTCTTGCCAGGAGGTTGATGGAAGGGGCCAGGACGGCCTCAGCCTGCCTTCCTCCCGCCCCGGTTCTCGCCCCTCCCCTCGGGCATGCCGGCCGATCCCGTGATGCGGCGGGTCGAGCCGGCGCGTGCGGCTGCTTGCGGGGCGGGCCGGCGGCACTTTCCGGTCCTGACGCGGCAGGACGCCCCGGCCCGGCGCCTCAGCCGGCGGCGGTGAGCCATTCGCGCAGCAGGGCGGCAGCGGTTTCGGGCTGCTCCATGGTGGGCAGATGGCCGCAGCGGGGGATCCGCACCAGCCGCGCCTGCGGGATGGCGTCGGCCATCTCCTCGGCAAGCTCGGGCGGCGTCAGGATGTCCTGCTCGCCAACCGCCACCAGGGTGGGCTGGCGGATCTCCGGCAGCAGGGAAAGCGAGTCCGGCCGGTGCAGGATGGCGTGCTGCTGGCGCAGGAAGGCGTCGCGCCCGACCCGCTCCGCCATGGCGCGCACCTCGTCGCCGAGCGGGCCGTCCACCGCGTCCGGATGCAGCAGGCTGGGAAGCAGCCGAGGCGTCACCCCCCGGAACTGGCCGCTGCGGGTCAACGCCATCAGCGCCTTGCGGCGGCGGGCCGCCTCCGGCGCGTCGGGCCGCGCCGAGGTGTCGAGAAGCGCCAGCCGGGTCACCCGCTCCGGCGCCTGCCGCATGATCTCCAGGGCGACGTAGCCGCCCATGGACAACCCCGCCAGCGCGAAGCGGGGCGGCGCGAGCGCCAGCGCCCGGGCCGCCATGGCACCCACGCTGTCGTCCAGCGTCAGGTCGGCGATCCGCGCCTCGGCCAGGTTCCCGAGGATCGCCACCGGGTCGCGCCAGAGCCGGGCATCGCAAAGCAGGCCGGGAAGAAGCAGCAGGTCGTGGGGCTCGTGCATGGCGCAGATGCAGTTACGCCGCCTGGAAAGCCACCGCAACCGGTCGAAAACCTTGCCAATCCGGTGCGGGCGGCGCATATCCACCGCTGAATGGCCGGAGGACGGGCCGCGTGGCTTGCGCGGGGCCTCCTGATGCACATCCCGCCGCGTGCCGGCGAAGGAACCGACTGCCCTTGAGCGATCAGCCTGACGCGACCGCGCCCAGCGTGGCCGAGACCGAACATTACGATGACCTGAACACCTCGGCCGGCGCCGCGCCGGCCGTGGATATCGCGCGGCCCGACGAGTCGGCCGCCCCCGCGCCCCCGCGCGCCACCTTCGAGGATCTCGGCCTGTCCGAGCCCCTGCTGCGTGGCGTCGTCGAGGTCGGCTACATCCACCCCACGCCCATCCAGGAGCAGGCCATCCCGGTCGTGCTGATGGGGCGGGACGTGCTGGGCTGCGCACAGACCGGCACCGGCAAGACCGCCAGCTTCGTGCTGCCGATGATGGACATCCTGGCCGGCTCCCGCGCCAAGGCCCGGATGCCGCGCTCGCTGATCCTGGAGCCGACGCGCGAGCTGGCCCTGCAGGTGGCGGAGAACTTCGCCAAGTACGGCCAGCACATGAAGCTGAACTATGCCCTGCTGATCGGCGGCGAGAGCATGTCCGACCAGACCGACGCGCTGAACCAGGGCGTGGACGTGCTGATCGCCACGCCAGGCCGCCTGCTCGACCTGTTCGAGCGGGGGCGGGTCATGCTGGCCGACTGCAAGGTGCTGGTGATCGACGAGGCCGACCGCATGCTGGACATGGGGTTCATCCCCGATGTCGAGCGCATCGTCTCGCTGCTGCCGCCGCTGCGCCAGACGCTGTTCTTCAGCGCCACCATGGCGGCCGAGATCCGCAAGCTGGCCGACGCCTTCCTGCAGAACCCCAAGGAGATCACCGTCTCCGCCCCCGCCTCGGTGGCGACGACGATCACCGCCGGCGTCGCCCTCGTGCAGCCGCACGACAAGCGCGAGGCCCTGCGCCGGCTCATCCGCAGCGAGGACGTGCAGAACGCCCTGATCTTCTGCAACCGCAAGCGCGACGTGGACGTGCTCTACAAGAGCCTGACCAAGCATGGATTCCAGGCGGGCGCGCTGCATGGCGACCTCGCCCAGTCCGTGCGCTTCGCCACGCTGGAGAAGTTCAAGGCGGGCGAGCTGCGGCTGCTGGTCTGCTCGGACGTGGCGGCACGGGGCATCGACATCGGCGGTCTCAGCCATGTCTTCAACTTCGACGTGCCGTTCCGCGATGAGGACTACGTCCACCGCATCGGCCGCACCGGGCGCGCCGGGCGCGAGGGGCGCGCCTTCACCATCGCGACGGCGGACGACGTGAAGCTGGTTAGCGCCATCGAGAGCCTCACCGGCAAGCCGATCCCGCGCATCGAAATCCCGGGCCTCGACCCGGTGACCGCGGAGGAGTTGGCGGAGGCGGCCAGCGCACCACGCGGCCGTGGCCGCGGCAGGCCGGCCGCCAAGGGCCGTGAGCGGGAGGAGCGCCCGCGACGGGAGGCCCGCGGCGGCGAGCGTGGCCCGAGCCGCGTGCGCGAGGAGCGTCCGGCCCGCCCCGAGGCCGAGGCACGCCCCGCCGAGCTGCGCCCGGCCGAGGAGGTGCGCCCGCCGCGCCGCGAGGACCGGCGCCGTGACCGCCGCGAGGACCGGCAGGAGCGCCGCGAGGACCGGCGCGACGATCTTGGCCCGCCGGTGCGCGGCTTCGGCGACGCGATTCCGGCCTTCATGCTGATCCCCATCCCGCGTCCGCAGCGCGAGGCGGCCACCGCCGTTCCCGCTGCCGCGCCGGAGGACCCGGCGGACAGCGCGGCGGCCTGAGCGCTGCGCCGCGCGGCCGGCCGCCAGCCGGTTGCCGCGCGGCCGCGGCGGCGTCAATCTCCGGCCCCTGGCGCCGCCCCGGCGGCGCCGTTCCGCTGATGTTTCGCCGGCTGCCGGCCCTTCCAGGAGAGAACGTTATGAATGTCGTGACCCAGAGCGCCCGACCGAGCTTCGTGTGGGACGACGCCCTGCTGCTGGAAGACCAGCTCTCCGAAGACGAGCGCATGATCCGCGATGCGGCGCATCAGTACTGCCAGGAGAAGCTCTTCCCCCGCGTGCTGGAAGCCAACCGCCATGAGGTCTTCCATCGGGAGATCATGAACGAGTTCGGCGAGATGGGCTTCCTGGGCGCGACCCTCGACAGCCATGGCTGCGCCGGCGTCAACTACGTCTCCTACGGCCTGATCGCCCGCGAGGTCGAGCGGGTGGACAGCGGCTACCGTTCCGCCTTCTCCGTGCAGTCCTCGCTCGCCATGTTCCCGATCTGGGCCTATGGCACGGACGCGCTGAAGGACCGCGTGCTGCCTGGCATGCAGAAGGGCGAGCTGGTCGGCTGCTTCGGCCTCACGGAGCCGGATGCCGGCTCCGACCCGGGCTCGATGCGCACCCGCGCCAGGAAGGTGGATGGCGGCTACCTGCTCTCCGGCTCCAAGACCTGGATCACCAACTCGCCGATCGCCGACATCTTCGTCGTCTGGGCCAAGGACGAGGCCGGCGACGTGCGCGGCTTCGTGCTGGAGAAGGGCGCCAAGGGCCTGACCGCGCCGAAGATCGAGGGCAAGTTCTCGCTCCGCGCCTCCACCACCGGCATGATCATGATGGAGGAGGTGTTCTGCCCGGAGGAGAACAAGCTCGACGTGAAGGGGCTGAAGGGGCCGTTCTCCTGCCTCAACCGCGCCCGCTACGGCATCGCCTGGGGCGCGCTGGGCGCCGCCGAGTTCTGCTGGCACGCCGCCCGCAACTATACCATGGATCGGAAGATGTTCGGCCGCCCCCTGGCCGCGACCCAGCTCATCCAGAAGAAGCTGGCGGATATGCAGACCGAGATCACCCTCGGCCTGCACTCCGTGCTGCGGCTCGGCCGGCTGTTCGACGAGCACCGCGTGGCGCCGGAGATGATCTCGCTCTGCAAGCGCAACTCCTGCGGCAAGGCGCTCGACATCGCCCGCGTGGCGCGTGACATGCACGGCGGCAACGGCATCGCCGACGAGTACCATGTGATCCGCCACGTCATGAACCTGGAGGCGGTGAACACCTACGAGGGCACCCACGACGTGCATGCCCTCATTCTGGGCCGCGCGCAGACCGGCCTGAACGCCTTCGGCTGAGCCTGCCGGGGCCCGGCGGCGGAAGGGTGACGCTTCCGCCGCCGGATCCGCCTGCTGGCGCGCCCGCCGTCACAGGAAAACCCACGACCACAATGAACGCCGTTTCCCTGACGATCGAGAGCCTCGGCGCGGGAGGCGACGGCATCGCGCGCGACGCGGAGGGCCGTCCGCTCTTCGTGCCCGGCACGCTGCCCGGCGAGGCGGTGCGCGCCACTCCGGGTGGCCGCCGCGGCGAGGGCAGCCTCGCCACCCTGGACGAGGTGCTCGCGCCCAGTCCCGACCGCGTGGCGCCCCCCTGCCCCCATTTCCCGGCCTGCGGCGGCTGCGCGATGCAGCACTTCGCCGCCGCGCCCTATGCGGCGTGGAAGCGGGCTCGGCTCGGCGAGGCGCTGGCCCGCGCCGGCTTCGAGGATGCGCCGGTGGCGGAAACCCGCGTCACCCCTCCCGCCACACGGCGCCGCGCCGACCTCGCCCTGCGGCGGCGCGCCGATGGCAGCGTCGTGCTCGGCTTCCACGAGGCGGGGGGAGCCGCGGTGGTGGACCTCGCCACCTGCCTGGTGCTCGACCCCGCCCTGGTGGCGCTGTTCGAGCCCTTGCGGGCGTTGCTGCGAGGGCTGCAGGCCTTCCGGCGCGAGGGCTCGGCGGTGCTGAACCTGCTGGACACCGGCCCCGACCTGCTGCTGCGCCTCGACGGCACGCCCGGCACTGCCGACCGCGCCAGCCTCGCCGCCTTCGCGGGCGCACAGGGGGTGCCGCGCATCGCCGGCGCTTCGCCGAAGGGGGGCGCCACGGAGACACTGGCGCAGCTTGGCCCGGTTTCCATCGCGCTGGGCGGCGTGCCGGTGGCGCCGCCGCCCGGCGCCTTTCTGCAGGCGACGCCGCAGGGGGAGACCGCCATTGTCGAGGCGGTGCTCAACGGTTTGCCAAAGAAGCTCACCGCCAAGACGCGGATCGCCGAGCTGCATGCCGGGCTGGGCACCCTCTCCTTTCCCCTCGCCACGCGCGCCCGCGTCACGGCCTATGAGGGTTCCGCGGACGCCGTGGCGGCGTTGGACGCCGCCGCGCGCAAGGCGGGTGGACGCGTCGCGGCGGTGCGGCGCGACCTGGCGCGGCAGCCGCTGATGGCCAGGGAGCTGGATGGCTTCGCGGCGCTGGTGCTGGACCCGCCTTACGCCGGGGCGGCCGACCAGATGCCGGCGCTCGCCCGCAGCAGCCTGCAGCGCATCGTCTATGTCTCCTGCAACCCGGCGGCACTGACCCGGGATGCCAGGCTGCTGCACGCCACCGGCTGGAGGGTCGCGCAGGCCACGCCGATCGATCAGTTCCTCTGGTCCACCCAGCTGGAAGCGGTGGTCGCCTTCGAACGGGAGCGCCGAGAAGCCCGCGCGTCTTGACCGCGGCCGCAGCCTCCCCACCCTTGGGAAAGGGGCAGCGCGCCCCAAGGGAGGTCTCGATGGAATTCGACCGACGCAGCCTGCTGCAAGCCGCCGGCCTGGCGCTGGCGGCACCCGCCCTTCTTCGCCTTGGCCTGGCGGAGGCGCTGGCGCAGGGCGCGCCCTCCACACCCTCTTCCGGCCCCTCCGCGCAGGCGCCGGGCTTCTACCGCTTTCGCCTGGGCAGCCGGGTGGTCACGCTGCTGAACGACGGCTTCGGCAGCCGTCCCAACCCGACCCAGGGCTTCGTGCGCAACGTTGAGCCCGCCCAGGTGGAGGCCGCCCTGCGCGAGGCCTTCCTGCCCACCGAGCAAATGCCCATTCCCTACACCGCCACGGTGCTGGAAACGCCGCAGGGGCTGGTGCTGTTCGACACCGGCACCGGCGGGCAGCTCGGCCGGACGGCGGGCAACATCCCGGCGAACATGCGCGCTGCCGGCTTCTCCCCGGATGACATCGCCATGGTGGTGATGACGCATTTCCACGGCGATCACATCTCCGGCCTGACCGATGCCGCCGGCAATCCCACCTTCACCAAGGCCGAGATCGTCGTGCCGAAAATGGAGTGGGACTTCTGGATGGACGACGGCCAGATGAGCCGGGCGCCGCAGGGCATGAAGGGCGCCTTCGAGAACGTCCGCAAGCGCTTCGCACCCTACCAGGGGCGCCTCCGCCAGATCGAAAGCACGGCCGAGGTGGCGCCGGGAATCCAGGCGCAGCCGACCTTCGGGCACACGCCGGGCCATACCAGCTACCTGCTCTCGGACGGCAACGAGCAGGTCATGCTGCTGGGCGACGTCACCAACCGGCCTGAACTGAACCTGGCGCATCCAGGCTGGCACCTGGTCTTCGACATGGATGCGGCACAGGCGGAAGCGACGCGCCGCAAGGTTTTCGACCGGATTGCCGAGGAGCGCATGCGCTGCATCGGCTACCACTTCCCCTTCCCGGCGAATGGCTATGTTGCCAAGGAGGCGGAGGGCTACCGCTTCGTGCCGGCGAACTGGTCGAGCGAGGCCTGAAACACCGGCGGCAGTTTGCGGGGCGACACCGTCGCCCCGTCGGCGGCCCAGAGGAGCGGCGCCCCTTCCCTGGAGCCTTCGGAAAGGCTTCCGCCGTCAGACGTGGAAGCTTTCCCCACAGCCGCAGCGCCCCTTCTCATTCGGATTGGTGAAGGTGAAGCCGGCGGACATGGCCTTCACCTCGTAGTCCATGGTGGTGCCGATCAGGAACAGAGTGGCCTTGCGGTCCACCAGGATCGCCAGGCCCTTGTCCTTCACCACCTCGTCGGCGGGGCCGGGGGCGTCGGCCCAGGTGAGATCATAGGCCATGCCCGAGCAGCCCTTGGTGCTGACGCTGATGCGCAGCAGCTTGCCCTCCTGCGCGCCGGCATAGAGCTTGCGCAGGCGCTCGGCGGCGGCCTCGGAAAGCTGCATCAGCGGAGGCAGGGCGCGGGCGGGACGGGGCGTCGTCGTGGTGGTGCTCATCTTGGCCTCAAAAGTGGCGAGGGCTCAGTACATGTTCAACGCCAGCCGGGCGTCCTCGCTCATGCGCGAGGGGTCCCAGGGCGGGTCCCAGACAACCTCGACCTTCACGTCCGAGACTCCGGGAACGGTGCGGACCATCTCCTCCACCTGCGCCGGCAACTCCTGCGCTGAGGGGCAGGAAGGCGCCGTCAGCGTCATCTCCACCTTCACGGCGCCGTCCTCGCCAATCTCGATGGCGTAGATCAGGCCCAGCTCGTAGATGTTGACCGGGATCTCCGGGTCGTAGACCTGGGCGATGGCCCCGATCACGCCGTCCTCGGAGACGCGCGGCGTGGTCTCACCCTCCGGCGTCCAGGCGCCATGGGCCTCCTGCGGCGCGTCGGTGGCAGGAATTCCGTCACTCACTGCTGACCTCCTTGCCCTCGTTGTCCAGCGCGGCATTCAGCGTGTGCCAGGCCAGCGTGGCGCATTTCACCCGGCTCGGAAACTCGGACACGCCACCAAGCACCTGCAGCCGCTCCATCTCGTCGGCCAGGGAGGCGCCGCAATCCGGGCAGGTGCCGGTCATCGCCAGCTCGCGGAACTTGCCGGACAGCTCGCGCGCCTCGTCCTGCGTCTTGCCGCGCACCGTCTCGGTCATCAGGCTGGCGCTGGCCATGGAGATGGCGCAGCCCTTGCCCTGGAAGGCGACGTCGGCGAGGCGGCCATCCGGCGCCAGCTTGACCCAGAGCTGCATGCGGTCGCCGCACATCGGGTTGTCGCCACGGCCGGAGCGATCGGCATCATCCAGCCGGCGGAAGTTGCGCGGCTTGCGGCCGTGGTCGAGGATGACCTCCTGGTAGAGGTCGCGCAGGTCGTCGAACATCAGCGGAAGAACTCCCGTGCCTTTCCGAGCGCCTCCGCGAGGTAGTCCACCTCGCCTTCGGTCGTGTAGAGGCCGAAGGAGGCCCGGCAGGTGCTTTCCACGTTAAATCGGGCGTGCAGGGGCTCGGCGCAATGGCGGCCGGAGCGTACCGCGATGCCGGCGCGGTCCAGCAATGTCGCGAGGTCATGGGCGTGGGCGTTGTCGAGCGCGAAGGCGAAGACGCCGCCGCGGTCCTGCGCGTGGCCCAGCAGGGTCAGCCCCTCGACCGCCGAGAGCCGTTGCATGGCATGGTCCACGAGGTGCCGCTCATGCGCCTCGATGGCCGGCATGCCGATGGCCTGCACGTAGTCGATCGCCGCGTGCAGCCCGACCGCCTCGACGATCGGCGGCGTGCCGGCCTCGAACTTAGCGGGGACGGGTGCGGGCAGGAAGCCCTCCAGCGTGACCTCGGAAATCATGTCGCCGCCGCCGAGGAAGGGCGGCATGGACTCCAGCAGCTCCATCCGGCCCCAGAGCACGCCGATGCCGGTCGGGCCGTAGAGCTTGTGGCCGGTGAAGACGTAGAAGTCACAATCGAGCGCCTGCACGTCCACGCGGCGGTGCACGGCGGCCTGGGAACCGTCCAGCAGCAGCTTCGCGCCGTGGGCATGGGCCAGCTTCGCGATGCGCTCGGCCGGCGTCACGGTGCCCAGCACGTTGGACATGTGCGTGACGGCGACCAGCCCGACCTTGCCATCGGCCAGCTTGGCCTCCAGGTCGGCCAGGTCGAGCTCGCCGGCATCGGTCACGCGCGCGACGCGCAGCTCGATGCCGTGCGACATCCGCAGCATGTGCCAGGGCACGAGGTTGGCATGGTGCTCCATCTCGGAGATCAGCACCGCCTGCCCCGGCTTCAGCACGCCGCGCCCATAGCTGTGCGCCACGAGGTTGATGGCGGCGGTGGAGGAGCCGGTGAAGACGATCTCCCGCTCGCTCCGCGCGTTCAGGAAGCCGGCGACGGCACGGCGCGCCGCCTCATAGGCTTCCGTGGCGCGTTCGGAGAGGAGATAGGCGCCGCGATGGACGTTGGCGTAGCCCGTCTCCATCATTGCCGTCATGGCCTCGACGACCTGGCGCGGCTTCTGGGCGGAGGCGCCGGAGTCGAGGAAGACCAGATCCTTGCCGCGCTGCTTCCGCGACAGGATCGGGAAATCCTGCCGGATGCGCGCGACGTCGAAGCCGCCCGTGCCCTTCGGTGCCACCGCCCCGTCCATCACGCCACCTTCTCCCACCAGCCGGCCACCGCCTCGGCAAGCGCGGCGCGCGCCGTCTCGTCCGTGACGCCCTCCACGGCTTCCTGCAGGAAGGCCTCGATCAGCAGCGAGCGTGCCGTGGCCTCCGGAATGCCGCGCGAACGCATGTAGAAGACCTGATTCTCGTCCAGCTCGCCCACCGTGGCGCCATGGCTGCACTTCACGTCGTCGGCGTAGATCTCAAGCTGCGGCTTGCTGTCGATCTCGGCCTGGTCTGAGAGCAGCAGCGCCTGGTTCATCTGGTAGCCGTCGGTGCGCTGCGCGATCTGGTCCACCAGGATCTTGCCCTGGAAGACACCGCGCGACTTGCCGGCCAGCACCGTCTTCACCGTCTGGCGGCTCGGGCAATCCGGCGCCGAATGCTCCAGGAAGGTGGTGCAGTCGCCATGCTGCCCGTCGCCGAGGAGCTGCGCGCCGTTCAGATGCGCCGCCGCCTTGGGGCCGGCCAGCGTCACATGCGCCTCGCTGCGCGCCAGCTTCGCCCCGGCATGCAGCAGGAAACTGTCATAGGTGCCGCCCTCCGCCACGCGGGCGAAGACGGTGGAAAGATGGATGCCACCCTTCCCTTCCTGCTGGAGGCGCGCATGGGTGACGTGCGCCTCGGCGGCCACCTCGAACTCCAGCACCGGGCTGTTCAGGTAGCGGCCCTCGCCATGGCCCCAGTTGCGCTCGATCAGCACCAGCTTCGCGCCGGCACCCAGCCGCACCAGATGGCGCGGATGCACTGCCACCGGACGGTCGGCCAGGGTGACGTGCAGCAACTCGACCACGCCGCCATCCTCGCCGGCGGCCAGGTCGATCAGCGCGCCGTCCTCGAACATGGCGGTGTTCAGCGCCACCAGAGGCAGGTCCTCGGTGCGGGCGAGGCTGCCAAGCAGTCCCTCGGCGGCGCCGAGATGGTCCGCCAGGTTGCGCACCGGCGCCTCGGGGTCCGACAGGTCGGCGCGGAAGCGGCCGTCCACAAACACCACGCGACGCGGCGCGGCGGCGCGGGGCAGCGGCAGGGCGCCGTCCACGGAGGTCAGCGCCTCGCCAAAGCCGGCCTGGGTCAGCGGCGCGAGGTCGGTGTACTTCCAGGCCTCGACACGCCGGGTCGGGAAGCCCTGGGCGCGGAAGGCCTCGGCGGCCGCCTCGCGGCGGGCGGCCAGCCAGGGCAGCCGCTGCCCCGGAAAGCGGGCGCGCAGCCCCTCGTAACGCTGCAGGAAGCCGGCCGCGCCGGGTTCGGTCAGCGCGTTGCCGGCCGTCACGATGTCGCCTGTTGCGCTCATGCCGCCTGCACCGAGTTGTAGCCGCCCGCCTCGAGCTGCTTGGCCAGCTCGGGCCCGCCGGACTGCACGATGCGGCCGTTCATCAGGACGTGCACGCGGTCCGGCACGATGTAGTCGAGCAGGCGCTGGTAGTGGGTGATCACCAGCGAAGAGAAGTTCGGGCCGCGCATGGCGTTCACGCCCTCGGCGACGATCTTCAGCGCGTCGATGTCGAGGCCGGAATCGGTCTCGTCGAGGATGGCGAGGCTGGGGTTCAGCAGCGCCATTTGCAGCACCTCGTTGCGCTTCTTCTCGCCGCCGGAGAAGCCGACATTGACGCCGCGCTTCAGCATATCCTCCGGCATCGAGAGCGCCTTCATCCGCTCGCGCGCCAGCTTCAGGAACTGCATCGCGTCCAGCTCGGGCTCGCCCTTGCCGCGGCGGATGGCGTTCAGCGCGGTGCGCAGGAAGTTGGCGTTGCCCACGCCCGGCAGCTCCACCGGGTACTGGAAGGCCAGGAAGAGGCCCGCCGCGGCGCGCTCCTCCGGTTCCATGGCCAGCAGGTCCTGCCCGTTGAACGTGGCGCTGCCGCCGGTGATCTCATAGCCCTCGCGCCCCGAGAGCACGTAGGAGAGCGTGGACTTGCCCGAGCCGTTCGGCCCCATGATGGCGTGGATCTCGCCCGTCGGCACCTCGAGGTCGATCCCCTTGAGGATCTCCTTGCCCTCGACCTCGGCGGTCAGCCCTTCGATCTTCAGCATCGTCTTAAATCCGTCCTTAACCCACCGAGCCTTCAAGGCTGATCTGCAGCAACTTCTGCGCTTCCACCGCGAACTCCATCGGCAGCTCCTTCAGCACCTCGCGGCAGAAGCCGTTCACGATGAGGCCGACCGCGTCCTCCTCCGAGAGCCCACGCTGGCGGCAGTAGAAGAGCTGGTCCTCGGCGATGCGGCTGGTCGTCGCCTCGTGCTCGACCTTGGCGGTCATGCAGCGGTTCTCGATGTAGGGAACCGTGTGGGCGCCGCACTTGTCGCCGATCAGCAGGCTGTCGCACTGGGTGAAGTTGCGGGCGTTGCTGGCCTTCGGGCTGATCTTCACCAGGCCGCGATAGGTGTTCTGCCCCTGCCCGGCGCTGATGCCCTTGGAGATGATGGTCGAGCGCGTGTTCCTGCCGATATGGAACATCTTGGTTCCCGTATCGGCCTGCTGCCAGTTGTTGGTGATGGCGACGCTGTAGAACTCGCCGACGCTGTCATCCCCCTGCAGGATGCAGGACGGGTACTTCCAGGTGATGGCCGAGCCGGTCTCCACCTGCGTCCAGGAGATCTTGGAGCGCGCGCCGCGGCAGGCGCCACGCTTGGTGACGAAGTTGTAGATTCCGCCCTTGCCGTTCTCGTCGCCCGGGTACCAGTTCTGCACCGTGCTGTACTTGATGGTGGCGTCATCCAGCGCCACCAGCTCGACCACGGCCGCGTGGAGCTGGTTCTCGTCGCGCATCGGCGCCGTGCAGCCCTCCAGGTAGGAGACATGCGCGCCGGTATCGGCGATGATCAGCGTCCGCTCGAACTGGCCGGTGCTCTTGGCGTTGATACGGAAGTAGGTGGACAGCTCCATCGGGCAGCGCACGCCCTTCGGGATGTAGACGAAGCTGCCATCGGTGAAGACCGCGCTGTTCAGCGCCGCATAGAAGTTGTCCCCCTGCGGCACCACGGAGCCGAGATACTGCCGCACCAGCTCCGGGTGGTTCCGCACCGCCTCGGAGATCGAGCAGAAGATGATGCCTTCCTTCTCCAGCCGGTCCTTGAAGGTGGTCGCCACGCTGACGCTGTCGAACACCGCGTCCACGGCGACGGGCATGCGCCCCTCGGCCGGGCTCTCGCCCGCGCCCTCGACGCCGGCCAGGATGGCCTGCTCCTTTAGCGGAATGCCGAGCTTCTCATAGGTGCGGAGCAGCTCGGGATCGACCTCGTCCAGCGACTTCGGCCCGTCCTTCTTCTTCGGCGCGGCGTAGTAGTAGGCGTCCTGGTAGTCGATCGGCGGGAACTTCACCGCGGCCCAGCGCGGCTCCGCCATCGTCTTCCACAGGGCGAAGGCCTTCAGGCGCCATTCCAGCAGCCACGCGGGCTCGCCCTTCTTCGCGCTGATGAAGCGGACGATGTCCTCGTTCAGCCCCTTGGGGGCGAAGTCCATGTCGATTTCCGTCTCGAAGCCGTACTTGTACGTGCTGTGCGTGACGGACTGGACGGCGTCGATGGTTTCGGTGACGGCGGGCATGGTGTTCTGCTTCCCTACTCGGCTGGCAGGTGGGCCGGCTGGGCCGGCAGGGTGAGGCGGCGGCAGGCGGTGGCGGCGGGGGGCGCCAGGTCGGCCAGGGTGATGTCGGACAACGCGCTGCGGATGGCTTCGTTCACCTTGTCCCAGCGGCCGCGGACGGGGCAGATTGTCTCCGTCTCGCAGCTCCCGCTGGCGCCATCCACGCAGGCTGTCAGGGCGATCGGGCCATCAATGGCGCAGATCACCTCGGACAGCGGCATGGCGGCGAGCGGCCGTGCCAGGCGGTAGCCGCCCCGCGCGCCGCGCAAGCCTTCCACCAGCCCGGCATGACCGAGGTGCTTCAGCACCTTGGCCACCGTGGGCTCGGCGATTCCGGTGGCGGCGGCGAGGCCAGGCGCGGTCTGCAGGCCCCCTTCGGCCTCCAGCCGGGCCAGCACCACCACGGCGTAATCCGTCAGCTTCGACAGCCGCAACACGCGAGCCTCTCCTTAAAGCGGACCTGTCTTGTCCAGTTTCGGGCAGATGCGCCCGCGCCCCTCGCTTGTCAAGGAGCCCCCTCCTTTCCGCATGGCGCCGAGGATGCGAAGCTGGCCGGATGCCCACGATCCGCCTGCGCCTGGTTCACCCCCGTCATGCCGCCAGCCTCATTCTCTGGCGGCAGGCCCGTTCCGGTGCCGTGGA
The DNA here is from genome assembly GCF_009829925.1 of Teichococcus coralli. Lineage (GTDB taxonomy): Bacteria > Pseudomonadota > Alphaproteobacteria > Acetobacterales > Acetobacteraceae > Pseudoroseomonas > Pseudoroseomonas coralli. Next base: position 158,809 of record NZ_SNVJ01000002.1, read on the forward strand.
GGTGCTGATGGGGGTCCGTGCCGCCGGGCATCGCTTCATGCCGAACCGCATGGTCTTTCCCGGCGGCCGGGTGGACCTCGCCGACCGCAGCGCCCCCGCCCTCACCGAACTGCGCCCGGAAACCCGCGCCGCGCTGGAACGCCGTGCCCCGCCCCGCCTCGCCCGGGCCCTGGCCATGGCCGCCGCGCGCGAGCTGGAGGAAGAGACCGGACTGATGCTGGGCAGCCCGCATCCCACGCTGGACCGGCTGGACTATCTCTGCCGGGCGGTGACGCCGCGCAGTTTCTCCCTGCGTTTCAACGCCCGCTTCCTCACCGCCCCGGCCGAGGCGGTCACAGGTACCCTGGCGGGCTCGGGCGAACTGGAGCGGCTGGCCTGGGTCACCCCTGAGGCGGCGCGCCACCTGCCGGTGGCGCCGATCACCGCCTGCGTGCTGGCCGAGTTCGGCGACTGGATGGCGCTGCCGCCCGCGGCGCGAACAGCCCGGCCGCTGATCTGCCTCCAAGGTGCCGGCACGCGCTGCCCGGAGCCGCTCCCACCATCCTGAACTGGCGAGAGGCTGGCGCGCGGCGCACGACGACGACGCTGGGACAGGCGTAGCTCGTTCAGGCCCGGGGCACGCGCGGCACCGCGCGCCTGCGTCCTCCTGCCGCCCGAGCAGGCACCCTGCATGCCTCCGGACGCCGCGGCGGAGCGGATCAACGCCCTGCCGGGCTTGGCGAGCCGGCGGCAAGCTCTGGCTACCTCAAGGCAAGGAACGGGACCCTTGCCGCCATGCCGCTGCCGGAAGCCGGAGCAAGGGGCCGGGAAGTCGCCTCCCCGGCCCCCTCTGCCCGTCGTTCCAGCCGCTTCTCAGAGCGCCGCGAGCACCGCCTCGCCGCTGGATACCTCGAAGGCGCCCGGCGCCTCGATGCCGACATGGGTCACCTTGCCGTCCTTTGCCACCAGCGCGAAACGCTGGCAGCGCACCCCCATGCCGCGGGCGGTCAGGTCGAATTCCAGCCCCAGCGCGCGAGTGAAGGCGGCGGCGCCGTCGGCGATCATCACCACCTCGTCGCCCACGCCCTGGTCCTTGGCCCAGGCGTTCATGACGAAGGCGTCGTTCACCGCCATGCAGGCGACGGCGTCCACGCCCTTCGCCTTGAGCGACGCCATGTTGCTGAGGAAGCTCGGCATGTGCTTGGCCGAACAGGTGGGCGTGAAGGCGCCCGGCACGCCGAACAGCACCACGGTCTTGCCGCCGAACAGCGCCTCGGTGCTCAGCTCGCGCGGCCCCTCGGCGGTGGCCTGGGTCAAGGTCATCGCAGGAATGGTATCGCCGGCCTTGATGGACATGGACGTGCTCTCCAGGTGGAGGCTCCGGCATTTCACGCTGGCGCCGGCGCTGTCAACCGCGGTGCTTGCACCCTTCCCCTCCCACCGCCATCTTGATGGCACGATGGCACGACGCGCACGCGAGAACGAACTTCCCGAGAGCTTCCGCACCGCCGGTGCGGGGGGTGGCCACAGCCGTGGGCTGCAGAGCGGCTATCTCAGCGGGCAACTGCTGATCGCCATGCCAGGCATGCAGGACCCGCGCTTCACCCGCTCGGTGATCTGCCTCTGCGCCCATTCCGCTGACGGCGCGATGGGCATCGTCCTGAACAAGCCGCTCGACAATCTCAGCTTCGAGGACCTGCTGAAGCAGCTCGACGTGCAGCCGCTGCCGCCGCAGCGCGAGATCCGGCTGCTGGCCGGCGGCCCGGTCGAGGGCGGGCGCGGCTTCGTGCTGCACACCACGGACTGGTCCAGCGAAGGCAGCCTCAGCGTCACCGGCGACCTGGCACTGACCGCCAGCGTTGACATCCTGAAGGCGATCGCCGGCGGCGGCGGCCCTCGGCACGGGCTGCTGGCGCTTGGCTATGCCGGCTGGGGGCCGGGGCAGCTCGAAGAGGAGATCCAGCGCAACTCCTGGCTGAACGTGCCGGCGGATGAAGCCCTGCTTTTCGAAGGTGCGCTGAACGAGAAATGGCGCATGGCGCTGGCCAAGCTGCATATCGATCCGCTGCTGCTGTCCGGCAGTGCCGGACACGCCTGAGCTTGCTTCGCCCGGATTGGGCGGGGATGCGAGGAGAGCGGGGCTGTAACCCCGCTCCACCGTGTTGAAGCCGGTCCGGAGGCCTTCCTACTCCGCCTTGGACTGGATCGCCTGAAGCCGGTCGTACTGCTCCTTGGTCCAGCCGGCACCAGCGGATGCATCGTTGTGCAGCGGCAGGGCGGCGGCGCGGAAGGCGGCCAGGTCGGGCGTGACAACCGTCTTGCCCTGCTGGCGGAACCAGTCCGGCAGCTTCAGCTCGGAATCGCGGATCTCCTTGGATGCACGGTCTGAGGCCTCACGCAGCACGGCTTCAAAGACCTTCTTGTCATCATCGCTGAGCCGCGCCCAGGTGGACCGGCTGATGATGGTCAGCAGGCTCTCCGTGATGTGGCCGGAGAGCATGATGTGGCTCTGCACCTCGTAGAACTTCTTGGCCTGGATGGTGGGCAGCGGGTTCTCCTGCCCATCCACCGTGCCCTGCTGCAGCGCCAGGTAGACCTCGGCGAAAGCAATCGGCGTGGCATTGGCGCCGATGGACTTGGTGAACATCAGGAAGAGCGGCGCCTGCGGCACGCGCAGCTTCATTCCCCGCGCGTCCTCCGGCTTCATGATCGGCCGGTTGGCGGTGAGGTGGCGGGCGCCGTAATAGGTCAGCGCGACGGAATGGTGGCCGGTCTGCTTGTCGTAGCCCCCCATCAGCTCCTTGAGCAGGTCGCTCTGCCGGTAGGCGGCGAAGTGCCCGTAGTCGCGGAAAACATAGGGTGCGTTGCCGATCGAGATGGGCTTGTAGGTGGCGCCGGCGAAGGCCACGCCGGTGTAGATGATGTCCACCGTGCCGAGCGTCAGGCCCTGGTTGATGGTCGGCTCGTTGCCCAGCGCGCTCGCGGGAAAGACCTCGATGTTCCAGCGGTTCTGCGTCCGCTGCTTGATCTGCTCGGCGGCCCAGAGCGCCTCGGTGTGGTAGGCTTCGTTGGTTTCGTAAACATGCGCCCAGCGCAGCTTCTGCTGCGCCTGGGCCTCGCTGCCCAGCAGGGCGCAGGCGGCCAGCGTGGCCGCGGCGAGAAGCCCTCGGATCATTCCGTTTCCCTTCCGGCGCCCTAAAAGGCGCACATGTTGTTGTACGATGACACTACGATGCGGGCTTTGCACTTCGCAAGCCTCTCCGCTGCGGTAGGATAGCCCCTCGCTGGAGGAGACCCAACATGGATGCCGTCGCCGAGACCCCCTTCGTCCGCCTGCACCCGGAAGACAGCGTCCTGATCGCGCGCAGGGCGGCTGCCGAGGGCACGCCGGTGGGGCCCAACATCGTCGCCCGCAACCGCATCCCGCCCGGGCACAAGGTGGCCATCCGGCCCCACGCGCCGGGCGAGGCGGTGCGGCGCTACGGGCAGATCATCGGCTTCGCCACCCAGCCCATCGCGCCGGGCGAGTGGGTGCACACCCACAACTGCGGCATGGGCGAGTTCGCCAAGGACTACGCCTGGGGGCAGGATGCGAAGCCGACGCTCTACGTGCCGGAGCCCGCGACCTTCATGGGCATCGTCCGGCCGGACGGGCGCGTGGCGACGCGCAACTACATCGGCATCGTGACCAGCGTGAACTGCTCGGCCCATGTCGCCTCGCTGATCGCCGACGCCTTCAAGCGCAACCCCTTCATCGGCAGCGATCCGCTGGCCGAGTTCCCCAACGTGGACGGCGTGGTGGCGCTGACCCACAAGACCGGCTGCGGCATGGGCGACAATGACGGTCTGCGCATCCTGCGCCGCACCCTCGCCGGCTATGCGCGGCACGTGAACTTCAGCCATGTCATCGCCATCGGCCTGGGCTGCGAGGTCAACCAGATCTCCGGCCTGCTGGAGGAGCAGAACCTCGCCGGGCGGTTGCGCAACATGGATATTCAGTCCATGGGCGGCACCCGCAAGACGGTCGAGGCGGGCATCGCCTTCGTGAAGGAGGTGCTGGCGGAATCCAACCAGGTGCACCGCCAGAAGGTGCCGGCCAGCCACCTGACCATCGCGCTGCAATGCGGCGGTTCGGACGGCTATTCCGGCATCACCGCGAACCCTGCGCTCGGCGCCGCCTCGGACCTGCTGGTGCGCCACGGCGGCACCGTGATCCTTTCCGAGACGCCGGAGACCTACGGCGCCGAGCACCTGCTGACCCGCCGCGCCGTCTCCCGCGAGGTGGGGGAGAAGCTGGTCTCGCTGATGCGCTGGTGGGAGGACTACGCGGCCCGCGGGCAGGCCGAGCTGAACAGCAACCCCTCCCCCGGTAACAAGGCGGGCGGGCTGACCACCATCCTGGAGAAGTCGCTCGGCGCCATGGCCAAGGCGGGCACCAGCAACCTCACTGCCGTCTATGACTACGCCGCGCCGGTGACGGAGAAGGGCTTCGTCTTCATGGACACGCCTGGCTACGACCCGGTGGCCGCCACCGGCCAGGTCGCGGGCGGCGCCAACATGGTCTGCTTCACCACCGGGCGCGGCAGCGTCTTCGGCTGCAAGCCCGCGCCCTCCATCAAGCTCGCCACCAACTCGGCCATGTATGAGCGGATGGAGGAGGACATGGACGTCAACTGCGGCACCATCCTCTCCGGGCGCGAGACGGTCGAGGAATGCGGCCAGCGCATCTTCGAGCTGATCCTGCGCGTCGCCAGCGGCGAGCGGACCAAGAGCGAGAGCTACGACGCCGGATCGGCGGAGTTCGCGCCCTGGCCGATCGGCGCGACGATGTGACCGCCGCCGCGCCTGGTCAGCGGCCGGGCGCGCGGCCCTGCAACACCTGCTCGGGCAGGCCGAGCACCAACAGGAAGGCGAGGCTCATCACCACGCCGCTCATGGTGAAGCAGCCGGTCAGCGCAGTGCGGTAGGCGTCGCTGAACAGTTGGTGCTGCGCCGGGGTGAGCGCCGCCAGCGCCTCGGCGCCCTGGCGGGTGATGGCCTCCATGTCCAGCCGCCCGCCCAGCGTGGCCCTGGTTTCCGCCAGGCTGGCCGACATGATGGCGCCCGAGGCCGCCACCCCCACCGAGCCGCCGAGCGAGCGCAGAAAGGTCATCGCCCCGGTGGCGGCGCCCAGCTCGGCATGATGGACCGCGTTCTGCACGGCGGTGGTCAGGTTCGGCATGCCCATTCCCATGCCGAGGCCGAGCAGGCCCATCGGCACCAGGAACACCACCGCCGGGGCCGCCCACCAGGCCAGCACCGCGAGGCCCGCCAGCGCCACCGCCTCCAGCCCCAGGCCGGCGAGCAGGAAAGCCTTGTTGCGCCCCAGCTTCGAGACCATCCGGCCGCCGAGCACCGAGGTCAGCACCATGCCGATCACCTGCGGCAGCAGCATGGCCCCCGCCCGCGCCGGGCTCATGCCGAGCACGAGCTGGAAGTAGAGCGGCAGGAAGACGGTGGAGCCCAGCATGGCGAAGGTCATCATCCCGCCCACCACCACGCCGCGGGCGAAGACCTTGTTGCGGAACAGCCGGAGGCGGATCAGCGGCTCCGGCGCGCGCGCCTCCTGCAGCAGGAAGAGGGCGAACAGCACCAGAATCGCCAGCACCATCCCGAGGCTTGCGGCGGAGAGCCAGGGGAACTCGCTGCCGCCCCAGGCCATCAGCAGCAGCAGGGTGGTGGTCGTGGCGGCCAGCAGCAGCGTGCCGGGATAGTCGATCCGCCGGCGGCGGCTCTCCACCGGGGTGCGCAGCCCGGCGGCGATCAGCGCCAGCGCCAGGATGCCGATCGGCAGGTTCACGTAGAACACCCAGCGCCAGGACAGCGCTGAGGTGATGACGCCGCCAAGCAGCGGGCCGGCCACGCTGCACAGCGCGAAGGTGCCGGTGAACAGGCCCTGGTAGCGCGGCCGCTCGCGCGGGGTTACGGCGTCGCCGATGGCCGCCTGGGCCAGCACCAGCAGCCCGCCCGCGCCCAGCCCCTGCAAGGCGCGGAAGCCGATGATCTGCGCCATGGACTGCGCCATGCCGCAGAGCAGCGAACCGGCCAGGAAGGTCAGCACGGCGACAAAGAACAGCCGCCGTCGCCCGAACAGGTCCGACAGCTTGCCATAGAGCGGCGAGGTGACGGTGGAGGTGAGCATGAAGGCCGTCACCACCCAGGAGATGTGCGCCATCCCCCCGAGGTCTCCCACCATGCGCGGCAGGGCGGTGTTGACGATGTTCTGGTCGAGCGCGGCCAGGGCCATCGTCAGCAGCGCGCCGCCCATGACGATGCGGAGCTGGGCCGTGGGAAGCCGGCCGGGCGGAGCGGCGTCGTCCACCGGCTCCATGGTTCCGGCTTCGCTCCGGCGCTGCAGCATCTGGCGTCACTCCCCCCTGTGAAGACCCTGGCCCGGAAGGCTGTAACGCAGATCGGCGCCACAGGAAGGAGGCCGTGCCATGAAATCTGCGGGTTCTTAGCCTGGCGTCATGCGGAGGGGGTGCGGCTCACACGGTCAGCAGGCTTCGCACGGCGTCCTCGTCCAGCGAACCGGACGGCCCCGCCAGCGCCACCTCGCCGCGCACCATGATGGCGAGCTGGTCGCCCAACTCACGGGCGAATTCATAGTACTGCTCCACCAGGACCACCGCCATGCCACGGCTGCGCGCCAGCAGCGCGATGACCCGGGCAATGTCCTTGATGACGTTGGGCTGGATGCCCTCGGTCGGCTCGTCGAGGATCAGCAGGCGCGGCCGCGCGGCCAGCGCACGGGCAATGGCGAGCTGCTGCTGCTGCCCGCCCGAGAGGTCGCCGCCGCGGCGCCGCAGAAACTGCTTCAGGATGGGGAAGAGCTCGAACACATCCTCCGGCACCTTGGAGCCGCGCGGGGCGGCGGCCAGCGCCGTTTCCAGGTTCTCGCGCACGGTCAGGAAGGGAAAGATCTCCCGCCCCTGCGGCACGTAGCCGATGCCGGCCCGGGCGCGGTCGGCGGGGGAAAGGCCGGCGACGTCCTTTCCCTCCCACAGGATCCTGCCGCCGCGGATGCGCTCCAGCCCGACGATGGCCCGCATCAGCGACGACTTTCCGACGCCGTTGCGCCCCAGCACGCAGGTGACGCGCCCCGGGTCCGCCGCCAGCGAGACGCCGCGCAGCGCCCGGCTGGCGCCATAGAACAGGTCGATCCCCTCGACACGCAGCATGGCTCAGCGCCCCAGATAGACTTCGATCACGCGCGGATCGTTCTGCACATGGTCGATGGACCCCTCCGACAGCACGCTGCCCTCGCAGAGCACCGTCACCTTCTGGCCGAGGGCGCGGACGAATTCGAGGTCGTGCTCCACCACCACCACCGAGCGGTTCCCGGCGATGCGGCGCAGCAGGGCGGCGGTGTGCTCGGTCTCCTGGTCGGTCATGCCGGCCACCGGCTCGTCCACCAGCAAGAGCTGCGGGTCCTGCATCAGCAGCATGCCGATCTCCAGCCATTGCCGCTGACCATGCGAGAGGATGGCGGCGCGGTCCTGCGCCCGCTCGGGGAGGCCGATCTCGGCCAGCACGGCCTCGATGCGGCGACGCGCCTCCTGGCTCAGCGCCCATCGCAGGCAGGACCAGGGGTCGCGCGGCGCCTTCAGGGCCAGCTCCAGGTTCTCGAAGACCGTCAGCGCGTCGAAGACGGTGGGCTTCTGGAACTTCCGGCCGATGCCGAGATTGGCGATGGTGGCCTCGTCCAGCCTGGTCAAGTCGTGGTCGCCAAAGCTGACGGTGCCTTCGCTTGGGCGCGTCTTGCCGGTGATGATGTCCATCATCGTCGTCTTGCCGGCGCCGTTGGGGCCGATGATGGCGCGCAACTCGCCGGGCTCGATGATCAGCGAAAGGCTGTTCAGCGCCCGGAAGCCGTCGAACACGACAGAGACGCCGTCGAGGTAGAGGCTGCCCGGCGTCATCGCCCCTCCCCCTTGCGCAGCAGCCCGACCAGCCCGCGCGGCAGGAACAGCGTGACGGCGATGAACAGCCCGCCCAGCACGAAAAGCCAGAGGTCCGGCGCGAAGGAGGTCAGCCAGGTCTTCACCGCGTTCACGGTGAAGGCGCCGAGCACCGCACCCACCAGCGTGCCTCGCCCGCCGACCGCCACCCAGATCACCGCCTCGATGGAGTTGCCCGGGCTGAACTCGCCGGGGTTGATGATGCCGATCAACGGCACGTAGAGCGCCCCCGCGAGCCCCGCCAGCATGGCGGAAAGCACGAAGACGGCGAGCTTCACCTGCGTGGTGTCGTAGCCCAGGAAGCGCACGCGGCTCTCGGCGTCGCGCACCGCCACCAGCACGCGGCCGAGCTTGGAGCGCGTGATGTGGCGGCAGAGCCAGAGCGCGCCGGCCAGCACCGCCAGCGCGGCGTAGAACAGCGCGGCGCGCGCCTCCGCGGTGTTCAGCGGCAGGCCGAGCAGCTCCTTGAAGTCAGTGAAGCCGTTGTTGCCGCCGAAGCCCATGTCGTTGCGGAAGAAGGCCAGCATCAGCGCATAGGTCATGGCCTGGGTGATGATGCTGAAATAGACGCCGGTGATGCGGCTGCGGAAGGCCAGGTAGCCCACCACCCCCGCCAGCAGTCCCGGCACGACAAGGGCCATGAGCAGGACAAAGGGAAAGCTCGAAAACCCCCACCAGTACCAGGGCAGTTCCTTCCATCCCAGGAAGACCATGAAGTCCGGCAGGATCGGGTTGCCATAGACGCCGCGTGGCCCGATCAGCCGCATCAGGTGCATGCCCATGACATAGCCGCCGAGCGCGAAAAAGGCGCCATGGCCGAGCGAGAGGATGCCGGCATAACCCCAGGCCAAATCGATCGCGAGCGCCAGCACGGCGTAGCAGACCCACTTGCCGGACACGGCGACCACGAAATCTGAGACATGGAGTGCGGAATCGGCCGGCAGGCGGTTCAGCACCGGCAGCAGGGCCAGCGATGCCAGCCCGGCGAGCAGCAGGCCGCGCAGGATCAGCGCGCGGCTGGGGCGCAGCCAAGGCGCCCCGGTGATGGTGGCGCTCATGGCTCGGCGGCCCTTCCCTTCAGCGCGAACAGCCCCTTCGGCCGGCGCTGGATGAACAGCATGATGCCGACCAGCACGGCGATCTTCGCCAGCACGGCGCCCGCCCAGGGCTCCAGCAGCTTGTTGACAAGGCCAAGGGTGAAGGCGCCGATCATGGTGCCCGCCAGCGAGCCGACGCCGCCGAACACAACGACCATGAAGCTGTCGATGATGTAGCCGGTGCCGAGGTTGGGCGAAACGTTGTCGATCTGGCTCAGCGCCACCCCCGCCATGCCGGCGATGCCGGAGCCGAAGGCGAAGGTCATGGCGTCCACCCGCCCGGTGCGGATGCCCATGGTGGAGGCGATGCGCCGGTTCTGCACCACCGCCCGCATTTCCAGCCCGAAGCGGGTGAAGCGGATGGCGGCCACCGCCAGCGCCAGCACCAGCAGGCCGAAGAGGATGATCCAGAGCCGGTTCTGCGTCACCAGCACGCCGCCGGGCAAGGCGAGCGTGCCCTGCATCCAGGCCGGGCTGACCACCTCCTGGTTCTGCGCGCCGAAGATCAGCCGCACCGCCTGCTGCAGGATCATGCCGACGCCGAAGGTCATCAGCAGCGTCTCCAGCGGCCGGCCGTAGAGATGGCGGATCAGCCCGCGCTCCAGCGCCACGCCCACCGCCGCCGTGACGAGGAAGGCGGCGGGGACGGCGAGCGGCAACGACCAGGGTTGCAGCCAGGGAATGCCGCGCACCGCCTCCTGCACCACCACCGTGGTATAGGCGCCGAGCATCACCATCTCGCCATGCGCCATGTTGATCACGCCCATGACGCCGAAGGTGACGGCAAGACCGAGCGCGGCGAGCAGCAGGATGGAGCCGAGCGAGAGGCCCTGGAACACTGTCTCGGCGGCACGGCGCAGTTCCAGCTTGCGGTCGATGGCGGCCACGGCCTTTTCGATCGCGCCGGCCAGGTCGGGATTGGCGGCGCGGGCTTCGAGCAGCGCGGCGCGGGCCTCGGCCGAGCCGCTCTCGGCCAGCAGTTCGATTCCCTGCTGCTTCGCCGTTGTGTCCGGCGCGCCGAGGCGGGTGGCGGCCAGCGCCAGCGCCAGCCGGTCGCGCAGATCAGGCACGGTCTCGCGGGCCAGCGCCTGCTCAAGCGGCTGAATGTTGGCGGCATCGCGGCTGCGGAACAGCGCCTCGGCGGCGACGCGCCGCTGCGCCGCCTCGGGCGCGGCCAATTGCAGCCGGCCCAAGGCGCCGCGCAGCGCGGCACGCACACGGTTGTTGATGCGGATGGTCTCGCCCGGCGTGGCGGCGGCGCCGGAGAGGGCCTCGCGCACCGCGCCGCCCTGCTCGACCAGCAGGGCGCCGTCGGCGCGCTTCTGGAGGCGCCCCTCGGCCAGCGCCTGCAGGATCGGCAGGGCGCGCGGGTCGCCCAGCGCGCCGAGGCGTTCCACCGCCTCGGCCTGTGCGCCGTAGCCGCCGGAAAGCCCGGCCAGCGCATTGGTGAAGGCATCCTGCGCCGATGCCGGCGACGTGGCGGAAAGCAGCAGCAGGATCAGCAGGAGCAGGATGCGTCGCATGGGTGTTCGGCCACGGCGCTCTCCCTGCAGGGCGCGCCGCGGCCTCCCTCCTTACTTCTTGCGGTTGGCGTTCTCAGGGATGTAGGGGGACCAGTTCTCGGCCTTGATGGCGTCCGGCGTCTTCCAGACGACGTTGAACTGCCCATCCTCCTGGATCTCGCCGATCATCACCGGCTTGGAGAGGTGGTGGTTCTGCCACATCTGCTCGGTGTAGCCGCAGGGCGCCTCCACCTTCTGGCCGTACATCGCCTCGCGCACCTTATCCACCGCGGTGGTGCCGGACTGGGCAACGGCCTGCGCCCACATGCGGAAGCCGGTGTAGGTGGCCTCCATCGGGTCGTTGGTCACGCGCTTGTCGTTCTTGATGTAGGCGCGCCACATCTTCTTGAACTCGGCATTCGCCGGCGTGTCCACGGACATGAAGTAGTTCCAGGCCGCCAGGTGGCCGACCAGCGGCTTGGTGTCGATTCCCGCGAGTTCCTCCTCGCCCACCGAGAAAGCGACGCAGGGAATGTCCTCGGCCTTGATGCCCTGGTTGCCCAGCTCACGGTAGAAGGGCACGTTGGCGTCGCCATTGATGGTGGAGACGATCGCCGCCCGCTTGCCCTCGCCGGCGAAGCGCTTCACGCGGGAGACGATGCCCTGCCAGTCGGAATGGCCGAAGGGCGTGTACTCCTCCATGATGTCGGCGTCGCTCACGCCCTTGCTGTTCAGATAGGCGCGCAGGATGCGGTTGGTGGTGCGGGGATAGACGTAGTCGGTGCCGAGCAGGGCGATGCGCTTCGCCTCGCCGCCATCGGCGCTCATCAGGTAGTCCACGGCCGGGATCGCCTGCTGGTTGGGCGCCGCGCCGGTGTAGAACACGTTGCGGGACTGCTCCTCGCCCTCGTACTGCACGGGGTAGAAGAGCAGGCCGTTCAGCTCCTCGAAGACGGGCAGCACCGACTTGCGGGACACCGAGGTCCAGCAGCCGAAGGTGACGTCCACCTTGTGGACCTGCAGCAGCTCGCGCGCCTTCTCGGCGAAGAGCGGCCAGTTGGAGGCGGGGTCCACCACGACCGCCTCGACCTTGCGGCCGAGCAGTCCGCCCTTGCCGTTGATCCAGTCCACCATCATCAGGACGGTGTCACGCAGCGCCGTCTCGCTGATCGCCATGGTGCCGGAAAGGGAGTGCAGCACGCCGACCTTGATCGGCGCAGCTTGCGCGAAGGCGGGGCGCAGGGCCGGCAGGGCCAGCGCGCCGGCGGCGCCGGCCATCAGGGCGCGACGCGAGAATGGGGTCCCGAGGGTCATGGCTCGTCTCCTGGCGCGGCAAGGGCCGCCTTGCATGGAAGCCAGTCTCGGCGCGGTCCATCGGCGGGCGAATACGTCAAATGACGTAGCCACGGCCTCCTTGACGCTGCCGCCGGCGCGGCCCCACTCTCGCCCTCCCCTTCCGGTCGGCAGAGCCGAGGACCACGCCCCGCATGGCGACACGCCAGCGCATCCTGCGCATCCGGCGCGACTACAACCGCTGGGTCGCCGACGAGACGATGGAGGACTACGCCCTCCGCTTCACCGCCGAGAGCGCCCGCAAGTGGTCCGCCTTCCGGGTCGCCAACACGGCGCTGGGCTCGATCTCCTTTCTGGCGCTGGAGGCGATCGGCGGCACGCTGACGGTGGCGCATGGCTTCACCAACAGCGTGGCCGCCATCCTCTTCGTCAGCCTGCTGATCTTCGCCGCCAGCCTGCCGATCTGCCTGCATGCGGCGCAAGCGGGGGTGGATATCGACCTGCTCACCCGCGGCGCCGGCTTCGGCTATATCGGCTCGACCATCACCTCGCTGATCTATGCCAGCTTCACCTTCATCTTCTTCGGCATTGAGGCGGTGATCCTCGCCGCCATGCTGGACAGCTTCCTCGGCGTGCCGCTCTGGCTCGGCTACATCCTCTGCGCCGCGGTGGTGGTGCCGCTGGTGACGCATGGCATCACCTTCATCAGCCGTGTGCAGACCTGGACGCAGCCTGTCTGGCTGGTGCTGAACGTGCTGCCCCTGCTCGCCCTCATGGTGGCGCACCCGGACTGGCTGGCCGGATGGACCGAGTATGGCGGCACCCACGGCACAGAGGGTTTCGACCTGCTGGCCTTCGGCGCCGCCGCCTCCATCCTCTTCGCCCTCATCACCCAGACCGGCGAGCAGGTGGACTACATCCGCTTCCTCCCGCCGCGCGCGACGCAGCGGCGCTGGGTCTGGTGGGGCGCGCTGCTGGCCGGTGGCCCGGGCTGGATCGCCTTCGACGTGCTGAAGCTGCTGGCCGGCTCCTTCCTGGCCTATGCCGCGCTGCGCGCCGGGCTTTCCGCCGCCAAGGCGGTGCAGCCGGCGGAGATGTACCGCCTCGCCTTCGGCACCCTGCTTGCCTCGCCCGCCCTCGCGCTGGTCGTGACGGCGGTGTTCGTCGCGCTGTCGCAGATCAAGATCAACGTCACCAACGCCTATGCCGGCTCGCTCGCCTGGTCGAACTTCTTCTCGCGGCTGACGCACAGCCATCCCGGCCGGGTGGTCTGGCTGGTGTTCAACATCGCCGTGGCCCTGCTGCTGATGGAGCTCGGCGTCTACAACACGATCGAGCAGGTGCTGTTCGTCTATTCCAACGTCGCCGCCGCCTGGATGGGCGCCTTGGTGGCCGACCTCGCCGTCAACAAGCCGCTCGGCCTGAGCCCGCCGGGCATCGAGTTCAAGCGGGCGCATCTCTACGACGTCAACCCCGTGGGCGTCGGCAGCATGGCGCTCTCCGTCGCCGCCTCCTTCCTGGCCTATTACGGCTTCCTCGGCCCGCTGGCGCAGGCGATGTCCACCTTCATCGCCTTCGGGGTAGCCTTCGCCGCCGCGCCGGCCATCGCCTGGCTGACGGATGGCCGCTACTACCTCGCCCGCAAGCCGCGAGCCGCCTGGGCGGGCAGTTCCAACCTGCAATGCGTCATCTGCGAGCACCGCTTCGAGCCGCGCGACATGGCCTATTGCCCCGTCTATACCGGCCCGATCTGCTCGCTCTGCTGCTCGCTGGATGCCCGTTGCGGCGACGGCTGCAAGCCGCATGCGCGCCTTTCCGCGCAGATCATGACGCCGCTGCGGAGCGCCCTGCCCGCGCCCGTGCTGCGCGCGCTGGGCACGCCGGTCGGCTCCTTCATGGTGGTCTTCCTGCTCTTCGTCGCCACCATCAGCCTGGTCTTCCTCGGCATCCTCGCCCAGGCCCCGGCAAGCGCCGACCTCGACGCCGCCTTCTGGAAGGCCTTCTTCGTGCTGGCGGTGATCGGCGGCATCGTCGCCTGGGCGCTGGTCCTGGCGCATGGCAGCCGCAAGGTGGCGCAGGAGGAGACCCGCCGGCAGACCAGCCTCCTGCTGAGCGAGATCCGTGCCCACCAGCGCACCGACGCCGCGCTCCAGAAGGCCAAGGAGGCCGCCGAGGCCGCCAACCAGGCCAAGAGCCGCTACGTCATCGGCATCAGCCACGAGTTGCGCTCGCCGCTGAACGCCATCCTCGGCTATGCGCAGCTCCTGGAGCGCGACCCGGCCATCCCGGAGCGCCGGCGGGACGGGCTGCGCACCATCCGCCGCTCCGGCGAGCATCTGGCGGCGCTGATCGAGGGGCTGCTCGACATCTCCAAGATCGAGGCCGGGCGGATCGAGCTTTACCGCGACGCCATTCGCCTGCCGGAGTTCCTCGATCAGATCGTGCAGATGCTGCGCCTGCAGGCGGAGGCGAAGAGCATCGCCTTCGCCTTCGACGCGCCGGTGCGGATGCCCGAGCTGGCCTATACCGACGAGCGGCGGCTGCGGCAGATCCTCATCAACCTGCTGTCCAACGCCATCAAGTTCACCCGCCAGGGCGGCGTGACGCTGCGGCTGCGCTTCCGCTCGGAAGTGGCGGAGTTCGAGATCATCGACACCGGCATCGGCATCGCCGAGGCGGACCTCGGCCGCATCTTCGAACCCTTCCAGCGCGGCGCCAACTCGCATGCGCCCTCGACGCCCGGCGTCGGCCTGGGCCTTACCATCTGCAAGACGCTGGTGGAGGTGATGGGCGGGGAGATTTCGGTCAGCAGCCGGCTCGGCGAGGGCAGCCGCTTCCGCGTGCGCCTGCTGCTCTCCGGCAGGACCGGCGGCCCCGCCGAGGTGGAGCGGCGCATCACCGGCCGTGCGGAGGCGACGCGCCCGCTCCGCGTGCTGGTGGCCGATGACGACGCCACGCATCGCGCCCTGGTGGCCGACCTGCTGGAGCCGCTGGGCTTCACGGTGCGGCAGGCCATGGACGGCGCCGAGTGCCTGGACGCGGCGGCCGAGATGGCGCCCGACATTTTCCTGCTCGACATCGCCATGCCCGGCATGACCGGGTGGGACCTGGTGCGCCGGCTGCGCGAAGATGGGCAAACGGCGCCGATCATCATGGTCTCGGCCAATGCGCTGGAACTCGGCCCGCCCGGAGAAGGCCAGCACCATGACGACGTGCTGCCGAAGCCGCTCTCGCTCGCCACGCTGCTGGAGAAGATCGGACAATTGCTCGGCGTAACCTGGACCTTCGCCGACCCGGCGCCGCCTCCCCCCCTGGCTGCCGCCGCACATCTGACCTTGGAACAGGCGGCCAACCTGCGCCAGCTTGCCGCCATCGGCTATGTCGGCGGCATCCGCGAGCGGCTGGACGCGCTGGAGGCCGAGACGCCCGAGGCGCGGCCCGCCATCGCCGAGTTGCGCGGCTACATCGCCGACTACCGGTTGGATGCCTTCCTCGCCGCCCTGCCGGAGGAGCCCGACACCCTTGGCGGAGCGACCTAGGACCATGGAGCGCCGCGACATCGTGCTGGTGGTGGACGACGCCCCCGGCACCCTCGGCCTGCTGAACGATACGCTTGAAGGCGCCGGCTACATGGTGCTGGTGGCGCAGTCGGCCGCCGCCGCCATGACGGTGATCGAGCGCATCACGCCGGACATCGTGCTGATGGATGCGGTGATGCCCGGCATGGACGGCTTCGAGGCGTGCCGTCGCATGAAGCGCGACGCGGCGCTGATCTCGGTGCCCGTGATCTTCATGACCGGGCTGACGGAGAGCGAGGACGTGGTGCGCGGCTTCGATGCCGGCGGCGTGGACTACGTCATCAAGCCCGTGGTGCCGGACGAGGTGGTGGCGCGCATCAGCGCGCATCTCGCCAATGCCCGGCTGACGCGCAGCGCCCATGCGGCGCTGGATGTGGCCGGGCGCTACCTGCTGGCGGTGGACCGCGAGGGCGCGGTGCTCTGGGCGACACCGCAGGCCGCTGCGCTGCTGCGCGACGCCAACCCGTCCGGCCCTGAGGACGAGGAGGCGGGACTGACCGGGCTGCGCATCCCGAACTGGGCGCCTCTGGCGGCGGGCGAGGCGCCGCGCCTCGCGCCGGTCGCCCTGGCGGATGGGCGGCGCGTGGAGTTCCAGCATGTCGGGCAGATCGAGGCGGATGAGCTGTTGCTGCGCATCAGCGCCGCCGATCCGGGGCGCGAGGAGGCGGTGCTGCGCGAACGGCTCGGGCTGACAGCCCGCGAGGCGGAGGTGCTGCTCTGGCTTGGCCGCGGCAAGTCGAACCGCGACATCGCCGAGATCCTGGTGATGAGCCCGCGCACCGTGAACAAGCACCTGGAGGGAATTTTCAGCAAGCTGGGGGTGGAGAACCGTGCCTCGGCGGCGGCCCTGGCGGTGCGCGTGCTGGGTGGCGGCTGATGCCACGGCCTGATGGTGCGGCGTGGGGAAAGGGTGATCCCTCCATGGCGGTGCCTGCCTTCGGCTCTGGCCCGCCCCTTGCATGACAGCGCCGCCCATGTCCGCTTCCCCCCTTCCCCGCCACCAGCGCGCCCACGGCCGGGCGGAACTCGCCTTCGCGCACGGCCCGCGCGGCACGAGCCTGCGGCACCTGTTCCATGCCGCGCCGCTGCGCGTGCTGTTCCCGACGCCCGAGCCGGACGACCTTCCGGTCGCGGCGCTGGTGAATGTGGGGGGCGGCCTGGCGGGCGGCGACTCCCTGGACACCGTCGTCTCGCTCGGGGAAGGCGCCGCCGCCAGCCTGACCACGCCGGCGGCGGAAAAGGTCTACCGCAGCCTCGACGCAGCCACCCGCCTCGCCACTTCGCTGACCTTGGCCGAGGGCGCCACGCTGGAATGGCTGCCGCAGGAGACGATCCTGTTCGATGGCGCGCGGCTGGAGCGGCGGATGCAGGTGCGTCTCGCCCCCACCGCGCGCCTGCTGGCGGCCGAGATGCTGGTCTTCGGCCGCGTCGCACGCGGCGAACGGCTGCGGGGTGGCGCGCTCTTCGACTCCTGGCGGCTGTGGCGCGGCGGCCGGCTGCACTGGGCCGATGCCACCCGCCTCTTCTCCGAGCCCGTCGCCAGCCTGGAGACCGCCTTCGGCTTCGGCGGCGCCGAGGCTGCGGCGATTCTTCTTCTGGCCGGCAGCGACGCGGAAGCGGCGGCAGGCCGGGATGTGCTGCGGGAGGCCGGCCATGCCGCCACCCTCGCCCGCCCAGGCCTGCTGGTCGCCCGCTTTCTGGGCGAGGCGCGCGCGGTGCGCGAGGCACTCGCCGCCGCCATCCCCGCCCTTCGCGCCGCCGCCCTCGGCCTGCCGCCCCGCCTGCCGCGGCTGTGGACGAGCTGAGCGCCCCGGCCGCAGAATGACCCGCAACACGCTCCGCAGGATGGCCCGATGCACCTGACCCCCCGCGAGAAGGACAAGCTGCTGATCGCCATGGCCGCCGAGGTGGCGCGCAGGCGCCTGGCGCGTGGCGTGAAGCTGAACCATCCTGAAGCGATCGCGCTGATCACGGACCATGTGGTGGAAGGCGCGCGGGACGGCCGCAGCGTCGCTGAGCTGATGCGCGACGGCGCCACCGTGCTGACGCGCGAGCAGGTGATGGAGGGCATCCCCGAGATGATCCACGAGATCCAGGTGGAGGCGACCTTCCCCGACGGCACCAAGCTCGTCACCGTCCACAACCCGATCCGCTGAGGAGCGCGCCATGATTCCGGGTGAGATCATCCCCGCCGCCGGCGAGATCGTGCTGAACGCGGGCCGCGACGTCACCGAGGTCGAGGTGGCCAATACCGGCGACCGGCCGATCCAGGTCGGCAGCCACTACCACTTCCAGGAGACCAACCCCGCGCTCGCCTTCGACCGCGGCGCGGCGCGCGGCAAGCGGCTCGACATTCCCGCCGGCACCGCCGTGCGCTTCGAGCCCGGGCAGAGCCGCAAGGTGAAGCTGGTTCCCTTCGCCGGCGCGCGCATCGTGCACGGCTTCCGTGGCGAGACGGAAGGAAGCCTCTGACATGCCGGCGCGCATCTCCCGCACCGCCTATGCCGGCATGTACGGCCCCACCACGGGCGACCGCATCCGCCTTGCCGACACCGAGCTTTTCGCCGAGGTGGAGCGCGACCTCACCACCTATGGCGAGGAGGTGAAGTTCGGCGGCGGCAAGGTGATCCGCGACGGCATGGGCCAGTCCCAGCGCACCCGCGCCGAGGGGGCGATGGACACCGTCATCACCAACGCCCTCATCATCGACCACGCCGGCATCCTCAAGGCCGATGTCGGCCTCAGGGACGGGCGCATCGCGGCCATCGGCAAGGCCGGCAACCCGGACACCCAACCGGGCGTGGACATCGTCATCGGGCCGGGCACGGAAATCATCGCCGGCGAGGGGCGCATCCTCACCGCGGGCGGCATCGACCCGCATATCCATTTCATCTGCCCGCAGCAGATCGAGGAGGCGCTGGCCTCCGGCATCACCACCATGTTCGGCGGCGGCACCGGCCCGGCGCATGGCACGCTGGCGACCACCGCCACCCCCGGCCCCTGGCACATGGCGCGGATGCTGCAGGCGGCGGAAAGCTTCCCGATGAACCTCGGCTTCCTCGGCAAGGGCAACGCGGCCCTTCCGGCCGGGCTGGAGGAGCAGATCCGCGGCGGCGCCTGCGGGCTCAAGCTGCACGAGGACTGGGGCACCACGCCCAAGGCCATCGACACCTGCCTCAGCGTCGCTGACGATTATGACATCCAGGTCGCCATCCACACGGACACGCTGAACGAGAGCGGCTTCGTCGAGGACACGATCCGGGCCATCAAGGGCCGCGCGATCCAGGCCTTCCACACCGAGGGTGCCGGCGGCGGGCATGCGCCGGATATCCTGCGCGTCGTCGGCGAGGCCAACTTCCTGCCCAGCTCGACCAACCCGACCATGCCTTACACGGTGAACACCGTGGACGAGCATCTCGACATGCTGATGGTCTGCCACCACCTCGACCCACGCATCGCCGAGGACGTGGCCTTCGCGGAATCCCGCATCCGCAAGGAGACCATCGCCGCCGAGGACATCCTGCACGACCTTGGCGCCATCTCCATGATGTCCTCCGACAGCCAGGCGATGGGCCGCGTCGGCGAGGTGATCATCCGCACCTGGCAGTGCGCCCACAAGATGAAGGTGCAGCGCGGCCGCCTGCCCGGTGAGCAGGGCGAGAACGACAACCTGCGCATCCGCCGCTACATCGCCAAGTACACGATCAACCCCGCCATCGCGCAGGGCATCAGCGCGCATGTCGGCAGCGTGGAGGTCGGCAAGCTGGCCGACCTGGTGCTGTGGACGCCTGCCCTCTTCGGCGTGAAGCCGGACTACGTGCTGAAATGCGGCAGCATCGCGATGGCGCCCATGGGCGACCCCAACGCCTCCATTCCCACGCCGCAGCCGGTGCACTACCGCCCGATGTTCGCCGGCTTCGGCCGGGCGATGCAGGCCAGTTCCGTGACCTTCGTCTCGGCCGCCTCGCTGGAGACCGGCGACCTCGCCGGGCGGCTCGGCCTCGCGCGCCAACTCCTGCCGGTGAGCAACACGCGCAGGATCGGCAAGCGCGACATGGTGCTGAACGATGCGCTGCCGAGGATCGAGGTGGACCCGGAGACCTACGAGGTCCGCGCCGATGGCGAGCTACTGATCTGCGAGCCGGCGGCGGTGCTGCCGATGGCGCAGCGCTACTTCCTGTTCTGAACGCCGCCGGAGAGCGAGCCATGAGTGACGAAAGCCTCCCCCGCGCCACCCAGGTGCTCGCCGTCGGGGAATGGCAGGCGCGCACGGCGCGCGACGTGGTGGTGGTGGACTTCGACGACCGCCACCGCCGCCGCAAGCGCTACACGGGCCGGCAGGGCCTCGCCTTCCTGCTGGACCTGCCCGAGGCGCGCGTGCTGCGCGACGGCGACGGGCTTCTGCTGGAAGGCGGCGGCGTGATCCTGGTGCAGGCGGCGCCGGAGCCGCTCGTCGAGGTGCGTGGGCATAATCCGCAACACCTGATGCGGCTCGCCTGGCATCTCGGCAACCGGCATCTGCCCGCCGAGCTCGACGCCGGACGCATCCTGATCCGCGACGACCACGTCATCGTGCGGATGCTGGAGGGGCTGGGCGCCACCCTGGCCAAGGTGGAGGCGCCCTTCAACCCGGAGGGCGGCGCCTATGGCGAGCACAACCGCCATGAGGGCCACCACCACGGCCACGAGCACGCCCATGATCACGGGGACGGCGCCCATGACCACGG
Organism: Teichococcus coralli; assembly: GCF_009829925.1. GTDB lineage: Bacteria > Pseudomonadota > Alphaproteobacteria > Acetobacterales > Acetobacteraceae > Pseudoroseomonas > Pseudoroseomonas coralli. Next base: position 178,985 of record NZ_SNVJ01000002.1, read on the forward strand.
CCACCATCACCACTGACACCCCGCCTGGGGCCACGCTCCAGCGGCTGCTGACCTGGCTTTCCCCGGCCTACCCGGTGGGCGCCTATACCTACAGCCACGGGCTGGAAATGGCGGTGGAGGACGGCGCGGTGCACGACCGGGCGACACTCGTTGCCTATGTCGAGGCGGTGCTGGAGGCCGGGGCCGGGCGGATCGACGCCGCGCTCCTCGCCGCAGCCTTCCGTGCCGCCCAGGCGGAGGACGCGGCCGGACTGGACGAGGTAACCGACCTTGCCGCCGCCTGGCGTGGCACGGCGGAAACCGCACTGGAGACCATGGCCCAGGGCAGCGCCTTCCTGAAGGTCACCAACGCCGCCTGGCCCGATGCACGGCTGGCCGCCTTCACTGAGCGCCATGCCGGAGGTGTCGCGCATCCCGTGGCTTTCGGCGCGGCGGCGGCGTGGCATGGCATTCCGCTGCGCCCGGCGCTGTTCGGCTTCCTCTCGGCCTTCGCGGCCAACCTCGTCTCGGCGGGGGTGCGGCTGGTGCCGCTCGGCCAGACGGACGGGCAGATCGCCACCGCCACACTCCTGCCTAGGCTGGAAGCCGCCACCGAGGCCGGGCTCGCCGCCGAGCTGGACACAATCGGCACCGCCACGCCGGTTCTCGACCTCTTCTCCATGCGCCACGAGACGCAATACACGAGGCTCTTCCGCTCATGAATCCTTCGGCCAACGGCCCCTTCCGCGTCGGCATCGGGGGCCCGGTGGGCTCGGGCAAGACGGCGCTGACCGAGCGCCTGTGCAAGCACCTTCGCGACCGGCTCAACATCGCCGTCATCACCAACGACATCTACACGCGCGAGGACGCCGAGTTCCTCACCCGCAATGATGCGCTGGCGCCGGATCGGATCATCGGCGTCGAGACCGGCGGCTGCCCGCACACCGCGATCCGCGAGGATGCTTCGATCAACCTCGCCGCGGTAGCGGAGATGAACACCCGCTTCCCGGGACTGGAGGTGCTGTTCATCGAGAGTGGCGGCGACAACCTGGCCGCCACCTTCAGCCCGGAGCTGGCGGACCTGACGATCTACGTGATCGACGTCTCGGCCGGCGACAAGATCCCGCGCAAGGGCGGCCCCGGCATCACGCGTTCCGATTTGCTGGTGATCAACAAGACCGACCTCGCGCCTCTGGTGGGCGCCGATCTCGGCGTGATGGATCGGGACGCGAGGAAGATGCGGGGCCAGCGCCCCTTCATCTTCACCAACCTGAAGGCCAACCAGGGCGTGGCGGAGATCGCGGATTTCGTCCTGCGCTCCGGCGGCATTGCCCCGCGCAACGCCAACTGACAGAAAGAAGACGGGGGCCCGGGGGAATTCCTTCCCCCGGCCTTTCTTTCCTTTATCCTTCGACGGTCCGCTGCGTCTGCTCGCCCAGCCCCTCGATCCCGAGCCGGATGGTCTGCCCCGCCTTCAGGAACTTCGGCGGCTTCTGCCCCATGCCAACGCCCGGCGGGGTGCCGGTGGAGATCACGTCGCCCGGGTGCAGGGTGATGAACTGCGAGACGTAGGAGACCAGCTTCGTCACGCCGAAGATCATCGTGCGGGTCGAGCCGTCCTGGTAGCGCTCGCCGTCCACCTCGCAGAACATGGCGAGGTTCTGCGGGTCGGGCACTTCGTCCTTGGTAACCAGCCAGGGGCCAAGGGGCCCGAAGGTGTCGCAGCCCTTGCCCTTGTCCCAGGTGCCGCCGCGCTCGATCTGGTATTCGCGCTCGGAGACGTCGTTGCAGACGGCGTAGCCGGCCACGTGGTCCATCGCCTCGGCCTCGGAGACGCGCTTGGCGCGGCGGCCGATGATGATGGCGAGTTCCACTTCCCAGTCGGTCTTGGTGCTGCCGGCGGGAATCTCCACGTCGTCGTTCGGCCCGCTGAGGGCGCCGAGCGACTTCAGGAAGATGATCGGCTCCTTCGGGATGGCGGCGCCGGTCTCGGCGGCGTGGTCCGCGTAGTTCAGGCCGATGCAGACGAAGTTTGTCATCCGCGCCACTGGCGAACCGAGCCGCGGCGAGCCGCTCACGGCCGGCAGCTTGGACGTGTCCAGCGCCGCGAGCTTCGCGAGGCCCTCGGGGGAGAGCGCCTCGCCGGCCAGGTCGGGCAGCACGCCGGAGAGGTCGCGGATGGTGCCGTCGGCATCCAGCAGGCCCGGCTTCTCCTGGCCCGGCGCGCCAAAGCGCAGAAGCTTCATGGTTCAGCGTTTCCTTGTCAGTTGGTCCAGCCGCCGTCGATGACGATGGCCTGTGCGGTGACGAAAGCCGATTCCGGCGCCGAGAGATAGACCACCAGCGCGGCGATCTCCTCCGCCGTGGCGAGCCGCCCCATCGCCTGCCGCGCCACGAAGCCGGCGCGCGCCGCCTCCAGCCCGCCGGCGGCCGTCGCGTTGGCGGCGATCCGCTCACCGAGGGAGGGCGTGTCCACCGTGCCCGGGCAGATGCAGTTGCAGCGGATGCCCTTGGCCACATAGTCGGCGGCGACGCTCTTGGTCATGCCGACCACGGCGGCCTTGCTGGTGCCATAGACGAAGCGGTTGGCCACCCCCTTCACGCTGGATGCAGCGGAGGACATGTTGACGATCGCCCCGCCGCCCTGCGCCAGCATGCCCGGCAGAGCGGCGCGGATGGTGCGCCACATGGCCCGCACGTTGAGCGCGAAGGCGAAGTCCCATTCCTCGTCCGTGCAGGTCAGCGCGTCGTTCTGGTGCACGAAGCCGGCGCAGTTGAACAGCACGTCGAGCGGGCCATGCGCGGTGATGGCGGCCTTCACCGCGGCATCGTCCAGCACGTCCAGCGCCTGGGTGGTGATGCCCTGCGCCTCCAGCCCGGCGAGCCTGGCGGCGTCCCGATCCGTCGCCACCACCCGCGCACCCTCGGCGGCATAGGCGAGGGCGGCGGCACGGCCGATTCCCTGCCCCGCCGCGGTCACGAAGCACGCCTTGCCCGCCAGCCGTCCTGCCATGCCCTCGCCTCCCGTCAGTGGTTGTGGCGGCTCTCGCCGCGCGTCTCGAGGATGTTGAGGTAGAGCGTCGCCGGCTCCAGGCAGCCGCCCGTGCCGAGCTGGCCGACCATGGAACGGTAGATCTCCTCCCATGGCGTCTTGTGCAGCAACTTGGGCGGCGTCCAGGCGGCGCGGCGGGCGGCGAGCTCCTCTTCGGGAATCAGCACGTCCACCTTGCGGGTCTTGAGGTTGATGCGGATCGGGTCGCCCGACTTCAGCAGCGCGAGCCCGCCGCCCACCGCCGCCTCCGGCGAAACGTTGAGGATGGAGGGCGAGGCAGAGGTGCCGCTCTGCCGGCCATCGCCCATGGTGGGCAGGCTGTCGAGCCCGGCTTTGATCATGGCGCCGGGCGGCTGCATGTTCACCACCTCGGCGCTGCCGGGATAGCCCACCGGGCCGCAGTTGCGGATCACCAGCACGGTGTGGTCGTCGACGCCGAGCTCCGGGTCCTCGATGCGGTCGTGGTAGTCCTCCGGCCCCTCGAAGACGATGACCTTGCCCTCGAACACGTCCTCCGGGTCCGATAGGAAGCGCGCGCGGAAGGCCTTGTCGATGACGCTGACCTTCATCACCGCGCTGTCGAACAGGTTGCCGCTCAGCACGACGAAGCCGGCCTGCTCCTTCAGCGGCTCGCTGTAGCGGCGGATCACCTCGCGGTCCGGCAAGGGCGCGCGCTTCAGGTCCTCCTCAAGCGTCTGGCCGGTGACGGTGCGGACGCCGGTGTGCAGCTTGCCGGCATCGGCCAGCTCCTTCATCACCGACTGCACGCCGCCGCCGCGGTAGAACATCTCGCCCAGGAAGCGGCCGGCAGGCTGGCAATCCACCAGCAGCGGGATATCGGCGCCGACGGTCTGCCAATCCTCGGTGGTCAGCTCCACGCCCATGTGGCGGGCAATGGCGACCAGGTGCGGCGGGCAGTTCGAGCTGGCGCCGATGGCGCTGGCCAGCACGATGGTGTTCTCGAAAGCCTCGCGCGTCATGATGTCGGAGGGGCGCAGGTTCTCGCGCACCATGTCCACGATGCGCATGCCGGTGGCGTGCGCCATCTGCCCGCGCTCGCGATAGGCGGCGGGGATCGAGGCGCAGCCCGGCAGCGACATGCCCAGCGCCTCGGCCAGGCTGTTCATGGAGAGGGCGGTCCCCATGGTGTTGCAGTGCCCGACCGAGGTGGCGCTGCTGGCCACCATCTGCATGAAGCCGTCGTAGTTGATCTCGCCGGCCGCGAGCAGCTTGCGCGCCTCCCAGACAATGGTGCCGGAGCCGGAGAGCCGCCCCTTCCAGTGCCCGTCCAGCATCGGGCCGCCGGAGAGCACGATGGCCGGGATGTTCACCGTCGCGGCGCCCATCAGGCAGGCCGGCGTGGTCTTGTCGCAGCCGGTGGTCAGCACCACGCCGTCCAGCGGGTAGCCGTGCAGGACCTCGACCAGGGAGAGATAGGCCAGGTTGCGGTCCAGCGCCGCGGTCGGGCGCTTGCCGGTCTCCTGGATCGGGTGGATCGGGAATTCGAGGGGGATGCCGCCGGCATCGCGGATGCCCGCCTTCACGCGCTCGGCCAGCGCGATGTGGTGGCGGTTGCAGGGCGCGATGTCGCTGCCCGTCTGGGCGATGCCGATGATCGGCTTGCCTGACTGGAGTTCGCCCCGGGTGAGGCCGAAATTCAGGAAGCGCTCAATGTAGAGCGCGGTCATGCCCGGGTCTTCCGGGTCATCGAACCAGCGCTGGCTGCGCAGCTTGAAAGTCTTCTTGGTCTGGTCCATCGCCTGCGTCCCGCTTCTCCCTTAGCGGGCGAAGGGTCCGCCGCGAAGTGGGGCGCTGTCAACGGGGGGGGGAGCGGCGCTGTCAGGCCCCTCCCCCTTGCGCGTCCTACCTGCGGCCCTTCAAGGGCACCTTTGCCGGCTTGGACACCGGCGTGCGCTGCAGTTGCGAAATCACAGGGCGCGGATTGCCCGACGCCTTGGCGATTTCCTCGTCCTGCGCCTCGATCAGGCTGCGCGCCGGCTCGTCGCCGTCCAACCCGCCAAGCAGTTCGCTGGGCACCTTCCGGTTCGAGCGGCGCGAGCCGTCCTTATAGACAACATCGAACAGCACATAGGTGCCGGTATGGCGCGTGGCCATCAGGATACTCCTGCCGCCCGGGTGCTCCGGGCCGCGACTAAGGTGTGGTCGTCTCGTCCTCGGGCGGCAGCGTGACGGGTTCACCCAGATCGGGGTCCTCGCCAGCCTCGATCGCCGCCTTCCGCTGCGCGCGGGCTTCCTCGCGCAGGCGCGCCTTCGCGTCCGCCTTGGCCTGCTTGGCGCGGTTACGCTCGGCCCGCTGCTGGCCGTAGTTGGGCGTGCGTGCCATCCGGCTCCTCCGTTGGTGTCTGTTCCACCGCCAGCCGGCGCTGACCCGAGGAGAGGCAGCGGCTCGGCGGCGCAGGCATCCGCGCTGCTCCCGGCGCCAGCCGGTCGTCCTGGCGGCGACAAAGAAAAACATGGCTGGACCAGCGGCAAGGCGGTCCGAAGGCATCAAGCCGGGAAAACTCGACTCCGCGGGCCATGCCCCTCCGCACTGGGCATGCGGGGGCAACGCCCGGGGATGGGAGCCCCGGCCGACTTCCAGCCCATGCGGTCAGCGAAAATCGCGGGGCGCGCCATGGCGCCCCGCTCGCCAGCCGATCCCGAAGGATCAGGCCTGCTTCAGATTGCCGGCCGAAAGCTTGCCTTCGCGGCCGCGCTGCAGCTCAAACTCCACGCGCTCGCCTTCCTGCAGACCCTGCAGGCCGGCCCGCTGCACATCGGAAATGTGCACGAACACGTCCTTCGAGCCGTCCTCCGGCTGAATGAAACCATAACCCTTGGTCGGGTTGAACCACTTCACGGTACCGATGGGCATCGCGGTGCTCCGTCAGGATACGTTACCGCCGTGCGACATGCCCGGCGGATCAATCTTGAATGGGAACGGGCACCAGGCACGCGACGAACCCGTGCGGGCACGGGGTGGGCGAGCTGGACAGGCAAGCCGAACCAAAACAGTCGATGCTGGCAATGTGGGGATTTTCCTCTCCCGCCGCAACTGGAGAAGGGGCAAGTTCTGGCGAGCGGTTCAGCCGCTGCGCCGTTCCGTCGCGTAGTAGAGCAGCGCAAGGACCGGCAACGCGAGCCCGACCCAGGCCGTGAGCGGCCAGCCACCCGTGGCATAGCTCCAGCCGCCGAGCGCCGAGCCCAGCGCGCCGCCGGTGAAGAAGGTGGCCATGTAGAGCCCGTTCAGCCGGCTGCGGAACTCGGCGCCCAGCGAGAAAATGGCCCGCTGGCCCAGCACCACATTGGCCGAGACGCCGAAATCGAGCAGCACCGCCGCCGCGACCAGCAGGCCGAGCGCCAGGGGGGAGCCCGGCTCGGCAACACGCGTCATCAGGAAGGAGGAGGCCACCGCCAGCATCGCCAAGCCGGTTGCCGGGCGGGTCCAGCCGCGATCCGCCACCCGCCCGGCGATCGGCGCCGCGATGGCGCCTGCCACCCCGGCCAGGGCGAACAGCGCGACGCCGCGCTGTGTCAGTCCGAACTGCGGGCCGGTCAGCAGCAGCGGGGTGGCGGTCCAGAACAGGCTGAAGGCACCGAACAGCCCGGCCTGGTAGAGCGCCCGCCGCCGCAGCACGAGATTGCCGCGCGCCAGCCTTCCCATGGAACGCAGCAGCGCCGCGTAGCCCAGGGCCGGGTTCGGACGGCGGGGCGGCAGCGCCAGCCGAAGCACCATACCAAGCGCCAGCATGGCAAGAGCCGAGATCCAGAACATCGCGTGCCAGGACCACAGCGCGGTGACGAAGCTGGCCAGGGGGCGCGCCAGCATGATGCCCAGCATCAGCCCGCTCATCACGTTGCCGACGACCTGCCCGCGCATCCGCTCCGGCGCCAGGTGCGCCGCATAGGGCACCAGGATCTGCACCGCGACCGAGCCGAAGCCGATCACCAGGGAGGCCAGCAGGAAGGCAGGCGCCGCGCCCGCCGCCGCCGCCACAACCACGCCCAGCACGGCCAGGCCCATCACCGCCAGGACCAGCCGCCGGTTCTCAACCAGGTCGCCGAGCGGCACGACCAGCAGCAGCCCGGCGCCGTAGCCGATCTGCGTCATCGTCACGATCAGCCCTGCCGCAGCCGGGGAAAGCCCAAGCTCGGCGCTGATCGGCCCGATCAGCGGCTGGGCGTAGTAGATGTTGGCCACGATCAGGCCGCAGGCCCCCGCCAGCAGCAGGGTCAGCCAGGATGGCAGGGCGGCCTCGGCGGCGGCCTCCGGCGCAAGAGTGGCGGACGCATTCATGCGGACCTCCGGTCGGTGTTGCGGCGCATCATGCGGGTGCCGGCTGCCGCTGTCCTCCGATCGCCGCGCATGGCAGCGGGCACGCCCGCGCCGGACACAGGAACGTCGCGCGACGTGGCGGGCGGCCCGCGCTAAACGCCTTCCTGCCATGCACACGGACCGAAAGAAGAACTCCCCGCGCCAAGGCTGGGGGCGGGAGCTGCGCGCAACCCTGGCGCTGGCCTGGCCCCTGGCGCTGACTAACCTCTCGCAGATCGCGCTGGTGCTGACCGACACTTTCTTTCTCGGCCAGCTCGGCGAGGTGCCGCTGGCCGCGGCGACGCTGGGGGGCAACCTCTACTTCATCGCCATGGCGCTGCCTTTCGGCCTCGGCTTCGCCGCCTCCGCCATGCTGGCGCAGGAGCGTGGCCGGGTGGCCGGCCATGTGCGCGAGATGCGCCGCACCGTGCGGCAGGCGAGCTGGGCGATGCTGCCCACCTTCGCCGTGCTCGCGCTGGCGCTCTGGCACACCGGGCCGATCCTGCGCGCCACCGGGCAGGAGCCGGAGCTGGCCGCGGCGGCGGAGCTGTACAATCGCGCCCTGCTCTGGGGAATGCTGCCCTTCTACGGCTTCCTGCTGCTGCGCGGCTTCCTTGCCGCGCTGGAGCGGCCGGCGCCAGCGCTCTGGGTGGCGGCCGGCGGCATCGGGCTGAACGCGGCGCTGGACTACGCGCTGGTCGCCGGCGGCCTTGGCTTTCCTTCGCTTGGCACGCTGGGGGCCGGGATGGCCAGCGCCCTGTCCAATCTCGGCATGTTCCTTGCCCTGGCGCTGTGGGTCCGACTCGACCACCGCCTGCGCCGCTTCCGTCTCGCCGGCCGCTTCTGGCGTACGGATCCGCAGCGGATGCGCGAGATCATCGTGCTGGGCCTGCCCATCGCCGGCAGCATGCTGCTGGAGATCGGCATCTTCAGCGCCACGGCGCTGGTGATGGGCTGGTTCGGCTCCAGCGCCGTGGCGGCGCATGCCGTGGCGCTGCAGGTAGCAGGCGCCTGCTTCATGGTGCCGATGGGCATCGGCCAGGCAGCCACCGCGCGCGTCGGGCTGGCGGCGGGCGCGGCCGACGGCGAGGCGGTTCGCCGGGCAGGCTGGACGGCCATTGGCCTCAGTGCGGGCTGCATGGCCGTGACCGCCACCTTGCTGCTTGCGGCGCCCGAATCCATCGCCGCGCTGTTCCTGGCGCCGGAACTGGTCGCGACGCGCGAGCTGGCGGGCACCCTGCTCATGGTCGCAGGCCTGTTCCAGCTGGCGGACGGGGTTCAGGCGGTGGCGGCGGGCGCCCTGCGCGGCCTGAGAGACACGCGCCTGCCCATGCTCTTCGCCGCCCTCGGCTATTGGGGGCTTGGTCTTCCCATCGGCCTCGGTCTTGGCTTCGAGGCCGGGCTGGGTCCGCGTGGCATCTGGATTGGGCTGGCATGCGGGCTCGGCAGCGTTGCCGTGCTGATGACGCTGCGGTGGGCGGCACTGGCCAACCCGAACGCCATTGCCCTTCGCGAAGCGCAGGTCAGCCCAAACTAAGACTAAGCCGTGCGGCGGAAGGATGGTTCGCCGATTTATCAACCAGAGGTTTAATATCTGCAGCATAAACCATCTTCATAATTTATTTCGATCCTTTCATGTTTTTCCCGTGTATTTCAGCTGCGGCTTCCCCTATAAGCTTAATTCACGAAAACGTGAGTGAAGGTGAGACGCCAAAATGGCTCCGAAGCTTGCCGACTTCACCGATGCTCTCTGGGGCATCAACCAAGCGATGCTGGACGAGACGCCCGATCTCACCGACGTGCGCCGGATGGAAGGCGTCGCCTACCTGAAGATCGGCGCGCTCCACGGCGTGACGGTCGAGGTCGAATCGGCGCTCGACGAGACAGGGGATGTTCCTTCGCTTGTCTGCCAGGGTCTGGTGATCCGCTGCCTGATCCCGCGCGGCGCCGACTTCGAAGCCCTTCGCCTTTCCCTGGCGGGCGGCGAGATCGCCCGCCTGGTCCAGGCGGTGCTGAAAGGCCACGAGGTCGAGCTGACGCCGGAGGGCGGCACCGGGCGCCTGAGCCGCGGTGCGCAACGCGCGCGGGAACAGCTGCTCAATACGCTGGCGAAGCTCGTGCCTGCCACGAATGCCCCGGTCGCAGCCTGGGCGGCCGTTCGCAACAGGCAGGCCGCCGCGCCGGAAGCCGCGCTGGTGCACTGAAGCCGGCGGTCGGCGGCGCCCGCGGGATGATGGGGCGGCAAGCGCCTCTTCATCCGCCCGTGCTGCCAAGTTCCCTTCTGAGCTGCTCGATCATCCAACGCCCGGCCGTTCCCGGCGCGTGGCCGCGACGGCTCACCACATGCAGCGCGATGCTGAAAGGTGCCTGCCCCTTCAGCTCCAGGCGCTGCAAGGCCCCGCTGGCCAGGTGCGCCTCGACCATATGGGCGGGCATGTTGCACCAGCCGAAGCCGCCGAGCAGGAAGTTCATCCGCGTATAGGCGTCGGCGAAGCGCCAGATGCGGTGGCCGATGATGCCGCGCGACCAGGTTCCGGGCGCGGAGGCATCCGTCAGCACCAGTTGCACGTGCTCGCGCAGCCTTTCCCGGTTGAGAGGTCCCTGCTGCCGGGCCAGCGGATGCGCCGCCGCCGCCACCGGGATCATGGGAACGGAGGTGAGGAACTCCGTTTCCAGGTCCGAGGCGCCGATGATCTCGATGGGATAGATCGCGAGTTGCGCGCTCCCGTCGCGCAGGTGGCGCAGCGGCGCGCCGACCGACTCGGTCAGCCAGCTCACCGGCAGCAAGGGGTAGCGCTCGCCGAGCGCCTTCAGGACCCGCATGCCGATATCGGCCGGGAAGAACTGGTCAACCGCGACGGTCAGCTCCGCTTCCAGCCCCCCCGCCATGCTCTGCGCCCTTGCCCGCAGCACGCGCGCCTCCTCGATCAGGCGGCGCGCGTCCGCGATGACGGCCTTCCCCGCCTCCGTGGGGCGCGGCCGCTTCTGCGTGCGGTCGAACAGGGTGATCTGCAGTGTCACCTCGAGCGCGGCAACGGACTGGCTGATGGCCGACTGCACGCGCTGCAACTTGCGGGCAGCCGCGGAGAAGCTGCCTGTCTCCGCCACGGCGACCAGGATGCGGAGCTGGTCCAGCGTCATTGGGTCGAGCATCTATCAGTTCCCCTGCTGATAATGCGCATATTTTCAGCAGTTCCGGCGATGAATCGGGCGGCGCATAACGCCGTCACCGGCGGATTGAACCTCCCGCCTCCAACCCCGCAACAAAGGAGTTCGTGCCATGACCGCTTCCCGCACCCTGTTCGCCGCGGCCGCCCTGCTGGGCATGAGCGGCACTCTCGCGCAGGCGCAGGACGCCCTCACCGTGACCGGCACCGGCGAGAACTTCGCCGTAAGCTATGCCGCGGAGCATACCGGCAACATTCTTGGCGGCGGCTTCGCCAAGGTGGTGGACCAGGGCCGGAACAGCCGCATCGTCTATGCCGATCCCGCCCTGGGCCAGAAGGCAAGCGGCCTGCCGGTGTTCACCGGCGGACAGGAGGGCGCGGTGGTCTACCTTCCCGCTCCGGCCGCACCGCTCACCATGGCGGACAACCGGCGCTGACCACGCCGTGGCGGCACCAGGACGACAGGGCTTCCCGGGCCACCCGTCGGCGGCCCGGCGCTCCATCGCCTGAAGGAGGCGCGTCATGCCCGCTCCATCCGGAAATCTCTGGCTCCAGGCGATGCAGGCCTGGCTTGGCCGCGCACCGCCCTGGCCGGCACCCGACCCCGCCTCGCGCTGAGGCGGGCGCCCCTGCTGGCCATTCGCCGGCGCCAGTCCTACAGCTTGGGCTTCCGCCCTCTGCAGGACGCTGAAGCATGCCCGACCCCACCGCCCCCAAGCCCCGCGTCGCCTTCATCGGCACCGGCGGCACCATGGCCTCGCTTGGCCGCGACGGGCTCGACATCCAGGACTACGGCGCACAGGGAAAGGTGATGGATGCGCCCACCATCGTGGCGCGCGTTCCCGAGCTGGCGCAGGTGGCCGAAGTCCTTCCCCGCCCCTACAGCGCCGTCATCTCCTCCCGCATCGGCTTCCGCGACTGGCAGGCACTGGCCCGTGAATGCGACCGCGCGGTGGCCGAGATCCCGGACCTCGCCGGAATCGTGATCGGGCATGGCACCTCCAGCATGGAGGAGACCGCCTACGCCCTTTCCCTCGGCCTGAAGGTCGCGGTGCCCGTGGTGATGGTCGGCGCGCAGCGCCCGGCCTCGGCGCTTTCCAGCGACATGGGCATGAACCTCGTGAACGCCGTGCGCGTGGCGGCCAGTGCGGAGGCGCGCGGCCTTGGCGTGCTGGTGCTGCTGAATGACGAGATCCATGCCGCGCGCGAGGTCTCGAAGACCTCCACCTGGCGGCTGCAGACCTTCCGCACCCCGGATTTCGGGGCGCTCGGCCATGCCGATGGCGACCGCGTCGCCTTCTACCGCCGCCCGCTGCGCCGTGTGGCGCCGGATACCGAGTTCGACATCCGCAAGCTGGCCGCCCTGCCCCGCGTGGACATCGCCTATTCCCACGCCGATGCCGACGCGACGGCGATCCACGCCTTTGTCGCCGCCGGGGCGCGCGGCATCATCAGCGCCGGATTCGCGCCCGGCAGCCCCACGCCCGCCGAGGCGGATGCGCTGGCGGAGGCGGTGGAACAGGGCGTGGTGGTGGTGCAGTCCAGCCGCGTCGGCAGCGGTCGGGTGGTACGGACCCAGAAGATGCGGGCCCGCGGCATCCTGGCTGCCGACAACCTGACGCCGCAGAAGGCACGCGTTCTGCTCGCCCTCGCGCTCACGGTGACGGATGATCCCGCCGAGGTGGAGCGGATCTTCGCCACCTACTGAGATATGGTCGGCTTATCGTACAACGCCCCTTCCCCGCTTCGCCGCCGACAGGATACCGTGCCGGCAACGAGTATGGGGAGACCGACGTGCAAGAATCCGCACCGCCAGGACGGGATGCCGAGCGGCTGTTCGCCGACCTCGCCGCCGAGGAGGCCGCCCAGCCAGACCCGCCCTTTCCGATGGCGCCGGAGGACTGGCTGATCTTTGTGCTGTTCTGGGCCATGTCCGGCATCGTGTTCCTGCAGTTCTTCACGCGCTACGTGCTGAACGACAGCATCGCCTGGACGGAGGAGATCGCCAGCTACATGCTGATGGTGCTCGCCTTCTGGGGCAGCGCCCTGGCGGCGCGGCGCGGCTCGCATATCGCGGTGGAGTTCCTGCTGAACATCCTGCCCGCCGGCGCCCGCCGCTTCGCCCGGCTGGGGGTGGCGCTGCTGACCGCCGCCTTTTTCGCCATCAGCGTCCTGCTCTGCCTGCAGGTGGCCGAGGCCATGCGGTTCCAGCCGATGATCGCCATCGACTGGCCGATCTCCGTCATTTACTGGGGCATTCTGGCCGGGCTGGTGCTGACCACGCTTCGCAGCCTGCAGCACGCCGTCCGCCGTTTCCGCGCGGGCGAGTCCGCGACGGCGACCGACCCCTCCATCGGAGGCGTGCAGCTGTGACGGCGCTTCTCTTCCTCGGCTTCTGCGGCCTGCTGCTGATCGGCATCCCGGTGGCGGTGGCGCTTGGCGGCGCCTCGCTGATCTATGTCTGGGTGGATGGCGGCCTGCCGCCGCTGGTCGTGCTGCACCGCATGGCCAGCGGCATCGAGAGCTTCCCGCTGCTCGCCATTCCCTTCTTCATCATGGCCGGCAGCCTGATGAACTCGGCCGGCATCACCGAGCGGATCTTCAGCTTCGCGGTGGCGCTGGTCGGCTGGGCGCGCGGCGGCCTCGGCCATGTGAACGTGGTGGCCAGCATCATCTTCGCCGGCATGTCCGGCACCGCGGTCGCCGATGCGGGCGGCATCGGCAGCATCGAGATCAAGGCGATGCGGGACCACAAGTACCCGCTGCCCTTCTCGGTCGGCATCACCGCCGCCTCCTCCACCATCGGGCCGATCATTCCGCCCAGCCTGCCGATGGTGATCTTCGGCGTCATGGCCAATGCCTCGGTCGGACAGCTCTTCGCCGCCGGGCTGATCCCCGGCCTGTTCATGGCCGCCGTGCTGATGGTCTGGGTGGCGGTCGAGGCGCGCCGCAAGCGCTTCCCGCGTGACGCCGCCTTCTCCCTGCCGCGGCTCGGGCACGCCTTCCGCCGTGCCTTCCTGCCGCTGCTGACGCCGGTGCTGATGGTCGGCGGCATGACCACCGGGGCCTTCACGCCCACCGAGGCCGCCATTGCCGCCACCTTCTACGCGCTGTTCCTCGGCGCCGTGGTCTATCGCAGCCTGAGCTGGCGCGGCTTCCTGCGGGTCAGCATGGAGACCATCGAGACCACCGCCGTGGTGCTGCTGATCGTGGCCGGCGCCAGCATCTTCGGCTGGCTGGTGACGACGACGCGCATCACCGATGGCGTGGCCGACTTCGTGCTTTCCATCACCAGCGAGCGCTGGGCGGTGCTGCTGCTGGTCAACCTGTTCCTGCTGCTGGTCGGCTGCTTCCTGGAAACGGTGGCCGCCATCACCATCCTGGTGCCCGTGCTGCTGCCGCTGATGGCCAAGATCGGCGTGGACCCCGTGCATTTCGGCATCATCATGGTGCTGAACCTGATGATCGGGCTGCTGACGCCGCCAGTGGGCATGGTGCTGTTCATCCTGGCCCGCGTCTCCGGCATGACCTTCGAGGAGACGACAAAGGCCACCGCGCCCTTCCTGATCCCGCTGTTCTTCTGCCTGGCGCTGGTCACCTTCTGGGAGCCGCTCTCGATGTGGCTGCCCACGCTGATGTACCGCTGAAGCACGGGACGTGTGCGCCCCTTCCCGGGCGCGCACACGGCCTTTGGCGGAGTTTTAACCTCCTTCTGTGGAAGGTATGGCTCTCCGCTGCTGGTGAATTGCCATGCCCGCTCCCGCTACGTCGAAATCCCTCGGCCTCGTCGGCCGGTTGCTGCTGCTGGCGGTGCTGCCGCTGATCGCCGGCGTCGGCCTTACGGCCTTCGGCGCAGACTGGGCCGGCCGGACCGGGCGCGCGCCCCTGGAGCAGCAGGCGGCCGAGCAGGCGGCCGAACAGGCGCGGCTCGCCGTGGAAGCGATGGAGACCCGGATGGCCGGCTATGCCGCGGCCCTCTCCTTGCGGCCGGATCTGGTGGCAACGATCGTGAAGGGCGGCCCCGCGACGACCGACGCCCTGCGGCCGTTGGCGGTGGAGGCGCTGGCCGTGCTGCGGACCGCCGACCCCACGGTGGCGCTGCTGGAAATCTCCGACGCCCGCGGCCGGATCCTGATCCGCGGCCATAACCCTGCCGTGGCGGGCGACGACAAGTCCCGTGTGCCCGACGTGGCGGAGGCGCTGCGGGGGACGCTGGCCCATGGCGCCGTGGTCTCGCCGAGCAGCGGCCATCTGGCCGTCGGCGCCGTGGCGCCGCTGCGCGTCCAGCCGGACGGCCCTGTGCTAGGCACCCTGAAAGTGGGCGGTGCCTTCAACGCGGAAACCGCCGCCATGCTGGCCCGGCGCGCCCGCACGGAGATCCTGTTGTTCGGCGCTGGCCGGATGGCCGCCAGCACGCTGCCATCCGTTGAGAGCACCGCCCTTCCCGCCGAATGGCAGCAGGCCGCTGCCTCGGCGCAGCCACGTCTGCTGCGCCTGGGCAACCAGGACTTCCGCGCCGTGCCGGTGGCGATCCATGGCGCCGATGGTGCGACACAGGGACTTATCGTCACCTTGCTGCCCCTCGCCTCCTGGCAGGAGGTAGGCACGCGCGGGTTGGTGGTCATTCTGTTGGTTGGCGGCGCCGTGCTGTTGTTGGCTGGGCCGGTGGCCTGGCTGGCGGCGGCACGCCTGGCCAGGCCGCTCACCGGCGTCGCCCGCGCCCTGCACCGCATGGCCTCCGGCGACCTGGCGCCGCAGCCTCTGAAACCGAGCCGGGTGCCGGAAATCCGCGCCATGCTGGCGGGCCTGGATTCGTTCAGCGCGGCGGCGCAGCGGGCTCGCGCGCTGGAGGAGGAAGCCACCGCCGCCGCGCAGGCGGCGGCGGCCCGCCGGCGCGAGGCGACACTCGCCCTCGCGCAGCAGGTGGAGGAAGCCCTGGGCGCGGTGGCGGCACAGCTCGGGACCTCGGCCTCCGCGCTGGACCGCAGTTCCGGTCAGCTCGGCGCCGCCGCGGACAGCGCCGCCAGCATGGCAAGCTCCGCCCGGGCGGAAGCCGGCCGGGCGAGCGAAGACGTGCAGGCCGTGGCCACCGCTGCCGAGGAGATGGCCGCCTCGGTGAACGAGATCACACGGCGCGTCACCGAGGCCGCGGCCACTGCGCGCCAAGCGGCGCAGCAGGTTGGCACGACTGACCAGACGGTGCGCACCCTGGCTGATGGTGCGCAGCAGATCGCCGCGGTGGTGGACCTGATCCGTGACATCGCCAGCCGGACCAACCTGCTGGCATTGAACGCCACCATCGAGGCCGCGCGGGCCGGCGAGAGCGGCAAAGGCTTTGCCATCGTCGCGCATGAGGTGAAGCAGCTGGCGACGCAGACCGCCCGCGCCACCGAGGAGATCGCCAGCCAGATCAGCGCCATCCAGGCAGCCGCCGGGCAGGCGCTTCAGGCGGTGGACGGCATCAGCGGCACCGCCGAGCAGAACAGCAACATCGCCGCCGGAATCGCCGCGGCCGTGGAGCAGCAGAGCGCCGCGACGCAGGAGATCGCCCGTGCCGCCGCCGCAGCAGCGAGCCACACCCGCGGCGCCGCGCGCGAGATCGAGGGCGTGGTCGGGGGAGCGACGGAGGCGGCCGCCGCGGTGGAGACGGTGCGCGGAGCCTCCGGCGAGGTTGCGCGACAGAGCGTTACCCTGCGCGACAACCTCAACCGTCTGCTGGGGCGGCTGCGGGAGGCCGCCTAATCAGCCTCGCCCTCAGCAGCCGGAGGGCAGCGCCTCCAGCTTCTGCATCACCGCGTTCATCGCAAAGTCGCCGAAATCCATGTTCATGTTGTCGGCCACGCCATTGGCGTAGTAGCGCAGCCCGACCTCGTATTCCGGCAGGTTGGCTCCGGCGCTTGCCTCCTTGCTGAAGAAGGCGATCCGCATGCGGGCGCTGCCCTGCCCCTTCAGCAGGGGATAGCGGACATCCTCGCGCGGCGCCTGCCAGGAGGAGAGGATGGTCGTGGTGTCCTGCGCCCCCTCCTCGCTGGTGCCGTCGAAGAGCGGCACCAGCAGCATGCGCTGGCCGGCGCGGGCCAGTTCAAGGGTGCGGATGGTGTGCGCCATCGGCAGCAGCGTGCCGGGCGGCAGCTTCACCTCCTGCGCCGCCGGCGCCTCGTAGCGCACCGTGCCGCCCTTTTCCCCCTCCACCTCGGCCTCGCCCGCGATGCGCTGCGTCACCGCGCCCTGCGCCATCTGCGTCAGGGTGAAGCGCAGCCGCTTGCCGTCCTTGCTTTCCCAGGTCGAGTAGTCGGAGGAGGTCTCGACCACCGAGCCGCTGCGGTCCACCACGTTCAGCTTCAGCCGCTGGCGGGTGGTCCAGCCGTCGCAGGCGTCCAGCACCTCGAACAGCATGGCGCCGTCCGCCTGCACCACGTCGCCGCCCTGGCGAACACGGTCGAGCTCCAGCCGGTAGGCGGCGCGATGCGCGGCCATCACGAGCGGCGCCGCCTGCGCCGCGGCCGCCGGGGTGGAGCCTGGTGCCGGGGCGGCGTCCGCCGGCAGGGCCAGACCCAGCATCAGCGCCGCGGCAGGCAGCAGGGTGGAACCGGCCAGGGTGTCGCGCAGGCGCATCGCGTAATCCTTTTTCTCGGCCCGGCTCAGCCGGGGGCTCGGGGTCCGGCGGCTCCCAGGGAGCGGGGGCATGCCGGGCGGGCCGCCCGCCAGGCACCATCCCGCGCCCTGAAGTTAGGACGCCTTCGGCCCGCTGGCACCCTTCGCCGGCGGCAGATCGAGCCGGATCGAGAGTTCCTTGAGCCGCGCCGGCTCCACGGGTGCAGGCGCGCCCATCATCAGATCCTCGCCCTGCTGGTTCAGCGGGAAGAGAATCACCTCACGGATGTTCGGCTCGTCGGCCAGCAGCATCACCATGCGGTCGATGCCCGGGGCGGAGCCGCCATGCGGCGGGGCGCCGTAGCGGAAGGCGTTCAGCATGCCGCCGAACCGCTCCTCCACCGTCTCGGCCGAGTAGCCGGCGATCTCGAAGGCGCGGACCATGATGTCGGGCCGGTGGTTGCGGATAGCCCCGGAGGAGAGCTCGATGCCGTTGCAGACGATGTCGTACTGGAACGCCTTGATCTCCAGCGGATCGACGCTGTTGAGCGCCTCCAGCCCCCCCTGCGGCATCGAGAAGGGGTTGTGGCTGAAATCGATCTGCCCCGTCTCCTCGTTGCGCTCATACATCGGGAAGTCGACGATCCAGCAGAAGCGGAACTCGTCCTGCGCGATCAGGCCCAATTCCTCGCCGAGCTTCGTCCGCACCTTGCCGGCGAATTTCGGCGTCTCCTCGCGGTTGCCGGCGGCGAAGAACACCGCATCGCCCGGGTTCAGGCCGCAGGCGGCACGAATCGCCTCCACCCGGTCGGCCTCCAAATTCTTGGCGATCGGCCCCTTCGGCCCCTCGGCGGCGAACTGGATGTAGCCGAGGCCCCTGGCGCCCTCGGCGCGGGCCCATTCGTTCAGCTTGTCGAAGAAGCCGCGCGGGTTGCCTGCCGCCCCCGGCGCCGGGATGGCGCGCACCATGCCGCCCGCCGCGGCGACGCGGGCGAAGAGCCCGAAGCCGGAGTCGCGGAACTGCTCGGTGACGTCGGTGATCCTGAGCGGATTGCGCAGGTCCGGCTTGTCGCTGCCGTAATGGAGCATGGCGGCGTCATAGGGGATGCGCGGGAACGGCGCCTGCGTCACCTTCCGGCCCTGGCCGAACTCCTCGAAGATGCCCTGCATCACCGGCTCCAGGGCGGCGAAGACGTCCTCCTGGGTGACAAAGCTCATCTCGAAGTCGAGCTGGTAGAACTCGCCGGGAGAGCGGTCAGCGCGGCTCGCCTCGTCGCGAAAGCAGGGGGCGATTTGGAAGTAGCGGTCGAAGCCCGCCACCATCGCCAGCTGCTTGAACTGCTGCGGCGCCTGCGGCAGCGCGTAGAATGTGCCGGGATGGTTGCGGCTGGGCACCAGGAAGTCGCGCGCGCCCTCGGGCGAGGAGGCCGTCAGGATCGGCGTCTGGAACTCGGTGAACCCCTGCTCGATCATGCGCCGGCGGATCGAGGCGATCACGCCCGCGCGCAGCATCATGTTGCGGTGCTGCTTCTCGCGCCGGAGGTCCAGGAAGCGGTAGCGCAGCCGCAGGTCCTCCGGGAACTCCTGGTCGCCCGCCACCTGGATCGGCAACACCTCGGCCGAGGACTGCACCTCCAGCGCCTTCACCCGCAACTCGATGGCGCCGGTCGGCAGCTTGTCGTTCACCGTGCCGGCCTCGCGCAGCACCACCTCGCCGGTGACGGTGATCACGCTCTCCGGCCGCACCGCCTCGGCGGCCTGGAAGACCTCCGAGCCGGCGGGAAAGACGCACTGGGTGATGCCGTAATGGTCGCGAAGGTCGATGAACAGCAGCCCGCCATGGTCGCGCTTGCGGTGCACCCAGCCGGAAAGGCGGGCGGTCTGCCCCGCGTCGCTGGCGCGCAGCGCGCCGCAGGTGTGAGTGCGGTAGGCGTGCATCGGTCGGAGTACCCCGGGGCTTCTCAATGCTGAAAACGGGCCGCAGAAGGGGCGCCGAGAGGCCCCATGTCAAGGGAGACCATGATCGCGCCTCCGAATCGGGCGGACTTTGCGCATGGGCCGCGCTTCGCTAGAACCTTGCGGCCATGAGCCGACGCCCCCAGGCCCAGGACGCCGAACCCGTCCTGATCACCCGCTCCGATGAGCTTGCCGCCCTCTGCGCGCGCCTGCGCGCGGAGCCCTTCGTCACGGTCGATACCGAGTTCATGCGGGAGCGCACCTACTGGCCGGAGCTCTGCGTCGTGCAGCTCGCGGGCGAGCAGGACGTCGCGGTCATCGACGCCATGGCCGAGGGGCTGGACCTTTCCCCGCTCGGCGAACTCTTCGCGGACCCCAAGGTCACGAAGGTCTTCCACGCGGCGCGGCAGGATGTGGAAATCTGCATCCTGCGCTTCGGCGCCCCGCCCCGCCCGCTGTTCGACACCCAGGTGGCCGCCATGGTGGCCGGCTTCGGCGACCAGGCCAGCTATGACAGCCTGGTGCGCGCCCTGGCCGGGGCACAGATCGACAAGGCCCACCGCTTCAGCGACTGGGCGGCCCGCCCCCTCTCGGCGGCGCAGATCGCCTATGCCGCGGCCGACGTGACCCATCTCCGCCGCGTCTACACCGCCCTGGTGGACCGGCTGACGCAGGAGAGCCGCCTTTCCTGGGTCGCCGAGGAGATGGCCGAGCTGACCGACCCCGCCACCTACCGGCAGGACCCGGAAACCGCCTGGGAGCGCCTCAAGCCCCGTTCCGGCAACCGCCGCTTCCTGGCCGCCGTGCGCGCCGCCGCCGCCTGGCGGGAACGCGAGGCGCAACGCGTCAACATCCCGCGCCAGAGGCTGGTGCGGGACGAGACGCTGCTGGAGATCGCCGCCACCAACCCGGCCACCCCGGCCGAGCTGGGCCGGGCGCGCGGCATCAGCAAGGGCTTCGCCGAGGGCAAGAGCGGCGCCGGCCTGCTCGCCGCGCTCGCCGCCGCGCGCGAGTTGCCGGACAGCGCCCTGCCCGAGCCGGCGCGCGACAACCGCCAGGGCCCGCCCGCCTCGCCGGCGCTGATCGCGCTGCTGAAGGTACTGCTGGCGGCCAAGGCGGAGGAGCACCATGTCGCTCCGCGCCTGATCGCCAGCGCCGACGAGCTGGAGCGCCTGGCCGCCGAATCCGAGCCGCAGGTGCCGGCGCTGCATGGCTGGCGGCGTCAGGTCTTCGGCCAGGCGGCGCTGGCGCTGAAGGGTGGCCGGCTGGCGCTCGGCGTCGAGGGCCGGCGGGTGAAGCTGATCGAGGGCTGAGCGACTTTCAGCCAGCCGCGACTTCCACCGCCGGCTGCAGCCGCAGCGTGGCCGCCAGCGCCTCGACGCGCCGCTGCACCGAGTCGCCGGCGAAAACGCCGGCGCCTTCCACGAGGCGCAGGGTGAGCTGGTCCTTCTCCACCGCAAGCGTGGTGCCGGCGAGCAGTCCCGGCGTCCCACCGGAAAGGGTGTAGGCCAGGCGCAGCGCCTCCCCCAGCACCTCGGCGCGGCGCAGCGAGGCGCCGTCGAGCAGCGCCCGTGCCGTGGCAAGCCAGGGCGCCTCCAGTTCCGGCTCGTAGCGCAGCGCGACCACAAGGGCGAGGAACGCGCGCTCGTGGTGGTCCAGCCCGATGCCGGGCTGGCGCAGCACGCGCAGGAAGCTCTGCTCGGCCCGGTAGTCCGGGTGGTCGTGGCTGCCGATGTCGGAAAGCCAGCAGGCCGCCGTGCGCAGCGCCGCCTCGGCGGCGCTCTCGCCGGGAAAGAGGGGCGCCGTCCAGGTGAGGAGAGCTGCCGGGAGGGCGGTGTCGCGGCCGTATCGCTCGGCCATTTCCCGCCCGGCGCAGAGGAGCGGATCCTGCCGCCGCACCGCTTCCGGAAGCTGGCGGGCATACCACCCCTCACGCAGCCCGTTCGCGCTGAACACCACGCGGCGGGCGCCGGTGGCGCGCAACAGGCGGCGCAGCGCGACGGCGGCGAAGGGCAGGTCCTGCAGCCGCTTGGCCGGGGCGCCGGGCAGCCGTTCCAGGGTCCGCCTCGTCGCCGCCATGATGAGGCCGCAGAGGTCGCGCGCCTCGTCTCGCCGCAGCACATAATGGTGCACGATCGAGAGCGGATAGGCCGTCTGCGCGATGTGGATCTTGGCCAGCGCGCGCCATGCGCCGCCCACGAGATAGAGGTCGCGGTCCTTGCCATGGGCGAGCCAGGGCAGCCTCCCCAGCTCCTCCTCGGCGATCGCACGGGCGCGAACGATGTCCCCGCCCGCCCGGTCGGCCAGGCGGATGGCGCCCAGCGGCAGGGAAGCGATGGCGCCGGTGCGGCCCTGGCTCAGCTCGACCAGCTCCAGAGAGCCACCGCCGAGGTCGCCCAGGATGCCGTCCGCCTCCGCGAAGCCCAGCAGAACCCCTGCCGCCGAGAGCGCCGCCTCTTCCTCGCCTTCAAGGATGCGGATCGGCACGCCTGGCATGCGCTCGGCCAGGGCGGCGGCGAAGGCCGGGCCGTTCTCGGCGTCGCGCACGGCGGCGGTGGCGAAAACCTCCAGCGGCGCGGCCCCCATCTCGCGCGCGACGGCGTGGTAGCGCTCCATCACGGTCAGCGCCTGCGACACGGCCGCTTCGTTCAGCCGCCCGGTATTCTGCAGCCCGCGGCCAAGGCCGAGCACCGCCTTCTCGTTGAAGATGGCAAGCGGGTTGCGCCCCCACCCCTCGAAGACCACGAGGCGGACGGAGTTGGAGCCAAGGTCCACGATGCCCGAGCGTGGCGGATGGCTGAGGCCGGCCGAGGCCGGCACAACATGAAGATCCAAGTGAGTGGCCCTCGGCTAGCTTAGTCCTGGGTGACGCGGTCCTGCCGCCGCCGTGCCGCGGCAACCCGGCCAGCCGCGCGGTGCAGCGCGCTGCCCCGGCCGGACAGGGACGGATTGGTCATGAAATACTCGTGGGCCGAGACGGGTTGCGTGCCCGGCTGCAGCCGCTGCCAGCCGCCCTCCGGACGCAGCTGCCAGGACTGAACCGTGTCCTTCAGGTTCACCACCATGATCTGGTCGAGAACCTGCGCATGCACGGTCGGGTTCTCGACCGGCACCATCGTCTCCACGCGCCAGTCCATGTTGCGCGCCATCCAGTCGGCCGAGGAGATGAAGACCCGCGCCCGCCGCGAAGGCAGACGGTGCCCGTTGCCGAAGACGCAGATCCGCGAGTGCTCCAGGAAGCGCCCCACGATGGACTTCACCCGGATGTGCTCCGACAGGCCCGGCACGCCCGGCCGCAGGCAGCAGATGCCGCGCACGATGCAGTCGACCTTCACCCCCGCCTGGCTGGCCCGGTAGAGCGCGTCGATCAGCGCCTCGTCCACCAGGCTGTTCATCTTCAGCCAGATGGCGGCCGGCTTGCCCTCCTGCGCGAAGGCGATCTCCTGCTCGATCAGGCCGAGCAGCGCGGGGCGGACGGTGAGCGGCGCGAAGGCCAGCTTCTCCATGGTTTCCGGGCGGGCATAGCCGGTCATGTAGTTGAACAGCTTCTGCGCGTCCCGCGTCAGCCCCGGGTCGGCCGTGAAGAAGCTGAGGTCGGTGTAGATGCGCGCGGTGATCGGGTGGTAGTTGCCGGTGCCGAAATGCGCGTAGGAACGCAGCGAGCCCGACTCGCGCCGCGCCACCAGCGAGACCTTGGCATGCGTCTTGAGGTCCACGAAGCCGAAGACCACCTGCACGCCCGCCGCCTCCAGCTCGCGCGAGAGGGCGATGTTGCGCTCCTCGTCGAAGCGCGCCTTCAGCTCCACCATGGCGGTGACGGACTTGCCCAGTTCCGCCGCCTCGATCAGCGCGCGGGCGATGGGGCTGTCGCGGCTGGTGCGGTAGAGCGTCTGCTTGATGGCGACCACGCTCGGGTCGCGCGCCGCCTGCCGCAGGAACTGCACCACCACGTCGAAGGATTCGTAGGGGTGGTGGACGACGATGTCCTTCGCCCGGATGGCCGCGAAGCAGTCGCCGCCGAAATCGAGGATGCGCTCGGGGAAGCGTGGCGTGTAGGGCGTGAACAGCAGGTCCGGCCGGTCGTCCACCAGGAGCTGCTTCAGGTCGGCGAGGCCGAGCAGCCCGTCCACCATGAAGATCTCGGCCCGCGGCGCGTCCAGCTCCTCGACCACGAAATCCACCAGGTCGGGCGCCATGTTGGCCTCGACCGAGAGCTGGATGGCGCGGCCGCGGCGGCGGCGCTTCAGCGCGCTCTCGTAGGAGCGCACCAGGTCCTCCGCCTCCTCCTCGAACTCCACGTCGGTGTCGCGGATCAGGCGGAACATGCCCTGCGCGGCGTTGATGTAGCCGGGGAAGAGGCGCGGCAGGAACAGCGTGACCACGTCCTCCAGCCGCACGAAGCGGATGGGGCCGGTACCGGGGGTGATCTGCGGCGCGTCCTCAGCGGCGGGCAGGCGGATGAAGCGCTCGACCTGCGAGGGCAGCGGCAGCAGGGCCCGCATGGTGCCGCCATCCTCCTCCCGCACCAGCTTCAGCACCATGCAGATGGCGAGGTTGCTGATAAAGGGAAAGGGATGCGCCGGGTCCACCGCCAGCGGCGTCAGGACAGGAAAGATGCGCTCCAGGAAGTAGCTTTCCAGCCAGCCCCGCTCGGCCCGGGAAAGGTCCTCGGCCGCGCAGACGCCGATCCCCGCCTCGCGAAGCTGCTCGCGCAGGCTGCGCCAGGCCGCCTGCTGCTCCTCGGTGAGGGCGGCGGCGCGGGCATGGATGGCGACGAGCTGCTGCCCCGGCGTCAGCCCGTCCGGCGAAGCGGCGGCGATGCCCGCCCGCTCCTGCCCCACCAGACCGGCGACGCGCACGGAGTAGAACTCATCGAGATTGGAGGCCGAGATCGCCACGAAACGCAGCCGCTCCAGCAGCGGGTGGTTCGGGTTGGTTGCCTCCTCCAGCACGCGGGCGTTGAAGTCGAGCCAGGACAGTTCACGGTTGATGAAGCGCTCCGGAGCGTTCATCGCGATGCTCGGGACATGCTCCTGCGCCGCATGCTCGCGGGCCTGGCCGGGGGTGTCGAGGGCGTCCATGCCGCCAGACTACAGCAAGGCAGGCGCGGAGGGCGAGCCGCCGTCGAGCAGATCCATGGAAACGTCATCCAGGGCCCGGAAGCCCGGCCAGTCGGCCAAGGCGGCCCGGGCCAGGCCGCGCGTCACCGCGCCGCCGGCGGCCAGCGCCGCGCGGTCGAGGCGGGCGGCGGCATCGGCGATCGCGGCCGCCTCGCGCGGCAGGCGGGCCAGCAGCCAGTCCTGCACCGCCTCCGGCACGTGAAGCTGCCGCTCGGCGAAGTGCCGGGCCAGCAGCGTCGCCAGCAGCCCCTCCGAAGGTTCCGCGATGCCCACGGCGGCGGTGGCGCGCAGCCGGCTGGCAAGGTCGGGCAGCGCGACGTTCCAGCGCGCCGGCGGGGCGCGCCCGGCCAGCAGCAGCGGCAGCCCCTGCGCCGCGCAGGCATTGATCAGGTGGAACAGCGCCGCCTCCTCGGCGACGGCATCGGCGTCGTCCAGCGCGGTGGGCGCGGGCTCCGGCACGCCCCGCAGCGCCGGGCCGGAAAGCAGGCGCCAGCCGCAGGCCTCGGCCTGAAGCTGGAGGAGGTGCGACTTGCCCACCCCCGCCGGCCCGAACAGCGCCAGCCGCCCCACCGGCCAGGCCTCCACCCGCCCCAGCCAGGCCCGCGCCTCGGCGTTGGAGCGGTCGGGCAGCACGGGGCCGCGGAAGACGAGCGGCAGGTCGAGCGGCAGGGCGAGCTGGCGATGCGGGGCAGGCTCGGGGATGGCCATCAGGAGCCGGTGCGCGGCGGGTCGAGGTAGAGCGGGCTCTCCAGGTAGCGCCGCAGCCAGAAGCGCGCCAGCACGCCGAGCGCCGCCGCCATCGGCACCGCCAGCAGCACGCCGAGGAAGCCGAAGGCGACGCCGCCGGCAAACAGGGCGAAGATCACCCAGACCGCGTGCAGCTCCACCCGGTCCCCCAGCAGCCGGGGGTAGATGATGTAGCCCTCGACAACCTGCCCGGTGACGAAGACCGCCGCCACCATGCCGACCCCGTTCCAGGTGCCGAACTGGCCGACCGCCAGCAGCAGCGCGGTGCCCAGGCCGGTCATCGAGCCGACATAGGGGATGAAGGAGAGGATCCCTGCGGCCAGCCCGACGATCAGTCCGAGCTCCAGCCCGACCCCTGAGAGCGCCACCGCGTAGTATACCGCCAGCAGCGCGCAGCAGAGGAGCTGGCCGCGCAGCCAGGCGGAGAGCACGCGGTCGGTGTCCTTCGCCAGTTGCCGCAGGGTGGCGGCGGAGCGGCGCGGCAGCCAGCTCTCGATGCGCAGCATGATCGCCTGCCAGTCGCGCAGAAGATAGAAGGCCACCACCGGCGTCACCACCACCAGGGTGAAGACGTTGAACAGCGCGTAGCCGCCGCCGATCAGTCGCGTCGCCGCCGTGCCGATGAAGGAGAGGATGGCGCCGATCTGGCTCACCGCGAGGTCGCGCAGCCGCGTGTTGAGCATCTCGGGGCCGATGCGCTGCTCCAGCGCCTGCAGCGCCTCCTGCACGGCGCTGCCGACGCCGGCAATGTAGCTCGGCAGGCGCGCCAGCAGCGTGCCGACCTGGGAGATGATCAGCGGGTAGAGCAGCAGCAGCGCGATCAGCGCCAGCGCCATGAGGGTGGTGATCAGCAGCAGCGACGCGAAGCCGCGCGGCAGGCCCAGCCGGGCCAGCCGGGTGGCGAGCGGGTCCAGGAAGTAGGCGATGCAGGCGGCCAGCACGAAGGGCGTCAGAATGGCCGAGAACAGCCACAGCAGGAACATGGCCGCCGCCAGCAGGCCAAGCACCAGGGCCATGCGCTGCCCGCGCGTGGCGGTGCGCGGGCCGGGGCCGGGCGGCGGCGGCAGGCGCGGCTCGCCGCGGGTGCGGACGACCGGTGGCGGCGGCGGCAGGACCGGCGGCGGTGCGCTCGGCTTCATCGCGCCGCCTCCCGCCGCAGCAGCCGCACCATGTAGGCCAGGCCGGAGAGGATCGTGGTCGCCGCCGCCACCCAGATCATCAGCGGCAACCAGGGCTCCGTCGGCAGGCCGAAGCCGGCAAGCAGCAGGGCCAGCCCCGCCAGCAGGAGCTGCGCCAGGGTGTTCAGCTTCGAGATGAACAGCGGCTGCATGCGCGGCGGTGCACCGAGCAGGCTGAGCAGCATCACGCCGCCCATGATCAGCACGTCGCGGAAGACCACCAGCATGGCGAGCCAGTCCGGCAGCACGCCGGCCAGCGCCAGGGTGACATAGGTGCAGACCAGCAGCGCCTTGTCCGCCAGCGGATCCAGCATCGCCCCCAGCACCGAGCGCGCGTTCAGCCGGCGCGCCAGCCAGCCGTCGAGCGCGTCGGAAATGCCTGCTCCGGCGAAGACGTAGAAGGCGGCGTCCAGCCGGCCATGCAGGATCAGCCACACGGTGGCCGGCACGGCGCAGAGCCGCGCCAGGGTGATGGCGTTGGGCAGGGTGATCGTCCCGCCCCGTTCTCCCCCGGGCGGCAGGGCGTCAGAACCGGCCGGCAAGGCCGATTTGCCACGGCCCGCTCGCGCCCCCCTCCTGCGGCGCGGCGGCCGGTGCGGCGCCGAAGGGCACCGGGGGCGCCAGCCGGCCAGGAGCCGAGGTCGGAACGCGCGGCGGCACAGAAACCGCGAGCCCGGCAGCCGGCAGGGTCTGCGCCGCCACTTCCGGGCCGTGCCGAAGGCCGAGCCGCAGCCGCGCGCCATCCACCGCGATGGCCTGGATGTCCACCGAGGCGATCTCGGGGTTGCTGTAGAGCCTGCGCCGCAGTTCAAGCCATTCGCGCAGCCCGGCATAGCGCGCGGAGGCCTCGATGTAGCCGGCCGGGGCGGCGCCGGGCATCACCGGCGGCGCCGCATCGCTCCCCGTGAGCGGCATGGTCCCGCCGGCGCCCGCCACCGTGCGCCCCGCCGCGCCTGGCACCCGGTTGGGGTTGAAGTTCACCGTCAGCCGCCCGCTGTAACCGGTGCGGCTGGTGCGCTCCTCCTCGACGATGATGCTGCTGACCATCTGGTCGATCTGCGAATCGCTGATCCCGGTTGGCAGACCAAGATCGCCCGCCATCCGCTGATAGGCGAGCCGCTGCGCGGAGGCGATGGCCTTGGTGCGCGCGATCACCGCGTTCTCCGCGGTCGCCTCCGCCGGGACGCCGCGCTGCGAATAGGGATTGGCCGAGCTTTCGGCGCCGCTCGCCTCCGCCGCGGGTGGCAGCACGGCGCCGGTCCCCTGGGCGCAAGCCTGCATCGTGCCGAGCCCGGCCAGCCCGCCGACGACAATGGTTGCGGCGAAGCGCCGAAAATGTTGCATTCCGCCCCCTTGGATGCCCGGCACAGTGATCTCTCCTTCCGGGCCTTTGCGCATAGCCGATCGGGCCCCCTGATGACCAGTCTCACCTACCGCGACGCCGGCGTTGACATCGAAACCGGTGACGCCCTCGTCGATGCCATCAAGCCGCTGGCGCGCGCCACCGACCGCGCCGGGACCATGGGCTCCCTGGGCGGCTTCGGCGCGCTCTTCGACCTGAAGGCCGCCGGCTACACCGATCCCGTGCTGGTCTCCTCGACCGACGGGGTCGGCACCAAGCTGCGGCTTGCCATCGACACCGATATGCATGACGCCGTGGGCATCGACCTGGTTGCCATGTGCGTGAACGACCTCGTGGTGCAGGGCGCCGAGCCGCTCTTCTTCCTGGACTACTTCGCCACCGGAAAGCTGCAGCTCGAACAGGCGCGCGCCGTCATCGGCGGCATCGCCGAGGGCTGCCGTCAGGCCGGCTGCGCCCTGGTCGGCGGCGAGACCGCCGAGATGCCGGGCATGTACGCCAAGGACGACTACGACCTCGCCGGCTTCTCCGTCGGCGCCGCCGAGCGCGGCGGCCTGCTGCCGAAGCCCGACGTGGCGGCGGGCGACATCGTGCTCGGCCTCGCTGCCTCCGGCGTGCATTCCAACGGCTTCTCCCTGGTGCGCCGCATCCTCGCCGCCGCCGGCCAGGGCGTCGGCAGCCCGGCCCCTTTCGCGGCGGGCCAGACACTCGGCCAGGCGCTGCTGGCGCCGACCCGGATCTACGTGAAGTCCGTGCTCGCCCTGCACAAGGCGGGGCTGCTGAAGGCGGCGGCGCACATCACCGGCGGCGGCCTGCCCGGCAACCTGCCGCGCGTGCTGCCCAAGGGCAGCGTGGCCGTGCTGGACGCCACCGCCTGGACCCTGCCGCCGGTCTTTGCCTGGCTGGCGCGCAACGGCAACGTGGCGCCGGAGGAGATGCTGCGCGTCTTCAACTGCGGCATCGGCATGTGCCTGGTGGTGACGCCGGAGAACGCGGAGGCCGCCACGGCAATGCTTCGGCAGCAGGGCGAGACGGTGTTCCGCATTGGCGCCATCGAGGCCGGCACCGACGGCGCGGCGCCCGAGGTGCGGGTGGAGAAGCTCGCGCCGAACTGGCCCGCCGCATGAGCCAGCGGCGGCGCACCGCCATCCTGATCTCCGGGCGGGGCAGCAACATGGCCGCCTTGCTCGCCGCCGCCACCGACCCCGCCTATCCCGCCGAGATCGCGTTGGTGCTGTCCAACCGCGCCGACGCAGCCGGCCTCGCCCGCGCCGTCGAGGCCGGTATTCCCACCGCCGTGGTGGCATCCCGCGGTTTTGGCAAGGACCGCGCCGCCTTCGAGGCGGCGATGGAGGCGGAGCTGGCGGCGCATGGTGTTGAGCTGATCGCCCTGGCCGGCTTCATGCGGGTGCTGACGGAGGGCTTCACCCGGCGCTGGGAAGGGCGGATGCTGAACATCCACCCCTCCCTGCTCCCCGCCTTCCCCGGCCTCGACACCCATGCCCGCGCCCTGGCGGCCGGGGTGCGGCTGCATGGCTGCACGGTGCATCTGGTGACGCCGGGGGTGGATGAGGGGCCGATCGTCGCGCAGGCTGCGGTGCCCGTCCTGGCCACCGACGCGGAGGAGGCCCTCGCCCGCCGCGTCCTGGCCGAGGAGCACCGCCTTTATCCCACGGCCCTGGCCTGGCTGGCGAGCGGGCAACTGCGGCTGGAGAATGGACGCGCGGTGTTGAACACCGCCCCCCAGCCGAGCGGCGAAAGCCTGCGCAACCCCGGCTGAAGGCCTAGCTTCCGGTCACGCTCCTGTCATCGCCCCACGATTGACAGGGCGGCCGGTACAGAGAACGTTCTCTGTCAGCGGAAGAAGGCCGGCAAACGGGCCATTGAGGAGACGCATGCACAT
The DNA here is from genome assembly GCF_009829925.1 of Teichococcus coralli. Lineage (GTDB taxonomy): Bacteria > Pseudomonadota > Alphaproteobacteria > Acetobacterales > Acetobacteraceae > Pseudoroseomonas > Pseudoroseomonas coralli. Next base: position 208,356 of record NZ_SNVJ01000002.1, read on the forward strand.
TCGCAGGGCGGCGCGCCATGCCGCCTAGACCATTGGCCCGCATCACGATCAAGGACCTGGCGCGCGACCTTGGCATGTCGGTCGCGACCGTGGCGCGTGCCTTCCACAGCGGCGGCACCATCGCCGAAGGAACGCGCCAGGCGGTGCTGAAGCGCGCTGCCGAGCTGGGCTACCAGCCCAATGCCCTGGCGCGCGGCATGATCACGCGGCACACGCGGATCGTCGGCGTGGTGCTCTCCGACCTGGAGAACCCCTTCTACCCGCAGGTGCTCACCCGCCTCACCGAGGCGCTGCAGCAGGTGGGCCTCAACGTCATGCTGGTGGTGGCGGAGCCCTCGGGCTCGGTGGATTCGGCGATGCGGCTGCTGCTGTCCTACCAGCCGGAATACGCCGTCATCCTGGCCACCACGCTGACCACCGGCGCCGCCGCGGCCTGCCGCGCGGCCGGCACCCCGCTGCTGTTCTTCAACCGCGCCCCGGCGGAGGAGGAGGCTTGCGCGGTGGTCTGCGACAACGCCGCCGGCGCCGCGGCGGTCGCCGACCACCTGGTCGCCTGCGGCGCCCGGCGCCTCGCCTTTCTCGGCGGCCGGCCCGACACCTCGACCCACGCTGAGCGCCGTGCCGGCTTTCTGGAGCGTTGCGCCGCGCATGGCCTGCCCGCGCCGTTGGAAGCGCCGGCGGGGGCCTTCACCTATGCCGCCGGCTATGCCGCCGCGCAGCGCCTGCTCGCTGCGCCGGAGCGGCCGGAGGCGCTGTTCTGCGCCAACGACATCCTGGCCATCGGCGCGATGCAGGCGGCGCGCCGCGAGTTCGGCCTGCGCATCCCGCGGGACCTCGCCATCGCCGGCTTCGATGACGTGGCCATGGCATCCTGGCCGGAGCACGACCTGACCACGCTGCGGCAGCCCATCCCCGCCATGGTCGAGCTGGCCGTGCGCTGGGTATGCCGCTCCGCCGCCGGCGAGGCGCCGCCGCAGGGCACCCTTCGCCTGCCCGGCACGCTGGTGGTGCGCGGCACCACCCGGCCGGGCACCCCTTCCCTTCCCGCCCCCGCACTGGAGGATCAGGCATGACACCGCAAACCCTCAACACGGTCGCCATCGTCGGCGCGGGGCTGGTGGGCTCCGGCTGGGCGCTGGTCTTCGCCCGTGGCGGCGCCACCGTGCGCGCCTTCGACGCCGACCCGGCGCTGCGCGCCCGCATGCCCGGCCGCATCCGCACCATGCTGGAGGACATGCGCGGCGCCGGGCTGGTGGGTTCGGTGGACGAGGCGCTCGCCCGGATCACCGTCTGCGACACGCTGGAGGAGGCGGTCGGCCCGGCCGACTACGTGCAGGAATCCGTGCTGGAGCGCGTCGAGGTCAAGCAGGCGGTCTGCGCCGGCATCGACGCGGCGATGCGGCCGGAGGCGATCGTCGGCTCCTCCTCCTCCGGCATTCCGGCCTCGGCCTTCACCGCCGGGCTGAAGAACCGCGCGCGCTTTCTGGTGGCGCATCCGGTGAACCCGCCGCACCTGGTGCCGCTGGTCGAGCTGGTGCCGGCGCCCTGGACCGATCCCGAGATCCTGCCCGTGCTGCGCGCCGCCATGGAAGGCTGGGGCCAGGCGCCCATCGTGGTGAACGGCGAGATCGAGGGCTTCATCCTCAACCGCCTCCAGGGCGCGCTGCTGAACGAGGCCTGGGCGCTCTACGAGGCCGGGCTGGCCAGCGCCGCCGACATCGACCGCACCGTCTCGCACGGGCTCGGCCTGCGCTGGGCCTTCATGGGGCCCTTCGAGACCATCGACCTGAACGCGCCCGGTGGCATCGCCGACTACTCGGCCCGGCTGGCGCCGCTCTATCACAGCATCGCGCTGTCCCGGAAGGATCCGCGGCCCTGGTCGGCCGAGGCCATCGCCCGCGCCGAGAAGGAGCGCCGCGAGACCCTGTCCGCCGACCAGCTGGAGGCCCGCACCGACTGGCGCAACCGTCGCCTGATGGCGCTGGTGAAGCACCTGCGCGGCCAGCCGGGCTGAGGCGCCGCCGCCTTCCCTGAGCCGCCGGCCGGGGAAGGCACCCTTCCCTCCCCTTCTCGCGCCCTTCACCCGCGCCGGAGCCCCTCCGGAGCGCAAAGGGCGCGTTGCATCCCGGTTCATTCCCCTCCAAGGAGAATCCCTTGCTCGGCACGATCGCCATCGTCCTCTCGCTCGCGGGGCTGATGTTCTTCGCCTACCGCGGCTGGAACGTCCTCGTCCTGGCCCCCATCATGGCCGCCTTCGCCGTGCTGCTGGCGCAGGGCGGGCCGCTGCTCGCCACCTACACGCAGATCTTCATGAGCAGCCTCGGCAAGTACGTCGTGCTGTTCTTCCCGATCTTCATGCTCGGCGCGATCTTCGGGAAGCTGATGGCGGACAGCGGCTCCTCGACCACGATCGCGCACACCATCGTGCAGCGGCTCGGCGCCCGCCACGCCATCGCGGCGGTGACGCTGGCCTGCGGCGTGCTGACCTATGGCGGCGTCTCGCTCTTCGTGGTGGCCTTCGCCATCTATCCGATCGCCGCCGCGCTGTTCCGCGAGGCCGGCGTGCCGAAGCGGCTGATCCCCGGCGCCATCGCGCTCGGCTCCTTCACCTTCACCATGACGGCCTTCCCCGGCACGCCGGCGATCCAGAACGCCATCCCGACGCGCTTCTTCGGCACCACCACCTTCGCCGCGCCGGGCCTCGGCATCATCGCCGGCTGCATCATGCTGTTCGGCGGCCTGGCCTGGCTGCAGGCCCGCGCCCGCCGCGCCCAGGCGGCCGGCGAAAACTATGGCGCGCACGAGGAGAACCTGCCGGAGTTCGAGGATGGCGCCCGCCCCGGCTTCGCCCTGGCGCTGCTGCCCATCGCCACGGTGATCGGGCTGAACGCGCTGTTCTCGCTCTGGATCTTTCCCGGGGTGGACCTCGGCTACCTGTCCCAGCCGCTCTACGGCAACGTCGCCCCCACCGCCGTGATCGGCACCTGGGCGCTGATCGTCGCGCTGGTCGGCGCCATCCTGGCCGTGCTGCTGCTGCAGCGCCAGTACCTCAAGAGCCCGCAGAAGACGCTGAACGAAGGCACGATGGGCGCCCTGCTGCCGATCTTCAACACGGCGAGCGAGGTGGGCTACGGCGCCGTCATCGCCTCGCTGGCCGCCTTCGCGGTGGTGCGGGACGCGGTGGTCTCCATCGCGCCGGGCACGCCCACCATCTCGCTGGCCATCGCAGTGAACGCACTGGCCGGCATCACCGGCTCCGCCTCGGGCGGCCTTTCCATCGCGCTGGACACGCTGGGCAGCACCTACATGGCGCGTGCGACGGAGCTGGGCATCGACCCGGAGCTGCTGCACCGCATCGCCACCCTCTCCTCGGGCGGCTTCGACTCCCTGCCCCACAACGGCGCGGTGATCTCGCTGCTGACCATCACCGGCCTCACCCACAAGACATCCTACGGCGACATCTTCGTCGTGAACCTGTTGATCCCGGTGCTGGCGCTGGTGGCCGTGATCGCGCTGGGCAGCGCCTTCGGCAGCTTCTGATCCGCCCCTGGCGGCGCGGCAGGAACCGCCAGCGAGACTGCCGCGTTGATCCATCGCCGGGCCCGGTGCAGCCTGCCGGACCCGGTGTTCAACGAGGAGATGGATCATGTCCGCGCCGCCGCCGCCGATGTCCGGGCTGATCGTGCGCTCGGAACAGCCCTTCAACGCCGAGCCGCCGCTGCCGCATCTGCGCGCCGCCTTCGTCACCCCGCAGGCCACCTTCTACGTGCGCAGCCATGGAGAGGTGCCCCGGCTCGACGAGGCGCATCATCGCCTGCGCGTGGGCGGCCGCGTCGCGCAGCCCCTCGACCTCTCGATGGCCGAGCTGCGGCAGCGTTTCCCGCATCGGACGGTGCCCGCCGTGCTGCAATGCGCCGGCAACCGCCGCTCCGACCTGCACCGGGTGCGGCCGGTTTCCGGCGATCTTTGGGCGCCCGGCGCGATCGGCCATGCCGAGTGGACCGGCGTGCCGCTCGCCGAGGTGCTGCGCGCCGCCGGCGCGGCGCCGGACGAGGCACTGCACGTCGCCTTCAGCGCCAGCGACATGGTCGACATGCCGGGTGAGGAAAGCTTCCGCTTCGGCATCTCCATTCCCATGGGCAAGGCGATGTCCGGCGAGGTCCTGCTTGCCTTCGCCATCAACGGTGAGGCCCTGACACCCGAGCACGGCTTCCCGCTCCGCGTCGTGGTGCCCGGCTTCGCCGGCATCCGCAGCGCCAAGTGGGTCACCGGCATCACCGTGCAGGACGAGCCGGCCGATACCCCGATGCAGCGCAAGAACTACAAGCTGTTGCCGCCCGACATCGCCGCGCCGCCATTCGACTGGGAAAGGGGCTTCACGATCAACGAGATGCCGCTGACCTCCGCGATCTGCGAGCCGGAAGAACAGGCCACCCTGCCAGCCGGCCCGACGCTGCTGCGCGGCTATGCCACAGCCAGCGGGCGTGGCGTGACGCGGGTGGATGTTTCGGCGGATGGCGGGCGGCGCTGGCAACAGGCCGAACTGGAGCGGCGACCCGGCGCGCCGTGGAGCTGGACCTTCTGGCAAACGCGGCTGGAGCTTTCCCCCGGGGAGCACGAGCTGGTGGTGCGGGCCTGGGACTCCGCCGGCCAGACGCAGCCCGCCTCACCGGAGGAGGTGTGGAACGCCAAGGGCTACCTCTGCGCCTCCTGGCACCGCGTCCGCGTGCGCGCGGACTGAGCGCGACGGCGTCGGTCAGGCGGAGCCGCGCCTCACCAGCTCCGCCGGCAGGCGCTCGCCGGTCGGCGGCCCGGCGGTGCCACCCAGCCGGGCCTGCAGGAGTTCCACGGTGCGTGCAACCATGGCCGGAACGGGCTGCCGCAGGGTGGTGAGGCGATAGGCGGGCCAGGCCCCCATGGGAATGTCGTCGAAGCCGATCACCGCCACATCCTCCGGAACGCGCAGGCCGGCGTCATGCCGCAGGGCATCCAGCCCGCCGAGCGCGAGGATGTCGTTGGCGAAGAAGATGCCGTCCGCCCGTCCGGCCAGCGACCGGGCGGCGCGGTGGCCGGATTCGTAGGAGAAGTCGCCCGCCTCCACCCGGAGGGGCGGCGGCAGCCCCCGTTCCGCGAGCATCGCACGGAAGCCCCGCTCGCGGTCCTGGCTCGTCGAGGTATCGGCGCGGCCCGCCACGAAGGCCAGTTGCTTCCGGCCCTGCGCCAGCAGCGCCTCGGCCGCCGCGCGGCCTCCGGCCAGGTTGTCGCAGGCGATGCTGTCGAGCGGCGTCGGGCCGGCGGCGGTGCGGTTGAACAGCACGGCGGCGCGACCGTCCCCCAGCCATTCCGCCGCCCCGGCGGAGGTGAGGCTGGCCGAGGTGATGACCACCGCATCCACGTGATATTGCCGCAGCAAAGGCAGGCAGGAATCCGCGGGCTGCCCCGGCGGCACGGTGAAGAGCAGCGATTGCAGTCCCGCCGCCTGCAGCGCCGCGGTGAGACGTTCCAGCACGGCGGGGTAGAAGGGATTGGTCAGTTCCGCCATGACGATGGCGACGATGCTGCTGCGCCGGCGCGACAACGCGGCGGCGATGACGTTGGGCCGGTAGCCGAGTTCCTCGGCCGCCCTGAGCACCCGCGCCCGCATCTCCGGCGCGATCGAGGCGCCCGGGCTGAAGGCCCGGGACACCATGGACTGCGAAACGCCCAGTCGCCGCGCCAGCGCACGCGCCGTGACCACCGCCGGCGGTCCGGCCAGGCGCGACGGCGTGTCCATCTTAGGCTGCGTTCTTGCCGCCGTAGCGGCGCACGCGGATATCCGCCTGCTCCTTGTGGCCGGCGAAGTTCTCGATGGCGCAGAGGCGCGAGCAGTACTCGCCGACCATGGCGCTGGCCTCCGGCTTCACCTCCTGCCAGGTGCAGGTCTTGATGAACTTGCCGACCCAGAGGCCGCCGGTGTAGCGCGCGGCCTTCTTGGTCGGCAGGGTGTGGTTGGTGCCGATCACCTTGTCGCCATAGGCCACGTTGGTCTCGGGGCCAAGGAACAGCGCGCCGTAGTTGCGCATGTTGTCGCGGAACCAGCGCGGGTTCCGCGTCATCACCTGCACATGCTCGGAGGCGAGGTCGTCCGCCACCTGCAGCATTTCCTCGTCGGTGTCGCAGAGGATCACCTGCCCGTGGTCGCGCCAGGAGACGGAGGCGATATCCGCGGTCGGCAGCACACCGAGCTGGCGCTGGATCTCCGCCTCGATGCCCTCGGCGATCTTCTTCGAGGTGGTCAGCAGCACGGCGGGCGAGGTCGGGCCGTGCTCGGCCTGGCCGAGCAGGTCGGTGGCGCAGATCTCGGCGTCCACCGTGTCGTCGGCGATCACCAGCGTCTCGGTCGGGCCGGCGAAGAGGTCGATGCCGACGCGTCCGTAGAGCTGGCGCTTGGCCTCGGCGACGAAGGCGTTGCCCGGACCGACCAGCATGTCCACCGGCTGGACGGTCTCGGTGCCGAGCGCCATGGCCGCGACGGCCTGGATGCCGCCCAGCAGGTAAATCTCGTCGGCGCCGGCCATCGCCATGGCCGCGACGGTGGCAGCCGGCGCCTGCCCGTTCAGCGGCGGGGTGCAGGCGATGACTCGCGGCACGCCGGCCACCTTGGCGGTCAGCACGCTCATATGGGCGGAGGCCACCATCGGGTAGCGGCCACCGGGGATGTAGCAGCCGACGCTCTCCACGGGGATGTTCTTGTGGCCGAGCGTCACGCCCGGCAGCGTCTCGACTTCCAGGTCCCTCAGGCAGGCCTTCTGCGCCTCGGCGAAGCGGCGGATCTGCGCCTGGGCGAACTTGATGTCCTCGATCACCTGCGCCGGCAGGCTGTCGATCAGCGCCTGGACCTGCTCTTTGGAGAGGCGGAAGCTCTCGGGCGACCACTTGTCGAACCGCTCGGACAGCTCGCGCACCGCGACGTCCCCGCGTGCCTCCACATCGGCCAGAATGCCTTCAACGGTCTGGCGGACCTTGCGGTCGTACTCGGCGGTCTCGGCCGCCTCGGCGCCCTTCTTGAGATAGCGGATCATGCCGTTCCCTTCCCTTTGGCTGGCGTGCGTGGGAACAGTGTGGAACGGTCTTGCATACGGATGCAAGAGCCTTTGCATCCGTATGCAATCACGCTTCCCGTGAGGCCTATTCGGCCGTCCAGCCGCCATCGAGCAACATGGCGCTGCCCGTCATGAGGGCCGAGGCGTCGGAGGCGAGGAATACGACCGCGCCCATGAGATCCTCCACCTGCCCGACGCGCCCGACCTTGATCTTCGACAGAACCCAGTCGCGGAACGCCGGCTCCTCGAAGAACGGCCGGGTCAGCGGCGTTTCGATGAAAGTGGGGCAGATGGTGTTCACGCGGATGCCCAAGGGCCCGAGCTCGATGGCCATGGCCTTGGTCATGCCTTCCAGCGCGTGCTTCGTGGCGCAGTAGACGCTGCGCCGCGGGCCGCCGACATGCCCCATCTGGGAGGACATCTGGATGATGGAGCCCGGCCTGCCCACCGCCGCCAGCCGCTTCGCCACCGCCTGGGCCATGAAGAAGGCGGCTCGCAGGTTCAGGGCGACGACGGCGTCGAAATCCTCCGGCGTCACCTCCAGGAAGGGGGCAGGGCGGTTGCTGCCCGCGTTGTTCACGAGGATGTCAAACGGCTCGCGGGCCGTCAGGGTGGCCTCGACGGCGGTGGTGTCGGCCACGTCGAGCGGAAGTGCCTCGGCCGAGCCACCGGCGGCGCGGATGGCTCCGGCAGCGGCCTCGATTTCGCTGGCGCTGCGGGCCACGAGGGCGACATGCGCGCCCGCCTCCGCCAGCGCGGCCGCGGCGGCCAGGCCGATGCCCCGCCCCGCTCCCGTGACCAGCGCGCGCCGGCCCTCCAGGCGCAGCGAGGGTGTACGGGGCAGGGTCATGGCGTCCGACATGGCGTCCTCCGGTGCGGCGCCCGGCACCGGGGCGCGAATTGTGACTGCCGCTTTCCTATCCGCCTGCCCTTCCGGTGTGCAAACTTCACCTTAGATGCGGCATGGCGGCATGGCTGCGGCCCGGCGGCTCCGGCCTCGCTTCCAAATGACGCCCTGTGACGGAGTGTTGTGATGGACGGGGGATTCCTGCCGAGTGCGCTGGACCTGGCGCGGTTCCAGTTCGCCTTTACCGTCTCGTTCCACTTCCTGTTTCCCGCCTTCACCATCGGGCTCGCCAGTTTCCTGATGGTGCTGGAAGGGCTTTGGCTGGCGACCGGGCGGTCGGTCTATCTCGACCTGTTCCGGTACTGGCTGAAGGTTTTCGCCATCGCCTTCGCCATGGGCGTGGTCTCGGGCGTCGTCATGTCCTACCAGTTCGGCACGAACTGGTCCGCCTTCTCGGACCGCATCGGCAACGTGATCGGCCCGGTGATGGGCTACGAAGTGCTGACCGCCTTCTTTCTGGAGGCCGGCTTCCTTGGCATCATGCTGTTCGGCCTGGAGCGCTTCGGCAAAAGGCTGCACTTCACCGCGACCTGCCTGGTCGCCCTCGGCACGCTGATCTCGGCCTTCTGGATCCTCTCGGCCAATTCGTGGATGCATACGCCACAGGGCTACAGCATCGCGCCCGATGGCCGCTTCATGCCCGAGGACTGGTGGGCGATCATCTTCAATCCCTCCTTTCCCTTCCGCTTCGTGCATACCGTCACCGCGGCCTACCTGACCACCGCCTTCATTGTCGGCGGCGTGGGCGCCTTCCACCTCCTGCGCGACAGCCGCAACGCGGGCGCCCGCAGGAGTTTCTCCATGGCCATGTGGATGGCGGCGATTGTGGCGCCCATCCAGATCCTCATCGGCGACATGCACGGGCTGAACACGCTTGAGCACCAGCCGCAGAAGGTGGCGGCCATGGAGGGGCACTGGGAACGCCAGCGCGGCGCGCCGCTGATCCTGCTCGGCCAGCCCGACATGGCGGCGGAGGAAACCCATGTGCTGCTGGAGGTGCCCAAGCTCTCCGCGCTGATCCTGACGCACGAGCTGAACGGCGAGACGCCGGGCCTGAAGGACTTTCCGCCCGATGAGCGGCCGACGGACGTGCCGCTGGTGTTCTGGGCCTTCCGGGTGATGGTGGGGCTGGGCACCCTGATGGCCACGCTGGGGCTGGTTTCCCTGTTCCTCCGCTGGCGCGGGCGGCTCTACGACACCCGGCTCTTTCTGCGCGCCGCGGTGGCCATGGGACCCGCCGGCCTCCTCGCCGTCATCGCCGGCTGGGTAACCACCGAGGCGGGGCGGCAGCCCTTCACCGTCTATGGGCTGCTCCGCACCCCGGAAAGCGTCTCGCCGCTGGCCTCCCCGGCGGTCGCCGCCTCCTTGCTCGGCTTCGTTCTGGTCTACTGCGTCGTCTTCGGCGCCGGCATCTGGTACCTGTTCCGCCTGTTTGGCCAGCCGCCGCACGAGGCCGAGCCCGGCCCTGATGAGAATCAGCCCATCCGCACCAGCGGCATCACCCCGGCGCCGGCCATGCGGCACGCCGCCGGCGGTCACCATGCAGGCCCCTGAGGAGACGCGGCCATGGAAGAGCACCTTCCCCTGATCTGGGCGATCCTGATCGCCACCGCCGTCTTCCTTTACGTCTGCATGGACGGCTTCGACCTCGGACTGGGCATTCTCTTCCCCTGGTTCACCCACAAGGACGAGCGGGACGTCATGGTGAACTCCGTGGCGCCGGTCTGGGACGGCAACGAGACCTGGCTGGTGCTCGGCGGCGCCGGGCTGCTGGCGGTGTTCCCGCTGGCCTACGCCACCATCTTTCCGGCGCTCTACATGCCGCTGATGCTGATGCTGCTGGCGCTGATCTTCCGCGGCGTGTCCTTCGAGATGCGCTTCAAGGCGCATAGCGAGCGCGCCCAGACCTGGTGGGACCGCGCCTTCTCCTGGGGCAGCTACGTGGCGGGATTTTGCCAGGGCATCGCGCTTGGTGCGCTGGTGCAAGGCATCAGGGTGGAGAACCGCGCCTATGCCGGCGGCTGGTGGGACTGGCTGAGCCCCTTCTCGCTGCTGACAGGTCTCGCGCTGCTGGTCGGCTATGGCCTGCTCGGCGCCTGCTGGCTGATCTGGAAGAGCGAAGGGGCACTTGCCGCGAAGGCGCGCCACATGGCACGGCGACTGGGCGTGGCCACGCTGGGCTTCATCGCCCTGATCAGCCTGATCATGCCCTTCCTGCAGCCCGCTTTTTTCCAGCGATGGTTCACACTGCCTTGGATGGTGCTGGCCTCGCCGGTGCCGATCCTGGTGGCGGTCCTGGCTTGGCGCTTTTTCCGCGCGATCGACGCCACGGAGGTCCGCGAGGCCGAGGCGCCGCGCGACCCCACCGGCCGTGGCTTCCGCTGGCGGGACGGCGCTCCCTTCCTTTACGTGCTGGGCTGGTTCTTCCTGTCCTATACCGGGCTCGGCATCAGCCTCTGGCCGAACATCGTGCCACCGGGCATCAGCATCTGGGAGGCTGCCGCATCGCCGGCTTCCCAGGCCTTCCTGCTGGTTGGGGCAGCCGTGCTGATCCCGACCATCCTGGCCTACACCGGCTATACCTACTGGTTGTTCCGGGGAAAGGTGCGGGTCGGCGAAGGCTACCATTGAGACCCGCAAAGCCGCAGCCGCCCGGTCTGCCGGCGTGAACGCGCCGTTTTGCGCGCCGGCGGGAAAGCCTGAACCACAGGGCCGGACCAGCGGAAATGCGCGCGTCGTGACACACAACCTTTGCGCGCAGGGTGGCACGCGCGCGCAACACCGCAAGCGGCAATGAATGTTCATATTTTGATACTTGCACAAAAATATAGATCATCTTGCCTGGCCTTTGCCTCGTTTGCCGAGGGCGTCCGGAGCAAGAAAGGTTTTCTGAACTTTGTATCTGTTTTTGATACGTCTCAAAGGTGAAAAACCTCTTCCTGACTCGCGCAAAAGTGGTAAAGATGCACGCATAGATTGTGGGGATGCGAAGGATGCGTGTTCTTCTGGTTGAAGATGATCTCACCACCGCCCGCGGGATCGCGATGATGCTGCGCGCAGCATCCATGATCACCGACACGGCCAGCACCGGCGAAGAAGCCCTCGAACTGGCCGCGCTTTACGACTACGACATCGTGGTGCTGGACATCATGCTGCCGGACATGGAGGGCTATGAGGTGGTCCGCCGGCTGCGCAGCAATCGCGTCGAGACGCCGGTGCTGATCCTCTCCGGCCTTTCCCGGCCGCAGGCGAAGGTGAAGGCCTTCGGCATGGGCGCCGACGACTTCATCACCAAGCCCTTCGACCAGCAGGAGCTGATGGCCCGCGTGCAGGCCATCATCCGCCGCGCCAAGGGCTTCAGCCAGCCGACGCTCGCCGTCGGGCCGCTGACGCTGAACCTCGGTTCGCGCGAGGTCCGGGTGGGCGACCGCCCGGTGCACCTGACCGGCAAGGAATACGCCATTCTGGAGCTGCTGGTCCTTCGCAAGGGCCTGGTGCTCACCAAGGAGGTGTTCCTGAACCATCTCTATGGCGGCATCGACGAGCCGGAAGCGAAGATCATCGATGTCTTCATCTGCAAGCTGCGCAAGAAGCTGGCTCAGGCCGGCGCAGGCGAGCTGATCGGCACCGTCTGGGGCCGCGGCTACGTGCTGCGTGACCCGGCCGCCCTCAGCAGCCGCTTCCCGATGCCGGAAGGCAATGTTGCGCCGGCCCTCAGCCGGGCGCAGGTGCTGGCCTGAACTGGCAGGCGGGGTGCCGCCCATGGCCGGCGCCCCGCCTCTTCCGCCTCAGCTCGCCGCCGCGCGCTGGATGGCCGGGGCATAGACCCCACGCTCGCCCGGCACCGCCGTCAGGCGATCGGTCAGCCCGAGAACGGTTTCGGCACCGCCAAGATACAGCACGCCGTCCGGTGCGAGCTGCGCCGCCAGCGCGTTGAGCACCTTGCCCTTGGTCGGCGGATCGAAGTAGATCAGCACGTTGCGGCAGAAGATCACGTCGAAGCGTCCGAGGGCGCGGTGCTCTCCGAGCAGGTTGCGCTCCTCGAAGCGCACCATGTTCCGCAGGTCCTGCGCGACGCGCCACTTCCCGCTTTCCTGCCGGAAGTGCTTGACCAGGTACTGCACGGGCAGGCCGCGCTGCACCTCAAACTGCGTGAAGAGCCCCTCGCGGGCGCGCGCCACCACCTCCCGCGACAGGTCGGTGCCGATGATCTCCGCCTGCCGGATCGCGAGATCGGTCAGGATCATCGCGACCGAATAGGCTTCCTGGCCGGTCGAGCAGGCCGCGGACCAGATGCGCGGGCGATGGCCGGCGGGCCGCATGGCCATCAGCTTCGGCAACAGGCGGCGAAGATGGTCGAACGGCTTGCCATCCCGGAAGAAGCTGCTTTCGTTGGTGGTCAGCGCCTCGGTGACGGCCCGGGCCAGCGGCTCGGCCCGGACGTCACGCAGCCGCAGCGCCAGCGCGTCGAGGCTGGCGATGCCCTCCTGCTTGAGGATCGGCGCCAGCCGCGTATCCAGCATGTATTCCTTGTCGGGCGTCAGCACGATTCCCGAGCGCGCCCGCACCAGCGCCGCGATCGAGGCAAAACTTTCCGCGTTCATGCCAGCCCTCCGGCGACGGTCAGCCCCGCCGCTCCGAATTGCGCCAAAACCCTCTCGGCCAGTTGCTCCGGCGGCAGCAACGCCTCCGCCAGGCCGGCCTTCGCCACGGCGCCCGGCATGCCCCAGACAACGCTTGAAGCCTCATCCTGCGCCAGCACCATCCCGCCACCGGCGGCCACCGCCTTGCAGCCGAGCATGCCGTCCTGCCCCATCCCGGTGAGGATGACCGCCAGAACCCGCCCCTCGCAGGCTGCCGCAGCGCTGCGCAGCATCGGGTCCACGGCCGGGCGGCAGAAGTTCTCGGGCGGATCGCTGTTCAGCCGCGCGACCAGTCCGCCCGCGCCACTCTCCACCAGCAGGTGCCGGTCGCCCGGCGCGACGTAGATCCGCCCGGCCCGCAGCGTCTCGCCATCCTTCGCCTCGGCCGCCGCCGGCCCGTTGAGGCGCGCCAAATGGTCCGCCAGCATGGCGGTGAAGCCCGCCGGCATATGCTGCACGACGACGATCGGCACCGGCACGGGCGTTGTCAGCCGCCGCACAAACGCCGCCAGCGCCTGCGGCCCGCCCGTCGAGGAGCCGATGGCCAGCAATCTCGGCTGACGCCGCAGGCCATAGGTCGCCCGTGCCGGCGCGGCCGGCTGCGCCGCGGCCGGCCGCGCCGGTGCAGGGCGAAGCGGCGCCCGGGGGCTGGCAGGCCGCTCCGCGTTGCCGCCCCGCATGCGCGCCCATCCCTTCACCTTCGCCAGCAGATCCGCGCGGAAGGTGGGGTCGTTCATGCCTCCCGTCGCGGCGGAGGGCTTGGGAACATAGTCGGCCGCGCCGGCCCGCATGGCCGCCATGGTCGCCTCGGCCCCGCGTTGCGTCAGCGCGCTGGCGACAATGACGGCGAGGCCCGGCTGCGCCTTGAGCAACAGCGGAAGCGCCGTCATTCCGTCCATCACCGGCATCTCGAGGTCGAGCAGCACGACGTGCGGGCGCGTTTCGGGCGACATCGCGCGCAGCGCTTCGAGCGCCTGCCGCCCATCGCCCGCCCGCGCCACGACCTGCACCGAGGGGTCGGTCTCCAGGAGGCGCGCGAAGACGGACCGCACGGTGCTGCTGTCGTCGCACAGCATCACCCGCACCTTTGGCGCGGCGGCCTGGGAAGGTTGCGTTATCACGGCTCCGCTTCTTCCAGCAGGCCCAGCTGCACCAGCTTGCCGGTGATGATCTCGTCATCGAACGGCTTCATGATGTATTCCTGCGCACCTGCGCTGAGCGCGGTGACGATGCGCTCCAGCTCGCTTTCCGTCGTGCAAAGCATGATGATCGGCTTGTCGGGGCCGAACTCGGCGCGTGCCGCCTGGAGAAATTCAAGCCCGGTCATCACCGGCATGTTCCAGTCCAGCAGCACCAGCCGCGGCAGGGCCTCACGGCAGGCCTCCAGCGCCTGCAGCCCATCCTCCGCCTCCCGCACCGAGAAGCCGCGGCGCTCCAGGATGCGCCGCGCCGCCTTGCGGACAATGCGGCTGTCATCCACCACCAGGCAGGTCATCTCACTTTCCATCACACCCTCTCCCTCAGCCGATCGCCAGGATGCGGTCCACGTCCAGCACGATCAGCAGCCGGTCGTCCTGCCGGTGCACGGCACGCGAGACTTCCCGCCACACCGGATCGAGCGTCGGCGGATTGCCGGCGAAGCCGCTGGCGCGCAGCGGCAGCACTTCGCCCACGCTGTCCGAGAGCAGGCTGTAGAGTTCGCCCCCCTGCTCCACCACCACGCTCATCGGCACCGGCGCGCCGGCCGCCCGCGGCGGCAGGCCGAGGCGGCGACGCAGGTCGATCGCGGTGACGATCCGGCCGCGCAGGTTCAGGCTGCCCGCCACCTCGCGCGGCGCCAGCGGCACGCGCGTGATGGCCTGCGCGGTCAGGATGTCCCGCACGGCCAGCACGGGCACGCCGCAGAGCTGGCCGGCCACGGTGAGCGTCAGGAACATCTCCGCCGCACTGTCGGTCATCACGGCCGCGCTGCTCCGGGCCTTGGCGGCTGCCCGCATCTCGGTTTCCATCATTCTTGCTCCTCAGGCGATGCCGGGCGCGGCAAGGCACTCGCGCAGCGAGGCGAGCAGCGCTTCACGGTCCGATTTTCCGACGTAAGTGGTGAATCCCGCCTCTCTGGCGAGCCGCATCCGCTCGCCATCCACACGGCCGCTCAGCGCCACCAGCGGCAGCTCCTGCCATGGCCCGCTTTCGCGCACCGCGCGCGCGAGGCCGAGGCCGTCGAGGTCCGGCATCTCGATGTCGGAAACGATGATGTCGAACACTGTGCCCTGCTCGCGCAGTTGCAGCGCCTGGGCGCCGCTGTCCACGGCGGTGACCTCGTAGCCGGCCGCCGTCAGGCCGGGCACCAGGAGGTGGCGGAAGAAGGCGCTGTCCTCCACCAGCAGCAGCCGCCGGGGGGCCACCGCCGCACCGGTCTGGCGGAACCAGTCGTCGCCGGCCTGATGCAGCCACCAGGCGCAGTCGATGATGTCCGTCACCTTGCCGCAGATGACCGCGCTGCCGAGGAAGCCCGGCTGCTCGGAAGCACCCTCGATGTTCATGTGCTCCTCGACCACGTCGAGGATGGCGTCCACCATCAGCCCCATCGCGCGGTCGCGGTCGTTGAACACCAGCACGGCCTGGCGCCGGCCCGGCTCCGGCGGTACCCAGCCGCCGGACATCGAGACCAGCGGCATCAGCTTGCCGCGGTACTGCACCAGCGTCTTGCCGCCGGAATGCTCGATGCTCTCCACCGGCAGGTCTTCCAGCCGCGCGACCAGGCCAAGCGGCACGGCCTTGGGTGTGTCGTCGCCGGCGCGGAACAGCAGCAGCGCGGTGCGCTCGGAGGAGCGCGTGCCGCGCAGCCCGGCGGCGGCCTGCGCGAGCTCCTCGGCAGGCCCGTCGGCGCCGACGCCGGTGGCGCGGGCGATCCCGTTCGGGTCGAGGATCATGATGACGCTGCCGTCGCCCAGGATGGTGTTGCCGCTGAACATCGTCACATGGCGCAGGATCGGCGCCACCGGCTTCACCACGATCTCCTCGGTGTCGAACACCTTGTCCACGATGATGCCGAAGACGTTGGCGCCCACCTGGGTGACGACGACGAAGCCCTCGTCCTTCTCCGGCTCGGCCGCGCTGCCTTCGAGCTGCAACAGCCGGGAAAGGGAGACCAGCGGCAGCAGCCGCTCGCGCAGGCGCATCACCGGCGTGTCATGGATGCGCTCGATCTGCGCGCCCTCGGCGTTGCCGCTCGCGCGCACCAGCTCCACCACGCCGATCTGCGGGATGGCGAAGCGCTCGCCGCCCGCCTCGACGATCAGCGCCGAGACGATCGCCAGCGTCAGCGGGATCTTGATGAAGAAGGTGGTTCCCTTCCCCTCCACCGAGCGCAGCTCGATGGTGCCGCCGATCTTCTCCACATTGGTCTTCACCACGTCCATGCCGACTCCGCGGCCGGAAACGGAGGTGATGGCGGCAGCGGTGGAGAAGCCGGCGCGGAAGATGAAGTGCTGGATCTCGCGTTCGCTCATCCCGGCCAGCTCGGCCTCGGTGGTAAGCCCCTGCGACAGCACCTTCGCCTTGATCTTCTCCACCGAGAGGCCGCGCCCGTCGTCGCCGATCTCGATGATGATGTGGCCGCCCTCGTGATAGGCGTTCAGCATGACGCGGCCGATCTCGGGCTTGCCGGCGGCGCGACGCTGCTCGGGCGTCTCCAGCCCGTGGTCGCCGCTGTTGCGCACCATGTGCGTCAGCGGGTCCTTGATCAGTTCAAGCACCTGCCGGTCCAGCTCGGTCTCGGCGCCCTTCATCACCAGCTCGATCTTCTTGCCGAGCTCATTGGCGAGGTCTCGCACGATCCGCGGCAGCTTCTGCCAGGCGTTGCCGATCGGCTGCATGCGGGTCTTCATCACTCCCTCCTGCAACTCGGAGGTGATGTGCGAGAGGCGCTGCAACGGCACCGTCAGCGCCGAATCGCTGCGGGCGCGGACGAGCTGGAGGAGCTGGTTGCGGGTCAGCACCAGTTCGCTGACCAGCGTCATCAGGTCTTCCAGCACGTCCACGGAGACGCGGATCGTCTGCGGCGGCGCGGCCGCGGCACCGCCCTGCCCGGCGGCGGGCGCGGCGGGCGCCGGGGCGGCCGCCTCGGGTTCGGCCTCCGCCTTCGCGGCGGGCGCCGGCACGGGCGCGGGCACGGGCGCGGGCACGGGCACGGGCGCGACATGCGTCTCGAACAGGGCTTCCGCGGCCGCAAGGTCCGGCTCAGCCGTCGCCGGCTCCGGCACCATCGGCGCCGGCTCGGCCAGCGCAGCACGCGGGGCGGTGGAAGGGGCCACCGGCACCTCGCCGCGCCAGGCGGCATCCAGCGCGGCGATCAGCGGGGCGTCATCGCCGACCGGTTCGCTTCCGGTGGACTCCAGCCCGGCGACGATGCTCTTCAGGCAATCGAGCGCCGACAGGATCAGCGTGATGCCTTCCGGCGTCACCTTCAGCGATCCCTCGCGATACTTGCCCAGCACGTTCTCGGCCGCGTGCGCCACCTTTTCCAGGCGGGACAGGCCCAGGAACCCGCAGGTGCCCTTGATCGTGTGGACGTTGCGGAAGATTTCCGAAAGCGTCTGGCGGTCGTCCGGCGCCTTTTCGAGCTTCAGCAGCGCACCATCCAGCGCTGCCAGCCCCTCATTGGTTTCGGTCAGAAAGTCGGCGAGAAGGTCGTCCATCGCGGTCCCCGGCGGGCTGGATTTGCCTCACCCTGTGCGGCCGACCGCGAACAATTTGTAAAAGCTTGTGCCGGATTCGTCCCTGCCGGTGCCTCAGCCCCGCACCGGCGGCGAAAGCCGCAGCCCCGCGGGCAGTCCGGGCGCCGCAGGCGCCACGCTCCAGCCCGCCTCGCCGGCCAGCCGCAGCAGCAGGGCCGCCATGGCCTCGCGCGGGCCCCCACCGGTCCCGCCTTCCAGCGCGGTGGCCAGGCCGGCGGGCCAGGCGACAATCCTTCCCTCCGCCGAGAGCACCAGCGCCTCTCCGCTCCGCTCCAGCCGGACCACCCCCCCGCGCGGCAGGGCTTCGCCCGTCAGCGTGATGGCGAGCAGCACCATCTGCGCCAGTGTCGGCGGAAAGACTTCCTCCGCTGCCAGCCCGACAAGCTCCAGGCGCGCCCGGCCGCCCGCCACGAGTCCCTCGCTCAGCGCCAGAACTTCGGACCCGGCGATCGGGCCGGTGCCACCACCGCAGGCGACGCGCCAGAACTTCAATCGGCGCCGGATCTCCGCCGCCGCATCCCTTGCCAGTTCCGCCGCCTCCGGGTCGTCGGCGAGCATGTCGAGCGCGCCCGCGACCGTGCCCAGCGGGCCTACGAGGTCATGACAGAGCCGGGCACAAAGATCCTGCGCGAGGCTGGCGTCGGTTTCCATGCGGCTCTCCCGTTGCTGCCCGGGCGGCATAGCGCGGGGCAGCTTGATATTATGCTAATTTTCACCTTTCCGTGAACACCTTTGCCTCTGGCGTAGCGCCGCGGGCGGCCTCAGTTTGCGCCATGCTCACACCGCTCGAACCCGGCATGCATGTCCGCCACCCCGACCGCCCGGACTGGGGCACCGGCCAGGTCCAGTCGGTGATCGGCAACCGTGTCACCGTCAACTTCGAACATGCCGGCAAGCTGCTGATCAACGCCGCGCAGGTGGCGCTCGACATCGTGGATGACCCGCGTTGAGCACCTTGCTGCAGGCCTGGCAGGGCAGCCTCGCCCTGCTGGGAGGCTGGGAGCTGCCGGTTGCCGTGCTCTCCACCATCCTGGCCGGACTGCTGCGCGGCTATGCGGGCTTCGGCACCGCCATCCTGCTGGCGCCGGTCTATTCCACGCTGTGGGGCCCCCGCACGGGGGTGCCGGTGCTCCTGCTGATGGAGCTGTTCGTCTCGGCCTACCTGATCCCGCGCGCGATCGGCCAGGCCAACCGCCGCGTCATTCTCTCGATCGGCGGCGCCGCGGCGCTCGCCACCCCGGTCGGCGCCTACGTGCTGTTCTTCGCCGACGGTTCGGTGCTCCGTCGTGCCATCGGCGTCTGCGTGGTGGTCATGGGGCTGCTGATGATGTCGGGCTGGCGCTACCATGGCGGCCGGCCGCTGGGGCTGAACCTGCTGGTCGGCCTGCTCTCGGGCCTGCTGAAGGGCGCCACCGGCATGTCCGGCCCGCCGGTCATCCTCTATCTGCTGTCCGGCCCCGAGGCGGCGGCGCAGCACCGCGCCAACCTGATCCTTTATTTCGGCCTGATCGGCATCGTGGCCGTCATTCCTCCGGTCTGGGGCGGGCTGGTCGGCCCGCCGGTACTGATGATGACGGGCCTGATGCTGCCGCTGCTGCTGCTCAGCGTGCCGGTGGGCGCGCGGATGTTCCATGTGGTGCCCGTGCGCTGGTACAAGCGGCTGGCGCTGATGGCGCTGATGGCCGCCGGAGGTTTTGCGCTGCTTGGCTGAGGCAAGGGGCTTGCGCCGGCAGGGTGGCGCGGCCCAAATGGTGCGGTGATCCTGTTTCACATCCTGCCGCGGGAGTTGACCGCATGATCGATCCGTTCGGCCGACGGATCAGCTATCTTCGTGTCTCCGTCACCGACCGGTGCGATCTCCGCTGCGTCTACTGCATGGCGGAGGACATGACGTTCCTGCCGAAGGCGCAGATCCTGACGCTGGAAGAGCTGGACCGCCTCTGCGGCGCCTTCATCGGCCTTGGCGTGGAGCGCATCCGCCTCACCGGCGGCGAGCCATTGGTGCGGCGCGACGTGATGCGCCTGGTGCGCAGCCTGGGCGAGCGCATCGGTGCCCAGGGGAAACAGGGGGGCGGCCTCAGGGAGCTGACCCTCACCACCAACGGCACCCAGCTCACCAAGCATGCCGAGGGGCTTTATGCCGCCGGCGTCAGGCGCATCAACGTCTCGCTCGACTCGCTCGACCCCGGACGCTTCAAGGCGCTGACCCGTTGGGGCGACATCGAGAAGACGCTGGACGGCATCTTCGCCGCCAAGGCCGCCGGCCTGGCGGTCAAGATCAACGCCGTGGCCATGAAGGGCGTCAACGAGGACGAGTACGACCGGCTGATCGCTTGGTGCGGCGAGCACGGCTTCGACCTGACGCTGATCGAGACCATGCCGCTCGGCGAGATCAGCGAGGACCGCACCGACCAGTACCTTCCCCTCTCCCTGGTGCGCCGCCGCCTGCGCGAGACCTGGACGCTGGAGGAAACCGACTACGCCACCGGCGGCCCCGCCCGCTACATGGTGGTGAAGGAGACCGGCCGGCGCCTCGGCTTCATCACGCCGATGACGCACAATTTCTGCGAGAGCTGCAATCGCGTGCGCCTGACCTGTACCGGCACGCTCTACATGTGCCTGGGCCAGGAAGACGCCGCCGACCTGCGCGCCGTGCTGCGCGACCCCTCGGTGGACGAGGAGGGGCTCCGCGCGGCCATCGAGGCCGCCATCGCCCGCAAGCCCAAGGGCCATGACTTCGTCATCGACCGCCGCCACAACCGGCCGGCGGTCGGGCGCCACATGAGCGTGACGGGCGGCTGAGGCGATGGAAGGGTTGCGTGGCCTCGTCACCTCGCTGGCCATTCCGGGCATGCCGGAGTGGACCGGCCTGCTGCTCCTTCTGCTCGGCCTGCTCTGCGCCGCCGCCTTCCTGCTGATGCCCTTCAGCGTTTTCGGCGTGAAGGCCCGGCTGGAGGCGCTGGAAGTGCAGCTCGACGAGATCCAGGGTGAACTGCGCGCGCTGGCCTTGCGCCTGGAGGACCCTGCCATGGCGCGGCGGCCGATCGCCGCCACCGAGGCCTGGGCGGAACCGCCCGCGCTGGCCCAGCGGCCCTTGCCTGAGCGGGAGCCGCCCCGCGTCACGCCTCCGGTGCCGCCGCCCCCCGCCTGGCCGACCGGGACCAGCCGGCCGTCCCGCGCCGAGCCGAAGCTGGACTGGCCGCGGCAGCGCTGAGCGCGACCGCATCGCAGCCCGGACGTTCCGGAGACGTGGAGGAAAACGGGGGAAGCCTCCCCCGTGCATGGGTGCCGCTCAGGGGGAGGGTGCCGCTCAGGGTTGCGGCACGGAGCCTTCCGGCACGCCGCGCACGGCCTGCGCAACAGCCCGCGTGAAGCCGTCGGCATCCAGGCCCAGCAGGTCCTTCTGCCGGGTCGGAACCGCGACGAACACCTTGAGGAACCGCCCGGCGGCCACGCCGACGCAAACCTGCTGCCACATCGCGGTGCGGCCATAGGTGCCCTGCAGCTCGGCGCATTGCAGCGGCCCGCCGCCCGCCATCGCCATGGCATGGCGGCCGCTTTCCGCCAGATACCGCCCCGGCGCGGGGGCCAGCGCCTCCTGCACGCCCTCGTCGAGCTTGGCGGTCACCACGGAGTCCGGCGTCGAGGCCGGCAGCGGCGGCAGGCCCTGGTCATAGACCATTACCGAAGCGATGGCGGCGCGCGCCGCCACGCCGGGATGGGCGGGGGTGGCATAGTCCACCGCCCTGCCCTGCCCGGGCTGGCTCGCCTCCATGTCGGTGGTCATGCCGCGGCTGAAGCCCACAACATAGTCCGGCAGCCGCGCCAGCGTCCCATCCAGGTTCGGCCGGGCGGCGGCGTCCGCATCACTCCCGGGCGGCTGGGCGGCGCAGGCGGCAAGCAGGCCGCCCAGCGCCAGCAGGGCCGGCCAGCGGGCGGCAGCCTTCAATGCGCCGCCCCCGGCAGGCCCAGGCCCAGACCAAGTGCCGCATTCGCCATCACCACGCCCTCCCACAGCAGCTCCAGACCGATATAGACAATCAGCGCCACGCCGACATAGGCAATGATCTTGAAGCGATCCAGTAGCTTGGCGAGCAGTCCGCCCAGCAGGCCCATCATCACGATCGAGATGGCGAGGCCGACGATCAGCAGCGGCAGGTTGGCGCGCGCCACCGCGGCGACCGCCAGCACGTTGTCCAGGCTCATCGAGACGTCGGCGAGGATGATCTGCCAGAGCGCCTGCGCAAGCGACTTCTCCTGGCCCCCCGCGTGATCCTGATCTGCTTCCTCGCCGCCGTGCCGCAGTTCGCGATAGAAGGTCCAGGCGATGTAGAGCAGCGCAAGGCCGCCCACGAGGTCGATCCACCAGAGCGCCAGCAGGTAGGTGGCGAAGATCGAGAAGACGATGCGCAGCACCGCCGCTGCGGCAACGCCGAAGAGTACCGCCCGGCCGCGCTGATGCGGCGGCAGCCCCGCGGCCGCCAGGCCGATGACCACCGCATTGTCGCCCGAGAGGATGATGTTCAGCCACATGATCTCGGCCAGGGCCGGCAACATGCTGGTCAGCGTTTCCATGTAACCCGTTTTCTCCAGACCGGCCGGGACCGCCAGACCGGTCCCGAAGCCGGCGGCACGCTAGTGGACGGCACGGGCCGGGTGAAGCGGCGGACAGGTGCGGCGTCGCCGCCCTCGCAAGATGGGATGACAGGAAATTCACGCGAATCGGGCCGCCCCCTTCCGGAAGGCGGCCCGGGGCCGCATTTCCCGCCCTGGAAAAGCGGTGCTCAGCCGCCGCTGGAGGTTCCGTTGATGTAGGGCAGCACTTCCCCGCTGCCGGTCCAGATCATGTCCACCGCCACGTAGAGGATCACCAGCAGGCCGATCCAGGCGATCCAGCGGTACCGCTCCAGCAACCGGGCGATGAAGGTGGCGGCCACGCCCATCAGCACCACCGAGATGCCCAGTCCGACCACCAGCACCCAAAGATGCTCCTTCGCCGCGCCGGCCACCGCCAGCACATTGTCGAGGCTCATCGAGACGTCCGCGACCAGGATCTGGATGATGGCGCCGCGCAGCGTCTTGCGCTCGCCGGTGCCGCGGGCACCCTCCAGGGCCTGCGCCTCGGCGTCCTGCACCGCTGACACGTCGCTGTGCCGCAGCTCGCGGTACATCTTGTAGCAGACCCAGAGCAGCAGGATGCCGCCCGCCAGCGTCAGGCCGACGATGGCCAGCAGCTGGGTGGTGATGGCGGCGAAGCCGATGCGCATCAGCGTGGCGGCGGCGATGCCCCAGAAGATCGCCTTGCGCCGCTGCTCGGGCGCCAGGCCAGCCGCGGCCATGCCGACCACGATCGCGTTGTCGCCCGCCAGCACCAGGTCGATCAGCAGGACCTGACCAAGTGCGATCAGTTCCGGCATGAGGGCAGCCAAATCCATGAACCTGTTTCCCGTTCCCGTTCGGTACAAGGGCGCTTAAGGCCAGCGCCAACATTGCACAACAGTCATGTTGGTTGACGAGCCCGTTTGCCTTCTCCAGATGGTTGACGCGGCGGGGGAAGATGGTCATTCCCCGCCCTTTCCGGGCCGTCCGCGTGCCGGCCTCTCGCCTCACGCAGGAAAACGCACATGGTTCCGCGCTACAGCCGCCCCGAAATGGCCGCCATCTGGTCGCCCGAGGCCCGCTATCGCATCTGGTTCGAGATCGAGGCGCTGGCCGCCGAGGCGATGGGGCAGCTCGGCACTATTCCCGCCGAGGATGCGGCCATCATCCGGCAGAAGGGCGAGCCGCGTGCCGCCGGCATCTCGGCGGCGGACCTGGAGCGGATCGACGCCATCGAGCGCGAGACGCGGCACGACGTCATCGCCTTTCTGACCTGGATGGCCGAGGGCATCGGCGACAGCGCCCGATTCATGCACCAGGGGCTGACCAGCTCCGACGTGCTGGACACCTGCCTTTCCGTGCAGATGGCCCGTGCCGCGGACCTGCTGCTTGAGGACATGGACAGGCTGCTCGCGGTGCTGCAGCGCCGCGCCGAGGAGCACAAGTACACGCCGACCATCGGCCGCAGCCACGGCATCCACGCCGAGCCGACCACCTTCGGGCTGAAGCTGGCCGGTCATTACGCCGAATTCACCCGGAATCGCGCGCGCCTGGTCGCCGCACGTGAAGAAATCGCAACCTGCGCGATCTCGGGCGCGGTCGGCACCTTCGCCGCCGTGGATCCGCGCGTGGAGGCCTTCGTCGCCGAGAAGCTCGGCCTGAAGGTCGAGCCGGTGTCGACGCAGGTGATCCCGCGCGACCGCCACGCGGCCTTCTTCTGCGCCCTCGCCGTGGTCGCCTCGGGCATCGAGCGGCTGGCCACCGAGGTGCGGCACCTGCAGCGCAGCGAGGTGCGCGAGGCGGAGGAGTATTTCCACCCCGGCCAGAAGGGGTCCTCGGCCATGCCGCACAAGCGCAACCCCGTGCTGTCCGAGAACCTCACCGGCATCGCCCGCCTGGTGCGCGGCTATGCCGTGCCGGCGCTGGAAAACGTGGCGCTGTGGCACGAGCGGGATATCAGCCACTCCTCGGTGGAGCGGGTGATCGGCCCTGACGCCACCATCGCGCTGGACTTCGCCCTTTCCCGCCTCACCGGCATGATGGACAAGCTGACCATCTATCCGGCCCGCATGGAGGCCAACCTGGAGAGCCTGGGCGGGGTGGTGCACAGCCAGAAGGTGCTGCTGGCGCTCACCCAGGCCGGGCTCTCGCGCGAGGGCGCCTACCGCGCCGTGCAGCGCGCCGCCATGGCCACCTGGAGCAACCTGGGCAGCCCGGACGGCAAGTCCTTCCGCGACAACCTGCTGGCCGACGAGGAAGTGGCCGGCCAGCTCGACGCCGCCGCGCTGGACAGCGCGATCGACCCGCAGCGCGACTTCCGCCATGTGGACACCATTTTCGCCCGCGTCTTCGGAAAGGGCTGAGAGGCACACGCTTTCGTGACGGGCGGCCATGGTGCCGCCCGGGTGGCGCCACCGTTCTGCCTCACCACAGGGCTCTCTTCCTGAGCATGTTGAGGAGGAACCGCACCATGCGCCGCTTGCGTGAACTGGCCCTCGCCGCCGCCGCTGCCGCCGGCCTCGCGCTGGGCATGACCGCGGCACCGGAGACCGCCCGGGCGGATGAGGTCGTACTGGTGCATGACTACTGGCGCCCAGGACCTCCGCCGCCGCGCTGGCATCAGCCCCCGCCACGGCACTACGGCTATGGCTACGGCCATGGCTACGGGCCGCCGCCGCGGTTCTACCGGCCGCCGCCGCGGGTCTATTACCCGCCGCCGCCGCCCCGTTACTACCGGCCGCGGCCGGTGCCCTACCACTACCGCTACTGATCACCGGAAATGGAAAGGCCGGGGGATGCTTCTCCCCCCGGCCTTTCCCATGCCCGCCGGCGGCGGGTCAGCCGATATCCTGCTCCGGCAGCGGACCGGGCTTGGGCGCCTCGCCCGGCGTGCGGGCCGCGAGCTTCGCCTCCAGCTGTGCCACCCGCTCGGCCAGCGCCGCGCTTTCCTCGCGGGCGCGGCGGGCCACCTCCAGCGCCGCGTCGAGATCCTCGCGCCGCACCAGTTCCAGGCGCTGCACGATCGTCTCGACCTGCGACTTCGCCATGGCCTCCATCTCGGAGCGCAGCCCGGCCATCACCGAGAAGGCCCCTCCGGCCATGCCGGCCAGGTCGTCGAAGAAGCGGCCGCGGCGGCCAGGGCCGCTCTCGGAACCGGTATCCATCTGCTCAATCTCCTTATGCGGCGTGTTCGCCGAAGCTCGCGCCCAACTTGCCCGCCCCGCCGCCCGGCGCCTATACCCGGCGCGCCCGGCGGGGCGACCCCTCCTCCCGCTTTCACCTTCGCGGAAGGCTTGTTGCATGTATCTGGTCACGGGCGGGGCCGGTTTCATCGGCTCCAACATCGTCGCGGCGCTCTGCGAGCGGGGCTCCGAAGTGCTGGTCTGCGACCGGCTGCGCGCCGGCGACCCCGGGCGCGAGAAGTGGCGCAACCTGGCGCATCACGGCATCGCCGGCATCCTGCCGCCGGACCGGCTCTGGTCCTGGCTGGCCGAATCGCCTCGGCCGGAGGCGATCATCCACATGGGCGCCATCAGCGACACCACGGTGCGCGACGGCGACCTGGTGGTGGAGAACAACCTTTCCCTCACCCTGCAGCTCTGGAGCTGGTGCGCCGAGAACGGGGTGCGGCTGGTCTACGCCTCCTCCGCCGCCACTTTCGGCGACGGCACCGAGGGCTTCGAGGACGACGCCGCGCCGGACTACCTCGCCCGCCTGCGGCCGCTGAACCTTTACGGCTGGTCGAAGCACGCGACGGACCGCCGCGTCACCGACCTGCTGGCGCGCGGCAATCCGGCGCCGCCGCAATGGGCGGGGCTGAAGTTCTTCAACGTCTACGGGCCGAATGAGTACCACAAGGGCCGCATGGCCAGCGTGGTGCTGCACAAGTTCCGCCAGATCATGACCGGCGCCCCGGCCACGCTGTTCCGTGCGGACCGCGAGGGCATCGCCGATGGCGAGCAGCTGCGCGACTTCGTGCACGTGGACGACTGCGTGGCCGTGGTGCTGTGGCTGCTGGACAACCCGCGGGCCTCGGGCCTGTTCAACGTCGGCACCGGCACCGCGCGGTCCTTCCTGGACCTGACGCGCGCCATCTACGCCGCGCTGGACAAGCCGCCCGAGATCGCCTTCGTGGACATGCCGGTCGATCTCGTCGGCAAGTACCAGTACTTCACCGAGGCGCAGATGGATCGCCTGCGCGCCGCCGGCTTCACCGGCACCGCAACCAGCCTGGAGGACGGCGTGCGCCGCTACGTGCAGGACTTCCTGACCCAGCCCGACCCGTATCGCTGAGCGGCCGGATGCTTTTCGCCATCCCCTTTCCCGCGATCGACCCGGTGCTCATCGAGCTCGGGCCTTTCGCCATCCGCTGGTACGCGCTGGCCTATATCGCGGGCATCCTGCTCGGCTGGCGGCTGATGCGGCGGCTTGCCGCGCTGCCGCCGGTCGCCGCCAGCGCCGAGCAGGTGGACGACTTCGTCACCTGGGCGGTGCTGGGCGTGATCCTCGGCGGACGGCTTGGCTATGTGCTGTTCTACCAGCCGGACCACTACCTCTCCGCCCCCTGGGAGGCGCTCTACCTCTGGCGTGGCGGCATGTCCTTCCATGGCGGGGCCACCGGGGTGATCCTCGCCATCATCCTGTTCTGCCGCAGCCGCGGGCTCGACATCCGCCGCTTCGGGGACCGGCTGACGGCGGTGACGCCGATCGGCCTGTTCTTCGGCCGTCTCGCCAACTTCATCAATGGCGAACTCTGGGGCCGCGTCACCGACGTGCCCTGGGCCATGGTCTTCCCGCATGCCGGGCCGGAGCCACGCCACCCCAGCCAGCTCTACCAGGCCTTCATGGAGGGCATCTGCCTCTTCGTGCTGCTGCAGGTGATCGTCCGCATCCCGGCGCTCAGGGCGCGCAAGGGCTTCACCGCCGGCGCCTTCCTGGCCGGCTATGGGGTGGCGCGCATCATCGGCGAGCTTTTCCGCCAGCCCGACGCGCAGCTCGGCTTTCTCTGGGGCGGCGCCACCATGGGGCAGATCCTTTCGGTGCCGATGATCCTGGCTGGCGCCGCGCTGATGCTGGCGGCCCGGCCCGAGCCGGTGCAGCGGCCGGTCGCGGCGTGAACGCGCCCGAGCGGCTCGACCGCTTCATGGCCCGCGCGGCGGCGGCCTACTATGCCGCGCGCGACCCCTTCGGGGCCAAGGGCGACTTCATCACCTCGCCCGAGATCAGCCAGGCGTTCGGCGAGTGCCTGGGCCTTTGGACGGCGGTGGCGTGGCAACAGATGGGCCGCCCCGACCCGGTGCTGCTGGTTGAGCTTGGCCCCGGCCGTGGCACGCTGATGGCCGACGCGCTGCGCGCCGTTGGCGGAGTGATGCCGGCCTTCCGCGCCGCGATCCGCCTCCATCTGGTGGAGCAGAGCCCCGGACTGCGCGCCGCCCAGGCTGCCGCCCTCCCCGGCGCCGACCCCACCTGGCACCACAGCGCCGGGACGCTGCCGCCTGGCCCGGCGCTGATCCTGGCCAATGAGTTTCTCGACGCCCTGCCGATCCGCCAGTTCGTCCGCCATGGCGGAAGCTGGCGCGAGCGCTTCGTGCAGGACGGCGCCTTTGTCGAGGCTGCCCCCGAGTCGCCCCCGGCGCTCCCCGCGGAGGCACCGGAGGGCGCGGTGCAGGAGGTCTGCGAGCCGGCCCGCGCCCTTGCCTCCGCGTTGGGCGCGCGGCTGGCGGCGCAGGGCGGCGCGGCGCTGTTCATCGACTACGGCCCGGCGCGAAGCGGGTTCGGCGAAAGCCTGCAGGCGCTCTCGGCACACCGTGCCGCCGACCCCCTGGCGGAGCCCGGCAGCGCCGACATCACCGCCCATGTGGACTTCCAGGCAATGGCCGAGGCCGGCCGTGCCGCCGGAGCCGCCGCCCGGGGTCCGGTGCCACAGGGATTGTTCCTGCAGTCACTCGGGCTGGTGACGCGCGCCGCCATGCTGGCCCGTGCCGCTCCGGCCCAGGCCGGGCACCAGCTTTCCGCCGCCCAGCGGCTGATCGCGCCGGAAGGCATGGGCCGTCTGTTCAAGGCCCTGGCGCTTTGCCACCCTGCCCTGCCCTCTTTACCCGGTTTCGAAAGCGCATGACCGCCGAATTCCTCACCGCCACCCCGCTGTCCGGCCTGCCGCACGGCTTCTTCACCCGGCGCGGCGGGGTGTCCAAGGGCGGCTTCGCCACGCTCAACTGCTCGCTCTCCGGGCAGGACGAGCCCGAGGCGGTGGCGGCCAACCGCGCGCTCGCCATGGCGGCGCTTGGCCTGCCGGCCGGCGCCTTGTCCAGCGCCTACCAGGTGCACGGCATCGCCGTGGCCGAGGTGACGGCCCCGATCCCCAGCGACGCCCGCCCGGAGGCGGATGCGCTGGTCACCAACCGGCCCGGCCTGGCGCTGGGCGTCGTCACCGCCGACTGCGGGCCGGTGCTGTTCGCCGACCAGAAGGCCGGCGTGGTGGCCGCCGCCCATGCCGGCTGGCGCGGCGCCGTGGCCGGCATCCTGGAGGAGACGCTGGCGGCCATGGAGCGGCTCGGCGCCCGCCGCGGTGACATCGCGGCCGTGGTCGGCCCCTGCATCCGCCAGAGCTCCTACGAGGTGGGAATGGACCTGCGGGAAGCGGTGCTCGCGCAGAATCCGGCCAGCGAGCGCTTCTTCATCGAGGGGCGGCGGCCGGGCCACTGGCAGTTCGACCTGCCGGGCTACTGCGCCGCGCGGATGGTGGCCGCAGGCGCCGGCACCGTGGCGGTGCTCGCCGCCGACACCTTCGCCGATGCCGGCAGCTTCTTCAGCCACCGGCGACGGACCCTTGCGGGCGAAGGGCCGATCGGCCACCAGCTCTCCGCCATCGCCCTGCCGGGCTGATCGAGGGGCAGATCCGATGCCCTACTTGATCATGTTCCTCCTTTTCATGGTGCTGACCATGCTGGTGTCCTGCTTTGCGATGCTCTGACCGTCTGCGCCGGCTCCTCCCGGCGCTGCTCCTGCTGCTGGCCGCCGCCTGCGGCGACATCCGCCCCTATGCCGGCCATCCCGGCGGCGACGCGCCGCGGCTGGTGCTGCCGCCAGCCTACCGTATCGCCGTGCCGCCGCCCGGGCAGGCGCTGCTGAGCAACGCCGGGGCCACCGCCTTCGCCGACTCCCTCGCAGAGGCGCTGCGGGCGGCCGAGGTGCCCGCCGCCGCCGCCGAATCCAACCCGCTGGACTGGCCGCTCGCCGTCAGGGTGGAGCGGCAGGGCGCGACGGTGGTGCCGCATTACGAGTTGCGCGACGCCGACGGCGCATCCCTCGGCGCCGCCACCGGAAAGCCGGTGCCGCTGCAAGGCTGGGGGCTGGAGGACCCGGCGCTGTTCAAGGAGGTGGCCAGCCGCGACGCTCCCGCCATCGCCGCGCTGCTCGGCCGCGTGGAGGCCAGCCGCAAGGCCAGCGACCCGAAGGCGCTGGCCGGCGAAGGGCCGCTGCGCATCCGGCTGGCCGGCGTGAAGGGCGCGCCGGGCGACGGGAACAAGAGCCTGAACGACCGCATGGGCGACTTCCTGACCCAGCTCGGCTACCTGCCGCAGGATACGGCGGAGGGCGCGACCTATGCGGTGCAGGGCGTGGTGAACGCGGTGCCGGTGGCGGGCAACAAGCAGCGCATCGAACTGCAATGGATCGTCTCGCGGCGGGATGGCTACGAGCTCGGCCGCGTGGTGCAGCTCAACGAGGTGCCGCGCGGCTCGCTGAACGGCCTCTGGGGCGACGTCGCCTATGTGGCCGCCGAGCAGGCGGCGAACGGCATCCGCGACGTGCTGCGCAACGCCACCGCGCCGGCCCAGCCGGCCGCCGCTCAGGCCGAGCCCGGCAAGGCGCCGCCAGAGACCCTGCGCGCGGCGCGCTGAGATCCTCCGGGCTGGGCGGAGTGGCGAGGCCTCCGCTCCACGCAGCCCGGCATCACGCTTCCGGCATGACCGCCGGACGTACGGCGATGGACATATCTTCGTCACGTTGCTACCACGCGCCCGTTCCTCGCCGGGCCCGACTTCCAGCAGGGTCCGCTGCCCGGAGATGTCGCGCCCCATGAAGATCGTCGCCTGCAACAGCAACCGCCCGCTCGCCGAGGCGGTCGCCGCCGCACTGAACCTCCCCCTTACGCAGGCTTCCATCCGCCGCTTCGCGGACATGGAGGTCTTCGTGGAGATTCACGAGAACATCCGCGGCGAGGATGTGTTCGTGGTGCAGTCCACCTCCTACCCCGCCAACGACAACCTGATGGAGCTGCTAATCACGCTGGATGCGCTGAAGCGCAGCTCGGCGCGGCGCATCACGGCGGTCATCCCCTATTTCGGCTATGCCCGGCAGGACCGGAAGTCCGGCCCCCGCACGCCGATCAGCGCCAAGCTGGTGGCCAACCTGATCACCGAGGCGGGCGCCGACCGCGTGCTGACGCTTGACCTGCATGCCGGGCAGATCCAGGGCTTCTTCGACATTCCGGTGGACAACCTCTTCGCCGCCCCGCTCTTCGCGCGCGACATCCTGGAGCGCTACAAGGGCCGTGACCTGATGGTGGTCTCCCCCGACGTGGGCGGCGTGGTGCGCGCCCGCGCCATCGCGGCCCGCCTGCACACCGACCTCGCCATCATCGACAAGCGCCGCCCCCGCGCCGGCGTCTCCGAGGTGATGAACGTCATCGGCGATGTGGAGGGGCGGGATTGCATCCTAGTGGATGACATCGTCGATTCCGGCGGCACCCTCTGCAACGCCGCCGACGCGCTGCTGAAGAACGGCGCCAAGTCGGTCAGCGTCTATGTCACGCATGGCGTCTTCTCGGGCGGCGCCGTGGCCCGGATCGGCGCCGCGCAGATCGAGCAGATGGTGGTGACGGACAGCATCCAGGCCACCGAGGCCGTGCGGGTCTCGACCAACATCCGCCAGCTGACCATCGCGCCGCTGCTGGCCGAAGCGGTGCGGCGCATCAGCGAGGAAAGCTCGGTTTCCACGCTGTTCAACTGAGGCGTCCATGCGCCTCACGCTCCGCGCGGCCACGGCCGCGGACCGCGCGGCGCTGCTGGAGCAGTTCCTGGGGCTGAACCTCTATGAGCAGCCCCTCTCAGGCGACCGCCGCACCGATCTCGCGGGCGCCGCGGAGGCGCTGGGCGAGGCCGAGCGCCGCGTTGCCGGCCAGGGCGGCCATGCCCTGGTCGCCGAGGTGGACGGCGCCGTGATCGGCCACCTCTTCCTGAGCTTCGAACGGCAGGGCCCCTGCATCGCCGAGGAAGAGCACGGCCATGTGGCGGAATTCTTCGTGCGCGAGGGCTGGCGTGGCCATGGCGTCGGCCGCGCCCTGCTCCGCGAGGCCGAGCGCCTGGCGAGGCTGCGCGGGGTGAAGCGGCTGATGATCGGCGTGCTGGCCGGCAACCACCGCGCCGAGGCGCTCTATCGCCGGCAAGGCTACGCTCCCTACGCCACCGAACTGGTCAAGCCGCTGCGCTGACCTGGCCCCCCCTTGCGCCTCCCGCCTGCGCCGCCGATGCTCCCCGCCCAAGGCCCAAGGGCCAGAAAGGGAATCCGCACACATGAAGCTCTACTACTCCCCCGGCGCCTGCTCGCTCGGCATCCACGTCGTGCTGGAGGAGATCGGCAAGCCCTTCGAGACGGCGCGCACGCCGCTCAAGGAGGGCGCGCAGAACACGCCCGAGTTCCAGGCGATCAACCCGAAGGGCAAGGTGCCCGCCCTGCAGCGCGACGACGGCTCGGTGCTGACCGAGTGGCCCGCCATCGCCTTCTGGCTGGCGGCGAGCAACCCCGCGTCGAAGCTCTGGCCGGAGGGGATCGAGGCGCAGGCGCGCGCCTACGAGGCGATGGACTACATCTGCGGCACCATCCACCCGCAAGGCTTCACCCGCCTGTTCAACCAAGCCCGCTTCGCGCCCAGCGAGGCCGATCATCCGAAGGTCATCGAGCAGGGCCGCGCCATCGCGGAGAAGGGCTTCGCCGTGCTGGACAAGCGGTGGACCGGCGATGAATGGGTGCTGGCCTCGGGCTACTCGGTGGCCGATGCGGCGCTGTTCTTCGTCTGCTACTGGGCGGTGAAGCGCATGAACATGACGCTGCTGCCGCGCATCGCGGCGCATTTCGAGCGCATGCTGGCCCGTCCGGCGGTGCAGCGGGCGCTCGCCACCGAGGGCCTGCCGGCCTGATGCCGGACGCCGCCCCGCTCACGCAGAAGGCGTTCTGGTTCCTCCGCCACGGCGAGACGGACTGGAACGCGCGCGGGCTGTCCCAGGGCAATGTGGACATCCCGCTGAACAGCATCGGCATCGCTCAGGCCGAACGGGCGGCGGCGGCGCTGCGGGGCAAGGAGATCGCCACCATCGTCTCCTCGCCGCTGGGCCGCGCCCGGAACACGGCCGAGGCTGTGGCGGCGGTGCTTGGCTTGCCCGTGCAGATCCATGAGCCGCTGCACGAGGTGTCATTCGGCGTGCAGGAGGGCCAGCCCATGGCGGGCTGGTTCGACGACTGGGTGGAGGGCCGCTTCACCCCCGAGGGCGCCGAGAGCTTCGCCCAGCTCCGTGCCCGCACCGCGGCGGCCATCAACCACTGCCTGGCCCTGCCAGGGCCGGTGCTGGTGGTGGCGCATGGTGCGCTCTGGCGCGCCTTCCGTGCCGATGCCGGGCTGCCGCCCAACGTCCGCACGCCCAATGCGCTGCCGATGTGGGTGACGCCGCCGGCACCCGGCGAGACCGCGTGGCGTTTCGAGCCGCTCGGGATGCCGGGCGCCTGACCACGGCTCAGCGCGCCGGCGGCACCACCTTGCGGAGGCCGCCGGCGCCCAGCAGCACGATCGGCGCCAGCCCCACCACCACCAGCGCCAGCGCCGCCACGGCGCCTTCCTCGTAGGTGCCGCGCGCGGCCTCGGCGTAGAGGGCGGTGGCCAGCGTCTCCGTGTTCAGCGGGCGCAGCAGCAGGGTGGCCGGCAGTTCCTTCATCGCATCCAGGAAGGTCAGCAGCGCCGCGACCGAAAGCGCGGGCAGCAGCAGCGGCAGGTGCACCCGCCAGAGCAGCCGCCCGGCAGTCGCGCCCATGGATTCGGCGGACCAGTCCACCTCCCGGCGGATGCGGGCATAGGCCGCGTCGAGCCCGCCTGCCGGAATGGCCAGGAAGCGGATGACATAGGCCGCCACCACCGCCGCCACGCTGCCCGAGAGCGCGGCGGGAGCCCAGCGGCCCAGCAGCCCCAGCAGATCGTCGATCCAGCCGAAGGCGATGATCAGCCCGACCGCGGCAACGCCGCCCGGCAAGGCATAGCCAAGCATGCCGAGCCGGAGCAGCGCCGCCCCAGGGCCGGGGCGGCGCGGGCTGTCGCGCCGCGCGCCGAGCGCCAGCGGCAGGGCGGCCAGCAGGGCCAGCAGCGTTGCCATGGCAGCGAGTGACGCGCTGCTGGCGATCCAGCGCGGCAGGTCCGGTGGCAGGCCGAACTCCGCCACCCGCCTCCAGGCCGCCCAGAGCAGGTAGGCGGCCGGCACCACGAAGCCCAGCAGCACCGGCAAAGTGCAGGCCAGGGTGGCGGCGAGCCCCGCCGCCCATGGAAGCGCCTGGCGCTCCGGCGCCTCCGGGCGGGTGGCGGCATGGCTCTCCCGCGCCCTGCCCCAGCGCTCCATGGCCACCACCCCCGCCACCAGGGCCAGCAGCACCAGCGCGATCTGCGCCGCTCCCTCCAGCGAGGAGCGGGTGATCCAGGTGACGTAGACCGAGACGGTCAGGGTGCGGACACCCAGGAACTCGGCCGCGCCGATGTCGTTCAGCGCCTCCATCAGCGCCAGGGCGGCGCCGGCGGCCACGGCCGGCCGGGCCATGGGCAGGCCCACACGGCGGAACAGCAGCATCCCGGCCGCGCCGCAGGAGCGCGCGGCCCGCAGCGCCTCGGTGCCCTGGGTGTGGAAGGCCGCGCGGGCGGCCAGATAGACATAGGGGTAGAGCACCATTCCCATCACCAGGACGCAGCCGGCGAGCGAGCGGATCTCCGGCAGCGGGATGGCGCGCGGATCGGTCAGGCCGAGAAGGTGGCGCAGGCGCGTCTGCACCGGCCCGGCGGGGTGCAGCACGTCCAGCCAGGCATAGGCGGCGACATAGCCGGGCAGCGCCAGCGGCAGCACCAGCCCGACCGAGAGCAGGCGGCGGGCCGGGAAGCGAAAGCACGAGGTCAGCCAGGCGGTGCCGGTGCCGACCACCACCACCACCACGCCGACGCCGGCCAGCAGCGAGAGGGTCTCCACCGCCGCCTGCGGCAGCACGAAGCGCAGCAGGTGCGGCCAGAGCGCGCCCGAGCCCGCCATCGCCGCCGTGGCGAGGGCGAGCACCGGCAGCGCCACCGGGGCGGCGGCCAGGGTGGCCGCCAGTCGCAGACCCTTCATCCGAACCGGCTGCGCCTCACCGGTCGAAGCCGACCTCGTCCACGATCTGGCTGGCGCGGGCGCGCTGCGCCGCGATCTTCGGCAGCGGGATGGCATCGACCTTCAGCGTGCCGAAGCCGGCCACGATGGGGTCAAGCTCGGCGTCGGCGCGCACGGGGTACTCGAAGTTCACCTTGGCATAGAGCGCCTGGGCCTCGGGCGAGGCGAGGAACTCCAGCAGCTTCACCGCCTCGGCACGGTTCGGCGCGTGGCGGGCGACCACGGCGCCGGAAACGTTCACCATGGCGCCATCGTCCGGCAGCACCACGCGGATCGCCTGGCCCCAGGCCTTCTGCTCCTCGCCGCCGCGGCCGGACAGCATGATGCCGACATAGTAGGTGTTGGCCAGCCCGACGTCGCAGATGCCGGCGCGGATGTCGCGTGCCACCTCGCGGTCGCCGCCGGCGGGGCGGCGGGCCAGGTTGGCCTTCAGCTTCGTTAGGTAGTCGCGCAGCCAGGCCTCCCCGTGCTCCACCAGCAGCGCCGAGAACAGGGCGGTGTTGTAGGGGTGCTGGCCGGAGCGGATGCAGACCTTCCCCTTGAAGCGGGGATCGGCGAGGTCCGCATAGGTCAGCTTCGCGCCTTCGGCCTCCGGCACCCGCTCGCGCGAGACATAGATGGCTCGGGCGCGGGTGGAGAGGGCGAACCAGCGGCCATCCTCGCCGCGCAGGCCGGCGGGAATGGCGGCCTCCAGCGTCTCGGAACGCGTGGGCTGGGACAGGTCGCGGTCCACCAGCTCCATCAGGTTGCCGATGTCCACCACCATCGCGACATCGGCCGGGGAGCGGGCGCCCTCCGCCGCCAGCCGCTCGGCGAGGCCGCCCTGCACGAAGACGGTATTGACCGTGGTGCCGGTCGTTTCGGTGAAGCGATCCAGCAGCGGCCGGATCAGCCCGGGCTCGCGGGTCGTGTAGAGGTTCACCTCCGCCGCCTGCGCGAGCTGTGCGGAGAGAAGCAGGGACAGCGCCCCGAAAGTGGCCCCAAGCCGATGGAACATCAGAAATCTCCCGGAGGATCTGCCGCGATTTGCCAGCGCCTGCTGTTCCTATGATTGCGAATGAATGTCAATTACGTAATGTTCGGCGCCGGCCCTGCGCGCGCCGGCCCTCATCGGCGGCATTGTGCGGGGGGCGCATTCTTGCTAATCCCCGCCCCGCTGCGCTGGCACCCCTGGAGGCCGGCGCAACTGTTTTCGGGCACCCGCCCGGAGGCGGACATTGACACGGCGCCCCGGCCAGGCCGGCGCGGCGCCTTTGCTGATTGGAGCTGAAGCAATGGTCCAGACCATTCGGATCGAGGCCGAGGCGCGCGAGCGGGCCGGTAAGGGGGCGGCGCGCGCGACCCGGCGTGGTGGGCGTGTTCCCGCCGTCATCTACGGCGCGAAGGAGGAGGCCACCCTCCTCTCCCTCGACCCGCGCGACGTGATGAAGGAAATGCACAAGGGCGGCTGGCAGTCCCACCTCTATGAGGTGGCGGTGGGCGGCAAGGCCGAGCGCTGCCTGATGCGCGAGGTGCAGTTCCACCCCGTGAAGGACACGCCCATCCATGTGGACTTCCAGCGGCTCGCCCCGGGCCAGCTGATCCGCGTGAAGGTGCCGGTGGTGTTCCAGAACGAGGACAGCGCCCCGGGCATCAAGGAAGGCGGCGTGCTGAACGTCGTCCGCCGCGAGGTGGAGGTGATGTCCGACCCCGACCAGGTGCCGGAGCAGTTCGAGATCGACCTGGCCAGCGCCGCCATCGGCGACAGCCTGCGCTGGTCCAACGTGGCGGACGCCAAGGGCACCAAGCCGGTGATCGTCGGCCGTGACTTCGTGGTGGCCACCATCGCGCCGCCCACCGTCGAGGAAGAGGTGGTGGTCCAGGCTCCGGTCGCGGCCCCCGCCCCCGCCCCGAAGGGCAAGGGCAAGAAGTAAGGCGGAGACTGTCCGGTGCTGCTCTGGGTCGGTCTCGGCAATCCGGAGCCGGGCCAGGCGCGGCACCGGCACAATATCGGCTTCCTGGCGCTCGACGCCATCGCCCGCCGCCACGGCTTCACGCCGTGGCGCAGCCGCTACAAGGGCCTGGTGGCCGAGGGCAGCCTCGGCGGCCAGAAGCTCCTGCTGCTGAAGCCGCAGACCTACATGAACCTTTCCGGCGAATCCGTGCAGCCGGCCGCCGGGTTCCACAAGATCCCTCCCGCCGACATCACCGTCTTCCACGACGAGCTGGACCTTGCCCCGGGCAGGATCCGTGTGAAGCTGGGCGGGGGCGCGGCGGGGCATAACGGGCTGCGCGACATCGACCGCCGCCTTGGCACGCCGGATTACTGGCGGGTGCGCCTTGGCATCGGCCATCCCGGCATGAAGGAGAAGGTGACGGGGCATGTCCTCGGCAACTTCGCCAAGGTGGACACCTGGCTGGAGCCCATGCTGGATGCGGTGGCGGATGCCGCGCCCATGCTGGCGCGCGGCGAGCGGGAAGCCTTCATGACCCGCGTGGCCCTGTTGACCCAGGAGAACTGAGATCATGGCGATGGAAGACGCGGCGGCTGATCTGGAGGCGGAATTCGGCGGCCCCGGCCCGGAGGACATGGCGAACGGCGCCGCCGCGCTGGCGGCCGCCCTGCTGGCCCAGGCCCATACCCTCGCCAGCACCGCCGCCGCGCTGGAAACCAGCGACACCGGGCATGTCGGCGCCATCGAGGCGGCCGCCGCGCGGGCCTCGCTGGCGCTTTCCATGGCCCAGGTGGTTTCGGAGGCCAGCGGGCAGGCGCGGGCCGGGCTGATCGCGGCCGCCGCCAAGGCGCTCGACGTACCGCTCGGCAGCGCCGTGACGCAGCTTCGCGCCGCCGCCCTCGCCCTGCCGACCGATGACGCCGCGGCGCGCATCGCCGCCGCGCAGATCGCGCAGGAAATCGCCGCCGGGCTGGGCTAACGGCTCCGCCACCCGCCAAGGGGGCGCCGCCCCCTTTGAACCCCCGCCGGGGTGCCCACGGGAGCAACCGTGTCACCCCGGCCCCCGCCATCAGTGCGGAACAGACTTCCCGAGGACGGTCATGGGCTTCAACTGCGGTATCGTCGGCCTGCCGAATGTCGGCAAATCGACCCTGTTCAACGCGCTGACGCAGACCGCGGCAGCCCAGGCCGCCAACTATCCCTTCTGCACCATCGAGCCGAACGTCGGCCGCGTCGCCGTGCCAGACCCGCGCCTCGACACCATCGCGGCGATCGGCAAGAGCGCCAAGATCGTGCCGACCAGCCTGGAATTCGTCGACATCGCCGGCCTGGTGCGCGGCGCCAGCCGCGGCGAGGGCCTGGGCAACCAGTTCCTCGCCAACATCCGCGAGACCGACGCCATCGTGCACGTCCTGCGCTGCTTCGAGGATGACGACGTCACCCATGTCGAGGGCAGCGTCGATCCATTGCGGGACGCCGACACCATCGAGACCGAGCTGATGCTTGCCGACATGGACAGCCTGGAGAAGCGCATCGCCGGCCTGCAGAAGCGCGCCCGCGGCGGCGACAAGGAAGCCGCCGCCCAGCTGTCGCTGATCGAGCCGATCCTCGCCGGCCTGCGCGACGGCCGCCCCGCCCGCGCCTCCATCCCCAAGGGCGAGGAGGAGGCGGTGCGCCGGCTCCAGCTCCTGACCTCCAAGCCGGTGCTCTACGTCTGCAATGTGGAGGAGGCCAACGCCGCCAGCGGCAACGCCCACAGCGAGAAGGTCTTCGCCCGCGCCGCCGCCGAGGGCGCCAAGGCCGTGGTCGTCTCCGCCGCCATCGAGGCCGAGATCAGCCAGATGGCCGCCGAGGACCGCGCCGAGTTCCTGGAGACGCTGGGCCTCAGCGATTCCGGCCTCGACCGCGTCATCGCCGCCGGCTACGGCCTGCTCGGCCTGATCACCTACTTCACCGTGGGGCCCAAGGAGGCCCGCGCCTGGACCATCATCAAGGGCATGAAGGCCCCCCAGGCGGCCGGCGTGATCCATGGCGACTTCGAGCGTGGCTTCATCGCCGCCGAAACCATTCCCTTTGACGACTACGTCGCCTGCAAGGGCGAGCAGGGCGCCAAGGAAGCCGGCAAGATGCGCGTCGAAGGCAAGGAATACGTCGTGCGCGACGGCGACATCATGCTGTTCCGGTTCAACGTCTGAACCGGGAGGGCCTGCCCGCCGAGGCACCCTCGCGCGCGGGTTCGTTGCGGGGTCTTCACTCCGGAGTTGCTGTTCCGGCGGTGATCCGTTAGTCCGCTGGAGGGGAAGAGTGTTCGCGATCTCTTCCCCCTGACGAAACTCCGGTCGCCCGCCGTTGCATCTCGATACGACCACCCTTCTCCTGCTCAGTGCGGTCCTTGGCGCGCTGCTCGGGGCGATCTGGCTCGGCCTTTCGCTGCACCGCCATCGGACGACGGGGCTGGGCGAGTGGGGCACGGCCCTGCTCTGCCTCGCCCTTGGCACCATGCTGCTCGGTGCGCGCGGGGCGTTGCCCGACCTGCTCTCCATCGACATCGGCAACCTGGTGATCCTGCTCGGGGGCGGCTTCTGCTGGCGCGGGGCACGGCGCTTCGACGGGCGCACGGCGCCGGCCTGGATCGTGCTGCTGCCCGGCCTGCTCTGGCTGGCGGCGATGCGCATGCCGGCGAGGGAATTTGTTGAGTACCGCGTGGTGGTCGCCTCCGTGCTCTCGGGGCTGCCGATGCTCGCCATCGCCTGGGAATTCTGGCGCGGCCGGCCTGAAGGGCTGGCCTGCCGGATGCTGCTGTCCGGCGGCTTCGCTCTCCATGGCGGGCTGACGCTGCTGCGCATTCCCGTCATGCTCCTGCAGGCGGATTGGACCCGGACCAGTGTCCTGCCGGACAACGTCTGGGTGCAGATCATCCTCCTGGAGTCCATCCTGCACGGCGTGGGCACCAGCTTCGCCCTGCTGGCCCTGTTCCGGGAGCGCGGCGAGCGGCAGCTGCTGGAAGCGACCGCCGCGTCGCGGGACGCCGCGCAGCAGGCCAGTGCCGCCAAGTCCCGCTTCCTGGCCTGGATGAGCCATGAGATGCGCACGCCCCTGAACGGCGTGCTCGGGCTTTCCCAGGTGCTTTCGGAGAACCGCAGCCTGCAGCCTTCGGCCCAGGAGCAGGTCGCGGTGATCGCGCAGGCCGGGCAGCACCTGCTGGCGCTGGTGAACGACGTGCTGGACCTGGCGCTGGTGGAGGCGGGCCGCCTGACCCTGCAGGAGGCGCCCGTCCCGCTGGGCGTCCTGCGCGAGAACACGCTGGCGCTGGTTCGCCCCGAAGCCGCCCGGAAAGGCATCCGGCTGCGGACGGACATCGCCCCGGACCTGCCGGCGAACGTGCGCGGGGACGGCCGGCGGCTGCAGCAGATCCTGCTGAACCTCCTGGCGAATGCGGTGAAGTTCACGCCCCGAGGCGGCGAGGTGTGCCTGTCGATGCAGTGCTGGCCGGATGGCAGCCTGCGCCTCGCGGTGACCGACACCGGGCCGGGGATTTCGGCCACCCAGCGTGCCCTGCTGTTCCGCGACTTCACCCGGCTGCCCGGCGCCGCCCGCGAAGCGGCGCAGGAGGGCTATGGGCTGGGCCTCGCCATCAGCGCCGCCCTTGTGCAGGCCATGCAGGGCACGCTCGGCGTGGATGCCGGTCCCGAGGGGCGGGGCAGCCGTTTCTGGGTGCATCTGTCGCTGCCGCATGCGCCCGCGGAAGCCACCGGCGCGGCGGCTCCGGCAGCGGCCCCGGTGCGGGACGTCCTGGTGGTGGACGATGTCGCGGTGAACCGCATGGTCGTGCAGGCGCTGCTGCAGAGTGGCGGCCATGTCGTGCGGCAGGCCGCCAGCGGCGAGGCCGCCCTCGCGCTGCTCGCCGAGCGCGGCGCCGAGCTGGTGCTGATGGATCTTCAAATGCCGGGAATGGACGGGGTGGAGACCGCCCGCCGCATCCGGAAGCAGGAGGCGCAGGAGCCTGGCCTGCCGCGGACCATCATCATCGCGTTGACCGGCGAACTCTCCGAGGAGGCCCAGGAAGCCTGCCGCGCCGCCGGCATGGACGGCTGCCTGGCGAAGCCCGTCAGCCGCGCCAACCTCTATGCCGTGCTGCGCGGAATGCCGGCACCGGATCCTTCGGCGCCGGCCGCGGGGGCCACCCCCGCCAAGCCGGTCCATTCCTGCCCGCCCGCGCCGCCCCAGCCTCCGCGCAGCGAGCCGGCCGCGGCCAAGCCTGCCCAGCCCGCCTGAGGCCGGGCGGCCCGCGCGATCTCAGCCCTTCTCCGGCGCCTCTCCGGGCGGGGGCGGCGCTTCCCGCCGCGCGCCGTCCAGCAATGCCCGACGTTGCGCCTCCACCGTGGCGTCGCGCGCCTTTTCCGCCTTGCTGCGGCCGAACTTTACGCGATTGGCAGTGGCCTGCCGGGCCTCCGCCTGCCGGGCGGCCGCCTTGCGCCGCTGGTTGAGGTTGACGATCTCTGCCATGCTCGGAGGATAGGGCGGAACCGGCCCGCGGGAAATCGTCCTGCCGCCGGGAGGAACGCAGCACCGGACGATCGAGGGGCCCGCATGCAGATCGAACTCGCCGCCGCCGACGGCCATCGTCTTTCCGCCTGGCGCACCGGGCCGGAGGATGCCTCCCGCGCCCTGGTCGTGGTGCAGGAGATCTTCGGCGTGAACCACCACATGCGCCATGTCTGCGAAGGCTTCGCCAAGGAGGGCTTCGCGGTGGTCTGCCCCGCCTTGTTCGACCGCGCCGAACCTGGCGTCGAGCTGGGCTACGGCCCGGAGGACGTGCAGCAGGGCCGGGCGCTGCGCGGCCGCATCGACCCCGCCTGCACGCTGCTGGATGTGGAGGCCGCCGCGCTCGGCCTGCCGCAGCACGCCAGGCTGGGCATCATCGGCTATTGCTGGGGCGGCACCGTGGCCTGGCACGGCGCCACGCGCAGCCAGCGCTTCGCCGCCGCGGTCGGCTACTACGGCGGCGGCATCGCCGCGGCCAGGGACGAGAAGCCCCGCTGCCCCGTGCAGTTGCACTTCGGCGCCGAGGACCATGGCATTCCGCTCTCCGACGTGGACGCCATCCGGGCCGCCCAGCCCGGGGTCGAAGTCTTTGTCTATCCGGGCGCGGGGCATGGCTTCGCCTGCGAGGAGCGGGCCTCCTACAACCCGGCCGCGACACAGGAGGCGCTGCAGCGCACCCTGCCTTTCCTCAAGAAGCATCTGGGCTGAACGCCATGCTGAACTACCTGCTGCTGGTCGCGGTCACGCTCGGCCTGATGGTTGCGCTGCCGCTCTGGGACCCGGAGGGATTCTCCACGCCGCCCCTGGGCATGCTCGTGCTGCTGGGTGTCGCCGCCCTGGCCATGGCGTTCCGGGGGCGCCACCCGCGCGGCCGCTGAGGCGGCGCGCCCCTTCTCACTGCGGCCCTGGCGCTCCATGCTGGCCTTCATGTTCAGGCTCCAGCCATATTTGGCGCTGCTGCTGGCCCTGGCCACGGTTCCCGCGCCGGCACAGGAGGTGCCGCTGCATGGTGCGCCCGTGCGGGCGCTGGCCGTCGCGGCGGATGGTGCCCGGCTCGCCTCGGGCGGCTTCGACCAGGCCGTGATCGTCTGGCCTGCGGATCTGTCGCGGCCGCTGCAGGTCTCGCGCTGGCACCGCGGCGCCGTGCAGGCGCTGGTGGCGCTTCCCGGCGGCGGCTTCGCCAGCGGCGACACGGAAGGCCGCATCGCACTCTGGCCTGTTGCCGGCGCGCCCTCCCCCGAGCGCGTGCTGGAGGGCCACCAGTCCGCCATCGCCGCGCTGGCGGCGCGGGACGGGCTTCTCCTCTCCGCCGCCTGGGACGGCACGGCACGCCTCTGGAATCTGGCGGATGGCGGCGTGCGGGTCCTGGAGGGCCATGCCGGCCAGGTAACCGCCGCCGCCTTCCGCGCGGACGGCCTGCCGGTGACGGCAGGTGCCGACGGCACCTTGCGCGGCTGGCCGGCGGGCGCCGCCCCCCTCGCCCTCGCTGCGTTCGGCCTGCCGCAGACCGCGCTGGCCGCCTTGCCGGATGGCACCCTGGCCAGTGCCGGGGTGGACGGCGTGGTGCGGCTGCTGGCGCCCGACGGCACGCTGCGGCGGCTGGAGGCGGGCCGCTTGCCGCTTGCCGCGCTCGCCGCTTCCGCCGATGGCACGCTGCTGGCCGCCGCCGGCCCGGCCGGCGACATTTCCGTCTGGACGCTGCCTGCGGGACGCCTGCGGCACAGCCTGCCCTCCGCCGGCCAGGCGGTGTGGGCGCTCGGCTTCAGCCCAGACGGCGGCCGG
Source organism: Teichococcus coralli (assembly GCF_009829925.1). Classification (GTDB taxonomy): domain Bacteria; phylum Pseudomonadota; class Alphaproteobacteria; order Acetobacterales; family Acetobacteraceae; genus Pseudoroseomonas; species Pseudoroseomonas coralli. Next base: position 251,039 of record NZ_SNVJ01000002.1, read on the forward strand.
CTTTTCGCCGGCGGCGCCGACCGCCGCCTGCGCGCCTTCGACATGCGGCGCGGCACCGCCATGGACACCGCGCCACCCCCGCCGCCGGAGGGCCTGGCGGAACTGGACGAGGCCGGCGCACGGGCCTTTCGTGCCTGCGGCGCCTGCCACAGCCTCAGCGCCCCCGCCGCCGGGCAGACGGACCTGAAGGCTGGCCCGCATCTGGCCGGGCTGTTCGGCCGCCGCATGGGGAGCGTGCCGGGCTACCCCTACTCCGAGCGTCTTCGCCGCGGTGATCGCGTCTGGACACCGGAGGGCGTGGCCGAGCTTTTCACCCACGGCCCGGACGTGGTGCTGCCCGGTACGCGGATGCCCGTGCAGGTACTGGACAATCCCGACGAGATGGCAGCACTGCTGCGTTTCCTTCAACAGGCGACACGACCATGAATTCCCGCATTTCCCTTCCGGAACCAGTCGAGGCCATCGCCCGAGAAGGCTTCGTCTCGCTGCCGGCGGCGGTGGCGCGGCGCTTCTTCGACCCGGCGGGCGAGCGTCTCGGCGGCGGCGCCTGGGCGGAGTTCGCCGCCTCCTGGAACGATCTGCGCCCCGACACCTACATGGCCGACTGCGGCCGCTATCGCCTGCGCCGCCATGCCGTGTTCCGGCTGCGTGCCGGCGACCCGGCACTGGAGCGGGAACCGCATCAGCCGCACTATCAGGGCCTCGACTACAACCCGCTGAATGGTGGCGTGCAGCGCTGGTTCGAGCCGGTTTCGCCAGAAACGGGCGGTGGCCCGGCCTTGTCGGCGCTGCTCGGCGGCGCACGCGCCATCTTCGACGCGCTGCGCCCCGGCACCGCCTGGCATGTCGAGATGCACCAGTTCCGCATCCAGGCGCGCCCGGACGAGGCTGGAAAGCCGACCCCCGAAGGCATGCACCGGGATGGCGTTGATTTCGTGCTGGTCACCCTGGTTGGACGCGAGAACGTCGCGGGCGGTGTCACGGGCATCCGCATCGACGGACGCGACGAGGACGCGGCCACCTTCACCCTGCAGGACCCGCTGGACAGCGTCATGCTCGACGACCATCGCGTCTGGCACGGCGTCACGCCCGTGATGCCGCTCGACCCCGCCCGCCCGGGCCACCGCGACGTGCTCGTCCTGACCTTCCGCCGCATGGATTAGTTCGGAGGCCCAGGGGCGCCGCCCCTGGAGCGCCACGGGGATGGCAGTGCCACCCCGGGCGGCGCCTTGCCGCGAAGCGCCGTAATTTCCTGGCGAAGCTTCCGGCATTGGCCTAGAAGCACGAAACCGTGACTCAACCAGCGAGAGCAGCCAGAAAGGCCGCTTCAGCCACCGCGTTCGCCGGTCTGCTGCTGGCCGGGATCGCCACGGCGCGTGCGGAGGAAATCCCGCCCACCGGCAGCGACTTCGGTGGAGTCGGGCTGGTCGAGACCCGCAACGCCCGGATGCGCGAGGACGGCACGCTGGAGGCCGGCGCCGCCCTGCGCCACCAGCGCCGCTTCTGGTTCCTGAACTTCCAGGCGCTGCCCTTCCTTGAAACCACCTTCCGCCTCACCGAGCGGCTGGACGCCACCGCCGGCTCCGGCATGACCACCGACCGCGCCTTCGACCTCAAGCTGCGCCTGCTGCAGGAGAGCGATTATCTGCCCGCCGTCGCGGTCGGGCTGCAGGATTTCATCGGCACCGGCCTCTACTCCGGCGAGTACATCGTCGCCTCCAAGCGCTGGTGGGGGCTCGACCTGACGGCCGGCCTGGGCTGGGGCCGGCTCGGCACGGGCGGCGAATGGAACAACCCCTTCGCCTCGCTCGACGACCGTTTCGCCAGCCGCCCGCGCGACGTCGGGCGCGGCGGCACCGTTCAGCTCAACTGGTTCCGCGGGGAGGACATGGCTCCCTTCGCCGGGGTGGAGTGGTCGGTGCCCGGCGTCGAGACGCCCTGGGGCCGCGTGGAGGGACTCCGCGCCAAGGCCGAATGGTCGGGCGACGCGCTGCGCGACGAGCGCGGCGGCTACCCCGCGCGCCTCCAGGGACTGCGCGGCGAGGCGGAGTCGCGCTTCAACTTCGGCCTGCAATGGACCAACGAATGGCTGGATGCCGGGCTGCATTGGGTGCACGGCACGGACCTGCTGTTCCGCCTTTCGCTGCGGCTGGACCCCGCAGCACCCCCTTCCCTCCCGCCACCGGCACCGCCGCCAATGCCCGTCCGCGCCGCGGAAGTCCCCGCTGGTGAGGCCGCGCGGGCTCGGGCCGTGTTCGATGCGCTGGCCGCTGCCGGCTTTCGGCCGCTCGCCTACCGCCAGGAGGGGGTGGTGGCGGAGATCGCCATCGAGGGCGGCGCCTTCCGCACCCTGCCACAGGTGGCGGCGCGCGTGCTGCGCGCCACCAACGGCGTGTTGCCGGCGGAGACCGGCATGCTTCGCCTGCGCTGGTGGCAGGCCGGGGTGGAGGTGGCCGTGCTCGACGTGCCGCGCGGCGCGCTGGAGGCCATCGCCGCCGGCCAGGGCAGCCCGGAGGAGGCCTGGCTGGGCACCCGGCTGCTGCCAGCCACTGGCGACCTCGCGCCCGGCACCCTGCGCAACCCCGGCCCCTTCTGGGAATGGGAGGTGGCGCCGCGCCTGAACCTGCAGCTTGGCGACCCCTCCCGCACCTTGCGCTGGCAGGCTTCGGTCGCGGCGGGGGCGCGGATCGAGCTGGGCGCGGGCTTCGCCGTGGCGGGCGCGCTGCAGCAGGCCTTGTTCGGCAACCTGTCGGGCGGCCTGCCGTCGGACAGCGTGCTGCCGCATGTCCGCACCGACTATGCCGAGTATGCCCGCGAGGGCGAAACGGCGATCGCCGCCCTCTACGCCGAGCGGATCTGGAACCTTGCCCCGGACGTCTTTGCCCGCACCACGGCGGGATACCTGGAACCGATGTTCGGCGGCGCCTCGGGGGAGGTGCTCTGGCGGCCGCATGACCGCGCCTTCGCCCTGGGCCTGGACCTGAACTGGGTGCGGCAGCGCGACTACGACCAAAAGTTCGGCTTCCGCGACTACTCGGTCGCGACGGGCCATGTCTCTCTCTACGCCGACCTCCCGGTCTGGAACCTCTACGGAATCCTGCGCGCCGGCCGCTACCTGGCCGGCGACTGGGGCGCCACCATCGAGTTGGGCCGCCGCTTCGACTCCGGCATCGAGGTGGGCGGCTTCGCCACCTTCACCAACGTCTCCGCCGCCGAGTTCGGAGAAGGCTCCTTCGACAAGGGCCTCTACGTGCGCATTCCGCTGGACCTTTTCGGCCGGCAGAGCCGCGCCGCCGGCACCGCCCTGATCCGCCCCATCCAGCGCGACGGCGGTCAGCGGCTTTCGGTGGACAATCCCCTATGGGAGGTGACCCGCGATGGCCGCATGGATGCGCTGCGGCGCGGCCTTCCCGGCTACGGGCATTAGGCGGCGCTCCTGAGCCTGGTGCAGGCGGCAGGACGGGCGCGGCGGGCGCAAGGCAGCGCCGCATCGCGCCACGCTTGACCCGGCGCTCACGCCACACAACTCTCCATGGCCGAACCCACGCGCCTTTCCAGGGCGCCCTGAGGAAACAATGGACATGAGCGAACTCACCAAGGCCGTCAGCGACGACAGCTTCAAGCAGGATGTGCTGGAGGCTTCCGGCCCCGTGCTGGTGGACTTCTGGGCCGAATGGTGCGGCCCTTGCCGGATGGTGGCGCCGATCCTCGACGAGATCGCCAAGGACTATGCCGGCCAGCTCACCGTCGCGAAGGTGAACATCGACGAGAACCCGATGACGCCGAACGACTATGCCGTGCGTGGCATTCCCACCATGATCCTGTTCAAGGACGGCAAGCCGGTGGACACCAAGGTCGGCGCCCTGCCGCGCAGCGCCATGAAGGACTGGATCGCCGGCGCCCTCGGCAAGTAACGGCATGGCGGCACCCCTCCGCCGGCGCGTCTGCGGGGGTCTGCTGGCGCCCGCAGGCAGGCTGGCCGCCCTTCCCGCCCCTGCGCGGGTGGTGCATGGCCGCGGCGCCGTGGTGCGGAACCAGGCCGCCCGCTATGGCGCGGCCACCCTGTCCTCTGGCCTGGAACACCCCTGAGGCGCGGCCGTCGGCCTGGACGTGCAGGACCCATCCAGGATCCATGCAGGATCCATGCAGGATCCCCTGGGCTTCCGGGCGCCCTGCGCCCCCCTTCCGATCTGGCCTTGGACGCGGGCAAGGCCGCTCCAGGCCGGAAGGGCAGCCTCTTTCCGGCCGCGCCCAGCGGCACTGGCCCTGAGCACCTTCCCGATCCGCCGGCCAACGAGCAAGGTGGCCGCATCCCGCGGCGGAACCCTGTTCGCGAAGGGCGCCCCCTTGACCCCCGCCGCCCGCGAGCCGGATCCTCACCGGAGCGAAACAGCGTGCAGTGGGGGCGACCATGGCCATTCTCGTGACCGGCGGCGCCGGCTTCGTCGGTCTCAACCTGGTTGAGGCGTTGCTGGCCCGCGGCGAGCATGTCCTCGTCTACGGACGGGAAGCCTTGCCGCCCGCCGCCGGCGCCGCCTTCGCCCCCTTGCCCGGCCGGCTCGACCTCGTGCAGGGCGATGTGCTGGACACCGCTTCCCTCGCTGCCGTCCTTGCCCGGCACAGGGTGAGCGCCATGTTCCCGTTCGCCGCCATCACGGCCGGGCCGCGGCGCGAGGCCGAGCAGACCGAGACGATCCTCCAGGTGAACCTGATCGGCGCGGTCAACCAGCTCCGCGCCGCGCGCGATGCGGGGGTGGGGCGGATCGTCTTTCCCTCCTCCATCGCCGTCTATGGCGAGAGCCAGCGCCTGCCAGGACCGATGCGGGAGGACAGCACTCCGCCGGTGCCGATCTCGGTCTACGGCATCACCAAATACGCCGGCGAACGGATGGCGCTGCGGCTTCGTGAGCTTTGGGGCCTCGACCTGGTCTGCGCCCGCATCGGCGGCGTCTTCGGTCCCTGGGAGCGCGACACCGGCCTGCGCGACCTGCTGACGCCGCACATGCATCTCGCGGTCGCGGCGCTGCGCGGCCAGGCGGCGGTGCTGCCCGCCACCCTGTTTCCCCGCCCCTGGGTCTATGCGCGCGACCTCGCGCGCGGGCTGCTCCTGCTGCTCGACGCGCCGCAGCCGCGCTGGCCCGTCTACAACATCTCCTCAGGCGTGGAATGGGGTGCGCGCATCCTGCTTTGGGCGGAGACCCTGGCGCATCATTACCCCGGGTTTCGCTGGCGGCAGTCGGCGGACCCGTCCGAAGTGACGGTGCCCTTTCACGACGATGGGCCCCGCGCGGTGGAGGACATCGGGCGCATGCGCGGCGAGTTCGGCTATGCGCCGGCGTTCCTTCCCGAGGCAGCCTATGCCGACTATGCGCGGTGGCTTGCGGCGGCGCCGGGCTATCTGGTGCCTGCGCAATGAAAAAAAGGTCCGGAGGAAGGAATTCCCCCGGACCTCGGTCCTTCCCTCCCTGCCGCCGCGCGCCGGCGGGCAGCGCGGAGCCCTCAGATCCGCCGTGCCACCATCGTCCAGAGCCGCGGCCCAAGCAGCGCCAGCAGCGCCAGGATCAGGATGCAGAGCGAGATCGGCCGGGTGATGAAGGTCGTCCAGTCGCCCTGGCTGATGGTCAGCGCCTGGCGCATCGCCTGCTCGGCCATCGGGCCGAGGATCATGCCGATCACCACCGGCGCCTGCGGGAAATCGAAGCGCCGCATGAACATCGCCACCACCCCGATGCCGTAGAGCAGCGCCAGGTCCACCACGCTGTTGCTGATGCCGTAGGTGCCGATCGTGGCGAAGACCAGGATGCCGGCATAGAGCTGCGGCGTTGGGATCTTCAGGATGCGCGCCCAGAGGCCCACCAGCGGCAGGTTCAGCACCACCAGCATGATGTTGGCGATGTAGAGCGAGGCGATCAGCGTCCAGACCAGCTCGCCCTGCGTCACGAAGAGCAGCGGCCCCGGCTGGATGCCGTAGGACTGGAAGGCCGAGAGCATGATCGCCGCGGTCGCCGAGGTGGGCAGGCCGAGGGTGAGCATCGGCACCAGCACGCCGGCGGCGGCGGCGTTGTTGGCCGCCTCCGGGCCGGCGACGCCCTCGATGGCGCCGGTGGTGCCGAACTCCTCGCGGTACTTGGCGCGCACCAGCTTGCGCTCGGCGAAGTAGCTCAGCATGGTCGGCATCTCGGTGCCTCCCGCCGGCATCACGCCGAAGGGGAAGCCGAGCAGCGCGCCGCGCAGCCAGGGACCGATGCTGCGCTTCCAGTCCTCGCGCGACATCATCAGCTTGCCGACCTCGCGCACCTCCTGCTTGCCCTCGACGTGCCGCCAGGCCAGGTAGAGCGTCTCGCCCACGGCGAAGAGCGCGACGGCGACGAGCACCACGTCCACGCCGTCCAGCAGTTCCGTGACCCCAAAGGTCAGGCGCGGCTGGCCGGTCTGCAGGTCGATCCCGACGAGGCCGATCATCAGGCCGAAGCCGAGCGAGGTCAGCCCGCGCAGCGCCGAGCCGCCGAGCACGGCGGAGACGGTGACGAAGCACAGCACCATCAGCGAGAAATACTCGGCCGGCCCCAGCTTCAGGGCCAGTTCCACCACGATCGGGCCGAGAAAGGAGATGCCGAGCGTGCCGATGGTGCCGGCCACGAAGCTGCCGACGGCGGAGGTGAACAGCGCCGGGCCGGCACGGCCGTTGCGCGCCATCTTGGCGCCTTCCAGCGCGGTGATGATGGAGCCGGATTCGCCGGGCGTGTTGAGCAGGATGGAGGTGGTGGAACCGCCATACATCGCGCCGTAGAACACGCCGCAGAACAGGATGAAGGCGCCTGTCGCGCTGACCTTGAAGGTGATGGGCAGCAGCAGCGCGATGGTCAGCGCCGGGCCGATGCCCGGCAGCACGCCGATCGCGGTGCCGAGGAAGCAGCCCAGCAGCGCCCAGCCGAGATTGGTGATGGTGAGCGCGTTGCTGAAGCCGAAGGAGAGGCCGGACCAGACATCCATGGTCTCAAAGGATCCCTTCCAGGATGCCGGCGCCGATGTTGACGCCCAGCAGCTTGTCGAAGGCCAGGAAGGCCCCGAAGGTCACGGCGACGCCGATCAGCAGGTCGCGGAGCGGATGGCGGCTGCCGAAGGCCGCCGCCACCAGGACGAACTGCGCGGTGGCCGCGAAGACGAAGCCGAGTGTGTCGATCAGCAGCAGGTTGACCACCAGGCCGGCGCCGAGCAGGCCGAGCGCGCGCCAGTTGGTGGCCGGCGCCTCGGCCATCTCCTCCAGGTCGCGCGACCAGCCGCCGCGCAGCGCCACCGCGGTCAGGCCGAGCCCGACCGCGACAACCAGCGCGCCCACCAGGTAGGGCATGAATTTCGGCCCGACCTGCGCATAGAGCGGGGTGACCGGAATCGCCGCCGCCTGCCAAAGGCAGAGCAGGCCAAGCAGCACCACGAACAATCCGACCGCCAGGTCGGGCCCCGCACCGGGCTTCACGCGCATCATTCCGGCTCTCCCGCCCAGGGCCGTCAGATCAGGCCGACTTCCTTCAGCACCTCGGCGGTCGCCTTCTCGTCCTGCTTCAGGAAGGCCTCGAAGGCGTCGCCGGCAAGGAAGGCGTCCTCCCAGCCCTGGCGGTCCAGCAGTTCCTTCCAGGCCGGCAGGTTGTGCAGGTCGGTAAAGAACTGCACCAGCTTCGTCTTTTCATCGGCCTTCAGGCCGGGCGGGCCGAACACGCCGCGCCAGTTGCCAAGGACGATGTCCACGCCCTTCTCCTTCAGGGTCGGCACGTCGGGCAGGCTGCGCTGGTCGCCGCTGGTGGCCAGCGCCCGCATCCGGCCTGCCTTGATCTGCTCGGCGAATTCGGAAACGCCGGAGATGCCGGCCTTCACCTGCGCGCCGAGGATGGCCGCCTGCGCCGGGCCACCGCCGGCGAAGGCGACGTAGGACGCGTCCTTCGCCGAACGGCCCTGCGACTTCAGCAGCAGCCCGAGCAGGATGTGGTCGACGCCGCCGGCGCTGCCGCCGGCCACCGAGGTGGCGCCGGGGTTGCTCTTCAGCGCGGCGAGGAAATCCTCCAGCGTCTTCAGGTCGCTGCTGGCGGGAACGACGATGATGCCCGGCTCGGTGGTCATCCGCGCGAGGGGCGTGACGTCCTTCAGCCCGATCGGCGTCTTGTTGGCGAGCACCGCGCCCACCATCACGGCGCCGCCGACCATGAAGCTGTTGCCGTCGCCGCGGCGCTGGCCCACAAAGCGCGGCAGCCCGACCGTGCCGCCGGCGCCGCCGACATTCTCGAACTGGAAGCTGCCGACCATGCCGGCCTGGCGGGCGATCTGCTCGATGGCACGGCCGAGTCCGTCCCAGCCGCCACCCGGGCCGGCGGGGATGAATGCGTGCATGGAGGCGAAGCGCTGCTGCTGCTGCGCCAGGGCGGAACGCCCCAGCAGGGGCAGCGCGGCGCCGGCGACAGCGGCGGACAGGAGGTGGCGGCGCAGCATGATCGTCTCCTCGGACGGTTCTTTACCTTGGCAGAAGTTGCGCGATAGCGAGGCGGTCGGCAAATCGCAAATGTCTATTCCGTAGGTTGCGCAATGCTTGCGCCGCACCATGGCCGCTCGCATTCTGGAGGCGGCAAGGGGATTGTTTCTGGATGCGACTACGCTTGGGCCTGGTGCTCGCTCTGCTCTCCGCACCATGGACAGGAGGCCTCACCCCGGCGGCGCTGTTTCCCGCCGCCCTGGCGCAACAGCCCCCCGCCCGCGCCTCCGTACCCTCGGCCGCGTCGCAGCGCCCCGCCACGCGCGAGGTGGTGGTGGCGAACGAACTCGGCCTGAGCCTGAGCGAGCTGTACGTGACCCCCGCCGGCAGCGTCGAGCCGGGCACCGACCGGCTGGAGGGCGACACCCTGCCCAACGGCGCCACCCTGCGCGTCTCCCTCGGCCGCCAGCGCCTTTGCCTTTTCGACCTGCGGGCGGTCCTGGCCGACGGCAGCGAGGAGGAGAAGCGCGGCGTGGACATCTGCCGCAACGGGCGCGTCGTCTTTGGCGACCCCTCGCTGCCCCTGCGCGAGGCGACCGTGGTGAACGACACCGACCTCGCGATGCGCGAGCTCTACGCGATGCCGGCTGGCGCGCCGCAGCGCGGGCCCGACCGGCTGGCCTCCGAAACGGTTCCGGCGGAGGGCAGCGTGACCCTGCGCCTCGGCCGTGCCCGCGCCTGCCTCTACGACGTCACCGCCGTCTTCGAGGACGATTCGGTGCAGGAGCGCCGCCGGGTGGACCTCTGCCGGCGCAGCCGCGTCGCCTTCGGCGACCCCTCCATCCCCTGGCGCGAGGCCGAGGTGGTCAACGGCAACGACCATGCGATCCGCAATCTCTACGCCGCCACCGGCGCGCCCGGCGCCGAGCGCGCCGGGGCGACGAGCTGGGGCACCGATCGGCTCGGCTCGGCAACCATTGAGCCCGGCGCCCGCCTGCGCCTGCGGCTGCGCAGCCGGACCTGCCAGGTGGACCTGCGCGCCGTTTATGACGACGAGACCGCCGAGGAGAAGCTCAACACCGACCTGTGCACGCAGCCGCGCGTGGTGTTCGACGGCAGCGGCATTCCACGCCAGCCGGAGCGCAGCTTCATCCTGGTGAACCGCGAGCCCGCGCCGCTGCAGGAGGTCTACGCCTCCGGCGTGGACGACAGCGACTGGGGTGGGAACCGCCTGGAGGCTCCGCCGCTGGAGCGCGGCGGGCGCGCCGAGCTGGTGCTGCGCAGCGCCTGCGAGATCGACCTGCGGGTGGTCTTCGCCAATGGCGGCGCCGAGGAGCGGCGTGGCCTCAACATCTGCGACAACGGCCTCGTCGTGCTGCGGCCGGGCTGGACGCTGGCGGAACGGCTCGACCAGGGCGCCGGACCGGTGGAACCCGGGCCGCCACGCGAAGGCAGCGTACGGCTGCGCAATCTCGGCCCGGCGCCGATCGTGCAGATCTACGTGGACCCGGTCGGCGCGCCGCGCGGGCCGGACCGGCTCGGCAGCACCGTCCTCGGCCGCGGCGAGACGCTGGACTTCCAGCCGCCCGAGGCGGTGGGCTGCACCGGGCACCTGCGCGTCGTCTTCCGCAACGGCCAGGAGATCGACCGCCCGCGTTTCGACCTTTGCTCCGGCACCGAGGTGGCCCTGCCATGACCCGCTTCCCGCTTTCCGGCCTGCTGGCGGTGCTGCTGCCGCTCGGCTCCGCGCTGGCCCAGGTGCCGGCCCAAGGGGCGGCCGCCGCGCCGGCCGAGATGCCGCCCATTGCCGCGCCGCTGCGAGGTGCCTGGTTCGCCGGCGAATGCATCGCCCCCACGGCCATGCTGCAGCTCACCGCGCGTGCCGTGGCGCGGCTGCCGGCGGACGGGCCGGCGCGGCTGATCCGCTTCGCCGAGGCGCGCCCGCTGGAAGGCTGGCACATGGGCACCGGGCGCGGCGCGGAAGCACCCCGGGTGCTGCTGCGGGGCGATGCCGGGAAGCTGGAGACGGCCGAGCCCGACGCCAAGCTGCGCGACGACCAGCTTCCCGGCGCCACCCCGGTCCAGGCCTGGCACCGCTGTCCGGCACCGCCGCCTTCCTTTGCCGCCCTGCACGGCGAGGGGCTTGCCTTTCTTGCTTCCTTGGAAGTGCTGGAGGCCGCCTGCGGCGTGCCGGGCGCCAATGTCGGCGACTGCGTGAAGGCCGTGGTGGCGGAAGGCGACATCTCCGGCGACCGCCTGCTGTCCGTGGCCGAGATCGCGCGGCTGGTGCGCGGCATGACCTGGGTGCTGGCGGCGGCCGATGACGCCGGGCCGGAAAACCTGGCGGCGGCGGGCGGCGGCGGCGTGCTGGCCGGCGTGGCGCTGGCGCGGTTCGCCATGGAGAGCCTGGACTACGACGGCGACGGCAAGCTTTCCGCCGCCGAGCTGGGGCAGGACCGCGCCGCCTTCCCGAAGGCCGGCGGCAGCGAGAACGGGCGGCCGCTGCGCCTGGAAGGCGTGCAGGAGGGCGTGAACCTTCTCCGCAGCCTGATTGACGGCCTGCTGTTCAGCGAGTGACCCGCGCGCGCCGGCGGGGTGGCGGCGTCACCCCGGAGGGAGGCCGGCGCCTTCCCCGGCGGGGCGGCCAAGCATCAGCCCGCCCGTCACCGGGCCGAAGCCCATGGCCCGCCGGGCGAAGAAGCCCTTCAGCGCGGGCATCCGTTCCACCGCCGCGAGACCGAGGCGGCGGGCCAGCCGCAACGGTGGCAGGCTGTTGCCGAACAGCCGCTCCAGGGCGTGCGTGGCGCCGAGCATGAGCAGCGCATCCGGCCGGCGCGCCGCCTGGTAGCGGGCCAGCAGCCCTGCCCCGCCGGCATCCTCGCCGCGCGCATGGGCCGCGATCACCAGCTCGGCCAGGGTGGCGACGTCGCGGAAGCCGAGGTTGAGCCCCTGCCCCGCGATCGGATGAATGCCATGCGCCGCGTCACCCACCAGGGCGAGGCGGGCATCGGTGTAGCGCATCGCGTGCATGGCGGTAAGCGGGTAGGACCAGCGGCGGCCGATCGGGGTGACCCTGCCGAGATGGTCGCCCATGCGGCGCTGGATCTCGCGCCCGTACTCGGCATCCGGCAGCTTCAGCATGCGCTCGGCGATGGCCCGCTTCTCCGACCAGACGATGGCGGAGGCATTCGGGTGCTCGGGTGTCGGCGCAAGCGGAAGCTGGGCGAAGGGGCCATTGGGCAGGAACTGCTCCAAGGCCAGCTGCTCGTGCGGCAGCTCGTGCGCCACGGCGCCGACCAGACCCATCTGGCGGTAGTCGAGGGTCGCGGCGCCGATGCCCGCCAGTTGCCGCAACGGCGAGCGGCGTCCCTCCGCACCCACCACAAGCCGCGCGGCGATGAGCTCCCCGGTCGAAAGGCGCACCTCCGCCCCCTCCGGGCCACGGGTCACCTCCGCATGGGCGGGCGCGTGGATGGAAAGATGGGCCAGCTCCCTCATCCGCTCGTTCAGCGCCATGCGCAGCGCCCGCGCCTCCACCATCCAGCCGAAAGGGCCCATGCCGGTTTCCGCAGCATCGAAATGCAGCGCCATCCGGCTGGGCCGCTCCCCCGGCAGCCCGTCGGCGCAGCGGATGCGGGTGATCGGCCCCGGCGCCCAGGGCAAATGCCCCCAGATGCCGCCGGCCTCCAGCAGGTTCCGGCTGGTCAAGGCGATGGCATAGGCGCGGCCGTCGAACTCCGGCAGCTCCATGGGCGGCAAGGGCGCGGCATCCACGACGGCGGTGGGCACGCCCGAGGCGGCGAGCGTGGCGGCAAGCGTGGCGCCGACGGGACCGGCGCCGACGATGCAAACAGCGACCTCGCGCCGGGAAGACAGGGGAGTTGGGCTCATGGCGCCATTCTGCCCCGGCAGCTTCCCGGCAGGAAGGGCACCCGCCGCCGGACCCGGAGGCAATCGCCTAAATTTTGTGCATGAGGGGATCGTGAAAGCTTGCGCTTGGCTTTTCGCGGCTGGGAAAGCCGGTCTGGCACGGCGCTCGCATCAGCCCTCCCGGCTAGGCGGAAGAGAAGGGGGCGCGGCATATGAAGCTCGTGATGGCGATCATCAAGCCTTTCAAGCTGGACGAGGTGCGCGAGGCGCTCACCCCACTCGGCGTGCAGGGGCTTACCGTCACCGAGGTGAAGGGATTCGGCCGGCAGAAGGGCCAGACCGAGATCTATCGCGGCGCGGAGTACCACGTCTCCTTCCTGCCGAAGCTGAAGATCGAGGTGGTGGTTCCGGACGACATGGTCGATGCGGTGGTCGAGGCCGTCGCCAACACCGCGCGCACCGGAAAGATCGGCGACGGCAAGGTCTTCGTGCTCGACGTGGAGCGCGCGCTGCGCATCCGCACGGGCGAGACCGACAGCTCGGCGCTGTGATGCCGCTCAGCCTTCATCAGAAGACAATGGAAACGAGGATGATGCGAGCGATCGCACGAGCTGTTGCCAAGCGGGAGATCACCCGCGGAATCGTTCCCTGGGCTGGCCGCGCGGCCGCGCTGCTGCCGGCGCTGCTCCTCGCAGCCCCGGCGAGCGCGCAGGACGCGGCGACGGTGAGCGCCGGCGACACCGCCTGGATGCTGACCAGCACCGCCCTGGTGCTGATGATGACCATTCCGGGCCTGGCGCTGTTCTATGCCGGCATGGTGCGCAAGAAGAACGTGCTTGCCACCATGATGCAGTCCTTCTTCCTGGCGGCGCTGGTCAGCGTGGTCTGGATGGTGGCGGGCTACAGCCTGGCCTTCGGCGAGGGCGGCGCCTATGTGGGCGACTTCTCGCGGCTGTTCCTCGCCGGCATCGCCGAAGGCTGGGACGGTCCCTTCACGCTCGGCAGCGGCGACGGCGCGGTGGCCTTCACCATTCCCGAAACCGTCTTCATCATGTTCCAGATGACCTTCGCCATCATCACCCCGGCACTGGCCACGGGGGCGATGGCGGACCGCCTGAAGTTCTCCTCGCTCTGCGTCTTCACCGTGCTGTGGTCGCTGCTGATCTACAGCCCGATCTGCCACTGGGTCTGGCATCCGAACGGCTGGATCTTCGGCCTGGGCGCGCTGGACTTCGCCGGCGGCACGGTGGTGCACATCAACGCCGGCGTCGCCGGCCTCGTGGGCGCGCTGGTGCTGGGCAAGCGGACGGGCCTTGGCTCCGAGAACATGGCGCCGTTCAACCTGGCCCTGGCGGTGATCGGCGCCGGGCTGCTCTGGGTGGGCTGGTTCGGCTTCAACGCGGGCTCCGCCGGCGCGGCGGGCGGCCGCGCGGGCATGGCCATGCTGGTGACGCAGCTCGCCGCCGCCGCCGCGGCCCTGGCCTGGGCGGCGGCCGAGTGGATCACCAAGGGCAAGCCCTCGGTGCTGGGCGCGATCTCCGGCGCGGTGGCGGGCCTGGTGGCCATCACCCCGGCGGCCGGCTTCGTGCTGCCGGGCGCGGCGCTGGTGATCGGCGTGATCGCGGGCCTGGCCGGCTTCTGGGGCGCCACGGCGCTGAAGCACTGGTGCGGCTACGATGACAGCCTGGACGCCTTCGGCGTGCACGGCATCTGCGGCATCGCCGGTGCGCTGCTGACCGGCATCTTCGCCTATGGGCCGCTCTCCGCCACCCCGGCCTCGCCGAACGGCATCGCGGGGTCCTTCGGGCAGTTCATGCTGCAGCTCTACGCAGTGCTGGCCACCATGGCCTTCACCGCCATCGGCACGTTCATCATCCTGAAGGCGATCGACGTGGTGATGGGCCTGCGGGTGAGCGAGGAGTCCGAGCGGGAAGGCCTCGACGTCTCGCTGCACGGCGAGCGGCTTGGCTAGGCCGGCCTTTCCTGCCTGAGCGGCGGAAGGGGGCGCGGGGAACCATCCCGGCGCCCCTTTTTCATTGCGTGGCCGCTCGGCCCATCCCATGCGCCGCCGCGGCCGTTCGATCGCCGGGCTGCCACGCCGCAGGGGCGGTGATCCGGCCAGCACGCGGGATCGCGCCCATCCTCCAGGGCACGCCTCCCTGCGCAACGGCCCGGCCCGCGGCCGCCAGCCCCGCTGCGCGGCGCGGGCCGGCGCCTCAGCGCAAACGGCGCAGATTGCCCGAGACGGTTCGGCTCACCGGCCGAAGCGACCGCTCGGCCATGCCCAGCGCGGCATTGCTGAAGCCCATGCCGAAGCTGGCCGCACGGTTCATGCTGCCCATCAGCCACTCCGTCTGTGCCGCCATCCAGCCCATCGGCGTCGGGCTGGCGGCGGCGCGCAGCATGGCGCGATGCGCGGCCTCCATCTCGGCGCAGCCATAGTCCATCGCGCGTTGGGACAGCTCGGCCGCACCCTGCGCAATGGCCGCACCACAGGCGGAGAAAGCCAGCACCTTCTCGGGCACCATGCGGCCGACCTCCAGGGCCGTGGCGAGGGAGCCCCGCGCCTGCGCCTCCTCGGCGGAAAGCCTGGCATCCATCACCTGCCGCGCGGAGGTCAGCAGGGTCACGACATTCCCCGCATGACGCACGAAGCGCGGGCCGGAATTCGACGCACGGGACATCCTGTATACTCCGGAAGAAAGGCCTCGCAGGAAGAACGCCGCCGCGATGCGGCGGTTTTCCGGCGCCGCGCGCCCTTAATCGGCCTCGCGCAGCTGCGGATTGTCGAACTCCGGTTGCCGGTAAGCGGCCAGCGCGGTGCGCAACGCCGCCGCCAGGTCCTGCTTCTCCTCCTCGGAGAGAAAGCGGCCAATTTCCACCCGCCGGCCGCGCTGCACCAGCGCAAGCCCGCTGCGCTCCGACCATTCCACACGCGCCCAGTAAGGATTGAGCGAGGCCTCCTCGCGCCGCCCGCGCCAATCGGCCCGGCGGATCAGGAGGCGTGCCGGGGTCAGCGAGACCACCTCCCAGGTCCGGCCGGACCAGTGGTGGTGCAGCCAGACCAGCAGCAGCACGAGGCCGGACTCCAGCCCGAGGAAGGGCAGCACGGGCCAGGCGCCCATCAGCACGAACAGCAGGCCGCCACCGATGGCCCAGAGCGCGCAGAGGGCGCCCAGCACCACGAAGGCGGTCGGCCGCAGGCTGCGGGGCGGTGTGCTGACCGCCTCGAACAGCACCGGATCGGCGGGGCGCGGTTCAGGGGTTGCTGGCATTGTGGGAGAACATAGGCTGTTCCAGCCCGCAGCACAGATGGGGCATCGTCAGAATGTCGATTCGCCGGTCATGAAGCCACCCGCCCCCTTTCCTGCCGCAGGCCCGGATAAGCCCGGGTCGGCCGCGCCCACCCTCCGCCGGCGCGCCGCGCGCAAGGCGCCGCATGGCACCGCCGAGGCGCCGCGCCGCGCGCGCAAGATGTCGGCGGCACAGGCGGAGCGGTTCATCCGCGCCCTGGCCGCCGCCAACCCGAAGCCCGAAACCGAGTTGCGCTTCACCAGCCCCTACACGCTGCTGGCGGCGGTGATGCTCTCGGCCCAGACCACCGACGTCGCGGTCAACAAGGCCACGGCCACGCTGTTCCAGGTGGCGGACAGCCCGGCGGCGATGATGGCGCTGGGTGAGGAGGGCGTGGCGGAGCACATCCGCCGCATCGGCTTGTGGAAGGCCAAGGCACGCAACCTGATCACGCTTTCGCAGCAATTGCTGGACCGGCATGGCGGCGAGGTGCCCGCCGACCGGGCGGCGCTGGAAGCGCTGGCCGGCGTCGGCCGCAAGACCGCCAACGTGGTGCTGAACGTCGCCTTCGGGGAAGAGGCGATGGCGGTGGACACGCATATCTTCCGCCTGGGCAACCGCACGGGTCTGGCCCCGGGCAAGACGCCGCGCGAGGTGGAGGAAGGCTTGATGAAGCGGGTGCCGCCCGACCTGCTGCGGGATTCCCATCACTGGCTGATCCTGCATGGGCGCTACATCTGCAAGGCGCGTTTGCCGGAATGCTGGCACTGCGTGGCGCGGACGGAATGCAACTACGCGGACAAGGTGCTCTGGCCGCCGCCGCGGTAACCGGCCACCGGCCTCTTTCCCCTTTCCCTGCCACGGGCGGGGTGCCATCACATCTGCATCCCCCGCGCAGCCGGCCACGGCTTTGCGCGGTTGCGGCACCGCACTCATAACCCTTATGTGACGCGCATGAACCGGCTCCTCCCCTTCGTGATGATGCTTGCCCTGCCCATCGCCGTGATGAGCGCGGCCCCCGCCCTGGCGCAGCGCCCGCAGGCGCTCGGCACCTTCCAGGACTGGACCGCCGCCACATATACGGAGGGCAAGAGCAAGGTCTGCTACGCCTTCACGCGCGCCAGCAAGGCGGAGGGCGCCGGCAGCCGGCAGAACGTGATGCTCACCGTGACGCACCGGCCTCAGGGCCGGGACCAGGTGGCGCTGCGCTCGGGCTATGCCTATGCACCCAAGGCCGAGGTCACGGTGAACGTCGGCGACACCGAGCTCGACTTCTACACCGCGCAGGACAATGCCTTCGCGCGGAACGGCGGCAAGGCCGTCGGGGCCTTCAAGGCGGGAGCCAACGCGGTGGCCAAGGGCACCGGCCCGCAGGGTCGTGGCACCGCCACCGATACCTTCTCGCTCTCGGGCTTCACCGCCGCCTACGAGGCCATCAGCAAGGAGTGCCCGGCCGGCCGCCGGTGATCCAGGAAACAGCATGACCCAGACCCCCGCCCCCGCCTCCCCGGCCGAGCTTTCCGAGGCCGAGCGCGCCCGCATCCTGGCCAAGGCCGCGCTGTTCGCGCCGCCCGCCGCCACGCTGCCGGACGGCCGCCGCGATCTGGTCGGCCTCTCGCGGGAGGAGCTGGCGGCGGAGATGGTCGCCATCGGCGAGAAGCCCTTCCGCGCCAAGCAGCTCTGGCACTGGATCTACCACCAGGGCGTGACCGACTTCGCCAGGATGTCCACCATCGCCAAGCCGATGCAGGCGAAGCTGGCGGAGCGCTTCGTGGTCGGCCGGCCCGGCGTGGTGACCGAGCAGACCAGCACCGACGCCACCCGGAAGTTCCTGTTCGGCTTCCGCGACGGCCAGCAGGTCGAGACCGTCTACATCCCGGACGAGCAGGAGGACCGCGGCGCCGTCTGCATCTCCACGCAGGTCGGCTGCACCCTCTCCTGCCGGTTCTGCCACACCGGAACGCAGAAGCTGGTGCGCAACCTGGGCGCGGCCGAGATCGTCGGCCAGTTCATGGCGGCGCGGGACGCCTATGGCGAGTGGCCGAGCCCGACCGACGGCACGCCGCGCCTGCTTTCCACCATCGTCATCATGGGCATGGGCGAGCCACTCTATAACTACGAGAACGTCGCCAAGGCGATGCGCATCGTCATGGACAACGAGGGCATCGCCCTCTCGCGCCGGCGCATCACCCTCTCGACCTCCGGCGTGGTGCCGATGATGGACAGGTGCGGGGAGGAGCTGGGCGTCGGCCTCGCCGTCTCGCTGCACGCGGTGCGCAACGAGATCCGCGACGAGATCGTGCCGCTGAACCGCAAATACCCGATCGAGGAGCTGATGGCGGCCTGCCGCCGCTATCCCGGCGCCTCCAACGCGCGGCGGATCACCTTCGAATACGTCATGCTGAAGGGCGTGAACGACAGCGAGGCCGATGCGCGCGAGCTGGTGCGGCTGCTGAAGGGCCTGCCGGCCAAGGTGAACCTGATCCCGTTCAACCCCTGGCCCGGCAGCCCCTACGAGACCTCCTCGAACAACGCGATCCACCGCTTCGCCAACATCGTGATGGAGGCGGGCTACGCCTCGCCCATCCGCAAGCCGCGCGGGCGGGACATCCTGGCCGCCTGCGGCCAGCTCAAGACGGAAAGCGAGCGCCGCCGCGCCGCCCGCCCCGAGGCGGCCCCTAAGGGAGCCCCCGGGACAGCTCCTGGGACAGCCCCTGGGACGGCCTCCGGGACGGCCCCCGGGACGGCCAAGGCCCACGCGGCGTGAGCGCCGGGGGGACGGCATCGGCGGCCGCCGCGCAGGCGCCGCTCGCCGTCCTGCCGCTGCTCGCCGCCGCCGGCTTCGTCACCGGCTGCGGCATCCGCCTGCTCGACCCTCTGCTGCCGCTGATCGCACACGACATGGGCGTGACGGTGGCCGAGGTGGCCGTGCTGGTGACCAGCTTCGCCATTCCCTACGGCCTCTGCCAGGTGCTGCTCGGCCCACTGGGCGACCGGTTCGGCAAGCTGCGCGTACTGGTGCTGGGCGTGCTGCTCTACGGGCTGGCCATGGGCGTCTGCGCCGTGGCGGGAACGCTGGGGCAGCTGGTGGCGCTGCGCGCCCTCACCGGAGCGCTGGGCGGTGCCATCATCCCGCTCGCCATGGCCTGGATCGGCGACAACGTGCCCTACGAGGAGCGGCAGGCAACCATCAGCCGCTTCCTGACCGGCATCGTGCTCTCGCAACTGCTGACCGGGCCGGTTTCCGGCAGCGTCGGGCAGGCGGTGGGTTGGCGCGGCGCCTTCCTGCTGGTGGGCGCGCTGGCGGCGCTGACCGGCATCGGCATCATGCTTCGCCTGGGGGGCTCGCTGTGGCGCGCCGGGGTAGCCGGCCAGGCGCAGCTCGGCTTCGCCACCCATCGGATGCTGCTGCGCCGCCCGGCGGCGCGGCGGCTGCTGGCCGTCGCCTTCCTCGACGGAGCGCTGCTGTTCGGCGGCGCCTTCCCCTTTATCGGTTCCTACCTCATCCAGGGCTTTCACCTTGAGCCGTGGCAGGCGGGGCTGGTGGTGGCCGGCTTCGGGCTGGGCTCGCTGCTCTACACGCGCCTCGCCGCGCGGCTGGTGCGCCGGCTTGGCGAGATCCGGCTGCTGATGCTGGGCGGCGGGCTGCTGTCGGTGGCGCTGCTGGCCATCGCCCTGGCGCCGGGCTGGGCCATGGTCGCGGTGCCGCAGGTGCTGCTCGGCCTGTTCTTCTTCATGTTCCACGGGGTGCTGCAGGCTCGCGCCACCGAGGTGCTGCCCGAGGCGCGCGCCACCGCGATGTCCGCCTTCTCCATGGCGCTGTTCCTGGGCCAGGGCGTCGGCTCCATCGCCTTCGGCGCCCTGCTGGCGCATGGCGGGTACCAGCTTGCCTTCCTGGGCTCCGCGGCAGGCATCCTGCTGCTCAGCCTGTGGTGCTGGCGGGGACTTCCGCCGGAGCGGAGCGCAGTCTGACGAGAAAATGGCTGGGGAAAGGAATTCCCCCACATCCCCATCCTCGTTCTTTAACGTCCTTCGACAGCCCTCTCCAACAAAAAGAAGAAGGGGGTCCGGGGGAGTGCCTTCTCTCGGCATGTCTTCCCTCGGCCTTTCTTCCCTTGGCCGCCACGCCCGGCCGGGCCAAACCCGCAGCGGGACGGAAACGGACACGGACTCGATGAACACCCGCGAGGGATCGGCGGCCTTCATGGCGCCGCTGGTGGTGCTGGCCCTCGGCCACATGCTTTCCAACATGCTGCGCACCCTGCCGGCCATTGCCGCCGACGTGCTGACGCGCGACCTGCATGTCGCTCCCGAGGGGCTGGCCAGCCTGACGGGCGCCTACCATTTCGCCTTTGCCGCCGGGCAGATCCCCCTTGGCGTGGCGCTGGACCGCTTCGGAGTCCGCCCCGTCTCGCTGGTGCTGCTGGCGACGGTGGCGGTAGGCTCGGTGCTGGCGGCGCTGGTGGGCGGGCCGGTGGGGTTCCTGCTGGCGCAGGTCGTCCTTGGGCTCGGCTGCTGCGGCATGCTGCTCTGCCCGATGACGCTGGCCGCGAAGCTGCTCACCCCGGCGCAGTTCGGCCTGTGGTCCGGGCTGATCCAGGCGCTCGGCAATGTGGGCATGCTGCTTTCCGCCAGTCCGCTGGCCTGGCTGGTGGAGCACCATGGCTGGCGCGCCGGATTCTGGGCGGCGGCTGCCATGGCTGTCGTGGTGGCGCTGCTGGTGCGGCTGGCCGTGCCTGCCCCCGCCCCGGCCGACGGCCCCCATCCCAGCCTGCTGACGGATGCGCGCGTGGTGCTCGGGCTCAGCGTGAGCCGCAGGCTGCGGGGCATCGTCCTGCTCGCCTTCGCCTCCTTCGCCGTCATCATCGGCGTGCGCGGCCTCTGGGGCGGCCCCTGGCTGATGGAGGTGAAGGGGCTGGACCGCATCGCCGCCGGCAACGCCCTGTTCCTCATGACCCTCTCGCTGATCGCCGGTCCCGCGCTGGCGGGGGTGCTGGACCGCCGCCTCGGCCATCGGCGCACCCTGCTCGCCCTGGGCCACGCGCTGGCCGGGCTGCTCCTGCTGCTGGTGGCGGGCGGCGCGCCGGGGGGCTGGCTGTCACGGCTCACGGGGGTTTCCATGCTGCCGGTGTCCGCCGACACGGCGCTGCTCTTCGCCTTCGGCATGGCGATCTCGATCCAGCCGCTGCTCTTCGCCATGACGCGCGCGGCGGTGCCGCCGGACCAGGCGGGCAAGGCGCTCTCCGCCACCAACCTCTCCTTTTTCCTGGGCGGGGCGGTGCTGCAGGCGGCCTCCGGGCCGGTGGGGGCCTCGGGCGGCCCGGGCGCGGCCATCGCGTTCTTCGGCGGCACGGTGCTGGTCGGCACCGCCCTGTTTCTGGCGACCACCCCTCGTGGAACCCAGCGTGGTTGACAGGCCGCCGCTCCCGGCGCTCAAGGGCGCCCAACTCCCGCCAGCTCGCCATGAAAGCCGCAACGCATGGGCTATTTCCCCACCCGCTGGACCCTGAAGACCTCGGGCGAGGTCGCCCCCGATGAACGGCTGCCCTGGCCGCAGACGCTGGTCATGGGCATCCAGCACGTCGTCGCCATGTTCGGCTCCACCGCGCTGGCGCCGATCCTGATGGGCTTCGACCCGAACACCGCCATCTTCTTCTCGGGCATCGGCACGCTGATCTTCTTCGCCCTGACCGGCGGGCGGCTGCCGAGTTATCTCGGCTCCAGCTTCGCCTTCATCGCCGTGGTGATCGGCGCGACGGCCTATGCCGGGGCGGGGCCAAACCCCAACATTCCCGTGGCGCTGGGCGGCATCATGGCGGCCGGGCTGGTCTATGCGGCCATCGGCCTGGTCGTGCAGGTGGCGGGCACCGGCTGGGTGGAGCGGCTGATGCCGCCGGCCGTGACGGGCGCCATCGTCGCCGCCATCGGGCTCAACCTGGCCCCCGTCGCGGTGAAGGGCATTTCCGGCAGTGCCTTCGACACCACCATCGGCCTGTTCACCGTCGCCGCGGTGGCGCTGATCTCGGTCTGGGGACGGGGCATGGCGCGGCGCCTGCCGATCCTGCTGGGCGCGGTGAGCGGCTATCTCCTCTACCTCGTTTGCACCAACCTGCTGGGCCTCGGCGCGCCGATCGACTTCTCCGGCGTGCGCGCCGCCGCCTGGCTCGGCCTGCCGCATTTCGAGGCACCGGTCTTCAGCGGGCCGGCCATGGTGCTGATTTCCCCCATCGCCATCATCCTGGTGGCGGAGAACCTCGGCCATGTGAAGGCGCTGAGCGCCATGACCGGCCGCGACTTCGACCCGCTGATCGGCCGCGCCTTCCTGGCCGACGGCATCGCCACCATGGTCTCGGCCGGCGGCGGCGGCACCGGCGTCACCACCTATGCCGAGAACATGGGCGTCATGGCCGTCACCCGGATCTATTCCACCCTCGTCTTCGTGGCGGCGGCGCTGTTCGCCATCCTGCTCGGCTTCTCGCCCAAGTTCGGCGCTCTGATCATGACCCTTCCCGGCGCGGTGATCGGCGGCGTCGCCATCGTGGTGTTCGGGCTGATCGCGGCGACCGGCGGGCGGATCTGGGTGCTGAACCGCACCGACTTCTCGCAGCCGCGCAACCTCGTCACCGCGGCGGTGGCGCTGATCGCCGGCGCGGGCGACCTGACGCTGAAGTTCGGCGGCTTCGCGCTGGGCGGCATCGGCACCGCCACCTTCGGCGCCATCATCGTCTATCACATGCTGCGCGGCCGGCCGGAGGACACCGAAGGCGTCACCCCCGCCGATGCGCCGGTGGACCCGCATCCCGGGCACTGAGCGCAGCCGTCACGCGCATGTCACGCCGCTGCCATCCGGCCGTCATCGCCCGCGTGGCAACGGCGGCGCATGCAGCAAGACCCCGACACCGCCCGCAAGCAGCTCGGCGAGGCGCCCTTCATCGACCCCACCGCCCGGGTGCGCGACTGCACCTTCGGGCGGTTCAACGAGGTCGGCGCACGCACCCACCTCGCCGAGTGCAGCATGGGCGACTACGCCTATGTCGTGAACGACAGCGACATCATCTACACGACCATCGGCCCATTCTGCTCGATCGCCGCCCAGGTGCGGATCAACCCCGGCAACCACCCGCTCGACCGCGTCGCGCTGAACCATTTCACCTACCGCGCCAGCGCCTATGGTCTGGGCGATGACGAGGCCGGCTTCTTCGACTGGCGCCGCGCGAAGCCGGTGACGCTGGGGCCGGACACCTGGGTCGGGCATGGCGCCATCATCCTCCCCGGCGTGACGGTCGGCACCGGCGCGGCGATCGGCGCCGGCGCGGTGGTGACCAGGGACGTGCCGGACTACGCCATCGTGGTCGGCAATCCTGGCCGGGTGCTGCGCTACCGCTTCCCACCCGGGATCCAGGCGGCCCTCAAGCGCATCGCCTGGTGGACCTGGCCGGACGCCCGCCTGCGCGAGGCCCTGTGCGAGATCCGCACCCTCTCCGCCGAGGATTTCTGCCGGCGCCACGACCCGGTGTAGGATCGCGCCGAGTCACGCCTGAGGAAGAGGGAAGGCACCGATGATCCGCAGCATCCTGGTTGCGCTGGACGACACGCCGGGCGCCGCGGCGGCGCGCGACCTCGCCATCTCGCTGGCGCGGCGCGGCGGGGTCAAGCTTACCGCCGCCGCGGTGCTCGACCTGCCGCACACGCGCGATGCCCACGGCCCCGTGCCGGTCGGCGGCGCCGCCTTCATGGAGCACCGCAACGAGGCGCTGGCCCGCCGCGCCGAGGAGGCGGCGCGGAAGGCCCTCGCCGCCTTCTCCGCCGCCGCCGGCGACCTCCCCTTCGAAACGCTGCGCCTGGAGGACGCGCCGGAGCCGGCCCTGCTGAAGGCCAGCGCCCGGCATGACCTGATCGTGATCGGGCGCGACTGCACGCTCGGCCAGGAGGCCACCGAGGACGGCGTCGCCCCGGTGATCGACGCGCTGCTGCGGCACGGCGCCCGGCCGCTGCTGGTGGTGCCGCCGCGGCGGGAGATGGCGGACTACGACCCGGCAGGCATGGTGCTGGTGGGCTACGACGCCTCGGTGCCGGCGATGCGGGCGCTGCAGCTCTACGCGCTGCTCAAGCCCGAGGGCGAGGCGCACGCCAAGGTCTTCTGCTGCGACGAGGACCGCGCGAAGGCGAAGCGCATCGCCGAGGAGGGCGCCGACTACCTGAGCCGGCACGGCGTGGAGGCCAGCGCCGTCGGCGTGGCGGGCGAGCACGCGGCCGACCTGCTGGTCGCCGAGGCCACCGACGGCCGGCCCCGCCTGATGGTGATGGGCGCCTACGAGAACACCGGCCTGCGCGGCTTCTTCCTGGGCTCCTCGACCGGCCGGCTGCTGCGCCACATGCCCTGCCCCATCTTCGTGCATCGCTGAGAGAGCGTGGAAGGGCGGCCCTCCCCCTTCCCCTCACCGCCGGCATGGCCAATGATGGCGCCGGGAAACATCCGGGGAGCTAGACCCATGGCGAAATTCGGCCTCAGCCAGCCGGTGCGGCGCATCGAGGACCCCCGCCTGCTGCAGGGGCGCGGGCGCTACACGGATGACATCTCGGTGCCCGGCCAGTTGCACGCCTACCTGCTGCGCAGCCCGCACGCCCATGCCCGCATCCTCTCGGTGGACAGCGCCGCCGCGGCCTCGATGCCCGGCGTGCATGCCGTGCTCACCGGCCAGGACTGGCTGGACGACGGCCTTGGCCAGATCCCCTGCGCCATCCCGCTGAAGAACCGCGACGGCTCGCCGCGCGCCGAGACGCCACGCTACGGCCTGGCCGTCGGCACCGTGAAGCATGTGGGCGACCCCGTGGCCTTCGTTGTCGCCGAGACCTACCAGCAGGCGCGTGACGCCGCCGAGGCGGTGCTCGTGGACTACGACATCCTGCCCGCCTGCACCGACCTGGCCCATGCCATGGACGCCGACCAGCCGCAGATCTGGGACGGCGCGCCGAAGAACGTCTGCTTCGACTGGGCGACCGGCGACAAGGCACAGACCGACGCGCTCTTCGCCCAGGCCGCCCACGTCACCAAGCTGACGGTGGTGAACAACCGCATCGTCGTGAACAGCATGGAGACCCGCGCGGCGCTCGCCGAGTACGACGCCGCCAGCGAGCGCTTCACCCTGCATGCCGGCACCCAGGGCTCCTGGCTGGTGAAGGACCTGCTGGGCAAGGCCGTGTTCCACCTGCCGCCGGAGAAGTTCCGCGTCATCACGCCCGATGTCGGCGGCGGCTTCGGCATGAAGCTCTACATGTACGGCGAATACGCGCTGTGCTGCTGGGCCGCGCGCAAGCTGCAACGCCCGGTGAAGTGGGTCTCCGAGCGCATGGAGGCCTTCCAGTCCGACACCCAGGGCCGCGCCAACCTGACGGAAGGCGAGCTGGCGCTGGACAAGGACGGCAGGTTCCTGGCGCTGCGCACCCGCAACATCGCCGACATGGGCGGCTATCTTTCCACCTTCGCGCCCTTCATCCCGACCGGCGCCGGCACCAAGGTGCTGGCCAGCGTCTATGGCTTCCAGGCCATCTACGCCAACGTGCTGGGCATCCTGACCAACACCGTGCCGGTGGACGCCTATCGCGGCGCCGGGCGGCCCGAGAGCAACTACCTCGTCGAGCGGCTGATCGACGCCGCCGCGCGCGAGATCGGCGTTGACCGCATCGAGCTGCGCAAGCGCAACATGGTTCCCGCCTCGGCCATGCCGCACAAGACGCCGGTCGGCCAGACCTACGATTCCGGCGAGTTCTCCACCGTGCTCGACGCGGCGCTGAACAAGGCCGACTGGGCCGGCTTCGAGGCGCGCCGCGCCGAATCCACGAGGCGCGGCAAGCGCCGCGGCATCGGCATGGCCTACTACCTGGAGGCCACCGGCGGCGACGATTCCGAGCGCGCCGCCATGCGCTTCGCCGAGGACGGCATGGTGGACGTGCTGGTCGGCACCCAGTCCACCGGCCAGGGCCACGAGACCGCCTATGCCATGATCACCAGCCACGAGCTGGGCATTCCGATGGAAAAGATCCGCGTGCTGCAGGGCGATTCCGACGGCCTGCCGAGCGGCGGCGGCACCGGCGGCGCGCGCAGCCTCTATTCCGAGGGCGCGGCGCTGCTCGCCACCGCCACCAGCGTCATCGAGAAGGGCAAGCAGGCCGCCGGCGAGGTGCTGGAGGCGGCGCCGGCCGACATCGAGTTCGCCCCCACAGGCTCAGGCGGCGGCCGCTTCACCATCGCCGGCACCGACCGCGCCATCGGCATCCTCGAACTGGCCGCCGCTCAGCGCGAGCGCGCCGCGAAGGGCGAGACGGTGACGCTGCTCGACGCCGCCGAGATCGCCGCCATCCCCGCCCACACCTTCCCCAACGGATGCCATATCGCCGAAGTGGAGGTGGACCCGGACACCGGCGAGGTGGCGGTTGCCCGCTACATCGTGGTGGACGATGTCGGCCACGCGCTGAACCCGCTGATCGTGCGCGGGCAGGTGCATGGCGGCGTGGCGCAGGGCATCGGCCAGGCGGTGTTCGAACGCACCGCCTATGACCCGCAGAGCGGGCAGCTTCTCTCCGCCAGCCTGAACGACTACGCCCTGCCCCGTGCCGGCGACCTGCCGGATATCGAGGTGGAGCTGATGGAAATCCCCTGCGAAACCAACCCGCTCGGGGTGAAGGGCGCGGGCGAGGCGGGCGCCGTCGGCTCGCCGCCGGCGGTGATGAACGCGCTGATCGACGCGCTCAGCGCCGATGGGGTCACCCAGCTCGACATGCCGGCCACGCCGGAAGTGGTGTGGAAGGCCGTGGCCATGGGGAAGGCGGCCTGAAGGCAGGCCAGGGAGGGCGGCGCCCTCCCTGGAACCCACCCGCCGGGGTGGCTGAACCACCCCGGACCCCGACATCCGTCAGCCAGGCCTGCGGAAGGCGAGGCGCGTCCAGCTCACCTCGGCGCGGTTGAACAACCCGTCCTTGCGCTCCAGGTGCAGCACCCGCTCCAGGCCCTCGGCCGCGGCGGTGCGCGTCATCTCCTCCACCGACACCTCGAACATGCGGCGACCGGCCGGCACCGGCCCATGCCGCAGCGACAGGATCATCACCCCGCCCGGCCGCAGCAACCGCGCGACCCGCGGCATCGCCCGCGCCCGCTCCGCCTCGTCCAGATGCATCCAGACGGCGGTGAGCATCACCGCGTCATACGCCGCCGCCCGGTCGGCGAGCGCGTCGAGGTCGGGCAGGCTGTCGTCCAGCCACTCGATGCCGGGTTCCGGATGCAAGGCCAGGGCCCGCTCCCGCAACTCGCGCGTCGGCTCCACGGCGGTGACGGTGTAGCCCTTCGCCGCCAGCGCCGCGGCATCCCGCCCCGTGCCGGCGCCGACGTCCAGCACCCGCGCCGGCGGCTCGGGCAGCAGGTGCGCCACCTGGCGGTGGACGTCGTGGAAGGAGATGCCCTCGTACTGCTTCACCAGGGCGTCGGCGTTTTCGCCATAGCCCGCCGTGCCGCGCACGTCCGGATCCGCCATCCCTCTCCGCTCCCCGCTCATGCTTGCCGCAGCCGCTCCAGCCGGTGCGCCGCGTCGGCATTCGCGGCGCCCTGCGGCAGCCGGCCCTCGGCCAGGGCCGCCACCTGCCGCACCGTGTCCATCGCCTGGTGCTCGGTTGCCTCCCGCGTCAGGCCGCCGACATGCGGGGTGGCGATCACGTCGGGCCGGCGCGCCAGCCGCGGGGGCGGCATCTGGTCGGGCGCGGAGCCGACATCCAGCGCGGCGCCGGCGAGATGGCCGGAGTCGAGCGCCGCCTCCAGCGCCGCCTCGTCCACCAGCCCGCCACGGGCGAGGTTCACGAAGAAGGCGCCCTTGCGCATGAGGCCGAAGGTGCGGGCGTTCATCATCTCCGCCGTTTCCGGCGAGGCGACGGCGAGGCAGACAACAAAATCCGCTTCCGCCAGCACCTCCTCCAGGGTCGCCCCGGTGACGTCCTCGCTGAAGCCTGACACGTGGGGATCATGGGCCAGCACGCGCATGCCGCAGGCCTGGCCGAGCCGCCCCAGCCGCTGCGCGATCCGGCCATAGCCGATCAGCCCGAGCGTGGCCCCGGTCAGCTGCCGGCCCTGGCGCGGCTGGGGCGCCTGACCCGACCGGCCGGCGACCACCGCCTCCGAGATGCCGCGGGCGAGGTCCAGCATCATGCCGAGGCCCAGCTCGGCCACCGCCTCGGTGAAGCCGGGCGTCGCATGGGTCACCAGCACCCCATGCCGTGAGGCGGCCGGCACGTTGATGGTGCTGATATCCACTGCGCAGCGCAGAAAGGCGACGAGGTCCGGCGCGGCGGCGAAGGTGGCGGCCTGGCCGGGCGTGGCACGGTCCGCCACGATCGCCTGGCAGCCGGCCGCCGCCTCGGCCAGGGCGGCACCCTCCAGCACGCGGCCGGTGGTGTTGCGCACCACCTCAGCGTGTTGCCGCAGCGCCGCCAGCGCGCGCTCCCCGTAATAGCGGGGGAACGCCGCCTCCGTGTGGGTCAGGAACACTTTCATCGCCGCCTCTCCTCCAGGGTTCTTGTTGTCAGCGAAGGCGGCGCGCCGCCCTCATGGGAAGCGCACCGCCGGGCTGGCGCAAAGGTCAAGGCCACGCCGCTCCTCGCTGGCGCTGTCGGCATAGAGTACCTTCACGTCATAGCGGCAGGCGCCGGGCGGCAGCTCAAGGCGAAAGCTGCGGCCCGGTGGAAGCGGGTGCACGTCGAGCTGGTCCATGCCCCAGTCCCCCGCCCCGGCGGGCGAGACAAAGGCGGCGACGATCGGCTCGCGGCCGGCGTTGCGAAGTTCGAGGCGCGGCTCGGGCGGTGGCGCCGCGGGGCCCAGCCGGTAAGACCGCGCGGCGCAGGTGTTGGTGTTGCGCATGTCCTGCACCGTGCCGTCGCGGAACACGGCGCGCAGGTCGTAGCGGCAGCCGTCGCGCGGGTCGAGCCGCACCAGCCGGCTCGTGCCGGAGGGAACCGGCTCGCTGCCCAGCCGGTCGTGCCCCCAGTCATGGCTGCCGACCGGGCTGGCGAAGAGCATTTCCAGCGTCTGCCCGGTGTTGTTGATCACGGTGTAGCTGGGGTCCGGCAGGGTGCGCTGGGCCAGCGCCGCCGTGGAGAGGAGCGGCAGGGCCAGCAAGGCCAGCAGAGGGGCGCGGGGTGGCATGCGGCGGAACTCCGTTGCAGAGGGACCGCGGGCGCCGCGGCCAAACACCCTCCAGCAATGGCCCTGCCACCAGCCGGTTGCACCGGGGCGCGGCCGCCGCCATCAGGCAGGCGCCCAGTCCTCGCCCATCCGGCGGGCGGCGCCCTCCGCCTCCAGCTTCAGCAGATGCGCCAGCAGGCTGCGTCCCGCCGCCGGCAGCAGGCGCGGGTCGATCGGGCTGTAGAGGCGCAGCACCAGCGCCTCCACACTGGCCGGGCCATGCTGCTGGAGCGCCGCGCGCAGGGCCGCCTCGCGGGCCTCGCGATGCGCCAGCAGGGCGCGGGTGAAGGGGGCGGGATCGGGCAGCGGGGCGCCGTGGCCGGGCAGGAACAACTGCTCCTCCCGCGCTGAAAGGCGGGCGAGCCCGGCCATGTAGGCGGCCATGTCTCCGTCCGGCGGGCTGACCACGCTGGTGGACCAGCTCATCACGTGGTCGCCGGAGAACAGCACCCCGCCGCCCTCCAGCGCGAAGCAGAGGTGGTTGGCGCAATGGCCGGGCGTATGCAGCGCCCGGAGCCGCCAGCCCGCACCTTCCAACAGGTCGCCATCGGCCAGGCGCCGGTCGGGGATGAAGTCGTGGTCGCCGCCGCGCAACTCGGCGTCCGGCGGGGTCTGGTGCGGGCCGAAGCCGTAGGTGGGCGCACCGCTCAGCGCCTTCAGCGCGGCGGCACCGGGCGAATGGTCGCGATGGGTGTGCGTCACCACAATATGCCCGATCCGATCCTTTCCCAGGGCGGTGCGCAAGGCGGCGCGGTGGGCGGCATCCTCCGGGCCGGGGTCGAGCACCGCCACCTCCCGCTCGCCGATCAGGTAGGTATTGGTGCCGAGAAAGGTGAAGGGGCCGGGATTGCCGCAGCGGATGCGCCGCAGCCGGACCCCGCCGGGTCGCCCCAGCTCCTCCACCGCGCCGGTCGGTAGCGGGTCGTCCTTCAGAAAGGGAATGCTCATGCCGACCTCCGACGCATCTCGCGGTGCAGGATGTAGAGCCCGGCGCCGACGATCAATGCCCCGCCCGCCAGCATGGTCACGCTCGGCACCGTGCCCCAGACCAGCCAGCCCAGCAGGATGGCCCAGAGCAGCGCGCTGTACGAATACGGGCCAAGCGCCGAAACCTGGGCGCTTGCGTAAGCCTCGGTGGAGAGCACCTGGGCCAGGCCGCCGAGCAGGCCGAGGCCGATCAGCAGCGGCAGTTCCCCCATGCTCGGCGTCACCCAGACAAAGGGCAGCGCCAGAAAGGTGATGGCGGTCATCAGCAGCGACTGCCACATGACAATGGTGCTGCTGGCCTCGGTGCCGGAAAGCTGCCGCACCAGCATGGTGGTCAGGCCGGAGAAGAAGCCGTTCGAGGCGGCGGCGATGAAGGCCGCCCAGCGCAGCCAGGAGGGAATGCCGGAGCCGGTGGAACCGCCGTCCAGGAAGGCTCCCTGGCCGAGCGCGATGACCAGGATGCCGAGAAAGCCGGCCACCACCGCTCCCCAGCGATGCACGCCGGGCCGCTCCCCGAGGAAGGGGATGGAGAGGATGGTGACGAAAAGGGGCGTCGAATAGGTCAGCGCCGTCTGCTCGGCGAGCGGCAGGATGGTCAGCGCGAAGAAGGAGCAGGCCATCGAGCACAGCCCGGTGATGGCGCGCGTGAGATGGCCGCCGAAGCGCCGCGTGCGCAGCGTGACATGGCGGCGCCAGGCGATCACCGCCACCACCGGCAGGGCCAGCAGGTTGCGGAAGAACATGATCTCCGGAAAGGGGATGTGGTCCCCCAGGCCTTTGATCAGGGCGTTCATCAGGGTGAAAAGCGCGGTGGCGCCCAGCATCAGCAGGGCACCGCGGCGGACATCGTGGCGGAGCGGCATCAGCGGTGCGTGCCATCCCCCACCGTCGCGGCGCGGCGTGCCGTCCGGGCGCGCACCCGCTCGCGGTGCAGGTTGTAGAGCCCGGCGGCGATCACGATGGCCGCCCCGAGCAGCGTGCCGGCCGCCGGGAACTCGCCCCAGATGGCCAGACCCAGCACCAGCCCCCATACCAGGGTGGTGTACTCGAAGGGTGCCAGCACCGAGACCGGCGCCAGCGCGAAGGCCCGCGCGAAAAGGAAATGGGCCAGCCCATTGACGCAGCCCAGGAAGACCAGCGCCGCCACGACAGGCGCGCCAGGCAGCAGGACGGGCGGCGGGAAGGCGGGCAGCAGCAGCAGCCCGACCGGCACATGCGCCAGCAGCAGCCAGAAGGCGATCGTGGCGGGGCTGTCGGTGCGCGCGAGCAGGCGGGTCCAGATGCGGGTCAGCGCCATCAGCCCGACGGCGGCCAGCAGCATCGCCGCCGGCCAGCCCCAGAGCGCGCCGCCCGGGCGCAGCATGATCAGCACCCCGCCGAAGCCCACCGCCGTGCTGGTCCAGCGCCGCCAGCCCACCGCCTCGCCCAGCAGCGGGATGGCCAGCAGCGTCATCAGCAGCGGCGCGGCGGCGGCGACGGCATAGCTGCTCGCCAGCGGCATGCCGCCCGCCCAGGCGATGTAGTACACGACGGTGACGCCGCAGTGCAGCAGCGAGCGCGCGCTGATCAGCCGCAGGTTCACCGGCCGCAGCGAGGCGCCGCGGGCCAGCATGGCGATGGCGAGGGCGCCGAACACGCCGCGCCAGATCATCGCCGCCGCCGGGCCGACCTGCGGCAGCGCCCACTTCACCGAGGCATCGGCGCAGGCGACGACGGCGTAGCCGAGGGCGACCAGGGCGATGCCGCGCACCGCGTCGTCGAGCGCCGGCAAGGCGCCGGGCAGCGCCGCCCCAAGGGCGGGAGCCGCCGCCGGCGCGGCAGGTTGTCGGTCAGACAAGCTCGGCCTCGGCGGCAAGGCAGGTGGCGCCGCTGGGATCGCGGGTCTCCAGCAGGATGCGGCTTTCCTCACGGCGCGCCATCAGCGTCAGCGGGTCGCCGCCGATGGCCGGGCGCTGGCCGCGGAAGCGGAACCGCGCCAGCCGCGCGCCCTCGCCCGCCACGTCCAGCGCGTGCTGCGCCAGCCAGGTTGCCTGCAGCGGGCCGTGCACCACCAACCCGGGATAGCCCTCGACCTGGGTGACATAGGGATGGTCGTAATGGATGCGGTGGCCGTTGCCGGTCAGCGCGGAATAGCGGAACAGCAGCACGGAGTCCGGCATCACCAGGGCGCGCCGGGCGTCGGGCCAGTCCGGCGCGGGCGGCGCGGCACGCACCGCCGTTCCGCCGGCGCCGCGATAGACGATGTCGTGCTCTTCCTCCAGCACCGGGCCGCGCGGACCTTCCAGCCCGTGCTTCACCGTGACAAAGACCAACTCGCCGCTGCCGCCGGTCTTGCTCTCGATGCGCAGGATGGTGCTGGTGCGGCGCACCTGGTCGCCGGTGCGCAGGTCGCCCAGGAAGCTGAGCCTGCCGCCGGCCCACATGCGCCGCTCCAGGTGGTGCACCGGCGGCAGGAAGCCGCCGCGTTCGGGATGGCCGTCCGGCCCCAGGCCGCTGGCCGGCCGCCAGTCCTGGAACAGCATCCAGTGCCAGAGCGGCGGCAGCGCGCCTTCCGGCACGGGGCGGGAAAGCGTGGCGGCGAGACCCTCCACCAGACGGCGATCCACCCGGTCCTCGCGCGTCTCGGTGCGGCCGAGATAATCCTGGTAGGGCATCATTCTTCCTCCCGCTTGAAGAGCATATAGCCGTCAATCTCGCCTGCGGGGCGATAATGCCGCCACGCCTCGGCGAAAAGCGGATTGCGGCTGAAATAGGCGAGCATGTCGAATTCGCCGTTGCAGGGGGGGATGCCGCTCCAGCGCGAAACCATCACCACGGCCGGCCGCCCCTGCGCCAGGCTTTCCGCCACGGTGCGGTAGACCAGGAACTCCGCCCGGCTCATCGCCCAGGGCTCCCGGTAGCGGGGCGCACCGGGCTCGCAGTGTTGGTAGGTGGCCTGCAGCAGCCAGGTGCTCATGAAGGGCAGGACCAGCTTCGCATCGGCATAGTTCACCGCCGGATAGACGCCGGGAATGTCGGGCGAGAGCACCAGGAGGCGCTCGCCCCGCGCCTCGTGCTCCAGCCAGGCGGCGAGCTTCCCGCCGCGACTTTCGGCGTAGTCGAACTCGGTCCAGGGCGCGTCGCCGCCCCGCAGGGTGAACAGGGCGAAGGCCAAGCTGATGCCGGCGGCCAGCAGCGGCGCGGCGCGGTGGGCCGTGGCGGCGGGCAGCGCCCGGTCGGCGCCACGGGCCAGCAGCGCGCCGCAGCCCAGCCCGCCCCATGTCCAGACCGGGACAAGGTGGTAGCTCCAGCCCTTGTGCTGCACCAGCGCCGCCGCCAGCCCGCCCAGCGTGGCCGCCGCCGCCAGCCGGGGCAGCCCGCCGAGCCGCGGCGCCAGGGCCGCGAGGGCGACCAGGCCCAGCGCGAAGACGGTGGCGCTGCCCGTGGTGGCGGTCAGCATCACCTCCCACCAGTCGCCGCCGCCCAGGCCGACATACCAATCCCAGACCAGTGGTAGGACCCGGCCGAAATAAGCGGGGAAAAAGAGCGGGATGGCGGCGAGGTAGAGCACCCAGACGGCGGCTAGCAGCCATGGCACGGGGTCACGGAGGGCCGCGGCCCCACGCTGGGGCAGAAGGACAAGAAGGACCAGCGCCTCGACCAGCGCCGGCACCGCGAGGAAATGCGGCTTCAGGGCGAAGCCCAGCGCCGCGACAAGGGCGACGGGAACCAGAAGCGCCGGGTGCGTCGCCACCCCGGCCATCCGCCGCTCGGCCAGAAAGAGATAGGGCAGCGCGGCGGCCGCCATGATCTGCTCGCGCTGGCCGAAGTCGTAGCCGGCGCCCAGCATCAGCAGGGGCAGCAAGGCGGCCAGCACGGCGCGCTCCGCCGGCCCCTCGCGCCGGGCCGCCGCCTGCGGCCGGGCGCGCAGCATCGCGCAGAGCCCCCAGACGATTGCGCAGAAGGCCAGCAGCAGCAGGCGCAGCGCCTGCGGCGCGGTGAGCGGCGTCCACTGCGCCAGCCAGACGGCGGGCAGGTTCAGCAGAAAGATCAAGGGCGGATTGACGTCGATCAGGTCCCCGTAGAGCCGCTCCCGCCCGAACATGCGGGCGGTGAAGTCCAGCACGGCGGCGACGTCGTGGTTCAGCGGCGGCGCCAGCACCGTTCCCAGAAAGGCGAGTGCCGGCAGCAGCGCCAGGACCATCGCGAATCGGGCGCGGCGCGCCTCCGCCTGGGAGAGTGGCGCCGGCAGCGCCAGGGCAGGGTTGGGCAGGGCCTGCTCCCCCGCGGCGGACTGCATCGGATGCTTCATGAACGGACCGGCCATCCTTCTCCTGGCACCCGCCTTCTGCAATCCCATTGCGGCGAGGATCGGGCGCTGCCACAAGCAATGTTGTGGATCCTCTCGAATACGACCTGATGGATTCGGCTGAGGAAGGAATGTGGTGGTACCGCGCCCTCCGCACCCGAATCGAAGCGATGCTGCGCACCGGGGCGGCGCCTGCGGGACCGTGGCTCGATGTCGGCTGCGGCACGGGCGGCCTGCTCCGCCACTTGGCGCAGGCCTTTCCCGGCCAGGCGCTGCACGGGCTGGAATACAACCCGCGCGCCGCGCGCCGCGCGGCCACGAAGTCCGGCGCCGCCGTCGCGGCGGGGGACGCCGCCGCCCTGCCCTTTCCTGATGCCGCCTTCGCCGCGGTGACCAGCCTCGACGTGCTCTGCCACCATGCGGTGGACCAGTCGAGGGCGCTGGCCGAGATGCGGCGCGTCCTGCAGCCGGGCGGGCTGCTGGTGCTGAACCTGCCGGCCTTCCGCTGGCTGCACTCCGCGCATGACCGCCGCGTGCACAATTCCCGCCGCTACACGGCGCGGGAGGCCCGCGCGCTGCTGGATGGCGCGGGGCTGACCCCTATCCAGGTAGGCTACTGGAACAGCCTGTTGTTGCCGTTGATGGTGGCGCAGCGCAAACTGCTCGCACGCGGCAAAGACGCCGCCAGCGACGTCGCCGTGTTTCGGCCCTGGCTCGATTCCCTGCTGTTCCGGACCACCGAGATGGAGGCCGCCCTGGCCCGCCGCGGCCTGGGCTTTCCAGCGGGCGGATCGGTGCTCGCCGTCGCTTTCCGCCCGCAAACGGCTGCACCCGTTCCGTAGAGAATCCCGCAGATGACGTTTCTCTCTCCACCCGAGCCCGCCGCCGCCATCGGCCTGTCCATCGTCGTGCCGGTCTATCGCGGCGCGGACACGGTGGGCCAGCTGGTTGCGGCGCTCTCCGCCCTGAAGCCCGCGGGCGGCCTCGAGATCGTGCTCGTCAACGACGGCAGCCCCGACAACAGCGGCGAGGTCTGCCGCGCGCTCGCCGCCAGCGCCTCCGTGCCGCTGACCTATGTCGAGCATGCCCGCAACTTCGGCGAGCACAACGCCGTCATGACCGGGCTCCGGCATGTGCGCGGGCGCTACGTCATCACCATGGATGACGACCTGCAGAACCCGCCGGAGGAGGTTGTGCGGCTCTACGACCATGCCCGGCTGGGTGGCTGGGACGTGGTCTATACCCGCTACGGCGAAAAGAAGCACGAGCCCTGGCGCAATCTCGGCTCCCGCTTCGCCAACTGGGTGGCGGACCAGCTGATGGACAAGCCGAAGGGGCTCTATCTCTCCTCCTTCCGCTGCATGTCGGCGCTCGTGGCGCGGGAGGTCGCGCGCTACGCCGGCCCTTATCCCTACGTGGACGGGCTGATCATGCAGGTGACGCAGCGCATCGACAGCATCGAGGTGATGCACCTGGCGCGCGCGCAAGGCCGTTCCAACTACACGCTGCGCCGGCTGATCCGGCTCTGGCTCAACCTCGCCACCAACTTCTCCCTCCTGCCGCTGCGGCTGGCGATGTTCGCCGGGGTCGGCATGGGCGTGCTCGGCATGGTGGGGGCCGCGTTCACCATCATCGAGGCCCTGACGCAGGACACGCCGTCCGGCTGGGCCTCGATGATGACGATGATGCTGCTGCTGGCCGGGGTGCAGTTCCTGATCCTGGGCGTGCTTGGCGAGTATGTCGGCCGCGCGTTCCTTTCGGCCAACGGCAAGCCGCAGGGGGTGGTGCGCGAGGTCGTCGGCACCGGCGCGCCGCAGGAGGAGGCCCTGGTCCGGCCGCAGCAGGCGCCGGACGCATGATGCTCTCCTGGCTGGTGCTCGCCGCCGCCATCTGCACCTCGCTCTGCGGGCAGATCCTGCTGAAGGCGGGCACGCTTGGCGGCGGAAACTTCCTGCACCAGCTGTTCCGCTGGCAGACCATCGTCGGCCTCGGCTTCTACGGCGGCGCGGCGATGCTCTACATCGTCGCCCTCCGCAAGCTGCCGATGAGCGTGGCGCTGCCCTGCACGGCCGCCTCCTACATCATCGTCGCGCTGATCGGGCATTTCGCCTTCGGGGAGGCGCTCGGGCTGCAGAAGCTCGCCGCCATCGGGCTGATCTCGGCCGGCGTGGTGCTGCTCGCCACGGCCTGACCGGCGGAAGGCCCCGGAGGCGCGCGCCTCCGGGGCCAGGGGGATGTCAGGCGGCGAGCAGCTCGTCGGCGGGCCCGAAGAACTCGTAGTGGATCCGGCCGGCCGGCACGCCGGCCTGCCGCAGCCCGCCCACGAAGGCGGAGAGGAAGGGCCGTGGGCCACACAGGAAGTGGTCGGCCTCGGCGAGCGGCGTGTTGTCGCGCAGCCAATCCATGGTGATGCGCCCCTCCAGGTCGAAGGTGGCGCCCCTCGCGTCCTGTGGCCGCGGGCATTCGTAGAAGGCGACCGTGCGGATGGCGCCGCCCGAGGCGGCGGCCAGCGCCTTCGCCCGCGCGCCGAGGGCGTGCGTCGCACCGGACAGCGTGCCATGCACGAACTGCACAGGCCTCGCCCGGGGCGCCGCCGCAAGGGCTTCCAGCATGCTCATCAGCGGGGTCTGGCCAACGCCGCCGCTCAGCAGCACCACCGGGCGCTCCGCCCCCTCCGGCAGCACGAACTCGCCGGCCGGGGCGGCAACCTTGAGCCGGGCGCCAGGCTGCACCGCATCGTGCAGCCAGTTGGAGGCCAGGCCCATCGGCTCCCGCTTCACGGTGATGCGGTATTGCCGGCTGTCCGGCGCGGAGGAAATGCTGTAGTTGCGCTTCAGCGGCGCATGGCCGGGAACTTCCAGCCAGAAGGTCAGGTACTGACCCGGCCGGTGCCGCAGCACGGCGCCGCCATCGGCGGGGGCCAGGATGAAGGAGGCGATGGTTTCGCTCTCCCGCACCTTCTCCCGCACCACGAAGTCGCGCCAGCCGGCCCAGCCGCCGGGGGCGGCGGCGTGCTCCGCGTAGATCTGCGCCTCACGCCCGATCAGCACATCGGCGAGGAACCAGTAGGCTTCGCCCCAGGCTTCGAGGATCTGCGGCGTCGCCGCATCGCCCAGCACGTCCCGGATGGCGCCGAGCAGCGCCTCGGCCACGTAGGGATAGTGCTCGGGCAGGATGTTCAGCCCGACATGCTTCTGCGCGATCCGCTCCACCGCCGCGGTCAGCACGCCGAGGTTGTCGATGTTCTGCGCATAAGCCAGCACGGCGTTCGCCAGGGCCTTGGGCTGCGAGCCCGTCTCTCCGTGGTGGGACTGGTTGAACAGGTCGCGGATCGCCTCGTTCCGGAACATCCGCTCGTACATGCGGCGCGTGATGGCGAGGCCATGGGCCTGCAACGCCGGCACCGTCGCCTTCACCAGGGAAACCGTCGTGTCGCTGAGCTGGCGGGGCATCATCCGCTCCATAAGGTGTATGAACGATGCACCTTATAGGCACCCTGGCGAAAAGATGTAAAGGCGCTACATCTTCTCAATGCGCCTGACCCTGCACACCGATTACGCCCTGCGCGCGCTGATCTATCTCGGCCTGCGGCCGGGGCGCCGCGTCTCCATCCGGGAGATCGCGGCGGCGCACCGCATTTCGGAAAACCATCTGGTGAAGGTGGTGCACAACCTTGGCCGCGGCGGCTTCATCGAGACGGTGCGCGGGCGCGGTGGCGGACTGCAACTGGCGCGGCCGCCGGAGCAGATCCGCGTCGGCGACGTGGTGCGCTTCACCGAGGAGGACATGGCGCTGGTGGCCTGCTTCCAGTCGGCGGAGGGCGCGGGCTGCGCGCTGGTGAATGCCTGCCGGCTGCAATCCCTGCTGGGGGAGGCGCTCGGCGCCTTCATGGCCGTGCTGGACGGCAGGACGCTGGCCGACCTGCTGGCGCCGCCGAACTGGGCGGCCATGAGCGCGCGGCTGGGCCTGGCAGCGGCCGCGCCCGGCGCCTGAAGCGGGGAAGGCTGCGCCCTCCCCGCGCCGGACCGTCAGTGCGCCGCGATGGCGGCCGACCAGGGCGTCATCACGTCGCTGATGCCGGCGAAGCCTTCGGCCTCCTTCCGGATCAGGTTGGGGCAGGCGAAGTTCACCGGCAGCACGGCGTGCTCCACCACCGCCAGCCTGCCCTGCGCCTCCAGCGCCGCCAGCACGTCGGCCGGCAGGCGGCGATCGGCGGTGGCGCCCTCCGGGCCGGAAACATCGATGCGCGGGTGGTGCGCCGCCGCCACCGGGTCCATGCCGAAATCCAGGCTGAAGGCCAGCATCTGGTACACCGAGGCCAGGATGCGCCGCCCGCCCGAGGCGCCCAGCGCCATCACCGGCCCTTTCCCGTCCGAGACCGTCACCGGGCACATGTTGCACAGCGGCCGGGCACCGGGGCGGATGGCATTGGCCGAGCCCGGCTGCGGGTCGAACCACATCATGCCGTTGTTCATCAGCACGCCCGTGCCCGGAAGCACCACGCGGCTGCCCATGGAGGAGAGCAGTGTGGTGGTCATCGCCACCATGTTGCCCGCGGCGTCCACCACCGTCAGGTGGGTGGTGCAGGTCTCGGAGGGCTCGGGCGGGGTGCTGGCGGCGCCCAGCCCTTCCAGCCGCTCGGCATAGGCGTTGCGCATGGTGCGGGCGAGCGCGCTGAACCAGGCGGCGTCGGGCCTCAAGGGGGCGTCGAACCGCGCCATCTCCTCCACCACGCGCGCCAGGGTGGGCGCCGCCGTCAGACCGCCGGCACCTTGCAGGGTGATGCCATCCCGCCAGGGGATCGACAGCGCCGGCCGGATGCGAGCCTGGCAGTCGCGCAGATCCGCGGCGGAGAGGCGGCCGCCCATCGCCTTCACGTCGGCGGCGATGGAGGCGGCGATCTCGCCTTCGTAGAAGTCGCGCCAGCCGGCGTCGCGCAGGCGCTCCAGCGTCTCGGGCAGGCGGCCCTGGGTGAAGAAGCCCGGCGCACCCTGGTAGGGGGCGACCGGCGGCAGCCCGTCCGGCAGGTAGATGCGCGCGCTCTCCGGATAGAGCTTCAGCACCTTGGCGGAGTTCGCCACCTTCAGCGTGGTGTACCAGTCCTGCGCCAGGCCGCGCCGCGCCAGGGCGATGGCCGGGCCCAGCAGCTCGGCCAGCGGGATGCCGCTGCCGAAGCGCTCGGCCAGGGTGGCGTATCCCGCAACCGAGGACGGGATGGCGAAGGAGAGCGGGCCATGGATGTTGCGGTCGCCCTCCACCTCCGGCCAGGCGAAGAGGTCCTGCTTCATCCTGCCGGTCATCGGGTAGTCGGCCGGGTTGCTGGCGGCCGGGGCGACGGGGCCGAAATCCACCAGCTCGGCGTTCGGGCTGCCGGCCTTGTGCACCACCGCGAAGCCGATGCCGCCAAGGCCGGAGTTCCAGGGTTCCATGCTGGCGAGCGCAAAGGCGGTGGCGACGGCCGCGTCCGCCGCGTTGCCGCCGGCCTCCAGCACCGCCACCCCCGCCTCTGCGGCCGCCCGGCTCTGGCTGGCGACGATGCCCCGGGCGCCGCGCGCGGCCGGCTTGGTCACCTGCCAGTGCTGGGTGGTGAAGGGCGGCGGCGTGCAGGAGATCGGCATCGGGACGGTCCTCGAACAGCTTCGACGGGCCGAGGGTCCACCCGTTGCGCCGCGACGGCAATCCCCTGCCCGGCCTGCCCCTGTGGCTTCCACCGCCATTTGCGGGTTAACTGCCGGCCGGATGCGGCAGGGAGAGACCGATGGCCGATAAGCGAAGGACCAGGGCGCTGGACGTGGCACCGCCGCTGAAGGCCTTCATTGAAGGCGAGGCGCTGCCGGGCACGGGCATCGCGCCGGAAACCTTCTGGGACGCCTACCGCGCCATCCTGGCCGAGATGGCGCCGCGCAACGCCGAATTGCTGGCCGAGCGCGACAGGCTGCAGGCCAGGCTCGACGACTGGCACCGCAAGCACCCGGCCAGACCGGTGGATCGCGCCGCCTACCGCGCCTTCCTGGAGGAGATCGGCTACCTTCTGCCCGATCCCGGCGCGGTCGGTGTCACCACCGCCAATGTGGACCCGGAGATCGCCAGCATCGCCGGACCGCAGCTCGTGGTGCCGGTGAACAACGCCCGCTACGCGCTGAACGCCGGCAACGCCCGCTGGGGCAGCCTCTATGATGCGCTCTACGGCACCGATGCCATCCCCGAGGACGGCGACCTGGCGCGGGGCGCAGGGGGCAAGGGCGGCTTCAACCGCGCCCGCGGCGAAAAGGTGATCGCCCGCGCCCGCGCCCTGCTCGACGAGGCCGCGCCGCTGATCGGCGGCTCCTGGGCGGATGTGGGGGGGCTCAGCGTGGTCGCCGGGGTGCTGGTGGTGGCGCTGATGGAGGGCGGTGCCACGGCGCTGCGGGACTCCGCGCAGTTCGCGGGCTTCACCGGCACGCCGGAGGCACCCACCGCCATCCTGCTGCGCAACCACGGCCTCCACCTGGAGGTCAAGCTCGACAAGGCGCACCCGATCGGCCGCGAGGACCCGGCCGGCATCGCCGACGTGCTGCTGGAATCCGCCGTCTCCACCATCATGGACTGCGAGGATTCGGTCGCCGCGGTGGATGCCGAGGACAAGGTGGCGGTCTACCGCGCCTGGCTCGGGCTGATGAGGGGCGACCTGGAGGCCAGCTTCGAGAAGGACGGCCGCACCCTCACCCGTCGCCTGAACCCGGACCGCAGCTACACCACCCCCGAGGGCGGCACGCTGACGCTGCCTGGCCGCAGCCTGATGCTGGTGCGCAACGTCGGCCACCACATGATGACCGACGCCGTGACGCTGGGCGGCAAGGAGACGCCGGAGACCATCCTCGACGCGCTCACCACCGTCGCCATCGCGCTGCACGACATCAAGGGCCGGCGGATGAACAGCCGCGCCGGCAGCGTCTACATCGTGAAGCCGAAGATGCACGGGCCGAAGGAGGTGGCCTGGGCGGATGAGCTCTTCGGCCGCATCGAGGACGCCTTCGGCCTGGAGCGGAACACGCTCAAGATGGGCATCATGGACGAGGAGCGACGCACCACCGTCAACCTCCGCGCCTGCATCGCCGCCGCCAAGGGGCGCGTCGCCTTCATCAACACCGGCTTCCTCGACCGCACCGGCGACGAGATCCACACCGACATGGAAGCCGGCCCGGTGCTGCGCAAGAACGACATGAAGGGCGCCGCCTGGATCAAGGCCTACGAGGACTGGAACGTCGATGCCGGCCTGGGCTGCGGGCTGCGCGGCAAATCCCAGATCGGCAAGGGCATGTGGGCGGCGCCGGACCGGATGGCCGACATGCTGGCGCAGAAGATCGGCCACCCCAGGGCCGGCGCCAGCACCGCCTGGGTGCCCTCCCCCACCGCCGCCACGCTGCACGCGCTGCACTACCACGCGGTGGACGTCGCCGCCCGGCAGGCCGAGATCGCCAAGGGTGGCCCGCGCGCGAAGCTCGACGACCTGCTGACCATCCCGCTGAGCGACAGCAACTGGTCGCCGGCCGACGTGCAGGCGGAACTGGACAACAACTGCCAGGGCATCCTCGGCTATGTCGTGCGCTGGGTGGACCAGGGCGTCGGCTGCTCGAAGGTGCCGGACATCAATGATATCGGCCTGATGGAGGACCGCGCGACCCTGCGCATCTCCGCCCAGCACATCGCCAACTGGCTGCGCCATGGCATCGTCAGCGAGTCGCAGGTGCGCGACACGCTGCGCCGCATGGCGGCCGTGGTGGACCAGCAGAACGCCACCGACCCCGCCTACACCCCGATGGCACCCGGCTTCGAGGGGCCGGCCTTCCAGGCCGCGTGCGACCTCGTCTTCGAGGGCGCGAAGCAGCCCAACGGCTATACCGAGTTCATCCTCCACCGCCGCCGCCGCGAGGCGAAGCGGGGAAGCTGACGCGAGGCCGGGGGAGGCGCCTCCCCCGGCTCCGCTTCGCTGCCAGGTTCTCGCTGGCGGGGCGGACGGCCATGCCGCCGGCCCTCTCCCGACCTGATGCGTGGCCGCTTTACTTTCCGCCGGCCCGGGCGGAAGCAGAAGCGATGAACGCTGATGCCAGAGGGGCCGACGCCCCGCGGAGTCCCGCGCCGGAAGCGCCCCCCGCCGAAGCCGCCGCGCCCAACTGGCAGCGCACCCTGTTCCTGATGATCGGCATCCAGCTCGGCATGAATATGGGCTTCACCGTGCTGAGCCCGGTGATGCCGCTCTTCCTGCCCGAGCTGGGAGTGCGCGGGGAGGCGGCGGTCAACATGTGGGCCGGCGTGCTTTCGACGGTGACGCCGCTGGTCGCCGCCTTCGCCTCCCCGCTCTGGGGCCGGGTGGCGGACCGGCGGGGCCGCAAGCTGATGGTGCTGCGCTCCTGCTTCGCCATCGCCCTCTTCATCGGCCTGATGAGCCTGGCCGCCAATGTCTGGCAGTTCATGGGGCTGCGCGCCCTGATGGGCGTCTTCGCCGGGTTCAACGCGGCGACCATCTCGCTGGTCGCGAGCCAGGTGCCGCCCAATCGCCTGGGCTACTCGCTGGGCTGGCTCAGCACCGGGCAGCTCGTGGGCACGCTGATCGGGCCGCTTCTGGGCGGCTTCGTCGCCGACGTCACCGGCTCCTACCGGATGCCTTTCGTGTTCACCTCCGGCATATGCGCGCTGTGCGGCGTTCTGGCGCTGGTCCTGGTGAAGGAGCGGTTCAGCCCGCCCAAGGCGGGTGCCAGCAAGGCGTCGCTGCTCCAGAGCTTCGCGATCCTGGCGCGCTCGCCGGGGCTGCTGCCGCTGTTTGTCGTGCTGCTGCTCGCGCAGTTCGGCGTGCAGGCGGTGCAGCCGGTGGTGACGCTCTATGTGCAGCAACTGGCCGGCCCGGTGCCCGCCCTGGCCACCCTGGGCGGGCTCGCCTTTTCCGTGACGGGCGTGGCGGACCTGATCGCCTCCCCCTTCCTGGGCCGCCGGTCGGACGTCCTGGGCTATCGCCGCGTGCTGCTGATCGCTCTGGGCGGCGCCGCCCTGGCCAGCGCGCCGCAGGCCTTCGTTCCGGACTACTGGAGCTTCGTCGCGGCGCGCTTCGCGCTGGGGCTGTTCATCGGCGGCATCCTGCCCACCGCCAATGCGCTGGTCGGCCGCCTGGCGCCCGCAGGGGACCGGGGTTCGGTCTATGGCGTCACCGCCTCGGCGATGTTCCTGGGGCAGTCGCTCGGGCCGCTCTCGGGCGGCGCCATCGCGGCCACGCTGGGCCTGAACTGGGTGTTTCTTGTCACCGCCGTGCTGCTGGCCGCCAATCTCGCATGGGTCTGGGCCAAGGTGCCGGAGGTGCGGTAGGCGGAGGGGGGCCTCAGCGCGGCGGCGTGTCGCCCAGCCGCTTCTGCAGCAGCACGAGGTCGAGCCACTGGCCGAACTTGCAGCCGACCTGCGGCATCAGGGCGACGCGCTGGAAGCCGAGCTTCTCGTGCATCCGCAACGAGGGCGCGTTCGCCGCGTCCACCGACGCCACCATCACATGCTTGTCGAGCATGCGCGCCTCATGCTCCAGCGCCGTGACAAGCGCGCAGCCCACGCCTCGTCCCCGCGTATCCGTGCGGATATGCACGGAATGCTCGACGGTATGGCGGAAACCGGGCCAGTTGCCCCGGAACTCGGCGAAGCTGGCGAAGCCGAGCACGTCGCTGTCGTGGCACCCGAGCGCCACCAGCACCGGGAAGCCTCGCGCGCGGCGCTGGCGCCACCATTGGAGGCGCTGCTCCAGCGTCTCGGGCTGCTCGGTGTAGACCGCGGTGCTGGTGGCCACCACCTCGTTGAAGATGGCGCTGATGCCCGCCAGGTGCCCCTCGCCCGCCGGGCAGATCGTCACGGCGGGGAAGGTGGCCGACAGAAGGTGCGAGTCCAGTCCGCCGGCCAGCATGTCAGGCGCTCCGGGCCGCGCGCAGCGGTGGCGCCTTCACCTCGGGCGGAATGGGGCAGGTGTAAGGCTTGCCGCCGGTGCGGCGCTGCAGCTCGGCCTTGGCGCGGGCCAGCAGCTCGGGGTCGCGCATGGCGTCGAGCGCCGTGGCGGCCATCGCCTTGGCGGCGTGCAGCATGCCCTTGTGCGCCGCCGGGCTCTTGCCCTGCGCCACCATCTGCCAGGTGTGGAAGGGGGTGCCGATGGCGTAGTTGGCGCCCCAGCACTGCACCGTCGGCACGAT
Organism: Teichococcus coralli; assembly: GCF_009829925.1. Taxonomy (GTDB): domain Bacteria; phylum Pseudomonadota; class Alphaproteobacteria; order Acetobacterales; family Acetobacteraceae; genus Pseudoroseomonas; species Pseudoroseomonas coralli. Next base: position 295,360 of record NZ_SNVJ01000002.1, read on the forward strand.
GCGGGAAACGTCGCCCACGTCGGTCGAGCCGGCGTTGAAGCGCGAGGTGCCGTCGAAGGGCAGAATCTCCTCCGGCAGGGCCTGCGCGCCGGTCTCGGGCGGGGCGCCAAAGCTTTCCACCCCGCTTTCGATGTCCTCCGGCGTCAGGCTGGCGCGGATCGCCTCGGCGAAGGCGAGGTCCGCGGCGTCGAAGCGCGGCGCGCCGATGCGGCGGAGGTTTTCGTGCATCGTCATCTCCAGGACCGTGTTGGGCACCACCTCGGAACAGGCCTTGTCGATGCTGACGGTGAGCTGCGTCTCCGTCATGTGCGCCGCCCCCTCGGCGCAGCGGCGGACGCGGGCGAACAGCGACTCCGCCTGCGCCACCTTCGGCGCGCGGATGAGGTAGAGCACCTCGGCCTGCGCCTGCACCACGTTGGGCGAGACGCCGCCGGCATCGGTGATGGCGTAGTGCACCCGCCAGTCCGAGGGGATATGCTCGCGCAGGTAGTTCACGCCCATGTTCATGATCTCGACGGCGTCGAGCGCCGAGCGGCCGAGATGCGGGCTGCCCGCGGCATGGGCGGGGCGGCCCTTGAAGCGGAAATAGACCTGGAAATTGGCCAGCGTGAGGCTGGACATCACGCCGGCATAGGTACCGGGATGCCAGCAGATGGCGGCATCCAGGTCGTTGAAGGCCCCTTCGCGCGCCATGAAGGTCTTGCCCGAGCCGCCTTCCTCGCCAGGGCAGCCGTAGTAGCGGATGGTGCCGGGGCGGCCCTCGGCGGCCAGGCTGTCGCGGGCCGCGACGGCGGCCAGCATCGCGCCGGCGCCGAGCAGGTTGTGGCCGCAGCCATGGCCGCTGCCGCCCGGCTCCAGCGGCGCGGCTTCGGCCGAGCCGGCCTGCTGCGAGAGGCCCGCCAGCGCGTCGAACTCGCCGAGGAAGCCGATCACCGGGCCGCCCTCGCCCGCCTCGGCCATGAAGGCGGTGGGCAGGCCGGCGACGCTGCGGGTGATGCGGAAGCCCTCGGCCTCCAATGTGGCGATCTGCGCCGCGACGGAACGGTGCTCGGCGAAGCGCAGCTCGGCGAAACCCCAGATGGTGTCCGCCAGCGCGGTGTAGGCCGGCCCCTTGGTGTCGATCTGCGAGGAAAGGGCATCGATATTGAGCGAATCGTTGCGCATCGCGGCCTGTCGTGTTGCAGCCGGATTAATCTACACGTCCGGCGGATTTACGAAAGCTCAACCATACCGCGAAGCACGGCGCGGCGGGACCGCCCCAGATCGTCGTCCGGCAACTCCCAGCCCGCGCAATCCGTTCTGCATTCCTGGTTTGCGGCAGAGGGCGGAGGCGGCATGGTGCTGGAGGAACCCACCCTTCTCGGCCAGGCACGCGATCTGTTGATCGCCTATGCCTTGGCCTTTCCCATCGGCTGGGACCGGGAGCGAAGCGACCGGAGCGCGGGCATTCGCACCTTCCCCCTGGTGGCGCTGGCGTCCTGCGGCTTCCTGCAGGCCGCCGAGCCGCTGATTTCCGGCGATGCCGGCGCCACCGCGCGGGTCATGGAAGGGCTGATCACCGGGATCGGCTTCATCGGCGGTGGTGCCATCATTCGCAGTGGGCAACGGGTGCATGGCACGGCCACCGCCGCGGGCCTCTGGGTCACGGGGGCCATCGGCGTGGCCACGGCGCTGCACTCCTATGCCGTGGCGGTTGTTCTCTCGGCCGCCACCATCGCCACCCTCAGGGGCTTGCAGATGCTGAAATACGATCGCGACGAGTCGGAGTGACTCCCTCTTGGCGAAGCCATCCCGCCGCCACATAAGCCGGTCATGAAGCGTTTCTGGGACCGGGCTGCCGCCGCACCGGTAGAAGGCGGCTACACCGTATTGCTGGATGGGCGCCCCCTGCGCCTGCCGGGCCGGGGAGGCCTGGTGCTGCCGCGCGCTCCCCTGGCCGAGGCCATCGCCCTGGAATGGCAGGAGGCCGGCGGTGCCCAGGGCGGCGAGATGCGGCTGGAAGAGGTGCCGCTGACCCGCGTGGTGACCACCGCCCTGGAGCGCATGGCGCCCGACCCGGCGCCCAGCGTCGCCGCGATCGCCAAATATGGCGAGACCGACCTGCTCTGCTACCGCGCCCAGGAACCACCCCTGGCCGCCCGCCAGGCCGAGGCGTGGCAGCCACTGCTGGACTGGGCCGCCCTGCAGCTTGACGCTCCCATGCGGACCACCACCGGGGTCATGCCGGTGGCGCAGGCGCCCGAAGCCCTGGCCGCGTTGCGCGCCGCGCTGGCGGAGTTGCCGGTGCTGGAGCTGGCGGCGCTGGGTGTCGCCGTGCCCGCCCTCGGCAGCGTCGTGCTGGGGCTGGCGCTGGCGCGGGAAAGGGTGGACGCGGAGGAGGCCTGCCGCCTGGCTTTCCTGGATGAGGCTTTTCAGCAGGAGTTGTGGGGCGTGGACGAGGAAGCAGTGGCGCGGCAGGAGGCTGTGGTGAAGGATGTGAAGCTCGCCGGGCGCCTTCTGGCGCTTGCCCGCGCCTGACATGCCGCTAGGGAGATGACGATGGACGCCAAGCGGGTCCGCATCCGCGGCCGGGTGCATGGTGTCGGATACCGGGACTGGATGGTGCGGGAAGCCACGCGTCTTGGCGTGCAGGGCTGGGTTCGCAACTGTGCCGACGGCAGCGTCGAGGCACTGGTGGCTGGCGACGCGGCGGCTGTGGGCGCCCTGCTGACCGCCTGCCGCGCCGGTCCTCCTCTTGCCCGCGTCGAGTCCATCGATGAGGATTTCGCCGATCCTCCGGCCGACCCCGGATTCCGCCGCGCGCCGACCCTGTGAGCCGCATGCACGACATCGATACGCCCATCATCCTCTATTCCTTCGACCGGCCGGGCTATCTGGAACGTGTCTGCGCCTCCCTCGCCGACCAGCGTGGCGTGCGCTTCGACCCGGGGAGAATCTGGCTGCTGCAGGACGGCGCCACCTCCGCGCGGACGGGCCGGCGCCATGGCGATGCGCAGGCGATCGACGAGAGCATCTCGGTGTTCCGCCGGTACTTCCCGCGAGGGCAGGTGCGGGAAAGCAGGCACAACCTGGGAGTGGCCCGCAACATCCTGCGCGGCGAGCGGCTGGTGTTCGAGGAGCTGGGCGCGGAGCTCGGCTACTTCTTCGAGGACGACCTGGAGCTTGGACCCTGGTACCTGTACGCGCTGGAGGCGCTCCGCCTGCGCACGGCCGCTTTCGATCGGGTCGCCTACTTCGCCGCCTATGGCGATCACCGCCGCGACTATCCCGGCCCGGAAGTGAAGTACATCCCGCTGGAGCACCACTGGGGCTTCGGATTGCGGCGCCACGCCTGGCTGCGGATCATGCAGTGGCTCGCGCCTTATTACGCGCTGCTCGGAGACCTGGACTACAACGACAGGCCGCACCGGCAGATCTTCGAGCTCTACCGGCCACTCAGCATCGCCACCGAGGCTTCGTCGCAGGACGCGGCCAAGAGCATCGCCTGCCTGGAGCTCGGATTGAGCCGGCTGATGACCACCGTCTCCTTCGGGCGCTACATCGGCGAGCGCGGCAACTCCTTCTCGCCCGAGCATTTCCGCAACATGGGCTTCGACCGGATGCGGATCGCCGGCAGCGAGACCTACGACTTCCTGCCGCTCACCGAGGCGAAGCTCGACGAGATCGACGGCTTCCACCGCCGCCACTACGAGCGGCTGCGGCGGGAGCGCTTCGACGTCATCCTGGCCGCGCACCCGCCCCGCGGCTGAGCGGCGGAGGAAGGGTAGCCTCCCCTCCCCGGCCCTTCTCCCTCAGCGCATCGGCGGGGCGTATTGCAGGCCGCCCTTGGTCCAGAGGTTGTTGATGCCGCGCTGCACGCCCATCGGCGTGATGTTGCGCTCCCAGATCTCGCCGAAGTTGCCGACCTGCCGGATGACGTTGACGGCCCAGTCCGGCTGCAGGCCGAGCATCTTCCCAAGGTCGCCGGTCTTGCCCATGAAGCGCTGCACGTCGGGGTTGTCGCTGTCGGCGAAGCTGTCGATGTTCTTGCTGGTGATGCCCAGCTCTTCCGCGATCAGTGTCGCGAAATGGGTCCAGCGGACAACATCAAAGAACTTCCAGTCGCCCTTGCGTACCGCGGCGCCGAGCGGCTCCTTCGAGATGATCTCCGGCAGCAGCAGATACTGGCTGGCATTCGGGCCCTGGCTCATCCGGAAGGCGGCGAGCGAGGAAGAGTCGGTGGTGTAGGCATCGCAGCGGCCGGCGATGAACGCCTTGTACACCTCTTCCACCGTCTCGATGACCACTGGCGTGAACTGCAGGCCCTGGGTGCGGAAGTAGTCGGCCAGGTTCAGTTCGGTGGTGGTGCCGGGCTGGACGCAGATGCTGGCGCCGGCAAGCTGCTTCGCCGAGGTGACGCCGGAGCTCGTCTTCACGATGAAGCCCTGGCCGTCATAGAAATTGACCGAGGCGAACTCCAGGCCGAGCGCTCCCTCGCGGCCGAGCGTCCAGGTGGTGTTGCGCGCCAGCATGTCCAGCTCGCCCGATTGCAGGGCGGTGAAGCGGTTCTGCGTGGTCGTGTTGATGAACCGCACCTTCTTCGCGTCGCCGAAGATGGCGGCCGCAACGGTGCGGCAGGTATCCGCGTCCAGCCCGCGCATCTCGCCGCGGCTGTCGGGGGCGCTGAAGCCCGCCACCTGCCCGGCCACGCCGCAAAGCAGCGTGCCCCGGCTGCGGATGGCGTTCAACGTTTCGGAGGCGGACTGCGCAGGCGCAGACTGCGCAGGGGCAGACTGCGCGGCCGCAGGGCTGGCGCAGACCAGCATGGAGGCGACAACGAGCCCAGCAGTGGCGGCGGCCCCGCCGGCGGCGGCAAGCACGGAACGGAACACGGTGCTCTCCCTGTGTTGTCAGGCCGGCATGGCAGACCGGCAGGAAACGCAGTGTTCAGGGACAAAACCGCTTCCGCAAGGACCAAACGACGTTGCGGAGAGCAGAAAGGCGCGGAACTTGCGCGGCAAAGCGGCAAAGCTGCGGCTTTCTTGCTTATCGTTCTCCTCTCGAACCTGATCTTCCCCCTGAGCGGGTCACCAAGCCTCCTTCAACTGTGCCCCTCGGCCCCTGGCGATGCCGCTCCTCTCCCTTCATCCTTGGGCGTCGCTGCACCGCGGCACGTCGCTGCGCCTGCCCCGCCACATCCCCTCGCCGGATCTGTTCATGCCTGCCTGGCTACCTCTGCTGCTCGGTTTCCTGACAGCGATCGGGCCGCTCTCCACCGACATGTACCTGCCTTCCTTTCCGGCCATCGAGGCCGGCTTCGGCACGGCAGCCGGCTCGGCCGAGCTGACCCTCGCCACCTGGTTCCTCGGCCTCGCCGTGGGTCAGCTGGTGCAGGGGACGCTGGGGGACCGGCTTGGCCGGCGCCGCCCCCTGCTTGCCGGGCTGGCTGTCTACATGCTGGGCTCGGCCGGCTGCGCGCTCTCCACAAGCATCGAGATGCTGGCGTTCTTCCGCTGCGTCGCCGCTTTCGGAGGCTCGGCGAGCATGGTGCTGCCGCGCGCGGTGGTGCGCGACCTGGCCGACGGGCACGCGGCCGCCAGGTTGATGTCCAAGCTGATGCTGGTGATGGGCGCGGCGCCGATCCTGGCGCCCAGCCTGGGCGGCCTCATGCTCTCGGTGGGCGGCTGGCGGCCGATCTTCTGGTTCGGCGCCGTGTATTCCGTCTGCTCCTTTCTGCTGGTGTGGCGGCTGCTGCCGGAAACCCTCCCCGCCGAGCGCCGCCTGCGCCTCGGCGCCGCCGCGCAGTTGCTGCGCTACCTGCAGATCCTGCGCGAGCGCAGCTTCCTGACCCATGTGGCGATGGGTTGCGCCGCCATGTTTCTCATGTTCGCCTATGTCGGCGGCTCGGCAGCGGTGTTCGTCGGCATGTTCGGCATGGCGCCGACGCATTTCGGCATCCTGTTCGGCGTGAATGCCGCCGGCTTCATCCTCTTCTCGCAGCTCAACCCGCCCCTGCTGCTGCGCCTCGGGCCGCGGCGCCTGGTGCGGCTGGCCGGCATCGTCATCCTGGCGGCGGCCCTGGCGCTCACCGCGATCGCCTTCAGCGGCCCGACGCATTGGCTGGCCGTCATCGCACCCGTCTTCGTGGCGATGTCCTGCTGCGCGCTGGTGATGCCGAACGCCGCCGTGGGGGCGCTCAGCCGGCACGCCATCCAGGCAGGCTCCGCCTCCGCGCTCATGGGAACGCTGCAGTTCAGCGTCGCCGGCACCAGCGGCGTGCTGCTGAGCCACTTCGCCGACGGTACCGCGCGGCCGATGGCGGCCCTGATGCTGGCGGGCGCGGTCGGCATCGTCGTGGCCGAACGGCTGCGGCCGGAAAGCTGAGCCGCCGCGCCGGGCGGTATCACTGCGCCATCGGCGGCCGTCAGGCGCGCGGGGTGGCCGAACTCTCCAAAGGCACGAGCGAGGCCCCGAAGGCCCCGCATTCTCCCAGGCTCGCTTCGCCGCGCCGGAACTGTCGCCGCGGGAAAGCGGGTGCCGACCGCGGGCAGCGAAGGAAGGCCGGCGCGGTTGCCGCCGGTCCTCCCCTCATTCCCACTCGATGGTGCCGGGCGGCTTCGAGGTGATGTCGTAGGTCACGCGGTTGATGCCGCGCACCTCGTTCACGATGCGCCCCGCCACACGGGTCAGGAACTCCATGGTGAAGGGATAGACATCGGCCGTCATGCCGTCGGTCGAGGTGACGGCGCGCAGGGCGCAGGCCTGGTCGTAGGTGCGGCCATCACCCATCACGCCCACGGTGCGCACCGGCAGCAGCACGGTGAAGGCCTGCCAGATGGCGTCGTAGAGGCCGGCGGCGCGGATCTCCTCCAGGAAGATGCTGTCGGCCTTCTGCAGGATCTGCACCTTCTCCCGCGTGACCTCGCCGGGGATGCGGATGGCCAGGCCCGGCCCCGGAAAGGGATGCCGGCCGACGATCTCCTCCGGCATGCCCAGCTCGCGGCCAAGGGCGCGCACCTCGTCCTTGAACAGGTCGCGCAGCGGCTCGACCAGCCGCATCCGCATATCCTCCGGCAGGCCGCCGACATTGTGGTGCGACTTGATGGTGACGGAAGGGCCGCCGGTGGCCGAGACGCTCTCGATCACATCCGGATAGAGCGTGCCCTGGGCCAGGAACTCGGCGCCGCCGATCTTCGCCTGCTCCTCCTCGAAAACCTCGATGAACAGCCGGCCGATGGTCTTGCGCTTCTTTTCCGGGTCGGTGACGCCTTCGAGCTGGCCAAGGAAAAGATCCGAGGCGTCGCGGTGCACGAGCTTGATGTTGAAGCGGTCGCGGAAGGTGCGAATGACCTGCTCCGCCTCGCCCGCACGCATCACGCCGTGGTCCACGAAGATGCAGGTGAGCTGGTCGCCGATCGCCTCATGGATCAGCACCGCCGCCACCGAGGAATCCACGCCGCCGGAAAGGCCGCAGACCACGCGCCCCTCGCCCACCTGCGCGCGGATGCGGGCAATGGCCTCGGCGCGGAAGGCCGCCATGGTCCAGTCTCCCCCGCAGCCGCAGACGCCATGGGTGAAGTTCCTCAGGAGCTGGGCGCCATGCGGGGTGTGCACCACCTCGGGATGGAACTGGATGCCGTAGAAGTGCCGGGCGTCGTCGGCGATCATCGCCAGCGGCGAGCCTTCGCTGGTGGCGACGATGCGGAAGCCTTCGGGGAGTTCCGAGACATAGTCGCCATGGCTCATCCAGACCTGCTCGCGCGCGCCGGGGGACCATACGTCCCGCGTCAGGGCGCAGGCCTCCCGCACCTCGACATAGGCGCGGCCGTATTCCTGATGATCGCCCCGTGCCACGGTGCCGCCGAGCTGGGCGCACATGGTCTGCTGGCCGTAGCAGATGCCGAGCACGGGAATGTCCATCCCGAACACCACCTGCGGGGCACGGGGGCTGCCCTCCTCCGCCACGCTGGCCGGCCCGCCCGAGAGGATGATGCCCTTGGGCGCGAAGGACTGGATCCGCGCGGCATCGGCCGTGAAGGGCCAGACTTCGCAATAGACGCCGGACTCGCGCACGCGGCGCGCGATCAGCTGCGTCACCTGGCTGCCGAAGTCGAGGATCAGGATGCGGTCGTGGGAGGAGAGGTCGGCCATGGGCCAGCTTGCACCACAACAACGTGCCCAAGACAAGACTTTCGCGCCGCGCAACAGAGTTGCGGCGGGCGCCCACTTGATCCCGCCGGGCGGCTGCCGCCACCCTGGCGGCGTGCAACCGGAAGGAATCCGTCGGCGATGACCTGGTCGATCGTGGCGCATGACCCAGAGAGCGGCGCCTTCGCCGTGGCGGTGACCACCTGCGCCTTCGCCGTCGGGGCTTCCTGTCCCTACGTCCGGGCCGGCGTGGGCGCCGTCTCCACCCAGTCCTTCACCAATCGCTACCTCGGCCCTGCGGTGCTGGACGGCATGGCGCGCGGCCTTTCCCCCGCGGCGGCCATCCAGGGTGCGCTTGCCGGCGACGAGGGGCGCGACCTGCGGCAGATCCATGCCGTGGACCGCCACGGCAAGAGCGCCGCCTGGACCGGCGCGAGCTGCGTCGAATGGGCGGGCAGCCAGTCCGGCCCTGGCTTCAGCGTCGCCGGCAACATGCTGTCCGGCCCGGCGGTGGTGGGCGAGACGGCAGCCACCTTCGCCTCCGCCGCCTCCCTGCCCCTGCCGGAGCGCCTCATGCTGGCGCTCGATGCCGGCGAGGCGGCCGGCGGCGACCGCCGCGGCCGGCAGTCGGCGGCGATGAAGCTGGTCACCACCGAGGATTTTCCCGACCTCGACCTGCGGGTGGACGACCATACGGTGCCCCTCACCGAGCTGCGCCGGCTGCTCGGCATCTGGCGGCGGGAGCGCGCGCCCGCCCTGGCCTTCGCGCCGCGCAAGGCCGACCCGGCCGGCCTGACCGACCGCGCGCTGATCGAGGCCGGCTGGCGCGCGCGCGGTCTCGACCTCCGCTTCCCCGACCGCAAGGGCGGCGCGGCGCCGGCGGAGGGCTGAGCCCGCCTCAGGCGCCGAGCGCGGCGCGGCTGTCCGTTGGCGCCGCGTCGCGCTCGCCCATGCCATAGTCCCGCAGAACGGCACCCACGCGCAGCCGGTAGTTCGCGAACACGCCTCCGCGGCCGGCGGCCTGGCTGGCACGGTGGGCAGGCCGGTTGCGCCAGGCGACGAGAGCAGCCTCGTCACGCCAGAAGGAGAGGGAGAGCAGCTTGCCCGGCTCGCTCAGGCTGGAGAAGCGTTCGACCCCCAGGAAGCCCTCGGTGCTTTCCAGCTCCGTTCGCAAGGCCGCGGCAAGGTCGAGATAGTCCTGCCGGCGCCCTTCAGCGGGCCAGACCTCGAAAATGACGGCGATCATCGCGCGCGCCAGGACCTGGGCGCGGTGGAGGCCCAATCCGGGCCTTGGGTCCGAAAGCAGGTGGAAAGGCGGTTCATGGAAGGCTCACCTCCTGATGGAAGGAGCATCATAGCAGCCGCTGGCGGTGCATGCCTCGGCCGGGACCGAAGCATGGGCGGGACCGAAGCATGGGCGGAAGAAGAAGCCGCGCCAGCGCGCTTGGCCGGAGGGCGACCTCCGGCCCGGCCCGCTTACTTGGGCGCCAGCACCATGATCATCTGGCGGTTCTCCAGGCGCGGCATCTGCTCGACCTTGGCCATCTCGGCCAGCTCGGTGCGGATGCGCTCCAGAACCTTCACGCCCAGATCCTGGTGGGCCATTTCACGGCCGCGGAAGCGCAGGGTGACCTTCACCTTGTCGCCTTCCTCGATGAAGGACTTGGCCGCGCGCATCTTCACGTCGTAGTCGTGGTCATCAATGTTCGGACGAACCTTGATTTCCTTGATCTCGACGATCTTCTGCTTCTTGCGGGCCTCGTTGGCCTTCTTCTGCTGCTCGTACTTGTACTTGCCGTAGTCGGTGATCTTGCACACCGGGGGCACGGCATTCGGGCTGATCTCCAGAAGATCCATGCCCAGGTCATAGGCGCGCAACAGCGCTTCGCGCGCGCTCATCACGCCGATCATTTCGCCGTCTTGATCGATCAGGCGGACCTGCGGGACGCGAATATCTTCGTTGACCCGCGGTCCATCGCGGGCGGGCAGCTGGTTCGGAATAGGGCCTCGGGCCAGAGTCGGCTCCTGTCGCTGTTGGAACGAAACGGTTTGGGTCTATCTTATGGTACAGCGGTCAGGCCGCTGCAACCTCTACAACGGGCTTCAGATCGGGCGCCGTGGCCTCCGCTGCAAGGGTGGCCACCGCTTCGGCCAGCGTCACCGTCACCTGCTCGCGCCCGGGCAGGCGGCGCAGCACCACCTTGCCCTCCTCCGCCTCGCGCCGGCCGATCACCGCCAGGACCGGGACGCGCGCCTCGATCTGGTCCACCACCTTGCGGTTGATCTTCTCGTTGCGCAGGTCCAGCTCGACCGAGAGCCCGGCCTTCTGCAAGGCGGCGGCCACCTCGCGGGCGAAGGGGGCGGCCTCGTCCACGATGGTGGCCACGGCCACCTGGGTCGGCGCCAGCCAGAGCGGGAAGCGCCCGGCATGCTCCTCGATCAGGATGCCGAGGAAACGCTCGAAGCTGCCCAGGATCGCACGGTGCAGCATGACCGGACGGTGGCGGGCGCCGTCCTCGCCGACATAGACCGCGTCCAGCCGCTCAGGCAGCACAAAGTCCACCTGCAGCGTGCCGCACTGCCAGTCGCGGCCGATGGCGTCCCGCAGCACGAACTCCAGCTTCGGGCCATAGAAGGCGCCCTCCCCCGGGTTCAGCTCGTACTCCACGCCGGCGATGCGGCAGGCTTCCTTCAGCGCCCCCTCGGAGCGGTCCCAGGTCGCGTCGTCGCCCGCCCGCTTCTCCGGCCGGTCCGAGAACTTCACGCGGAAGCTCTCGAAGCCGAAGTCGCGGTAGATCCGCGAGAGCAGCGCCACGAACTCCACGGTCTCGGCGGCGATCTGGTTCTCCGTGCAGAAGATGTGCGCGTCGTCCTGCGTGAAGGACCGCACCCGCATGATGCCGTGCAGCGCGCCCGAGGGCTCGTAGCGGTGGCAGGAGCCGAACTCGGCCATGCGCATCGGCAGCTCGCGGTAGCTCCGCAGGCCGTGGTTGAAGATCTGCACGTGGCAGGGGCAGTTCATCGGCTTCAGCGCCAGGACGCGGTCCTTCTCCGACTCGTCGTCGACGGTCGCGAGGAACATGTGCTCGCGGTACTTCTCCCAGTGGCCGGAGGCCTCCCAGAGGCGGCGGTCCACCAGTTGCGGGGTCTTCACCTCCTGATAAGCCGCGTCGTCCAGCCGCCGGCGCATGTAGTTCTGCACCGTGGTGTAGAGGCGCCAGCCCTTGGGGTGCCAGAAGATGCTGCCGGCCGCCTCCTCCTGGAGGTGGAACAGGTCCATCTCCTTGCCGATGCGGCGGTGGTCGCGCTTCTCCGCCTCCTCCAGCTGGTGGAGATAGGCGTCCAGTTCCTTCTGGTCGCGCCAGGCGGTCGCGTAGATGCGGCTGAGCATGGCGTTGCGGTGGTCGCCGCGCCAATAGGCACCGGCCACCTTCATCAGCTTGAAGGCGGTGCCGACATCGCCGGCCGAGCGCATGTGAGGCCCCCGGCAGAGATCGAGCCAGGACCCCTGGCGGTAGATCGAGATGACCTCGCTCTCCGGCAGGTCGCGGATCAGCTCGGCCTTGTAGCGCTCGCCCCGTTCCTCGAAGAAGCGGATGGCCTCGTCACGCGGCCACTCCTCCCGCTGGAAGCTCGCGTCCCGCGAGACGATCTCGCGCATCTTGGCCTCGATCGCCGGGAAGTCCTCCGGCTTGAAGGGCTCGTTGCGCGCGAAGTCGTAGTAGAAGCCGTTCTCGATGGCGGGGCCGATCGTCACCTGGGTGCCGGGAAAGAGTTCCTGCACCGCCTCGGCGAGCACATGCGCGGCGTCGTGCCGGATCAGCTCCAGCGCCTCGGGGTCCTTGCGGGTGATGAAGCGGATCTCGGCGTCCTGCTCGATCGGCGCGGCGAGGTCGCGCAGCTTGCCGTCCACCTTCATGGCCAGCGCCGCCTTGGCGAGGCCCGGCCCGATGGCGGCGGCCACGGTGGTGCCCGTCACGGCTCCGTCGAAGACGCGGACGGACTGGTCGGGCAACGTGATCGCAGGCATCAGTCGGGTTTTCCCAGGTTGCGGAAAGGGCACGGGAACTTGGGGGGCCGGCCGTGCGGCGTCAACGACAAAAGGGTTGCCAAATCGCCAAGGGAGGGATGCGGCCGCGCCCGCGACGGGTCCGGTCGCGGCGGCGGGGATTTGGGAGGGACCATCTCCCCGCGCCTTGCCGGACGCGCCGCGCATGGCGGCCGGGCCGGTCAGGCGCGCGGCGCGGTTTCGGCCTCGTCGAAGCTGCGTTTCACCAGGAACAGGGCGAAGAGCACGCCGAAGAGAAACAGCGACAGGCAGAACAGGGTGAAGGGCCCCTCCACCGAGGTGCCGGCGCCGAGCAGGCCGACCAGGGCGATCAGCCCGGAAAAGATCACGAAAAAGACGCGGGTGGGGCTCATCGGCGGCCTCGCTTGGGGTGGGTGTCGTCGAACAGGATGCGGGCGGCGGCGCCGTCCAGGTCGTCGTACTGGCGGGTGCGCAGCGTCCAAAGGAAGAGCAGCAGCGCCAGCAGGCCGAGGAGCAGCGCGATCGGCACCAGCAGCAGCAGCGCGTTCATGCCGGCGCCCTTCCCGCCCGCAGGGCATTGAGGATGACGAGGAGGGAGGAGGAGGCCATCACCAGCGCCGCGATCAGCGGCGTGGCGTAGCCCAGCACGGCGCAGGGCACCGCCACCATGTTGTAGATCAGGCTCAGGCCGATGTTCTGCCGCGCCAGCCGCTGCGCCCGCCGCGCCACGCGCACGGCGAAGGGCAGCACGGCAAGCTCCTCGCCGCGCAGCACCAGGTCGGCGGCCGTCTGGGCGAGGTCGGTGGCGCCCTGCGGCGCGGCGGATACATGCGCCAGCGCCAGGGCGGCCGCGTCGTTGATGCCATCGCCCACCATCAGTGGCCGCCGGCCGGCGACGGCCAGCGCGGCGATGCGCTCGGCCTTGCCCGCCGGCGTCGCGCGGGCCTGCCAGGGTCCGATGCCCGCCGCCTCGGCCACCGCCTCGACGGCATCCGGGCCGTCGCCGGAAAGCAGCTCCGGCTCCAGGCCGAGGTCACGCAGCGCCCGCACGGCGGGAGCCGCGTCGGGGCGCAGGCGGTCGGCGAAGCGGAAGGGCACGGCGGAGAGGCCGGGTCGCGCGAGCCAGAGCGTCAGCCCCTCGTCGCTCCCCGCCACGCCGGCGAAGCGGGCACTGCCCAGCCGCGTCGTGCCGCGGCGCATCCCCTGGCCCGGCACCTCCACCACCCCAGCGGGAGCCGGCGGCGCATCGGGGCAGGCGGCGACCAGGGCGCGCGCCAGCGGATGGCGGGAGGCGCGGGCGAGCGAGGCGGCCTCGGCCAGGGCGGAGGCCGGCCGGCCGGGCTCATCCAGCAGCACCGGGCGGCCCTCGGTCAGCGTGCCGGTCTTGTCGAAGACCACATGCCCGGCGCTGGCCAGCCGCTCCAGCGCGGTCGGCGAGGTGACCAGCACGCCGCGGCGGAACAGGGCGCCCACGGCCACGACCTGCACCGCCGGCACGGCGATGGCGAGGCCACAGGGGCAGGTGATGATCAGCGCCGCCACCGCTGGCACCAGGGCCGCCTGCCAGGAGACGCCCGCCCAGAGCCACCAGCCCAGGAAGGTGCCGAGCGCCACCGCATGGGCGGCCGGCACGTAGAGGCGCGCCGCCTTGTCGGCGATCGAGACGAAGCGGCCGCGCGCCTGCTCCGCCCGCTCCAGCAGCCGCGCCATGGCGGCGAGCGAGCCGTCGGCGGCGGCGGCAGTGACGCGCAGGGTGAAGGGGTTGCCGAGATTGACGCCGCCCGCCGCCAGCGGCGCGCCCGCGGGAACGCGGCGCGGCAGGCTCTCGCCAGTGGTGGCGGCGGTGTCGAGCAGCGCCTCCTCCCCTTCCAGCACGCCGTCCAGCCGCAGCCGCTCCCCGGCGGCGACCAGCACGCGCTCCCCGGCGCGGATGGCAGCCACCGGCACATGCTCGGCGCGGCCATCGGGCGTCAGGCGCTGCACCGTGCCCTCCTGCAGGGCCAGCAGCTCGGCCACCGCCTGGCGGGCGCGGCGGCGGGCGGCGCGGTCCAGCACGCGGCCGGCCAGCAGCAGGGCCAGCAGCGCCGTGGCGCCGTCGAACCAGGTATAGGCGCCGTTGCGCAGCGTCTCGGAGAGCGACATGGCCGCCGTGGCCAGCACGCCAAGCGAAACGGCGAGGTCCATGTTCGGCCGCCCGGCGCGCAGCGTGCGCCAGGCCGAGCGGTAGAAGGGCATGCCCGCCACCAGCACCACCGGCAGGCCGATCAGCGCCGCCAGCCAGTGCATCAGGGCGCGCGTCGCCTCGCCCATGTCCGCGCCGGCCCAGACGGCGACCGAGACCAGCATGACGTTCATCATGCCGAAGGCGGCGATGCCGAGCGCGCGCAGCAGTTCGCGCCCCTCGGCGTCCTCGGTGGCGCGCAGGCAGGCGGGCGACCAGGGCGCGGCGCGGAAGCCAAGCCGGGCGATCAGCGCGACAAAGTCGTTGGCGCGCGCGGCGGGGCCGCGCCAGAGAAGCGTCAGGCGCCGGGCCGAAAGGCTGGCGCGGGCGCGCAGCATGTCCGGACCGGCGGCAAGGGCCTGCTCCACCAGCCAGACGCAGGCGCCGCAGGTCAGTCCGGCGACCATCAGTTCCAGGCTGTGCTCGCCGCTCTTCCCGGGGCGGGCCAGGGCGGCGAAATCGGTCTCCGGCGGTGCCTCGGGCGGGCGCAGCGTGCCGGCGGCGGTTTCCTGCCGCCGGTAGAAGGCATCGAGGCCGAGCCCGGCCACCAGCGCATGCGCGCCCTCGCAGCCCGCGCAGCAGAAACGAGAGGCCGCGCCGGCCCGCAACGGCGCAGCGCAGTGGGCGCAGGCCGCGGCGGGAGCCGAAGACACGCCAGCGGCGTCGCCCTCTTCACCGCCGGGCTGGATGCGACCCAGCGCAATCACCGAACGAAGACCCGCCCGCGGATGTCGAACCGGTCGCCTTGCTGGCCGGTCAGCCGCAGCTGCGCCTCCCACTGCCCGTGCCTCGGCACCTCGGCGGCGGCACGGAACTGGCCCGGTGCGACCGACCTGAAGCCGAGCGGCACGCGCGTGCCCTCCACCGGCCGCACCAGCACGCCCGAGATCGTGCCGGCCACCGGCTTCCCGTCCTCGTCCTGGACGGAGACGACGAGGGTGCGCACATCCAGCACCACGCTGGCATGCCAGCCGAGGGCCTGCTGCCGCGCGGTCTCGGCGAGCACGTCGTTGTAGGCCAACCCACGGTCATAGGCGTGACCGACGGAGACGCCGGTGAAGGTGGAAACCGCCGCCCAGACCAGCACTGCGTTGACCGCCAGCACCACGCCCATGCCGCCGGCGAAGGCCCAGGGAATCCAGCCGCTGCGGCGGGGCTGGGCGGGCAGGAGCACGGACATCGGCGTTTTCCTCATTTCGGCGCCAGGAAGACGCTGCGCTCGGCCAGCACCGTATGGCCCGCGGCATCGAGCAGCCGGAAGCGGACCGGCGTGCTTTCCGGCAGGCCGGCACCCGCGGGCGCGGTGACCAGCGCGCGCCACTGCGTGATGCCATCCTGCCGCAGCGCCAGCAACGGCCGGGCTTCGGCATCGGCGGCGCTGTCCTGCACCACGAGCCGGAAGCCTTCCGGTGCGTCCAACACCAGCGCGAGGGCGGCATCGGGGCGGGTACGGTTCTCCAGCTTCAGCGTATAAGCGTTGCGGATGCCGCCGTCGGAGAGGCGGACGAAGATCGGCGCGCGGTCGCGCAACACGGCCAGCGTCGCCGTCGGGCGCAGCAGGAAGGCGCCGAGCATCACCGCCGCCACCGCCCCCAGCACGCCGGCATAGAGCCAGGTGCGCGGGCGGGAGAAGCGGACGGGCTGGCGCGCCTTCATCCCGCGGACCTGGCGCGCCGGGCCGGGAGCGATCCCCGCGGTGGCGGCCTCGCTGGCGGCGAGGTTGGCCAGCGTCTCGAAGGCGACCAGGCCAGCCGGGCGGCTCAGCCTGCGCATCACCTCGTCGCAGGCGTCGATGCAGAGGCCGCAGCCGATGCATTCGAGTTGCTGGCCATCGCGGATGTCGATGCCGGTCGGGCAGGCATGCAGGCAGGCGCGGCAATCCACGCAGTCCCCGACGCCCGCGGCCTTGGCCTTGCCGCGCGGCTCGCCCCGCCAGCCGCGATAGCTGACGACGAGCGAGTTCTCGTCGAGCATCGCCGCCTGGAAGCGTGGCCAGGGGCACATGTAGGTGCAGACCTGCTCTCGCGCCCAGCCGGCCAGTGTGTAGGTCGTTCCGGCGAACAGGCCGAAGAAGACATAGGTCTCCAGGCTGGCGCCGCCGGTCAGGATGTCCCGCGTCACCGTCGGGGCGTCCTGGAAGTACATGATCCAGGCGCCGCCGGTCGCGGCCGCGATGACCAGCCAGGCGGCGTGCTTCGCCAGCTTGCGCAGCGCCTTGCCGCGCGTCGTCGGCGCGGCATCCAGCCTCATGCGGGCGTTGCGGTCGCCCTCGATGCGCCGCTCCACCCAGAGGAAGAGGTCGGTCCAGACCGTTTGCGGACAGGCGAAGCCGCACCAGACGCGGCCGAACAGGCTGGTGACGGCGAAGAGGCCGATCGCCGCCAGCACCAGCAGGCCGGTGAGGAAGTAGATCTCCTGCGGCCAGATCTCAATCCAGAGCAGGAAGATGCGGGCGTTGGCGATGTCCACCAGCACCGCCTGGTCCGGCATGCCCGCGCCACGGTCCCACCGCAGCCACGGCACGAGGTAGTAGAGCGCCAGGCAAGCGGCCAGGATCGCCCATTTGGCGCGGCGCACGGGGCCATGCACCGCCTTGGGATAGACCTTCTGGCCGGCGGCGTAGAGCGAGCCCGCCTCGCCGCCGGCGACGTGCGCCACACCCCCGGGGTCGATCCGGCTCATCGTGCCTTACTCCGGCTCGCCACCGCCAAGGGAATGGACATAGACGGTCAGCATGTTGACCACCGCCGGGTCCAGGCGCCCGCCCCAGGCCGGCATCACCCCGGCACGGGCGTAGGAGACGGACTGCACCACGGCCGCCTTGTCCCCGCCATAGAGCCAGATCTGGTCGGCCAGGTCGGGCGCGCCCAGCTCGCGGCTGCCGCGGCCGTCATTGCCGTGGCAGCTGGAGCAGTTCTCGGCGAAGACGGCGGCGCCGCGCCGCGCCGCGGCGGCATCGGTGGCGCGGCCGGAGAGGCTCAGCACGTGCTCGGCCACCTCGTTCACCTGCGCCGCGCTCAGCAGCCCGTCGGCCAGGAAGCGCGGCATCATGGTGGTGCGCGCCGCCTCGTCCTCGGCGTTGCGGATGCCGTGCGCGATGGTCTGGCGGATGTCGGCGAGCTTGCCGCCCCAGAGCCAGTCGTCGTCGGCGAGGCTGGGGAAGCCGCCCTGCGCACCCTGCCCGCCCGCGCCATGGCAGGCGGCGCAGTTGTTGGCGAAGGCGACGCGGCCTCCGGCGAGCGCGAAGTTGCGCAGTTCCGGATCGGCCAGGATCTCCTGCGGCGCCGCATCGCGGATGGCAGCCAGCCGGGGCTCGAGCCGCTCCGCGTGCTCGGCCATCTCCTGCTCGATGGCGCCGCGCGCGGTCCAGCCGGTGAGGCCGGTGGCGCCCTGGATGGGCAGGGCCGGATAGAGCACCACCCACACGGCGGCGAAGGCGATGGTGGCGTAGAACACGTAGAGCCACCATTTCGGCAACGGCGTGTTCAGCTCCTTGATGCCGTCCCATTCGTGGCCGGTGGTCAGCGTGCCGCTGACCGCATCCTTCTCGATCTTGGTCGGCATCGTCAGATGCTCCGTTGCGGCTGCCGCGCGCGCGGCGCCTCGTCACGCAGGGGGATGTCGGCCAGCATCTGGTAGGCCTGGCGCCGGCCGGGACGCAGCACCCGGAACAGGATGAAGCTGAACAGCGCGAAGAACCACACCACCCAGGCGGCCTTCAGCAGCGGATAGAGAGCGAACAGGTCCATCAATCCCTCCTCACTGCTGCCGCACGCTCTCGGGCGTGACGTCGCCGAACTTCACCAGCGTGCCGAGCATCTGCAGATAGGCGATAAGCGCGTCCATTTCGGTGATGTCGCGGCCGTTGCCGTCGAAGGCGGCCTGCCGCGCACGGGCATAGCGGCGCGAGAAGGCCGTGGGGTCCTCGTCCGGCTTCGCCTGCGCCTCCAGGTCGGCCCTGGCGCTGGCGATCATCGCATCCGTGTAGGGCACGCCGACGGCGCGCTGGCCGCGCAGGTGGTCCTGGATGTCGCCATACTCGAGCGGACGGTCGAGAAAGGCGTAGGGCGGCATGACGCTTTCCGGCACCACGGCGCGCGGGCTGCGCAGATGCGCGGCGTGCCAGTCGTCGGAATAGCGGCCGCCGACGCGCGCCAGGTCCGGCCCGGTGCGCTTGCTGCCCCACTGGAAGGGATGGTCGTACATGCTCTCGGCCGCGAGGCTGTAGTGGCCGTAGCGCTCCGCCTCGTCGCGGAAGGGGCGGATCATCTGGCTGTGGCAGGTGTAGCAGCCCTCGCGCACGAAGATGTTGCGGCCCATCAGCTCCAGCGGGGTGTAGGGGCGGATGCCCTGCACGCGCTCGATGGTGGTCTCCACGGCGAAGAGCGGCACGATCTGCACCAGCCCGCCGATGGAGACGGTGATCAGCGTGAGCACGCCGAGCAGGATCAGGTTCTTCTCGATCAGCGCGTGGCTGAAGCGGCGGAACATCGGCCCGTTTCCTTCACTCGGCCGGCACGGCGGCGGCGGCGGGGAGCGGCGGCGCGAGCGGCGCCTCCTCGGCCCGCGCCGTCACGGTGCGCCAGAGGTTGTAGACCATCAGCAGCGCGCCGCTCAGGTAGAGCACGCCGCCCAGCATGCGGATGACGTAGTAGGGGTGCATGGCCGCCACCGTCTCCACGAAGGAGTACTGCAGGAAGCCGAGCTCGTCGTAGGAGCGCCACATCAGGCCCTGCATGATGCCGGACACCCACATCGCGGTGATGTAGAGGACGATGCCGAGCGTCGCGACCCAGAAGTGCCAGGCGGCGAGCTTGTTCGAGTACAGCTCGGTCCTTCCCCAGAGCCGCGGCACCAGCCAGTACATGGCGCCGAAGGTGATGAAGCCGACCCAGCCCATGGCGCCGGAATGCACGTGGCCGATGGTCCAGTCGGTGTAGTGCGAGAGGCTGTTCACCGCCTTCACCGACATCACCGGCCCCTCGAAGGTGCTCATGCCGTAGAAGCCGACGGCGGTGACGGAGAAGCGCAGGCCGGGATCGGTGCGCAGCTTGTCCCAGGCGCCGGAGAGGGTCATCAGGCCGTTGATCATGCCGCCCCAGGAGGGCATCCACAGCATGACGGAGAACACCATGCCCAGCGTCTGCGCCCAGTCCGGCAGCGCGGTGTAGTGCAGGTGGTGCGGGCCCGCCCAGATGTAGAGGAAGATCAGCGACCAGAAGTGGATGATCGAGAGGCGGTAGGAATAGACCGGCCGCTCCGCCTGCTTCGGGATGAAGTAGTACATCATGCCGAGGAAGCCGGCGGTCAGGAAGAAGCCCACCGCGTTGTGGCCGTACCACCACTGGATCATCGCGTCCTGCACGCCCGAGGCGAGACCGTAGGACTTGGCATGGCCGGGCAGCGGCAGCGCCAAGTTGTTGCCGATATGCAGCATGGCGATGGTGACGATGAAGGCGAGGTAGAACCAGTTCGCCACGTAGATATGCGGCTCCTCGCGCCGCAGGATGGTGCCGCCGAACGCCACGAGATAGGCGACCCAGACCACCGTCAGCCAGAGGTCCACGTACCATTCCGGCTCGGCGTACTCCTTGCCCTGCGTCACGCCGAGCACGTAGCCGAGCGCCGCCATGACGATGAAGAAGTTGTAGCCGGCGAAGAGGAACCAGCCCATCTCCTCACCGCCGAACAGGCGCGCCCGGCAGGTGCGCTGCACGACGTAGAGGCTGGTGCCGATCAGCGCGTTGCCGCCGAAGGCGAAAATCACCGCGCTGGTGTGCACCGGCCGCAGCCGGCCGAAGGTGGTCCATTCGAGGTCGAGGTTCAGCAGCGGGAAGGCAAGCTGCGAGGCGATCAGCACGCCCATCAGGAAGCCCACCACACCCCAGAACAGGGTGGCGACCGCCATGGCGCGGATCGGCCCGTCCACGTACGAATCCTGCCGCCAGGCGCCGGTCTGTGCGGCGAGGCTGGCGGCGTGGCCTCCTTCGGGCATCGGGGATGTCTCCGGTCTGGTCGTGGGGGAATCCGCCCCTCAGCGGCCGCGCTTGGCGAGGCCGATGCACGGGATTGCGCGCAAGGAAGCCCAGGCGGCACGGGCCTGTCCTTGACGCGGATCAAGTTTTCAGCGGCCCGGTTGCATTAGGTTACGGGAGCCGCAGGGAGGTCATCGCCATGCAAAGCCAGGCCACGCCCGTTCTTCGCGCCGCCGCACAACCGCGCCGCGTGGCGCAGGACCGCCCCTGGGCCTGGCTCGCCGCCGGCTGGAACGACCTCTGGGCCTCGCCCGCGATCAGCCTCACCCACGGCGCGGCGCTCACCCTTGCCGGCTGGGCGCTGGCACTCCTGGCGCAGCGGTTGCAGACCCTGTGGCTGGTGTTGCCGCTGAGTGCCGGCTTCTTTCTCGTCGCCCCCCTGCTCGCCGCCGGCCTCTACGAGGTCTCCCGCCGGCGGGAGGCGGGGCTGGAGACGAATTGGGCGGAGGCGATGCAGGGCTTCCGCCGGCATGGCGGGCAACTCGCCTTCATGGGCGTCGCATTGCTGCTTCTGCACCTGTTCTGGGTGCAACTGGCCGGGCTGATCTTCGCGCTCTGCTTCGGCCCGGGCTTCGCGCCGCCGCTGGAGACCCTGCCGCTGGCCATGCTTCGCGCCGAGAAGCTGCTGCCGTTCCTGCTGGTCGGCACCGGCAGCGGCTTCCTGCTGGCGGCCCTGGCTTTCGGCATCTCGGCGCTCGCCATCCCGATGCTGGTGGAACGCGACATCTCCACCCCGGAGGCGATCATCGCCTCCTGGCACGGGGTGATGCTGAACTGGCGCGCCATGGCGCTCTGGGCAGGGCTGATCGTGCTGTTCACCGGCCTGGCGATGGTGCCCCTGTTCCTCGGCCTCGCCATCGCCCTGCCGCTGATCGGGCATGCCACCTGGCACGCCTGCCGCGACATCTACCCGCCGGAATAACCGCCTGCCGGGCGCGATGGACGAAGGCGGCAGGGCTGGTAGAGTGGGGGGCAGAGACCCACCGCGCCGGGAGGCTCCCGCCATGCACGCTTCCGATGACGGCCCGCACGGGCACCATCACGAACACGACCACAGCGAGCTCTCGGACACGGCGCTGCGCGTCCGCGCGCTGGAATCGGTGCTGGTCGAGAAGGGCTATGTCGAGCCGGACGCGCTTGACGCCATCATCGAGACCTACGAGACGCGCATCGGCCCTCGCAACGGCGCGCGGGTGGTGGCCAAGGCCTGGGCCGACCCCGCCTTCCGCGACGGGCTGCGGCGGGATGCCACGGCGGCCATCGCCTCGCTCGGCTTCGGCGGGCGGCAGGGCGAGCACATGGTGGCGGTCGAGAACACGCCGGAAGAGCACAACCTCGTCGTCTGCACGCTGTGCTCCTGCTATCCCTGGCCGGTGCTGGGCCTGCCGCCGGTCTGGTACAAGAGCGCGGCCTACCGCTCCCGCGCCGTGATCGACCCCCGCGGCGTGCTGGCGGATTTCGGCGTCACCCTGCCGGAGGGGACGCGCCTCCGCGTCTGGGATTCCACCGCCGAGATCCGCTACCTCGTGCTGCCCATGCGCCCCGCCGGCACCGAGGGCTGGAGCGAGGAGGCATTGGCCGACCTCGTGACGCGGGACTCCATGATCGGCACCGGACTGGCCCGGGCGCCTGGCGGGGTGGCGGCATGAACGGCGCGCAGGATCTCGGCGGCATGATGGGCTTCGGCCCGGTGACGCCGGAGCCGGAGGAGCTGCGCTTCCACGCCGAATGGGAGAAGCGGGCGCTGGCCATCACCCTCGCCACAGGGGCGATGGGCGTGTGGAACATCGACACGATGCGGCACACGCGGGAATCCCTGCCGCCGGCCGAGTATTTGTCCTCCTCCTACTATGAGATCTGGACCAAGGCGCTGGCGAACCAGCTCCTGGCGGACGGGCTGGTCAGCCGCGAGGAACTCCGCGACGGACAGGCGGAGGCGCCCGCGCGGCCGGTGCCGCGCGTGCTGCATGCCGGGGAGGTGGCCAGGACCCTGGCTGCCGGCACGCAGTATGCGCGCCCGGCCGAGGCGCCCGCCGCCTTCGCCGTTGGTGCGGCGGTGCGGACCAGGGTGTTCCACCCGGCGCATCACACCCGCCTGCCCCGCTACGCCCGGGGCAAGCAGGGCGTGGTGGAGGCGGTGCGCGGCGTCTTTGTCTTTCCCGACACCAACGCCCACCGGCAGGGCGAGCACCCGCAATGGCTCTACACGGTCCGCTTCACCGGGCCGGAGTTGTGGGGCGAAGGAGCCGATCCGAGCCTTTCCGTTTCCATCGACGCCTGGGAAAGCTACCTTGAAGCCGCTTAACGCCATGACGGCAGCGCTGGAGCCGGTCGCTCCCCTGCCCCGCTGCGCCGAGGAGCCGGTGTTCCGCGAGCCCTGGGAAGCCTCGGCCTTCGCCATGACGGTGGCGCTGCACCAGCGGGGCCTGTTCACCTGGAGCGAATGGGCGGAGTGCCTGGGGGAGGCGATCCGCGCCGCGCAGGCCGAGGGTGACCCGGACCTCGGCGACACCTACTACCGGCACTGGCTCCTGGCCCTGGAAACAATGGTGGCCCGCAAGGGCGTGGCCGGCGCCGCGTTGCTGGCGCAGCGCCAGGCGGCCTGGGACCGCGCCGCGCATGCCACCCCGCATGGGCAGCCTATCCTGCTGGAGAACGACCCGCTCTTCACCCGCGGCGCCTGAGGCCGAGGAAGCGAGATGGGCATCCGGGGAGTTCCATCCCCGGGCCTTTCTCATCGCCCCGGGGCGGAGAGGATTTTCTGCATGAAGAGCAGGTCCAGCCAGCGGTCGAACTTGCGCCCGACCTGCCGCAGCACCCCTGCCTCCGTGAAGCCGGCCGCACGGTGCAGCCGGATGGAGGCCTGGTTCTCTGCCTCGATGCCGCCGACCATGACGTGCAGCCCGGCCGCCTCGGCCCGTGCCACCAGGGCGGCGAGCAGGGCGCGGCCGATGCCCTGCCCCTGCGCGGCCGGATCGACATAGACCGAGTGCTCCACCGTCAGCGCGTAGCCGGCGAAGGGCCGGAAGTCGCCATAGGAGGCGAAGCCCCGGACGGTGCCGGCCTCCACCGCCACCAGCACCGGAAGGCCGCGCCCCTGCCGTTCCCGCATCCAGGCGCGGCGCGCCTCCAGCGTCGTCTCCTGGGTGTGCCAGACCGCGGTGGTGCTGCGGATGGCCCCGTTGAAGATGGCCAGGATGGCGGGCAGGTCGGCCTCGGCGGCGTCGTGGATCTCGGGCATGGCATGGCTCCCTCGGACGCGGCGGTATATCCACCATGATGGACGCCTGTCCAACATCGCGCCTGGCGCGGGTTGACCCGGTCGCGGCGGCGGATCAGTTTGCCTGCTTTCTCCACGCCGAGGACCGCGCGCCGTGCGACAGGATATCCTGGACGACATCAAGACCTTCGAGCCCGAACTCGTCGAGATCCGGCGGGACATCCACCGCCACCCCGAGACCCGCTTCGAGGAGGTCCGCACCGCCGCCCTGGTGGCCGGCAAGCTGCGCGAATGGGGGCTGGAGGTGGAGACCGGCATCGGCAAGACCGGCGTCGTCGGCACGCTGAAGGGCAAGCGGCCCGGGCAGCGCGCCATCGGGCTCCGCGCCGACATGGACGCGCTGTTCATCCAGGAGCAGACCGGCTTGCCCTATGCCTCCGAGGTGCCGGGCAAGATGCATGCCTGCGGGCATGACGGCCACACCACCATGCTGCTCGGCGCCGCCAGGTACCTGGCGAGGAACCCGGATTTCGGCGGCACGGTGCACTTCATCTTCCAGCCCGCCGAGGAGGCCGGCACCGGCGCGCCGGCGATGATCAAGGACGGGCTGTTCGACCGCTTCCCCGTGGATTCGGTCTACGGCATGCACAACACGCCCGGCCTGCCGGTGGGCGAGTTCGCCACGCGCCCCGGCCCGATCCTGGCGGGCGCCGACTTCTGGACCGTCACCTTCAACGGCAATGGCGGGCATGGCGGCGGCGCGCCGCACCTGGCCTCGGACCTGACGGTGGTGCTCGGCCAGTTCCTGCTGGCCGTGCAGACCATCCTGCCGCGCAACCTGAAGCCCACCGAGAGCGCGGCGCTTTCCGTCGGTCATGTCGAGGGCGGCACCTTCGGCTCGCCCAACGTCATGCCGGCCAAGGTGGTGGTGCGCGGCACCGCCCGCTACTTTCGCCCGGAGGCGCAGGCGGTGATCAAGCGCCGCCTGCAGGAACTGGCCGAGACCCTGGCCGCCGCGCACGGCGCCACCGCCGAATTCGCCTACGACGCGCTTTGCCCGCCCACCGTCAACGCCGCCGAGAAGGTGCCGGTGGCGGTCGCCGCCGCCGGCGCGCTGGTTGGCGAGGCGAAGGTCGGCGAGTTCCCGATGAGCACAGGCGGCGAGGACTTCGCCTTCATGCTGCAGAAGAAGCCGGGCGTGTTCATGCGCATCGGCAACGGGGTGAACCCGGACGGCAGCTTCCACAACGTCCATACCCCGCTCTACGACTTCAACGACGAGGCCCTGGCTCTCGGCGCCGCCTACTGGGCGAGCCTGGTGCAGGAGGAGCTGGGCTGGTCCCGGGAGGAGCGCGCATGAGCCGGATGAAGGCCACCCTGCTGGGGGCGGCGCTGCTGGCCCTGGCGCCGGCGGCGGCACGCCCGGCGCTGGCGCAGGCGCTGTCCATGGGCGTGAGCGCGCCGCCGGCCAGCATCGATCCGCACTACTACACGCTGACGCCGAACATCATGCTCTCGGCGCACATGTTCGAGGCGCTGGTGGAGCGCGACGAGAACTCGCGCCTGCATCCCGGCCTCGCCGAATCCTGGACGCTGATCGACGACACCACCTGGGAGTTCAAGCTCCGCGACGGCGTCACCTTCCACAACGGTGAGAAGCTGACGGCCGAGGATGTCGCCTACACGCTGAAGCGCGTGCCGCAGGTGCAGAGCCCGAGCTCCTTCGCCGTCTATACCCGCGCGATCAGCGACGTGCAGGTGGTGGACCCGCGCACGGTCCGCTTCAAGACCAACACGCCCTACCCGCTGCTGCCCAACGACCTCGCGCAGATCTTCATCCTGCCGCACTCGCTGGGCGAGAACCCACCCTCCTCCGACTTCAACAGCGGCAAGGCGACGATCGGCACCGGGCCCTACCGCTTCGTCTCCTACAGCCCGAACGACCGGGTGGAGATGGCGCGCAACGACGCCTACTGGGGCGGCAAGCCGCAATGGGCGAAGGTGGACTACCGCATCATCACCCAGGCCGGTTCGCGCGTCGCCGCGCTGCTCTCGGGCGACGTGGCGATGATCGACAACGTGCCCACCGCCGACCTGGCGCGCCTGCGCAAGGAGGACAGGCTCAACGTCGTCGAGGGCACCAGCCTGCGCCTGATCTTCATCGGGCTCGACGTGTTCCGCGAGGACGGCTCGCCCGACCTCAGCGGACCCAATGGCGAGAAGCTCGACAAGAACCCGCTGCAGGACCGGCGGGTGCGCGAGGCGCTGTCCATTGCCGTCAACCGCCCCGCCATTGTCAGCCGGGTGATGGAGGATGCCGCCGTCGCCGCCGGGCAGTTCATGCCGCCAGGCGCCTTCGGCCATGACCCCTCGATCCCGGTGCCGCCCTACGACCCGGCGCGCGCCAGGAAGCTGCTGGCCAAGGCGGGCTATCCCAACGGCTTCACCATCACCCTGCGCGGCCCGAACGACCGCTACGTCAATGACGAGCAGATCCAGCAGGTGGTGGCGCAGATGTGGTCCCGCATCGGCGTCAAGACCAGCGTGGACGCGCAGCCGCTGGCCACCGTCATCGGCCGGCTGAACCGCTTCGACGCCTCGGCCTACCTGCTGGGCTGGAGCAACAGCACCGGCGAGCCCTCCACCTCGCTGCGCGCCGTGCTGGGCTCGCGCGGCAAGCCCGGCCGCGGCCTCGCCAACTACGGCCGCTACGCCAATGGGAAGATGGACGAGATCACCGACCGCGGCCTTGCCACCTTCGATGACGAGGCGCGCGAGAAGCTTTTGCAGGAGGCGATGCGCGTCGCCATGGAGGACGTCGCGGTGATTCCGCTGCACACTCAGAAGAGCGTCTGGGGTCTGCGCCGGGGGCTGACCTACACGCCGCGCGTGGACGAACAGACCACGGCCATGGGCGTTCATCCCGTCCGGTAAGGCAAGGAGGGCCGGGGGTCTCCACCCCCCGGACCCTTCGGCTCCTGCCACTTGACAGGCGGCCAGGATCGGGCTGCTCCTGGCGCCCGGCCCGGGTCAGGGTTGCCCCCGTGACGCTCGGCCCTGGCGGACCCTCCTGCGACGCCCCTTTTCGGTCCGCGCGCGAACACGGACCTGAGAAAGCGGGCCCTCGCCGTGACTAAAGCGCCCCTTCCGCGCGCCGCGCTCCCGTTCCGCCTCGATCTCGACCCGCGACGCAAGGGCGCCAAGGACCTGGCGCGCGCCGCGCGGCAGGGGTCACCTGCGGGGCTATCACCTGGGCGCGGGAGGAGCGGTGTTTGACCGAGGCGGGCCGTGCCGCCTGGCCAGGAGGCGCGACCGGCCGCCACTGCGCCCGCCCGCGCGCCGGCTCGGCGGCATCCGGCTCGCCGCCGGGGCGCCCTGCTGGCGCTGGGATGCGGCCAGGCAGGCGGTGGCGCTGCGCCCGCCGCCGCCGGCACCGACACCGGCACCGGCACCGGCACCGGCACCGGGATGTCTTGCCGAACCTTGGCGGGATGCGGCAGGAACAGGCCATCCGGACGAGGCGCCGGCGATCGAGACCCGCGCCGCCCGGAAGGAGACGACCCGATGACCCTGCTGCATCGCCGTGCCCTGCTCGGCGCCGCCGCCCTCCTGCCACTCGCCCCGGCGCTGCGCCCTGGCACGGCTTTGGCTCAGCCCGGCGCCACGACCAGCTGGCCGAGCCGCCCCGTGCGCTTCGTGGTGCCATTCGCGCCCGCCGGCACCACCGACATCGCCGCACGCATCCTGGCCACCCGCCTGCAGCAGCGCCTCGGGCAGCCCTTCCCGGTGGAGAACCGTGGTGGCGCCGGCGGCAACATCGGGTCCGACGTTGTCGCGAAGGCCGATCCGGATGGCTACACCATCCTGATGCAGACGGTCTCCTCGGGCGCGATCAACTATGAGCTGTATGGCAAGGAAATGCCCTACAAGCCGCAGGACCTCGCCGCCGTGGGCCTGCTCATCAAGGTGCCGAACGTCATCTTCGTCACGCCCTCGCTGCCGGTGAAGACGCTGGCCGAACTGGTCGCGCTGGCGAAGAAGAAGCCCGGCGAACTGAACCACGGCTCCTCCGGCGCCGGCACCTCGCTGCACATGACGGGCGAACTGCTGAAGATGGAAGCCGGCATCCAGATGACGCACGTGCCCTTCCGCGGCGCCGGGCCGATGCTGGCCGAGATCATGGCAGGCCGCGTCGAGGTGGGCGTGGACAACCTGCCCTCCGCAATCGGCCATATCCGCGACGGGCGGCTGCGCCCGCTGGCCGTCACCACCGCCACCCGCAGCCCCGCCCTGCCGGACGTGCCCACCACGGCCGAGGCCGGCTTTCCCGGCGTGGAGGCGACAGGCTGGTTCGGCGTGCAGGCACCGGCGAAGACGCCGCGGCCGATCATCGAGAAGCTGGGCGCCGAGATCGATGCTGTCGTGAAGGAGCCGGAGACCTGGGCGAAGCTCGCCGATCTCGGCGGCATGAAACCTGGCCTCACGCCCGATGGCGGCACCACCCCGGCGGCCTTCGAGGCCTTCGTTCAGGCCGAGGTGAAGAAGTGGGCCGAGGTGGTCCGACGGTCCGGCGCCAAGGTGGACTGAGCGGCGCGGCGCTGCCGCCCCCGGCGCGGGGGGCGGCAGTATCGGGCACGCTTCCAGGACCGCCGCCCCGCCGGGTTGCACCGCAGCACGCCAACGTCTAGGCACCTCTGCAAGACACATCTTCAGAGGATCCGGCCTTGCTTTCTTCCCGCCGTCTCGTGCTGGCCGCCGGCGCTGGCCTGTTCGCCGCCCCGGCCCTGCTGCGGGCGCAGCCTGCCTTTCCGAACCGGCCGCTCCGCCTTGTGGTGCCCTTCCCCGGCGGTGGCGCCACCGACGTGACCGCCCGCGTGATTGCCGAGCACCTTTCGCCGTTGCTCGGGCAGCCGGTGGTGGTGGACAACCGTCCCGGCGCCGGCGGCATCCTGGGTTCCGATGCCGTGGCGAAGTCCGACCCGGATGGCCACACGCTGCTGATGTGCACGATCGGCACCGCCAGCATCAACCAGTACCTTTATTCCAAGCTGCCCTACGATCCGGCGAAGGACCTGACCAACCTGGCGCTGGCCAACTCGCTGGCCAACGTGATCACCGTGCCGGCGGAGAGCAAGGCGAAGACGCTGAAGGACCTGCTCGACATGGCGCGCGCCGAGCCGGGCAACCTGAACTACGGCACTCCCGGCAACGGCACCTCCGGCCACATGTGCGCCGAGCTGCTGAAGACCCGCGCCAAGGTCAACATCTCCCACGTGCCCTATCGCGGCAGCGCCACGGTGATCCCGGACCTGCTCGCCGGCCGGCTGGATCTCGCGGTGGACAACATCCCGCCCTATCTGCCGCACATCCAGGAAGGCCGCCTGCGGGCGCTGGCGGTGACCAGCAAGGGGCGCTGGTTCGCCCTGCCGGACGTGCCCACGGTGGCCGAAAGCGGCATTGAAGGCTTCGAGGCGGAGGCGTGGTTCGGTGTCCAGGCTCCGGGCCGCACTCCGCGCCCGATCGTCGAGCGGCTGTCGAACCACATCCTCGACATCCTGAGGAAGCCGGACGTGGTCACCCGCCTGCGCGACGTCGGCAGCGAGCCGCGGCCGCTCGGCCCCGCCGAGTTCGACCGCTTCATCCAGGCGGAGAACACCAAGTGGCAGGAGGTGGTGCGCATCTCCGGCGCCAAGCTGGACTGAGCCCCTCCCGCGCGGCGCCTCAGGCGCCGCGCAACAGCCGCGCGAGCGCCGGCGAAAGCCCGGTGCTCACCCGCCCCTGCGCCGGGGCCAGGCTACCCGCCCTGGGGCGTGCCAGTCCCAGCCCGACCAGCGCCTCCGCCAGCTTCACCGCGCAGGCGATGCCGTCCAGCAGCGGCACAGGCGCGGCCAGCCGCGCCGCCATGCCGGCGAGGGCGGCACCGCCCAGCACCACCGCATCCGCACCCGCCGCCACCAGCCGGCCGACGCCCTCCAGCACCAGCACTTCCACCGCCGCGGGGTCGCGCAACGCGTCCTGGGGCGTTGCCGCCACGCCTTCCAGCCCGGCCAGCCGCGCGGCGAGGCCATGCCGCCCGATCAGCTCCCGATAGGTCTCGACCCCGCCGAGCGTCACCAGGCCGAAGCGCGCGCCGACCATGCAGGCGGTCAGGCAGGCCGCCTCCGTCATGCCGACCACCGGGCATGGCATGAGCTGCCGCGCCGCCTCCAGCGCCGTGTCATGGCTGACCGCCAGCACCGCCGCGTCCACCTGTCCCGCATGCCCGGCCAGCAGTTCCAGCAGCGCGTGGCCAGCGATGGCGTTCTCCAGGCGCGTCGCGATGACGGCGGGACCGAAGCGCGGCGTGGCGGGGATGATGGTGGTGCCCGGCGCCGCCGCGCCGCGGGCCGCCTCGGCGCAAAGCGTGGTGATGGCTTCGGTGGTGTTCGCGTTCGCGACCAGGATGCGCATGGCGCTCAGGCTTCCGCTGGCCGCAGCGCGGCGAAGGGTCCCTCGGAGAGGCGGGAAGGCTCGGTCACCAGCGCCAGCGTGGCCAGGCCGCGCGTGGAGGACGCCCAGACCAGGAAGGGGTTCACGCAGAGCAGGTCGCCGGGGTGCAGCACCATGCGCAGCGCCAGCCCGGGCGCAGCGGCCGCTTCCTCCAGCGCCGCCAGCGCCGACTGAGCCGCGGGGTCGAGCGCGGCGTGGTCGCAGCGCGCGGCGAAGACGCCCTGCGTCACCGCGAAGACCGGCAGCGCGGGCGCCGTGCCGACCTGCCGCGCACGGTAGAGCACCTCCAGTGCCGCCCGGTCGGCGCGCAGGAGCTGGTTGTGCAGGGCGGCGGCGGAGTGCAGCACCACCTCGCCCGCCTCGCGGCAGAGCAGCAGCAGCGCGTCGCAAGGCTCGGTGTAGTACGGGCCCGCGGAGGGCGCGACATGCACGGGGTGGCCGATGCGGCTGCCCAGCCGCCCCAGCACCGCCGCCGGCTCCTCCGGCAGCGGCAGCCCGCGCAGCAGGCAGAAGCCCGGGCCATGCGCCAGCCGCTCCGCCATCTGCCCGAGCAGCGGGTCCAGACGCGGGACCGGCAGGCCGGGGGCGGCTTCGATCTCGGCCCGGATCTCACCGCCCAGCGGCAGCATCCAGTCGGCCGGCGAGAGAGCGGCGCCGCTCCAGAGATGCGGGCCGGTCTGCGGCGCGATACGCCGCGGGGGGGTCGCTTCGGTCATTGGGCCAAGGGTTTAGCAGAGGATACCCGATTGTCGTCATCCCGCTTGCGCGCGTGGCCCCTTGCCGATCCCGCGACATGGCAGCAGGCTAGCCGCAACGCCATTCAGCGGGCTGGCGCCCGGCAGCCCCCCAAGGAAGTTATGGGAGCGTCACGATGGAGCAAGAGATCCTTACGCCGGATCAGCGCGAGGCGCAGCGCGCCCTGGACCTGCCTTTCGACGCGGGCGTGCTGCTGGACGGGCTGCGCCCCTGGGTGGAGTGCGAAAGCCCCACCTTCGATGCCGCGGCGGTCAACCGCATGATGTCGCTGGCCAGCCGCGACCTGGCGCTGCTTGGCGCCCGGATCGAGCGCATTCCCGGCCGGATGGGCTTTGGCGACTGCGTGCGCGCCCGCTTCCCGCACCTCGACGGCGAGGCTGAAGGGGGCATCCTCGTGCTGGCGCATCTGGACACCGTGCACCCGGTCGGCACGCTCGGCGCCCTGCCCTTCAGGCTGGAAGGCGAGCGCTGCTTCGGCCCCGGCATCTGCGACATGAAGGGGGGCACCTACATCGCCATGCAGGCGATGGCCGCGATCATCCAGGCCGGTATCGCATTGCGCCGCCCGGTCACCTTCCTGCTTACCAGCGACGAGGAGGTCGGTAGCCCTTCCACGCGCGACCTGATCGAGGCCGAGGCCGGCCGGCACGAGGTCGTGCTGGTGCCCGAGCCTGGCCGGCCGGACGGGGGAGTGGTGACCGGCCGCTACGCCATCGCCCGCTTCAACCTGCGCACCACGGGCCGGCCCAGCCATGCCGGCGCCGCGCTGGCGGAGGGGCGCAGCGCCATCCGCGAGATGTGCCGGCAGGTGCTGGCCATCGAGGACATGACGACCGACGCCGCCACCTTCTCGGTGGGGGTGGTGCGCGGCGGGCAATGGGTGAACTGCGTGGCCACGCATTGCGATGCCGAGGCGCTGACCATGGCGAAGCGCCAGTCTGACCTCGACCAGGCGGTGGAGCGGATGCTCGCCCTTTCCGGCACCAGCGGCGACGTGACGCTCAAGGTGACCCGCGGCGTCACCCGCCCGGTCTGGGAACCCGATGCCAACACCATGGCGCTCTACCGCGCCGCGCAGGGCCTGGCCTCGAAGCTCGGCCTGACGCTTCCGCATGCCAGCGCCGGCGGCGGTTCGGACGGCAACTTCACCGGGGCCATGGGCATCCCGACGCTGGACGGGCTGGGCGTGCAGGGCGGCGGGATGCACACCTTGCAGGAACATGTGCTGGTATCGAGCCTTGTGCCGCGGGCGCGGCTGTTCGCCGGCCTGCTCGCCAGCGTCTGAGAGGCGCGGCCTTCGCCACTCGGGCATGGCCGCCATTTCGGAATGCCTGGCCGAGGTGGACCTCTTCGCCCGCAACGCCGGCGGCCGAATACCGCGCGAGAACAGCCGACGCGGCGGCGGCGTCATAGGGGAGAGAGGACGTCCTTCTGCTCAACCACCCGCTCCGGTGATTTCCGGCGCCGGATGCATGCGAGCCGGCCATCCTTCGACACCCCGCCGGCGCCCTCTCCGGCGCGGGGCGCACCCGCGCCATCGTGCATCGTCCGGAGCGCCATTCCCATGCGCCCGCGGGCCTTTTCTGCGACCTCACCCCGCCGGAGGGCTCCGCCGACCGGGCGCCGTGAAAGGCGCGCCGCGGCTGGCCTGAGCCACTCCGTCCCCGGTCACGGGAGCGCGGGCGGCGTCAGTCCGCCGCGACGGCGTGCTGCTCGCGCAGCGCCAGGAAGCGCAGTTGCGGCCACTCCTCCTCGGAGCGCCGCCGCCCCCAGTCGGAGGTGAAGAAGGCGACGGGCTGGCTGTCGTGGTCCTCCGCCATCTGGCTCGGAGCCGTGCGCAGGAAACGCTCCAGCACCGCCCGGTCCTGTCCATTCTCCTTGGGCGCGATCCAGCGCATGGTTGACCAGGAGGTCGGCTCGAAGCTGATCTGCACGCCATATTCCGCCTGGATGCGGCTGCTCAGCACGTCGAGCTGAAGCTGGCCGACCACGCCGACCACGGGCTGCGAACCGTCCAGCGGGCGGAACACCTGCACCACGCCCTCGTCGGCGAGCTGGTCCAGCGCCTTGCGGAGCTTCTTGGCCAGCATCGGGTCGTCGAGCCGGATGCGGCGCAGGATCTCGGGTGCGAAGCTCGGCACGCCCTGGAAGTTCAGCTCCTCGCCGTCCGTCAGCGTGTCGCCGATGCGCAGCACGCCGTGGTTGGCGATGCCCACCACGTCCCCCGGCCAGGCTTCCTCCGCGACCTGCCTCTCCTTGGCGAAGAAAAAGAGCGGCGCGTTGACCGGGATGCTCTTGCCCGTGCGCACCTGCTTCAGCCGGGCGCCCTTGCGCAGCCGGCCGGAGCAGACGCGCAGGAAGGCCACGCGGTCGCGGTGCTGCAGGTCGGTGTTGGCCTGGATCTTGAAGACGAAGCCGGTCAGCTTCTCCTCCTCCGGCTCCACCATGCGGGCATCCGCGCTGCGTGCCGAAGGCGGGGGCGCGAAGCGCGCCAGGCCGTCCAGCAGGTGCTTCACGCCGAAGCCGCGCAGCGCCGAGCCGAAATAGACCGGCGTCAGGTGCCCCTCGCGGAAGGAGGCGAGGTCGAAGTCCGGATAGACCGAGGCCAGCTCGATGCCTTCGCGCAGCACGTCGCCCTGGCCATGCGGCAGGAGGCTGTCGATGCGGCCGTCCTCCGGTCCGGAAAGCGCCACGTCCTGCTCGCCGCCCTCTCGCAGCAGGCGGAGCTTGGCCTCGTCCCGGTCATAGACGCCGGCGAACTGCTGGCCGGAGCCGATCGGCCAGGTGGCGGGCGTCACGTCCAGCGCCAGGGTCTTCTCGATCTCGTCGAGCAGCTCCAGCGGCTCCCGGGCCTCGCGGTCCATCTTGTTGATGAAGGTGACGATGGGGATGTCCCGCAGGCGGCAGACCTCGAAGAGCTTGCGTGTCTGCGCCTCGATGCCCTTCGCGGCGTCGATCACCATCACGGCCGCGTCCACGGCGGAGAGGGTGCGGTAGGTGTCCTCGGAGAAGTCCTCGTGGCCGGGGGTATCCAGGAGGTTGAAGATCTGACCGGCATACTCGAAGGTCATCACGGAGGTGGCGACGGAAATGCCACGGTCCTGCTCGATCTTCATCCAGTCCGAGCGGGTGCGCCGGCGTTCACCCTTGGCGCGCACCGCGCCGGCGATCTGGATGGCGCCACCGAGAAGAAGAAGCTGCTCGGTCAGCGTCGTCTTGCCGGCGTCCGGATGGGCGATGATGGCGAAGGTACGCCGCCGGCCGGCCTCGGCGGCCGTCTGGCTGGTCGCGGTCTCCACAAGCTGCTCCGACATCGTCACTCCAAACGCCATCTCTCGGGGGGTGGCCGGGATATAGCGCGGCGGCGCCGTAAAACCCACCCCGCGGCGCGTCCGGCGCCGGAAACCTCCCGCCCCCTTCAAGGGTTGTTGCGACGCTCGCGCCACGCGCCGAGTCCCCCCAAGAGATGCCCGCGCCCCCCGGCCGGGCCCTCCAAGAAAGGTCGCCAGCCATGACCACACGCCGCATCGCCCCGACCCTCGCCGCCCTGGCCCTGCTTGCCGCCGCGCCCGCCTGGGCGCAGGGCACCCAGACCCCTCCCGGCGCGAACAGCACGCCCCCGAGCACCACCACGCCGATGACCGGCGGCTCCTCCGCCGCCGGCACGGGCACCATGGGCCAGGCCGGGCGCATGGGCACCGGCGCGGGCAGCGCCGCCACCAGCACCAGCTCCTCCAAGCCCTGGCGCGCCAGCAAGCTGATCGGCGCCGACATCTACGGGGCCGACAACAAGAAAATCGGCGAGATCGACGACCTGCTGGTCGGCAACGGCGGCGACATGCAGGCCGTGATCTCGGTGGGCGGCTTCCTCGGGATCGGCGAGAAGCTGGTTTCCGTCCCCTACAGCGACCTGCAGCACGGCGAGCACTGGATGCTGCCCGGCGCCAACCAGGACAGCCTGAAGAACCGGCCCGAGTTCAAGTACGCCGAGCACACCAACGATTAAGCCGCCCGGGAGGGAGGTTCGCGGCTTCGGCCGCGGGCCTCGCCCTCCCGGCCCTTCGCCCAACCGGACATCCCCTGGAGGGAGGCCCCCGCGCCATGATCCCGCGCCTTGCCCTTCCCTGCCTGGCCTTCGCCGTGGCCGCATTCGCCGCCAGCCCCGCCGCGGCGCAGCAGCGCGACCGGCCGGAGGCCAGCGTGACGTCCGAGGCCCTGCGCCAGCCCGGCCCGCCTCTGCCCGCCTCCCCCACGGTCTCCGCCGACAACCTCCGCTGGCGCGCCAGCGACCTGATGGGCGCCGACGTGTACAGCTCGGAAAACAACAAGCTGGGCTCGGTGAAGGACCTGCTCTTCACCCGCGATGGCGGATTGACGGTCGTTCTCTCAAGCGGCGGCCTGTTCGGGATCGGCGAGCGGCTGGTGGCGATCCCGTTCCAGGATCTGCAGCACAGCGAGCGCTGGGTGCTGCCCGGCAGCAATGCCGAGACGCTCAGGCAGCGGCCCGAATTTCACTACGACCAGAGCCGGGGATGAGGCGCCGGCTCAGCCCTCCTCGCCGGCAGGGGGCGCGCCACCGAAGTCGAATTCGGCCTGGTGGGCGGCGAAAGGGTCGAGCGACCGCCGGGCTTCCACGGCATCCAGCCCCAGCACCTGCATCTGCGCCTCGGTGATCGGAGCGAACTCCACATTGGCCTCGCGCAGCATCTCGATGGCGAGCAGCCCGACGCCGTCCCAGTAGGAGCTGGTGCCTTCACGCGGGGCCGCCGCCACCACCCGCCGCACGCCCGACTGGATCAGCAAGGTGGCGCAGACGTTGCAGACCGGCTTGCCCACCACATAGGCGTCGCAGCCGCGTGCGTCGTGTCCCGCATGAAGCAGCGCGTTCTGCTCCGCGTGCAGGATCATCTGCAGCTTCCGCGCCTTGTTCTCCAGCCGCTCGGCGCTGTCCTCCACGTTGGAGGGGAAGCCGTTGAAGCCGGTGGCGACGATGCGCGCCTGGGCCTGGTTCACCAGCACCGCGCCCACCTTGGCGCGCGGGTCTTTCGACCACTGGGCGATATGATGCGCCAGGCCGATGTAGCGCGCATCCCAGCGGGCCATCTTCTCGGGGCGGCCCTCGAAGGTGTTGGGATTGGTCATGCTCGAATCACCTCCCCACCGGGCAGGCCGGCCGGGCGCCCGGCGCCGGCTCCCTGGATGTCACGGCCGAGGCCGTGCCGCACGCCGGGATGCGCCGCGGCTCCGCCCCGGGCCAAAACCGCGCGCAGCCAGTTGACCTGCGCCGCGCCCCATGCAGCAATCCTGCCGTGAGCCGCCGGGCACAGGCGGCCGCATGGGATGCCTTCACACCCTCTCTTTCCGGAGACGTCGTCTTGCTGCGTACCGTCACCCACGCCCCGCTGCGCCGCCGGTCCTGCCTGGCGCTGCCGTTCCTGGCCGCCCTGCCGCTTTCCATGGGCGGTTCCCGCGAGGCCGCCGCCCAGGCGAGCCAGACCCTGAACCTGGCGGTGGCCGCCCCCCCGACATCGCTCGACCCCCACTACCACACGCTATCCCCCAACAACATGGTGGCGGAACACTTCTTCGATAAGCTGGTGGGACGCGATGCCAAGGCGCAGCTCGTTCCCGGCCTGGCGGAATCCTGGAAGCTGCTCGACGACACCACCTGGGAGTTCAAGCTCCGCAAGGGCGTGAAGTTCAGCAACGGCGATGAATTCACGGCCGAGGACGTCATCTTCACCCTGAAGCGGGTGCCGAACGTCATCAACAGCCCGGGCTCCTTCGCCATCTACACCAAGGGGGTCGAATCCTCCGAGGTGGTGGATCCCCACACCATCCGGTTCAAGACGCGCGGCGTCTATCCCCTGCTGCCGCAGGACCTCAGCCAGGTCTTCATCATCTCCCATTCCGTGGGCGACAACGTCTCGACCGGCGACTTCAACAACGGCAAGGCCGTCATCGGCACCGGCCCCTACCAGCTCGTCTCCTTCACGCCGGACGACCGCGTGATCATGAAGCGGAACGACGCCTATTGGGGCGAGAAGCCGCACTGGGCGCAGGTGAACTACCGCTTCATCACCAATGATGGCGTCCGCGTGGCCGCCCTGCTCTCGGGCGACGTGCAGTTCATCGACGTCGTTCCGCCGAATGACATGCCGCGACTGCGCTCGACCCAGGGCATCAGCTTTTCCGAGATCCCGAGCCTTCGCAGCATCTACCTCAAGATGGACGTGGCGCATGACGTCTCGCCCTACATCACCGACCACAACGGCAAGCCGCTGGACAAGAACCCGTTGCGCGACCTGCGGGTGCGCAGGGCGCTTTCCCACGCCATCAACCGCCAGGGCATCGTGGACCGCGTGATGCAGGGCGCGGCGCTGCCGGCCGGCCAGATGATGCCGCCCGGCGCCAATGGCTATGCCGAGGACATCAAGCCACCGGCCTATGACCCGGACATGGCCAAGAAGCTGCTGACCGAGGCAGGCTACCCGAACGGCTTCAACATCACCCTGATCGGCCCGAACAACCGCTACGTGAACGACGCGCAGATCATCCAGGCCATCGGCCAGATGTGGCAGCGCGTGGGCATCAAGACGACGGTGGACGCCATCCCCTTCGCGGTGCTGGCGCAGCGGCAGGCCAAGAACGACCTCTCGGTCATGCTGATCGGCTGGGCGACGGCGGGCGAGCCCTCCACCGCCTTGCGCGGCAACCTGACGACGCGCATCCCCGAGAAGGGCTTCGGCACCGTCAACTTCAGCGGCTACTCCAACAAGGAGGTGGACGCGCTGGTGGAGAAGGGTCTCAGCACGCCGGACGACGAGAAGCGCGAGGACATCTTCAAGCAGGCGATGCGGGTGGCGATGGACGACGTCGCGCTGATTACGCTGCACATGCAGAAGAACATCTGGGCGATGCGCGGCGGCATGACCTATGTGGCGCGGGCGGATGAATACACCGTCGCCATGGGGGTGAAGCCGTCGGGGCAGTAGGCGCGCCCGCATGTGAGTGAGCCTCAGGCCCGGGAAGCGATTCCCGGGCCTTTTCTGCGCGCGGGCAGGAGGGCTGCCCCATCGGATGAAGTATCCGTAATTTTACCGATAACTGTTTTGGAATCGTGATGGAATTCCGGGCGTGGCGATCTCGCCACACGCGGAGACAACCCTCATGTCCACCCTCCTGGCACCCCTTTGGGCGATTTTCGCTCCCCTGCGCGCCTTCATCGCGCAATCCCCCTGGAGGTTCGTCGGCCTGCTCGCCTTGCTGGGCGCCCTTGCGGCGGTGCTGGAGTTCCACATCATAACCGCCTTCTGCGCGGCCATACTGAGCCTCGTGCTGATGTGGATCTCGGAACACCGGCCGAAGCCGGCAAAGCGGATCTGACCCAGGGGCCGGCCGGCGGCAGGGAGCCTTCCGTCGGCCAGCCCGCCATCTTCAGGCCAGCCGCCGCGCCGGCGGGCACCTCCCCGGCCGCCCGCCAGCGGGCCGGGGCCTCGCCTTGGCACCCGCACGCCTATTCGGCACGTCCGCCCAGCAACCCGTGGAACCTCCCGAGGAAGCTCCGCAGCCGCTCGCTGGCGGGGTTCTCGAACACCTCGGCCGGCGTCCCTTCCTGCGCCACGCGTCCCTGGTCCATGAAGACCACGTGGTGGGAAACCTCGCGGACGAAAAGCATCTCGTGGCTCACCACCAGCATGGTCTGGCCGGAGGCCGCGAGGTCCTGCATGACGCCCAGCACCTCCGCCACCAGTTCCGGGTCCAGCGCCGAGGTCACCTCGTCAAACAGCAGCAGGCGCGGCTCCATCGCCACCGCGCGGGCCATCGCCACCCGCTGCTGCTGGCCGCCCGAGAGCTGGTAGGGGTAGTGCGCCCGCCGCTCCGCCAGCCCCACGCGGGCCAGCCAGCCGGAGGCGATCTCCCGCGCCTCCGCGCGGCCCTTGCCCAGCACCTTGGTCAGGCCGAGCATCACGTTCTCCTCCGCCGTCAGGTGCGGAAAGAGGTTGAACTGCTGGAACACCATGCCGATCCGTGCCCGCTGGGCGGAAACGCGCGCCTCGGAAAGGCGCCGGCGCCTGCCGCCTTCCATGCGGTAGCCGACCGGGTCGCCATCGAGCAGGATCTCGCCGCCGTCATGCTCCTCCAGCAGGTTCACGCAGCGCAGAAAAGTCGTCTTGCCGGAGCCCGAGGCGCCGATCAGCGAGACCACCTGCCCCTGCCGCACCTCCAGGTCGATGCCCTTCAGCACCTCGGTCTTGCCGAAGCTCTTGCGCACGCCGCGCGCCTGCAACAGCGGTTGGTCACTCATGGGTGCGGCTCCGTTCAGTAGCGCAGGTAGGAGAAGCGGCGCTCCAGCAGCGCGCCGAGCTGGGCGATGATGAGGTTGATCACCAGGTACATCACCGTCGCCAGGAGATAGAAGTCGATGATCAGGTAGTTCCGCGCCACCACCTGCTGGGTGGAAAGCAGCAGCTCCACCACGCCGATGACGGAAAGCAGCGTCGTGCCCTTCACCACTTCCAGGCCCGTGTTCACCCAGGGCGGCAGCATCCGGCGGAAGGCCTGCGGGACGATGACGTAGCGCAGGCGCTGGCCGAAGCGCAGCCCGATCGCCTTGGCGGCCTCCATCTGCCCCGCGGGAACCGACTGCACGGCGCCCCGCAGGTTCTCCGCCACATGCGCCGTGGCGAAGGCCGAAAGCGCGATCACCCCCGCCCAGAAGGCCGGCACGTTGATGCCGAACAGCGCCAGCCCGTAATAGGTGAAGAGGATCAGCACCAGCACGGGTATGCCCCGCAGGAGGTCCACGTAGAGGCGGATCAGCGCGCGCAGCCACCACCAGCCATAGGACAGCGCGACGCCGAAGATGGTGCCGATGATCGTCGCGATGATGATGGTCAGCACCGAGCTGCTCATCGTGACGCCCAGCCCGCTCATCAGGGACCAGCGCGCCTGCCAGGCCTCGAAGAGAAAGGTGCCAGGCTGCATCGAGGTGTCGAACATGCCTTTCCTCTCCCCTCAGCGGATGCTGGCGTAGCGGCGCTCGATCAGGCGCAGCAGGGTGGCGATGGTGTAGCAGGTGACCAGGTACATCGCGCTCGCCGTCAACCAGACCTCCATGACGCGGAAGGTATTGGCGTTGATCTGCCGCGCGGTGAAGGTCAGCTCCGGGATCGCGATGGCGGCCGCGAGGGAGGTGTCCTTGAACAACGAGATCAGGTTGTTGCTGACCGAGGGCAGGGTGATGCGGAACATCACCGGAAGCACCACGTAGCGCTGCCGCTGCCAGGGCCTGAGGCCGATCGCCTTGGCCGCCTCCACATACTGCTTGGGAATGGAGGCGAGGCCGGCGCGGAAGACCTCGCTCATATAGGCGCCCGCATAGAGCGAGAGCGTCAGGATGAAGCTCTCGGTCTTGTCGAGGAAGGTGATGTCGAATTCCGGCAGGCCGAAATAGACGAAGAAGATCAGCAGCAGCAACGGCGTGCAGCGGATGAATTCGACATAGGCGCGCATCGGCGCCGAAAGCCAGATGCGCCCGGAGACGCGCGCATAGGCGGTGACCAGCCCGATGACGCAGCCGATGGCGAGCGACACGACAGCCAGGCCGAGGCCGAGCAGCAGGGCGTTGACGAGGTTGTCGGCGTTGCGGCTGATCACGCCCCAGTCGAAATGGTAGTCGATCATGTCCTGTCCGGCGCACCCACGAATGGCAGGGTCCGGGGTGGCGCTGCCACCCCGGCGGGTGGGCTCCAGGGAAGGCGGTGCCCTCCCTGGCCGCGGGCGATCAGGAAAACTCGGTGGGGAAGCCCACCTTCGGCGTCGGCAGCTCGATGCCGAACCACTTCTTGTAGGAGGCGGCGAAGTAGTCGAAATCCACCCCCATCATGGCTTCCTTGTAGACGGTGTTCACCCAGTTCAGCCACACCGGGTCGCCCGGCTTGACGGCGGAGGCGTAGGAGTTGGGCATCCAGCCGTATCCGGCGTCCACGAAGCGGCCAGGGGCCTGCTGCATCAGCCAGCGCATTGCCGACTGATCGGCCATGTAGGCATCGACGCGCCGGGCGTTGAGGGCCTGAAGGGTGGCGTCCGGGCTCTCGAAGGCATCCACCTTGGCATCCGGCAGGGCCTTGTGGATCCACTCCTCCAGGAAGACATTCTGCATGCCGCCGACGGTGAGGTCCTTGCCGGCCTTCTTCAACTCGTCAAAGTTCTTGTACTTGCCGCCCCGGGCCAGCACCATCAGGCCGACGCCTTCCCGGTAGTAGGGATAGGTGAACTCCACCTGCTGCGCGCGGCCCGGCGTGATCGTCATCCACTGGACCACGATATCCACCTTGTCCGTCACCAGGGAGGGAATGCGCGCATCCGAGCCCTGCAGCACGAACTCGACCTTGTTCGGATCATCGAAGAGCGACTTGGCAAGCAGCCTGGCCAGGTCGATGTCCATGCCCTGCAGCTTGCCGTCGGCGCCTTCGAAGTGCCAGGGCGGGTTGGTGCTGCCGGTGCCGACGATGAGGTGCCCGCGCTCCTTCACCACCTGCAGCTTGCTCTTTCCGGCGGTCTGCGCCCGGGCGGGCCGCGCGCCGATCAGACCGGCGACACCGCCCAGCGCCGCGCCGGCGGCGCCGATGCCGAACAGGCCGCGCCGCTCCATGCGGGTGGTCTTGTTGTCCTTGGTGTCCATCGTGAATCCCCTTCTGCCCCTCGGCATGCCTTCACCGGCACGTCCTTGGGGAAGAGGGGAGCAAGAAATCGGCCATTTGTCACGCCGCCGCGACGTTCGCGTTGGACCGCCCGTCGATGATCCCCGCCAGGCGGCGCCCGGAGCCCGCGGCCATGGTCCAGCCCGTATGGCCGTGGCCGGTGTTGAGAAAAAGGCCTGGCACCCGCGTGGCGCCGATGCGGGGGATGCCGTTCGGCACCATGGGCCGCAGTCCGGCCCAGCGCACCGCCCCGGGCGCCGAGTCCGCGCCTTCCAGCTGCGGAAAAAGGGTGGCGACGCTGCGCATCAGCGCGCCGATCCGCAGCGGTGACGGCGTGGTGTCGTAGTCCGCCACCTCGGCGGAGCCGACGATGCGGTAGCGGTCACCGAGCGGCGTCAGCGCGAACTTCCGGCCGTCGTCCAGAATGGCGTTGCGCGGCCCCTCCGGCCAGACGCTGCGCGGCGCCGTCACCGAAAGCCCCTTCACCGGATAGATCGGCACGGCGATGCCATGCCGGCGCAGCATCTGCGGCGAATGGCTGCCCAGCGCCACCACCACCGCGTCCGACTCGATCTCGCCGGCGCTGCTGTCCACCGCCGCCACGCGGCCGTTCCGCAGCACGATGTCGCGCACCGTGGTGTTGTAGTGGAAGGTGGCGCCCCGCGCGGCGCACCAGGCGGCGAGGCCATGGCTGAACTTGTTGCAATCCCCCACCTCGTCCTGCGGGAAGAACAGGCCGCCGGCCAGCTTCTCCTGCACCGGCCCGAGCGCCGGCTCCCGCGCCACGCAGGCCGCGCGGTCCAGCCGCTCGGTGACGAGGCCATAGGGCGCCAGCGCCTCATGCGCCCTGGTCGCGGCGTCCCATTCCGCGGTGGTGGCGAAGGTCTTGATCACGCAGTTCCGGGCGTCGTCGTAGCGCAGGCCGGTCGCCTCGCGGATCTCGGCCATCGAGCGGGCGGAAAGCAGCGCCAGCTCCAGGTTGGCCAGCGCGCCGGCATCGTGCGTCGCGGCACGGGAGGCGGCGAGGAAGCCCAGGCCCCAGCGCCACATGCGCGGCACGGCGGAAAGGCGCAGCAGCATCGGCGCCTCCTCCTGCCCCAGCCACTTCAGCACCTTCAGCGGCACGCCCGGCGCCGCCCAGGGCTGCACGGAGGAAACGTGGATGATGGCGCCGTTGCCCCAGCTCGTCTCCAGTCCGGCCCCCTCGCGCCGCTCCAGCACCGTGACCTGGTGCCCGGCCTGCTGCAGCCAATAGGCGCTGGCGACGCCGATCACGCCGGCCCCCAGAACGGTGATGCGCATCTCGCTTCAATCCCTCTCCCGCATGGCGCGCTCGCAGAGCCGCGCGACCGCCGCCACATCCTCCGGCGCCGGCACCGGATAGGTGCGCGCCGGCATTTCCTGGTAAGCCTTGCCATCCTTGAACCCGTGCCCGGTGACCATGCAGACCACCCGCGCATCGGCGGCGATCCGCCCCTCCGCCACCAGCCGGCGCAGCGCGGCGATGGGGCTGGCGCCGGTCGGCTCGGCATAGACGCCCTCGCCGCGCGCCAGCAGCCGCATGGCCTCGCGCAGATCGTCGTCGCTCACGGCCACCGCCAGTCCGCCGGTCTCGCGCACCAGCCGCAGGGTGTAGCTGCCATCCCGCTCATACCCGATCAGCGGGTCGCTGATGCCGGAGGCGATGGTGGTCGGCATGCCCCAGGCGGTGACCTTCGCCTCGCCGGCCTCGAAGGCGCGCACGATCGGTGCGCAGCCCTCGGCCTGCACCGCCACGGCCCGCGGCCAGGCGCCCGCCTCCGCGAAGCCTTGCACCACGCCCTTGACCAGCGGGCCGCTGCCGGTGGGCACCAGCACATGGGTGGGAGCCGTGCCGTCGAGCTGCTCCATCAGCTCCAGCCCCACCAGCTTCAGGGCGTCCACCGCGTAGGGG
Source organism: Teichococcus coralli (assembly GCF_009829925.1). Taxonomy (GTDB): domain Bacteria; phylum Pseudomonadota; class Alphaproteobacteria; order Acetobacterales; family Acetobacteraceae; genus Pseudoroseomonas; species Pseudoroseomonas coralli. Next base: position 338,877 of record NZ_SNVJ01000002.1, read on the forward strand.
TTGATGAAGGTGGTGGTCAGGTTGGCGAAGCCGTGCCGCTCCGCCAGGGCCGCGGCGAGGTCGTAGGAGCGGCTGTAGTGCCCCTCCACCAGCAGCAGGATGGCGCCATAGGCGGCGATCTGCGTCACCTTGCCGGCCGGCGTGTGCGCCGGCACGACAATGATCGCGCCCATCCCCGCCCGCGCCGCATAGGCCGCAACCGAGGCGCCGGCATTGCCGGAGGAAGCGCAGACCACCCCCTTCGCACCGAGCTCGATGGCCTTGCTGATGGCGGCGCTGACCAGCCGGTCCTTGAACGAGCCCGAAGGGTTGCGCGTCTCGTCCTTCAGCCAGACCTCGCCCCTGAAGCCGGGAATGGCGCGTCCGACGCGGGGCGCCCTCAGCAGCGGCGTCGCCCCTTCTCCCAGCGAGACAATGGCGGCGGCCTCGGTGACGCTCAGCCGGGCGGCATGGCGCCACATGCTGTTGGCCAGCGCCGGACCGGCCGGCGGCGCGAGGCCACTACTGCCCGCCACCTCCAGGATGCCGCCGCACATGGCGCAGGCGTAGCGCAGGGTGGGCGGATGGGTCTGGCCGCATTCGACGCATCGCAGCTGCACGAGCCTGGTCCTCCTCGCCGCCTCTCCGGACCGTGTGATCTTAGGCGCAAAGGGGCGGCTTGTTGACCCCGGCAATCCCGCCGCGCAGGGAGGGCTTTGCGTGGATCGGCCCAAGGGAATATTCTTGCTGGATGCAACAGGTCTCGTTCCGGCCGGCCCACCTTTCCGACCTCCCCGCCATCATCGCGCTGCTGGCCGAGGACGCGCTCGGCCGCGGGCGGGAGATGGTGAGCACCCCGCCGGACCCGCGCTATTTGGCCGCCTTCGAAGCCATCAAGGCCGACCCGAACCAGATGCTGGTGGTCGCGGCCGAGGGCGAAGCGGTGGTGGGCACCCTCCAGATCACCTTCATCCCCGGACTCTCCCGCGCGGGCGCATGGCGCGGGCAGATCGAGGCCGTCCGCGTCGCCGCATCGCGGCGCGGCAACGGCCTCGGCCAGCGCATGATCGCCTGGGCCATCGCGGAGAGCCGGGCGCGCGGCTGTGGCCTCGTCCAGCTCACCACCGACAAGAGCCGCGCCGGCGCACATCGCTTCTATGAGAAGCTGGGTTTCATCGGCAGCCATGAAGGCTACAAGCTTGCGTTGCGTCCTGACTGAGCCTGCCGGGCCGGCGGGCAGGGCGCGGTGCCGGGCCGGCGGTCTCCGGTCGCGCGGCGCCGTGGCCGCCCCCCGCCGGCTCCGGGCGGCGCCGTCACCGGCCCCGGCAGCGAGGCCGGCAAGCCCATGACGCTGCGCGCGCCGCCTCACGCGCCCACGACCTACGAGATGCTCATCCAGGCGGTGGTGGATTACGCCATCTTCATGCTCGATCCGGAAGGGCATGTGATGAGCTGGAATCCGGGCGCCGAGCGGCTCAAGGGCTACACGGCCCAGGAAATCATCGGCGCCCACTTCTCGCGGTTCTACCTGCCCGAGGACCGGGCCAGTGGCCTTCCCCGCCGGGCCCTGGAAACCGCGGTGAGGGAGGGCCGCTTCGCCGCCGAGGGCTGGCGCTGCCGCAAGGATGGCGGCCGCTTCTGGGCGATGGTGGTGATCGACCCCATCCTGCAGGAGGGGCAGCTCGTCGGCTTCGCCAAGATCACGCGCGACATGACCGAGCAGCATGCGGCGCAACTGGCGGCGCTGGAGAACGAGCGCAGCTTCCGCCTGCTTGTTGAGGGCGTGACGGACTACGCCATCTACATGCTGAGCCCCGAGGGCTGCGTCACCAGCTGGAACGCCGGCGCCGAGCGCATCAAGGGCTATGGCGCCGCCGAAGTCATCGGCAAGCACTTCTCGCGCTTCTACCTGCCCGAGGATGTCGGCGCCGGCCTGCCCTGGCGCGCCCTCGACACCGCCCGCCGCGAAGGGCGCTACGAGGCGGAGGGATGGCGGCGGCGCAAGGACGGAACCCGCTTCTGGGCAGGCGTGGTGATCGACGCCATCCGCGAGAACGGCCGGCTGCTCGGTTTCGCCAAGATCACCCGCGACCTCACCGAGCGGCGCGAAGCGCAGCTGCAGCTGGAGCAGTCCCGCGAGCAGCTCTTCCAGGCACAGAAGATGGAGTCGCTCGGCCAGCTCACCGGCGGGCTCGCGCACGACTTCAACAACCTGCTGACCGGCATCATGGGCAGCCTGGAGCTGCTGGAGGTACAGGTGGCGCGCGGCCAGGTGCACAACCTGCAGCGCTTCGTCGCCGCCGCGCGGGGCGCCGCCTCGCGCGCGGCGGCGCTCACGCACCGGCTCCTCGCCTTCGCGCGCCGCCAGACGCTTGATCCCAAGCCGACCGATCCCAACCGCCTGATTGGCGACATGGCGGACCTGGTGCAGCGCACGGTCGGGCCGGAGATCGCGCTGTGCTCCAGGCTGGCGCCCGATCTCTGGCCGACGCTCTGCGACCCGAGCCAGCTTGAGAACGCCATCCTCAACCTTTGCATCAACGCCCGCGATGCCATGCCCGATGGCGGGCGCCTGACGCTTGAGACGAGCAATACCAGCCTTCACGCTTCGCATGCCGGGGAGCACGACATGCAGCCGGGCGAGTACGTCGTGATCCGCGTCGCCGATTCCGGCACCGGCATGAGTCCGGAAGTCCTGCAGCGCGCTTTCGACCCGTTCTTCACCACCAAGCCGCTGGGCCAGGGCACCGGGCTGGGCCTCTCCATGATCTACGGCTTCGCCCGCCAGTCGGGCGGCCAGGTGCGGATCGCCTCGGAGCCAGGCGCCGGAACGCAGGTCTGCATCTACCTGCCGCGCTACCGGGGAGGCGTGGCGGAAGAGGAGATGAAGCCCTCCCGCCGCCCTGCGGCGCCGCATGCGCAGGGCAGCATGCGCGTGCTGGTGGTGGATGACGAGCCGACGGTCCGCATGCTGGCCGGCGAGGTGCTGAAGGAATTGGGCCATGTGGTTATCGAGGCGGGCGACGCCGCCTCCGGCCTGGAGGCGCTGCAATCCGGCCCTGCGATCGATCTCCTGGTCACCGATGTCGGGCTGCCCGGCGGAATGAACGGTCGCCAGCTGGCGGATGCGGCCCGCCAGCTCCTGCCGGAGCTGCGCGTGCTGTTCATCACCGGCTATGCCGAGAACGCGACGCTCAGCGCGGACCGGCTGGAGCCGGGCATGCACCTGCTCGTCAAGCCCTTCGCCATGGATGTCCTGGCCGACCGCATCACGGAAATTCTCGCGGGACGCTGACGGCGCCGGGGTCACGGATCGCCGCTCCGGGCCGCCCGCTGCGCCCGGCCCGCCACGGCGCCCCGCCGCCCGCCGGCGGGCTGCACGCCGTAAGGCGCCAGCCCGGCGGTCACGCCGGCCAGGAAATGCCGCGCCAGCAGCGAAAGTGGCCGGCCTGGCGGTGCCAGCACATGGATATGGAACACGGCCGTGGGCACCAGGCGCAGCACCGCGGCACGGCCAGCCTGCGCGGCGGCGGACACCGGATCGGTCACCGTGAAGCCGAGCCCGGCCGCGACCATGGCGCAGGTGGCCTGGGCGTTCTGCGTCTCCGCCACCATCCGCCGCGTCACGCCATGGCGCTCGAACAGCTCGTCCACCAGATGGCGCAGCCGGTACTGGCGGCCGAGCGAGACGCAGGGCTCCCCCTCCAGCTCGCGCGGCGCGACCTCCCGCCGGCCTGCCAGGCGGTGGCCCGGCGGCAGCAGCAGCACCGCCGGCATACGGAAGGGCGCCGCCACCTCCAGCGCCGCCAGTCCTGGCATCGGCAGGGTGAAGCCGAGCTCCACCTGGCCGGCCTGCACCAGTTCCACCACCTCGTGCGAGCTGACCACCGTCAGCGACAGGCGCGGATGCCCCTGCGCCCCGGCGAAGCCGGCCAGCAGGCGCGGCAGGAGCTCGGCGCCGAGCAGCGGCAGGCTGGCCACGCGCAATTCGCCGACGCCGGCGCTGCGCATGTCGCTCGCCACCTGCTCCACGCGGCGGGCGGCGGCGAAGAGTCCCTCCACCTCGGCCGCGAAGCGCCGCGCTTCGGGCGTTGGGTGCAGGCGGCGCCGGCTGCGGTCGAACAGGGCGAGCTCGGTTTCCTCCTCCAGCGCGCGCAGCAGCTTGGTGACCGCCGGCTGCGAGAGCGAAAGCCGCTCCGCCGCCGCGCCCACCGATCCGGCGCGCAGCACGGCCAGGAAGGCTTCGAGCTGGCGGAGACGGGCAGGCGTCATGTGGTGCGACTTCGCTACCGGAAGGAATGAAACCGGGAGAATTATGCATTTGCGCGGCGGTGGCAACGGATGCCAGCCTGCCGGCATCCGGGCGGGACCGGAGCCTGAATGGCACAGCACACGGACGGCCGCGCCTTGCGCGGGCGGCGCAGATGCCACGCTCCTCCCGTCCGCAAAGGGTGAGCAAGGACCTGGGAAGATGAGAAAAGCGCTCCTGGCGGCGGCATCGCTGCTCGGCCTGATGGCCGCACCGCAACTGGCCGGCACGGCACTGGCGCAGCAGCGCCTGGTGGTCGCCGCCTATGGCGGCAGCTACGAGAAGGTGATGCGGGAGCAGGTGATCCCGCCCTTCGAGAAGGCCAACAACGTCCAGGTGGACTACCTGGCCGGCAACTCCACCGACAGCCTGGCGAAGCTGCAGGCGCAGAAGGGCAACCAGCAGATCGGCGTGGTGGTGCTCGACGACGGGCCGATGTACCAGGCGATCAGCCTCGGCTTCTGCCAGCAGGTGACGGACAAGGCGGCGCAGGACGCGCTCTACCCGATCGCCGTGCTCGGCGGCGGCAAGGCGCTTGGCACCGGCTTCGGCTATACCGGCCTTGCCTGGAACGAGAAGCTGTTCAAGGAGCGCAACCTGCCGGCGCCGACGAGCTGGAAGGACCTGGAGCGCGCCGACCTGGAGCAGCGCATCTCCATTCCCGGCATCGACAACACCTATGGCGTGCACACGCTCGTCATGATGGCGCGCATCAACGGCGGCTCGGAAAAGAACATCGACCCCGGCTTCCGCGCCATGCGGCAGAAGGTGAACCCGAACGTGCTGGCCTATGAGAGCAGCCCGGGCAAGATGAGCGAGATGTTCCAGTCCGGCGAGATCTGGATGGCGGTCTGGGGCTCGTCCCGCGCCCGCGCCATGCAGCTCGCCGGCTTCCCCATGGGCTTCATCGCCCCCAAGGAGGGCGGCGTGGCGCTGATGACCGCGACCTGCGCGGTGGAAGGCAGCCCCAGCCCCGACCTGGCGCAGAAATTCGTCGCGCACCTCGTCTCGCCCGAGGTGGAGGCGATCTTCTCCAAGGAATACGGCTCCGGCCCGACCAACAAGAACACCAAGCTGTCGCCCGAGGTGGCCAGCACGGTGATCTACGGCGAGGACCAGGTGAGCAAGCTGATCGCGATGGACTGGGAGACGATCAACGCCAACCGCATGGACTGGACGCGCCGCTGGCAGCGCGAGGTGGAACGCTGAGGGTGGCGACTGCCTCCACCAGCGACTTCCTGGTGCTGGACGGGGTGGCCAAGAGCTACGGCCCCGTCCAGGCGGTGCACGACGTCTCGGTACGGGTGGCCCAGGGCGAGTTCCTGGGCCTGCTCGGCCCCTCCGGCTGCGGCAAGACCACCACGCTGCAGATGATCGCCGGCTTCGAGGCGCCGAGCGCCGGCCAGATCCTGCTCGAAGGCCGCGCGCTGGCGGGCATTCCCGCCAGCAAGCGCAACATCGGGCTGGTGTTTCAGTCCTATGCGCTGTTCCCGCACATGACGGTGGCGGAGAACGTCGCCTTCGGGCTGGAGATGCGCCGCGTGCCGAAGCCGGAACGGCAAGCCCGCGTCGCGCGCGCGCTGGATCTTGTGCACCTCACCCATCTGGCCGACCGCTTCCCGCGCCAGATGTCCGGTGGCCAGCAGCAGCGCGTGGCGCTGGCCCGCGCGCTGGTGATCGAGCCGCGCCTGCTGCTGCTCGACGAGCCGCTCTCCAACCTCGACGCCAAGCTGCGCGAGGAGATGCAGGTGGAGCTGCGCGAGGTGCAGCGGCGCGTCGGCGTCACCACCATCCTGGTCACGCATGACCAGCAGGAGGCGATGGCGCTCTGCGACCGCGTCGCCGTCATGCAGGGCGGCCGCATCGTGCAGATCGACGCGCCCTGGCGCGCCTATGACGCGCCGGCCGACCCCTTCGTGGCCGATTTCCTCGGCCGCTCGAACCGGCTGCTGGCGAAGCTCGATGGCGGCGCGGCGGAAGCCGCCGGCCACCGCTTCCCCCTCCCCGCGCCGCTCGCCGCGCTGCGCGGCGAGGTGGCGCTGGCGATCCGCCCGGAGCGGCTGCGCATCCTCCCCGCCGGCCAGCCCGGCCTGCCCGGCATGGTGCATTCGCGCGTGTTTCTCGGCGGCTTCTGGCTGGTGCGGGTGGAGACCCCCTGCGGCGACATGCTGGTGACGGTGCAGAACACCGGCACCCCGCCCGCCGAGGAGGGCGCCGCCGTGGCGCTGGACTGGGACGCGCACAGCCTGCGGCGGCTGGAGGCGGTGGCATGAGCGCCTCCCGCTTCGCCCCCGCCGCGCTCTCGGCGCCCGCGGTGCTGGCGCTGGGCGTGGCGCTGCTGCTGCCGCTCGGCGGCATCGCGCTGCTCAGCTTCCAGGGCTTCGACTTCGACAAGGGCATCATCCCGCGCTGGGACCTCGCCAACTACGCCTCCCTGGCCACCGACTCCCTCTTCCTGGAGGCGCTGGCGCGAACCTTCCGCATCGCCGTGATCGTCACCGTGATCTGCCTCGCCATCGGCGTGCCGGAGGCCTGGATCATCCACCGGATGGCGCCGCGCTGGCGCGGGCTGATGCTGCTGGTGGTGGTCGGGCCGCTGCTGGTCTCGGTGGTGGTGCGCACCTTCGGCTGGATGGTGCTGCTCGGCGGCAACGGGCTGATCAACCAGGGGCTTCGCGCGCTCGGCGTGCCCGGCGCGCCCTTCCGCATGATGTTCACCGAGTTCGCCATCATCCTCGGCCTGGTGCATGTGATGGTGCCGCTGGTGGTGCTGGCGGTCTGGGCCAGCCTGGGGCGGCTCGATCCCGCCCTCGCCCGCGCCGCCGAGAGCCTGGGCGCCGGCCGCCTCACCGCCTTCCGCCGCGTGGTGCTGCCCAACATCATGCCCGGCATCCTGGCCGGTGCGCTGATGGTCTTCTGCCTCTCCGCCTCCGCCTTCGCCACCCCGGCCATGCTGGGCGGGCGGCGCCTGAAGGTGGTCTCCAGCATGACCTACACGGAGTTCCTGAACACGCTGAACTGGCCGCTTGGCGCCGCCATCGCCGTGCTGCTGCTGCTCGCCATCCTCGCCGTGACGCTGCTCTGGACGCGCCTTGTCGAGCGCCGCGCGCTGCGCCGCCTGGGAGTGGGCTGAGATGCCGCGCAACGACCGCAACGGCGCGGTGGCCATCGGCTTCCACCTGCTGTTCATCGCCTTCATCCTGGCGCCGCTGGTGGTGGTGGTGCTGGTCTCCTTCACCGACAAGGGCTTCCTGGCCATGCCCTTCGGCGGCGCCTCGCTGCGCTGGTGGTGGGCGATCGGCGACAACCCGCGCTTCCTGGAGAGCTTCTGGTTCAGCCTGCAACTGGCCTTCGTCACCGCCACTCTGGCGGCCCTGGTGGCGGTGCCGGCGGCACTGGCCATCGTGCGCTTCCGCTTCCCGGGGCGGGAGGCGCTGATGGCCCTGCTCGCCTCGCCGCTGATGATCCCGCATGTGGTGCTTGGCGTGGCGCTGCTGCGCTTCTTCGCCGGGCTCGGGCTGGTCGGCTCCTTCGTGGCGCTGGCGGCGGCGCATCTGGTGGTGGTGGTGCCCTACATGGCGCGGCTGGTGACGGCGGCGCTGGCGGGGCTGGACCCGCGCATCGAGCGTGCCGCCGAGAGCCTCGGCGCCGGCCGCCTCGCCGTGTTCCGCCGCATCACCCTGCCGCTGATCCTGCCCGGCGTCGCCGGCGGCTGGACGCTGGCCTTCATCACCAGCTTCGACGAGCTGACGGTGAGCCTGTTCCTCGCCTCGCCCAGCGCGACGCCGCTCCCGGTGCGGCTCTTCACCTATATCGACCAGATGACCGACCCGCTGGTCGCCTCCGTTTCCGCCGCGCTGATCGCGGTGACAGCGGTGGTGCTGGTGGTGCTGGACCGCTTCTACCCCATCGACCGGCTGCTGACCGGGGAGCGCCGCGCATGACACGCCAGAGCTTCGACGCCATCGTCATCGGAGGTGGCCTGGTTGGCGCGGCCATCGCCTATGGCCTGCAGCGACAGGGCCTCGCCACCCTGCTGCTGGACGAGGGCGACATCGCCTTCCGCGCCAGCCGCGGCAATTTCGGGCTGGTCTGGGTGCAGTCGAAGGGCCTCGGTGCGCCGCATTACCAGCGCTGGACGCGCGGCTCCGCGCAGGAATGGCCGAAGCTGGCGGCGGAGCTAAAAGAACGCACCGGCATCGGCACCGGGCTGCAGCAGCCCGGCGGCGTGCATCTCTGCCTTTCCGAGGAGGAGTTCGGGAAGCGCGGCGAGTACATGGCCCGGCTGCAGCGCGAGGCCGGCAACTTCGGGCTGGAATACCGCATGGTCCGCGGTGCCGAGGCGCGCGACATGCTGCCCGGTCTCGGCCCCCAGGTCGTCGGCATGAGCTGGACGCCCTATGACGGCCATGCCAGCCCGCTCTACCTGCTGCGGGCGCTGCACACCGGCTTCACCGGCGCCGGCGGCACCTACCAGCCCAACGCCCGCGTTGAAGGCAGCAGCGCCGCGCCGAACGACTTCAGCGTGGAGGCCGCCGGGCAGCGCTACCGCGCTCCGCGCGTGGTGCTGGCGGCCGGGCTGGGCAACGCCGACCTCGCCCCCCGCTTCGGGCTCGAAGCCCCGGTGCGGCCGGAGCGCGGCCAGATCCTGGTGACGGAGCGCACGCAGACCGTGTTGCCCATGCCCACCACCACCATCCGGCAGACCGAGGAAGGCTCCCTGATGCTGGGCGACAGCAAGGAGGATGCCGGCTTCAACCTCGGCCAGTCGCCCGAGGTGATGCGCAAGATCGCCCAACGCGCCGTGCTCTCCTTCCCCTGGATCGCCAACCTCAACCTCGTGCGGGCGTGGTCGGCGCTGCGCGTCATGGCGCCGGACGGGCTGCCGATCTACGACCAGTCCGAACGCTTCCCCGGCGCCTTCACCGCCAACTGCCACAGCGGCGTGACGCTGGCCGGCACCCATGCCAACCGCCTGGCGCCGATGATCGCCGCCGGCGCCCTGGAGCCCGGAATGGCCCCCTTCAGCGCGAGACGCTTCAATGTTCGCTCAGCGGCCTGACATCCGCCCCGCCACCGTGGAAGTGCTGGTGGACGGCACCCCGGTCCGCGTCCCCGAGGGCGCTTCCGCCGCCGCCGCCGTGCTGCTGGCCGGGCTGCCCGCCATCCGCGAAACGCCCGTCACCGGCGCGCCGCGCCTGCCCTACTGCATGATGGGCATCTGCTTCGACTGCCTCGCCGAGATCGACGGGGTGGCCAACCGGCAGTCCTGCATGGTGACGGTGCGGCCGGGCATGCAGATCCGCCCGCAGCGTGGTGCGCGCGAGGCCTATCGCCCGGAGGGGGCGGCATGAGCCTTTCCTACGACCTCGCCATCATCGGCGCCGGCCCGGCGGGCATGAGCGCCGCGCTGGAGGCGGCCGGGCTGGGCCTCTCCGTGGCCATCATCGACGAGCAGGCGGCGCCCGGCGGGCAGATCTTCCGCGCGGTGGAAGCCGCCGCCGCCGACCCGGCGCTGACCGGCGAGTACGCGCGCGACGGCGCCGCCCTGGCCCGCCGCTTCCGCGCCATGCCGAACATCGACTATCGGCCGGAGACCACGCTCTGGCACATGGATGCCGAGACCGGCCTGCTCTCCCTGCGCGGCGCGCGCGGCAGCGAGACGATCACGGCGGGGCGCGTGCTGCTGGCCACCGGCGCGCAGGAGCGCCCGGTGCCGATCCCCGGCTGGACGCTGCCCGGCGTGATGACGGCCGGCGCGGCGCAGATCCTGCTCAAGCAGGCCGGCGCCGTGCCCAAGGGCCGCACCGTGCTGGCCGGCCAGGGGCCGCTGCTCTGGCTACTGGCGGCGCAGCTCGCCCGCGCCGGGGCAGCCCCTGCCCTGCTGCTGGAAACCACCCCGCACGGCGCCTTGCGCGAGGCGATGCGGGCCGGCGGGCTCTGGCGCGGCCGCGCCATGCTGGCCAAGGGCGCCACGCTGATGCTGGAGGCCCGCCGCGCCGGGATGAAGGTGGTGCGCGGCGTGCGCAACCTGCGCGCCGAGGGCGACGGCGCGCTGCGCGGCGTGACCTGGGACGGCGGCAGCACCGGTTGCGACACGCTGCTGCTGCATGAGGGTGTGATTCCCTCGACCCACATCACCCGCGCGCTCGGGCTGGCGCATGACTGGGACGGCGCGCAGCTCTGCTGGCGGCCAACGCTGGACGAATGGGGCGCCAGCAGCCATCCGCGCATCGCCGTCGCGGGCGATGGCGGCGGCATCGGCGGCTGGCAGGCGGCGGTGGAAGGCGGCACGCTGGCCGCGCTGGACGCCGCGCACCGTGTCGGCAAGCTCCCGGCCGAGCAGCGCGACCGCCGCGCCGCCTCGCATCGCCAGGCACGGGACGGCGCCCTGGCGCTGCGGCCCTTCCTCGACCGGCTCTACGCCCCCGCGCCCACCGTGCTGGCGCCGGCGGATGACGCCACGGTCGTCTGCCGCTGCGAGGAGATCACCGCCGGGCAGGTGCGGCAGGCGGCGCGGCTCGGCGCCACCGGGCCGAACCAGGCCAAGGCCTATCTGCGTGCCGGCATGGGGCCGTGCCAGGGGCGGATGTGCGGCACCACCGTCGCGGCGCTGATCGCCGGGACGCGCGGCATCAGCATGGAGGAGGCCGGGGTGCTGCGTCCGCGCGCGCCCTACAAGCCGATCACGGTCGGCGAGCTGGCGGACCTGCCGGCGGACGAGGCGGTGTGAGGAGAAAGCCGGGGTGCCCGTCGGAGGGCGCCCCGGCTTGGCCGGCGCGTCAGCAGGCCTCGAAGGTGGCGGCGGCCGTCTCCGATCGCTCCAGCACCAGGGAGGCGGCGAAGACCGCGGATCCGGCCAGGGTGAGCACCGCACCGATCGCCCCGGTCGAGGTCCAGCCGAAGCCGGCCGCGATCACCACGCCGCCGAGCCAGGCGCCGAGCGCGTTGGCAAGGTTGAAGGCCGAGTGGTTCAGCGAGGCCGCGAGCATCTGCGCATCCGGCGCCACGTCCAGCAGGCGCGTCTGCAATGCCGGGCCGAGCCCCATGCTGGTGGCGCCGATCAGGAAGATGTTGACCGTGACCAGCGGCAGGCTGAAGGGCGTGAAGAGGAAGCCGAACTGCGCCACCACGCTCAGGGCCAGCATCATGCCGATGGCGCGCATCACGCCGCGGTCCGAAAGCCAGCCGCCGGCCATATTGCCGGCGATCATGCCGAGGCCGAAGACAGCCAGCAGGATGGGCACGGTCGTTTTGGCGATGCCGGTCACCTCCGTCAGCGTGGGCACGATGTAGCTGTAGATCGCGAACATGCCGCCGAAGCCGATGGCCGCCGTGCCGAGCGCCAGCAGCACCTGCGGGCGCAGCATGGCCCTGATCTCGCGCCGGACGCCGATGCCCGGCCCGGCGCCGATCACGGGAAGGCAGAGGCGGATCAGGGCGGCGGTGACGAGCGCAATCAGCGCCACGATGCCGAACACCGCCCTCCAGCTCGCGAGCTGGCCGATCCAGGTGGCGAGCGGCACGCCGATCAGGTTGGCGATGCTGAGGCCGAGGATGACCCGCGCCACCGCGCTGGCCCGCCGGTCCGGCGGCGCCAGGGAGGCGGCCACCATGGCGGCGGTGCCGAGATAGGCGCCATGCGGCAGGCCCGCGACCAGACGGGCGGCGAAGGCGCCCAGGAAGTTCGGCGCCAGGGCGCTGGCCAGGTTGCCGAAGGCGATCAGCAGCGCGAGGCCGACCAGCAGCAGCCTGCGCGGACAGCGGGCGAAGGCCAGGGCAAGCAGCGGCGCCCCCAGGACCACGCCCAGCGCATAGGCGCTGATGGTGAGTCCCGCCTTCGGCATGCTCACGCCGGTGTCGGCCGCGATCTGCGGCAGCAGGCCCATGGCCGCGAACTCGCTGACGCCGAGGGAAAGGGCGCCGAGGCACAGGGCCAGTTCGGCGAATCGGGAAGCGCGGGGTGTCGCCAAGGCCATCAGCGTCTCCATTCCAGGGGAATGGACGCCTCCTCACCTGGCGCGCCGGCACCAGCGTTGTTGTTGCGCCCTACTTAGCCGCTTCCTGGCCCGCCGAGAAGGTTTGCTGGCAAACCACTTGGCCTCTGGAGGCGCTTCCCGGCCGCGCAGCATCGAACCGGCAAAAAGAAGATGGGGGTCCGGGGGAATTCCTGCCCCCGGCCTTGCGTCACGCCGCTTCCAGCTTCTCCTGCNGCCCCCGGCCTTGCGTCACGCCGCTTCCAGCTTCTCCTGCAGGTCCAGCCACTCCTCCTCGAGGGCCGCGACCTGCTTGGCGATGGCGCCCTGGCGCTGGGTGGCCCAGGCGATGTCCTCGGCCTTGAAGCGGGCATAGGTGTCGGGGTCGCCAAGCTTCTTCTCCAGCAGGGCGGCCTCCTTCTGCAGCTTCGCCATTTCCGTCTCCACCTTGGCGATGCGCTGACGCAGGGGGGCGAGCGCCTGCCGGTTCTCGGCGCGCTCGCGGCGCTCGTCGCGGCGGGTGGCGGTGGCCTCGGCGGCGGGACGGGCGGCGCGGGCGCGTTCGGCCAGCAAGGCGCGGTAGTCGTCGAGGTCGCCGTCGAAGCTGGTCACGCGGCCATCGGCCACCAGCCAGAGCCGGTCGGCGGCGAGGGTGACGAGGTGCGGGTCATGGGTGATCAGCACCACGGCGCCGCCGAACTCGGCCAGCGCCTTGACCAGCGCCTCGCGCGCGTCGAGGTCGAGGTGGTTGGTCGGCTCGTCGAGGATCAGCAGGTGCGGCGCCTCGCGGGTGCAGAGGGCGAGCAGAAGCCGGGCCTTCTCGCCGCCCGAGAGCGCGCCGATGCCTGTGGTGGCGCGCTCCTCGTCCAGCCCGAAGCGGGCGAGCTGGGCTCGGCACTGGGTCTCGGTGGCCTTGGCGCCGAGCGCCGCCTGCATATGGGTCAGCGGCGTGCCGGAGAGGTCCAGCTCCTCCGCCTGATGCTGGGCGAAGTAGCCGACCTTGAGGCGGCGGTCCCGGTGCATCTCGCCCGCCATCGGCTCCAGCCGCCCGGCCAGCAGCTTCGCCAGCGTGGACTTGCCGTTGCCGTTGGCGCCGAGCAGGGCGATGCGGTCCTCCTGGTCGAGCCGCAGGTCGAGCCCGCGCAGGATGGGCCGCCCGTCATAGCCGACGTCCACGTGCGAGAGGCCGACGATGGGGGGCGCCAGCTCGGCGGGTTCGGGAAAGGCGAAGCGGGTGGGCGCGTCCTCCACCACCGCCTCGATGGGCGGCAGCTTCTCCAGCGCCTTCAGGCGGGACTGCGCCTGGCGCGCCTTGGTGGCCTTGGCGCGGAAGCGGTCCACGAAGGCCTGCATATGGGCGCGCTGGGCGGCGATCTTCTCGTTCTGCGCCACCTGCTGCGCCGCGCGCTCGGTACGGATGCGGACGAAGTTGTCGTAGCCGCCGGGGTAGAGGGTGATCCGGCGCTTGTCGAGATGCGCGATGGCATCCACGCAGCGCTCCAGCAGCCCACGGTCGTGGCTGACCACCACCGCGGCGCCGGCGAAGCGGGCCAGCCAGCCCTCCAGCCAGAGGGTCGCTTCCAGGTCGAGGTGGTTGGTCGGCTCGTCCAGCAGCAGGATGTCCGGCTCCAGGAACAGCGCCTGGGCCAGCGCCACGCGCATCCGCCAGCCGCCGGAGAACTCGCCCACCGCCCGCTCCTGCGCGGCGGCGTCGAAGCCGAGGCCCGCCAGCACCGTGGCGGCGCGGGAGGGGGCGCTGTCGGCCCGGATGGCGATCAGCCGCTCGTGGATCTCGGCGAGATGCGCGCCATCCCGTTCCGTCTCCAGCCGGGCGAGCAGGCCGGCGCGCTCGGTGTCGGCGGCCAGCACGGTCTCCAGCAGGCTTTGGCTGCCGCCCGGCGCCTCCTGCGCCACATGCGCCATGCGGGCGCGCGCGGCGAGGCGGATCTCGCCGCCATCCGGCTGCAACTGGCCGGTGATGGCGCGCAGCAGGGTGGACTTGCCGGCGCCGTTGCGCCCGACCAGCCCGATCTTGCGGCCAGGGTCCACCATCAGCTCGGCCCCTTCCAGCAGGGGTCGGCCGGCGATGCGGATGGTCAGGTCACGGATGGCGAGAACGGTCATGGCCCTCCGGATGTAGTGCAGATGCGCCCCCGGCGGAAAGCACCACATTCGGAAAGGCCGGGCGGGCCCGTGCCCGCCGCCCTGGTCCTGCCTGGCCGAAGTGCCTAGGTTGTGGCGGCCGCAGGCTCGCGGCTCCGCCCACCGAAAGCCCACCCTCCTTGCCGTTCCGCCCTCACGCATGAGCCTGACCGCCTCCGCCCCGCCCCTCTTCCCGGGCGGACCACGAAGGCCACGCCGCTCCTGGCGGCGCCCGGCTGCCTGGATCTCGCTCGCGCTCCATCTGGCGCTGCTTGTTGCGCTGGTGCTGTGGGGCCGGCCGCGGCAACTGCCCTCGCCCGGCATGTCGGAGGGCGTGGAGGTGGTGTTCGAGAGCCAGACGCCGCCGCAGGAGGCGCCGTCCGCGCCCGCCGCCGAGGCTCCCGCGCCGCAGGAGCCGCCGGACGCGCAGGCGCCTCCCGCGACGCCTCCCCCGCCGCCCGCCGCCGCATCGCCCCCTGCGCCTGCCCCGGCCACCGAAGCGCCGCCCCCGCCCGTGGAAGCACCGCCGCAGCCCGCTCCTGCGCCTGCTCCTGTGCCCGCGCCCGCGCCCGCGCCCGCGCCACCACTGCCGCAGGCACCCGAGGCCAGCCTGCCCCCGGCACCAGAGCCGATGCCGGAACTGGACACGCCTCCGGAACTTACGGCGCCAACACCGCTGGAGCTGAACCCGCCGCCCCCACCGCCGCCCCAGCCGACGGCACCCCCGCGCCCTGCCTCGCCCTTTGCCGGCACGGTCGATCTTGGGCGCAGCATTCCCATGCTCCAGGCCCCGCAGCCGGCGCCCCGCCGGCGCCCGCCGCCGGGCGGGCAGGTGGACATGGCCATCGGGTCCGTGCCTGAACGCTCGCTGATGCCGCGGCGCGACAGCCCCACGATCGGCTCGCCGCTCTCCTATGTCTCCGGCGCCAAGCCATCGCTGGACTGGGGCAGCGCCTTTCAGCAATGGGTGCAGCGGCGGATGTTCTATCCGCGGGCGGCGGTTCAGGCCGGGGAGGACGGCGCGGTGGTGCTGCGTGTCACCGTCGAGAAGGACGGGCGCATCTCAGCCGTGCGCGTCACCACCTCTTCCGGTTCGCGCTGGCTGGATTCCGCCAGCCTGTCCCTGTTCCGGGACCAGATGGGGCCCGCCTTCCCGCCGGAGATGGTGGAGCAGCAGAACAGCACGACGCTGACCTTCACCACCAACTACATCCTGCGCTGAGGCGCCAGCCCGAGGCGAGCCCCGCGGCGGCCAGCCTCAGGCAGAGCGGAAGGCCTCGCCGCAGCGGGATCCGGCGGAGGAGAGCGGCGCATGGAGGCGGAACCCCGTGCCGAGGCGCGGGCGGCCTCCAGATGAAGGCGCCAGCGTGGCGGGCGGAGGCCGGCCCCAGTCCATCCCGCCAGCCCTGCTGGACGCTCGCCGCTCCGTCAGGCGATGGCGTCGGGAGGCAGGATCGGCGCGGCGTGCTGCCCCTTGCGCATCTTTCCCACCGCAAAAAGCGCGCGCATGGCGGTCTTCCGGACCACGGCATAGGCGCGCGGCGCGCTGGAGGCGGCCAGCCGCACCATCCGGTTCCGCCACTCGTCCTGATCGTGCAGGCGCGCCACGGCCATCCCGTTGTGCGGCAGCAGCTTCTGCGGCCGGATGCGGGTGTGGAACTGCAGCATCTCATCCGCCTCCGGCAGGAAGTGCGCCGTGAGCGAGGTGCGGGAAACGCCTCGCCGCTCGGCGCCCAGGCTTCCATGCACCGTCAGGGAGGACCAGAAGATCACGTCGCCCTTGCGCAGGCAGGGCGCATGCCAGCGGAGCTCGTACCGCCTGATGGCTTCCAGCACCGCACGCTGGTAGCGCTGGTGCCCGGTGGCGAAATCAAGCTCTCCTGCGTTCCGCAGCAGCGGCATCAGCCTGTGGCTGCGCGGGCAGACATAGAACCGCCCCGCCCCCGCATCGATGTCCTCCAGCGCGAACCATCCCGCCGTGCAGCGGCCGATGCCGGCACCGCTATCCTGGTAATAGCTGTCCTGATGAGCCCAGGTGCCCGCAGGCGCCTCGAAGAACATGGTCTGGATGACCTTGGTGCGCGGGGTTCCCAGCAGGGCGGCGGTGAGCGCCGCGACGCCGGGGTTGGTCACGGCGTCCAGCGCGGCCGTTTTGAAGCTCCCGAAGCGCCGGCTCTCGAGGTCCTGCGCATTGAAGATCGGATTGGCGAGAAAACCGTCTTCGTCAAAGCGGTTCCGCTCGTAGCGCATGTTTTTCTGGCGGAGGATCGGTGTTTTGGACGGGCGCACCTCGTCCCGGTAGCCTTGGCGGACCCTGTCGCAGAGGTCAGGCGTCAGCAGGCCGCGAATGACCACGTAGCCTTCGCGCTTGTAGTGCTGCACAGCACCGGCGATGTCGGCAGCATTGAAGACCGCGGCGTCATCCTCGTCTGATTCCGGGACGTCGATCAATGTTCCCAAAGGCGTAGTGGCTTGCATGGCACGATCCTTCGCTTCGCAACAGCCATCTGCGACGCTTAGGGCGGTCCTTTTGCTCACACCCTCAACCCTGGGGCAGCCCAAACGGGTGCCTTCCGCCCAAGCGCTGGCTGCACCATTCTAGGCAGGCCGTCATTCGATATCCGAGCAAAGTTTAAGTAAAATAGACATTGAAGCAAAAATTTGTACTGCAACCATGGATTGTAATTTTTGGTTTCTCTCCTTGGCTGCCTCTGAATTCCTACTTCCTGGTTCCTCTGATCTCGCAGACGCGGCGCCCACCGGTGCGGCTTCTGCGTGGGGCCATGCGCCTTGCGGGAATGTTGCGGTGGAAGACCCCAGCCAGGGGCGCACCAGGTCCGCCGCCATGCTCCCAGCAAGCCGGCCGCCGCCGCCCGCTCCCGCCGCTCAGGACTTGCTGACGGGCAGCCGCCATTCCTCGGCGGTCTCGCGTTCGAGATAGTCGTCCACATAGAGGCGGTTGACGAGCATCAGCAGCACCGCTGCCAGGGGGGTGGCGAGCATCATGCCGAGAAAGCCGTAGAGCAGCCCGAAGCCGACCAGCGCAATGATGGTGACCGCCTGCGGCAGGTCGACGCTCCGCCGCTGGACATAGGGCGTGAGCAGGTAGCTCTCCACGGTCTGCACCACGAGGTAGACGCCCGCCACGAGCAGCACGCCCGACAGGCCTTCCGACAGCCCGACCAGCAGCCCCGGCACAGCCGACATCACCGGCCCGATGGTGGGAATGAAGGCCAGCAGCCCGGCGATGACGCCCAGCACCAGTGCCAGCGGGATGCCAATGATCCAGAGGCCAAGCGCCGTCAGCAACCCGACCGCCGTCATCGAGATAAGCTGCGCGCCAAGCCAGCCGCGCAGCGTGTGCGCGGCCTCGACGGCGACGTTATGCGCCTTTGGCCGCAGGGAGGGCGCCACCATCAGCTCGATGCCGCGCCGGTATAGCCCGGGGTCCACGGCGAAATAGACGCCCAGGAACAACACCAGCACCGCATTGCCGAGGATGCCGAAGGTCGTGTTGATGGCGGTAAAGGCCGTGGAGGTGCCGGTGCCTGCGGGCAGGGAGAGGTTCTGCGGCTGGAACCGCCGAAGGATCTCCTGGCCCCAGGAATACCGGGACAGGCGCTCGGTCAGGCTTCCCAGGGCCTGGGGTACCTGCTGCCAAAGCTCGTTGAACTGCTCGGCCAGCGGTTCCGCGGCCAGAAAGGCGAAGGCGGCGGCGGCGAGCAGCAGCAGCAGGATGAACACCAGCACGCCCACGGCATGCGGCACCGGCGCCACGCGCCGGAGCAGGCTGCTCCCGGAATAAAGAAAGACCCCGATCAGCGCCGCCGCGAAAACCAGCAGCGGCACCTCGGGCAATTGCCAGAACAGCAGCACCAGCAACACCGCCAGGACCACCACCGAAACCGTTCTGCGCGACATCCGGCGCTCCCCTCCAGCTCCCCGCCCGGCGGGGGCGGAGGTGGCCGGTTAAAGCGTGGGCCGGAGCGGGGTTGCGGGCCGCGTTCCCCCTTGCGCTGCGGCGCATCCCCGCCTATCCGGCGCGCGTCTGCCCGCATCGCGAAGGAAAGCCCCCATGGCCATTGAGCGCACCCTCTCCATCCTGAAGCCGGATGCCACCCGCCGAAACCTGACCGGCAAGATCAACGCCAAGTTCGAGGAGCAGGGCCTGCGCATCGTCGCCCAGAAGCGCCTGCAGCTCTCCGAGGCGCAGGCCGGCGCCTTCTACGCGGTGCACAAGGAGCGCCCGTTCTACAAGGACCTGGTCAGCTTCATGACCTCCGG
Organism: Teichococcus coralli; assembly: GCF_009829925.1. Lineage (GTDB taxonomy): Bacteria > Pseudomonadota > Alphaproteobacteria > Acetobacterales > Acetobacteraceae > Pseudoroseomonas > Pseudoroseomonas coralli. The sequence continues at coordinate 357,567 of NZ_SNVJ01000002.1, forward strand.
CCCGGTGGTTGTGCAGGTGCTCGAGGGCGAGAACGCGGTGGCCAAGAACCGCGAGATCATGGGCGCCACCAACCCGGCCAACGCGGCCGAGGGCACCATCCGCAAGGAGTTCGCCGAGAGCATCGAGGCCAACAGCGTGCACGGCTCGGACAGCGCCGAGAACGCGGCGACCGAGATCGCCTTCTTTTTCTCCGGCACCGAGATCGTCGGCTGAGGAGCGCGTGCGGGGAGGCTCATGCCGCCTCAAGCACGCAACAGGCGGCCCCGGACGGGGCCGCCTTTTTTCATGCCGGCCCGCGGGCTCGCGGCGGTGCGGGGCGGTTCAGCCCCAGAAGAGATAGATCGCCAGCAGCAGCACGATGATGGCGCCGATGCCCCACTTGGCGGCCGTGGTGAACTGGTCCCAGCCCCGCGCGCGCTCGGCCAGGATGTCATCGGCCTTCACTTCCACGAAATCGATCTCATGAGTCGCCTCGGCCATCGGGGGTCCCCTGCTGCGGCATATCGTTCCGTCCAAAGGAATACGGATGCCCCGATCCTTGGGCAAGAGGCCAGCGTGATCTTGAGGGCCCTGGCGAGCGGAACCCGGCCATGTCGCCGGCGTTGCACCGCCAGCCCGCGCCCGAGGAAGGAGGAAATCCGCCCATGCCCATGCTCCTGGAAGGCTCCTGCCACTGTGGCGCCGTCCGCTTCACGGTGGCGAGCTACTCTCCCTATCCCTATCAGCGCTGCTACTGCAGCATCTGCCGCAAGACGGCGGGCGGAGGCGGCTACGCCATCAACATCATGGGCGATGCCGGCACCCTGAAGGTGAAGGGCAAGACCGCCGTCTACCATGCCCGCATCTGCGACGAGGGCGGCCACTGCGAGACCAGCGGCGGCGAGCGGCACTTCTGCCCGGAATGCGCCAGCGCGCTCTGGATGTATGACGCGCAGTGGCCGGACCTGGTGCATCCCTTCGCCTCGGCGATCGATTCCGCCCTGCCGGAGCCGCCCAGCTCGGTGCACCTGATGCTGAACTCCAAGGCTCCCTGGGTGGAGCCGCAGTTCGGCCCGAAGGATGCCCGCTTCGGCGAGTACCCCGAGGAATCGGTCGAGCACTGGCACCGCAGCCGCGGCCTCTGGATGGATTGAGGCCTGCCTCTTCTCCCCTGGGCGGGTCGCCGGGTTCAGGACGGCCATCGCCGCCCGGGCGGAGCGCCATCTCCCCCGCGCGAGGCATTCTCCGCGCCGGCCTGCGGAACATCCCGGATGCCGAGCGATTCGATGCAGGCAGATGCGCCCGTCTTCGAGGGCCGGCATCTCGAAAGCGGCCTGGCGTGACGAAAAGCGGCCGCAGCCCTGCCCCTGCCAGCGCAGCCGCCGATGGACATCCCTGCCGGAATGACCGGGTCAGGCTCATCGGCCGAGCCGATGGGCCTCCTCCCGCCCCTGCCGGGAAACGGGGCCACACCGGTTCTCCTGCGGACCCGTACGGCATCCGAGCCGCTGAACAAGCCCCTGCCGCAGCTCATGCTGGAGCCGGGTGGCGGCATCGCGCTCCAACGGAAGGCTGTTGCGATGAGGATCTGTCCGGGCAGGCGCCATCGCGCGTTTCCTTCCGCTTTGACCATTTCGGGCGGAATGCAGCACGGGAGCGATGGCGGGGGTTTGATCTGCATCAAAGCCACCCGCCCGCCGGCCATCACCTCTCTGGACGCATCATGCGTCCGGTTGCGCGGCGCGCCTGCCAGCCCCGGCGGCGCCCGGCTGGGCAGCCGAGACCAGGCTGCCCAGGCCTCGCAGCAGTTCCAGAGGGACCGGAAACACCACCGTCGAGTTCCGCTCGCCCGCGATGCCCTGCAGCGTCGAGAGATAGCGCAACTGCATCGCCTCCGGCACGGCGGCGAGGGTGCGCGCCGCCTGCACCAGCTTCTCCGCCGCCTGCAGCTCGCCCTCGGCATCGATGATGCGCCCGCGCCGGTTGCGCTCGGCTTCGGCCTGGCGGGCAATGGCGCGCACCATGCTCTCGTCGATGTCCACGTGCTTGATCTCGACGTTGCCGACCTTGATGCCCCAGGCATCGGTCTGGGTGTCGAGAATCTCCTGGATGTCGCGGTTCAGCTTGTCGCGCTCGGCCAGCATCTCATCGAGGTCGTGCTTGCCAAGGACCGAGCGCAGCGTGGTCTGGGCGAGCTGGCTTGTCGCCGCCATGTAGTCGTCCACCTCGATGATCGAGCGGTCGGCGTCCACCACGCGGAAATAGACCACCGCATTGACCTTCACCGAGACGTTGTCGCGCGAGATGACGTCCTGGCTGGGAACGTCCATCACCACGGTGCGGAGATCCACGCGCTGCATCTGCTGCACGACGGGGATCAGCAGAATCAGCCCCGGCCCCCGCACGCCGGAGAAGCGGCCGAGCGTGAAGATCACGCCGCGCTCGTACTCCCGCAGCACGCGGATGCCCGCCCAGAGCAGCGCCAGCACGAGCAGGAACAGCATGAGATAGGGCGCAAAATTCGCCGCGTCGCCGATCATGGGGTCTTTCCTTCCTGTTCGGCGGCGTCCGCCGCCACCGTGAGCCGCAGGCCCTGGCGTGCCATCACCCGCACCGGCTGACCCGGCGCCAGCGCCGCCGGGGCGCTGGCCGACCAGCGCTCGCCATGGACCAGCACGGTGCCGCTCCGGCCGGACCACTCCAGCACGCGGCCGGCCGCGCCGATCATTCCCTGCGCACCCGTTCGCACCGCCCGCCGGCGGGCGCGCAACACCGACCACATCGTGGCGGCCAGCAGCAGCGCAAGCAGGGCGGCGGAAGAAACCACCACCACGGGCGAGAGTGCGAAGCCCGGCGTGCCGAAATCAAAGGCGATGACGGCGCCAAGCACCAGCGCGGCCAGGCCGCCGAAGCCGAGCAGGCCGAAGGCGGGAATGAAGGCCTCGGCCACCAGCATGGCTGCCCCCAGGGCCATCAGCGCCAGGCCGGTGAGGTCCACGGGCAGCAGGTTGAGTGCGAAGAGGCCCAGGAGCAGGGCGATGCCGCCGACGACCCCGCCCAGGCCGAAGCCGGGCGCGGCCACTTCCAGGATCAGCCCGCCAAGGCCGATCATCAGCAGCAGATAGGCGATGTTGGGGTCGGAAATCGCCGTCAGCAGCCGGTCGCGCCAGCCGGGATCGAGGCGCTCCACGGCGAGGCCGGAGGTTTCCAGCACCAGCGGCCCCGACGGCATCCGCACGCGCCGCCCCTCCATCGTGGCGAGCAGGGCCGGAAGGTCGGCGGCAACGAAGTCGGCGACGCCGAGCCGCACGGCTTCCTCGGCCGGGACGCTGGCCGCCTCGCGCACCGCCTTCTCCAGCCAGTCCGGGTTGCGGCCGTGGTACTCGGCGAGGCCGCGGGCATAGGCGGCGGCGTCGTTGACGCGCTTGGCCCGCATCGGGTCTCGGTCGCCTTCCTGTCCGCCGCCCAGCAGGACCGGGGTGGCCGCGCCCGTCGCGGTGCCCGGCGCCATGGCGGCGACCTGCGCCGCCGAAAGGATGAGCAGCCCGGCGCTGGCCGCCCGCGCGCCACGCGGCGCCACCCAGGCGGCAACCGGCACGGGCGAGGCCAGCATCGCCTGCACGATCCGGCGCATGGCGGCATCCAGCCCGCCCGGCGTGTCCAGGCGCAGCACCACCAGCGCCGTCCCCTCCCCGGCCGCCCGCGCCAGCCCGGCTTCGACGTAGCCCGCGACGCCGGGGCCGATGCCGCCTTCCACCGACAGCAGCAGCGCGGTGCGCGCGGGCTCGGCGGCGATGGAGCGTGGCAGCGGTCCGGGCAACAGCAGCGCCAGGGCCACGAGGAGGGCCCGGCCGCGCATGTTCATGCCAGCTTCTCGGTGGAGACCTCGTGCAGCGCGCGTCCGGCTTCCTCGAAGGCGGTGATGTTGGCCAGGGTGGTCTCCGCGATGGCGGTCAGCGCCTCGGCGGTGAAGAAGGCCTGGTGCGCGGTGACGAGCACGTTGGGAAAGGTGAGAAGGCGGGCGAAAATGTCGTCCTGGATCACCTTGCCGGAAAGGTCCTGGAAGAACAGGTCGGCCTCCTCCTCGTAGACGTCGAGGCCGAGATAGCCGATCTGGCCGAGCTTGAGCCCGGCGATGACCGCGCGCGTATCCACGATGGCGCCGCGGCTGGTGTTGATCAGCATGACGCCGCGCCGCATGCGCCGCACCGCGTCGGCATCGATCAGGTGGTGCGTCTCCGGCGTCAGCGGGCAGTGCAGCGTGATGATGTCGGAGGCGGCGAGCAGTTCGGGAATGCCGGTGTAGGTGACGCCCAGGGCCTCCACCGCGGCGTCGGGATAAGGATCCTGGGCGATCACGCGGCAGCCGAAGCCGAGCATGGTCTGCGCCACCGCCACGCCGATGCGCCCGGTGCCGACGATGCCGACGGTGCGGCCCTTCAGGCCGAAGCCGAGCAGCCCGTCGAGCGCGAAATTGCCTTCGCGCACGCGGTTGTAGGCGCGGTGGATGCTGCGGTTGAGCGCGAGGATCATCGCCGCCGTGTGCTCCGCCACCGCCTCGGGCGAATAGGCCGGCACGCGCGCCACCGTGACGCCGAGGCGCCGCGCCGCGGCGAGGTCCACGTGGTTGAAGCCCGCCGAGCGCAGCGCCAGCAGCCGCACGCCCATGCCCGCGAAGGCCTCCAGCGCCGCCGCGTCCGCCCGGTCGTTGACAAAGGCGCAGACCGCACGGGCGCCGCGCGCCAGCACCGCCGTGTCAGGCGCGAGCCGCGCCTCCAGATAGGTCAGGCGGTGCTTCCCGCCACCGGCGGCATTGGCGGCGTCGAGAAAGCGGCGGTCATAGGGCTTGGTGCTGAAGACGGCGACATCCACGCGGGTCTCTCCCTCGGCTCCGGTTGCGTTTCACCGCCGGCGCGGGGCGAGCCGCCGCCGGCGGTGCGTCTCGGCTTCCAGCAGCACCGGCAGCAGGGCGCCGCTCGCCAGGAAGGGCAGGCCATCGGCCGGCGGGTTGAGCGGCCGCATGGAAAACCGTGTCTGCAGCGCCCGCGGGCCGGTGAAGGCGAGCTGCAGCACGACAAGGGTGCCTGCCCCGATCAGCACCGCGCGGGTGCCGAGCACTCCCCGCCAGGCCCGCGAGGTGATGGGCCGATATCGTATGCCGAAGAGGTGGGCGATCTCCAGCACGACGATGAGCGCTGGCCACCGCCGTCCCCACCGCCTCCAGCGGTAGGCCACGCGCCTCGGCCCATGCGGAGGTGGCGAGAATGTCGAAGGCGAAGGGCCGGCACCCGGCGCCGCCAGCCAGTTGAAGCGCGCGCCCTCCCCCATCGCGGCGGCGGCACGGAGCCGCGCCTTCAGCGTCGCCGCCTCGCGCCGCGCCACAACCGCGCCCTCCGGGTCCATCTGACCTTTCTCCGCCAGGACCTCGGGGATGCGGCTGGTCGGCGATGCCTGACGGCGGCGCCGCCAGGGTCACCAGGCGCCAGATCCGCCTTGGTGCGACCGGCCCTTCGACGCCTCGCGGGCGGGCGGTTGGAAAACTGGCAGGAGGAGGGGAGGCCTGGGACCTCGCTTCCCCGCGCTTAGAGAGAATGCCTTGCGTAGGTGGCGCCGCCATCCGTGAACCGCGAAAGGCGGAAGGGCGAAAGGTCGAGGGCAGGACGTCCCCGCGTGATCCAGCCGGCCATCTGCCTGCCCACCGACGGAGCCAGGGCGAAGCCGTGGCCGGAAAACCCGGCCGCGATGTAGAGGTCGCGCTCCGGCCAGGGCCGGTCCATGATCGGGATGACGTCGGGCGTCAGGTCGATGCGCCCCGCCCACGCGGTGTCCAGCGGCAGAGCGCCGAGATGGGGAAAAAGCGCGCGAAAGGCCGCGAGGTTGTGCGCCACCTTGCGGCGGTTCGGCGGCGGTTCCGGCGCGGCGGCGCTGCCGGTGGCGCGCAGCTGCGCCGTGAACTCCCGCCCCAGGCTCAGCCGCAGCAGGCGCCAGTTGCGCCGGTAGGCCGGAAGGAAGTGCATGATGTGGCGGACGGAGTTGGGAGTGATGTCGTAATCGCCGCCGACCCCGCGATAGCCGTTGCCGATGACGAAGCTGCCATCCGGCCGCGGCCGGTAGGCCACCTTCGGCCCCCACATGGCCAGCCGCGTGAAAGGCGCCGCCGCCACGGTGCGCGCCACGGTGGAGCGCACCACCTGCACCGGCATGCCCAAGCCGAGGCGCCGCGCCAGGGAAGCGGCACCAACGCCGTTGGCCAGCACCACCACACCGGCCGGGTGCAGCCCCGCGGCCGTCACGACGCCTTCCACGGCGCCGGCTCGCAGGCTGACATCCAGCACAGGTGCGTGGCTGTGGAAGCGCACGCCCGCCTCGCGCGCGGCGGCGGCGATGGTTCCGGTGGCCAGGGCAGGCTCGGCATAGCCGTCGCCGTCGGTCAGCAAGGCACCGCGCCAGGAGCCGGCGAGCTGCGGCAGCTTCTCACGCAATGCCGCGGCGGAGAGAATGCGCGTGCGAAGGCCGAAGCCGCTGGCATCGTGGTGCGCGGCGACGATCCGCGCCTCGTCTTCGGCCGTTTCGGCGGGAGTCAGGATGCCGCCCGTCTCGAAGCCGGTGGCGGCGGCACCGTATTGCGCCGTCAGCTCCTGCCAGAGCGCATTGGCCTCCGCCGCCAGCGGGAGCTCGGCCGGGTGGCGGCCCTGTTGGCGCACGAAGCCCCAGGCGCGGGAGGACTGCTCCCGCCCGGGCTCCCCCCGCTCGAACAGCGCGACGCGCAAGCCCTGGCGCGCCAGTTCCAGCGCCGTGGCGCAGCCGACGATGCCGCCGCCCACGATGGCGACATCGGCGGCCTCCGGTGCCGCGGGATGGGGCGAGGTCATGCGGGGCGTGTCCCTTTCGTCAGGCGGGCGGCCGCAGCGCGATGACGCTGCGGATGTGGTAGCGCATCTCGGCGGCGGCGATGGCGGCGTCGCGGCGTTCCATGGCGTTGACGATGCGCCGGTGCTCGGCGATGACGCGCCCGGTCCAGTGCGGGCGGCGCTGCTCCATGCCGCGCACCAGGCAGGCCTTGTCGCGCAGGGTCTCGACCTGCCGCAGCAGCGCCGTGTTGCCGGCAGCCTGGCCGATGCGCAGATGGAACTCGCCGTCGAGGTCGTTGAAGGCGTCGAAATCCTCGCGCCCGAGCGCCGCTTCCTGCGCGGCGATCAGCGCCGATAGCCTACCGGTGCAGCCTGGCTGGCGGACGACCGCAAGTTCCACAGCCATGCATTCCAGAGCCTCGCGGAGCTCGCACAGCTCGCGCACCTCGGTCTCCGTCAATCGGATAACACGGTAGAAGCGGCCGAAGCGCTCCACCAGCCCGTCGCGCAGCAGCCGCTGCAATGCCTCGCGGACCGGCGTGCGGCTGACCCCGAAGCGTTGGCCCAGGGCCACCTCCTGCAACTGGGTCCCCGGCGGGAAGCGGAGCGAGGTGATCTCGGCCTTCATTCCCGCATAAAGATCAGGCCCGCGGGCGGGTATCGCCTCAGGCCGGGAGAAGATGTCGTCAGCCATGGCCGGCAAGCCGTTCGGTATGCTGAAATTGCAGGCAGCGAGGCATCAAAGCGCAGGCATCCCCAACCCTGGGGCAGAATTTGCCCGAACTTCGATGCTTGCACCAGATTGCATTTCACGATGTATACTGAAATCCGAAACACGAACAATCTGGCAGGGGCTTCACATGATCGGGTCATCGCGTGGCGCCGGATTTTCCCGGCGCGGCATCCTGGCGGCCGGCGCAGGCTTCGGCGCCGCCGCGAGCCTTGGCTGGCCACACGGCGCGGCGCTGGCCGCCCCCGCCACCCTGCGGGCCGCAATCACCGGCTACGGCGTCATCAACACGCTTGATCCGGCCAAGGCCGCCCTGATCCCCGAGTTCTACGTCATCTGGGCGCTTTACAACGGGCTGCTGAAGCTGGACGCGCAGATGCGCCCGGTGCCGGACCTCGCCGAAAGCTTCAAGGTCGGCGAAGACGGTGCGCTGGAGTTCCGCCTGCGCCAGGGCGTCAGGTTCCACGATGGCAGCACCCTGACCGCCGACGACGTGAAGTTCACGCTCGAACGCCTGATGGACGAGAGCACCCAGTCGCCCAACCGCAGCAAGGTCTCCGCGATCGACAGCATCGAGCTGCCGGACCCGCTGACGGTGCGGCTGCGCACAAAGGCACCCTTCGCGCCATTGCTGACCTTTCTGAGCAACGCCCGCACCGGCACGCAGATCCTGTCGCGCGCCGCCTTCAGCGCCAATCCGGAAGGCTTCGGCCGCAAGCCGGTTGGAACCGGCGCCTATATGCTGCGCGACTGGCAACCGAACCAGGCGTTGAAGCTCACCGCGTTCGCGGGCTCCTTCGATGGCCGCGAGGGCCGCATCCCGGAGGTGGAGATCCCGCTGATCGCCGAGGAAACCAGCGGCGTCACCGCCCTGCTTGGCAAGCAGGTGGACCTGACCAGCACCGCACCTTTCGCCGACATCCCGAACCTGGAGAAGCGGCCCGAGGTGAAGGTCCTGAAGCAGCCGGGACTGAACACCCGCTTCCTGACGTTGAACAACCGCAAGCCACCCTTCGACGACGTGCATTTCCGCCGCGCCGTCTCGCTCGCCATTAACCGTGACGTGCTGGTGCGCATCGTCCTGTTTGGCGAGGGCGTGGCGACGCCGGGTCTCATTCCCCCCTCCCTCACCGCCTCCTACGACCCCGCGCCGAAGCCGCTCTCCAGCTTCAACGCGCAGCGTGCCAAGGAGGAGCTGGCGAAATCCAAGTACGGGCCGGGCACCAAGGGCACCATCCTGACCTGGGGCTCCGGCTGGTGGAAGCGCATTGGCGAGGTGGTGGCGGCGCAGGTGAACCAGGTGCTCGGCACCCAGCTCACCGTCGAGGTCAACGAGGCGAACACGGTGTTCTCCCGCATCCGCAGCGGTGACTACCAGGCCGGCACCTGGGGCTGGCTCGGCATGATCGACCCGGACGAGTATTCCTACGACCTGCTGCACAGCGAGGGCTGGCGCAACTTCGCCGGCTACAGCAACCCGAAGCTCGACGAGCTGCTGGTGAAGGCCCGGCGCGAGCTGGACCCGGCCAGGCGCGGCGCGCTGTACCGCGAGAGCGAGAACCTCTGGATCGAGGACATGCCGGTGGTCCCGCTGTTCTGCTCCAACGTCCATAACCTGCTGGCCGCCAACGTGAGCGGCTTCACGCAGCTTCCCTATTCCAACTACGGCGACCAGTTCGGGTCGGTCACGCTCGGATAAGCCGCCTTGTCATCACCAGCCCTGCGCAGGGCGCTCCGCCGCGCCGGCATTCTGCTGCTGACCGTCCTGGCAGGGGCGCTGGCGGTGTTCTTCGCCATGAAGGCGACGCCCGGCGACCCGGCGCTCGCCGCGCTGGGCGAGAACGCGCGCCCCGAACTGGTCGAGGCCTTCCGCCACACGCACGGCCTGGACAAGCCGTTGCCCGTGCAGTTCCTGGCCTGGATCACCGGCGCGGTGCAGGGCGACTTCGGCCGCTCGCTGACCCTGGCGGGCGGCGTGCCGGTGGGCGAGCTGATCGCCAGCCGCTTGCCGGTGACAGCCTTCGTCGGCCTCTACGCGCTGGTCCTGGCGGCGGCGATCTCGTTGGTGGTCGGCACCGTCGCGGCCCTGCAGCGCGGCAAGGCGGCGGATACGGTGATGACCTCCTTCGCGGTGCTCGGTGTTTCCATGCCGGATTTCTGGCTGGGCTATGTGCTGGTCTTCTTTCTGGCGCTGAACTTCCCGCTTTTTCCTTCCTACGGCTTCACCGCGCCGGCGGAATCCCTTCCCGGCGCGCTGCTTTCCGGCTTCCTGCCGGCGCTGGCCATCGCGGCGCCCATGGCGGCGGTGTTCTCCCGGGTGCTGCGCGCCTCGCTGCTGGAGGTGATGCACCGGCCCTACGTGCAGGTGGCGCGCTCGCTGGGGCATTCCGGCCCGTTCGTCTTCCTGCACACCATCCTGCGCAACGCGCTGATCCCCTACGTCACCATCATCGGCCTGCAGGTGCGCTACCTGCTTGGTGGCGTGGTGGTGATCGAGCGCGTCTTCGGCATTCCCGGCCTCGGCTCGCTGATGGTGGATGCCGCCTTCGGGCGCGACTACCCGGTGATCCAGGCCTGCGCCCTCACCTTCCTCGTCATCGTGCTGCTGACCAACCTCTTCGTGGACTTCCTCTGCATGCGCCTCGATCCCAAGGCGCGCGCCTGATGGGCGGGCTGCTCCGCTCCGCCCTGCGCAGCCGCACCCTGCTGACCGGGCTGCTGATCACCCTGCTGGTGCTCTTCGGCATCCTGGCCGGCCCCTGGCTGACGCCCTTCGCGCCGGAGGAGATGGATTTCATCAATGTTCTCACGCCTCCCGACGCCATCCACTGGCTGGGCACCGACTCCTTCGGGCGGGACGTGCTCTCCCGCGTGCTCAGCGGCGGGCAGGTCTCCCTGCTCATCAGCACCTGCGGCGTGCTGGCCGGCGCCGCGCTGGGCGTTGCCCTGGGGATGAGCGCCGCCTGGCGGGGCGGCACCTACGAGGCCATCCTGATGGCGGGCTGCGACCTGCTCTTCGCCTTCCCAAGCTTTGTGCTGGCGCTGTTCATGATGGTGGTGCTCGGCTTCGGCGTGCAGAACGTCATCATCGCCATCGCCCTGACCTACCTGCCGATTTTCGCCCGCCTCTCCCGCAATCTGACGCGCGCGCTGCTGCCGGAACCTTTCGTGCAGGCGGCGCGGCTGATGGGTCAGCGCCCTGCGCGCATCCTGCCCTTCGAGATCCTGCCCAATATCCTTTCCACCCTGCTGGTGCAGGCCAGCATCGGCATCGCCTTCGGCATCGTCATGGAGGCGGGGCTGTCATTTCTTGGCCTGGGCGTGCAGCCGCCGACGCCTTCGCTCGGCACCATCCTCGCCGACGGGCGCGAGTACTTCCAGCGCGCACCCTGGGTGCTGACGCTGACGGGCCTGGTCGTCTCCGTGGCGCTGCTCGGCCTCAACCTGCTGGGCGACGGACTGCGCGACCTGACGGACCCCCGCCTGCGCAAGGCGGCGGGCCCATGAGTGCGCCGCTGCTGGAGGTGCGCAACCTCCGCGTCCAGGCGGGGCCGCTGGAGGTGGTGCGCGGCGTCGACCTGACGCTGCGGCCCGGCGAGACGCTCGGCATCATCGGTGAATCGGGCTCGGGCAAGACGGTGACCTGCCTCGCGCTGCTGCGCCTCCTCCCCGAGGGGCTGAAGGCGGAGGCTGACGTTCTGGTCTGGCGCGGCCGCGACCTTGCCAGCCTGCCGGACCGGGAGTTCCGCCCTTATCGCGGGCGGGAAATGGCCATGGTGTTCCAGGACCCGGTTGGCTCCTTCAACCCGGCCAAGAGCATCGGATGGCACCTGCGCACCGCGCTGGACCGGCTCGGCGCCAAAGGTCCATGGCGGCCGCGCGCCAAGGCGCTGCTGGCGGATGTCGGCATTCCCCGGCCGGAGGCGGTGCTGGAACGCTACCCACACCAGCTTTCCGGCGGCATGCTGCAACGCGCACTCATCGCCATGGTGGTGGCGCTGGAGCCGGGCCTGATCGTCGCCGACGAGCCCACCACCAATCTCGACAACATCGTCGAACAGCAGATCCTGGCGCTCTTCGCCGACCTCCGGAAGCGGCTCTCGGCGGCCTTCATCTTCATCACCCACGACATCGGCATCGCCGCCCAGATCAGCGACCGGCTGGCGGTGATGTATGCTGGGGACATCGTGGAGAGCGGCCCGGCGGCGGAGGTGCTGGCCGCGCCGCGCCACCCCTACACCCGTGGCCTGATCGCCACCGCCAACGCCCTTGCTGCGCGGGCCGAGCAACTGGCGGAAATTCCCGGGCAGTTGCCGGCACCGGGCGCGCGTCCCTCGGGCTGCGTGTTCCGGCCGCGCTGCACCTGGGCGCAGGATGGCTGCGAGGCGCCGCAGCCGTTGCGCGAGGTCGGCCCTGGCCGCCAGATCCGGTGCCTGCTCGATGCCTGAGCCCCTTCTGCAGGTCGAGAACCTGCTTGTCCGCTTCGCCGACCCGCACCGCCCCGGCGGCGAGTTGCGCGCGGTGGATGGTGTCAGCCTCACCGTGCAGCCTGGCGAGATCCTTGGCCTGGTGGGTGAATCCGGCAGCGGCAAAACGACGCTGGGCAAGACGGTGCTGCGGCTCCACGAGCCTGCCGGCGGCCGCATTCTGCTGCGCGGGCTGGACCTGACGCATCTCTCCGAGGCGGCGCTGCGGCCGCACCGCCGCGCCATGCAGATGGTGTTCCAGGACCCGCTCTCCTCCTTCAATCCACGCCAGACCATCGGCACCGCCGTCGCCACGCCGCTGAAGCTGCACCGGCTCTGCACCCGGGCGGAACTGCCGGAGCGCGTCGCACAGATCCTGGATGAGGTTGGGCTGCCCGCCGCCTTCGCGGAGCGCTACCCGCACCAGATGTCCGGCGGCCAGTTGCAGCGCGCCGCCATCGGCCGCGCCCTGGCGCTGAAGCCGGAGCTGATCGTGGCGGACGAGGCGGTCTCGAAGCTCGACGTTTCCGTGCGCGCGCAGATCCTGAACCTGCTGCGCGCGGTTCAGGCGCGCAGCAACCTCGCGATGATCTTCATCACCCACGACCTGCATGTGGCGCGCTTCCTCTGCCACCGCATCGGCGTGATGCATTTCGGCAAGCTGCTGGAGATCGGCCCGACCGAGCAGGTCTTCGAGGCTCCGCAGCACGACTACACCCGCGCGCTGCTCGGCACCGTGCACGGCAGCGTGGCCCGCGATGTGAGGATACCCGCATGAGCACCCGCAAGCCCATCAGCCTCGGGCTGTCGATGCGCTATCTCGGCTACCATGCCGCGGCCTGGCGGCATCCGGCGGCCGATCCCGGCGCAGCCTCCGACTTCAGCCACTTCCTGCATGTTGCGCGCACCGCCGAGGCGGCGAAGTTCGACATGGTGTTCCTGGCCGACGGCATCGGCATCCGCGCCAAGGACGATCCGCCAGGCTCGCTCTGCCGCTCCGCGCAGACCGCCGAGCTGGAGCCGCTGACGCTGCTCTCCGCCCTCGCCGCGACGACGACGCATATCGGCCTGGTGGCCACCGCCTCCACCACCTACAACGAGCCCTTCCACATCGCCCGCAAATATGCCTCGCTGGACCGCATCAGCGGTGGGCGCGCGGGGTGGAACATCGTCACCTCCTGGTCCGATGCCGAGGCGCAGAACTTCAACCGGGACCAGCACCTGGACTACGGCACGCGCTACGAGCGCGCCGCCGAATTCGTCGAGGTGGTGAAGGGCCTGTGGGATTCCTGGGACGCCGACGCCTTCCGGCATGACAAGGAAAGCGGCGTCTTCTTCGACCCGGCCAAGCTGCATGTGCTGAGCCACCAGGGCAAGCACTTCAAGGTGAAGGGACCGCTGAGCGTCGCACGCAGCCCGCAGGGCCGCCCGGTGCTGGTGCAGGCCGGCGCCTCCGAGGCCGGCATGGAGATCGCCGCCGAGAGCGCCGAGGTGGTCTATGCCGTGCCGCACGACCTGGAGACCGGAAAGTCCTATTATGCCGACCTGAAGGCCCGCCTCGCCCGCCACGGCCGCGCGCCGGAGGGGATGAAGATCATGCCGGGGATCACCCCTTTCATCGGCCGCACCGAGGCCGAGGCGCGCGAGAAGTACGACCTGCTGAACGCGCTGGTCGCGCCAGAGCTGGGCCTCTCCTATCTCTATGGCCAGATGGGCGACCTCTCGGCCTATCCGCTCGATGGCCCGGTGCCCGAGCCGAACGACCCCAAGGTGCGCAGCATCGCCAAGAACCTGCTGGCCCTGGCGCGACGCGACGATCTCACCATCCGGCAGCTCTACACCACCATCGCCGCCGGCTTCGGCTCGCGCATCCTGATCGGCACACCGAAGCAGATCGTGGACGAGATGGAGGCCTGGGTTGAGGCGGAGGCGGCGGATGGCTTCAACATCTGCCCGGCGGTGCTGCCGCTCGGCCTGGAAGAGTTCGCCGAGATGGTGACGCCGGAACTGCAGCGGCGTGGTCTCTTCCGCACGGATTACAGCGGGCGCACGCTGCGCGAACACCTGGGGGTGCCGGTGCCGGCGAGCCGTTACGGCGGGCCTGTCGTTCCGCCACGATAGGGAATGCCCGCAGGAATGAGTTCCCCCATCGAGTGTATACGGTCGATCCCTTCCTTTTTCTTCGGGTTTCCCGCGCGGGCGGGATGCGCGGCGCCAAACTGACAACGAGACGACGGGGGTCTGGTGGAAATCCCTCTCGCCGACTTTTTCAGTTCGTGTCCTGCGGCGACTCGACCGGCCCGCTCTCATGCAGGTCGAACCAGAGCGCATTGAGCACGGCGAAGACGGCGTCCGGCGGGAGGCCGGGGAAAACCAGAAGCACACCGAGGAAGCCCCGCACCGGCGCGGCGAGCAGGATGATCGCCAGCGCGGCCAGCGAGCCATAGCCCCGTGCCCGCTGCGCCATTGCGCCTTCCGGCTTGAAGGAAAGTGAGGCGACGCCACCCATCACCAGCATCGCGACGAAAAGCGAGGGCAGCAGGCCGAAAGAGGCCGCCTACGCCATCGAACGCCGCGCCAGCGGGGCGCCGGAGATGTCGCCGACATGGTCGCTGTCGTGCCTCCAGTTCATGCCGAACCTGAATTCCATGGTGATGCCGGGGGCCACGCCGAGCACGAAGTTGATGCCGGACCACGTGCTTTAGAACTTGGTCACATCCCGACAGATCACCCGGCCCGTCACGACATCCACCCTCTCCATAATGCCGATGACGGCGGACGGGCCGAGCATCAGGAGGACGAAGAGAAGGTGGTGCAGCGCCGTCATGGCGAATTGCCGCCGCGACAGCGGGACGACGTCGGATTCCATGCCGGTCCTCGCCGGCCCGAAGCCGGCTCCCCAGCCAATGCCCGGGCCGCGCGGGATGGCGTCGGCCCGTCGCGGCCGGCGCTGGGGTCAGTCGGGGCGGAGCGCGGCAAGCGCCGCGTCAAAGCCGGGCTCGCCGCGCCGCCATCCCGCCACCAGCCGCCCCTCCTCCAGGCGGAGCAGGCGGTCGGCGATCTCGGCCTCTCGCCGCAGATGCGTGACGGCGAAGATAGCGATGCCGCGCGGGCGCGCCTTGATCCAGGTCAGGATCGCCTTCGCGTTCGCAGCATCAAGCCCTTCCGTGGGTTCGTCGAGCAGCCACAAGGGGGCATCGCGCAGCAGCATCCGTGCCAGGGCGAGGCGGCGGCGCTGGCCGCCGGAGAGCCCGGCGCCGCCCTCGCCCAGCGGCGTGTCGAGCCCCTGCGGAAGGGCGCGCACGACCTCGGCGAGTTGCGCCTCCTCCAGGGCCCGCCAGAGCCGCGCGTCGTCGGCCTGCGGATTCGCCAGCAGCAGGTTGCCCCGCAGGTTGTCCTGGAACAGTTCCGTTCGCTGGCCGAGCACGGCGCGGCGCGCGGCCGCCACTTCGCCGGACTGGGGCGCCGCCTCTCCCTGCAGCAGCGCCAGCAGCGTGGACTTGCCGGCGCCGCTCGGGCCAATGAGCGCCACCCGCTCGCCACACGCCACATCGAGGGAAAGCCCGGCGAAAAGCGGTTCCGCGGCGCTGGGATGGCGAAAGGTCACCTCCCGAAGGCAGAGCGCCTTTCCGCCTGGCGGCACGTCGACGCGCGGCGGCCTTCGCTCCCCT
Source organism: Teichococcus coralli (assembly GCF_009829925.1). Lineage (GTDB taxonomy): Bacteria > Pseudomonadota > Alphaproteobacteria > Acetobacterales > Acetobacteraceae > Pseudoroseomonas > Pseudoroseomonas coralli. The sequence continues at coordinate 373,265 of NZ_SNVJ01000002.1, forward strand.
TCCAGCGCCGGCGCCAGCCGCCGCGCGGCCAAGGCCGTGCGGCCGAGTTCCAGCGCCCCGCGCCGCAAGGCCGCGAAGGGCTCCAGCGCCGCCATGGCCACCAGCAGCACCAGAGCCGCCTGCGGAACGGAGATCGTGCTTGCCTCGACCAGCCCGGCGGCGGCGACCAGCGCGGCGGTCAGGATCAGCGTTCCGCTCACGGAGAAGCCGACGGTGGCGGTCGTCTCCATGCGGTTCAGTTCGTCGTCCGCCCTGGCAAGGCGTTGCTCGGCAGCCATGGCCGCCGCCACCTGCGCGCCGAGCCGCCCCGCCATCAGCAGGTCAGCCTGACCAGCGACGACGTCGATGCCACGCGCCCGCAGCGCTTCCAGCGCCGATGCCCGGCGGCGCGCCATGCGCTCCGCCGCCCGTGCCAGGGCGATGGGCAGGCCAAGGCCCGGGAGGAGCAGCGCCAGCAGCAGCCCCAGGCCGAGCCGGCCATCCAGCAGGCCAAGGCCGTAGCCGGTTGCCAAGGCCGTCACCAGCGCCGCGACGCCCGGCACGAGCACGCGCAGGTAAAGGTTGTCCAGTGCGTCCACCTCGGCGGTCAGGCGGAAGAGCAACCTGGAGGGACGCGCCAGCAGGCTCCGTCCCGCGCCGGAGCCGGCGTAGCCGCGGAACAGCCGCTCGCGCAGGGCGGCAAGCAGGGCCAGCGTCGCATCATGCGTCGCCAGGCGCTCGCCATAGCGTGCGGCGGTTCGCGTCAGCGCCAGGAAGCGGATGCCGGCGGAAGGGCGGAAAACATCGAAGGAATGCGCGATTGCGGCTCCCGCGCCGGCCAGCGCCGTTCCCGTGATGAACCAGCCGGAAAGGCCGAGCAGCGCCACCCCGGCCAGCACCGTCACGGCGGCAAGCACCGCACCCAGGAACAGCCGCCCGCGCCGTCCCGAAAGAAACAGGCGCAGCACGTCCAGCAAGCCGCGCCACCGGCTCATGCCGGCATCCTGACGATGCGGTCCATGCGGGCGGCAAGCACGGGGTCGTGCGTTGCCACCACCAGGGTCCGTCCCGCGGCGGCGGCCAGCAGGGCCTCGGTGGCGTCGGCGGCGGTGGCGCGGTCCAGGTGCGCGGTCGGCTCGTCGGCCAGGATCACGCCCACCGTCGGAGCGGCGATGGCGCGGGCGAGCGCCAGGCGCAAGGTCTCGCCACCGGACAGGCCGAGGCCGCCCTCTCCCACCCGGCGCGCCGGGTCGTGCGCGGGCAGCAGGCGGGCGATAGGCGCCGCCGCGTCCAGCCCGGCGCGGCCGAGCCGGACATTGTCGCGCAGGGAGGCGGCGAAGACATGCGGCTGCTGGCCGACCCAGGCGATCCTGCCGCGCAGCACGGCGGCACTCTCCGCCGTCAGCGCCACTTCTCCGAGCGCGATGCTTCCGCTTTCCGGCAGCGCCAGGCCGGCAAGCAAGGCCAGCAGGGTGGACTTGCCGCAGCCGCTCGGTCCGAACAGCGCCACACGCTCGCCCGCGGCGACCTGCATGGCGAAGCCGTCGAGGACCGGACGCGCCGCCGCGCCATGGCGGAAGACCAGCGCCGAGACGGCCAGCGCCAGCGGCGGCGTGGCTGCGGTGGAGGGATCCGGGTCGACGCCCGCTCCTGGCAGCGCCAGTGTGGGCGCCGCGGCCAGCCGGGCCAGCGCCTCCAGCGCCGCCTCGCCCGCCGCGCGGTCGTGCCAGGCGGCGGCGAGGTCGCGCAGCGGATCGAAGAAGGCGGGCGCGAGCAGCAGCACGAAAAGCGCCGGCCCGAGCCCGAGCCATCCGCTCCAGGTGCCGAAGGGCAGCATGCCCAGCAGGTGGAAGCCGACATAGACCGCCACCATCGCCACGCCGAGCGCCGAGAACAGCTCCAGCGCGGCGGAAGAAAGGAAGGCGATGCGCAACACCGCCATGGTGCGGCCGCGCAGCGCCTCCGCCGCCGCGCGCAGACGTCCGGCCGTCGCTTCCACGGCGTCGAAGGCGCGAATGGTGGGCAGGCCCCGCAGGCGGTCGAGCAGCAGCGCGTTCATGCCGCCGACTTCCAGCATCTGCGCCTCGCTCGCCTCCTTCGCGCGCAGGCCGACCAGTGCCATGGAGAGCGGGATCAGCGGCGCGGCGAAGAGCAGGATCAGCGCCGCCATCCAGGATTGCGTGACCACCGCGAGCAGCAGCACGAGCGGCACCAGAACCGCGCGCAGGCGTGCGGGCCGGTAGCGCAGCAGGTAGGGCAACACCGCCTCGGCCTGCTCGGCCAGCGCCGCCGCGGCAAGGCCGGAGGCCGGCCTTCCCGCGTCCAGCGGCGAGCGCGCCGCCAGGGCTCTCAGCGCGTCATGCCGCAGCCCGGCAAGCGCGGACCTTGCGGCGCGGAAGGCCATCCGGCCACCCATGGCGTCGAGCGCGGCGCGCAGCAGCCCGGCCAACCCGAGCAGGGCGGCCGGGACCAGCACGCCAGCCATTCCCTCCCCTCTGGCCAGGCGCGCAACCGCCAGCGCCAGCAGCGCCGCCTGCGGCACCCAGAGCAACGCGGCGGCGGCTTGCAGCAGCCCGGCACGGTGCAGCGCGGGCGCGGCCGCCGCGAGGGCGGGCGGTTCCGGCGGACGCGGCGGCCGGCTCAAGGGGCCGGCAGGCAGAAGGCGTCGTGCAGGGTCGCGATGATCCTGGCCACGCGCGGGTCGGCGATGCCGGAGCGGATGGTGGTGCCGGTGCGACGGGTTGCCACCAATCCATCCTCCCACGGCCTGGCAAGGCGCTGCGACCGCGCCTGCCGCGACAGGCCCGCGCGCTCGACAAGGGCACCGGCCGCAGCTTCCCTCCCCGCGATCAGCAGGCGCAGGATCACCAGGCGCAGCATGCCCGCGGCTTTGGCCGCCTGCGCCGCCCTCCGTGCAAGGGGCACGGCCGCCCTGGGGGGAATGCTTCCGGTGACCGACTCCATCGCTTTCTTCCGGTGCCGCAGGCCAGACGCCACGGCCACGAGGCCCGACAGGCTGGGCGCCTGCATGCATATATAATGGGCGCGTGAGGTATCAAAACACCGCCGAGGCCGGCTGCTACTCGCCAGGTTCCGCCTGGAAGGCGCGGCGCTGCCAGTGGCCGAACATGCGGGTGAACACCGTGCCCGTGATCCCGTGCGCCAGGATGGAGGCGCCCACCGCCAGGCTGACCACCGGCCAGATCGTCTGCAGCCCCGTCCGGTCCTGGATTTCCATGGCGTAGAACAGGGCGGCCGCGCCAATCGGCCCGAACCAGCCACCGAACAGCGCCTCGGGGCGGGCCCGCGTCCAGGGCATGAAGCGTCGGAGCATCAGCCAGACCGGCAGGCGGCGCAGCAGGAGGATACCCACCGCGAAGGCGATGCCGCGCCAGCCGAGCCCGGCCCAGTCCTGCCATGGAATCACGGCGCCGAACAGGATCATCACCGGCAGGTCGAAGAAGCGGCCGAAAGCTTCGTTGAAGCGTTCCTGGCGTTCCGCGATCTCCTCCGAGGGGATGCCGCTGTTCAGCACCGCGCCGGCGACGAAGGCCGCCAGGATGCCGTCACCGCCCAGCAGCCGCACGCCAGCCAGCGTTGCCAGCGAAAGGGCGAGCGCCACCGTGACCAGCGAGGCGCGGTCCGCGTCCGGGCGCGCCTCGGCCCAGAGCAGGCCGCTGCGCACCAGCCACCCGACGACGACCCCGACGGTGGCGGCGCAGCCGACCTCCCAGAGCAGCACGTGCACCACCCATTCCAGTCCCGCGTCCTCCGGCCCATGCCCGAGCAGCAGGATGGGCAGCATGACCAGCGGCAAGGCGAGCCCGTCATTCATCCCGCTCTCGGCATTCAGCGCGTTGATCAACTCCCGCGGCATGGCCCAGCGCGCCAGCCGCCCGTTCAGGATAGGGGCCGAGAGCACCGGATCAGTGGGCGCGACGGCGGCGCCGATCAGGAAGCAGGTGACCACCGGCAGGCCCAGCGTCAGGCTGGTGACGGCGGTGCTGGCGAGCCACATGCCCAGCATCCCCGGACCCAGCGCAACCGCCAGGCCCCGCCAGTGCGCCGACAGCCAGCCCTGGGGCAGCCGGATGGCGGCGGCCGTGACGGCGAGCGCCAGCGCAACGCGCGCAGCCTCGCGCAGAATGGTGGCGGCCTGCTCGCTTGTGCCGGGATCGAGGTGGACCAGCCCGAGGCCGACCGGCCCCAGCGCTATTCCGGCCAGCGCGCAGGCCAGCGGCTCCGAAACACTCAGGCGGGTGTTGAGCAGCCCGGAGGTGGTGCCGAGCGCAACCAGCAGGCCAAAGGCGCAGAAGACCAGCAGCCAGGGTTCCGCGATCATCATGCTGTTCCCTCTGGCTTGGGGGCTGTGCCGATGCCTCGCCGACAGAAGCGTCCGCAAGGTTCGCTCGGGCAGCCGGAAGGGCTGGATGAGATGCCCCTGCGGGGTCGCGAAGCGGCCACGGCGCCGGCGCACCGCTCCCGCCCGCCTTCCTCAAAGGCTGCCGAATAGACGCCGTGTTGCCGCCGGGGTTGCTCTGCCCGGACGCTTCTGCGGCGATGGTCCTGCCGCGGACTCACGTCCCGCTGAGGTTCATTACCGCCTTGCCACGAAACCGCTTCGCATATCCTGGCTTCCGCAGGGGTGCGCGGGACCGCTCCATCGGGCGATGGCGGTGCGTTGGGGAGGTCCGGGTGCGCAGCGTCCGCGCCGCGGGCCATGGCAGAAGGAGTCCCCGGCGGCGATGCACCCGGCCGCCGTGGCAGCCCCGTGCCTGCCCGCGGGGCTGATCAGGCCATGCGCTCCGCGCAGCGTGCATCGTCCGAGAGGAATCTTCATGCCCCCCGATTGGCTACAAACCCTCGCCTTCTACTACTGCAGCCTCTCCATTCTGAGCGCCCTTTATGTGGCGCTCGACATCTTCGTGCTGGGGCGCCGGCAGAAGATGTGGATCATGGAAGTGGTCTGGCCACTGACGGCGCTCTACTGGGGTCCGCTGGGCCTTCCCTTCTACTGGCTCATCGGCCGCAAGCCGAAGGATCGCAAGAGCATGGGCGAGTTCGCCTTCGGCGGGGCAACGCATTGCGGCGCCGGCTGCGCCCTTGGCGATTTCCTGGGCGACTGGCTGGTTTTCGCGATCGGCTTCACGCTGTTCGGATCCGAGTTGCTCGGCAAGTTTCTCTTCGCCTTCGTGCTGGCCTACCTGTTCGGCGTCGCCTTCCAGTATTTCACCATCGCACCCATGCGTGGGCTCGGCCTGCGGCAGGGGATCTGGGCGGCGATCAAGGTCGATACGCTGTCGCTGATCGCCTACGAGGTCGGGATGTTCGCCTGGATGGGTTTCCACGCCTGGATCTTTCCGGAGTCGGATCCGACTCAGTGGGCCTACTGGTTCATGATGCAGATCGCGATGGTGCTGGGCTTCGCCACCACGTTTCCAGTGAACTGGTGGCTGATCGCGCGCGGCACCAAGGAGAAGATGTAGCCGGCCTTCCCGAAAGCCGCGGGAGGTTTCCCTGCCCCCTGCGTCTTGCGCGTAGCAATTTCCGGTAATCACCGGGACCCGCTTGGGAAGCGTCGCTCGGGCTGGCCTCGCTTCGGGCGAGGTGGCCGGCAGCAGTGGCGCCCAGAATCCGCCCCTGCTTCGCCCGGCGTCGCGCCGGGCCTTGCGAGAGCGGCGGCAAGTCTCAGCCCCTCCGGCCTTGGGCAGTCGCGGGGTGCAGCGGGTGGCGCTTCGACGCCGGCCAGAGGCGCGGATGGCCGCGGGGGTGCGCGCGGTCAGGCCTTCCGGGAACGAGGTGCGGAACAACCGCTCGGAAGGCGAGCCATCCGGCTTGAGCCAGGGCATGCGGTCCGCGCCGGCGCCTCCTGGGCGCGAGCGAAGCCATGCCAGCTCAGCCTCAGGACCCCGCACGCGTGGCGCACCCGGACCCAGGAGCACCTGCGCCGGCGCGTTGCCGGCCTTTGATGCTGGGCCGGGCGGTGAAACCTGGAGGGGGGAGCCAGGGGGAGGAGCCAGGGGGGGGAGCCACGGCCTGTCCAGCCCGCTTGCCACAAGGCGCGGATCTCAGGCCCGCGGGGCGGCGCTTCGCGCATCGATCCACCGTTCCTTGCGGAACAGGCTGCAGGATCGGGGCGCGGTTCCTGCTTGGCCGATGCCATGGCCGACCATCGGCAAGGCGCGACACGACCGAAGCAGGGAGATGAGGCGCCACGCCTGGCCGCCAGGGCTACCAGCCCGGCCACCGCATTTCGGCAGAAACCTCGCTGTTTCAGCGGAACCGATGCGCTCTCCCGGTGTTGTCGAAGCATCCAGACCGACAGGCCATGGCTAAGCCATGTGCCGGACCGATTGGAGAGGGTGCGCAAGGTCGCGCCTGCTTAGCAGAACAAGACAGGAGGCGAGCCATGAGTGATCAGCCTACTCTGCCAGGAGAACGCCGCGAGCCGTCACGCGATGCGAGGGCGGATCTTCAGGCGGCGGCGTCCGAAACTCAGGCAAAGGCCGGGGAAACCGCACGCAACCTCCGCGATCAGGCGGGCGAAACCCTGCAGGCGGTGCGCGCTGAAGGGGAGGACCTTGCCGCCACCGCACGGGCGAAAGCTGAACAGGCGGTCGAGCAGCAGAAGGAAGCGGGCGCCGAGCAGGGCCACCAGCTGGCTGATGCCGTGCGGCGCGTTGCCGAGGACCTGGAGGATGCCTCGCCGGAGATCGCGCGGCACGTGCGCAGCGCGGCGGATTCGGTGGACAGCCTCGCCACCGCCCTGCGCGAGCGCAGCGTCGGCGACCTCGTGGGTGAGGTGAACGAGTTCGCGCGCCGGCAGCCGGTGGCCTTCTTCGGGGCGGCGATGGTGGCGGGCTTCGCCCTGACCCGGTTCGCCCGCAGCTCCGCCCGCGACACCTACCCGCCGCGCAGCACGGCAGGAAGCGGGAGCATGGCGCACCGCGCGGGTCGTCCCGCCTACGCAGCCGCGGACACGAACCGCAGCCCGACAATGGCGCCAGGCTGGGTGCCGGACGGCACCGACCGGAAGGGCTCCGCGGAAAGCGGCGAGCTCCGCCCAGCCACCATGCCCGCCGCCACGCTGGGCGGCGCCGCCGCGCACAAGCCGGGCACCGCAAGCCCCGGCAGCATGCCGGGCCCGACCGGAGGAACGCCGTGATGATGCCGGAAGCAAATCGCTCGGTCCCTGACCTGCTGGGCGACCTTGTCAACCAGACATCGACCCTGGTGCGCAAGGAGGTACAGCTCGCGCGCGCCGAGATGGGCGAGAAGGTCGGCCAGGTCGGCGCCTCGGCCGGCAGCATCGCCGCCGGCGGCGCGCTGCTGCTGGCGGCGCTCATCGTGCTGCTGCACGCGGTGGTCGCCTTTCTTGTCTATCTCGGCCTGTCCGTCTGGGTATCCGGGCTGATCGTCGGCGTGGTCGTCGCGATCATCGGCTACATCCTGCTGCGCACCGGGCTGAACCGCCTGAAGGCCGCGAACCTCACCCCGCAACGGACCGTGACGCAGCTCTCCCGTGACGCGTCGGCAGCCAAGGAACAGGTGCGATGAGCGAGACCACGAACCCGAATGGCCAGTCCCCCGCCGAGATCGAGGAGGATGTCGAGCGCACCCGGGCCCGCGTCACCGATACCATCGAGGCGCTGCGGGAGCGCATGTCCCCCGGCCAGGTGATGGACCAGCTGGTGGACTATGCCCGTGAATCCGGCGGGCCGGAGTTGATGCGCAACCTCGGCAGCTCGGTGCGCGACAACCCGTTGCCGCTTCTGCTCGTCGGCGTCGGGCTCGGCTGGATGATGCTTTCCAGCGGCAAGCGCCCGGTGACCTACCCGGCCACCCGCGCGCCCGAACCGCATCAGGCGTTGCTGCCGCCGCCGCCGCATAGCTCCGTTCCGGGCCTGGGCACCCGCGCCGGCGAGGCGGCCCGCCATGCCGGCGAAGGCGCGCGGAGCACGATGGCAGGGATGCGCGACCGCGCGGCCTCCGGTGCCGGCACCGTGCGCGACACCACCTCCAGCGCCTATGCGGCCGGCAGCAGCATGGCCAGCCGTGCAACGGGCGCGGTGAGCGACACTGCCTCCAGCGCCTATTCCGCAGGGGCGGACGCAGCGAACCGCGCTGCGGGCGCGGTGGGCGATGCCGCGTCACGCGCGGGCGCCACGGCCTCCAGCCTGGCGGACCAGGCTTCCGAGGGGCTGACCAGCGCAGGCCGCGCCGTACGCGCCACCTACCACGATACAACGGACAGCATGGCGCGCGGCTATGATGCCGCCTCGTCCCAGGCCGCCATGCTGGCGGACCGCGCACGCGGCGGGCTGAACTACGTCGCGCAGGAACAGCCGCTGCTCTTCGGGGCGCTGGGGCTGGCCCTGGGCGCCGCGCTCGGCGCTCTGTTGCCGCGCACGCAGACCGAGGACCGCCTGATGGGCGAGGCCAGCGACGCCGCTGCCGACCGCGTCACCGAGGCGGTGCAGGAAGGCTACGAGCAGGTCAAGGAAACCGCTGGCGAGCACCTTGAGCGCGGCAAGGAAAAGCTCCAGGAAACCTATGATCGTTCGCAGGACGAGCTGCGCAAGAGCGACCTGTCCGTCCAAAAGGTGGCCGATGTCGTCACCGGCGCCGCATCCGAGGTGAAGAAGACTGCCACGGACACGGCGCAGGGGCTGAAAGAGGAAGCGAAGAACGGCATCGAGACGGCCAGCGGAGAAGGCACGAGCACGGAAAAGGCGGAGAAGAATGAGCGGGCCGAGGTGAAGCCCGTCTCGACCACCTCTCCCGCCGCCTCCGTGACGCCGCCGCCCTCCGGCTCGGTGCCGCCCCGTCCCACGCGGCCGCCCTTCTGACGGAGAGCCGGGGCGCCCGAACGGCGTCCTGGCTGCCATCGCACGCTCCGGCAGGGGCCTGGGGATCCTCCCCGGGCCCCTTTCCTTGTGGCGGCGGGAACCGCCGTGGGCGCGGGAGGTTGGTGGAAAGCACAAGGAGCCTGCCGATGACCCAGCAAATCCCCGTTGACGAGGCGGCTGCCACCGGTGCGGTTCTGGACGACGGCACCCGCGAGGTTGCTCCGGATCTCGCCTATAAGCGGCTTGCCATCGTCAACGTCGCCTTCTGGGGGCAGCCGGGCGCGCCGGGCTGGGTGCTGGTGGATGCCGGCCTTCCGGGTACGGCCGGCCTGATCCGGCGGGCCGCGGCGGAGCGCTTCGGCGACCATGCGCCCGCCGCCATCGTGCTGACCCATGGCCACTTTGACCACACCGGCGCACTGGCCACGCTGGCCGAGGCATGGCAGGTGCCGGTCTACGCGCATCCGCTGGAGCATCCCTATCTGAACGGCCAGGCTTCCTACCCGCCGCCGGACCCCTGGGTGGGCGGCGGGGTGATGGCGCTGATCTCCCCGGCCTTTCCCCGTGGCCCAGTGGATGTGGCCGGCAGGCTGCGCGCGCTGCCGGAGGATGGCAGCGTTCCGCCCATGCCGGGCTGGCGCTGGCTGCACACACCGGGCCATGCCCCCGGCCATGTCTCGCTCTGGCGTGAGAACGACCGCCTGCTGCTGGCCGGCGACGCCGTGATCACCACCGCCCAGGAAGCTGCCTATGGCGCCGTGACGCAACAGACCGAGCTGCACGGACCGCCGAAATACTTCACGCCGGACTGGGAGTCCGCGCGGGCTTCCGCGCGGCGGCTCGCCGCGTTGGAGCCGGAGAGCCTGCTCACGGGCCATGGGCAGGCGCTGAAGGGCAGCGGGATGCGCGAGGCGCTGCACCACCTGGCGCGCGACTTCGATTCGGTCGCGGTGCCGAAGAAGGGCCGGTATGTCGGCCATGCCGCCCGCGCGGAGGATGGCTCGGCCTACCGCCGGCCCTGAAACGCGTTGCGCCGCACGGCTGGACCGTGCGGCGCGAAGCGGCGGCAAGGGCGGCTGTCAGGCAGCCTTGGCGGCGGCCGGGTTGATCTGCTTGTTCGCCATATCGTTCAGCAGCGTGTCGGTCTGCTTCTCCTCGTTCAACGTCTCCTCAAGAAGCTGAACGATATCCTTCTTCCCGATCGCCTTGGCCCAGGCGACCAGCGCGCCATAGCGCGCCATCTCGTAGTGCTCGATGGCCTGCGCGCCTGCGATCAGGCCGGCGTCGCGCACCGGCGAGGGCTCCTTCGCCTCGTCCAGCAGTTCCTCGCACTCCTCGACAAGGCCGTTGAGCGCCTCGCAGGTGATGCCCTGCGCCCGCTTGCCGAGTGCCTCGAACACCTGCTGCAGCCGCTCGATCTGCGTCTGGGTCTGCTCGCGATGATGCATGAAGGCGTCGCGAAGCTGCTCGTTCTGCGCCGCCTTGGCCATTTTCGGAAGCGCCTTCAGGATCTGCCGCTCCGCGTAGTAGACGTCCTTCAGCGTATGCAGAAACAGGTCGTCGATGGACTTGATGCCGGCCATGTGAAAAATTCCTGTGCTGGCTTTGAACCGCGCCGAATGGCGCCTGCTGCGATAACCGGCGGCCGCAGCACAGGTTGCGGCTGCCGCTGCCTCGCTCCAGCCTCTCCCCCAGGCGAGAGCGGCGCCCGCCTGCATCACTCTCCCTTGAACGAGGGAGGGCGCTTGCCGAAGAAGGCGGCCTTTCCCTCCACATGATCCTGCGTCAGGAACAGCAGTGACTGGTAGTGGCGCTCCTGGTTCAGCGCGGCATCCAGCCCTTCCGCAAGCATCTGCTTGGTCAGCGCGACGGCGGTGGGCGCCTGCGCGGCGACGATGCGCGCCCGCGCCATGGCGGCATCCAGGACCGCGCCACGCGGCGCGAGCTGGTCCACGAGGCCGATCCGCGCCGCCTCCTCGGCGGCGATCGGCTCGCCATAAAGCAGGATTTCGCGTGCCCGTGCATGCCCCACCCGTAGCGGCAGGGTATAGGCCAAGCCAAGATCGGCCATCAGCCCGACCTTGCCGAAGGCGGCGATGAAGTTGGCGTCCGCCGCCGCGACCACCGTGTCGCAGGCGCAGGCCAGCGACAGGCCGGCACCCGCGCACCAGCCTTCGACCGCCGCGATGACGGGCGTGGATCCGGCGACCATCAGCCGGATCATCTCATGCGCCGCGCGCAACCGCTCGCGGCCTTGCAGGGGGCTGCGAACATCCATGCCCGACAGGTCGCCGCCGGAACAGAAGGTGCCGCCCGCGCCGGTGACGACCACCGCGCGGATCTCCGGATCCCCCTCCACCCGATCCATGATCCGCAGCATCTGCTGCCGCAGCGCCGGGGCCAGCGCATTGCGCCGCGCCGGGTAGTCGATTGTCAGCAGAAGGACCGCACCGTCACGCTCCTCGATGACGCGCATCGGCGCGCCGTCAGCCAGTTCGGCCATGTCCCCTCCAGCGCCCCGCAGGGCATCACGCTTTGCGCCCGATGCGCGGCAGGCTACATTCCGTATTCAGGAAAGCAATCGGAATATCGAATGGATACGCAGGCATCCGCAGGGGAGCGCGATCCGTCCAGCCAGCGGGACGTCGGCGCGGTCATTCATGCCATCCGCATCCTGCAGCACCTGGCCGCGGCCACGGGGCCGCTGGGCGTGGCGGCGGTGGCGCGCGGCACCGGAATCAGCCCGAGCACCTGCTTCAACATCCTGCGGACACTGACGCGGGCCCGCTTCGTCGCCTTCCGCGAGCAGGACAAGACCTATTCGCTCGGCCTCGCGGTGGCCGAGCTGGCGGCGGGCTTCCTCGGCGTCAGCCATGCCGAGCTGATCCGGCCCGAGCTGGAGCGGCTGGCGCTGAACTACGACATGCTGATCGTGCTCTGGCGCGTCACGGAGGATGGGCACATCGTGCTGATCGACCGGGCGCACAGCCACACCGCCGTGCGCGTCGAGATGCGGCTCGGGTTGCGCCTGCCGATGCTGGTGGGCGCCGTCGGCCGCTGCGTCGCCGCCGCGCTCGACCTTCCGCAGGCCGAGCTGCGGCGGCGCTTCGCCACCTTGCGCTGGCAGGCACCGCCCAGCTTCGAGGCGTATCTCGCCGACGTCGAGGCGGCGCGCGAGAGCGGCTGGAGCCTGGACAACGGGCAGCTCTACCGCGGTCTCATCACCATCGCCGCGCTGATCACCGATCAGCACGGCCAGCCGCGCTTCGGGCTGAGCGGCATCACCATCGCCGGGCAGCATTCGCCGGAGATCTTCGGCCAACTCGGGCGGGAACTGCGCGAGGTTGCCGGCTTTGCCGCCCGTGCGCTGTTCCCGGCCAGCGCAATGCTGCAGAATACCGAATAGCATTCCGAATCAGGGATGACAGGCTGGGCCGGATGAGGCTCAATTCCTTCCAGCGCTCGACGCCGACAGTGAGGCGAGCGGCAAGGAGGAACTCTCGAACCGTGATCCACTTCAAGCGCCGCGCCCTGCTGGGCGCCGGAACCCTCGCCATGGGCGGGCTGATGATGGAGCGCCGCGCCGGAGCGCAGCCTGCCTGGCGCCCGAGCCAGACTGTCCGCATCGTCATTCCCGCCGCCGCTGGCGGCACCACCGACATCATGGGCCGCCTTCTGGCGCCGCACCTGCAGCAGCGCTGGGGCCAGCCTGCCGTGGTGGAGAACAAGTCCGGTGCCGGCGGCACGCTGGGCGCTGCCGAGGTCATGCGTGCGAAGCCGGATGGCCATACGATCCTGATCAGCAACATTGGCCCGCAGGCCATCGCCTATTCGCTGTTCAGCAATCTGCCCTACAAGGCCGAGGACTTCATCCCGGTTTCCAACATGATCCGGGGCCCGAACGTGCTGATGGTGCACCCTTCCCTGCCGGTGAAGACGGTGCCGGAGTTCATCCGCCATTTGAAGGGGAACCCGGGCAAGCTGAACTACAGCACCTCCGGCCCGGGGCAGTCGCCGCATCTGGCCGGCGTATGGTTCCACCAGCTCACCGGCACGCAGGCCACTGCCATCCATTACCGCGGCGCTGGCCCGGCGATGACGGCGATGATGGCCGGCGACGTGGACTTCGGCTTCGACAACCTGACCAGCTCGGTCGGCCAGATCAAGGATGGCCGGGTGCGCGCGCTTGGCGTCACCAGCGCCGACCGCAGCTTCCAGATGCCGGATCTTCCGGCCCTGCGCGAGACGCTTCCCGAACTGGCGGAATACGACGTCAACACCTGGTTCGGCGCCTTCTATCCGGCCGGCACGCCACGCGCCGCGGTGGACGCGCTGAACGCCGAGATCAAGGCGTTGCTGGAAATGCCTGCGACGAGGCAGCGCTTTGCCGAAATGGGCGGCGTACCCGCCTATGGCACGCCGGAGGAGTATGCCGCCTTTGTTCGCGCCGAAACGGCGAAGTGGGGCGGCGTTGTCCGAAAGGAGGGCCTGAAAATGGACCTCGGCTGAAATACGCGGCGAGAGGGGGCACCGCCTCCCTCCCGCCGGTCCGGTCAGCCCGCGAATTCCCTTCGCACGCTCTCGGTGTGCTGTCCCAGCGCCGGCACCGCGCCATAGCTGCGTGGCGCGCCATCGTTGAAGCGCGCCGCCGGGGCGGCGACCGCCACGCTGCCGTTCGGCGTCTCCACCGAGAGCCGCCGCAGCGCCGGATGCGAGACCAGTGCCGCCATGTCGTTGACGAAGCCATAGGCGGTATTGGAGGCACGCAGCCGCGCCGCGCATTCGTCGCGCGTGAGCTTGGCGAAGGTGGCTGCGACATGCGCATCCACCATCGGCCGATGCGCCACGCGCTCCACGTTGGAGCGGAACCCCTCGCGCTTCGGCAGGTCAGGCTCCTGCAGGAACCCCGCGCAGAACTGCGCCCATTCCCGCTCGTTCTGGATCGAGATCAGCACCAGCGCGCCATCGGAGGTGGCGAAGGCGCCGTAGGGGCAGATGGAGGGATGCGCCAGCCCCACCCGCTCCGGCGCCTTGCCCGTGCCCTCGAAGTAGAGAAGCGGCACGTTCATCCAATCCGCCATGGCATCAAAGAGGGAAACCGCGACGGCCTTTCCCTCCCCCGTGATGCCTCGCTCGATCAATGCCTCCAGCACGGCGGCATGCGCCATGGTGCCGCAGGCGATGTCACAGGCCGAGACGCCCACCCGCCCTGGCCCCGCCGGGTGTCCGGTGATCGAGGCGAGGCCGCTTTCCGCCTGCACCAGCAGGTCATAGGCCTTCATGGTGGCGTAGTCGCCGCTCTCGCCGTAGCCGGAAATGTCGACCGTGATCAGCCGCGGGTGCCGCTTGCGCAACTCCGCGCTGCCGAAGCCGGCGCGCGCCATGGCGCCGGGGGCGAGGTTCTGGATGAACACATCCGCCTTCGCCACCAGCCGCTGCAACAGCGCCTTGTCCTCCGGCTGCTTGATGTCGAGGCAGACGCTCTCCTTGCCCCGGTTCAGCCAGACGAAATAGGTGGCCTGCCCCGCCGCCGCCTTGTCGTAGCCGCGCGCGAAATCGCCCTCCGCGCGCTCGATCTTGATGACGCGCGCGCCGGCATCGGCCAGCTTCACCGAGCAGGTCGGCGCCGCCACCGCCTGCTCCATCGAGACGACGAGCAGCCCCTCGAGCGGCTTGCCTGCCTTTCCCATCCTTAGTAGCTCCTGGGCATGCCGAGCACGTGCTGGCCGAGATAGGACAGAACCAGGTTCGTGCTGATGGGCGCCACCTGGTAAAGCCGTGTCTCGCGATACTTGCGCTCGACGTCATATTCCTCGGCGAAGCCGAAGCCGCCATGGGTCTGCACGCAGGCCTCGCCCGCCGCCCAGCTCGCCTCCGCGGCGAGCATCTTGCCCATGTTGGCTTCCTCGCCGCAGTTCTCGCCGCGTTCGAACTTGCCCAGGCCCTTCTGCACGATGGCCTCCGCCGCGCGCATCTGCGCGTAAGCCTTGGCGATCGGGAACTGCACGCCCTGGTTGGCTCCGATCGGGCGGCCGAAGAGTACCCGCTCCTTGGAGTAGCTCACGGCCTTCTCGATGAACCACTTGGCGTCGCCGATGCACTCCGCGGAGATCAGCAGCCGTTCGGCGTTCATCCCGTCCAGGATGTAGCGGAAGCCCTTGCCCTCGACGCCAACCAGGTTCTCCGCCGGAACCTCCATGTTGTCGAAGAACACCTCGCAGGAGTTGTGGTTCATCATGGTGCGGATCGGCCGGATGGTCAGCCCCTTACCCAGCACGGTGCGCATGTCCACGATGAAGGTGGAAAGCCCCTCCGTCTTCTTCTGCACCTGGTCGCGCGGCGTGGTGCGGGCCAGCAGCAGCATCAGGTCGGAGTGCTCGGCGCGGCTGGTCCAGATCTTCTGGCCGTTGACGATGTACTTGTCGCCTTCCTTCCGCGCGAAGGTGCGCAGCGCCGTGGTGTCGGTGCCGCTGGTCGGCTCGGTGACGCCGAAGGCCTGGAGGCGCAGCTCGCCGCTGGCGATCTTGGGCAGGTACTCGGCCTTCTGCCGCTCGTTCCCGTGCCGGAGGATGGTGCCCATGATGTACATCTGGGCGTGGCAGGCGGCGCCGTTGCAGCCCTGCCGCTGGATCTCCTCCAAAATGGCGGCGGCGGCGGAGAGCGGCAGGCCCGAGCCGCCGAACTCCTCCGGGATCAGCGCGGCCAGCCATCCCGCCTCGGTCAGCGCCTGGACGAACTCCGTCGGATAGCCGCGCACCTCGTCCAGCTTGCGCCAGTACTCGCCGGGGAAGCGGGCGCAGAGCTTGCCGACTTCCTCGCGGATTTCGGCGTGATCGTCGATGGGCTGGTCCATGGTAAGTCCTTCAGGCGGCTTCCTGCGGGCTGCGCAGCAGGGGCGAAACGTCGTTGAGGCGATCCAGCCGGCCGATCGCGTCGGCGAGCTGCCCCGCAGCATCGGCGCCCAGCACGGCGTCGGCAAGCCCACTGAACTTGCTGCGCAGCTCGTGCTCGGTCAGGAAGTTCTCCGGCTCGCCCTTCGGCACGATGACCTTCTGGACAAAGGTCTCGCCGCGCGCCCGCACCGTCAGCTTGCCCGACATGTTGGCGGGGAACTCCGCCTCGATCTCCGGGTCGTTCTCGCAGCGCACCCGCTGCATCAGCCCCTTGATGCCGGGATCCTGGAGCATGGCGTAGCTGTCCCAGCCCATCTGCCCGGTGCTGAGCGCGGCGGCGATGACGAAGGGGCCGCTGAATTGGCCGTCCACGATGTTCTGCGGGTTGGCCTTCCGCCCGGCCGGCTCGCCCACCAGCAGCATGCCGGCGCGCGAGATGCCGAGGGTGACGCCCTCGATCTCCTCCGCCTTCAGCCCGTGCTCCGCGCGCAGCGCCAGCGCGGCATCGATGCCCGCATGGCCCCAGCGGCAGGACGGGTAAGGCTTCACGCCGGTGTTCATCAGCTCCCAGACGCTGCCGATGTCCTGCAGCACGCGGTCCGGCTGCGGGTCGGGCGCATAGGCGCGCAGGAAGCCGTGCTTGCCCTCGATGGCATCCGCGGCGCCCTTGAAGCCCTCGCGCGCCAGGGTGGCGGCGGTGAGCCCCGCCATGCCGGCCCAGCCGACCTGGAAGCGCTTGGTCCAGGCGCCGTTGGCGAGGAACTGCAGGCTGCCGGCGCACTGGCTGAGCGCGATGCCCAGCGCCGAGGCCATGCGCCCCGCGTCCAGCCCGAAGACCCGCCCCGCCGCCGCCGCCGCGCCGAAGGCGCCGCAGGTGGCGGAAGGATGGTAGCCGCGGTCGTAGTGCGCGCCGGCCGGCAGGGCGAGCGCCAGGCGCAGCGCCACCTCGTAGCCCGCGACGATGGCGGCCAGCACCTCGGCGCCCGAGGCGCCGGCCATCTCCCCCGCCGCCAGCGCGGCGGGAATGACCGGGGCGCCCGGATGCACCACGGCGACGGCATGGGTGTCGTCGAAGTCGAGCGAGTGGCCGAGCGTCGCGTTGATCAGCGCGGCTCCGGCGGGGCTGTAGGTGGCGTTGTCGGCGAAGACACGGCTGCTGCCGTGGTCGAGGCCGAGCGCCTTGACCGCCGCCAGCAGGGCGGGGGTGCTCTCCGCATCCCGCCGCGCCCGGACAATGTTGCCGACAAGGTCGAGCACCAGCGCCCGGGTGCGCGCCACAACCTCGGGCGGCAGCGCCTCGAGGCGCAGGCCGGCGGCAAAGGCGGACAGGTCCTGAGTGATCGTCATGCTGCTTCCTCCCGCCGGCCGGCCGGCGTCAGACCGGGTCCCAGGAAAACACGTCGCCGCTCCGGTCCAGCGGCTGGAACTGGGCGCGGAAGGCCGGCAAGGCGTGCTCCGCGATCAGCTCCGGCGTCCAGCCCTCGCCGCGATGCGCGCTGCGCACCGGGCGCGGCTGGCTGAACAGGAACAGCTCGTTGTTGCGCGCCGCAAGGATCTGGCCGTTGACGTCCTTGGCCGCGTCGCTGGCGAGGAACACGGCCAGCGGCGCGTTCTTCTCCGGCGTCATGCGCTTCAGCTTCTCCACCCGCGCCTTCTGCTCCGGCGTTTCGGCCGGGATGGAGCTGGTCATGCGGCTCCATGCGAAGGGGGCGATGCAGTTGGAGCGCACGCCGAAGCGCTGCATGTCCAGCGCGATCGACTTGGACAGCGCGGCGATGCCCAGCTTGGCGGCGGAGTAGTTCGCCTGCCCGAAATTGCCGATCAGGCCGGAGGTGGAGGTCATGTGCACGAAGGCGCCCGAGTTCTGCGCCCGGAAGTGCTCCGCCGCCGCGCGCGAGACAAAGAAGCTGCCGTTCAGGTGCACGTTGATGACCGCCATCCACTCTTCCGGCGTCATCTTGTGGAAGATCTGGTCGCGCAGGATGCCCGCGTTGTTGACCACGATGTCGATGCGGCCGAAGGCATCCAGCGCGCTCTGCACGATCCGCTTGGCGCTTTCCCACTCCGACACGCTGTCGGTGTTGGTGACCGCCTGGCCGCCGCGCTGCTCGATGATGGCCTTGGTCTGCTCGCCCGGCGTGGCCGAGGTCTCGCCGATCCCGGTCAGCGAGGCGCCGATGTCGTTGACCACCACCTTGGCCCCGGCGAGGGCCATGGCGAGCGCGATCTCCCGCCCGATGCCGCCACCGGCGCCGGTGACGATGGCGACCTTTCCGTCCAGCATTCCCATGGAACTCGCTCCTCTCAGGCGGGGGTGAACATGGGCACGGGCTGGCCGTCACCCTCGCTGGGCACGAAGGTCAGCTTCACCTTCTGGCCGACGCGCAGCGCGTTGAAGTCGCAGTTGACGATGTTGGTCATCATGCGCGGGCCCTCCGCCAGCTCCACATAGGCGATGGCATAGGGGATCTTCGCACGCATGACGCTGAAGCTGTAGATGGTCCCCTCGCCGCTCGCGGCAACGTACTCCACCTCGCCCTCATCGTCGAAGGGGCAGATCGGGCGCGGCGGGTAGTGCACCTTGCCCGTGCTGGCGTTGCGGCCGATCAGCAGCTTGCCTTGCTTGGCCGCCTCCCAGAAGCCGCGGGTGGAGGGGTCGGGCGTCGGGCTCGGCGGCACGCGCTGCGGGGTCTGCTCGCTCATCGCCGTCACTCCCTCTCCAGGACCAGGGTGGCGCTGCCGTGCCGGGTGCCGAGCGAGCCGCCCGTGCCATGCGCCAGCGCCAGGTCGCAGTTCTTTACCTGCACCGCCGGATGCGCCTCGCCGCGCAGCTGCCGCACCGCCTCGATCACCTTGGTGATGCCGCCGCGGTTGGCGGGATGGTTGTTGCAGAGGCCGCCGCCGTCCGTGTTAAAGGGCAGCTTGCCGACGCCCGAGATCAGGTTGCCGTCGGCGACGAACCTGCCGCCCTGGCCCTTCTCGCAGAAGCCGAGGTCCTCGAGCTGCATCAGCACGGTGATGGTGAAGCTGTCATAGATGCTGGCGTACTTGATGTCGGAGGGCTTCACGCCCGCCTCCTCGAAGGCGCGGGCGCCGGCGAAGCGGGCGCCGGTATAGGTCAGGTCGATGGTGCCGCCCATGGTGTGCTTCACCGCCTCGCCGGCGCCGCGCACGCTCACGACCGGGCGCTTCAGCGTGCGGGCGATCTCGGGCTTGGTCACCACCAGCGCACCGCCGCCGTCGCTGATGACGCAGCAGTCCAGCCGGTGCAGCGGGTCAGCCACCAGCGGCGAGTTCAGCACGTCCTCCACCGTCACCACCTTGCGCAGCATGGCGTGCTCGTTGTGCTGCGCGTGGTGGCTGGCGGCCACCTTGATCCAGGCGAGCTGCTCGCTGGTGGTGCCGTACTCGTGCATGTGGCGCATGGCGCACATCGCATACATGTTGGCGATGGCGGCGCCGTAGGGGTACTCGAACTGCACGTCGGGCTGCGCCGGGTTGCCGGCGCGCGGCGCGGTGCCGGTCGCGACGCCCTCGGAGCGCGGCCGGCCCGCCAGGGTGATCAGCGCGACGTTGCACTTGCCGAGCGCGATAGCCTCGGCCGCATGCGCCACGTGCAGCAGGTAGGAGCAGCCGCCCACATCGGTGGAATCCACGTGCCGCAGCCGATCCAGGCCGATGTAGTCGGCCATGCTGAGCGGCCCCATGCCGGGTGCGTCGCCGGCGCAGAAGTAGCCGTCCACGTCCTTGCGGGTCAGCCCGGCATCGCGCAGCGCGCCCAGGGCGACCTCCGCATGCAGCTGCGCGGTGCTCTTGTCCTCGGCCTTGCGCGTCGGGTGCTCATAGGCGCCGACGATGCAGGCCTTGTCTCGAATGCTCACAGGCAGCGTCCTCTCCTGTCGTGTTCTCTTGCGGCGGTCATGTCAGCCCGGCAACTCCAGCACGTTCTTCGCCAGGATGCCGCGCTGGATCTCGGAACTGCCGCCGTAGATCGTGGTCGGCCGCGCCTCGATGAACTGGCCGGCGGGGTGCAGGTCGCGGTTGCCCTCCATCGGTTCCAGCAGCCCGGCATTCTCGCCGGCGATCTCCAGCATCAGCTCGGTGATGCGCTGGAACAGCTCGGACTGGTGCAGCTTCAGCATGGACACGTCCGGGCCCAGCGTCTCGCCGCGGCGCAGCATGGCCACGAAGGTCTCGTACAGCGCCTTGTGATCGGCGAGGTCCAGCCGCAGGCGTGTGTAGCGGTCCTGAAAGTCCGGGTCGTCGAAGACGCCCATCCGCTCGGCCAGCAGCTTCAGCCGCCCCAGCGCATAGCCGGACTGGCGCGGCGAGCCGAGGAAAATGCGCTCGAAGCCGAGCAGCGCCTTGGCCATGCTCCAGCCCTTGTTGGGCTCGCCCACCAGGTTCTCGCGCGGCACGCGGACGTTGTCGAAGAACACCTCGCAGAACTCATCGTGCAGGCCAAGATTGATGATCGGCCGCACCGTCACGCCGGGCGAGGTCATGTCGATCAGCAGGAAGCTGATGCCTTCCTGCTTCTTGCCGCTCTTGTCGGTGCGGACGAGGCAGAAGATCCAGTTGGCGTCGGTCGCCAGCGTGGTCCAGATCTTCTGGCCGTTGACGACGTAATGGTCGCCCTCCAGGACCGCCTCCGTGCGCAGCGAGGCGAGATCGGAGCCCGCGCCCGGCTCGGAATAGCCCTGGCACCAGACATGCTCGCCCGAAAGGATCTGCGGCAGGAAGCGCCGGCGCTGCTCCTCGGTCCCAAAGCGGATCAGCAGGGGCCCGAGCATGATCACGCCATGGTCCGGCAGGCGTGCCACGCCGTGGCGCTCGTATTCCTCGATCAGCGCGATCTGCTTCGCGGCGTCCAGGCCGAGCCCGCCATGCTCGCGCGGCCAGCCCGGCGCCACCCAGCCCCTGGCCTTCAGCTTCTCGAACCAGGGGCGCCCCTCGTCCATGTGCAGCCGGTGCGGCGGGTTGCGCAGCGCGGCCGGATATTCCGCTTCCAGGAAGCGGCGCACCTCGGCGCGGAAGTCCTCGTCGCTCAGGGCGTTCAGGTCGGTCATGCCTCCTCCTCCCGGGCCTCGGCGGCGAAGCGGCGGCGGTGCAGCGCGGCCGGGCCGAACTGGTTCGCCATCACCATGGCCTTGCGCAAATAGAGCCCGATATCCGCCTCGTCGGTGTAGCCGATGCCGCCATGCAGCTGGATCGCCTGCCGGGTGATCAGCATGGCGGCCTCGCTGGCCCGTGCCTTGGCGCGCGAGACGGCGGCGCGCCGCATCGCCTGCGGCGTGCCCGGCGTGTCGAGCAGCGCGGCGGCGGATTCCACGCTGGCCCGGCTGAGCGCAAGCTGGATCTTGAGGTCGGCCGCGCGGTGCTGCAGGGCCTGGAAGCTGCCGATCGGACGGTTGAACTGCTGCCGCGTACGCAGGTAGTCGAGCGTCAGCGTGAAGGCCTGGTCCATGATGCCGAGCAGGTAGGCCGCGGTGCCGAGCGCCGCCTCATCCAGCGCCGAGGCCAGCGCCACTTCGGCATCCTCCAGCACGCGCTCGCCGCCCTGCGGCCGCAGCGTGCCGAAGAAGCCGCCATCCTGCGTCTTCTCGAGCGCGAGGTCGGCGCCCCCGGCGGGCTGGAGGTAGAGCGCCAGCTTGCCGCCCTCCCGCACCGGCACCAGGAAGGCATCCGCCCCTCCGGCGAGCGGCAGGAAGCGGCGCGGCGCGCCCTCGTTGCCCGGCGCTTCCAGCACGCCCGGCGCTTCCTGCCAGGCGGTGGCGACGTAGCTCTCCCCGGCCAGCAGTTTCGCCAGCGGTGCCTCGGCGCCGGCAGCGGCCAGCAGCGCAGCGGAAAGCGCCCCCGGCACCAGCGGCTCCGGCGCCAGCGCCGCGCCCATCTCCTCGGCGATGGCGCAGAACTCGGACATGCCGAGCCCGGCGCCGCCGCGCTCCTCCGCCACATGCAGACCGATCCAGCCCTGCTCGCCGACCTGCTGCCACACCGCGCGATCGAAGCCCGGCGCCTGGAACCGGAGCGCGCGGATGCGCTTGCGGTCGCCGCCGCGCGGCGCGATGCCGGCGGCGCTGTCGCGGATCATGCGGATGGATTCGGCGCGCTCCGCCGCCATCGCGTCGAGAGCCTCGCTCATGCGAACACCGCCGCGCCGTTGTTGACCACCACCACGTCCCGCTCCACCACGCGCGCCCGGAAGGCGCCGCTCTTCCAGATCTCCGTGCGGATCGTCTCGCCAGGATAGACCGGCGCGGAGAAGCGCAGCGCCAGGCTCCTCATCGCCGCCGGATCGTAGTTCCCAAGCTCCCGCAGCAGCGCATGCGCCACCACGCCGAGCGTGCAGAGCCCGTGCAGGATCGGGCGCGGGAAGCCGGCGCGCTCCGCCACGTCCGGGTCGGCGTGCAGCGGGTTGTCATCGCCGTTGAGCCGGTAATAGAGCGCCTGCTCCGGCCGCGTCGGCAGGTCCACGGTGATATCGGGCGCGCTTTCCGGGATCGGGTTCACCGGCTTCACCGGGCCGCTCGGCCCACCGAACCCGCCATCGGCGCGCAGAAAGGTGGTGCTGCCGGTCACCGCCAGGACCTTGCCCGTGGCGGCCTCGATCACCTCCTTCTCGGAATAGAGCAGCGCGCCCTTCCCCTCGCCCTTGTCCACCAACCCGGTGACGCGGGTGCGGCCGACGATCTCGCCTTCGCTGGGCAGCGGGTGGTGCAGCGTGATGGACTGCTCGCCATGCACCAGCCGCACCGCGTCCACGCCCGTTGCCGGGTTGCGCAGCCAGAAGCCGGGATGCCCGAGCACCACCGCCATGGAGGGCAGCACGCTCAGCGTGCGGTGCGCGTCCACGTAGTCGAGCTGCCGCTTGTCCAGCGGGTCCTGCCCCACCCCGACGGAGAGCGCGTAGAACACCGCGTCACGCGGCGTGACGCGCTGCCGCACCTCCGGGATCGGGAAGTTCAGCAGCTTCTCGTGGTCGATCATGCGTCGTCCTCCGCGATATCGATCACCGCGTCGGCGGCGAAGGCACCCTGCCCCTCGGGCATGGCGAAGACGGGGTTGAGGTCGATGCCGGCGAGGCTCGGCCCGGCCTGGTGCGCGAAGACGGAAAGCCGCGAAAGCATCCGCGCCAAGGCCTTGATGTCGGCCGGCGGCCGGCCGCGCGCGCCGAGCAGCAGCGGCGCGCCGCGGATCGAGCGGATCATCGTCTCCGCCACGTCCTCGCCGAAGGGGCAGCGGCGGAAGGCGACGTCCTTCAGCACCTCGACGAAGATGCCGCCCAGGCCGAACATGGCGACCGGCCCGAAGACCGGATCGCGGTGCACGCCGAGGATGCACTCGACCCCGCCGGAAAGCTGCTTCGCCACCAGCACGCCCTCGATGCGCGCCTGCGGCGCCGCCTCGGCCGCGCGCTGCTTCAGCAGCGCGAAGCCCTCGCGCACGCCCTGCGCGTCGGCGACATTGAGCAGCACGCCGCCGATCTCCGACTTGTGCAGGATGTCGGGCGAAAGGATCTTCATCACCACCGGGAAGCCGAAGCCCTGGGCGGCCGCCACCGCCTCTTCCGCCGTGGCGCAGGCGCATTCCGGCGCGGCCTCGATGCCGGCCTGGGCCAGCAGGCGCTTGGCCTCCGCCTCGCTCGGCGTGCGCTCGGGCAGCGCGACAGCCGGCACCTCGGGCGGGGCGGCCGGCGCGGGCGCGGCGAAGGCCTCGCCGAAACGGCCCATGGCATGCAGCGCGGCGACACCTCGCGAGGGATCCTCGAAGACGGCGAAGCCTTCCTCCTCGAAGGTTCGGATCTGGTCGGGATTGGCGAGAATGGAAAGGACGAAGAGCCGGTCGGGATGCGCCGCGCGCACGGCGCCGAGTTCCTGCCGCAGCCGCGGCGCCACCGAGGCGGCGCCGCCCGTATGCGTGAAGAAGGCGAGGATGGAGGAATAGCCACCCTGCTCCACCAGCGCCGTGGCGAAGCGCCCGACCAGCGAAAGGTCGTTCAGTGCCTGCGCGGTGCAGTCCACCGGGTTCTGCGGCGCGCAGAACGGCAGCACCGCCCGGAGTTCGGCCTGCGCCGCCTCCGGCATCGCCGGCATGGGCAGGCCCACGGCCTCGGCCGCGTCGGAAGTGAGCACGCCGGCGCCGCCGCTGATGGTCAGCACGCCCAGCGTGTTGCCGACGGGGTAGATCCGCTTGGTGGCCAGGCGGGCGATATCGAGCAGCTCCTCGGTGGTGCGGGCGCGTACCACGCCGAATTCGGCCAGCACCGCGTCGGTCACCGCGTCATCGCCGGCGATGGAGGCGGTGTGCGAACGGGCGGCGGCGCTGCCCACCGCGCTGCGCCCCACCTTCATCATCACCACGGGCTTGCGGTTGCGCCTCGCCAGTTCCAGCGCGGCCAGGAAGCTGCGGCTGTCGCGGATGCCTTCGGAATAGGCGGCGATCACCTCGGTGCCCGGGTCCTGCGCCATCCAGCCGATCATGTCGCCGACGTTGAGGTCCGCTTCATTGCCGGTGGTGACGCAGCAGGAGATGCCGATGCCATGCTCGCGCGCCATGCCGAAAAGGTGCATGCCATAGGCACCGGACTGGCTGGCGATGCCGATCGGCCCCGGCGTCGGGTAGCCGCGCTCCAGGCTGCTGGTGAAGGTGCCGAAGAAGTTGGTGCGGGCGTTGAACAGGCCGAGGCAGTTCGGGCCGAGCAGCCGCATGCCGCTGCGGCGCGCCGTCTCCAGCATGCGGGCCTCGGCCGCCGCGCCCGCATCGCCCATTTCGGCGAAGCCCGCGCTGAACATGATGGCTGCCTTCACGCCGCGCTCGGCCAGCTCGGTCATCGTCACCTCCGCCACGTTGGCGGGCACGGCGATGATGGCGACGTCAGGCACTTCCGGCAGATCGGCGATCGAGGCGAAGGCCGGCAGCCCCTGCACGGTCGGGCGGTTGGGGTTCACCGGCAGGATACGGCCCTGGAAGCCCCGCGCCAGCATTGCGGCGATCGGGCGTCCCCCGATCCGGGCGGCGTCGCCGGAGGCGCCGATCACGGCGACCGATGCCGGCGCGAGCAGCGCCGAAAGGGCCTCCATCGGCAGAGCGGCCTCAGCGGAGCGGGCAAGCATTTCTGGCAATGGCTTCATTCCTGGTCCGGGGCAGGACGCCAGGGCACCGCATCCATTTGGCGCGGTCGCCATCCGTCCAGCCCGCATCTTCCCCTCTGTGCAGCCTTTCCGGCCCTGGCCGGCAGGCTAGACGGAGTGGGGAGACCATTCAATATGCAGAACAGCATTCCGCGATCGGAAAGCGCCAAGGTCTGACGCCTCCTCCGGCATCCTTGCGCTTCGCCCAGGCCTGCCCGGCGCGCTTTCGGCTCCCTTGGCAGCCTCGCGCGCTGCCCCTCCCCCTGCTCCATTAGCCCGGACATGGTGGCGGCGGGCCGGGCGGGGCCGGGCGGGCCCCGTGACGATCACGAACGCGATCAGCGAGGGAAGCCGCACGTTCGCCAGGAACACGATGAAGAGGATGTGGATCAGCCAGGAAGTTCACCAGCAGGGATGATGGCTTGCCGCCCTTCGATCCATGGCAAGGCCGTGCAGGCCAACGCGGCATGGAACGGGATGCCCAGCAGCATCAGGCCGGCGCGTGCCTGGTCCAGGAAGGACAGCCCGCTCTGGCCGGCGGACGGTGATGGTGACGAGCCCCTCCGCGCTCCGCACGGCGAGGTCCCTCGCCCGCGATCCAAGACAGTTCCGGGCCGCGGGCCAGGTCCTCGCGCGCCAGCGCGTCGGCCATCATCACGTTCGGGCCTGAATGGACGAGTTCCCCCTCGACGCCGGCCGCCTTGCTCGGCCTCCCGCGCTCATTCCGAAGAGCGATCGTTTCGCCAGGAACCGGCAGACCGATGGCGGCCGGGTTACGCTTCCCCAGCGTGGGTGGCTTCGCCCGGGCCGGGGAGTGAGCCCTCTTCTGCGGCGCGGTGCAGCGCAATACCTGCCCTGCCGCGCCCCTTCGGCCGCCGCCTGCCCTTGGAGTCCAAACTGTTGTCGTCCGAAAGAGCGGGCGCGGACATCCGGCTTAAGGTCAGGGTTTCGTCTGCACATGATCTCGGCGAACCATGGCTGTCGCGGCTGCAGACCACCGCGTCCGGCTGCACGGCATCCTGCCGGGGCCTCGGCGAACAGCCCGCCGCGTTCTTCCTCAGCAGGCCGACCGCAGCGCAGGGGATGCTGGCGATTTGCTGGGGATCCGCTCTGGCGAAGGATCGCTGATGGGTTGGGGCGCCAGGATTCGAACCTGGGAATGGCGGTACCAAAAACCGCTGCCTTACCGCTTGGCTACGCCCCATTAGGCGTCCTAGGGCGCTGAATAAGGCTTGGATGCCCCTTCCGTAAAGCCCCCTCCCCATCGCCACCACGTGGCGGGCAAGCGCGCCGCCGCCATTTCCGCCCCCCTGGGATCGGCGAACAGCGCGAAGCATGTCGCGCCCGAACCGCTCATTCGTGCCAGAAGGCACCCCTCCAGGCCGCGCAAGCCCGCCAGCACCTCGGCCACTGCCGGGCAGAGCCGGATCGCCGCGGCCTCCAGGTCGTTGCCGCACCGCGCGAGGTCGCGCGCCATGGCCGCCGCGTCCGCCCAGGCGGCGGGCAGACTTGCCTCGGGTGAGAAGCCGCCCTCCCGCGCCCGGAACACCGCTGGCGTGGCGAGCGGGACGCGGGGGTTGGCCAGCACCAGCCCCGCGGCCGGCAGCGCGGGCGCATCCGTCAGCGTTCCGCCCACCCCTCCCATCCGTGCGGCCCGGCTATCGAGGCAGACCGGCACATCGGCGCCAAGCTGGGCGGCGAGCGGGGCGAGGCGGCGGGTTCCCCAGTGCAGGCCCCAGGCACGGTCCAGCAGGCGCAGGGCCGCGGCGGCGTCGGCCGATCCGCCGCCGATCCCCGAGGCGACCGGCAGGACCTTGGTCAGCCACAGCCTCCCCTGCGGCGCCACCCCGGCAGCCTCCGCCAGCAGGCGTGCGGCACGCAGCACGAGGTTGTCCGGCTCAGCCGACAAGGCGCCCGCCTCCGGGCCATCCAGATGCAGCGTCAGCGGGCCACCTGGGCGGTAGCGCAGCCGGTCGGCGGCGCCGGCGAAGACGGCCAGGCTATCGAGCAGGTGGTAACCGTCAGCGCGACATCCGACGACATGCAGGTGCAGGTTGACCTTGGCGGGCGCCGCCTCGGCGAGCGCCAGAACCGCCCCGCTCACTGCGGCAGGGCGGCGCGGGTGGTTCCGGGCAGCCCGTCGCGCAGCTTGGCGGAAATGCGCGGCGCCTCCCCCGGCTCGGGCTCCAGCGACAGCGCCCGGCGCCACTGGAAGCGCGCCTCGCGCTCGCGGCCTTGCGCCCAGTAGGCGTCTCCCAGATGGTCGTTGATGACGCTGTTGCGCGGCTCCAGCTCCGCCGCCTTCTCAAGCCAGCGGACGGCATTGGGCAGGTCTTGCAGCTTGAACAGCGCCCAGCCCAGGCTGTCGGCGATGTTGCCGTCCTGTGGGCGCAGCTCGGCGGCACGCTCCAGCATCCGCCGCGCCTCGGCGAGCCTGCTGCCATGCTCCACCCAGCTGTAGCCGAGATAGTTGAGCACGTAGGGCTGCTCGGGAGACAGCTTCAGGGCGTTGTGGAAGTCGGCTTCCGCGGCCGGCCAGTCGCCGCTGCGCTCCAGCGCGATGCCGCGCGCATAGAACAGCGGCCAGTGCGCGGCCTGCGGCGTGCCGATGCGGCTGATGGCGCCGGAATAGGCCTGCGCCGCCTCGGCGAAACGTCCGCGCCGGCGCAGCAGGTCACCCAGGCGCGCCTGCGGCTGCAAGGCATCGGGTTGCGCCTCCGCCAGCGCGCGCAGCGTCGCGATGGCCTCCTCCGGGCGGTCCATGCGGTCAAGCAGCGCGGCCCGGCGCAACATCACGACCGGCATCAGCGGATCGTCCTCCGGCACGTTGCGCAGCAGGTCGAGAGCGGCTGCCGGATGCGCTTCCTCCGCCAGGGAGTCGGCGGCGATCAGCAACGCCGGGGTGAAGTCGGGCCGCAGGCGAAGCGCCAGGCGGGAGAGCAGCAGCGTCAGCTCGGGCGCCCCCTGGCCCCGCAGGGCGCCGGCGAGCGCCAGCTCCGCCTCGGCCATGCCTTCCACCGCCGAGGCCACGGCGCGCTGGCGCAACAGGCGCCGCCGCATCTCCGGGCTGCCGAGCAGCGCGAAGTCATCGGCGCTCATGGCCACCATGTCGAGCAGCCGGTTCGCCTCGGCCGGCTTGCCGGCGCGCTCGAAGATCCCGGCGATGATCTGCAGCATCCGGAGGTTGGCCTCGGTGCTCTCGGAAAGCGCGACACGCGCCAGCCGCTCGGCCTCCGCAGGGCGGCGGCCGATATCGGCGATCATCGCGCCATGCAACGCGGCCAGGCCGCGCAGGCGGCTGCCCTCGATCTGCGGGCGCAGCGTGGCGAGCGCGGCGTCGGTGGCGCCGCGTCCCGCCTGGGTCCAGGCCAGCATCAAAGGCTGCAGAACCTGCGCCGCACCGTTGCGCGGCAGGCCGCGCAGCCGCTCCTCGGCGCGTTCCCAGCGCCCGGCCATGCCATCGGCCCCGGCAAGCAGCATGGCGGCCAGCTCGCTCTGCGGCAGCCGGCGCGCGAGCCGCACCGCATCGGGCCGCCCATCCATGACCGCGGCCAGGAAAGCACGGGTCAGGACCTCCGGCTCGTTCGGCGCCAGGCGCAGCGCCTCAAGGAGCTCATCCGCAGCGGTGCGGGTATCCGTCTCGGCGGCGGCGAAGCGGCCGGCGAGATAGGCACCGAAGGCGCTGGGGCGGGAGGAGGAGGAGAAGCCGCCGGAGCCGGCATCCGCCGCCCCACCCGCCGCGCAGCCGGCAAGCAGGGCCGCGGCCAGCAGGGCGAAGCGGCGCGGAGAAACAAGCAGCGTGACCATGCCGCGCAGCCTAGAGCTTTTCCCGGGCTGCAGGAAACGCTTCTGTGCAGCGCGGCAGCCCGTTGCACCGCCGCGCTCGCGCCGTGCGGCAGGGTGTTACATGCCGCCGATGTAGTTGGGCCCGCCGCCCCCTTCCGGCGTGCACCAGTCGATATTCTGCGAAGGATCCTTGATGTCGCAGGTCTTGCAGTGCACGCAGTTCTGGGCGTTGATCACGAGGTGAGGCTCGCCTTCGTCGGCGCCCACCGCCTCGTACACGGCGGCGGGGCAGTAGCGGGCCTCCGGCGCGCGGTAGGTCTCCCAGTTCACCGGCTGCCACTTCGCCGGGTCCTTGAGCTTGAGGTGCGCCGGCTGGTCCTCCTCATGGTTGGTGTTCGACAGGAACACCGAGGAAAGCCGGTCAAAGGTCAGCTTGCCGTCCGGCCTGGGGTACTCGATCTTCGGCGACTGGTCTGCCGGCCTGGTGGCGGTGTGGTCGGCGTGGTTGGGCAGCGTCCAGGGCGCCTTGCCGCGGAAGACGTAGGTGTCGAGCGCCGCGTTCAGCATGCCGCCCCAGAAGCCCCATTTAGCGAAGCCCGGGCGGATGTTGCGCACGCCGGAAAGCTCCTCCCACAGCCAACTGCCGCGCACCAGCTCCGGGTAGCGCTCCAGCACCGGCCCGGCGGCCTCGTCCGCCAGCGCGGCGGCCGCCGCCTCAGCGGCCAGCATGCCGCTCTTCATCGCGGTGTGGGTGCCCTTGATCTTCGGCACGTTGAGGAAGCCGGCGCTGTCGCCGATCAGCACGCCGCCGGGGAAGACCAGCTTAGGGACGGACTGGAAGCCGCCCTCGCTCAGCGCCCGCGCGCCATAGGCGATGCGCTTGCCGCCCTCCAGGATCTTGCGGACCTCCGGGTGGGTCTTGAAGCGCTGCATCTCATCGAAGGGGGAGAGCCAGGTGTTCGGGTAGTCCAGCCCCACCACGAAGCCGACCGAGACCAGGTTCTCGCCCAGCATGTAGAGCCAGGAGCCGCCATAGGTGTCGGTGGGAAGCGGCCAGCCGACGCTGTGCCACACCTTGCCCGGCGTGTGGCGCTCCTTCGGGATCTCCCACAGCTCCTTGATGCCGAGCGCATAGGTCTGCGGCTGCACGCCCTCGCGCAGGTTGAACCGCTCCTGCAGCGTCTTGGCCAGCGAGCCGCGGCAACCCTCGCCGAACAGCGTGTAGCGGGCGCGCAGCTCCATGCCGGGCTGGTAGTTCGGCCCCTCCTCGCCCTCGCGGGTGATGCCCATGACGCCGGCGACGACGCCCTTCACCACGCCCTCCTCGACGATCGCCTCGGAGGCGGCGAAGCCGGGATAGATCTCGACGCCGAGCGCCTCGGCCTTCTCCGCCAGCCAGCGGCAGACATTGCCGAGCGAGACCACGTAGTTGCCGTGGTTGTTCATCTGCGGCGGGGTCGGCAGCTTGTAGGCCTTGGTGGCGGTGAGGAACATGAAGCTGTCCTCGCCGGCCGGGGTGGCCAGGGCCGGCGGGTCGTCGCGCCAGTCGGGCAACAGCTCGTCCAGCGCGCGCGGCTCCAGCACCGCGCCGGAGAGGATGTGCGCGCCCACTTCCGAACCCTTCTCGACGACGCAGACCGCCGCCTCCGGCGAGAGCTGCTTCAGCCGGATGGCCGCCGCCAGCCCTGCGGGGCCCGCGCCCACGACCAGAACATCAAACTCCATGCTCTCGCGTTCGGTCACGCCGTTCTCCCTTGGTCCCGTGGCCATGCCTTAGACCGATCACGGGTTGCGCGGAACCCCGTGCACGGCCGATATGCCAGACCAAGATGAACGCCGCAGCGCCCGAACCGGATGACACAGCCGCCCTGCTGGCCGCCTTGCGGCTGCAGCTGGACTGGGGCGCCGACGAGGCCCTGGCCGAGGCGCCGCTGGACCGCCTCGCCGCGCCGCCGCCCGGCCCGCAGCCACCGCCCGCCGCCGAGCCGCCGCGCCGCCCCGCGCAGGGTCGCC
>NZ_SNVJ01000020.1 GCF_009829925.1 Teichococcus coralli
CGAAAAGCGAGGCAAGCGCTGCCTGCCGGACGCCTCTGTCGCCTAAGGCCCGAGCCATCTGCTCGCGGCTCACCGTAACCTGGATTCCCGCAGAGATGACGTAGCCGAAGATCAGCGCCCAAAGGGCCTTCCACAGCATCCCAGCTCCGGTCAGGAGCGCGTCGACAACCTGTTCCATGGGCTCGCTCCCTGAACGCCCGATCCCGCGACGATCGCCTCCCTTTCCGCCGCGGCGCACCGCCAGCGCACTGCGGCCAAGGCGGGAAGGCGACCTTTGACTGCGGCTCAACCCCTGTGGGCAGGCAGGTTTGCAGCCGCAATTACGACAAATCATGTCAGCGCGCTTGCAGGCGGAAACCCGGCTTGACCTTCCCCTGTTGGCCTTTGCCATTCTGTCGGCGACCGGACCGGAGCCGGTTCGCCGGAGGCGCAGCACGGGGAAGACCATGGCATGAGCGGCCAGCACCAAGCTCACGGACACGGCCACCACCGTCCTAGCGGCGCCAACGGGCACCAAGGCCATGGTCCTAGCGGCACGACGGTCGCTCAGGCCGCCGCCGTCACCGACCCGGTCTGCGGGATGAAGGTGGACCCGGCCACCGCGAAGCACCGCATCGAGCATGGCGGGACGACCTTTCATTTCTGCTCGGCGGGCTGCCGGTCGAAGTTCGAGGCGGACCCCGAGAAGTACCTGCGGTTGGAGCAGGCGGAGGCGCCCGCCCCGGTGCGGCAGGGCGCCATCTACACCTGCCCGATGCACCCGGAGGTCCGGCAGCAGGGGCCGGGCAACTGCCCGATCTGCGGCATGGCCCTCGAGCCGCTGGAGATGACCGCGGAGGCGGTGCCGAACCAGGAATTGGCCGACATGACCCGGCGGTTCTGGATCGGGCTGGCGCTGACGCTCCCCGTGTTCCTGCTGGAGATGGGCGGGCACATCCCGGGCCTTGGGCTGCACCATCTCGTCAGCCAAAGGGTCTCGGCCTGGGTGCAGTTCGCCTTCGGCACGCCAGTGGTGCTCTGGGCAGGCTGGCCGTTCTTCGTGCGCGGCTGGCGCTCGCTGGTGAACCGCAGCCTGAACATGTTCACCCTGATCGCGATTGGCACCGGCGCCGCCTATCTCTACAGCCTGGTCGCCACCTTCGCGCCCGGCATCTTCCCGGCCGGCTTCCGTGGCACGGACGGCGCGGTCGCCGTCTACTTCGAGGCGGCAGCCGTGATCACCGTGCTGGTGCTGCTTGGGCAGGTGCTGGAGCTCCGGGCGCGCGAGCGCACCGGCGGCGCCATCCGCGCCCTGCTGAACATGGCGCCCAAGACGGCGCGGCGCCTGCGGCCGGACGGCTCGGACGAAGAGATCCCGCTGGCCGAGGTGCAGGTCGGCGACCGGCTGCGGGTGCGGCCCGGCGAGAGCGTGCCGGTGGACGGCGCGGTGCTGGAAGGCGGCGGCACCGTGGATGAGTCCATGGTCACCGGCGAATCCATGCCGGTGGAGAAGGCGCCCGGCGCCCGGCTGATCGGGGCCACCGTGAACGGCACCGGCGCCTTGGTGATGCGGGCGGAGAAGGTGGGCTCCGACACCATGCTGTCGCGCATCGTCGCGATGGTGGCGGAGGCACAGCGCAGCCGGGCGCCGATCCAGCGCATGGCCGACACCGTGGCGGGCTGGTTCGTGCCCGCCGTGATCCTGGCGGCGGTGCTGGCCTTCATCGCCTGGGCGGCCTGGGGGCCGAGCCCGGCTCTGGCCTATGCGCTGATCGCCGGTGTCTCGGTGCTCATCATCGCCTGCCCCTGCGCGCTGGGGCTGGCCACGCCGATGAGCATCATGGTGGGCGTCGGCAAGGGCGCCGCGGCGGGCGTGCTGATCAAGTCGGCCGAGGCGCTGGAGCACCTGGAGAAGGTGGACACGCTGGTGGTGGACAAGACCGGCACGCTGACCGAGGGCAAGCCCCGGGTGGTGGCGGTGGTCCCCGCGCCGGGCCTGACCGAGGCCGAGGTGCTGCCGCTCGCCGCCAGCCTGGAGCGGTCGAGCGAGCACCCGCTGGCGGCCGCCATCCTGGCCGCGGCCAAGGAGCAGGGCGTGGCGCTGAAGGAGCCAGCGGACTTCACCTCCGTCACCGGCAAGGGCGTCACCGGCCGGGTGGAGGGCCGCCCGGTGGCGCTCGGCAACGCGCGCCTCATGCAGGACCTCGGGGTGGAGCTGGGCGACCTCGCGGTCTGTGCCGACGAACTGCGCCGCGAGGGCGGCACGGCCCTGTTCCTCGCCGTGGAGGGCCGACCGGGCGGCGTCATCGCGGTGGCCGACCCGGTGAAGGCGACCACGCCGGCCGCCCTGGAAAGCCTGCGCGCCGACGGCATCCGCATCGTCATGCTGACCGGCGACAACCGCACCACGGCCGAGGCGGTGGCGCGGCAGCTCGGCATCCAGGAGGTGGAGGCCGACGTGTTGCCGGAGGACAAGAACCGCGTCGTCCGGCGCCTGCGGGAGGAGGGCAAGGTGGTGGCCATGGCCGGCGACGGCGTCAACGACGCCCCGGCGCTGGCCGAGGCGGATGTGGGGATCGCCATGGGCACGGGCACGGACGTCGCCATGCAGAGCGCAGGCGTGACGCTGGTGAAGGGGGACCTGGCGGGTATCGCGCGGGCGCGGCACCTGTCGCGCGCGGTGATGCGCAACATCCGGCAGAACCTGTTCTTCGCCTTCGCCTACAACACGCTCGGCATCCCACTCGCCGCGGGCGTGCTCTACCCGTTCCTGGGCATTCTGCTCAGCCCGGTGGTGGCGGCGCTGGCCATGGCGCTGAGTTCGGCGTCCGTGATTGCCAATGCGCTAAGGCTGCGGACGGTGCGGCTGTGAACCGGGGTTCGCAGGCAGCAGTGCAAGCCCAGCCTCCGCCCATAGCCCTCTGCCCGCTTCACATGGTTTCGAGCCTTGCAACACGGGTCCGAAAAGCGGGCCGCCGCCGTTGACCCTCCCACATGGGAAGGCCGCAAGGCATGACCCGCATCTCCCTGCAAACGACCTACCCATCATCAGGAGACACAGGATGACGGACCAGCCCACCGCACCGCAACTGGGACGACGCCGCTTCGTGCAAGGCGCCGCTGCCTTGGGCGCCGGGCTGGCCTCAGGGGCGCTCAGCCGCCCCGCCTTCGCCTTGACCGGCGCGGCCGACCCTTCCGTGCTGAGCGGGACCCGCTTCGACCTGACGCTGGACCGTGCGGCCGTCAACAAGACCGGCACCGAGGACTGGGGCAACACCATCAACGGCGGCATCCCCGGGCCGGCGTTGCGCTGGCGGCAGGGCGACGTGGTCACCCTCAACGTGACCAACAACCTGCCGGAGCTCACCGGCATCCACTGGCACGGCATCATCCTGCCGAACCCGATGGATGGCGTACCCGGCCTGGCCTTCCCTGGCATCCAGCCCGGCGAAACCTTCACCTACCGCTTCCCCGTCGTGCAGAGCGGCACCTACTGGTACCACAGCCACATGAGCTACCAGGAGCAGAAGGGAGCCTATGGCGCGCTCATCATCGAGCCGGAGGGCCAGCCGCACATCCAGGTGGACCGCGACTACGTCGTCGTGCTGAGCGACTGGATGGATGGCTCGCCGCTGGTCGTGCAGAACAACCTCAAGCAGATGAGCGACTACTATAACTTCAACCGTCGCACGCTCGGCAGCTTCGTCTCCGACGTGAACCAGAGCGGCCTCGGGATGACGGTGGCCGAGCGCGCGCGCTGGGCCAACATGCGGATGGATCCGAGCGGCATCACCCAGCCGACCGCCGCGCTCTACACCTACCTGATGAACGGCCAGCCGCCCTCCGCCAACTGGACCGCGCTGTTCCGCCCCGGCGAGAGCGTGCGGCTGCGCTTCATCAACGCCTCCGCCATCACCTACTACGACGTCAGCATCCCAGGCCTGGAGATGGACGTCGTCCACGTGCACGGCAACGACGTCGTGCCCGTCACCGTGGACCAGCTCCGCATTCCCGTCGCGGAGACCTACGACGTCGTCGTCCGGCCGCGGCAGGACCGGGCCTTCACCATCTTCGCGCAGGACATGGAGCGCAGCGGCTTCGCGCGCGGCACGCTGGCGCCGCGCATGGGCATGTCGGCGCCGGTGCCGCCGATGGACCCGGCGCCGATGCGCACCATGGCCGACATGGGAAAGCCCGGCATGGCGCCCGACCAGGTGGCCGCCTCGCATCCCGACCGCACGCGCATCGGCGGCATCATGCCCTCCAAGATGGGGGAGGTGCCACCGGAGGAACGCGCGCGCCGACCGGGGCGCGCGCGGCGCACCGAGGCGCCGCCCGAGACGCAGGCGCTCAAGCCCGGCGTCGAGCTCCAGTTCGTCGCCAAGACGCCGACCGACCGCCTGGACCTGCCGGGCGACGGGCTCGACCACCTGATGGGGCAGCGCCGCATCCTGACGCTGGCCGATCTCCGCTCGGTCAATCCCGGCCTCGACAAGCGGCCGCCGACGCGGGAGATCGTGCTGAACCTCACCGGCAACATGCACCGCTTCATCTGGGGCTTCGACGGGAAGAAGTTCACCGAGGTCGGGCCGATCGACGTGACGCTCGGCGAGCGTTTCCGGCTGCGCTTCGTCAACAACACCATGATGAGCCACCCGATCCACCTGCACGGCATGTGGATGGAGCTGGAGAACGACCACGGCGAGCACCGGCCCTACCTGCACACCATCAACGTCAAGCCCAGCCAGCAGCTGAGCCTGCTCGTCACCCCGCTGGCGACCGGGCAGTGGCCGCTGCACTGCCACCTGCTCTACCACTTCGAGGCAGGGATGTTCCGAACGCTGCGGGTTCTGCCGAGGAGTGCATGAGCGATGACCCGACGCATCCTTCCCGCTCTTCCCGCTCTTCCCGCGCTCGCCCTGTTCGCCGCGATGCCGGCGCAGGCGCAGATCTTCGGCGACAGCGGCGCCTTCTTCGGCTCCGGCCTCGGCGCCGACACGCTCCAGGGCGCCTCGCCCTATGGCAACCTGATCGCCGACGACCGCGTCTACATGCACGGCATCCTGAACCAGAACGAGGGCCGCTTCGGGGACGGGTCCTACTACCGCTGGAGCGGCCAGGCCTGGATCGGCAACGACTACAACCGCCTGCGGCTCCGGACCGAGGGACGCTACAACTCGACCAACAACGGCAAGGTCGACGACGGGCAGCACGAGCTGCTCTACGAGCGGCCGATCTCGACCTATTTCGACCTCCAGGCCGGCGTGCGCGCCGATATCGACGACGGAACCGGCCGCACCTGGGCGGCCCTGGGGGTGCAGGGCTTGGCCATCGGCTTCTGGAACGTGGCGGTCACTGGATACGCCAGCAACCGCGGGCATTTCGCCCTGCGCACCGACGCCGCCTACGACCTCTACCTGACGCAGCGCCTCGTGCTGCAGCCGCAGTTCGAGACGAACTGGTACACCAAGGACGATGCAGGGCGCGGCGTCGGTGCGGGGCTGTCGGACATCGATACGGGCCTGCGCCTGCGCTACGACATCTCGCGCAAGTTCTCGCCCTATATTGGCGTCGCCTACCAGCACTTCTTCGGCGGGACCGCGCGCATGCGGCGCGAGGAGGGCGGGCAGGCCGATGATCTGCGCTTCCTGGTCGGCCTGCGCGCCTGGTTCTGAGGTGATGGCCCCGGCATTCAGCCGCCGGGAAGCACCGTTCCCTCGGCGGAGACGGAGTTGCCCGGCTGGTTGCGCAGGGTGCGTTGCAACTCCTCGCAGGCCGCCGCGAAGCTCTGTGGCCGGGGCGGCGTGCCTGATTCTGGCGGCATCGGGCCGCAACGCTCCAGCAAGGCCTGCACACTGGTCGGCTCCTCCGCAGGCATGTGCGACGCCACGCCGGGCGTGCCGACGCCCAGCAGGCCGGGCTGCGGCACGGGCTGCGGCTTCGCGCAGGCTGCGAGCGTCGCCACGGCTAGGAGCGCGAGGACAAGCGTGGCGTGGCGGCGAACAGGTTCGCGGCGTGGGTGGCGCATGGACGGGCCTCCGGAAGAGTCTGCTCACGCCGGGAATAGCATGTCATTGCATGCGCCGGAACCATCGCACGTTCCCGCTGCCACTGGGACCGGAATCCGCCCGCGCCAAATTGCGCAGCGGATGTGTTGAACGCACCCACACGGCGCGGCGTTGTTACGATGTCCAGCACGCGTCACGCCATTCATGGAAGGAGAACAGGGATGAAGCGCTTCCTCGGCGGTGCACTCGCAGCCCTTCTGGTGCTTGCCGGTGCGGGCCTCGCCGTCGCGCTAACTGGTGCCTATGACGTCGCCGCAACGACACCCCATACCGCGCTCGGGCGCTGGGTGCTCGAGACGACGTCGCGGAACTCCATTGTGCGGCAGGCGGCTGACATCCGCCCACCCAGCGGCTTCACCGACGGACAGGTCAGCCAGGGTGCCCACCACTACAAGGAAAGCTGCGTCTACTGCCATGGCGCCCCCGGCGAGGATTCCACCGACTGGGCCAGCGGCATGCGGCCGGAGCCGCCGTACCTGCCGGAGGCCGTGGGCGAATGGAGCGACGCGCAACTGTTCTGGATCGTGAAGCACGGCATCAAGATGTCGGCCATGCCTGCCTTCGGTTCGCATCACGGCGACGAGGACATTTGGGCGATTGTCGCCTTCATCAAGACCTTGCCAGGCATGTCGCCCGAGCAGTACCGGGCCCTCGGCGGGTAGTCCGAACAAGGTGTGGCAGGCGGCGAGTCAGGTTAAATCGGCACGCCAAGGTAGCCGAGGGCACGGAGAAGCCGCTCGCTGGAAGCGATGGCGTCACCCGCGCGAAGCGAGGCAGGACGTCCCAAGACGCCCCGCCTCCATCTGGTCAGTGGTTCATCATCTGGCAGTGCTGCATCATCTGCTGCATCTGCGGCGACAGTGTGCCCTGCCGGGCTTGCCCCCGCAGCTGCTGACAGTGCTGCATCATCTGCTGCATGTTCATGCTGCCCATGTTGTGGCCCTGCATGTTGGACATCTCGTGGCCGGGCATGGAGCCCATGCCGCCTTGGGCGGCAGACGAGCCCGGCGGGATGCTCGGCGCTGGCGTCAGGGACATCTGCGAGGAGGCCGGGGTCGTCGCCGGAGGACCTCCGGGCTGCGCGCAGGCGGCGACGCCCAACAGCAGTGTCGCGGCGAAGGCGACCTTGCCGATCGCCTTCGATGTGATCTGGACCATGTGTCCTCCTTGGGGTGGCAGGGATTCCGCGTGCGCCCCGGCCCGCAGCGGCGCGCCAGGGTGACGACGCTGCATGGCAGGTCGGGGGCCATGGGCCGTGACCGGCGCGCCATGCACCGCGTGGGGCAAGGCAGGCGTTTGGAGCGCCTGCCACAGGTGGGGGGATGGCGGCCGTCCTCACACGGCCTCCAAGCCACGGAAGCGCATCCACGGCGACCACGTGCCGTCGTGGCCGAAGGCCACGACCTCGTAGGCCGAGGGCTCCGCTCCAGACATCTCCATGCCCGGCACGCCAACCGGCATGGCGGGCACAGACAATCCGGCGACCTCGGCGGGCTCCCCCCGGAGCAGCCGCCGGATGGCGGCCGCGGGGACATGGCCCTCCAGGGCGTAGCGGCCGACCTTGCCCGCGTGGCAGGATATCAGGTCGGGAGGCGTCCCGAGCGCCCGCCGGTGCGGCCCGACGGCGTCAACCACCTTGTCTTCCACCTTGAAGCCCTCGGCCCACAGGTGTTCGACCCAGCCGCCGCAGCAGCCGCAGGTGCGGTCCCGCCAGGCTTCCACCTTGGGCGGCCCGCCACAGGCGGCGGGAAGCGCGGCCAGGCCGAGCAGGCCAATGGTGAAGTTCCGGCGCGTGCTCCAGGCGAGCATCGTCATTCTCCTAGGCTGGCCTGGGCAGGCGGATGCTGGCGCGCAGGCCGCCGCCCGCGAGGTTCTGGAGCGTCACCGAGCCGCCGTGGTGGCCGATCGCCTGGCGCGCGATGGCCAGCCCGAGCCCCGAGCCGCCGGTGCCGCGGTTGCGGGATTCCTCGAGGCGGTAGAAGGGCTGGAAGACGCTCTCCAGCTGCTCCTCCGGCACCCCCGGCCCGGCGTCGTCGACGTGGACCACGAGTTCCCGGCCGCAGTCGGCCAGCACCACCCGGGCCGAGGTGCCGTACTTCACCGCGTTGTCGATGACGTTGGCGAAGGCGCGCTTGAGCGCGATGGCCCGGCAGGGCAGCCGCGCCTGCGACGGCCCCTCGTAGATTACCGACCTGCCCATGTCCTCGGCGTCGCCGCAGAGCGTCTGGAGCATCGCCGCGACGTCGGCGGACCGAACCTCCTCCTGCTCCTCATTGCCCCGCAGATAAGCCAGCGTGGCGCCGATCATCGCCTCCATCTCGTCGAGGTCGGCGTCGACCTGCCGTTGCACCTCAGCATCCTCCAGGAAGCCCGCCCGCAGGCGGAGGCGCGCCAGGGGCGTGCGAAGATCGTGGCTGACCGCCGCCAGCGCCTGGGTCCGGTCGGCGATGAGGCGGTCGATGCGGGCCTGCATGCGGTTGAAGGCCTGGGCCGCCTGCCGGACCTCGCGGGGGCCTTCCTCGGGCACGGTGACCGTCTGCCCCGGCCTGCCGATGCGGTCAGCGGCGCCGGAAAGCTCGCGCAGCGGGCGCGCGATGAGGCGCACCACCAGCAGCCCCAGAACCAGGATGCCGAAGGCCATCGCCGTGGTGGAGAGCAGCGTGGCGTGCTCCGGCTGCGCCTGCAGCGGGTCGGCGTGGTACCAGAGATGGCTGCCGTCCGGCAGGTTGACCGCGCCTTCGGCCTCCAGGCGCGCCGTGGTGGCGAGATCCTGGGCCGCAGTGGCGCCCGTTGCGGCGCCGGATTGCCAACGCACTTGGAAACCCGGCGAGGACAGGGCCTGCGACACGGCCTCACGAGCGTCCGGTGGCACCATGCCAATGGCGCGCGCGGCGGCGGCAACCCGCTCGCTGGTGACCTTCTGCTGGGTGTTTCCCAGGAGGATGTCGCTGCCGGTCTGGTGCAGCCAGAGGCTGCCGACGTGGAAGGCCATCAGGCCGACCAGCAGCACCAGGATGATGCGGCCCGCCAGGCTGCCGGGCAGGAGGCGCCTCATTCCCGGCGCACTGTGGGGATGAACATGTAGCCCGCGCCGCGAATGGTCTTGATCATGGAAGGGCTATCGGCCAACGGCTCCAGCTTGCGCCGCAGGCGGCTGACCATGACGTCGACCGAGCGGTCGATGCTGTCGGAGATCCGGTTGCGCGCCAGATCGAGCAACTGGTCCCGCGTGAGCACACGCTGCGGGTGCTCGCAAAAGGCCAGCAGCAGATCGTACTCGCCGCTGGACAGGTCCACGGCCGAGCCATCGGGCGCCTTGAGCTCGCGGCGGCGGGTGTCGAGGTGCCAATCGGCGAACACCATCTTGTCGCCCGCGACCATCCCGGCGCGGGCCGCACCCGCTCCCGCCCGGCGCAGCACGGCGCGGATGCGCGCCAGCAGTTCCGGGCGGCTGAAGGGCTTCGCGATGTAGTCGTCAGCACCGAACTCAAGGCCGAGCACCCGGTCGCTCTCCTCGCCGCGCGCCGTCACCATGATGATGGGGACCTCCGACTTGGCTCGGACGCCGCGGCACAGGTCCATGCCGGACTGGCCGGGCAGCATGACGTCGAGCAACACCAGATCGACGGG
Source organism: Teichococcus coralli (assembly GCF_009829925.1). Lineage (GTDB taxonomy): Bacteria > Pseudomonadota > Alphaproteobacteria > Acetobacterales > Acetobacteraceae > Pseudoroseomonas > Pseudoroseomonas coralli. The sequence continues at coordinate 9,678 of NZ_SNVJ01000020.1, forward strand.
AGCGCCGCCGAGCGTCTCCCACATCTCGGCGCCGTTTCGGGCACCGGTCACGCGGAAGCCGTTCTGCCGCAGGAACCGGCTGATCAGGAGGCGCATCTCCCCATCGTCCTCGACCACGAGGATATGGGCCTCGGGCGGCAGCGGGCCGCTCCGCCCGTCGCGCCCGCCATCAGGCTCGGTCGGCGGCACCGGCCAGCACGCCCAGCTTTGCCCGCGCCTTCGGTGCCAGGCCGGGAGCGGAGGCGGCCTTCGCCGCGAACTCGGCCATGTCGGCCTTTCCCACCACGATCAGGGCCACCATGCCAAGCCCGTTGTGGGGCGTGCACTGAACCGCGTAGACGCCCGCCTTGTCGAAAACGAGGGTCGCCGCCGAGTTGAAGGGAACGTCGACCGACGGCACCCCCGCGGGCCACAGCGAGCGGATGGGAACCACGTTGTGGCCCTTGTCGGTCGGCTCGAAGCGCACCGAGCCCCCCACCGGAATGCGCACGAGCGCCGGGTCGTAGGCAAACGTCTCCCCCGCCGCGGGACCGCGGTTCAGTTCATGGATCGTGGCTGTGGGCTCCGCGGCGGCGGCCACCCCGGCCGTCAGGAGCAACGCGGACAGAGCGATGCGGATCATCATGGTCTATCTCGCCTCAGAAGAAGATTCGAACGCCGGCCAGGAGCTGCCAGCCGCCGACATCCTCGCCCTCGTTGCGGGCGAAGCGCGCCGTGTCGCCGAGCTTCCGTTCGTAGCTGACCCCAATATAGGGCGCCACCTCGCGGGTGACCTCGTAGCGCAGGCGGAGCCCAACCTCGACGTCATTGAAGCCCGCGCCGGTGCCGAGCTCCTCCACCTCCTGCAGCGCCAGGTTTACCTCGAGGTTCGGCTGCAGCACCAGGCGTTGCGTGACGTAGAGGTCGTAGGAGACCTCGGCGCGCGCGGAAATGTCGCCGCGCTCGCTGACGAAGCCCTGCAGGTCCACCTCGAACATGCCGGGCGCGAGGCCCTGCAGGCCGATGACGCCGTAGGCGCGGTTGGGCAGCGGGCGGATGTCGTACCGCAGGCCCGCCTGGAGGTCCCAGTAGTAGCTGAGCAGGCGGGAGTAGAGCAGCTGGACCTCGGCGCTCTCGGCGCGGCCGCTGCGGGTTGTCTCGCCCTCCGTCTTGAGCCAGGCCTTGTCGGTGTCGCTGCCGTACCAGGCTTGGGCGTTCCAGCGGCCGATATTGGGGCCGTCGAGCCCGAAGCCGTACTCCAGCTGCTCGACCAGAACGCCATGGCTGAAGACCTCGTGGCCGGTCTGCGTCACGCCTTCGGGGCGCAGCGCCTCCTGAGCCCGCGCTCCACCGGCGGCGAGGGCGAGGCCCAGCGCGGCGATGATGGCCCGCCCGGCTTGTCGGGCGATCGGCGCCTGCATGCCACTCATCCCGCCGCCGCGACGCGCGGCCGCGCGACAACGGAGACCTTGCGCATCATGCCGGTCTCCATGTGGTAGAGCATGTGGCAGTGGAAGGCCCAACCGCCCGGCGCATCCGCCTCGATGTCGACGTCGAGCGTGGCGCCCGGCTTGATGTTCACCACGTGCAGCATCGGGTTCTCCGCGCCATGGCCGACCTGCGGCATCATCCATAGGCCGTGCAGGTGCATGGGGTGGTTCATCATGGTCTCGTTGACGAAGCGGAAGCGCGCCCGCTCGCCATGGTTCAGCACGATCGGCTGCGCGTGGCTGAAGGGGTTGCCGTTGATGGACCAGAAGTAGCGCTCCATGTTGCCGGTCAGCCGGACCTCGATGACGCGGTCGGGCGCGCGCGGGCGGTAGCGCGGCGCCAGGGCGCGCAGGTCGCGGTAGGACAGCACGCGTGCCTCTGGCGGCGCGCCGGTGTCGTTCACCAGCGGGTCCGGCATCGCCATGCCGCCCTGGTCCATGGCCGCGTGGTTCATCCCACCAGTCGCACCGTGGTTTGTGCCTGCCATGCTGTCCATGGCGGCGCGGCTCGTCCCCGCCATGGCAGAATGGTCCATGCTCCCCATGCTGGCGTGGTCCATCCCGGGCATGCTCCCGTGGCTCATACCGCCCGTGGAGCCGCCCTGCATGCCTTGGGAGCCACCGCTGGGCGCCTGCATGGCGGAGTGGTCCATACCCCCCATGTCCATCGGCGCGACGTGGCCCGGGGCGTCCACCTCCGGGCGAGGGGTCCCACGGTCGAGCCCGCTCGGCCCGTAGTTCATGCCCATGTCCGCCATGGTCAGGACCGGGCGCGGGCGGTGCGGGGGAAGGGGCAGCGCGGGCAGGCCGTCGCGGGTCGCCAGGCTGGCCTGCGCGAAGCCCTGGCGGCCCATGGATTCCGCCAGGATCTGGTACTGGCGGCCGTCCCGCGGGCGGACAAGGACGTCGTAGGTCTCGGCCGGGGCGATGCGGAACTCGTCCACCGCGATCGGGCGGACGTTGTTGCCATGCGCCTGCACCACCGTCATCTCCAGCCCGGGGATGCGCACGTCGAAGTGCGACATGGCGCCGCTGTTGATGAAGCGCAGGCGCACCGTCTGGCCGGGCTGGTACACCGCCGTGAAGTTCTGCGCGGGCGTGCGGCCGTTCACCAGATAGGTGTAGCCGCTGACATCCTCGATGTCGGTCGGGTCCATCCGCATGCCCGCCCACATCATGCGGTCGGCGAGAATGGCGGAGCGCGCCTCGGCATCGGGCGCGCCGCCGAGCGTGCGCAGCAGGTCGGCCAGGGTGCGCTTGTCGTAGTTGTAGTAGCCGGGATCGCGCTTGAGGTTGGCCAGCACGCGGTCCGGCGCCTCGTCCGTCCAGTCCGAGAACTGGATGATGTAGTCCTGGTCGTGCCCGAAGGGATCGGGCGTCGCCGGGTCGATGATGAGCGGCCCATAGATGCCGGCCTGCTCCTGCAGGCCGGAATGGCTGTGGTACCAGTAGGTGCCGGACTGCACGAGCGGGAAGCGGTACTGGTGCGTCTCGCCCGCCGCGATGCCCTGGAAGCCGTCGCTGATGCCGGGCACGCCGTCCTGGTCGCTCGGCAGGATCAGGCCGTGCCAGTGGATGGAGGTGTGCTCGCGCAGCCGGTTGCTGACGTTGACGATCACCTCCTCGCCCTCGCGGAAGCGCAGGACGGGCGCTGGAATCTGGCCGTTCACCGCCATCGCGGGGCGCGGCCGCCCGGTGAAGCTGGCGGTGACGTGCGACAGCGCGAGGTTGAACTCCCGCGGCAGGCCGCGGCCGAGGCGCGGCTGCGCCAGCGCGCCGGGGGCGGCCGGCAGCGCCAGCGCCGCGATGCCCAGGCCCAGTGCCTGCCGCCTGCTGAGTCTTCCGTCGCTCATGGTGTCCTTTCTTCCTGGCGGCCAGCTACTTCCGAGGTCACTTCGAGAAGGCGACCTCGCCCACCATCCCTGACTGGTAATGGCCCGGGATGTTGCAGGCGAACTCCAGCTCGGCGGGCTTGGTGAACTTGAACACCAGCTCCGCGGTCTTGCCCGGCTCCACCAGCACGGCGTTGGGGTCGTCATGCGCCATCGCCATGCCGCCCTGGCCCATGTTGCCATGCGCGCCGCCGCCGTGCCCCATGCCCGCATGGTCCATGTGGCCCAGCCCGGTCGGCGTCATCATCCCGCTGTCGAACATCGCCTGCATCTCGCGCTGGTGCTGCTGGTGCATTGCCGCGGTGCCGATGTTGAACTCGTGCAGCAGCTCGCCCTCGTTCCGGATGCGGAAGCGGACCGTCTCGCCGGCGCGGAGCTGGATGCGGCGGGGCTGGTAGGCGTTGTCCCGCATCGTGATGTCGATGGTGCGTCGCACGTCCTGGGGGCGCCCTTTGGCGCCAAAGGCCTGGTAGGCCGAATTCGCCCAGGCAGGCGTCCCACCAACTGCCGCTACCATGATTGCTGCGGCCACGAGGCCGATCCGCAGGCGCATGCATCACATCCCTTGTTCTGGACACCCCCCTCGCCGGGAACGGCGGGACGGGTCAGCCGCCGGATTCCGGCGAGCCAGGAGACGCGGTTACCAACCGATTGCGAATGCCCGATTGCTCAAGCATGACAAAAGATTTCAGGCGCTGTACGGCAGAGAAGCTTGGCCGCCGAGTTGCGCGGCCGGCATCGTCAACTTGCTGAGGTGAGGGACGTGTTCGGGCGGACGGCAGCACCCCGCTGATCCTCACACTGCGAATTGGGCGCACGTCTCCTGACACCAGATCCGGAGGGCTTTTGCGCGAGCGTTTCGGTACTGGCTGGCCGGCATCAGGTGCCGCCGCGGCCGGAAATGGCCGTGGATGAAGGCATGCGCTGACCGGAACCGCTGCGCCTGGTCAGGCGACTTGAACCGCTGCATCTGGCGTTCGCGTCGCCGGGTGGGCCGATGCGAGTTCTCCGCCCGGTTGTTCAGGTACCGGCTGCTCCGATGCTGGACCTCGGGCAGGAGCTCACATTGCGCCACGCCGTAGCTCTTCAGCCCGTCAGTGACCAGCCGTCGCTGGCCTGCCCCCTCTCCGCGTCCCGCCATTCTCACATCATCGGCGGCCCACTTTTAAGGGGGCAGGCCAAATGCCGCGCCCGGTCACCAATTCGACACTCTCCTGCGCCCGCATGGGCAGGAAGGCGCGGGGAGCGATGTGCAGATGGGTGACCGCCCCGTTCCACGTGGGTCCGCGCGGGACGGAGGGCTCAGGTCGGCTGGGTTCGACGGTTGCTTCGGGCATCACGGCATCACCTCGGTCGCGGCCACGCTGCCCAGGAACGGCGCGCCGAGGTGCTCGGCTGCCGCTTGGGCGGACAGGCTCTGAGTAAACTACCCTTTGACCGGCTCGGACAGAGCTGCTTTCGGCCGCACCCGGTCGTCAGGCAGATCTCAGGTGACGGGCTTCCGCGTCCGCTGGCAAGCGGGTGCGCAGATCGGTGGCTACGGCCAGCCTGCTCCAGCCGCCACCCCTCTTCCACCCCGATCGGCTCGGCTCAACGCACGCTAACCCTGGCTTAGCGTGCGTTGGCATCAGGCGCGCCGCCTGTGCCATAATTTAAAACCCTTAGGTCCGTCGTTCCAGCCTTGCCGGGCATGATATCCTCGGCCGCGGCGACCGGAATCGCGTGCCGCCGGCCGAGCTTTCCCCGGGTGCGCAGGAGGCGGTGGAGTTCGGCCGCGCGATGGAGTGGATCCGCCGGCCGACCGGGGTGGGGCCGCAGCAAGCACCGCACCGGGTTGATGTTGGAGGGCTGCCGCCACGACAGCAGCATGACGGGGCATGACTGCGAGCCCGAATGCGCCCGCCGCGGCGACAGGCTGACGATGGATGTGCCGCTCCGCCAGGCCGCAGGAGATCGCCTCGGTGATCGCCGTGGATGGCAGCGGGCCGGCCGCCCGCGCCGCCCCCGCCGCATGATCCCTCCAGCCCCCCCCAGGCCGACCGCATGGAGCGCTGCACCTTCCCGGCCACCAGCGCCGCACGACGGGGCAGGGGGGCCTCGCGCCTCGCCCGCCGCCGATGCTACCCATGCAATCCGGAGCCGGGCCGTTGCCGACCGGCTTGCGCATCCAGCGAAGGTCCGAGCCATGAACTACGCGCCCAAACCCAACGACATGACCGCCCTGATCGAGGCCGACCGGGCGCATGTCTGGCATCACCTCTCCCAGCACAAGGCCTACGAGACCGTCGACCCGCAGCTGATTGTCGAGGGCAAGGGCATGCGCATCTGGGACGCGCGGGGCAAGGAATACCTCGACGCCACCTCGGGCGGGGTCTGGACGGTCAATGTCGGCTATGGCCGCACCAGCATCGCCGACGCGGTGCGCGACCAGCTGGTGAAGCTGAACTACTTCGCCGGCGCCAAGGGCAGCGAGCCCGGCGCCCGCTTCGCGCAGAAGCTGATCGAGAAGATGCCGGGCCTGACCCGCGTCTACTACTCGAACTCCGGCTCGGAGGCGAACGAGAAGGCCTTCAAGATGGTGCGGCAGATCGCCGCGCGCCATCACGGCGGCAGGAAGTGGAAGATCCTGTTCCGCGAGCGCGACTACCACGGCACCACCTTCGGCGCCCTCGCGGCCTGCGGCCAGCCGCAGCGCAACGCCGACTACGGCCCCTATCCCGACGGCTTCGTCGAGGTGCCGCACTGCCTGGAATACCGCAGCCAGTACCCGGACGCCGAGAGCTACGGCATCGCCGCGGCCGACGCCATCGAGGCGGTGATCCTGCGCGAGGGGCCGGACACGGTGGGCGCGCTCTGCCTGGAGCCGATCACCGCCGGCGGCGGCGTCATCACGCCGCCTGCCGGCTACTGGCAGCGGGTGCAGGAAATCTGCACGAAGTACAACGTGCTGCTGCACATCGACGAGGTGGTCTGCGGCCTCGGCCGCACCGGCGCCTGGTTCGGCTACCAGCAGTATGGCGTGACGCCGGATTTCGTCACCATGGCCAAGGGCCTCGCCTCCGGCTACGCGGCGATCTCCTGCACGGTGACGACCGAGGCGATCTTTGACCTCTTCAAGAGCGACGCCGCGGACCCGATGAACTATTTCCGCGACATCTCCACCTTCGGCGGCTGCCTCGCCGGCCCCGCCGCGGCGCTGGAGAACATGCGCATCATCGAGGAGGAGAGCCTGCTGGAGAACACCCAGGCGATGGGCCTCCGGCTGCGCGACAACCTGCTGGCCCTGATGGAGCGCCACGCGGCGATCGGCGAGGTGCGCGGCTGCGGCCTGTTCTACGGCGCCGAGCTGGTGGCCGACCGCAAGACCCGCGAGCCGCTGGCCGAGGCCAAGGTGCAGGCGGTGGTGGCCAAGTGCATGGAGCTCGGTGTCATCATCGGCGCCACCAACCGCTCCCTGCCCGGGCTCAACAACACGCTGACCCTGAGCCCCGCGCTGATCGCGACCGAGGCCGACATCGACCGGATCACGGACGCCATCGGACAGGCGCTGACCTCCGTGCTCGGCTGACCGCTCCACCGCCCCGGGCCCGTCATGCCGGTCCGGGGCATGCCACGTCGCTGCTAGAGCATTCTCCATTCGCTCTGGCTCACGGGCAATGCTCTAGCCGTTTGTTTTGACGAGCATTTTCACCCGTCCCGATGATGCCCTCGGAACGGGATCTGCTCTAGTTCCTGCCGAGGAAGTCGAGCACCGCGGCGTTGAACAGCTCCGGCTGCTCCATCGGCACCGAATGCCCGGCATCGGCGATGGTGCGCCACTCGGCCTGCGGCAGGTGGCGCACCCAACGCCGCATCAGCGCGGGCGGCGCCAGCAGGTCGGCGCTGGCGGCGATCGCCAGCACCGGCAGGCGGATCACGCCGATCTTTGCGAAGGTGTTCGGCGTGCGCGGGACCTGTGCCGTCGCGCCCGGCTGCCGCGCCACCTGCTCCGCCGCGTGCCATTCGGCGACGCGCCCGGGATGCGCGGCGCGGAACGAGGGACCGATCTCGCGGAAGGTCTCCGGCAGCTCGCGGAAGCCGGGAATGGCGATGTTGCGGCTGAGTTCCTCCATCTCCGGCTCGGCGAAGGAGCCGGTGCTGGCGGCGACCACCAGGCTGCGCAGCGTCTCCTGCCGCCAGGAGGCGTAGTCCAGCGCCGCGAAGCCGCCGCCCGCGACGCCGAGCAGGTGGAACCTCGGCAGCCGCAGGTGCCCGGCCAGCGCGGCGAGGTCCTCCGCCACGCTGCCCGGCTGCGGCCCGCTGGCGGGATCGGCCATGCTCCGCCCCCAGCCGCGCCGGTCGAAGGCGATGACGCGGTAGCCGGCCGCGGCGAAGGCGGCGAACTGGTCCGGCCAGCAGCCGCTGGTGCCCGTGTTGGCGTGCAGCAGCACGACCGGCACGCCCTCGCCGCCGCTGTCGCGGTAGAACAGGCGGACGCCGGGCAGGGTGGCGACGCTTCCCTCAGGGCTGGCGGCAGTCATGGTTCTCTCCTGTGTGAAAGGCCGGGGAACAGGGTTCCCCCAGGCCCCTTGCCTTTTGCGGGTTCTCGGGCACGCGCTTTGGCGTGCCCTCCGCGGCGGCTGGACTGACAGAAAAAAGAAGGGGGCCCGGGGAATTCCTTCCCCCGGCCGCTTCAGACCTTTTCCAGCCCCAGCAGCTTCACCGCATGCTCGGCCAGCAGCCGCTTCTGGATCTTGGAGCTGGCCGTCATGCCGATCGCCTCGAAGCCCTCCACCACGCAGACATAGCGCGGCACCTTGAAGCCGGCCATGTTGTCGCGGCTCCAGCCGATCAGCGCCTGCTCCTCCACCACATGCCCCTCGTTCGGGATGATGAAGGCGCAGGGCACCTCCATCAGCCGTGCGTCGGGCACGCCCACCACCACCGCCTGCCGCACCGCCGGATGGCGGTTCAGGATGTCCTCCACCTCGGCCGGCGAGACGTTCTCGCCCCCCACCCGCACCAGGTCCTTGGCGCGGCCGGTGAATTGCAAACGGCCATCGGCACCGAGCCGGCCCAGGTCGCCGGTGGCAAGCCAGCCCTCGGCGTCCAGCGCCTTCGCGGTTTCCTCGGGTTTGTCGAAGTAGCCCTGCATGACGTTCCAGCCGCGCACCAGGATCTCGCCTTCCGCATCCGGCGGGCAGTCCCCGCCGCCGTCCAGCGCGCGGATGCGGACCGACACGCCCGGCTCCGGCAGCATCCGCCCGCTGACGCGGATCTCCTCCGGCTCCCACCAGGCGGATTGCGACACGTTCGGCGAGGCTTCCGAAAGCCCGTAGCCGACCACGCATTCGCGCGCGCCCAGCTCGTCAATGATGCGGCGGACGATGCTCGGCGAGGCCGCAGCCCAGGCGCCGCGCAGCATCAGGCGGCGCTGCGGGCGGTCGGGATGGTTCAGCAGCATCAGCGCCATGGTGTCGTTGCCGGAGAAGTGCGTGCAGCGCTCCGCCTCCATCAGGCGCAGCGCCTCGCCCGGCTCGAAGCGGTCCATGGTCACCAGCGTCGCCACGTGCTGCAGGCAGGAAAGGATGGAAAGCGTGCTGCCGGCGACATGGAAGAAGGGCCGCGCGCTGTGGAAGCGGTCGGCCACCCGCAGCCCCATGCGCCCGCCCGAGAAAAAGGCATCCGCGCACATGCTGCGATGCGTCAGCAGCACGCCTTTCGGGAAGGATGTGGTGCCGGAGGTGTATTGGATCAGCAGCACGTCGTCGGGCGCGCAGCAGGCTTCGACAGGGCCGCGCGCGGCGGCCATGAAATCGTCCCACGCCACGGCGCCGTGCGGAACCTCCCCGCCCAGCACGACGACCTTCCGCAGGTCCGGCAAGGCGGCGTCCGGCAGGCCGCGGTCGAGCGCCGGGCAGATGCCGCGCAGCATGCCGACGAAGTCCACGCGCAGGAAGCGGTCGGCCAGGAACAGCATGCGCACCCGCGACTGGCGCAGCGCATAGGCCATCTCCTCCGCGCGGAAGCGGGTGTTCACCGGCACCGTCACCGCGCCGAGCGAGCCGATGGCCAGGAACAGCGCCACCCAGCGCGGCCCGTTGCCGAGGCAGATGCCGACATGCTCGCCCCGCCGCACCCCGGCGGCGGCCAGCGCCGCGCGGATGGCGGCGACCTCCGCCGCCAGCGCGGCATAGGTGATGCGGCCGGCCGGCGCGACGATCGCCTCCACCTCCGGCGCGATGGCGACGGCGCGGCGCAGGGCGGCCTCGCCGGTCAACGGGCAGATACCCTCCAGCGGGAAAGGCGCGCTCACGGGCGGCCGCTCCCGAAGCCCGCCATGGTGGCGCGCCAGGCGCCCTCGGCGAGGTTCTCCTCGATGGCCATCAGCTCGGTGGCCAGGGCGGCGCGCGGGTCGCGCTCCACGCCCTCGTCGATGCAGCGCTTGGCCTGCCGCAGCGCCCCCGCGGGCGCGGCCAGGATGGTGCGCGCGATTTCCGCCAGCGCCGCCTCCAGCGCCGCCTCGTCGGGCAGCAGGCGCGAGACCAGCCCGGCCCGCGCGGCTTCCTCGGCGGAAAGGGTGCGGCCGGTGAACATCATGTCCTTGGCCAGCCGCTTGCCGATGATGCGCGGCAGGCGCTGCGTCGCCCCCACCGTGCCCCAGAGCGCCTCCGGCGTGCGGAAGGAGGCCGCGGGCGTCGCCACGATCATGTCGCAGGCGGCGGCGATCTCCCCGCCCGAGCCGACCGCCGGCCCCTGCAGCACGGCGATGCTCGGCATCGGCAGCCGCTCCAGCGCCTCATAGGCGGCGAAGCCCTTCAGGCGCCGGGCGCGCACCTGGTCCTCGCCCATGCCCTTGCGCTCCTTCAGGTCGGCGCCGGCGCAGAACACCGGCCCGTTGGCGCGCACCAGCACCAGCCTGGCCTGCTCGGCCACGGCGCGGCGGGCGCCGGCCAGCAGCGCCTCGGCCATGGCCGTGTTCAGCGCGTTGCGCGCCTCGGGGCGGTTCAGGGTGAGGGTGGCGACGCCCTCGGCGGACATCTCCCACAGCACGGCCTCGGTCATAGCGCTCCCATCTCCCGCAGTTCCGCGATGCGCGCGGCATCCAGCCCCAGGCGCTCGCGCAGCACCGCCTCGGTATGCTCGCCGAGCAGCGGTGGCCGCCCGACCTCCGGGTCGCCCCAGCCCTCGAAGCGCAGCGGCACCGGCAGCGCCGGGAAGCGCCCGAGCTGCGGGTGCTCGAAGCTCGCCACCATGCCGCGTGCGCGCACATGCTCGTCGGCCAGCACCTCGTCCAGCTCCAGCACCGGGCCGGCGGGCACGCCGGCCGCGTCCAGCCGCGCGAAGGCCTCGCCGCGCGGCAGCTCCGCCAGCGCGGCGCCCATGGCGCGCATCACATCCTCGCGCCGCGCCACGCGGCCGGCATTGGTGGCGAGCCCCGGGTCCGCCGCCAGCGCGTCGAGCGACAGCGCGGCGCAGAGCGGCGCCCAGTGCTGATCGCTGGCGGTGATGTGCAGGTAGCGCCCGTCGGCGCAGCGGAAGCTGGCGCTCGGTACCCGGCCGGGATGCTCGGTGCCGAGCCGCGGCGGCACCTCGCCCAGCGCGAAGTGGCGGGCCGCCGCGATGGTCAGCAGCGCCACCTGCGCGTCGAACATCGAGACGTCCACATGCCCGCCCTTGCCGGTGCGGTCCCGCCCGCGCAGCGCCGAGAGGATGGCGATGGCGACCCAGAGGCCGGAGGACAGGTCGGCCACCGGCAGGCCGGGCTTCACCGGGCCGCCGCCGCGCTCGCCGGTCAGGCTCATCAGCCCGCCCATGGCCTGGAACACGGTGTCGTAGCCCTTGCGCTTCGCATAGGGCCCGCTCTGCCCGAAGCCGGTGCAGGAAATGTAGACCAGGCGCGGATTGACGGCGGCGAGCGAGGCCCAGTCCAGCCCGCGCCGCTTCAGCGCGCCGGTGGGAAAGTTCTCGACCAGCACGTCGGCCTGCGCGGCGAGGTCGCGGATGATCCGCCGTCCCTCCTCGTGCCGCAGGTTCACGGTGACCGAGCGCTTGGCGCGGTTGCAGGCCATGTAGTAGCCGCTGACGCTGCCGCCCGGCCCCTCGGCGAAGGGCTCGAAGCCGCGGGTCTCGTCGCCGCTGCCGGGCTGCTCCACCTTGATGACCTCGGCGCCCATCTCGGCCAGCAGCATGGTGGCGAAGGGGCAGGCCAGCACACGCGAGAGGTCGAGGATCACCAGTCCGTCGAGCGGCCTCATGCCAGCGCCTCCCGCGCCGCGCGCGCCCGCGCGAAGCCCTCCGGCAGGGGCTGCGGGCCGGCGGCGCAGAGCTGCTTCAGCGCCAGCATGGCGGGCGGCGGCAGGGTGGCGAGGCCTTCCGCCAACGCGGCGGCGCGCTCCAGCAGCGCTGCGGCGGGAACCGGGGTCGGGCAGAGGCCGAGCGCGGCCACTTCCGCCGCCGGCAGGGCCCGCCCGCTCGCCAACAGCGAGAAAACCTTCCGAGGGGCGAGATGGCGCAGCAGCACGGGGGCCATCAGCGCCGGCAGCATGCCGTGCGTCGCCTCCGGGAAGCCCAGGCTGGCGCCCTCGGCCATCAGCATCTGGTCGCAGCACAGCGCCAGGGCGGCCCCGGCGCCGAGCGCCGCGCCCTGCACCGCCGCCACCACCGGCTTGGCCGTGCGGCCGGGCGCCAGCAGGATCGCCTCGCTCAAGGCCGCGCGGGCGGCGCGGGCGGCGGGATCGGCGGCGAGGGCACGCATCTCCGCGAGGTCGGCGCCGGCGCAGAAGCCGGGGCCCTCGGCCGCCAGCACGATGGCGGCGATGCCGGAATCCTCTTCCGCCGCCCGCAGGCCCGCGATCAGGCTCTCCGCCAGCGCGGTGTCGATGGCGTTGCGCTTCTCCGGCCGCGCCAGCACCAGCAGGCGCAGCCGGCCGCGCGTCTCGGCGCGGATCATGCCGGCACCAGCGCGGGCAGGCCGGCGAGCCGTTGGCGCACCGCCTCCGCCTCCGTCACCAGCCTGCGCATCACCTCGGCGGCGGGCGGGACGTCGCTGATCAGCCCGGCGGTCTGCCCGGCCTCCACCTTGCCCCATTCGACGTCGCCATCCAGCGCGGCGAGCTTCAAGCTGCGGCTGGCATAGAGCAGGGCGAGCGCCTCCTTCTCGTGGCCGGCGCGCTCGGCGGCGTCCACCGCCTCGGTGAAGCGGTTGCGGAGCTGGCGCACCGGCAGCCCGCCGCGCCCGACCAGCGTGGTGTCGGAAAGCGCGGCCTTGCGCACCATCTCCTTGTAGGCGGGATGCACCGTGGCCTCCTCCGTCATCAGGAAGCGCGTGCCGAGCTGCGCGCCTTCGGCGCCCAGCGCGAACATCGCGGCGATGCCGGCGCCATCGGCCACGCCGCCGGCGCCGATCACCGGCAGCGCCACGGCCTGCACGACCGCGCGCACCATCACCATGGCGGAGACCTCGTCCGGCGCCGGATGGCCGCCGGCCTCGCCGCCCACCACGACCAGCCCGTCCACGCCCGCCGCCTCCGCCTTGGCGGCGTGCAGCGGCGAGGCGACGACATGCAGCCACTTCGCGCCATAGGCATGGAAGCGCGGCAGGTGCGCGCGCGGGCCGCCCTGCGAGGCGATCACCACCGGCACCCGCTCGGCCTCGGCGATGTCGAGGAATTCGGCGGAGCGCTTGTTGTAGAGCGGGATGTTGACGGCGAAGGGCGCCTCCGTGCCGGCGCGCACCGTGCGGATCGCCTCCACCAGCGCCTCGGGGCGCATCGGCCCGGCGGCGATGGTGCCGAGCCCGCCCGCCCGCGCCACGGCCAGCGCCAGCGCGGCGGAGGAAGAGGCCCAGCTCATGCCGCCCTGCACGATCGGATAGCCAATGCCCAGAAGGGCCGGCAGCCGCGAGGGGAAGCCGAACTCCGCCGCCATCACAACGTCTCGGCGCCGCTCTGCCGCACCAGCGGGCCCCACTTCTCGGCCTCGGCGCGCAGGAAGTCGAGATAGGGCTCGGGCTCCATGGCGGAGGGGGTGCCGCCCTGGCGCCGGAACTCGCTCACCAGCGCCTCGCTGTTCAGCGCGCGGGTGGCGGCCTCGCGCAGCCCCTCGCGGATGTTGGCCGGCGTCGCGGCCGGCACGGCGCAGCCATACCAGTTGTCCGAGATCACCCGCGGCAGGCCCAGCTCGGCCGTGGTCGGCACCTCCGGCAGCGAGGGCACGCGCTGCGCGGTGGTGACCGCCAGCGGGCGCAGCACGCCGGCCTCGATATGCGGCCGCAGCACCGGCACGTCGGCGATCAGGTAGGTGAAGCGGTTGGCCAGCAGGTCGGTGGTGGCCGGCGCGACGCCGCGATAGGGGATGTGCAGCGCGTCGAACTTCGCCTCGGAGGCCAGCAGCGCGCCGGCAAGATGCGTGATCGAGCCTGCGCCGGCCGAGCCGTAGCTCACCGAGCCCGGCTTGCCCTGCGCCAGCTTCACCAGCGCCGGCAGGTCCGCCGGGCCGGACCTGGCGTTCACCACCAGCACCTCGGGCACCCGCACCGCCAGGGTGAGGTGCGCCAGGTCCTTGTAGATGTCGAAGGGCATCTGCTGCTGCGGCATGAAGGGCGCGATGGAGAGCGCGCCGGGGCCGGTGAAGCCGATGGTCAGCCCGTCCGGGTTGGACTTGGCCACCGCGTCGGTGCCGACCAGCCCGCCGGCGCCGCCGCGGTTCTCCACCACCACGGGCTGCCCGAGCTCCTGGCCCAGCGCCTCGGCGAAGATCCGGCCGAAGATGTCGGCGGGCCCGCCGGCGGCGAAGGGCACCACGAGCTTCAGCGGATGGCCGGGCGCCCAGCCGCCGGCGGCAGCAGCGCGGGCGCGCAGGGCGGGCAGGGCCAGGCCTGCGGCCAGCAGGGTGCGTCGCTTCATTCTCGGTCGTCCTCTTCGCTCGGGCGTCGTGCCTCTTCGCGGCGGAAGCTAGCCGAGTTGGTTGATACCATCAACCATTCAGACTAGCCTTTGTGGACCTGGAAGGAATTCAAGAGCCAGGAGGGAGGAAAGAATGATCCATATGACGCGACGCAGCACGCTCGCGGCGCTCGCTGCCGCCGCTCTGCCCGGCGCGGCCCGCGCTGGGGAGGCGACATGGCCCGACCGCACGGTGCGCTTCATCGTGCCCTTCGCGCCGGGCGGGCCGGTCGAGATACCGGCGCGCTTCATCGCCGACCGGCTGACGCACAGCTTCGGGCAGAACGTCATCGTCGAGACCAAGCCCGGCGCGGGCGGCGCGCTCGGCATCCAGTCCGTGGTGCAGGCGGCCGATCCGCATGTGCTGCTCTTCACCACCTCCTCCGTCGCCATCCTGCCGGCGCTGCTGGCCAATCCGGGCTACGACCCGTTCCGCGACCTCGTGCCCATCAGCATGGTGAGCGAGGTGCCGATGGCCCTGCTGGTGCGGCCGGACTGGCCGGTGCCCGACCTCGCGGCCTTCCTGCAGCAGGCGAAGGCGAAGCCGCAGCGCTTCTCCTTCGCCTCCTCCGGCACCGGCTCCACCACGCACCTGGCGGGCGAGCTGCTGAAGGCAAAGGCCGGCATCGACATTCTGCACGTGCCCTATCGCGGCGGCGCGCAGGCGGTGAACGCCGTCTATGCCGGCGACACCGACATGCTGATCACCGGCCTGATCGAGGCGATCCCGCATGTGCGCGACGGGCGGCTGCGGGCGCTGGCGGTGACGGCGCCGCAGCGCAGCCCCGCCTTGCCGGAGGTGCCGTCGCTCGCCGAGGCGGTGCCGGGCTACGGCATCACCATCTGGTACGCGATGTTCGGGCCGCCGGGCACGCCGCCCGCCGTGGTGCAGCGCCTCGCCGGGGCGATGGCGCCGCTGCGCCAGGGCACGCCGCTGGCGGAGCGCATGACGGAATCCGGCGCCACGCTGCTGCTCGACGGCCCTGGCCCGCTGGCCGCGCGAATGCGGGCGGAAGTGCCGCTGTGGAAGGAGATCGTGAAGGCCGCCGGCATCCAGGCCGGCTAGCTTCTTCCGAATGGGTTTCCAAAGGCCTCAGGCCTTTGGCGGGGAGGGTCCGGGAGGGGCGGCGCCCCTCCCTGGCGCGGCGACGTCAGGACGCCCAGGCCGGCGGACGCTTGGCCTTGAAGGCGGCGATGCCTTCCTCCGCCTCGCCCGCCGCGCAGCGCGCGAAGGCCTGCGCGCCGGCATCGGCGTAGCCTTCCGGCACCGGGCCGCCGAGCGCCGTCATCAGCGCCTTGGTCTCGGCCAGGGCGCCGGGCGCGCCCTGCCGCAGGTCGGCGATCACCGCCTCCACCCGCGCCGCCAGCGCGGCGGCATCCGGCAGCACCTCGTGCACCAGCCCGCGCGCGGCGGCCTCGGCGGCGCTCACCGGCGCGCCCTGCAGCACCAGCCGCGCCGCCTCGCTGCGCCCCATGCGGTGCGACAGCCAGGGCAGGATCTGCGCCGCCACCAGGCCGCGCCGCACTTCCGGCGCGGCGAAGCGCGCCTCGGCCGAGGCGAGCGCGATGTCGGCCGCGCAGACCAGCCCCAGCCCTCCGGCGAAGGCCGAGCCCTCGACCTGCGCGATCACCACCTGCGGCAGCGCGGCGATGGCGGCGAAGCGGGCGCCGGTGCGGCGGTTGCGCTCAAGCTGCTGGGCCAGCTTCTCCTCGGGCGCGGCGGGCGCGCCCACCTCGTTCAGGTCCAGCCCGGCGCAGAAATGCCCGCCGGCACCGGAGAGCACCAGCACGCGCGCCGAGCGGTCCTCGCGCAATCCGGCGAGCAGCGCGTCCAGCGCCTCCACCAGCGCCGTGCTCATCGCGTTGCGCCGCGCCGGACGGTTCAGGATGGCGCGCACCACCGGCCCGTCGCGCTGCACCAGGAGGGGGATTTCGGCGGCGTCGCTCATGCGTGTTCTCCAAGGCGGGTGGTGCGGGCGTGCAGGCGGCGGCCCAGCAGCGCCTCGGCGGCGCGCCCGGCCTCCCGCACGCGGTCCAGGTCGAGGCCGGTGCGCAGGCCCATGGCCTCCAGCAGCGTCGCCAGGTCCTCCGTGCAGACATTGCCGGTGAAGCCCTCGCCATAGGCGATCCCGGCCGGATGCCCGCCGGTGCCGCCCAGCGCGCTGTCGAAGTAGGTGATACCGGCTTCCAGCGCGGCGACGCAATTGGCCATGCCGGTGCCGCGGCTGTCGTGGAAATGCGCGATCAGCACGGCGTCGTCCGGAAGTTCCTCGCGCAGCAGGCGCATCAGCGCGCGCACGCGCGGCGGCGTGCCGCTGCCGATGGTGTCGCCGATGGCGATGCGCCGCACGCCAAGCGCGAGGAAGCGCCGGGCATCCTCCAGCACGCGCGCGGGCGGCGTCGGCCCGTCGAAGGGGCAGTCGAAGGCGACCGAGATGGTACCGACGGCGGTGAAGGCGGTGCCGGCCAGCGCCGCCATCTCCTCGACGTTGCGCCACTGCTCCTCGCGCGAGCGCCGCAGGTTGCGCTGCGTATGGCCCTCGGAGGCGGAGACGAGGAAGCTGATCTCCTCCGGCCCGCGGCCTTCCGCCTGCGCCGCCAGCGCGCGCCGCGCGGCGGCGGGATTCGGGCAGGTGGCCTTGAACAGCACGCCGGGGCGCGGCGGCACGGCCTGCAGCACCTCCACCGCATCGGCGAATTGCGGCACGTATTTCGGGTGCGAGAAGGAGGTGATCTCGATGCGGCGGAAGCCGCAATCGGCGATGCGCGCCAGCATCGCGGCCTTCGCCTCCGCCGGCAGCACGACGGGTTCGTGCTGCAGCCCATCGCGGGCGAAGCACTCACAAAGCACGATCTGCGGTGTCTCGCTCATGCGGGCAGCAATCCCTTCAGGATCTCGATGGCGTCGTAGGGGGTGCGGGCGGCATGCGCGCCGGCGGCCTGCAGCGCGGCCAGCTTGGCGGCGGCGCCCTCGCGCGCATGGCCGATCAGCGCGCCGGCATGGCCCATCTGCCGCTCGGAGGGCGCGTGGCGCCCGGCGATGGTGGCCACCAGCGGCTTGGGGAAGCCGGCGAGCGCATCGGCCAGGGCGTATTCCTTGTCGCCGCCGATCTCGCCGCAATACAGCACGGCGGCGGTGTCGGGGTCGTCGCGCAGGGCGGGGAGGTATTCGTGCGGGTTGCGGCCGATCACGCCGTCGCCGCCGAGATGCAACGCGATGCGCTGGCCGATGCCCGCCGCCGTCAGCAGCCGCGCGACGGTCAGGGTCAGCGTGCCGCTGCGCCCGAGCAGCGCCACCCGCCCCGGCTTGCAGAAGGAGGGGGCCACGGAGCCGAGCAGCCCCTGGCCGGGGATGCAGAGGCCCAGCGTGTTCGGCCCGACCAGCCAGCTTCCCGCCGCGCGCGCGGCGCGGGCGGCCTCCAGCGTGTCGTGCAGCGGCACGTATTCGGCGGCGGCGACGATCGTGGCGATGCCGGCGGCGGCGCATTGCCGGATGGTGGCACCGGTGCCCTCGGGCGGGGTGTAGAGGATGGCGGCATCGGCCGGCGCGTCCAGCTCGCGCAGGCTGTCGAGCAGCGGCAGCCCCTCCAGCGTGCCGCCGCCCTTGCCGAGCGCGATGCCGGCGACCAGCGGCGTGCCGGCCTCGCGCATCGCCATCACCTGCCGCGCCGCATAGCGCCCGGTGGGGTTGAACACGACGACGCGGCGCGGAAAGGCGTGCAGGAAGGGCGGGATCATGCCGCGAGGTCCCGGGCCATGGCGCGGATCAGCGCCAGCGGATCCTCGTGCAGGGCGGCGACGCCCGCCGCCCGCAACTGGTCGCGCGCCGCCGCGGCGTCGAAGCCGCGCGTGGCGGCATGGCCGGCGGCGAAGCCGGCGTAGAGCGGCCTGGGCGGCGGATGGCGCGCGAGGAAGGCCAGCAGCGCCTCCACGCGGTCGCGCAGCGGGCGGGAGGCCAGGGTGGTGTAGAACAGGATGGCCTTCACCTCCGGGCGGGCGGCGATGGCGAAGGCGGCCTCCAGCCGCGCTTCGGTGGTCTCGGCCGGGCCGCCGCGCAGGTTGTCCATGAAGCAGGCGGCGCGCAGCCCGTGGTCGCCCAGCAGGTCCATCAGCTGCATGCCGAGCCCGGCGCCGGCCGAGACCAGCGCCACGTCGCCCGGCATCTCCACCAGCGCGAAGCCGCGCTGCCGCGCCTGCCGCTCCAGCGGCGAGAGGGCGGCGGCTTCCAGCGCGGCGCTGTCGGCGGGGGTGTCGTGGCGGGGCAGGGCGGCGTCGTCGCGCACCAGCTTGGCGTCGCAGGCGACCAGCCCGGCCGGCGTCACCGCCAGCGGGTTCAGCTCCAGCAACTCCAGGTCCTCGGCGCGGAGCAGGCGGGCGAGGCGCGGCACCAGGCGCGCCACCCGCGCGGCGAGCTCGGCCGGCAGCACGTCGCGCAGCGCGGGGAACAGCGCCTCGGCGGCGAAGGGGTCGTCCGGATCGACGGGCAGGCGCAGCGGCGCGGCCGCCTGCTCCACCTCGACGCCGCCGCGCGCGGAGAACAGGCATTCGATCGCCTGCCGGGTGCCGTCCACGCGCAGCGCCAGGTACAGCTCGCGCGTGATCTCCACCGCCTCCTCCAGCAGGAAGGGCACCGCGCCGGCCTGCGCGGCCATGGCCGCGCGCAGGGCCGCGACCTCGTCCGGCGCCGCGCGGCGCACCAGCCCGCGCCTGCCACGGCCGCCCTCCAGCACCTGCGCCTTCAGCACCAGCCCAGGCCAGTCCCGCGCCTCTGCGGGCACGGCGCCATCCGCCGGCAGCGCGACGCCGCGCGGCACCGCCACGCCATGGCGCCGCAGCAAGGCCTTGCCGTCCATCTCGGTCAGCCGCATGGCCGGTCCTCCCGCCCCGTTTTCGCGCCAGCTAGGCGCCTTGAGTTGATTTTGTCAACCAATGCGGCCTGCGGCATCTGGGGGCGGGGCTTCACGATCCTCCCAATCACTTCCGTGCCGCTCGCGACAAGCCCGCGAATTCCATTTAGAATGCGGTCATGCCCGCTTCGCGAACCGTTGCCCCGTCCGGGGAAGCCCGGACGATCAAGGACCTGCTCTCCTACCGCATCCACCAGCTGGCGAACGCCCTCAGCCGGGGCGCGGCGGCGCGCTACCGGCGGGAGTTCGACGTCAGCCTGATGGAATGGCGCACCATCGCCCTGCTCGGGGATTTCGCGCCGATGTCGCTGAAGGACCTCGCGCGCCAGAGCGGCCTGGACAAGGGGCTGGCGAGCCGGGTGGTCGGCGGGCTGGTGGAGCGCGGCCTGGTGCGCCGCGGCGCCGCGGCCGACGCGCGCGAGCTGGCGCTGAGCCTGACCCCGGCCGGGCGCAAGGTGTTCGGCGGGCTGATGCGCTCCGCCGGCGAGCGTGACGCGGCCTTCCGGGCCGCCTTGACCGAGGCGGAGATGGAATGCCTCGACAGCGCCATCGGCAAGCTCCTCCAGGCGGCCCGGCAGCAGCTCTGAACGCAACGCCGCTCCAGGATGCCGGGACCATCCGCTCCTGTGGCAGGGGTCCGCGAGGGCGGCGTGGAGGCGCTCACCGGCCCGGCCAGCCTTGTCGAGGTCAGGTGGAAGGTCCTTGAAGCGGAGGGCCCGGCCCGCTTCTGGCGGAGCGCGGCCACGTCCCGGCGCCGCGCCTTCGGCACCACCGGCAGGAATGGCTTAGGCCCTGAACGCCGGCCGAAGCGGGCAGGCCCGCCGCCAGCGTCGCGCAGGCCGGCAGGAAGGAGGAACCGGGGAAGATCCGCTTCTCCCCTGCTCCACCCTTAGGTCCCGCGCGGCCGGCGAAGGCGCTCAGGCCTTGGCGAGTGGCGCAAAGGGGGCCGGCTGCATCAGGCTGTTCTGCTGCGAGAGGAGGTAGCCGGCCTCGGCACTGATGGCGAGGAAGTTCTGCCACTCGGGATCGGCCTGCAGCGCGGCACGGCGACGGGCGCGGTCGGCGGCGTCCTCGTAGCACCAGATGTGCACGTAGCTGTTCACGTCGCCGGTCTCGGTCAGGAGATAGGCCAGCGGCTCGCCGAGGTGCCGGCGCTGCACCGCCCAGCCATGCTCCTCGTATAGCGCCAGGTGCTTCCGGATGGTGCCGGGACGGCAGACATAGGTTCGATGGTCGATCAGCACGGGGGAACGGTCTCCTGGAGTGAGGTTGCGGGGGAGCGGGCGCCTTGCGGCAAGGCCAGCAGCAGGCAGGCCAGGTCGCGCAGCGAAGCCATCGCCATCAGCGCCGCGCCGACCGGGATGGCGGCGTACCAGGCGGTGACGGGAAGCTCGAGGATCGGCGAGGTGGCGGAGGCGTCGAGCGCGAGGCTCGTGCCGTACCAGCAGAGGATCAGGGCGAAGGCCAGGCAGCACAGCGTGACGACCCCGCGCAGCAGGCGGCGCGGCAGGCCCGCCGGCAGCGCGTTCAGCAGCACGTCCACGGCGAAGTGGCCGCCCTCGCGCCACAGCTCGGCGGCGCCGAGGAACACCATCCAGGCAAAGAGGAACTCCACCCCCTCGCCCACCCAGGCGATCTCGGGCAGGCCCACGGCGCGGGCCACCACGTTGGCGCCGACCAGCAGCATCAGCAGCGCCAGCGCCGCCGAGGCCAGGAAGCGCAGGACGAAGCCCAGCCGGCGGTCGATGGTCAGGAAGGTCTGCATGGTCAGCGCGCCCAGAGCGATGGCAGCAGCGTCGAGACGGCGGGGATGTAGGCGACCGCCAGCGTCACGACGACAATGCCGAGGATGTAGGGCCAGAGCTCGCGCACCAGCTCGCCCATGTTCACGCGGCACACGGTGCTGACGGCGAAGAGCACCATGCCCACCGGCGGCGTCAGCAGGCCGATCGCCGTGGTCAGCACCAGCATCACGCCGAACTGCAGCGGGTCGATGCCGAAATGCGCCAGCACCGGCATGAACAGCGGCGTGGTGATGACGATGATGGCGACGCCCTCGACGAACATGCCGAGCACCAGCAGCACCGCCAGCATCAGGAAGGTGGCGCTGCCCGGCCCGGGCGCCAGCGCCAGCAGCCCGGCGACCAGCTCGTCCGGCACGCGCTGGTGCGCCAGCATCCAGCCGAAGAAGCCCGAGGCGGCGATCACGAACATCACCACCGCCGTCGAGCGCGCGCTCGCCCAGAGGATGCCGGGAATGTCGCGCAGGCCGATCTCGCGATACACCACCATGCCGAGGAACAGCGCGTAGGCGCAGGCGACAACGCCCGCCTCGGTGGGGGTGAAGAGGCCGCTCAGCAGGCCGCCGATCAGCAGCGCCGGCGCGCCGAGCGGCAGCAGCCCGTCCAGCACCGCCCAGGTCGCCTCGCGCAGCGTCGGCCGCGCCTCGCGCGGGTAGTCGCGCAGCCGCGCCGTGACGGCGACGATCACCATCATCACCGCCGCCATCAGCAGCCCCGGCACCACGCCGGCCAGGAACAGCTGCACCACCGAGACGCCGGTGATGCCGCCATAGATCACGAAGGGCACGCTGGGCGGGAAGATCGGCCCGATGGTGGAGGAGGCGGCGGTGACGGCGGCGGAGAAGCCGAGGCCGTAGCCGCTCTTCTGCATNCGGCGGCGGAGAAGCCGAGGCCGTAGCCGCTCTTCTGCATGGCGCGGATCTCGACCTGCCCGAGCCCCGCCGCGTCCGCCACGGCGGCGCCGGACATGCCGGAGAACAGCAGGCTGGCCAGGATGTTCACCTGGCCCAGGCCGCCGCGCATTCGGCCGGCGATCACCGCCGCCAGCCGGAACAGCCGGTCGGTGACGCCGGCGGTGTTCATCAGCGTCCCCGCCATTACGAAGAAGGGGATCGCCAGCAGGGTGAAGCTGGTGCCCGAGGCGTACATGCGCTGCGGCAGCATCGGCAGCACCATGGCCTGATCGGTGAGCAGGTAGAGTGCGATGCCCGTGCCGCCGATGGCGACCGCCACCGGCAGCCCGAGCGCGATCAGCAGCACCACGGCGCCCAGGATGAGGAAGGCGGTCATCTCGGCGTTTCCTCCTGCCTCAGGCCGCGGCGTCCTGCACGATCTTCAGCATGCGCTTCATGTTGTCCTCGCCCGCATAGCTGGCGACACGCTTGTAGGCCGGCTCCATCTGCGCGCGGAACGGGGCGAGGTCGGGCTTCGTGATCTTGACGCCGGCGGCCTCGATCCTGCTCAGGTCGCTGGCTTCCTCCTCCTCGTCCAAGCGGCGCATGGCCTGGGCGGCGCGGGTGCTCTCCTCGCGCAGGATCTCCTGCTGCGAAGCGCTCAGCGACTGCCAGCGGCGGCGGTTGATGACGTGCACGAGGCTGTTGTAGGCGTGCCGCGTCAGCGCCAGGTGCGGCTGCGTCTCGTGCAGCTTCATGTGCCAGATGACGCTGACCGGATTCTCCTGCCCGTCCACCACGCCCTGGTTCAGCGCGCTGGGCAGCTCGGTGAAGGCGATCTGCGTGGCGCGCGCGCCCAGCGCCTCGATGCAGGCGACGAGCTGCACCTCCGGCGGCGTGCGGATGCGCAGACCCTTGACGTCGTCGGGCGTCATGATCGGACGGCGCGAGTTGGTGATGTTGCGGAAGCCGTAATCCCAGGAGGCGAGCTGCACCAGCCCCTGCTTCTCCAGCAGCGGCGCCGTCCAGGCGGCGAAGGGGCCGTCCAGCACCGCGAAGACATGCGCGCGGTCCTTGAAGATGAAGGGCGCCATCACCGTGGCGAAGGCCTTCTCGTACTTGTCGAGCGCGCCCTGCGTCGGCAGGTTCATGTCGATCACGCCGAGCTTGGTCTGCTCCAGCTGCTCGGGCGGCGCGCCGAGCTGGTTGGCCGGGAAGATCTCGATCTTCAGCGCGCCCTCGCTGCGGCGCTCGACCGCCTCCTTCATCTGCAGCGCGGCCTTGTGGCCGGGATGGCTCTCGGCGGCGAGGTGCGCCAGCTTCAGCGTGGTGGCCGCCGCCGCCGGGCGCCCGATCAGCACGGGGGCGGCGAGCGCGGCGCCGCCCAGCAGCAGCGCGCGACGATTCACTTCCATGTTGCTCCACTCCCAAGATGGGCCGGTCTCAGCCGGCCTTGTTGTTCGCCGGCAGTCTGGCCTCGACGCCGGTGAAGTGCTCGTAGGCCTTGATGACGGCGGCGCAGTTCTCCTCCGCGAAGCCGAGCGTCTCGGCCATGGCGTAGGTCTGGTGGATGGTGTCGGCCATGAAGCCGGGCAGGCCGGCGCTTTCCAGCCAGCGCGCGTAGTACTTCACGTCCTTGCGGGCGAGGCCGATGCTGATGCCGGGCGCGAAGTCGCGCGCCAGCGTCTTGAGGCCGTAGAGGTCGAGCATGCCGCTGCGCCCGCCAGCGGCGGAAATGATCTCCACCGCGCGCCCGAGATCAAGCCCGTCCTTCGCCGCCAGCGCGAAGCCCTCGGCCCAGGCGGCGACGTTGGCGAAGGCGATGTAGTTGTGGATCAGCTTCAGCCGGATCGCGTGGCCGGTGGGGCCGATGTGGAAGACGTTCTCGGCGTAGAGCGCGAAAACCGGGCGCAGCGAGTCGAGCAGCGCCGCCTCGCCGCCGAACAGCACGTTGACGCAGCCCTGCTCGGCATGCACCGGCGTGCGCGTCATCGGCGCCTCGGCATAGGCGACGCCGCGCGCGGCGGCGGCCTCGCTCATCCGCCGCACCGCCTCCGGATTGGTGGTCGTATGGTCGAGCAGGATGCTGCCAGGCGCCATGGCGGCCAGCAGGCCGTCCGGCCCGAGCGACAGCGCCTCGACATCCTCGGCGGTGTTGACGCAGAGCGCGAGGATATCGGCCTCCGCCGCCAGGGCGGCCAGCGAGGGCGCGGTGCCGGCGCCGAGCGCCACATGCTGCGCCACCACATCGGCGCGGCGGTCCGCCACGGTCACCTGCCGGCCCTTGCGCAGCAGGTTGCGCACCAGGCCGCCCCCCATGCCGCCCAGGCCGACGAACCCGATGCGGCGCCTGTCCTCTGCCATGCCGTGCACGCCCCCTCCCGCTGTTGTGGTCCCCCGCAGGGGCGCCGTCGCTTGCCGGAAGCTGACCACAGTGTAAGATGTCTTACAAGTTGCTTTCACGCCCGCCATGCGGTGAAATTTTCCACAGGTCAGAGGCCCGCTTTGGCTCTACGCTCCCCCTGGACAGCATCGGACGCCGCGTGACCGAACCCCGTTTCCCCTTCCAGCCGCTCCGCAGCGGCAACGTGACCCTGGCCGACGCCGCCGCGGCCCAGCTGGGCGAGGCCATCCGCCAGGGCCGCTTCACGCCGGGCGACCGCCTCCCCGGCGAACAGCAGCTTGCCGGGGAGTTCGGCGTCAGCCGGCCGGTGGTGCGGGAGGCGATCTCGCGGCTGCAGCAGGAAGGGCTGGTCGAGAAGCAGCATGGCCGCGGCGCCTTCGTCACCGATCCCGCGAGGTCCGGCGTGTTCCGCATCTCGCCCTCCTGCTTCGCCAAGCGGCAGGAACTGGCCAAGCTGCTGGAGATGCGGACCGGCATCGAGGCGGATGCGGCCGCGCTGGCGGCGGTTCATCGCCGGCCGGCGGACCTCGCCGAGATGCGCGCCGAGATCGCGCGCATGCAGGAGGCCGACGCGCGTGGCCGCGACGGCGCCGCCGCCTGGGTAGCGGCGGAGAACGCCTTCTACGCCGTGATCGCCCGCGCCGCCGGCAACGAGCATCTGCGCGCCTTCCTGCGCATGATGACGGCGCAGATCGACCTCCATCTCGCCTCCGTGGTGGTGAAGAACGCGATGGCTGTCGAGCGCGGCAGCACCGTGCTGGCCGAGCACCGGGCGGTGCTGGCGGCGGTAACCGCCGGCAGCGCGGAGGAGGCGCGCGCGGCGGCGCGGCGGCACTTCAGCGCCGCCGCGGCGCGTCTGGTCGCCCGCGCCGACCTCGCCGACGTCTGAGCGGCCCCGCGGGCGGCGATCCGGCATTCCCGCGCACCGCATGGAGCTGTGGATGGGCTCGCCGGCGTTGCGGGATCGGCAACGCGCGTTTCCATCTTGTGTCTTGTTCCCGCCTGCGTGAGGCCGGAACCTCGAACCGTCGCGGGTGAGGGCGGCCGTGCCACGGCACCACGCATGGCGGGGCCGCCCGCTGCTCTCCCGCGGGTACCGTGATTCGAAGGGAGCCCCCCATGAGCGCTGACCTCCTCGATGCAGGCAAGAAGCTGCGGGCCGAGGTGATCGGGCAGGCAAGCCACGACGCCGCCCTGGAGAATGCCACCGCCTTCGACATGCCCTTCCAGGACCTCGCCCTGCGCTACTGCTGGGGCGAGATCTGGGGGCGGCCGGGGCTCAGCCGCAAGCTCCGCAGCGTGGTGAACCTGAGCATGCTCGCGGCGCTCGGCAAGCCGAACGAGCTGAAGATCCACGTGCGCGGCGCGCTGACCAACGGCGTGACGAAGGAGGAGATCCAGGAGATCTTCCTGCAAACCTGCATCTACTGCGGCGTGCCCGCTGCGGGGGAAGCCTTCAAGGTGGCCAAGGAGGTCTTCGCGGAGCCGGAGTTCGCCGGCCGCTAGGGGCAAGGCGACCGTTCCGCGCCGCGGCGCCCGGAACCGCCATTCCTGGTGCGGAGCCGGCGCCGGCTGCCCCTTCCCGTCGAGCGCCTGATCGGCTTCCCGCGCGCGCGCATGGAAGCCTTCCGCGCCGATCTCGCCGGCTGGGGGGCGGGGCTTCTCCCCCGCCACTGCCGTGAATGCCGCGGCGGCAACGGTTGTTCGGAAATCCCCGCTTGTGGCGGGCCGCCCGGGGGGCTGAACTCCAGCGCTGGGCAAGGAGGAGTGGAGCAGCGGCATGACCATCGAAACGGTCGGCGTGGTCGGGCTGGGGAACATGGGGCTGCCCATGGCGGCCACCCTGGCCCGCAAGGGCTTCGACGTCTGGGGCTTCGATCTCAGCGAGGAAAGGCGCCGGCTGGCGCAGGCGCAGGGCATCCACGCGGTGCCGGAGCTCGCCGGGCTGCTGCGCCGGGTTGACGCCGTGGTCGCGTCCCTTCCCCTGGGCCGCGATGTCGAGGCCATGGTGCGGACCCCGGCGGGGCTCCTGGACCGCGCCGACCGCCGGGTCATCGTCCTCGACACCTCGACGGCGGATGCCACCACCAGCCGCCGCCTCGCGGCGCTGCTCGCCTCCCGCGGGCATGGCCATCTCGACGCGCCGGTGAGCGGCGGTCCGGCCGGTGCCGCCGGCGGCCAGCTCACCATGATGATCGGCGGCGACGACGAGGACCTCTCGCTCGCGCGCCCCGTGGTGGAGGCGCTCGCCGCCAGGGCGGTGCATGTCGGGCCCTCGGGCGCCGGCAACGTCGCCAAGCTGATCAACAACATGCTGGTGGCCGCGCACCTCATCACCAACGGCGAGGCCTTCCGGCTCGCCGAGGCGGCCGGGGTGAAGGCCGAGGCCGTGCTCGAGGTGGTCAACGCGGCGACCGGCCGGAGCGCCGTCAGCGAGGCCTTCTACCCGAAATGGGTGCTCTCCGGGCGGTTCGACAGCGGCTTCGCGGCGGGGTTGATGCGCAAGGATGTCGGCCTGGCGGCCGAGATGGCCGCCGAGCTCGGGCTGGCCCTGCCGCTCAGCCGCCATGTCGCGGAGATCTGGAGCGGCAGCCGGGAGGAGCTTCCCGACGGCGCCGACTTCACCCGGATGACCCGGTACCAGGCGCCCGACCGCGAGTAGCGCGGCGCGGCCGGGCCCAGAGGGAGGGAACCCAGCCGCCGCCATTCCGCCCGAGCAGCAGCTCAGGCGGGCAGCGACGCCTGCCGCGCGCGGGAGTCCAGCCGCTCCATCCTCGCGGCGAGGACTTTCTCGAAGTGCTGGAACTCCGCCGCGTCCAGGCCGGTGAGCAGGTGGTTCTCGCGCTCCGCCTGGAGCCGGATGGAGCGCACGGCCTCCAGCGCCTCGCCAGCCCCCATGGCGCGGCGAAAGAAGCGCGCCATGACATGCTCCGCCTCGACCACCGGAACGTAGAATCCGTCCGCGGCATTGCCGGCCGGCACCTGCAAGGCCTCCGCGAGCAGCTTCGCCGGCGGACTCACCAGCCGCCCGCGAGGGTCGTCCGGGCCCCCGCGAAGCCAGACCAGCACCTCGGCGCTGACCAGGTTCGCCCGCACCTGGCGCTCAAGCAGCCGCAGCCCGGCGCGATCCGCGGCCTCGCCCCCCTCGCGCCGCAGCCGGGCCAGCAGGGAGGCCGTCTCCTCCAGCGCGCCGGAAAGCCGCGTCAGGCGTGTTTCCGCGGCCGGAATGCCCGCGGCGGGATCCGGCAGGCCGACCCGCAGGTGCAGGCGGTAGAGCAGCGTGAGCAGCAGGGCGGTCCGGCAGAACAGGTTGCGGGCGAGGCCGAACCCGTCGCCCTCGCGGCGGCACGCCTCGATGCTCGCCTCCAGCAGGGTGAAGGCCTCGGAAAGCTCGGCGTCCTGCAAATGGGCGAAGCGCCCCGCGGAGCCGGCGAGATAGGCCAGCTCCGCCCGCGCCTTCTCCGCGGCGGGGGCGCGCAGCTCGTTCAGCAGCTCCAGCGCCCGGCGCGCATGGAACCAGGCCGCCTCCCAGTAGCTGCAGCGGTGCGCGACGCAGGCGGCGAAGGCATGCGCCTCGTGGTCCGGCTCCGCCTTGAAGGCCGCATCGAAGCGCTGCGCGAGTTCGCTGCCGCGGTCGCCGCCCAGCAGCTCCATCGCCTCGTCCACGGTGAGATCGTCGATGATCCGGGGCAGCCGCAGGCGGATCGCGATCGGCGCGCGCGCGGGCATCCTGTCACGCTGCAGCCGGCGCATCAGCCGCGCGATGCCCGCGCGCACGTTGACGCCGAGATGGGCGGCCTCGATGCGCGCGATGATGCGGCGCTTGTCCTCATGGATGGCCGTGCGCAGGTCCTTATCGCCGCGCAGCAGCGAGGCGAGGGCGTTGAGGCTGCGCACGCGCCGCTCCAGCAGCTCGGCGTTCAACACGACCCCGTCGCGGAAGCCGTCCTGCCATTCCTGGCGGATCCGCTTGAACAAGGCGACCTGCTCCGCCGCGAAATCGAAGGGATTGGCGCCGTAGATCGTCTCCAGGGCTTCGCGGAACTGCCGGCGGCTGGCCACATGCCGCGCCAGCGTCCGGTGGATCGCCAGGGTATGGGGATAGCCCGGGTCGACGGCGCGGAGGTTGGCGAAGAGCGCGTCCAGCGCGTGCCGCGTCCGGCGCATGACGTCCGAGTGGCCGATGCCGTTCGGCATCTTCTCCACGTTGAGGATGGGCACGTACTGCAGCACCGGGCGCAGAACAAAGGAAGCGCGCCCCGGGCCCGCCTGCGCATTCTCCCGCCAGTACCATTCGGAATAGGCCTCAAAGAGCTTCTGGTCGGCGGTGATGAGCACCACGCGGGTGTCCGAACGCGCGCCCGCGCGCTCCAGCAGCATGGTCTGCACGATGGCCTCGGCGTCCCGCCGCGCCGTTCCGCCGCCGCCATGCCCCGTCTCGCCCGGCCGCGCGCCGCTCTGCCGCCGCTGCGCGATCGTCCGCTCCAGCGCGTCGAACTCCTTCCGCAGCAGCGTCTCCGGGCGGTCGAGGATGTCCTCGGTCGCGTCGGGATGGAGCGCGAGCGGCCGCACCGCATCCTCCTCGTACAGCCGCAGCAGCTGGTTGGCGCGCTCCACCGCCGTGCCCGCGATGCGCGCCACCAGGCCGGGCACCTCCTCGCGGAAGCGGCGCACCGCCTCCCGGCCGGTCAGCGCCGCGGTCCTGCGCTGGTCGACCAGGCGTTCCAGCTGCTCCTCCACGGCGCGGATGCGCGGGTCGGGCGCGCTCTCGTCGTCGCCCATCTCCGAGCGCAGGCGGTGCCACTTCTCGGTGACCTCCTCCGCGTGCCCGGGCGCGAGAAACACCGGCAGGTCCTCCTGCCCCTCGAGGCCGCGCGAGAAAAGGAACTCCGCCGTGATCAGCGCGGTCGCCGTGTCCAGATCCGGCCGGTCGTGGCCGCGGAAGGCCACCGCGTGCCCGCGCTCGCGCACCGGATCGAGAAAGAACCAGACCACGTTGGCATCAACCAGGTAAACGATCCGCCCGCCGCCACGGACGAAGTCATAATCCTCGTTGTTGTATTCGAGACTCAGGCGCAGGCTCGCCGCCTCCTCGAAGTAGCGCTGGGTTTCGGCGGCGACGCCCTCTGCCTCGTGCTCCGTCATGGCCGCGCCTCCGCCATCGCGGCCGGGTGCGGCGCGCGGCGCATCGCGAAGCTGGCCAGCACGCGCTCCCCGCTGAGCGTGCCAAGCGCCGCGCCGCCCAGCGCCCCGAAGCGGGTGAGCATGTCCTGGCACTTCCGGTACGCACTTGCGCGCAGCCGGCCCGGCCGGGCGAGGCTGAGCGGGTCCTGCACCGCCACCCGCAACGAGCCATCGAGCAGGTCGAAAACGTGGTTCAGCTGGACGTCCGGCGCCGCGAGGAGGCCCCGCAGCACAGGCGGGCTGAGATGCGCGTCCCACTCGTTTGTCACGCGCAGCTTCCAGAGCCAGTTGCAGGCCTCGACCTGCCGTGCGCACCAGGGCCGGTCCGTCAGGCCGAGCACCACCGCCTGGATTTCCTGCATGTCCGCGCAGAGGCCGCGGCCGGGCCGCCGCTCGATGGCGAGCGTCACGTCCCGCAGCGTCTCGGCTGGCGGCACGAGGTCGGTGAGGACGGCGCAGCGGCGCAGGAAGTCGGGGCTGCAGCCGCGCTCGGCCAGGCCTTCGTCGGACCAGACGGTGCCGGCGAGCGCCGCGGCGGTGAGCAGCGGGCGGCGCTCGCGCTGCCTCGCGCGTGCGACAAGGACGGAGCCGACGAAACGGTCGGCGCGCTCGCCGAGCGCGACCCCGCCGAAGCGCAGGTCCAGCCATTCCACCATCTGCTCGAAGCGGTTGGCGAGCCAGATGCTCTCCTCGGGGAGGCTGGGCTCTTCCGGCACCTCGCCCTTGCCAAGCTCCGCCTCCACGCGGGCAAGCTCCTGCACAAGGGCCTGCGGCACCACGGCCGTCGCCTGATGGAGCTCCGCCAGATCCTCCCAGGCGGTGCGGACCGCGGCCTCGGCCGCCATGCGCAGCATCCTGGCCTCGCCGTCCCGATCGCCGCGCCGCGTGGCGCGCCAGTTCCGCACCGCGGTCTCGGCGCGGAGGATGATCTCCTCATGGCCTGTCGATCTGGGGTTCTCGACGCCTGCGCGCGAGATTGTGGGGAAAAGGCCGTCGAGGCGCGCCTCGATCTGTTCCGCGGCGCCAGGCGCGAGGCGCCAGCACTTGCGGGGCCTGCCCCGTCCGCGCTGCGTCCCGGATGGCGGGCGGCCGCCGGCGCGCTCCTCGCCAGGACCATCATTCACCAGGAGCCGGCGGTTGCGCTTGACCCAGGACTGCGCGGTGTTCTCGGAAACCTCGGCCACCTCGCCAAGCTGCCGCACCTCGAACTGGCCGAGTGCCAGGGCGCATCGAAGCAGCCGGAATTCCTCCTCAGCCACGGCGCGACCTCCATTTCTGGATTACCGGACGGCTTGTAAGGGAATTTCTGTTCGGCCGCACTAAAATTCCCGGTTGTCGACGCTTCGTGAAAGGAGGCTCCTGATCTCGTCCAGCGCGGGAGAGGGCGCGATGACGAGGCTCCTCAGGCGCCGGTAGTAGCCCTGCTTGACCGGCGAGTAGGGCAGCTTGGGATCGGTGACGCGTTCCAGCCGCTCGATCAGCTCCACCAGGGCGGCATCCGGCACGTCGAGGACGTTGGCGCACAGCGCGAGCCGCACCGCGAGGTGCCCGGTCAGGCGCGATGCCCCCGCCGCCTCGCGCTTCTTGAGCCGCTCGAAAAGCTTCACCCCACGCGCGCGCTGCTGCCGGACACGACGGATCGCCGCCGTTTTCCGCGCGTCCGGGCTGGCCTCCTCCGGCGTGACGTCCCGCCGCCGGTTGTGCTCCGCCTTGGTCTTCAGGGCGATGTCCTCCGCGAAGGGAAGCAGGTCCGGGGCGAGCGCGGCCATGCGGACATGAAGCGCCTCCTCCAGCAGCTCCGCCGCCGCCGCGTCCACGAACCCCTCGCGGAACGGGCAGTCCTCAAGCGTGCCGGCGCGCTTTCCCGCCGTGGACCAGGCCTGGGGGCCGTGCACGCAAACCTCGTGGAAGATGAGGTAGAGCAGCGCGGCGAAGTGCTCGAAGTTGAAGTGGTCCTCCGGGAGCGTGACCTCCACGATGGCGCGGCGTGCCCCGGGGCGGTCCGTGGCGGGGAACTTTGTCCGGGCGCCAAGTGCCGACTCGCGGGTGCCGCAGGTGTGGAACTCCACCGCGAGGTCGATCTGGCAATCCTGCGGCAGCACGGCGTCATAGGCTTCCTGCGCCACCAGCAACGCGAACTGCAGCAGGCCCTGAAAGGGCGCCCAGCACGCCGCGCCGTTGCGCATGTTCTGCCCATCAATCCTGGAATCGTCACGGCAAACCTTCTCGGCCGCGCCAGGCTTGGCCGCCCCGTGCCCGACGCAGCTCTCGCAGCTCACACTCAGCGCGTCCTCGCGCAGCCGGTTGACGAGCTTGCGGATGTTGACGGCGGCCGGCAGCCGTTCCTGCGTCCGGTACTGGCTATCCACCTCGTCCGCCATGTCGCGCAGGAAAGCGTCGAGCCGGGTATCGCAGTCCTTCAGCGGGCCGAGATTCCGGGCGGCCTTCTCGGCCGCGCGCAAGAGGTCGTCAACAAGGTCGCGCTCCTCGGGAGTGGCTTCCGGAAGGTGCAGGCTGCGCGCGGCGCGCAGCAGGGCGGACAGCCGCTTGCGGCTTTCCAGCCCGGGATGCTGCCCGCCTGTCGCATCGGCCCGGAAGCAGACGTTACCCGGCATTCCCGGATGCCTTCAGGTCGGCCCCGAAACGCTGCTTCAGGCGCGGCCAGAAGACCCGCTCCCACAGCACGTCCACGGCCTGCTTCGCGACATGCGTCAGCACGCCGCCCGCGACCGATATCAGGATCGTCTCGGCCACGCCGAACTGCGCCTCGTTGCGGCCGGCCTGGAGCGGCACCTCGGCGGATTGCAGCCAGGCGGGATCCACGCCCGCCAGCTCCGCCTCGCGCCGCAGCCCGGGGTCGCTGCGCAGCGCCTTCCAGATCGAGGCGAGCTCGCGTTGCACCTCGGCCGGAGCGATCCCGCCGCCGGCTTGCAACTCGGCCACGTCCTGTGCGCCGGGTTCTGACATGCGGCCCTCCATGCATGGCCTGCGGCAGCGGCCGGACGACGGCTGCCGCGAAAGGGGGAAGCACGCGGAGCCGGCCACGCGCAGGCTTCGTGCGGATCGGAATTCAAACAGACAGGGATCCTCCCGGCGATCAAAACGGTGCGATAGAAGAACGATTTAGCGTTGCCGCCCCCCTGCGCGCGCCGACGCGCCCGAGGCCCCGCTCCACGACGTGCCGTCGGCCGGAAACATTGAATCCGGATCCGAAACGTGTTTGGCTTGTGCACCGGCGGTTGCGCCGGAGGAGGGCCGGCAAGATGCCGAACATGCGATGGCTGCTGCCAATTGCCGTCTCCGCCCTGCTCGCCGGCACCGGGCTGCTCCGCGCCCAGCCGCTCGACGAGGCGCAACGCGCCGGCCGCGCGGCGGCCTCCTTCCCGCAGGCCGACGAGGATTACTTCCGCGAGATGGACAACGGCGTCGCGCTGACGCCCGAGGAGGTGCGCGGGCGCAACATGTGGATGGTCTGGACCGGCGGCAACGACCGGTTCTGGGACGGCATGACGAAGAGCACCTTCGGCGCCTTCGACCTGCTCAAGATCGTCACCGCGCATCCCGGCCAGAAGGCCGACCGCGAAAGCCGCTGGGATTGGCTCGGCGTCATCAACGAGCCGTGCTTCGAGAAGGCGGCCGGGCCGGATCCGGCCCGCTTCGGCCTGTGGCTGGACCGCCGGCGCGACGACTGCCCGGCCGATCCCTTCGCCAACGCGGCCAAGTACCCCGGCGTGGCCGTCGGCGCGCGCGGCAAGACCGTGCCGGTCGGGTCCTACTATGGCGAGCCCACCGGCATCCTCGGCCTGCGGCTCTTCCCGAACCCGGACTTCGACGCCAAGGCCGCGCGCGACTGGGACCCGGAGCGCTACTACACCGATCCCGCCTACTACAACCGCCCGGAGCTGGTCCGCCCCTACCGCGTCGGCATGGCCTGCGGCTTCTGCCATGTCGGACCCAGCCCGGTGCACCCGCCCGCCGATGCCGCGCACCCGCAATGGTCGGAGCTGAACGCCACGGTGGGTGCGCAGTACATGTGGGTGGACCGGCTGTTCGTCTACAACGCCGACCCGGCCAACTTCATGTACCAGCTGGTGCGCACCTACCGCCCCGGCGCGATGGACACCTCGCTCGTCTCCACGGACAACATCAACAATCCGCGGACGATGAACGCCATCTACAACCTCGCCGCCCGCATGGCGCAGGCGCTGCGCTGGGGCAAGGAGGAGATCACCGGGCCGGAGCGCAACAACAAGCAGTTCAACGATTTCGTCTCCAGCGGCCCGCTGACGCAGTTCCACCGCCCTCCCGGCACGGTCTGGACGCCGCATATCCTGAAGGACGGCTCGGATTCCGTCGGCGCGCTCGGGGCGCTGAACCGCGTCTACCTGAACATCGGGCTCTACAGCGAGGAATGGCTCCGCCACTTCAATCCCGTGGTCGGCGGCAAGCCGATCAGCCCGATCCGCATCGCCGTCGCGCAGCGCAACTCGAGCTACTGGCAGGCCACCGAGCGCGGCACGCCGGACATGGCGCGGTTCCTTCTGAAGGGCGGGCAGCCGGACCGTCTCGCCGACGCGCCGGGCGGGCAGGCCTACCTGGAGACGGACGCGGCCGTGCTCGATCGCGGCAAGGTCGTCTTCGCCGAGACCTGCGCCCGTTGCCATTCCAGCAAGGCACCAGCGCCGCCTGCGAACGCCGCCCTCGCCGGCTGCGCCGGGCCGCAATACATGGCCTGCTGGAACCGCTACTGGGCCTGGACCCGCACCGACGACTTCAAGGCGGAGATGCGCGCCATCGTCCAGGCGCCCGACTTCCTGCAGGACAACTACCTCTCCAACGACGCCCGCGTCCCGGCGACGCTGCTCGGCGTGAACGCCTGCAGCCCGCTCGCCAGCAACGCCCTGGCCGGCAACATCTGGAACGACTTCTCCTCCACCTCCTACAAGGCGCTGCCTTCCGCCGGCACGGTCATGGTGCACGACCCCATCACCGGCGAGGCGCATTCCTTCCGCATGCCGGCGGGCGGCCGCGGCTACATCCGGCCGCCGACGCTGGTCAGCCTCTGGTCCACGGCGCCCTTCCTGCAGAACAACAGCCTCGGGCCCTATGAGCACGACCCCTCGGTGGCCGCGCGGATGCGCGTCTTCGAGGCCTCCATCGGGCAGCTGCTCTGGCCCGAGCGCCGGAAGAAGGATGCCGTGCTGGGCGACAAGGTGCCGGGCGTGATCGACCGCACCACGGCGCGCAGCGCGCTGATCATCCCGGCGGGCTACGTGCCGGAGCCGCTGCGCCGGCTGCAGCGCCGCCTGCCCCGCCTGTTCGATCCGGACGGCGGAATCACGCTCGGGCCGATCCCCGCCGGGGTGCCGGTCAACCTGCTGGCCAACCTCCAGCCCCTGGCGGAAAGCGGCGACCCCACGCAGATCGCGGCGCATTACCTGCGCCTCGGGCGCCTGCTGCTCCGGGTGAAGCTGGATCTGCTCACCCTGCCGGACGATGCCCCGGACGAAACCCTGCGGCAGCACTTCGCCGATCTGGCCGGGCCGCTGCTGGCGCTCAGCAAGTGCCCGGACTTCGCGGTCAACCGGGGCCATTACTTCGGCACCGCCCTGCAAGCCGGCGAGCCGGCGCTGAGCGATGCCGACAAGGCCGCCCTGATCGCCTTTCTCAAGACGTTCTGAGCCCCATGCAGATCGAGCGGTCCCGGCCCGCCTGCT
Organism: Teichococcus coralli; assembly: GCF_009829925.1. Classification (GTDB taxonomy): domain Bacteria; phylum Pseudomonadota; class Alphaproteobacteria; order Acetobacterales; family Acetobacteraceae; genus Pseudoroseomonas; species Pseudoroseomonas coralli. Next base: position 44,871 of record NZ_SNVJ01000020.1, read on the forward strand.
GCGACTACATCGTGGTCGGCTCCGGCGCCGGCGGGGGGACGCTGGCGGCGCGCCTGGCGGAGCGGGGGATGCAGGTGCTGGTGCTGGAGGCCGGCGGCGACCCCCGCGCGCCGGCGCCGGGTGCGGGCGGCGACCGCCTGCCGGCCGACTATGACGTGCCGGCCTTCCATGCCTTCGCCTCCGAGAACCCGGCGCTGAGCTGGAACTTCCTCGTCGAGCACTATTCCGACCCGCGGCAGCAGGCGCGCGACCCGAAGCGGGGAGCGGGCGGCATCCTGTACCCCCGTGCCGCCGCGCTGGGCGGATGCACCGCGCACAACGCCATGATCACCCTGTTCCCGCCCGACGGGGACTGGGATGCCCTGGCGGCGCTGACCGGCGATCCGGGCTGGCGCGCGGCGGTGATGCAGCACTACCAGCGGCGGCTCGAAAGCTGCCGGCACCGCCCCATCTGGCGGCTTCTCGCCCCCTTCGGCTTCGATCCGACAGGGCATGGATGGTCCGGCTGGCTGCCGACCGAGCGGGCGATGCCGCCGCAGGTCTGGGGGGACCGCACGCTGCTGCGCGTCCTGCTGGCGCAGGCGGCGGCGGAAGCGGGGCTGCAGCCGCACCGCTGGGCGCGGCTGCGCGGCCTTTTGCGCGGCAAGGGCGACCCGAACGACCGCCGGGTGCTCGGCGCCGGGCTGACCGGCCTGTGCTACACGCCGCTCGCCACGGCCGGCCATGCCCGCTTCGGCACGCGCGAGCGACTGCTGGCCGCGGCGGCCCGGCATCCCGGCGCGCTGCGGATCGAGACCGAGGCGCTGGCAACGCGGGTGATCCTGGACAGCCATCAACAGGCGGTCGGCGTGGCCTACCTGAAAGGGCGGGGCCTGTACCGCGCCACGCCCGGCGCCGCCGGGGAGGGCGAGCCGAGGGAGGCCTTCTGCCGGCGCGGCGTGATCCTGGCCGGGGGCAGCTTCAACACGCCGCAACTGCTGATGCTCTCGGGGATCGGCGACCCGGCCGAGCTGGCGCGCCATGGGATCGGCCTGCGCGTCGCCCTTCCGGGCGTCGGGCGGAACCTGCAGGACCGCTACGAGGTGTCGGTGGTCAGCCGCATGGCGCGGGACTGGCGCGCCCTGCGCGGCGCCCGCTTCCGGCCCGGCGACCGCCTGTTCAGGCTCTGGCGGCGTCGGCGGGAGGGGATGTATGTCAGCAACGGCGCCGCCCTGGCCTTCACCGCGCGCTCCCGTCCGGACATCGTTGCGCCGGACCTGTTCTGCATGGCCCTGCTGGCGAGCTTCAGGGGCTATTATCCCGGCTTCTCGCAGGAGATCGCCGCGCACCACGACCGCCTGTCCTGGGCCGTGCTGAAGGGGCACACCGCCAACCGCGCCGGCAGCGTGACGCTTCGCTCCGCCGACCCGCGCGAGCCACCGGTCATCAACTTCCGCTACTTCGACGACGGCCACGATGCCGCGGGCGCGGACCTGCGGGCCGTCGTCGAAGGCGTGCGGATGGTGCGGCGGCTGGTGCGGCCGCTCGCCGAGCGGGGCCTGGTGGCGGAGGAGGAAACCCCCGGTCCCCACCTCCGCAGCGAGGCGGAGCTCGCCGACTGGGTGCGCGACCAGGCCTGGGGCCACCATGCGAGCGGCACCTGCGCCATCGGTGCGCGCGAGGCCGGCGGGGTGCTGGACAGCCGCCTCCGGGTGCATGGAACGCAGGGGCTCCGGGTTGTCGATGCCTCGGTCTTCCCGCGCATCCCCGGCTTTTTTCTCGCCGCCGCCGTCTACCTGGCGGCGGAACGGGCCGCCGACCTGGTGCTGGAGGACGCCGCCGTGGCGGCCCAGGTGGCATGAGCGGGCGGGTGGCATGAGCGGGCGGGCGCCCCGCCGGCGGGTGTGGCGCCTCGCCGCGCTGGTGGCGGCGCTGCTGCTCGCCGCCGGCGCGGCCTCCTACCGCTGGTACGCCGCCGACATCCCGCAGCGCTTCGACGACCCGGTGCAGCAGTTCAAGTACGGCTCGACTGGCGGCGACCGGCTGGCCGGCATCCCGCTCGGCATCTTCAGGGCCCTGCCCGCCCTGTGCCGCGACTACCTGCCCGGCGAGGGATGGGAATCCCTCGGCTTCCTCTACGAGCCGGGCACCGACCGCCCGGTCGGCACCTCGCTCCGCCGCACGCTGGGCTTCGAGCGGGTCTCGCTGAACTGCGCGACCTGCCATGTCGGCACCTACCGCACGGAGGCCGGGGCGCCGCCCGTGATGGTCCCCGGCATGCCGGCCAACCAACTTGACCTGGTCGGCTTCGCCCGCTTCCTCGGCAACTGCGCCCTCGACGAGCGCTTCAACCCCTGGCAGGTGATCCAGGCGGCCGAGGAGGCCGGCGCGCGGTACAATCCGGTGGAGCGGCTGCTGCTGCAGTATGTCGCCGTGCCGGCCCTCAAGGAGGGGGTGATCCTCGCCCGCTTCCGCCTGCGCTTCCTGGGGCAGGAGGTGGAGGCCGGGCCGGGCCGCTTCGACACCTTCGGCCCGCTGAAGGCTTTGCTGAACTGGCCGCTGGAGCTGCTGCCGGCGCGCCAGCGGGTGGGCATCGTCGATTTCCCCTCGCTCTGGCTGCAGGCGCCGCGCCAGGGCATGCACCTGCACTGGGACGGCAACAACGATTCGGTGGAGGAGCGCAACCGCAGCGCCGGCTTCGGCACCGGCGCCGTGCCCGCCCTGGCCGACGACGCCTCGCTGGCCGCCATCGCCGCCTGGCTGCGCACGCCGCGGAACGTGCCGCCGCCCTGGCCCTTCCCGGTGGACCCGGCCCGGGCGGCGCGCGGGGCGGCGCTCTATGCCGGCCTCTGCGCCGGGTGTCACGGCGCGAGCGGGCGGGACTTCTCCGGCGCGCGGGTGGGGCAGGTGGAGCCGATCGAGGCGATCCGCACCGATCCCTGCCGCCTCGACAACTACACCGCCGCGCTGGCCGAGGAGCAGGGCAACCTCTACGCCGCCTATCCCGACAAGCGCTTCACCCACTTCCGCAAGACGCACGGCTATGCCAACGCGCCGCTGGACGGGCTCTGGCTGCGCGCGCCCTACCTGCACAACGGCTCGGTGCCCACGCTGCGCGACCTGCTGGAGCCGGCGGAGCGTCGCCCCGCCGCCTTCTGGCGCGGCAACGACCTGCTGGACCGCGACCGCCTCGGCTTCGTCTCCGACATGGCCGAGGTCGAGGGCCGCCGCTTCTTCCGCTACGAGACGCGCTGCACCGGCGATGCCGCGCTCTGCGCGCGCGAGGCCAACCCGGAGAACCGGCACGACGACAACCGCTGCCCCGCCGGCCGGTGGGCCGGCAACAGCAACCGGGGCCATGACGGACCCGCCTACGGCACCGACCTGCCGGCGTCCGACAAGGACGCGCTGGTCGAGTTCCTGAAGACCTTTTGATGCGGCCCGGTCGCGCCCGCCGCATCGCCCTGGTCGCGCTGGCGGCGCTGGCGATGCTGCTGCTCGGCGCCGCCTTCGCCGCCTGGATGCTGCTCCGCCCCGGGCCGCAGCAGTTCCGCACCGCGGCCGATCGCTTCGCCTATGGCTCGACGGGCGGCGAGGCGCTGGGCATCCCCTATCCGGTCTTCATGGTGCTGCCGCGCGTCTTTCCCGACCTGGTGGCGCGCTACGCCAGGGAGGGCTACGGGCCGGCCAAGGCCGGCTTCGGCGGCTGGGGCGCCTTTGGCCTGGCCTGGGAGCAGGGCGAGCGGCTGCCGGCCGGCTTCTCCATCGAGCGCGTCGGCTACGACCGCGTGACGGTGAACTGCGCGCTCTGCCACACCGCGACTTGGCGGCCGAGCGCCGAGGCCGACCGGCAGATCGCCCCCGGCGGCCCCGGCCATGCGGTGAACCTGCAGGGCATGCTGCGCTTCATGGTCGCCGCCGCGCATGATCGGCGCTTCACCGCGGCGCGGCTGCTGCCCGAGATCCTGCTCAATTTCCCGCTGAGCTGGGCCGAGGCCAAGCTCTATGCCTGGCTGCTGATCCCCGCCACCCGCGCGGGCCTCCGCTTCGCCGGCGGGCAGCTCGCCTGGATGGAGGACCGGCCGCCCTGGGCGCCAGGCCGCGACGACGCCTTCAACCTGCCGAAGTTCATCCTCACCCAGACGCCCTGGGACAACAGCACCGGCAACACCGACTTCCCGGCCCTGTGGCGGCTCGGCGAGCGGGACGGCATGCTGCTGCACGCCAGCGGCGAGGCGCATGACGTCTACACCGTCGCCGCGACCTCGGCGCTGGGCACGGGGGCGCTGCCGCTGCCGGGCTTCCGCGCCCGCAACGAATGGCTGGTGGCCTTTCTCCGGGACCTGCCGGCACCGCCCTTCCCCGAGCCGGTGGACGCCGCGCTGGCCGAGGCCGGGCGGGCAATCTTCGTTGCGCAGTGCGCCGCCTGCCACGCGCGGGGCGGCGCACGGACCGGCACCGCCATCCCGCTCGACGAGATCGGCACCGACCCCGAGCGCGCGCGCACCTGGACGGCGGCCGACGCGGCGCGGATGAACCGGCTGACCGGCCTGCTCGGCATGGAGGACGCCCGCCTGCAGGCGGCGCAGGGCTATGTCGCGCGGCCGCTGACCGGGCTCTGGCTGCTGGCGCCCTATCTCCACAACGGTTCCGTGCCGACCCTGCGCGACCTGCTGCTGCCGCCCGCGCAGCGGCCGCGCATCTTCTGGCGCGGCTACGACGTGCTGGACCGCGCGAATGTCGGCTTCCTGGCCACCGGCCCGGAGGCGGAGGCGGAGGGCTTCCGCTTCGACACCGGCCTGCGCGGCAACGGCAATGGCGGCCATCTCTACGGCACCGCGCTCGATGGGGCGGACCGTGAGGCCCTGCTGGCCTATCTCAAGACGTTGTAGCGGCCGGCACGGAAAACTTCAGCGCGAAGTCGATCAGCCGCGTCTTCGACCAGTACACCTTGCCCAGGTAGAGACCGGGTTCGAGGAGGCGGATCTCGTCGCGGATGTGCTGCGCGACCATCGACGTCTCGGAATAGTCGAGAACGATGCAGGGCTTGCCGTCCAGCCAGCTGTTCTCCTGCCGCATGCGCGCGAGCACCGCGTTGAGGCCGAAGGGCAGGATCCGGTTGCGCAGCGTCATGCTCGCCGCGTCGAAGATCTTTCCCTGCCAGGCGAACAGGTTGATCGCGGCGGCGATCTGCGCGTTGAACGGCGTGCCGGGCGCCACGATGGCGGTTCCCTCCGCCTCGCCGTCCGGCACCGGACCGGGTTCGAGCTTGCCGTACAGCGCGTCCAGCTCCGCCTGCGACATGGTCAGCAGGTCTTTGGCGTTGTAGCTCATTTCGGCATTTCCTCTCGGGCCGCGCAGGATGATCCGTCCAGCAGAAGGTCGTCGTAGAGCTGGCGAACGAAGTCGACGAAGATGGGCTGCTTGATGTCGGAATGGTCGGCGATCACCCCGGCATCCGCGTGCACGATCCAGAACGGGTTGTTGGCGTCGTAGCCGCTGTCCGCCCGGTGCGCCAGCACGGCGCCGGCCACGTAACGCCGGTTCCAGCCGGGCAGCAGATGCCCTTCGCGCCGCCAGCGGGCCTCGAAGGCCTCATGCGCCTCGCATTCCTGCCGCACGAGAACCTCCGGCGGCACGCTCAGCCGCGCTTCGAGGATCGCCGCCGGTGCGGGCGCGTCCGGCGCGCGGGACAGGTCATGCGTCCAGAAGGGGCGGTAGTGGCCAATGGCGGTTCGCGCCTGCCGCCGCTGCTCGCCGCTCACGAAATTCTCGAGAATGGTGTTGGCGGTGCGGCCGATCGGAAACGCATAGCCTGTCGCCATGTCGGCCTCCGAGGTGACCTCGATGAACACCGGCCGCTGGCCGCGCGCGAAGCTGGCGGCCGGGCGGCCCTGCACGAGCTGGCGCAGCGGCTCGTAGCTCGTCGCCTCGATCGCCGGGTTGACGATGACCATGAGGTCGCCATAGGCGGCGATCGTCTTGCGCGCCTCGTCGTCCGGATGCAGGGCGCCCGCCATCAGCGAGGCCGAGGCCTGGTCCACCAGCGCCTGGGCCAGCGCGGTGTAGACGATCAGCCCGCCGAAGCTGTGCCCGATCGTCAGCAGCCTTGTGCTGCGCCGATGCTCGCCGGGAGGCGGCGCCAGGTCGGCCTGCAGGCGCAGGCCAGACCAGCTGGTGCGGTTCAGCTCGTCGCGCAGCGTGCGGACGCGCCCCAGCAGTTCCCGGATGGAGCCCTGCGCCACCCGCTGCGCCGCGGCCTTGCGGCTCCAGAAGGTCAGGTTCTCCAGCAGGTCGCCGGCCGCCAGGCTGCTGCCCCGCCAGCCCGCATAGATGCCGACGACGCGGCGCGGCCTGCCCGGCACCTCGGGCACATGCGTGGCCTCTGTCCTGGCGAGGTCGGCCAGCAGCGTGCGGAACGCCGCGACGTCGGGATCACCGGACGCGGCATTGTGCTTCCACCCATGCACGAACACGACGATGCAGAGGTCCTGCCGCCGGCTTTCCTCCACCAGCCGCTGGAACAGCACCTCCATCTGCGCCGGGATCAGCTTGGCGCCCTGGTCGTCGAACTCGACCACGCCCAGCAGGTAGCGGAGGTCCGGCTGGCCAGGAGCCGCGTTCTCCTCGATGGAGGCGGTGGAGCAGTCGCCGCCGCCGCAAGCGCCGGCCGTGGTGCGGTTCGGCGCGTTCGCGACGCATGCCGCCAGCAGCGCCGCGAGCACCACCGCGACGAGGCCGTGCGCGCGCATCCGGGAAGACGTTCTGGGACGAGGCACCACTGGCCGCTCTCCCGCGTATTTAGGTACGGTATCGCAACATAAGAGCTGCCGCAATGCGCCGGATGGGCGTCCGCCGGCTTTCCCGCGCGACACGCGGCGAGCCTGGTGCCGGCACGGATCAAACCTCGCTGAGACCATACCCGAGGCGGTGGCAAGGCGCGCAAAACTGTTGTTCCGTACGCGGAATGTAAAACGGGGGTCTCCATGAAGCGGCTGGTGGTTTGCTTCGACGGCACCTGGAACAGTGCGGATAGCCGCCGCGCGGAAACTAACGTCGCCCGCATCGCGCGGGCGGTGCGGGCCAACAGCGAAACCGAAGGCACACCGCAGCTGACCCTGTACCTGCGCGGTGTGGGCTCGACCGGCATCGCGCTCCAGAAGCTGCTCGGCGGCGCGATCGGCGAGGGCCTCGATGAGAACATCCGCTCCGGCTACATGTTCCTCGCGCAGAACTACGTGCCGGGCGACAAGATCTACCTGTTCGGCTTTTCCCGCGGCGCTTTCACGGCACGCAGCCTGGCAGGCTTCATCGGCGGCTGCGGCCTGCTGAAGCGGCAGAAGCTGGGCGACCTGTCATCGGCATGGGACTACTACCATCAGGCCGATCCGCGCTCGCCGCAGGACTTCTGCGCCCGCTTCTGCTCGGACTGCCACCTGGAGGTGGAGCTGGCGTTTCTCGGCGTCTGGGACACGGTGGGCGCGCTGGGCATTCCCGGCACCATCCTCAACACGCTGAGCGCCCATGAGTACCAGTTCCACGACACCACCCCGTCGAGGATCATGAAGGTCGGCCGCCATGCGCTCGCGATCGACGAGCACCGCGACGAGTTCGAGCCGACGCTCTGGACCGGCTCGGCACCACCCGGTTGCGACATCCGGCAGGTCTGGTTCGCCGGCGCGCATTCGGATGTGGGCGGCGGCTACCAGGACCGTCGGCTGGCCGACATCCCGCTCTGCTGGATGGCGGAGGAGGCCGCGAACTGCGGCCTGAAGCTCGACTGGAGCATGCTGCCGGACCGTGCCGCCCTGAACCCGTGCGCGCCCCAGCACGAATCCCGCCTGAACTGGTCGCGCAAGGACCGGCTGACGCCCACCATCCGCCAGATCGCCGGGGCCGAGACCAAGGTCAGCTTCTACGAGCGCCTGTACCGGCCGATGGACCGGGACGGCAACCCGCTCCGGCCGATCGGGGAAAGCCTCCATCCGAGCGTCGAAAGCCGCTTCGGGCAGCCGGTGACATGCCTCGCCAACGATGGCGACACGACGGGCGAAGCCGCGGCCTACCGGCCGAAGAACCTGCTCGGCCTGCCGCAGTTCGCCGGGGCGGCGCCCGCGGCGAGGAGCACGGGATGAGCGGCCCGTCGCGACAGGCCGGAGAGGATGATGCGGGGGCCGGGCCAGAACCGGAGCCGGAGCCGGAGCCGGAGGCAAGCGGCATGGCCCTGCCGGAGGCGGAAGGGGGAAGCGCGGCCAGGGAAGGCCGGCTGCCGGAGCCGGAGCAACCCGCGCCGGTCTTCGACCACGCGACCGGCACGGCGCTTCCCCCCGATGAGGCGTGGCGCCGGGCCGAGGCGGATGCGGCGGCGCGCGCCGCCCCGGGCGCTGTGCCGCCGGGCTGCGCCGAGGCGGAGGGAGAGGGCCTCGGCCCCGACGACATCAGGGCCGGCGGCATGGACGCCGAGGGCCGCACCGTTGCCGAGGTCTACGGCCGGAGCCGGAAAAGATTCGCCGTGTACCGCGTGCAGAGCGGCGATGTCTGGGTTCAGTTCGCGCAGAACACCGTCGAGGCGGACCGCCAGCGGGCCGCCGTGGCCAATCTGTGCGACCTGCGCTGGGACATCGACTGCCTCGCGGATGGCTCGCGCCGGGCGGCGCACTACCATCGCGAGCTTGCCGCCGGGCTGCAACTCGCCCTGGTCGGCGAGGCGGACAGCGCCGAGGGCAAGCTTCGCCGCGCCCTGGCGGCCCTGAAGCAGGAGCGGGAGCGGACCGGAAGGCTTCGCTACATGGGCTTCGCGACCCTCTCCGCGCTGGCCATGCTGCTGCTTCTCACCCTGGGCAGCGAGGTGCTCCTGCCGTTCGAGACGCCGCAGGAGAACCTGTGGCTCGCGGGCAAGGCCGGCCTGGTGGGCGCCTTCTTTTCCATCGCGCTGGCCATCCGCGGGCGCACGGTCGCGCCCGACAACGACCGGATGGAGAATGCCCTGGAAGGCGCCGTCCGCCTCGGCATCGGAGTGATCGCCGGCGGCTTCCTGCTGCTCGCCCTCGGCTCCGGCTTCGTCACCGATCTCGTCTCGGGCGGCACGGCATCCGGCGGGCTGGCGAGGGGATGGATGCATGTCGCGGTGCTGGGCTTTCTCGGCGGCTTCGCGGAACGCCTCGTCCCTGATCTGCTGGACCGTGTCCACGACGGCAATGGCGCGGCGGCGCGGTAGCGCGGCTCCAGGTGCTTGCCTTGCGCAACACGTCATCCGGCATCGCGCCATCCGGGCGCGATCGTCTCAAGGGGGTTCGTCCCATGCCCGATGTCACGCCTCAGCACCTCACGACCGCCTTTCCCGGCACCACGCTTCGCCGCAACAGCCCGCAAACCGACGCCGTGCGCGCGGTGCAGGCCGCCCTCAACGCGCGGGGCTGCGGCCCGGTGCAGGCGGATGGGATCTTCGGCCCGGCCACCGAAAGCGCCGTGCGGACGTTCCAGAGCCGGTTCTTCGACCTGAGGGGCGCGCCCCTGCTGATTGACGGGCAGGTGGGGCCGGTGACCTGGGCGGCGCTTTTCGGCGCTTCCTCCCTGCCTCCCATGGCCGAGGGCGGCGCGCTGGCACGCGCCGCGCTCACGGTCGCGGAGAAGCAGCTCGGCGTATCGGAGGAGCCGCCCGGCTCGAATGCCGGCAAGGCGGTGGAAGCCTTCCTGGCCTCCGTCGGCCTCGGCTCCGGCCATGCCTGGTGCGCCTCCTTCGTCTACTGGTGCGTGGAGCAGGCGGCGGAGCAGACCGGACAGCGCAACTGCCTGCCCCGGACGGGCGGCGTGCTGGAGATGTGGCGCCGCTCGCGCAGGGCCGGCCTGCCCTGCGTCACCGCCGCCGAGGCCCGGGCCCAGCCCGTCCTGGTGAGCAGCGGCATGATCTTCGTCATGGATTTCGGCCAGGGCCACGGCCACACCGGCTTCGTGAAAGGGCTCGCCGACGGCCGCCTGGCGACGATCGAAGGCAATTCCAGCGACGGTGGCTCGCGCGAGGGCACGGGCGTCTTCGCGCTCAGCCGGCGCACGCTTGGCAACATCAACGCGGGCTTCATCGGGCTGCCCTGAGCGGCGCCGCGCCGCTCACCACCGCGCGCGCAGCGAGCCGAGGACCAGCCGGCCCGTCCCGTAGTAGCAGGCCGTCGCCGAGGAGCAGCTCGCGACATAGTCCTTGTCGGCGAGATTCTGGGCGTTGAGGGCGAACTCCACGCCCCTGGCGCTCTCGAAGCGCGCGCCAAGGTCGTAGCGCAGCGCCGCGTCGAACAGCGTCACCGCGCCCACCTCGAAGGTGTTCGTGTCGTTGCCGGCGGTCGCGCCGACATAGCGGACGCCGCCGCCCACGGAGAGGCCCCGCAGCGGCCCGTCGCGGAAGCGATGGTTCGCCCATCCGCTCGCCATGTGGTTCGGCACCTGCGGCACGCGGTTGCCGGCGACGCCCGGCACGTTGCTCCTGGTGATCTCGGCGTCGATGTAGGAGTAGGCGCCGATCAGGTCGAGGCTGTCGGTCAGGCTGGCGCGGCCCTCCAGCTCGACGCCGCGGGAGCGGATCTCGCCCTGCGGCGTGCTGTAGGTCGTGTAGAGCGGGTCGCGCGTCAGCACGTTTTGCTGCCTGATGTGGTAGGCGGCAAGCTGGATGAAGCTGTTCATGCCGGGCGGCTGGTACTTGATGCCGGCCTCGTACTGCTCGCCGGTGGTCGGCGCGAAGTTGCCGCCGCCGCGCTGCGGCGCCGCGGTGCCGGTGTTGGGCAGGAAGGAGGTGGAGTAGCTGGCATAGGGCGCCAGGCCGTTGTCGAAGAGGTAGAGCGCGCCCACGCGCCAGGTCACCTCGTCGTCGGCCTGCGAGGTGATCGCCGCATCGGCGCCGCTCGCCTGGTGCGTGGTGGTGCCGATGGTGGCGCGGTCGTAGCGCAGGCCGGCGTTGAAGCGCCAGCGGCCGAGCGCGACCTGGTCCTGGGCGTAGAAGCCGAGCTGGTCCAGGTTCTGGTTGGTCAGCCCCGCCGGCCCGGTCAGGATCGGCGGAATGAACTGGCCGTAGGCGGGCGCGAAGAGGTCGATGCTGGGCGCGCGGCCGAGCCCCTGCCGCGCACGGGCGGAGGTGCGCTGCCAGTCGATCCCGAACAGCGCCGTGTGCTTCAGCGCGCCGGTGGTGAAGGTGGCCTGCGCCTGGTTGTCCAGCGCATAGGCGTTGGCATGGTCGGAGACGAAGGTGGCGCTGCGCGTGCCGGTCCGCTGGTCCGCGCCCACGGAGCGGATCGACAGCACGTTCACCTCGGCGTCGATATGCGCGTAGCGGAAGTTCTGCCGCAGGGTCCAGGTGTCGCCGAGCCGGTGCTCGAGCTGGTAGCCGATCGCGGCCTGGGTGCGGGTGAACCTGTCATAGGCCGGATCGCCGCCGAAGAAGCTGCGGGGAAGCCTGCCGTTCGGGTTGTACAGCACCGAGCCGGAGGCCGGCACGAAGTTGTAGAAGCCGCCTTCCGGGTCGTGCTGGTAGGAGGCGAGGAGCGTGAGGCTGGTGCTGTCGTCCGGCCGCCAGGTGAAGGCGGGCGCGATGGCGACCCGCTCCTCCTCCGTGTGGTCATACTGCGTGTTCGCCGTCCGCGCGATGCCGGTCAGGCGGTAGAGGAACCTGCCATCCTCCGTCGCCGCGCCGCCGAGGTCGAAGGCGGCCTGCAGCAGGGCGTTGCTGCCGGCCTCGATCCGCACCTCGTTGACCTGGCCGGCCGTGGGCCGTCGGCTGACCAGGTTGACCAGCCCGCCGACGCCGGTCTGGCCGTACAGCACCGAGGCGGGGCCGCGCAGCACCTCGATGCGCTCCAGCAGCCAGGGGTCGGTGTTGGGCACGCCGAAATAGAGGCCGCGCCCCTGGCGCAGCCCGTCGAGGAAGTTGACGAAGGCGGCGCCGGTGCCCTGGCCGCCGAAGCCGCGCACGAAGACGCTGTCGTAGCGGGCGGAGGGGCGCACCTCACCCAGCACACCGGCGGTGTAGCGCAGCGCCTGCGAGACGCTGAGCGCCGCCTGGTCGTCCACCTGGTCGCGGGTGACGACGGCGACGGATTGCGGCGCCTCGATCAGCGGCGTGTCGGTCTTGGAGCCGGTGGTGGTGACCGGCGCGACATAGCCGGGAACACTCTCCCAGGCACGCCAGGCCGTTGCCTGCACCTCGACGCTCGGCAGCGTCACCACCGGCGCCGGGGCCTCGGCGCTTTCCGGGACCGGCATCTGGGCCGGGGCCGGGCCGGCCAGCCCGACCAGCGCAGCGGATGCCAGAAGGATTGGACGCAGCGGCGGCGCGCAGATCATGCAGGACCTCGGCGGAAATGTTGCGCGCCAGCTTTGCCATTGTTGAGAATGATACGCAATAGCGCCAAGGCCGCGAAGGCATGCCGCGGCCTCCCGCCCCGAGGGCGGGGTGGTTGCCGTCCGGGATCGTGGCGTGGCCGGCGCTGCGGGCGGTCAGAAGTTCGCGCGCAGGTCCATCCCGGCGTAGAGCCCCGCCACCTGCTCGCCGTAGCCGTTGAACTTCAGCGTCGGCTTGCGGCGGCCGAAGAAGCCGGAGCCGATCACCCGCTCGCTCCCCTGGCTCCAGCGCGGGTGGTCCACCTCCGGGTTGACGTTGGCGTAGAAGCCGTACTCGCCGGGCGCCTCGCGGTTCCAGGAGGTCGGCGGCTGCTTGTCGAGCAGGCTGATCCGCACGATCGACTTGATGCCCTTGAAGCCGTACTTCCACGGCACGACGAGGCGCAGCGGCGCGCCGTTCTGGTTCGGCAGCGTCTCGCCATAAAGGCCGAGGGCGAGGATGGTGAGCGGGTGCATGGCCTCGTCCAGCCGCAGCCCCTCGACATAGGGCCATTGCAGCACCTGGAAGAAGCCGCGCTGGCCCGGCATCTCGGAGGGGCGCACCAGCGTGGTGAAGGCGACGTACTTCGCCGCGCCTTGCGGCTCCGCCCGCTTCAGCACCTCGGCCAGCGGGAAGCCCAGCCAGGGGACCACCATGGACCAGGCTTCCACGCAGCGGTGCCGGTAGACGCGGTCCTCCAGCGCGAAGGGCTTGATGAAGTCCTCAAGCTGGTAGTCGGCCGGGTGGTTGACGAGCCCGTCCACCTTCACCGTCCAGGGCTGCGTCGTCAGCTTCCCGGCATGCGCCTTGGGGTCGGACTTGTCGGTGCCGAATTCATAGAAGTTGTTGTAGCCGGTGACGTCCTCCAGGCTGGTCGGCTTCTCGTCGGTGGAGAGCGGGCTTGGCGCGCCCTGCAGCGGGGCGGCCCGGGCCGGCCGTGCGCCGCCGAGCGCCAGCCCGGCCGAGGCGGCGAGCAGCCGGCGCCGGTCCAGCCACGCGGCGCGCGGCGTGATCTCGGAGCCTGGAAGGGGAGGGATGGAGAAGCCTGGCATTGCGTCATCCTCGCTCGGTCTGGCGGCCCGCACGGGGTGCGGGGCGGCCTGCCTCAAACACAGACACCGCGCGGGTCGCCTTATTCCCCGCGCGCCGCGAAAAAACCCCGTTCCCCGCCGCGCCCCCGTCTCAAACCGGCTCTCGGAGGCTGCGGCCCGCCATCTGCCGGCGAACCTCGTCGGCGAGCGGGTGCAGCGCGGTGGGCGCGATCGCGCCGACGAGGCTATAGCCGGCGCCGCCCGCCGCCCAGGTGAAGGATTCCATGCCGCCGCGGGAGCGGCCGGACATGGGCGTGTCGTCCTGCGCCGGCATGGTGCGGGCCAGCAGCACCAGCCGGGAGCCGCGGTCGTCGTCGTACATGAACAGCGCCGCCGGGCCCTGCGGCGTCGGCACCAGCCGGCCGCCCATCAGCCGATAGCCCGCGGCGGAAAGGTCCGGCACGGTGATCCGCCGCCCCAGGCGATCGGACATCCAGGACACCAGCTCCGCCTGGCTGGCGGCGCGCAGCTCCACCGGCCGCTGGCGATCGGGCGCATAGACGGCGTAGCTGTCCGCCGCCTGCTGCGCCAGGGCGGCGAGCCCCCTCGTCTCCGGCCGGGCGGCGTCGCGCAGCCACCAGCCGCCGGCGCCCCCCAGGCCCAGCAGCAGCACCGCCGCCGCGGCGGCGCGCCAGGGCAGCGGGCGGGCAGGCCAGCGCCGCTCGAGCAGGCGCGCCAGGTTCAGCTCCGGCGGCACCGGCTCGCTGGCGACCGGCGCCAATGCCTCGCGCAGCGCCGCGCGCTGGCGGCGATAGGCCTCGACGCGCGCCGCCTCCGCCGGATGCGCCGCCAGCCAGGCCTCCACCTCCGCCTGCCGCGCGGCGTCGAGCGCGAGGTCCACGAGCCCGTGCAGGTCGTCCTCGGTGATCGGGCGTCCGCTCATTTGATCCTCCGCAGATGCGCCGCCCCGGCGGCGCCATCCATCGCCAGCCGCAACCGCTCGCGGCCGCGCGCCAGGCGCGACATCACCGTGCCGATGGGGACGCCGAGCACGCGCGCCGCCTCGGCATAGGACAGGTCCTCGACCGAGACGAGCAGCAGCACGCTGCGCTGCTCCTCCGGCAGGCCGGCCAGGGCGCGCAGCAGGTCGCGGTGCCGCAGCCCCGCCTCCTGCGCCGGCGCCAGGCCGGGCGCGGCTTCCCCGGCGGCCTCCAGCGGCAGGTGCGGGCCGCGGCGCGCGGCTTGCCGCAGCCGGTTGGCCGCCAGGTTGTGCACGATGGCGAAGAGCCAGCTGCGCGCGTCGCCGTCCTGGCGGCGCTGGTGCCAGCGGCTGACGGCCCGCTCCAGCCCGTCCTGCACCAGGTCGTCGGCGGCGCTGCGGTCGCGCAGCAAAGCGCGGGCATAGCGCCGCAGCGACGGGATCAGCGGCTCGATCAGGCGCGCCATGTCGGTCACCGGCCGCTCCCTCCTCCGGCCCGCCCATCCCGCGACGATGCGCGGGCCGCCAGCGTCATGGCTGCTGCACCTGCACGGCCGGCGCGCCCTCGCCCGCTCCGCCCGGCAGGATGACGAGGTAGCGCCGCGGCGCCGCGCCACCCTCCTGCACGACCTGCCGGATCGGCCCCACCGCGTTGACGATGGCCGAGCCGGCGGGATTGCTCGTGAAGCCGGCCAGCGGCTCGCGCGCGCCGCCGCCGTCCGGCTCGGCGGCCAGCGCCAGCAGGTAGGGCTCGCGCGGCTCCAGCCCGGTCACGGAGGCCTGCAGCACCTGCGTCAGCCCCTGGTCGAACAGCGCGACGCTGGTCGCCTTCTCCTTGCCGCCCGGGGCGCCGAGGCTCAGCTGCGTCACCGCGCCGGCAAGGCCAAGCGGCTGCAGGCCGGCCTTTCCGTCGCCCTCCGGCACGGCGTCCGGAACATAGACGATGGCCTGGGGCGCCTGACCGACGGGGATGGTGGCGACGACCTGGTTGCGGGCGGTGTCGATCGCCGCCAGCGCGTCGGCATTCTCCAGCCCGACATAGATGCGGCTGCCGTCACCCGCGGGCCACAGCCCGTGCGGCAGCTTGCCGACCGGGATCGTGGCGACCTGCGAGAAGTCGTCGGTGCGGAACACCTTCACCTCGTTCAGCCCGCCGACGGTGACATAGGCGAAGGTGCCGCGCGGCGTGGCGGCGAAGTTGACGTGGTTGGTGATCGGGCCGGTCTCGAAGCTGCGCAGCAGGTTGAAGGGCGGCCGGGCGTTGAACGCCATCGCCTTGCCGACGTCCTTCAGCGTCAGCCAGACCTGGCTGCCGTCGGGGGTGGCCGCGATGTTGGGGCAGAAGGCCGTCTCCTGCCGCATGCGGCCGGCGATGCTGTGCTCCGCCACGGAGATCACCACCGTCTCCGAATTGAAGGAGGAGCAGACATAGCCGTATTGCCCGTCCGGCGAGAAGATCGTCATGCCCGGTCCGCCCGGCACCTTGATGCGCGCCTTTTCCGCATAGGTCGCGGCATCCAGAACCGCGACATAGTCCTCGCCGCGGATGGTGATCCAGACCTCCCCGCCGTCCGGGGTGAAGAAGGCCTCGTGCGGGGAGCGGCCGAGATAGGTGGTATGCTTCACCGCATTGGTGGCGGTGTCGATGAAGGTGACGGCGTTGCTGCCGATCGAGACCACGGCGAGCGTCCGGCGGTCCGGCGAGAAGCCCAGGCCGTGCACCAGCACCTGGCCGCGGTAGAGCGGGCTGAGGTTGCCCGGCTGCGGGTCGCCGAGCCGGATGACGCCGAGCAGCGCGTTGCTCGCCGGGTCGGTGACGGAGACGGTGTTGGAGAACTGCTCGGCCGCATAGACGCGGTCGCGGTGCGAGATCGGCACGTCCGGCGCGGCCGCGGCCCGCGGCGCCTGGCCCGCCACTGCTGGGGCCGGGGCCGGCGCCGCAGCCGCGAGGAGGCCGCCGGCCAGGCAGGCGGTGGCAAGAAGCGAGGCTTTCATGCAATTTTCCCTCAGCGTGCGGAGGTGACGGGTGGCGCCGCCGCGCCTGGCCGGGTCGGCGCGGGCATGGCGGACGGCAGCGGGTCGCCGAGCGCCAGCCGCATGGCGGCGATCTCCTGCTGCTGCGTGACGATGACCTCCTGCGCCAGGCGCAGCAGTTGCGGGTTGTCGCTGCCGTGGCGGAGCAGGGCGGTGGCCATGTCGATGGCGCCCTGGTGGTGCGGCACCATCATGGCCACGAAGTCGCGGTCCACATCGCCGCTCGGCGGGATGGCCATCGCCGCCATCATCCGCTCCATCGCGGCGGCGTTCTCGGCGAGAAAGGGCGCCTCGCCCGCCGGCGCGGCGCGATGGTGGCCCTCATGGGCGGATGCCGCGCCGGCACCGAGCAGCACGAGCAGCAGCAGGCGGGCCGGCGGGGCCGCGCGGGTCGGGAAGCGCATCACGGGTCCTTCGGCTGTGGCGCGAGGCGGGCGATGCGGAACAGACCCCCGGCGCGGCCGGATTATTCCCGTCCCGAGCGAAAAATTTCCGCCGCGAAGAATTCCCGCGGGCGGCGCGCCGTCCCGCGCCATGGTTGCCAGGCGCTTCGCGGGCCGGATACCATTCCCGCCCGGCAAGCGCGCGCCCCGGAGGCCGGGACGATGGCCCCTTGCCCGCAGCGAGGGAGTCCCGCCATGGCCGACGACCAGAACCGCCCATCACCATTCCCGCAGCACGGCGCGCTGACGCAGGGGGAGATCGACCAGCGCGTCTTCGACCTCTACGACGAGTACTGCCACGGCCGGATCGACCGGCGAACCTTTCTGCAACGCGCCGCCGCCGTCACCGCCGGCGGGATGGCCATGGCGCAGGCGCTGCTCCCCCGCTACGCGCAGGCACAGACGGTCTCCTTCGCCGACGAGCGCATCAAGGCCAGCTACGCCACCTATCCCTCGCCCGGCGGGAATTCCGGCGCCATGCGCGGCTATCTCGTGCGGCCGGCCGGGGCCGGCCCCTTTCCGGCCGTCCTTGTCATCCACGAGAACCGCGGCCTGAACCCCTACATCGAGGACGTGGCCCGGCGGCTCGCCGTGCAAGGCTTCCTGGCGCTGGCGCCGGACGGCCTCTTCCCCGCCGGCGGCTATCCCGGCAACGACGACGACGGGCGCGCCCTCCAGACGGGGCTCGACCAGGCCCGGCTGCGCACCGACATGCTCAACGGCGCCCGCTGGCTGAAGGCGCACGCGCTTTCCTCCGGCAAGCTCGGGATCACCGGCTTCTGCTGGGGCGGCAGCACGACCAACGCGCTCGCCGTGGCGCTCGGGCCGGACCTGCAGGCCGGCGTGCCGTTCTACGGCGCCGCCGCCGAGACCGCGGGCGTGCCATCCATCGAGGCGCCGCTGCAGCTCCATTATGCCGAGCACGACGCGCGCATCAACGCCATGTGGCCCGCCTTCGAGGCCGCCCTGAAGGCCAGCGGCGTGCCCCACGCGATGCACGTCTATCCCGGCACGCAGCACGGCTTTCACAACAACTCGACGCCACGCCACGACGAGGCGGCCGCCCGGCTGGCCTGGGAGCGGACAACCGCCTTCTTCCGGCACCACCTCGCCTGAGACGGCCGAAGCCCTCCTCGCCTCTCAGGATAATGTTACGATATTGCATCTTTTTTGGTTGTGACGCTGATCGGCCGCACGGAATAATCGCGCCAGCCCGCCCGCTCCGGCGGGGCGTCCCCAGCCCGGGCGCAGCTCCGGAACGGACGGCCATGCGGCCTCGCCTGGCGCGATCCGCCCGAACGACGGGCGGCAGCTTCGGCCGGCGCATCCCGGCGGCCGGCCGGACTCGGCTTGATGCGCTCGCGCCGGCATCCTGCACAGCGCGGAGGCAAGGGAGACTGATGGCGGTCAAGGAGCGGCATCCGGTCAGCGGAGGAAGCAGCGCGCGCCTGCCCGGCGGGACGGTGCGGCCCTGAGCGGGCGCTGAGGAACCCGGGGCGGCGCCGCCGGCTCCGGGATGGTGCGCAGCAGGCCGGGCAGGACGCCGGGCCCAGGCCAAGGAACCAGCCATGTACCAGCATCCTGGCGTTTATGTGGAGCATGTGCCGTCCGGCCTGCTGGCCGTGGAGACGGCATCCCCCTCGGTGGCCGCCTTCATCGGCCATCTCGGGCGCGGCGAGGCGGTCACCGCGCATACGGGCAAGCCGGTCTTCCTGTCCGACATGGCACTGTTCGCACTGCGGTTCGGGACGCTGGACGGCCGCGGCGGCGGCATCCGCGACAGGGGCGAGGCCCCCGATTGGTTCGGCCACGCCGTCACCGCCTTTTTCGCCAACGGCGGCAGGAAGGCCTATATCGTGCCCGTCGGCGATGCGGGGCCGGCGCGCTCCGCGAAGGCTTCCATCGCCGACCCGCGCGACGGCGCCGGCGCCTTCTACTTCGAGGCCGCCTCGCCCGGCGAATGGGCCAACGACCTTTTCGTGGCGCTGCGCCGCACGGCCGAGGACGACAACCCCCTGAAGGCCGAATACGAGTTGTCGGTCGGCTTCCTGCGGGACCCTGCCGCGCCGGCGAAGGGCGTGCTGGCCATCGAGCGGATCGGCGGCCTGGTGCTCGACCCGGCCAGCGGGCGCTATCTCGTCAGCCGCGTGCAGAACACCTCCACGCTGGTCCGGGTGGCGCGCAAGGCCATCGCCGGGGAAGAGGGCGGCGGCCGCCTCAAGGCCTTTCTCGGCGCGCCGGTGCCGGCGGTGGACCTCACCGGCCTTCCCGCCGACCCCAAGATGACGGTCACGGTGAACGGCAAGGCGGTGGAGGTCGCCGCGCCCGGCGGCGAGACCTCGCTGGCGGCCATCGCCCGGACCATCCGGGACCGCATCACCCGGCCGGAAAACGCCGCCGACGCCATCCCCGGCTTTTCCGCGCAGACCACGGCGGATGCGCGCCTGCTGCTCGTGCCGCCGGACAGCGGCAGCGACCCCGCGGTGACGGTCGCCGGCGGCGCGCTGGCGATGCGGCTCGGCCTTGATCCCACCGCCGCCATGGCCACGCCCGCCGCGGGCCTCGACTTCGCGACGCTGAAGGACAAGACCCTCGACATCCGGATAGGCGACGGGCCGCCCAAGACCATCACCCTGCCGGAGGGGCTGGCCGACCTGGCCGCCGTGGCGGCGAAGATCGAGGAACTGATGCATGCCGATGCGGGCGCCGTGCCGGAGTTCCGCGCGGCGGTGCAGAGCGGCAGGCTGGCCTTGCGCCGCGAGGGCGGCAGCGCCGCCAACGCCGTCACCGTGTCGGGCGGCAGCGCGGCCGGCGACCTCGGCCTCACCGATGCGGCAACCGCGACCGCCGCGCGGGCAACGGTGCTGGAGTACCCGCAGGTTTTCGACGCGGAAAGGAACGCGGCGCTCTCGCGCCTGGCGGGCGGCGCGGATTACGGCCTGCCGAAGCCTGCCGACTACCGCGACGCGCTGCACCGCCTGCGCGACCACCGCGACATCGGCATCCTGGTGCTGCCGGGCCAGCACTGGCACCCGGGCGGCGACAACAGCGCCATCGAGGCGGCGATCGACCATGCCGAGTTCATGCAGAACCGCCTGGTGCTCGTGGACCCGCCGAACCCGGCGGAGAATGCGCGGCTCGAATCGCCGAACGACGTGAAGCAGCTCGGCGCGCCGACCTCGCCCTACGCGGTACTCTACTATCCCTGGCTGACCGTGGCCAACCCGCATTACGACCCGGACACCGCGGCCAACCGGCCGAAGACCTTCGAGGTCGGGCCGGGCGCCTTCGCCGCCGGCATGTGGGCGCGCATCGATGCCGCGCGCGGGCCATGGAAGGCGCCCGCCGGGCTGGAGGCGGAGCTGCGCGGAACCCTTGGGCCGAACGTGCTGATCGGCAACGACCTGCAGGACAACCTGAACGAATGGGGCGTGAACTGCCTGCGCGCCATCATCGGTCCCACGGTGATCTGGGGCGCGCGCACACTGGCCACCAAGACCAAGCCGGAGTTCCGCTACATCTCGGTGCGCCGCACGCAGAGCATGATCGGCGAGAGCCTCTACAACGCGCTGCAGGCCATGGTCTTCGAGCCCAACGACCACCGCCTCTGGGCCAGCCTGCGCGCCGCCGGCACCAACTTCATGGAGGGTCTCTACCGCGCCGGCGCCTTCCAGGGCGAGAAGGCCTCCGATGCCTTCTATGTCCGCTGCGGCCTCGACGCCACGATGACGCAGGGCGACATCGATGCCGGCATCGTCCGGCTGGTGGTCGGTTTCGCGCCGCTGAAGCCGGCCGAGTTCGTCGTCGTGCAGATCCAGCAGATCGTCGGCCGCACGGCCTGACCGGACAGGAGGGAGAGGACCATGCCGGCTCCGATGTTTCCCGCCAACGCGCACCGCTACGACCCCTACCGGACCTTCAAGTTCCAGGTCGTGATCGGCGGCCGAACCGTCGCGGGCCTGTCCAAGATGGGCGCGCTGAAGCGCACCACCGAGGTGGTGAAGTGGCGCAGCGCCGGCGATCCCTCGAACCAGCGCGTGATCCCCGGCGGCAGCAGCTTCGAGGCCGTCTCGCTGGAGCAGGGCCTGAGCCAGGACCGCGTCTTCGAGGAATGGGCCAATGCCGTCAACAACGTCGCCGAGGGCGATGCGGGAATGAGCCTGCTGAACTACCGCCGCGAGGTGGTCATCAACGTGCTCGACCTGCAGGGCGGCACGCCGGTGCTCACCTATCGCCTGCGGCGGGCCTGGGTCTCGGAGTTCCAGGCGCTGCCGGAGTTCGACGCCAACAACATGAACACCATCGCCATCCAGTCCATCATGGTCCAGCACGAGGGGTTCGTGCGCGACCTCGGCGTGCAGGAGCGGGTGGAGAGCTGAGGCGCGGGGCCGCAGGAGGCGGAGCATGGACCGGCAGCCGAGCACCCATCCCGTCGCGCTTCCCGCCGTCGTCTGGCGCCCGGCCCTGGGCGCCTTCGAGCTGGCGGTCGCCGAGGCGGCGGCGGCGGCGGCACCGCGCCCGCAGCGTGCCACCGCGCTGCTCGACGCGCTGATCGAGGGGCTCGAGGGCGCGCCGATGACGCCGGCGCTCGCCCGATCGCTCTCCTGCGGCACGCGCGAATGGCTGCTCCGCCGCGCCGCGCTGCGCTTCCGGCCGGACCTCGCCTGGTTCGAGGCGGACTGCGACACCTGCGGCGCGGCCTACGACCTCTCGCTCGACCTGCGGGCCATGCCGCTGCGCGAGCCGGGCGCGGCTTTTCCCGTGGCCTCCGTGGAGACCAGCCTCGGCCGGCGCGGCTTCGAGGCGCCGAACGGCGGGCACGAGGAGGCGCTCGCCGAGGCCGCCGGCCCCGATCCCCGGCGCCGGCTGCTGGCGCTTTGCGGGCTTTCGCCCGAGGCGGAGACGGAGGCGCACCGCTTCACCGAGGCGGATTGCGAGCGCATCGACGCGGCGCTGGAGGAAATCTCTCCCGAGCTTGGCGAGGCGGTGGCCAGCACCTGCCCCTCCTGCGGCGGCGCGGCGGTCGCACGGGTGGACCCCTTCCGCTTCGGCTATCCGGCGCCGCGGGGCATCCTGCGCGAGGTCCATCTCCTGGCCAGCGCCTATGGGTGGTCGCAGGAGGCGATCCTGGCCATGCCGGCGGCGCGGCGGCACGACTATGCGGCGCTGATCGAGCGCGATCGCCAGGCGCGGCTCGGCCACCGGGGGATGGGCCTGCCATGAGCGCCAGCTTTCTGCGGCGCATCGCCATCCGCGCAGGGGTCCTGCCCTCCGCCGCGCCCAGCCTTGCGGCCAAGGGATTGGGCGGCGCCCCCGCCATGCGCACGGAACTGCCGGAAGAGGATGAGGCGCCAGAGGACCAGCGCTTGGACCAGCGCGTGGCCCAGCGCCTCGCCCGCGCTCCGGCGCCGCCGTCTGCCGAGGCGCCGCCCGAGGCAGAGGAGAAGGCGCCGGTGCAGCGCCTGCCGGCGCGGCGGCTTTCCACCGACCCTGACGCGGAGAAGGAGCGCGCGGAGGACGCGGAGCTTGGCCCCGTGATCCATCGCGCCGCGCCGGAGCCGCCGCAACCGCGTGACGAGGAGCCGACCCGCCGCGCCGCCGAGCCCGACCCCGCGACCCTGCGGCCGGAGGACGAACAGGTTCCCGATGCGCTGGCGCACGAGCCGCCGCCGCGGAACCTGCGTGCCCTGCGCCGCGCGGTGGCTCCGCCCGCGCCCGCGGCCTCCCCCTCCGCGCTCACGGCCCTGCCGCCCGCCGGCGCCGGTGCGACCATGCCAGCCGGCAGCGGGCCGTTCGCCGCGCCGGAAGCCGGACCTTCCACGGGCGACCCCCCCTTCGCGGCCGGGCCGGCCCTGCCGCCCCCGATGGAAAACTCCAGCTTGCCGCAGGCGCCGGCGGCGGAGCGTCCTTCGGTGTTCATCGAGCAGGTCGAGGTGATGATCCATGAACCCGCCGCGCCGGCGCGCGCCGCGACCGGCACCGACCGGCACCGGCTGATCCGCGCCCGCTACCTGGGGAGGCTGTGAGCCATGGCGGTCGCGGCCTCGTCGTTGTCGGTCGCGGTGCAGGGCATCGCCGACTATCTCGACACCGAGTTCGGCGAGGACGTGATCATCTCGATCGACACGCCCCTGCGCGCGCACGAACGGGCCAAGGACAGCGACAAGCACGTCCTCAACATCTTCGTCTACCGCATCGCGCCCTCCGGCTTTCACGCCGGCAGCGGCGCCGAGGAGCCGTTCTTCGTGCGGCTGCACACGCTCATCACCCCCTTTCCCGGCGACAAGAACAATCCGCCGGAGGATATCGAGCTGCGGGTGCTCGGCCACGCCATCCGGGTGCTGCAAAGCAATCCCGTGCTGCCGGCGGTCTTTCCCGGCGGTCCGGCGGGGGAAGGCGATTTCCGCAACGCGCCGCATCGCGACTACCGGCTGCGGGCGATCCTGCAGGCACCCTCCATGGAGGAGATCAACCACATCTGGACCACGCAGGGGGGCGAGCTCGCCTACCGGGTCTCGGCCGCCTACGAGTTCGCCCTCGTCCCGATCGAGCCGCTGGCCCTCCATGAGCCCGCAGGCCCGGTGCGCACGGCCATTCTCGACGTGGCGGGCAGCATGGCGGGGCGGGACCAGGCCTTCGTCATGCCCGGCCCGGACAGCCACCCCATCCCGCGCGCGGGCAGGAGCGGGGGGGCGCCGCCGACGGACTGGCTGCCGCTGCAGCTTCTCGCCGGGGATGCGGGCCTGACCAACCGCCGAAGCCTGCCGCCCGGCACCGGCCAGGCGGAGGTCGCGCTGGCCGGCCCGTCCGGCGAGAAGGTCGCCATCGAGGTGGCCTGGACGCGCGCGGATGCCAGCACCGACACGCAGCCGCCGCAGGTCTTCCGCCTCAGCACCGCCCGCATCGACGAGCCCGCCGCGCGCGTGACCATCACGCTCGACAACCCGGCGGCGGGCGACCGCGCGCGGCTGATGACCCGCCCGGCGGACGCCGCCGGGCAGCCGCTGCCGGAGGCGGCCCCTGCCAACATGCTCGAGATCCGGGTGGAGGGCGCATGACGAAGCCGCAGCCTCCCCTCCCGGCCCGAGGCCAGGGCATGCTGGACGCCGAATGGGCGCGGCTGGCGCTGCTGGTCACCCTCGCCGAAGCCTTGCGGACGGGCGACGCCCCCGCGGAGGACTTCACCACCCGCTTCGAAGCCATCGCCGCCGAGGTCGCGGCCCTTCGCGAGGCCGGCGGATGGGCGCCGCTGGCCGCGGAGGTGCCGCCCGAGGTGCTCGGCGGCTTCGTGCAGCTCGATCTCGACCTCCTGGCGCTGGCCCTGCTGCCGGAAGCGCAGCCCGCCCTGGCGCCCCGGCTGCAATCCCTGCAGCCGCAGGTCGGCGGCCCCTATCCCTGCCTCGCGACGCTGCAGGAACTGCTCTCGCTGGAGGGCGGCGAGGAGGTCTCGCGCCTCTTCGCCCGGCTCGACCCCACCGCGCCCCTGGTCGCCGGCGGCCTGCTGCGGGTGGAGGGGGAGGGGGCCTACCAGTGCATCCGCCCCACGCTGCGGGCCACCCGGGCGGTGCTGGGCCGGGCCACCGGCCTCGCGCCGCCGCCGGGCGCGCATCTCGCGCCGCCCGGCGGCCGCTTCGGGGACCTGGTGCTGCCGGAAGCCGCGCTCCGCTCGCTGCGCGACTATGTCGCCTGGATCCGCTTCGGCGAGCAGATCGCGGCCGGCTGGGGCGGGCGCCGCCTGGGCGGGCCGCTGGCGCTCTTCGCCGGCCCCTCCGGGACCGGCAAGAGCTTCGCCGCCGCGGTGGTCGCCGCCGAGCTGGGCCGCGCCTGCGGCGTGCCCTGGGCGCTCTACACGCTCGACCTCGGCCGCATCATGTCGAAGTACATCGGCGAGACCGAGCAGAACGTGAACGCGCTGCTCGACGCGCTGGAGGGGCGCCGCGCCGTGCTGCAGATCGACGAGGCGGACGGGCTGCTCGGCAAGCGCGGCGAGATCTCCGACGCGCGCGACCGCTACGCCAACCTGGAGGTGTCGCACCTCCTGTCGCGCTTCGAGCGGCATGCGGGACCGGTGATCCTCACCACCAACCTCCGCACCAACATCGACTCCGCCTTTCTGCGCCGCTTCCAGATCGTGGTGGACTTCCCGCCGCCCGATGCCGCGGCCCGCGCGCAGCTCTGGGCCGCCCTGCTGCCGCCGAACGCGCCCCGCGCCGCCGGGCTCGACGCCGCCGCGCTGGCGCAGGCGGCGCGGCTCTCCGGCGGGGCGATCCACAACGCCGCCTGGTATGCCGCCGTCATCGCCGCCGAGGAGGAGGCCGCCATCGCGCCGCGCCATGTCGCCCGCGCGGTCTGGGCCGAGCTGCGCAAGGACAACCGCCAGGTCCGGCGCTCCGAGCTCGGCTTCCTCGCCGACCACCTGGAGGGCGTGCCGTCATGAGGATCCGCCGCCTGCGCCTGGTGCTGCCCGCCCGCCTCGCCCCGACCGCCACGCAGGATGCGCGCCGCATCGCGGAGGCGGCCGGCGCGGCACTCGCCGGGGCCGAGGCGCCGCCCGGCCGGATCGCCGTCACCCTGCCCGGGCTTGGCCGCCCCGCCGCCGCGCTGGCGGCCGATGCGGGCGGGCGCCTCGGCGCGGCGGCGGCCGGGAAGGAGAAGGGGAAGGGGAAGGGGAGGCCATAGCCGTGTCCGGACCGACCAAGGGCCTGCTCTTCGAATACGGCTTCTCGGTGCCGCCGCTGGCGCTGGTCTTCCAGTTCAACCCGCAGCAGATCTCGCGCAGCCGCACCGTCACCATCAAGACGGGCAACGCGCCCGGCTCGCGCGGCGGCTACGACTTCATGACGCCGCTCGACACGCCGCGCGTGGCGCAGGGCGTCGAGCTGCAGGCCGAGAGCTTCTCCATCGACATCCTGCTCGATGCCACGGACAAGATGAACGCGGGCGACCCGGTCGCCGGCCGCTTCGGCGTGCAGCCGCAGATCGACACGCTGCGCTCGATGGTGGAGCCGAAGGCGCAGGGGCCGGCGGGGCTGCAGATCCTCGCCAGCCTCGATGTCGGCGGGGCGCGGGCCTTCCAGCGGCAGGAGACCGCCTCCGTGCTGGTCTTCGGCTGGGGCCAGCAGGTGCTTCCGGTCTTCCTGACAGGCGTGGCGCAGAAGGAGGTGATGCACCTGCCGAACCTGCTGCCCTTCCGCGCGGAGATGAACCTCACCATGCAGGTGATCGAATCGCAGAACCCCTTCTTCACCGCCGACAAGCTGCGCCAGACGGCGATGAGCGCGCTGAACGCGGCGGGGGCATAGGAGGCGCGCCATGGCCATCCTCAAGGGCTCCTTCTACGAGGCGGTGCCGGTCTTCGAGGCGGAGGCGGCCGAGCCGCGCGCCTTCCGCGGCCTGCGCGCCCGCCCGCCGGAGCGGCCGGAGCCGGTGCTGGAGCACAGCGTCGCGCTGCGGCAGCGCCTCGACGCCCTGGCGCACCACTACTACGCCGACAGCCGCGCCTGGCGCCGCATCGCCGACACCAACCCCGAGGCCCTCTTCGCCGAGGACCTGCTCTTCGACCCCGAGCCGCCGCCGGGCGCCCCCGACGCGAACGGGCGCGAGCGGCTCGGCGAGATCATCCTCATCCCGCGCCGCCGGGAGGTCTCGTGATGGGGCTTCTTTCCGGCCTGCTCGATGCCGGCTTCCGCCATCCCGCCTCCTGCGTGATCGAGGTGGGGTCCGGGCGGGAAAGCATCGGCGCCATCGCCGACCTCGTGCTGTCGCTGGAGCTTTCTGTCAGCCGGGCCGAGGCGGCCACCGGCACGCTGGTCATCGAGGACCGGCGCGGCACGGACGGGCGCTGGACGGTGGCTGACAGCGGCCTGTTCGCCCGCTGGCAGCCGGTGCGCGTTTCCGCCGACTTCCGCACGCGGGCGGAGGAGATCTTCCGCGGCTACATGGTGCAGCTCAAGCCGAACTACCCGCCGAACGGCGGCGAGGCGCGCATCGAGATCGCCCTGCAGGACGAGAGCGCGGCGCTGGACCGCGAGCACATCCGGCGCGTCTGGGGCGATGACGGCCCGATCAGCGACAGGGCAATCCTGGCGGAGCTGCTGAAGCCGGCGGGCCTCCGCCTCGCGCGCGGCTCGGGCGAGGGCAAGGCGAGCCGCTCCCTCGCGCAGGACGCCACGGCGATCCAGTTCATCCGCGAGCGCGCGCGCGCCAGCGGCTACGAGCTGATCTTCGCCGGGGGGGAGGTTTATTTCGGGCCGCTCCGCTTCGAGGGGCAGCCGCAGCCGCCGATCCTCGTCTATGCCGGCAAGGCGACCAACTGCCTGAGCTTCTCGGTGGCCGATGACGGGCAGAGGCCGGACGCCGTGCGCTTCGACGCCGCCCCGCGCGAGGAGGGCGCCGAGGCCCGCTCCGTCACCCTCACGCCCAACCTGCCGCTGCTCGGCACGACGCCGGTGGCCCGGGAGGGCGGCGGCACCGGCATTCCCTCGGTCTGGCGGATGTCGAAGGAGGGCGACGAGACCGAGGAGGAGATGCGCGCGCGGGCGCAGGCCCTGGCCAACGACAACAGCCTGAAGCTGCAGGGCACGGGCGAGCTGGACGGCGCGATCTACGGCCACGTGCTCGGCGTCGGGCGGCTTGTCGGCATCGACGGCGTCGGGCCGCGCTATGGCGGCCTCTGGTACGTGGACAAGGTTTCCCATGCCTTCAGCCCGGAGGGCTACCGGCAGACCTTCGAGGTGCTGCGCAACGCGACCGGGGAATCCGCCGCCCCCGGCGGGGCGCTTTCCGCCGCGGCGTCCGCCCTGTCCGGCCTGTTCTGAGGGAGAGCCGCGATGGACAAGGACATGGACCTCTTCGAGCGCACGGTCCGGCAGCAGCAGACGAAGTACTGGGGCAAGTACCGCGCCTTCGTCGCCGACAACCGCGATCCGCAGAAGCGCGGCCGCTGCCGGCTGACCATTCCCGGCGTGCTCGGCGAGGCGATCTCCGACTGGGCCTTGCCCTGCCTGCCCTTCGGCGGGGCGGCGGGGCTCGGCTTCGTCGCCGTGCCGCCGAAGGATGCCCAGGTGGTGGCCGAGTTCCTGGAGGGGGATGCCTCGGCGCCGATGTGGACCGGCACCTTCTGGCGCGAGGGGCAGGCGGCGCCGGAGGCCTTCACCGCGGGCGAGGCGCCGAGCGCGAAGGTGCTGCGCAGCGACAGTGGCCACCAGCTCGTCCTGGAGGACAAGGAGGGCGCCGAGGCGCTGTCCCTGCAAAGCAAGGCGGAGGCGAAGGTCGAGCTGGACGCCGAAGGCTCCCTGCTGCTCACGGACAGCGCCGGCGCCAAGGTGCTGCTCGACGCGCGCGCCGGCGAGATCCATGTGGAGGACGCCAACGGCAACGCGCTGGTGCTGTCGAGCAGCGGCATCGTCGCGAAGGATGCCGCCGGCAACGAGATCTCCACATCGGCGGGCGGCGTCACCATCAAGGGCGCGACGGTCACCATCGAGGGCTCGTCCGTCTCGGTGGGCGGCGCGGGCGGCGAGCCCCTGCTGCGCGGGCAATCCTTCATGGCGCTGTTCAACGCGCATGTGCACAACTGTACCGCGCCCGGCACCCCCTCCGGCCCGCCGGCCATTCCGCTGACGGCCGCCATCCTGACGGCAAAGGCGAACGCGACATGAGCGGCACCAGCGGGGCGCGGCTGCCGCGCGCGCGCTACATGAGCTTCCCCTTCCGCATGACGCCGGATGGCGCCGCCGTCTCGAACCGCCTCGACCATATCCGCGAGCAGGTCGAGCAGGTGCTCTTCACCAGCCCCGGCGAGCGGGTGTTCCGGCCGGAATTCGGCTTCGGCGCGCAGCGCCATGTCTTCGAGCCCAATGCGGCGCCGCTCTGGGCCGCGGCGCAGAACCAGCTCTACGCGTCGCTGGCCGAGGCGCTGGCCGGGGAGGTCGATCCCCGCAGCATCCGCATCGAGGCGGGCGCCGCGCCCGGCGCGCCGGAACGCCTGCTGCTGCAGATCTCCTACGTCATCGCCGCGCTGCAGAAGGAGGAAAGCCACAGCTTCGAAATCTGAGCCGCCATTCCCTTCAGCCCGGAGCCCGCCAGCATGGCCGAACTCGCGCAACCGAACATCGTCTTCGACGAGGGCTGCCCCGATTGCGGCGAGCGGCGCGCCGTGCTGCCGGTCCCGCTGCCGGGCGTGGCCGACGACTTCGACTGGCGCACGCGCGACTATGACGGCTTCCGCCTCTTCCTCATGCAGGAACTCGCGCACCGCTTCCCCGAGCGGC
Source organism: Teichococcus coralli (assembly GCF_009829925.1). Lineage (GTDB taxonomy): Bacteria > Pseudomonadota > Alphaproteobacteria > Acetobacterales > Acetobacteraceae > Pseudoroseomonas > Pseudoroseomonas coralli. Next base: position 73,970 of record NZ_SNVJ01000020.1, read on the forward strand.
GGCGCTGGACGCCGGCCGACATGGAGGTGGTCATCGTCGAGCTGCTGGCGGCGGCGCTCGACCGCGCCTCGCATGCGCTGGATGCCGTGCAGGCCGAGCGCTACCTGGAGACGGCGCGGCGGCCGCAATCGGTCCGGCGGCTGCTGAAGCTCATCGGCTACGACGCGCCGGAGCGCGGCGATCCCGCCGCGCTCGACGCGCTGCCGCCCCGGCCCGGCGGCGCGCCGGAGAGCCGCGCGGAAAGGCTGGAGCGCCACTGGGCGCTGAACCCCGCCGCCATGGAGGAGGCGCGCGCCCTCGGGCCGCGGCTGATCGGCGAGCAGCGCCGCATGGTCACCCTGGCGGATCACGCGCGGATGCTGGAGCGGCATCCGCTGGTCGCCCATGCGCTGGCGCGGCTGGTCTGGGCGGGCGGCTGGAACACGCTGCTGCTGGCCGTGCGGCTCGCCGTCGATGCGGAGATCGACACGCCGCTGCATGCCGGCCCGCCGCCGGCCGACGGGCGGCCGAGCGGCCTCACCCCCGCGCTGTGGCGGGAGGTCCAGGCCTTCCATGCCGACCACCGCCTGGCGCTCCCGCCGGTGGATGCGGGGCTGACGGCGCGCCGCCTGCTGCGGGTGCTGGTGGAGCGCTACCGCATGGTCGGCTCGGAGGTGTTCCTGGAGAGCGCCGTCGCCGCGCCGGTGAGCTTCGCGCTTTCCGTGCGGGTGGCGCCGGGCTTCTTCCGCTCCGAGGTGCGGCAGGCGCTGGAACAGGTCTTCTCCGCCGACCAGGGCGGCTTCTTCGAGCCCGGCCGCTTCGGCTTCGGCGACGACCTCTACGCCTCCGACATCATCGAGGCCGCCATGCGGGTGGAGGGCGTCTCGGTCGCCTGCCTGAACCGGCTGAAGCGCCTCGGCGGCGGCTTCCCGGACCGCGTGGCGGCGGGCTTCATCGACATCGGCGCCGGGGAATACGTGCTCTGCGAGAACCGGCGCGGCGCGCCGGAGAAGGGCCACTGGCGCCTCGGCCTCAGCGGCGGGGAGGCGGCATGACGGCGCCCCCGACCCTCCGGCCCGGCCAGGCCGCCGACCTCACCCGCTGGAACCGCGCCGGGCTGCGGCGCTTCCGCTACGTCGATGGCGACGCCGCCGTTTGGCTGGAGGAGCTGCGCATCGCCATGCTCGGCCTGTTCCTGCGCGGCGGCCCGGCGGAGCTGATGCCGCTGCGCCTGCCGGAACACTGGCGGGACCTCTTCATGAAGCCGGTCTCCGAATGGCCCGACGAGGCCGAGCGGCGGCTGGTCGAGGCCTGGTCGGACACCGCGGCCTTCCTGCCGGCCTATCCGCCCGCGCCGGAAAGCGCCGGCCGCCGCAATGCCCGGCTGCTCGACCAGTACGCCCGGCGCTCGGACGACTACGCCTGGGAGATCATGCGGGCCTTCGCCCGCGCCGCGCACGTCCTGCTCGGCCATGCCGACGCCTTCGCCAACGAGGGCTACCTGCGCACCGCCACGCAGTGGGACAACATCCGCAAGCTGGCGGCGATGGTGAACTACCAGCCCACCCCGCCCGCCTCGGCGGTCACGCTCGTGGCGCTGCTCGTGGAGGGCGTGCCGGGGCCGGTGGAGGTCGCGCGCGGCCTCGCCCTGCGCCACACGCCGCCCGGCGGCGGGGCGCCGCTGGTTTTCGAGACGCTGCGGCCGGTGCAGGCCCATCCCGCCCTCAACGCGGCGCGGGCCAGCGGCTGGAACCGCAACGCCAAGCCGCTGAGGTTCGACGCCCCCGCCTTGTGGGAGCTGCCGGCCAAGGCGAGGCTCGCCGTAGGCGACGCCGCCGTCCTTGTTTCCGCCGGACCGGACGCCAAGGCGAGCGCCGCCCTGCGCATCGCGTCGCTGGTGGCAGGCCCGGCGCCGGAAACCGCGCTGCTCGGCCTGGACCCCGTCGAGAAGCCGGCGCTCGCGCTGGCCGATGCGCGGCTCCTCGTCGAGCCCCGCGCCCGCCGCCCCGGCATGCCGCGCTCGGGCGGCGGCACGCTGGTCGTGGAGGTGGATCAGGCCGGCGTCTTCGCCCGTGACGCCGTCGTGCAGGTGCATGCCGCCGGCAGGCTCTTCCAGGCCGTGGTGCTTTCGGGGGAGAGCCGCATCCTGCGCCTCGCGACGTCCGAAAGCCTGCCTGCCGGGCCTGTCTCGGTGGAGCCGCTTTCCGCCATCGCCGCCCCGGCGGGGGTGGTCTCGACCATGGCGAATGTCTCCCAGGTCTTCTTCCGCAACGGCGTGGCGGGCAGGCCGCCGGTGGCCGTCTCCCGCTTCGAGGACGAGAAGGCCGGGGACAAGTTCGTCGCCCGCCGCTTCATGGGCACGGCGGAGGCCGTGGGCGCCGGCTTCGTCGCCGCCGAGCATGGGCCGCGCCATGCCGGGCAGGTGGTGGCCGCGGCGCCGGAGGTGGTGCCGCGTTCGGGCGGCGGCGGCGAGGAGACGGTGCGCTTTGCCGGCAGCCCGCCCGCCGGGCTCGCCCAGGGCGACTGGTTCGTCGCCCGCCCGCTGGATGGCGGCGCACCCTTCGCCCTGCAGGCGCGCGGCGTCCTTCTGCGCGCGGGCGCCTATTTCGTCGCATTCGACCGGCCGGTGAAGGCGGACCCTGCGCAGATCGAATTCGCCGGGCCGATGACACGCAGCCTGCGCCCCGCCGGTTACGACCGCAGCGAGGCGTTGCCGCTCGATGGCGGCAGCCTGGAGCTCGCGGACCTGCCCCCCGAGGCGGCGGCGCTGGTGCGCCCGGGCCACCGGATCGTCGCCGAGCATGAGGCCGGGGCCGAGCGGCGCTTCGCCCTGCTCACCGTGCGCGACGCGCAGCCCGTGCCGGAGCGGCGGGCGCTGCGCCTCGCCGTCACCGTCGCCGGCGACCTCGCCGGCTGGCAGGCGGGCCACACGATCTTCCGGCTCAACACGGCCGAGGCTTCGCATGGCGAAACCCAGGGCGTCCGGACACTGGGCTCCGGCAATGGCGAGCAGGCGCGGCAGAGCTTCCTCCTGCCGGTTTCCGAGGTGAGCTTCATCCCCTCCACCGCAGCCGGCTCCGGCGTGGTGCCGGACATCGACGTCGCGGTGAACGACGAGCGGTGGGCCTATGCCGACCACACCGACCCGGATGCCGAGGGGCGCGCCGCCTATTCCACCACCCTGGAGGAGGACGGGCGGCTGCGCGTCCATTTCCGCCGCCGCCTGCCGACCGGCACGGACAACGTCGTCCTGCTGCGGCACCGCCTCGGCACCGGCGCGGCGGGAAACGGCGTGCCGGCGCTCTCCTTCGCCCGGCCGATGCAGCGGCACCGCTTCGTCACCGCCGTGGTGCAGCCCTTCGCCACGGCCGGCGGCGCCGACCGCGAGCCGGTCGCGGCCATCCGCGAAAGCGCCTCCAGCCGGCTCGGCGCCAACGACCGCGCCGTCTCGCTGGCCGATTTCGAGCGGCTGGCGCGCCGCCACAGCAGCGTCTGGCAGGCGCGGGCGCGGCTGGAGCCGGGCCCCGGGCCGGCGGCGCGCGTCGCGGTCACCATCGTGCCGGCCGGCGGCGGCGCCTCCAATCCGGCCCTGCGGCAGGAGATCGCCGCCTTTGTCTCGGCCCGCGCCCTGCCGGGCACGCGGGTCGCCATCGCGGACCATGTCCCGGTGCCGGTCCTGGCCTCGGTCACCCTGCGCATCGACACCGCGCGCTTCGACCAGGCGAAGGTCGCCGAAGCCGCGCGCGAGGCCATCCTGAACGCCTTCAGCCTGCGCCGCAGAACCCTTGGCCAGCCCTTCTACCTCGCGGAGCTGCTGGCCGCCGCGGAGAATGTGGAGGGCGTGCGGACCACGGTGGTCACCGCCTTCGGGCGGGCCCCCGGCGCGCCCGCGGTGCAGCGGGAAGGGGCGATCGGCGGGGCGCTGGCGGTGATCCAGCCGCGGGCGGATCAGGTCGCCTTCCTGCCGGGCGCCGCCGCCCTCGGCATCGCGGTGGAGGCGGCGTGATGGCCGGCCCGCTCACCCCGCGCGACCTGGAGAGCCGCGCCGGACGGCTGCTACTGCGCGAGCTGCCGGAGGAGCACCGCTACCGCGACCGCATCGCCGCCCCGCCCGGCGAGCCCGGCGACCTCGCCGCCTACCTGCACGGCTTCGGCCAGTTCCTCGACCTCCTGCGCGGCACCATCGAGCAGTCCTACGCCGATGCCTTCGCCGAGCCGGCCGACAACGGGCGGGAGATCCAGGGCTGGCTGCTGCCCTATATCGCGGAACTGGTCGGTGCCGAGCTGCTCGCCCCCGACCCCGGGCGCCGCCGAGCCGAGCTCGACAACGCCATCCTCTGGTTCAAGACCAAGGGCACCCTGGTCAACCTCGATGCCATCGCCGACGTGGTGAGCGGTGCCGAAACGGTGGTGGTCGAGGGGTGGCGCCGCGTGCTCGCCACGCCGCGCATCGCCCTGCCGCCCTTCAGCCTGCCGCGCGGAACGCGGGACGGGGACGATCCCCTGGCGCCTCCAGGCCTGCCGCTCGGCACGCCCGACCTGCGCTTCATGAACCGCGCCGTGGCCGACCCGGCCGGCGCCAGCCCGCTGTTCCGGCTGGCGGCACCGCGCCTGGACGCGGAAGGGCGGCGCATGGCGCCCGCCGAGGCCTACTGGCGGCCGCGCGCGCCGCGCGGCGCGCCCTGCTTCCCCGGCGCCTATGACGACACCGCCCTGCGCACGCCCGACCTGCGCGACGGCTCGCGCCCGGATGTCGGGCCGCATCCGCGCCGCGCCATCGTCCATATCCGGCCGCCGCAAGGCTTCTTCGAGCCGGGCCAGAAGCGCGTGCCGCTGCCCGACGAGGCGAACCCGCTGGCCTTCCGGGCCGGCGAGACCGCCACCCAGCTTTTCCGCCCGGCCGACATCCTGGCGGCGCGGGGAGTGCCGCTGCAGCCGGCCCCCGGGCGCGTCGTCGCCGAGATCGCCGGCACGCTGCGCGTTCCCGCCGGCCTCGCCATCGCCTTCGAGGATGTGCTGTTCACCGGCCGCATCCTGGTGGAGCAGGGCGGGCGGCTGATCCTGCGGCGCTGCGCGGCCGACGAGATCGCGCTGGAAGCGGCGGAAGGCGAGCCGATGCTGCGCGCGGCTGACTGCCTGCTCCGCACCGTGCAGGGGCCGGAGTCCTTTGCCGAGCTTGTCCACGTCACCCTGCTCGGCGAGGCCAGGCTCCGCCGCCTCTGGGCCTCGGACTGCCTGTTCGCGGGGATGCTGACCGGGCTCGATGCGGAAGCCGGCACGAGCTGCGTCCGCTTCTCCCGCCTGCCGGACCTGGCCGTGCTGGCCGGGGCCTCGGGCGGGTGGAACCCGAGCAACACCACGGATGATCCGAACTTCCTCCGCCTGTTCTTCCGGGAGGGCGAGACATGCCGGCTCCGCACGCCCGGCTACGGCGAGCCGGGGGCCGGGGTGCTGGACCTCACCAGCTCGGCCGCCATCACGCAGGGCGCGGAGGATGGCGCCGAGATGGGCGCATTCCATCACCTGTACCTGGCGGCGCAGGTGCGCGCCCTGCGGCTGAAGCTGCGGGACTTCCTGCCGGTCGGCCAGGATCTCGCGCTGCGCTACGACCGCCACCTGATGCAGCCGCCGAGCCGGCTGGAATAGCGTCGCTCGCGAGACGGCGCGCGGAAAAGGAAAGGAGGCTGCCATGAAGGCCCAGGTCTCGCGACGAAGCCATCGTCCGGAGATGCGCTATTCCGGCGCCTACGCGATCCAGGGCGGCATGGTCACTGACGCGGACCTGGGCGAGGGCGTCGACCTGGTGCGGGCAAGGGTGGAGGCGCTGGATGGCGACACGGTGCGCCAGGGCGTCCCCGCCGAAGGCGGCGCGGTGGCCATCGAGGGCGGGCTGCCGGTGCTGCGGGAAGGGCGCATCCATGCGGGCGGGGTGGCCGGCTGGCTGGCGGCGGCGCCGGGCACGGCGCCCGCCGGGCCGCTCGACCTGCTGACCATGCAGGCCGACCTTCCCCTCGCCCCGGCACCGCCGGCCGGGCAGGACCTGGTGCTCTTCGCCGATCTCTGGGAGCGGCCGGTCTTCTTCCTGGAGGACGGCTATCTCGCCGATCCCGGCCTGCACGGCGCCGAAACCTCCTTCCGCACCCGCACCATGGTGCAGATCAAGGCCGCGCCGCTCGCCGCGGCAGGCGATATCGAGGCGGGAACCGGCGCCTGGCCCCGCATCGGCACGGCCGAGGCCAGCGTGACGCCCGTGGCGCCGGACGTGGTGGTGGATGAGTGCGATCCCTGCGCCGAGGTGGTGACGCTGCGGCAGGAGGTGGCGAACGCCCTGTTCCGCCTGGAGGTGCTGGACGTCGAGGGCGCCCCCAATGCGCCAACCGCGCTGCGCATCGCCTGGTCCATGGAGAACGCCGCCGCCATCGCCCCCGCCACGGTGGATCCGGAGGATTTCGAGCGGGCCGGCGCCGTCTATGAATTCTTTTCGCCGATCACCGAAAGCGCGCTCGGCCTGCTCCCGGCCGGCGGCGCGGGACGGCGCTCCGCCTTTGTGGACGACCTGCAGGCCGCCCCCGACCCGCCGCAGGACCATGACGGCACGCCCTGGCGCTTCCTGCGCCGCTGGGACGGCACGGCGCGGATCGACCTGGCCGGCGGCGCGGTGACGGATGCGCTGGGCGGCGGCGCGCCCGGCGCCGCGGCGGTGGCCGGAAGCAAGCTTACCGTGACGCTGCCGGCCTTCTCCATCACGGTGGAGACGGCGGGGGCCGCGCTGCTGGCCGGCGATTACTGGCTGGTGGAGCTGCGGCGCTTCGCGGCGGAGGCAGAGCGCGTCCGCCTCGTCTCGCCACACCCGCTCGGGGTGCAGCACCACTACTGCACGCTGTTCCGCATCGGCGCCGACGGCACGCGGCAGCCGCTGAACGAGGCCGAGCGGCGCAAGCTCAGCTTTCCCGCGCTGAGCGACCTGCCGGCCAGCCATGTCCGCTACGACAACACCTGCGAGAAGCTCTATGGCGGCGCGGCCAGCGTGCAGCAGGCGCTCGACGCGCTGTGCGGCATCGCGGCCGAGGATATCGGCTTCGACCCGGCGACCTGCCCCGTGCTGTTCGACGGCGCCGACACCGTGCAGAAGGCGCTGGCCAACCTCTGCAAGGTGAACTTCTCCGTCGAGCCGATCCTGCGGGCGACGATGGACTGGGGCGTGCTCTGCGGCATCGTGCCCGGCCTCGCGGCGCGCGACCCGGCGGCCGTGCGGCTTTCCGCCGGCTCCTTTCTCGACCGCGCCGGGCGGGTCGGCCGTATCGAGGACACCGCGCTGCAACTGTCCGGGCTGCCGCGCGAGAACGTCCACTTCGAGAATGACGACCAGCTCGCGGCGGCGCTGCGGGAGAAGCGCGTGTGCCTGGCGCTGGCGCTCGGGGAGGGCGGGGCGGTGGGCTTCCACCTCGTCGAGAGGAACAGCGCCTTCGGTCCCGCCGATCCGGGCTACGAACAGGCGGTGGAGAGCTGCGTCAGGCGCACCGGCCATCTGGACCTCGGCGGCGTGCTCGGGACGATCCGCCCGGAACTCGCCGACCGCGTGGTGCTGGCGGCCGCCAACGGCAAGGCCCTCGGCGGCGCCGCGACCCTGACGCAGGCGGAGGCGCAGGAGGTGGCCACCGCCAACAAGAACCTGCTGGAGCAGTTCCGCGGCCTGGGCAACGCGCAGGAGGTGGCGCAGGTCGAGGCGCGCTGGGCGACGATCGAGGGGGAGACGGCGGACGAGGCCATCGGCACCGCGCGCGAGGTGCGCAACATGCAGCGCGAGGCCCTGAAGCTCGGCGCGCTGCTGGAAACCGATCAGCAGCGGCGCATCCGCTGCGCCTGCCAGTCCTGGTTCACCCCCTGCCCGCCGGAGCTGGGCGAGCCGCCGCACTACGTGCCGCTCGCCTGCCTGCGCGGCGGCTGGGACGGGCGCATCCTTCTGGAGGAGGTCTGCGGTCATTGCGGCCGCAAGCAGGCGCTGACCCCGCGCGCGCTGCGTTACCATGCCGGCGAAACGCTGTGGAAGCATGACGTTGGCGAGAATGCCTGCTGCCCTCCGCCCGCCAGGCCCGACCGGCCGCCCGTCATCTGGGACCCCGTGCGGCCCTTCCCGCTCCCCCGCCCCCCCATCGGCCCGCTCGATCCGGGGCCGCTCGCACCTTTCGGCGGCGTGCGCCCGAACGTCGCGGACCTGGCGCCGAACGTCGCGCGCGGCGTGCTGGCCGGAAACGGGCTGGACATCACCGCCGAGATCGACCTCGGCGACCCCGCCGCCTTCGACAAGCTGCGCACCGCCACCAGCGGCATCGATCCGGCGGCGCGGCTCTCCGGCGGCGCCGTCGCGAAGCCCGGCGACAAGGTGGCGCTGCTGGTGCAGGACGGCGTGGCGCGGGACTACGTCATCCTGGAGAGGGGGGCGGGAAAGTATCTCTTTCCGACCGGCCCGGCCGCCGCGCCGGACCTTGCCGAGCTGAACACCCGCATCGAGGCCGCGAACGCGATCAAGGAGGCGCTGGGCGGCGAGGTGGCGGAGGTCGGGCGCATGCGCGACGGCCTCACCGCCGATGTGGATCGGCTGCGCCAGGAGATCACCGCGCTCACCACGGCGCGCGCGGAGGCGGTCGCCGCGGTGGAGCAGACCAGGGCCGACATCGCGCAGGTGAACGCCCAGCAGGCCGCGGCGGTGGAGAAGATCGCCGGGGTGCGGCAGGAACTGGCGGCGCTGGACAACCAGCGCATCAAGCTCGTCGAGGACACGCGGCGCGCCCAGCCGATCGGCGCGCTCTTCGCCGACCGGCCGGAGCTGGCGGAGAGGCTGCGCGGCGCCGGCGTAAGCTCGGTGGGCGAGTTCGCGGACCTTTCGCCGGAGCGGATCGCCGCGCTGACCAGCAGCCAGATCATGAACACGACAGAGCTGGACCAGAACAGGCTGCGGGCGACCCAGTTCATCCGCGGGCAGAACGGCTGAGCCGCGCCGGAGGCGCGGCAGGAGGGCGGCGATGGCACAGCACAAGCGGGTCCGGCGCCGGGCGAGGGCGCGCAAGGGCGTTCCGGTTCTGCGGCGCGCCCCGAGCCGGGCGGCGGCCGGCGCGCAGGCCGAGGTGAAGAAGCGCCTGCCGGCCGGCGAGGCGGTGACGGTCGGCGCCGCGAAGGACCCGGCCGAGAAGGCGGCGGAGCAAGTGGCGAAGGCGGCCGTGCGGGCGCGGCCGGAGCCGGGCAAGGCGGGAGCGGCGGAGGTGCCGCACCCGGCGGTGAAGCCGCGGCCGGCGAAGCCGGATAGTCCCCCGGCCCGGGCCGGCGAGCACGCCGCCGCCGCGAGGGCGGCGGCGCGGGCCGATGCGCCGCGGCAGGCGGAGGACCAGGCCGCCTTGACGAGGCCGGTGGCACGCCGGATGCCGGCGGCGCCGGCCGCGTGCGGCAGCGGCGGCGCGGCTCCCTCCGGTGCGGGGGGCGCGCCGGCGCGGGCGAACCGCGTGGCGGAGGCGGCCCTCGGCGCGGGCCAGCCGCTGCCTGCCCGTGAGCGGCGCTTCTTCGAGCCGCGCCTTGGCGCCGACCTTTCGGCCGTGCGCCTGCATGCCGGCGCCGAGGGCGCGGAGGCGGCGAACCGGATGGAGGCGCGGGCCTTCGCGCTGGGCGACCACCTCGCCTTCGCGCCGGGCGAAGCGCAAAACCTTTCAACACCGGCGGGCCGGGACCTGCTGGCACATGAGCTTGCCCATGTGGTGAGCGAGACCGGCGAGGCGCGGCGCCGCCGCAAGCCGGACCGCCCCGGCGGCCGGAAAGGCTGAAGGGGCGGAGCGCCGCGCCATGAAGACCACGGCGGCCCCGCTGCCCGCCAAGAAGGCCCCGCCGTTGCGCCGCCGCGCCGCGCCGGCGCGCCTGCCGGCGGCCCGCGTGGCCGCGCCGGAGGCGCCGGCCCTCCGTGCGAAGCTGGAAGTCGGCGCCGCCAACGATCCCTTTGAACGAGAGGCGGAGGCCAATGCCGAGCGCGTCGCCACCATGTCCGCCCCGGCGCTTCCGGCGGCGGCGGATGGCGGTCCGCTGCGTCGCGCCGGCATCAACGACCAGCCGTCGCTGGACGCGCTGGACAACGCGCCGCCGCTGCCGGCCGAGCAGGAAACGCCCGAGATCCCGCCGGCCGAGGATGTTGACACCACCAAGCTCGACCAGGGCGACGTCGCCGAGTTCGAGAGCGGCAAGCCGGACGAGCCGGAGGCGGAAGCCGCGCCGGCGCAGCCCGCGCGCGACACGGGCGGGGCGGCGGCGGTGGGGCCGGAGGGGGGAGCGGCACCGGCGGACGTGGCGGCGCGGGTGGCGGCGCCGGGGCCGGGGCGGCCCCTGCCGGCGGAGGTGCGCAGCTTCATGGAGCCACGCTTCGGCGCCGAATTCGGCCGCGTGCGCGTCCATGACGCCGCCGGTGACCGCCGGGCGGCGCGGCGCATCGGCGCCCGCGCCTTCACCCACGGGGCGGATGTGTGGATCGGCCCGGGCGAGAGCGTGCAGGACCGCCGCCTGATGGCGCATGAGCTGACCCATGTGGTGCAGCAGACCGGCCGCGGCGCGCAGGCGCCGGCGGCGGGCGCGGCGCCGGCCCTGAGCGCGGATGCCGCCATGCCGCTCCGCCGCGGCTGGCTGGCCAACAAGGCCGAGAAATACGCGCGCCAGGTGCCGGGCTACACGCTGGTCTGCGTCATTCTCGGCAAGAGCCCGATCACCGGCGACCCGGTGCCGCGCACGGCGGAGAACCTGATCGGCGGCTTCATGGGGCTGGTGCCCGGCGGCACGCTGCTGTTCGACCGGCTGAAGGAGGCGCGCGTGCTGGAGCGCGCCTTCGCCTGGGTATCCGAGCGGCTGAGCAGCCTGGATATCACCTGGTCGCGCGTGATGCGCCTGATCGACGAGGTGATCGACGTCTTCCCGACCTGGCACCCGATCCGCGAGATCGAGCGCATCTTCGGTCCGCTGGTCTCGGACATCCTGACCTTCCTTTCGGAGGTCAAGGACAAGATCCTGGAGCTGATCGTGGAGGGCGCGCTGAAGCTGGCGGGGTCCTATGGCGAGCGGGTCTGGGGCATCGTCCAGCAGGCGCGCGAGACGATCCACCTGATCCTCGATGACCCGCTGGGCTTCGCCAAGAACCTGATCTTCGCGGTGGTGAAGGGCGTCGGCCAGTTCGCCGACCACGCCCTGGAGCACCTGAAGAAGGGGCTGCTCGGCTGGCTCTTCGGCGCGCTTGGCGATGCCGGCCTGACCCTGCCGGACAAGCTGGACTTCAGGGGCCTGCTCTCGATCGCGCTGCAGATCCTCGGACTGACCTATGCCAGCTTCCGCGAGATGCTGGTGAAGGCCCTCGGCGAGGACGGCGAGCGCAAGGTGCGCTTCATCGAGAAGTCGGTCGAGGTCGCCACGATCCTGGTCAAGGAAGGCTTCGTCGGACTCTGGCAGAAGCTCCTGGAGATGATCGGCAGCTTCAAGGAAACGGTGGTCGACGGCATCAAGGACTACGTGACCACCTCGGTGGTGAAGGCCGGGCTGGCCTGGCTGGCAAGCCTCACCAATCCCTTTGGCGCGATCATCCGCATCGCCGTCGCCATCTACGACATGATCGTGGTCTTCCTGGAGCGGCTCGACCAGATCATCGAGGTCGCGACCGCGCTGTTCTCCTCCATGGGGGCGATCGCCAGGGGCCAGCTGCAAAGCGCCGCCGACCATGTGGAGGCGACGATGGGCCGGACGGTGCCGGTGGTGATCGCCTTCATCGCCGGCTTCCTCCGCCTCGGCGGGATCTCGGCCTCCATCCGCAATACCTTCGCCAAGATCCGCGCGCCGGCGGACCGGGCGAAGGAGAAGATGGTCGTCTTTCTCGTGAAGAAGTCGCAGAAGCTGCTGGCGGGAGTGATCGGACGGCTGAACCGCAAGCGCAGCCTGCCCGGCGAGACCTTCCGGATCGGCGACAAGGAGCACCGGCTCTATGCCAAGAAGAAGGGGCGCAAGGCGGAGATCATGGTGGCCTCCACCGAGCGGCCGCTGAACGATGTGGAGGCGCTCGACATCATCGAGGCGAAGAAGATCGAGGATGCCAAGGCCAGAACGGCGGCCGACAGCTTCAACAAGGAGGTCGCCAAGGGCGACAAGGAGGTTTCGGCCGAGGCGAGGAAGACCGACCTGGACAGCAGGAAGACCAACAACCGGCGCGCCCTCAACAAGCTGCGCGACGAGCTCAAGGAGATGGCGCGCGGCATCGAGGCCGCCGCCAGGCCGCTGGTCGAGAGCGGTGCCGCGGAGGCGAGCGAGGACGGCCCGCTGTTCCGCGCCCGCGAGCCGCGCAGCGAGCTGGAAGGCAGCGCCGGCAGCTACCGGGAGGTGAAGAAGCTTTCGGCGAAGGCGGTGCCCGGCGGCGCCAACCGGCGCGAGTCCACCTATTACGAGGCGGACCACGTGATCGAGAAGCGCTTTCCAAAGGCGGTCATCGAGAATCTGCACCTGCTCGACCCGCGCCAGCGCCCGGCCGGCGGCGAGCCGACGCTGATCCGGGCCAGCGCGCGCGAGGCCAATACCCGCAGCGCCTCCGGCGCCAGCGTCGGCGCGGCGACGGCGGCGCAGTACAAGGCCGGAAAGCCCTTCGGGCAGCTCGGCGAGGGCGCCGCCATCGCGCGCATCGACGACGACGCGTCGGATTTCCCCGCCATCCTCGTCTACCACCGCGCGCATCTGAAGGGCGGCGAGAAGGGTGCCGGCCGGGGCGGCCATGAGGAGATGGTGGCCGCCGCCGCCAAGGCGCAGGACCCGCACCTCGCCCTGCGCGGCGCCTTGCGGAAGCAGCTCGACCAGGAGCTCGCGGCGATCGCCCAGGCCTATGACAGCGACACCGCCGCGCCGGAAGCCGTCAGGCAGAAGGTTCGCGCGGGGCTCGACATCCTGCGCGAGCGAAACGTCGCGCTCTACGGGCTGGGCGGCGGCGGGGCGGGCGGCGCGGGCGCCGCCGCTCCGCCGCCTGGCGGCGCGCCGGCGGCCGCGGAGGCGAAGTCCGACTTCACCTTCACGCCAGGGCCGAAGGATGCCGGAAAGCCGGACTTCCTCAGCATCGAGGGGGCGGGCGGACCTTATTCCGAGAAGAGCGCGCTGGCGCGCGGCTATGGCGACTACTTCGAAACCGACCACATCATCGACAAAAGCGTGCCCCTGACGGTGAAGGGCCTCACGCTGGGCGATCCGCGCGTGCTGAAGCGGGCGCAGGAGAAGGCGAAGCCGCCGAAATCCAAGGCGGCAGCCCGTGCCGCCGCGCAGCGCGAGGCCGGGCTCGGCGGAAAGCCCTTCATCTCCGGACAGGGCCTGGCCGGCTACACGCTGGAAGCCGGCTTCTCCGTCGTGCTGTACCGGCCGATCCACCGCGCGATCACCCAGGCCCTGAGCACGGAGGCGCCGCTGCCGGAGGGCTGGGCCGGCAAGTTGCCGGACGAAGGCATCGGCGCCGTCGCCCGCTACATCGAGGAGGGCGACGAGGAGCAGATCGGCAGCGCGCAGGCCGCCTTTGGCCGGCACATGAAGGGCGTCTTCCTCCGCCGCACGCGCCAGCACGCCGACGAGGTGGCGGAGGAATACCGCAAGGAGCTGCCCAAGGTGGCCCTGCTGAACCCCGGGCGCGAGGCGCAGGCCAGGGAGCAGATGCGGCTGATCCTGCAAACCGTCGAGCGCAGTCTGCGCGACGCGGAGCGCAGGTCCGGCGGACTGTTCTGAGGCGCTCAGAAGTCGCCGCCGTCAACGCTCAGCACGATGAGGCCGTTGGCGGGGACCACGAGGGAGGCCGAATGCGGCAGGCCGTGCAGCGGGCCGCCATCGGCCCAGACCTGCCCGCCATTGCCCGCCAGGGCCGGGTTGACCCAGTTCTGGTAGACATCCGCGTTGAAGGCTTCCAGCCAGCGCCCCGCCCGCGGCATGCCGAGGCGGTAGCCGAACAGCGTCTCCTCGCGGAAGCTGGCGACCACCACGACGTCGCGGCCGCTGCCTTCCAGCCAGCGGTGGTAGGCCAGCACGCGCTCCGCCTCGTTCACGTGGAAGGCGTTCACCGCCTCGCCGCGCAGCGCGGGGTGCCGGCGGCGCAGGCGGACCAGCTCCTGGAAGAAGCGGAGGAAGTCGCTCATCGTCTTGTCGCCGCCGTCGAGGCCCTCCCACCAGATCAGCGGGTCCTGGTCGGGGTTGTCGCCCCATGGCTTGTCCTCCAGGAACTCCTGGCCCATGAAGATCATGGGAATTCCCGGCGCGGTCAGCAGGATCCCCGAGGCGACGCGGGCGCGGCTGGCGGCGTACCAGGAGCGCGGGTCGCCGGGATCGGCCAGCGCCGCGATGCGTGCCAGGGGTCCCTTGTCCTTGTAGGCCTCGTCATGGCTTTCGACGAACTGCACCGCGCGCCAGGCCGCCCGCAGACCGTGATGGCGGGCGGGGTCGAGGTTCCAGGCGATGCTGCCCAGCCCGACCGCCGCCCCGCGGCCCAGGCTCGCGGCCGCGACCGCCCCGCGCAGGGCGTAGCGCAGGCCGTCGTGCCAGAGCGCATCGAAGCCGGCGCCACCCTCCGCCACGGGGCGCACCAGCCAGGGGTCGGGCGGCCAGTGCTCGGCGACCTGGAGGGCGCCCGGTGCGGCGAAGCCGGTGGTGAGGGCGAGATCCCGGCAGTAGCGCACCCCGTCCTGCCCGCCATCCTGAAGGATGACGTCCACGCGGTCGTAGCGCATGCCGTCCACGTGGTATTCCTTCAGGAAGAAGGCGGCATTGTTGATCAGGAACTGCCGCACCTCCGGCTTCCAGAACGCGAAGACCGGCCCGCCGATATGCTCCTGCTCGGTGAAGTAGAGGCTGTCGTTGGGGTTGGTTCCCGCGGCGCGGTCGAAGAAGTAGATGCTCTCCGGCTGGCCGTCGATCTGGAAGCCGGCGTGGTTGTGCACGACGTCCAGCAGCAGGGCGACGCCGTGCAGGTGCAGGATGTCCACCAGCGCCTTCAGCTGGTTGACCGGCGGTGCCAGCGCGCCGGGGCCGAGCGGCGCCTGGCCGCAGCGCGCCAGCAGCGCGTTCACCCGCCCGAGATGCGGGCCGAGCGCCGCCGCGTCGAGGCCGTAGTCCATCTCGGGGGAGAACAGGTCGGAACCGTCATAGCCGCGGCTGCGGATCGAGGCGAACTCGCCGATCGGCAGCAGCTGCACCGCGTTGACGCCGAGCGCCAGGAGATGGTCCAGGCGGTCCAGCACGTCCAGGAAGGTGCCGACGCGCCGGCGCCGGTCAGGTCCGGCGAAGGTGCCGACGTGCAGCTGGTAGATGACGAGGTCGTTGAAGGCGGGTGGCCGGTAGCCGCCGTCGTGCCAAGGATAGCTCCCGGCGTCGCGGAGGATGCAGTCGCAGTCGGGATAGGCGGGCTGCCGGGTCAGTTCCCGCGCATAGGGGTCGCGCTTGCGGCCCGCGCTGCCCTGGCCGACCACGTGGAACATGTACGGGTCGCCGTCCCTGGCGCCCGGCACGAAGCCCGCCCAGTAGCCGGCGCCGTCCCGCACGAGCCGGTTGCCCTCATGCGGCTGCCAGCCGTCGCTCCCGCCGAATCGCCCGATCACATGCACCGCCAGCGCGCGCGGCGCCCAGGCGCGGAAGCTCGCGCCATCCGCCACCAGGTTGGCGCCGAGCGGCGTGTCAGGCGACAGATGGACCTGCGATGCCGGCATTCGTGTCTGCTTCCCGCGTGGCCGCCACGGCCTCACTTCAACGGGATTCCGTTCCGATCAAGAAATCAAATATTGCAGGGCGGCGGCATGCGCGCAGGATCGGCGCGCGGCCGGGACGGAGCGGGGAGGCACCGCCATGCGAGTGATGCGCCTGATGTCGGGGTTGCTGCTTGTTCTGGCGATGCCCGGCTGGCGGGTGGCCCGCGCGGAGCCCTGGATGGGCAACCTGCTGCTGCGTGACCCCGCTGCCCCGGCGGAGGCGCGGCCCGGCAACTACGGCACCGTCAAATACTTCATCGACGAGGCGCGGGGCGAGCACGCCGCGCTGGCCGTCGAGATCGAGGTCCAGGCCGATGGCAGGCCGCCCGAGGCCCTGGAGGTGCAGGCCTTCAGCAACCTGAACCGGCGCGATCACGCGAAGGTCTGGGAAAGCCCCGAGGCCGCCGGCGGACCGGGCAGCTACTACATGACCTACCCGATGGCGCCGGCCGGCACGCATGGCGGCAATCTCGTCTACCGGGCCGAGCTGCCCGTGGAGCGGACCGGCGCCTACCGCCTGACCGCGCGCTTCCGCGCCGATGGCGGCCCCTGGCGCTGGCACAACGACTTCGAGGCCGGCGCCATGCGGCAGCGCGACGCCGCCATCGTGGTCTCGCCGCGCAAGGTGCTCGATCTCGCCCTCTACGAGGCGGCGCCCTTCGTGGTGGAGGCGCAGTCCGGCGGCGGCGAGGACCGGCGCAGCACGCTGGAGGACTTCCTGGAGCCGGACGCCGACGGCTTCGACCCCTTCAGCCTCGACCTCGTCCGCGGCGGGCTCGGCTTCAACGCCCTGTGGCTGATGCCGGTCTTCCCGAACACCCGCGAGCGCTGGGACCCGGACCAGCGGCGCTGGCTGCCGAACGCCTCGCCGGGCAGCCCCTACGCGGCGCGCGACTACTGGTCGGTGGACCCGCGCCTCTCGGAGGCGGGCACCGCCGCCGCCGCCATGGACCAGTTCCGCAGGCTCGTGCAGGCGGCGGACGAGAAGGGGCTCGACGTCTTCATCGACGTCGCCTTCAACCATGCCGGGCACGACGTGGTGATGGGCCAGGGCGGCGTGGAACTCGGGCTGGCGGCGCCCTCCGAGGCGGAGCGGCCGGTGCGCGAGCTGCGTCCGGCCTGGGCGACCAGCGGGCGCGACTACCGCGCGCATGCCAGCGGGCCTGAGGATCTCGCGCCCTTCGCGCCGGCCGACCGGCTCGGCGAGCACCGCTGGCTGGATGCCGGCATGGACTGGTACTTCGGCGACTATGCCGCGCTCGGGCCGAAGCCGGGCGCCGACACCACGCGCGGCGGCGCGCTCGACGAGCGCGACCTGCTCTACACCGACCTCGACCCCGCCGGCGGCCATGACAGCAGCGTGGAGGATCTCTGGCACTACTTCGCGCATATCCTGCCCTATTGGCTCGACCGCACCAATGGCGGGCTGGACGGGATCCGCGCCGATTTCGCGCAGGGACTGCCGCCGCAGGCCTGGGAATACATCATCAACACCACGCGCCAGCGGCGCTGGGACTTCGTCTTCCTCGCCGAGGCGCTGGACCCGGATCCGGTGCGCTACCGCGTCAACCGGCAGTTCGACCTCATCACCACCGTGGACCACTGGCTCTACCGGCGGTCCGACCTCACCATGGGCCAGCTCGTGGCCAGCCTGGAGGGCGAGGCGCGGCTCTACGGCGCCGCCGCGGCGGTGATGCACAACGGCACCAGCCATGACGAGGAAGGCAACGGGGACGCCTGGCTGATGACGGCGCGCCACGCCGTCGCCGCCGCGCTCTACGGCGTGCCCATGGTCTATATGGGGCAGCCGCTCGGGGTGGCGGGCAAGGTGGACTTCCAGAACTCCTGGGCCAACCTGGAGGCGGCCTGGAACCACGCCGATCCGGACGTCCTGGCCATGTACCGCCGGATCAACGCCGCCCGCGCGCGCAGCCCGGCGCTGCGCGGCCGCGCGCGCCACTTCCTCACGCGGCAATCGGCCGGCGGCTTCCGGGAGGACATCTTCTCGGCCGCCCGCTGGACGGAGGAGCCAGAGGTGGTGCTGGCCTTCGTCAACCTGCGCAACCAGGTCGTGGCACCCGAGACCTTCGCCATTCCCGACGCCGTGCCGCTCGACCCCGCCGGCCGCTACCAGGCCTTCAACCTGCTGGCCAATGACCCCGACACGCCGCTCTGGCCGCAGGCGCGCAGCGGCGCCGACATCCGGCGCGACGGCGTCTTCGTCCGCTTCAGCCTGCCGAACGAGGCGCAGTACCTCCAGTTGCGGCGTGCCGGATAGCAGGGGCGCCGGGCGGAATCCTCGACAAAGGCGGAACCCCTCCCCACCTCTGCGGCGACCGGAGGAGCATCATGAACACCTATCGCAAGACCCCCGAAGCCGTCGCCGCGCTCAACCCCGAGCAGTACCGCGTGACGCAGCAGAACGGCACCGAGCGGCCCGGCACCGGCGCGCTGCTGAACAACAAGGCGCCAGGCATCTATGTCGACATCGTCTCCGGCGAGCCGCTCTTCGCCTCCTCGGACAAGTTCGAATCGGGCTGCGGGTGGCCAAGCTTCACCAAGCCCATCGAGCCGGCGAATGTGAGCGCGTTGCGCGACACCAGCCACGGCATGGTGCGCATGGAAGTCCGCTCGGCGCATGGCGACAGCCACCTGGGCCATGTCTTCCCCGACGGCCCGCGCGACCGCGGCGGCCTGCGCTACTGCATCAACTCCGCCTCGCTACGCTTCGTGCACCGCGACGACATGGACGCCGAGGGCTACGGCGCCTATCTCGACCAGGTGAAGGAGGCGCCTTGAAGGGCGGCCCTCGCCCGGACGGCCCCGACGCGCGCTCCTGGCGCGCGCGTGTGGCGGCAGCCCCGCGCCCCATGGGTCATCATGGCGCGCGAGGCGCTCACGCGCCGCCGTCGGCCGGCAGCGCGGCAGCCAGCAGCATCTGCCCCCCGCGCTCCAGCGAACTGGCCGCCTCCTCGTTGCCGAGATAGGCCACCGAGGCGAAGGCGCCCTCCATCAGCAGCAGGATCGCATCCCCCAGCTTCTCCGGCTCCGCCGCGCCGGCCTCGGCGCAGATCTGCCGGATGAAGTCCCGCACCTTGCGCTTGTGCGTGTCGGCGACCTTGCGGGCGGGGTGCTCGGGGTTCGGGAACTCGGCGATGGCAAGGCCCAGCGCGCAGCCGCGGAAGCCCGGCCGGCGCAGCTCGGCGGCGGCGCGCGCCAGGAAGGCGGCCGGCCGGTCATGCGGCGGCAGGTCGGCGGCCTTGGCCTGCTCGTACCAGCAGGACATCTCCTGGCAGTCCTCCCCCAGGATGGAGGCGATCAGCGCGTCCTTGGAGGGGAAGGCGCGATAGAGGCCGATCTTGGTGGTGCCGGCCACCCGGCAGAGCTCCTCCACGCCCGTCGCCCGGATTCCCTGCCGGTAGAACAACTCCTTCGCCACCTCGCGTAGGCGCTGGGCCACCGGGCGGCGCGGCGTGGTGGGAACATCGCTCACGGTCAGGTCTCCTTCTGCTCGCCGGACTACACGCTTCGAGACAGGGTCTTGCAATGATACCGACCGGTTCGTATCAATGGTACGAACCGGTCGGTATCATCCGGCCTCTGGAGATTGGTCATGCCGACCCTGAATCGCAAGACCCTCGCCCCCCTGGCCCTGTCCCTGCTGCTCCCCGCCCTGCTGCTCCCCTCCCTGCCGCTGCACGCCCAGCCGGCGCCGCCCAGCGTCACCGTCGCCGCGCCGGAGCGCCGCCACATCACGGAATGGGAGGAGCACCTCGCCCGGCTGGAGCCCTCGGCCCGGGTGGAGCTGCGCGCCCGCGTCTCCGGCCAGGTGGAGGCGGTGCACTTCCGCGACGGGCAGCTCGTGCAGGCGGGCGACCTGCTCTTCACCCTCGACCCCCGCCCCTTCGACATCGCCATCGAGAGCGCCCGCGCCGAGCTGGCCCGCGCCGAGGCCAAGCTGGAGCTGGCGCGCCAGGAGATCGACCGCACCACCTCCCTGGTGCGCGACCGCTACGCGCCGCAGGCCCAGCTCGACACCCGCCGCGCCGCGCAGCGCGACGCCGAGGCCGGCATCGCCGACGCCCGCGCCCGGCTGCGCCAGGCCGAGCTGGAGCGGAGCTGGGCCGAGATCCGCGCGCCCCAGGCCGGCCGCGCCTCCGACCGGCGGGTGGATGCCGGCAACCTCGTGCAGGCCGGCAGCACGCTGCTGACCACCATCGTGGCGCTCGACCCGATCTATGCCAGCTTCGACATTAGCGAGGCCGACTACCTGCGGCTGGCCCGCCGCGGCGGAACGCGCCCGGGCACCGAGGCGCCGGAGGCCGCCGTGCAGCTCCGCCTCGCCGACGAGGCGGACTGGAGCCGCCGCGGCCGGCTGGACTTCCTCGACACCGCCCTCGACGCCCGCTCCGGCACCCTCCGCGCCCGCGCCACCCTGGC
Source organism: Teichococcus coralli (assembly GCF_009829925.1). Classification (GTDB taxonomy): domain Bacteria; phylum Pseudomonadota; class Alphaproteobacteria; order Acetobacterales; family Acetobacteraceae; genus Pseudoroseomonas; species Pseudoroseomonas coralli. The sequence continues at coordinate 94,156 of NZ_SNVJ01000020.1, forward strand.
CAACCCGGACCTGTTCCTCACCCCCGGCACCTTCGCCCGCCTGCGCCTGCGCACCGGCGAGGGGGACGTGCTGCTGGTGCCGGACGCCGCCATCGCCGCCGACCAGGCGCAGCGCGTGGTGATGACCGTCGCCGCCGACGGCACCGTGGTCGCCAAGCCGGTGACGCTCGGGCCGGTGGTGGACGGGCTGCGCGTGGTGCGCGCCGGGCTCGACCGGCAGGACCAGGTGATCGTCGCCGGGCTGCACCTCGCGCGGCCGGGCAGCCGGGTCACGGCGGAGGCGCGCGCGCCCGCCGGCCCGGCGCGCCTCGCCGAGCAGCGCTGAGGGAGGGCCGCGCCATGCGCTTCGCCCAGTTCTTCATCTCGCGGCCGGTCTTCGCTTCGGTGATCTCCATCGCCATCGTGCTGATCGGCGCCATCGCCGGCCTGCGGCTGCCGATCAGCGAATACCCCGAGATCGCGCCGCCCACCGTCACCATCGCCGCCACCTATCCCGGCGCCTCCGCCGCGGTGATCGCCGAAACCGTCGCCGCGCCGATCGAGCAGGAGATCAACGGCGTGGAGGGCATGCTCTACGTCTCCTCCCAGGCGACGGGCGACGGGCGGCTCTCGGTCAACGTCGTGTTCCGCCAGGGCACCGACGTGGACCAGGCGCAGGTGCTCGTGCAGAACCGCATGGCGGTGGCCGAGCCGCGCCTGCCGGAGGAGGTGCGGCGCCTCGGCATCACCGTGCGCAAGGCCTCGCCGGACATCATGATGGTGATCCACCTCACCTCGCCGGACGGCTCGCGCGACGAGCAGTACATCTCCAACTACGCCATGCTGAACGTGAAGGACCGGCTCGCGCGGCTGGACGGCGTGGGCGACGTGCAGGTCTTCGGCGCGCGCGACTACGCCATGCGCATCTGGCTCGACCCCGACAAGGTGGCGGCGCGCGGCCTGACGCCGGGCGAGGTGGTGGAGGCGCTGCGCCGCGCCAACGTGCAGGTCGCGGCCGGCGGGCTGAACCAGCCGCCCACCGGCGCCGGCAGCGGCGCCTTCCAGATCAACATCCAGGCGCTCGGCCGGCTGCGCAGCGTGGAGGAGTTCTCCGACATCGTCGTGGCCACCGGCGCCGGCGGCGCGCCGCTGCGCCTGCGCGACATCGCCCGCGTCGAGCTGGGCGCGCAGGACTACTCGCTGAGCGCCTACCTCGACGCCGACAAGGCGGTGGCCATCCCCGTCTTCCAGCGCCCCGGCTCCAACGCGCTGGACACCGCGAACCGCCTGCGCGCCACGCTGGAGGAGCTGAAGCGCGACTTCCCGCCCGGCCTCGCCTACCACACCGTCTACGACACCACGCGCTTCATCGAGCAGTCGATGGAGGCGGTGGTGCACACCTTCGCCGAGGCCATCCTCCTCGTCGTGCTGGTGGTGATCCTGTTCCTGCAGTCCTGGCGCGCCTCGATCATCCCGCTGGCGGCGATCCCGGTCTCCATCATCGGCACGCTGGCGCTGATGGGCGCGCTCGGCATCTCGCTGAACAGCCTCTCGATGTTCGGCCTGATCCTGGCCATCGGCATCGTCGTGGACGACGCCATCGTGGTGGTGGAGAACGTCGAGCGGCACATGGCCAATGGGCTCGACCCCGTCGCCGCCACGCGCCGCACCATGGACGAGGTGGGCTTCGCGCTGCTGGCCATCGCGCTGGTGCTCTGCGCGGTGTTCGTGCCGACCGCCTTCATCGAGGGGCTTTCCGGCGCCTTCTACCGGCAGTTCGCGGTGACCATCGCGGTGGCCACGCTGCTCTCCGCCCTGGTCTCGCTGACCCTCTCGCCGGCGCTGGCGGCGCTGCTGCTGCGGCCGCACGGCCATGCGCCGGCGCGCGGCTGGCGGGCCTGGATCGGCGCGCCCTTCGGCCTGTTCTTCCGCGGCTTCAACCGCCTGTTCGACCGGCTCTCGGTCGGCTATGGCACGCTGACGCGGCGGCTGGTGCGGCTCTCGGCGCTGCTGCTCGTCCTCTATGCCGGGCTGCTGGCGGCCACCGGCTACGCGGTGCGCACCACGCCCACCGGGCTGATCCCGCCGCTCGACCGCGGCTACCTCATCGCCGCCTTCCAGCTGCCGCCCGGCGCGGCGCTGGCGCGCACCGACGCGGTGGTCCGCCAGGCGGCGCATGACGTGCTGGAGGTGCCGGGCGTCGCCCATGCGGTGGCCTTCACCGGCTTCGACGGCGCCACCTTCACCAACGCGCCGAACGCGGGCGTCATCTTCGTCACGCTGAAGTCCTTCGAGGAGCGCGCGGCGGAGCACCTCACCTTCCCCGGCATCACCCAGGCGGTGCAGGCGCGGCTGATGCGGCAGCGCGACGCCATGGCGCTGGTGATCCCGCCGCCCTCGGTGCCCGGCATCGGCACCGGCGGCGGCTTCAAGCTCTACGTGCAGGACCGCGGCGACCGCGGCGCGCGGGCGCTGGAGGCGGTGACCAACCGCGTGGTCGGCGCCGCCAACGGGCGGCCCGAGATCGCAATGGCCTTCACCCTGTTCAACACCGCCACGCCGACGCTGCGCGCCGAGGTGGACCGCACCAAGGCCGAGATGCTGGGCGTGCCGCTCTCCCGCGTCTCGGAGGCGCTTTCGGTCTATCTCGGCTCGGCCTTCGTGAACGACTTCAACATTCTCGGCCGCACCTACCGCGTCACCGCCCAGGCCGAGGAGGCGCAGCGCCTGACGCCGCGCGACGTCGCCATGCTGCGCACCCGCAACGCCGATGGCGACATGGTGCCGCTCGGCTCCCTCGCCACGCTGGAGGAGGACACGGCGGCCTACCGCGTGCCGCGCTACAACCTCTACCCCGCCGCCGAGGTGCAGGGCGCGGCGGCGCCGGGGGTCTCCACCGGCCAGGCCATCGCGGCGATGGAGCGGCTGCTGGCCGCGGAGCTGCCGCCCGGCTTCGGCTACGAGTGGACCGAGATCGCGCTGCAGGAGACCACCCAGGGCAACACCGCGCCGATCGCCTTCGGGCTGGCCGTCATCTTCGTCATCCTGCTGCTGGCGGCGCTCTACGAGAGCTGGCTGCTGCCGCTGGCGGTGGTGCTGATCGCGCCGATGTCGGTGCTGGCGGCCATGGCGGGCGTGGTCTGGCGCGGCCTCGACAACAACGTGCTGGTGCAGGTCGGGCTGGTGGTGCTGATCGGCCTCGCGGCGAAGAACGCCATCCTGATCGTCGAGTTCGCCCGCGCGGCGGAGGCCGAGGGGATGAGCCGCTGGCAGGCGGCCGAGGCCGCCGCGCGCACCCGCCTGCGGCCGATCCTGATGACCTCGCTGGCCTTCATCCTCGGCGTGCTGCCGCTGGCGGTGGCCACCGGGGCGGGGGCGGAGATGCGGCAGAGCCTGGGCACCGCCGTCTTCGCCGGCATGCTCGGCGTCACCGGCTTCGGGCTGATCTTCACGCCGGTCTTCTACGTCGTCGCGCGCGCCATGGCCCGCCGCGAGGGCGACCGGCAGGCCGCCGCCCAGGGCGCGGCCGGCGGCGCGGCCGGGCACTGATCGCCGGGAGGAGCGGCGCCATGGCCGCTCCTCGCTGGCCCGCCTCCGCCATGGCTACGCGCGGCGCGCGCCCATCTGCGCGGCGAGCATCGTGGCGAAGGCGCCAACCGCGTGCGGGGTCGCCGTGCGCGCATGCGCCCAGAGGCCCAGCTCGCTGTGCACCGGCGTCCGGCCACGGTGCAGCGGCACATGCACGAGGCTGCCGGCGTCCAGTTCCGCCTCAAGGCCCACGCGGGTCATGAAGGCAATGCCAAGGCCGCGCAGCACCATCTGCTTCAGCAACTCGACCGAGCCGGCCTCGTAGTGCGGCCGCAGCCCGCCGCCGCGCGCGATCAGCGCCTCGATCTGGTCGCGATTGGCGAAGTTGGCCTGCGGCAGGATGAGCGGGGCGTCCATGCAGTCGGAAAGTGTCACCGCCTGCCGCCGCGCCAGCGGCGAGCCCGGCGGCACGATCGCGCCGAGGGGCAGCCGCACGGCGGCGATCTGCCGCAGCCCGGCCTGGCGCCGGATCTCGAAGGCCAGGCCCAGATGCACGTCGCCGTTCAGGATGGCGCCGGGGATCTCCGCCGTGCGCAGGATGCCCGTGCTGACGGTGATGCCGGGCCGCTCCCGGCGCAGCGCCGCCGCCGCCTCGGGCACGATCCGGTGGCAAAGCCCTTCCAGCGTCGCCAGCTCCACATGCCCGGTGCGCAGGCCCCGCAGCGCGTCCAGCTCCGCGCGGGTGCGCTCGGCGTCGCGCAGCACGGCGATGACGTGCCGCGCCATCACCTCGCCCGCAGCGGTGAGGCGCAGGCCGGCGGACAGGCGCTCGAAGAGCGGCGCGTCCAGTGCCTGCTCCATCTTCAGGATCTGCCGGTTGACGGCGGAGGAGGCGACGTTCAGCCGCCGCGCCGCCTCGCGAATGGAACCAGCGCGGCGCACGGCGTCGAAATAGAGGATGCCGGGCGCATGGATGCGCGGGGCGGGGGAGGAAGGGCGCGATGCCATTTCGGCATCAGGATGCACTAAAATTTGCGCTTTTGCGAGCTTGGGTTTGCGCTTTCACTTCCTCCCATGATGCCTCCGCCTTCCCGGCACCGCGCCGCCATCCTGCGGCCGGGCCCTGCCACCCGCTGCCGCGCCACCCGCCCCGCACCGCCGGCCCACGCCCTGCACGGCCTGCCGGAGGCGGAGCGCGGCGCGGCGGAGCCGGCGCGGTGAACGCCGCCTTTCCGCCTCCCTGCGGGCGCGCCCTCGCGGAGCGGCTGTTCGGCCGGCTGCGGGAGGCCACCGGCGATGGCGTCGGCATCACCCGCGAGAGCTACGGCGCCGGGGAGTCCCTCGCGCTCGACCTGGTGGAGGCGGAAGCGCGCGCGCATGGCCTGCAAGCGGCCCGCGACGCCGGCGCCAACCTCGTCGTCACGCTGCCCGGGCAGGACCCTGCCCTGCCGGTGGTCGCCTGCGGCTCGCATCTCGACTCCGTGCCCCAGGGCGGCAACTACGACGGTGCGGCGGGGGTCATCGCCGGCCTCATGGCGCTGGCGCGCCTCAGGGCCGAGGGTTTCCAGGGCCGGCGCGGCATCGCCCTGATGGCGCTGCGCGGCGAGGAGAGCGCCTGGTATGGCCGCGCCTATATGGGCTCCTCGGCGCTGTTCGGCCGCCTTTCGCCCGAGGACCTGGCGACGCCGCATGTTGTCACCGGGCGGCCGCTGAGCGAGGCGATGCGCGCCGCCGGCATGGACGTCGCACGCGTGGCGCGGGGCGAGCCGCTGCTCGATCCGCGCGGCGTGGCCGCCTGGCTGGAGATCCATATCGAGCAGGGACCGGTGCTGGTGGCGCGCGGCCTGCCGGTGGCCGTCGTCACCGGCATCCGCGGCAACATCCGCCATCGCGCCATCGAATGCGTCGGCGAGGCCGGCCATTCCGGCACCATTCCCCGCTGGCTGCGCCGCGACAGCGTCTTCGCGACCGCCGAGCTGATCACCCGGCTCGACCGCCACTGGCGCACCCTGCTGGAACGCGGGCGGGACCTCGTGGTGACCACCGGCATCATCGGCACCAACCCGGCCGAGCATGCCCTTGCCCGCATCCCCGGGCACCTGCGCTTCTCGCTGGAGGCGCGCAGCCAGAACCCGGAGACGCTGGAAGCCTTCTACGACCTGTTCCTCTCGGAATGCGCGGGCATCGCCGAGGAGCGCGGCGTGGAGTTCCGCCGCGACCGCCGGCTGGACACCGCGCCCGCGCGGATGGATGAAGGGCTGATCGCGCGGCTGCGGGCGGGCCTGCGCGCGATGGGCCAGCCCGATGAGCCCATCCCGAGCGGCGCGGGACATGACGCGGCGGTCTTCGCGCAGGCGGGAATCCCGAGCGCGATGATCTTCATCCGCAACCAGCACGGCTCGCACAACCCGCGCGAGGCCATGGAGATGGAGGATTTCCTGATCGGGGCGGACCTTCTCGCCCGCACCATCCGGGAGGCGGCGGCATGACGGAGAGAACGGGGGCTTCGATGGCGCGGCTGCTGCTGGAGGGGGGCGCCGTGCAGATCAGCGGCGAGCAGCCCTTTATCCTCGCCGCCGGCTGGGCCAGCCCGGCCTATGTGGATTGCCGGCTGCTGATCGGCGAGCCGCGCCTGCGCCGCGCCGCCGTGGCGCTCGCGGCGGCCGCGGTCCGCGAGGCTCTTCCGGCCATGCCCGAGATCGTCGCCGGGGCGGAAACCGCCGGCATCCCCTGGGCCGCCTGGCTGGCCGAGGCGCTGGACCGGCCGCTGCGCTACGTGCGCAAGCGCCCGCTGGGCATCGGCCGCAACGCGCAGGTGGAAGGCGGCGCGGTGGAGGGCCGCAGCGCGCTGCTGGTGGACGACCTGACCACCGATGGCAGCAGCAAGGCCACCTTTGTCCGCGGCCTGCGCGCCGCCGGGGCGGCGGTCACGCACGGGCTCTGCCTGTTCCACCACGGCACCTTTCCCGGCGGGGCGGAACGGCTGGCGGGGCTCGGGCTCTCCCTGGTCGCCCTGGCGAGCTGGCGCGACGTGCTGGCCGTGCGCGGCGCCTGCGCCCTGCCCGCCGCCGAGCGGGCGGTGCTGGAGCGGTTCCTGTCCGACCCCGTCGCATGGTCGGCCGCACATGGCGGGCGCGCCATGCTGGAGCGTCCCGCCCTGTGAGGCCCGCCTTCATTCCCAGCGGCGCCGCATGAGACGGCGCCGGCGGGAAGCGCGCCGGCTCCCGGCCGCGCCCGCCCCGCCGGCGCGCTCCCTGCCGGCGCGCTCCC
>NZ_SNVJ01000021.1 GCF_009829925.1 Teichococcus coralli
ATTCAGTCAGGCCGGAAACCGCTCTAGCCCAGGGTGAACAGCAGCAGCAGGCCGCGCTGGAAGAACATCTCGTTGTCGTCCGCCACCATGGCCACCCAGACGCGGCCGCCATGGCGGAAGGCGGTGACGCCCTCCCAGTTCTCGTGCGGCAGGCCGGTCAGCAGCGGCTCGGGCCGCAGGACGCTTTCCGGCGCCGGATCGGTGAGCTGCGCGGCGGGAATGTGCAGCAGACGGCCGCTGAAGCCACCCTCCCAGAGGCTGAAGCGGCGCTCGACCACCAGCGCGCCGCCATCGGGCAGCGCGCAGACATCGGTCGGGACAAAGCCGGGCGAGGGGCGGTAGCGCAGCGGCGTCCAAAGCTCCGGCGTGCCGATCCAGGCGCGCATCAACGGCCCCCGCGCCACCTCAAGCCCCTCGGTGATCGCGAGCCAGCGGCCGTTCGCCAGCACCGTCAGGCTTTCCAGCCCCGCATTGACCGGCGCGCGGCTGAGGCCGGGCGGAGCGGCCTCCAGCACCGAACAGGGGGCGCCCAGCTCGCGATAGAGGCAGATGTGGTGCCAGCGCTCGAAACCCACGAGCCAGGTGCCGTCGGGCAGCCGGGCGAGGGACTCCGCATCACGCCGCAGCGGTGCCGGGGGCGCGAAAACCGCGTCGCTGCGCAGCCGGCCGGTGCGGATCGCCTCCAGCGTCCGCGGCTGTCCGCCGGCGTCCAGCACCAGCCGCGCCTGCAGCCAGTAGCCGAGGTCGCTGATGGCCGTCAGGGTCAGGTCGTCGTCGATGTGCAGGCCGGAAAGCCCGCCGAAGCCGATGGCATGGCGGTTGATCAACAGGCCGCCCCGCGACTCCAGTCCGGATCCGGGCGGAAGCGGGAGCGGCGGCTCCGGCAGGGCGGGGTCGGAGTTGAAGCGCAGCGCGGCGCAGGCCCCCAGCCCCGCCAGCGCCAGCCCGCCGACCAGCAGGGCGCGCCGGCGGGAGCCGATCACGCCACCAGCGGCGCCCGTTCGGTGGCGGCGCGCTGGAAGGCGGTGGCGGCATCCTCGTCGAACAGTTCCGCCAGCTTCTTCATCATGGTGCCGCCCAGCTCCTCGGCATCCACGATCGTCACCGCGCGGCGGTAGTAGCGGGTGACGTCATGGCCGATGCCGATGGCGATCAGCTCCACCAGGTCGCGCTGCTCGATGTCGTGGATCACCTTGCGCAGGTGGCGCTCCAGGTAGTTGCCGGGGTTCACCGAGAGCGTGCTGTCATCCACCGGCGCACCGTCGGAGATCACCATCAGGATGCGCCGCCGCTCCGGCCGCGCCATCAGGCGGCGATAGGCCCATTCCAGCGCCTCGCCGTCGATGTTCTCCTTCAGCAGCCCCTCGCGCAGCATCAGGCCGAGGTTCTTGCGGGCGCGGCGCCAGGGCGCGTCGGCCGGCTTGTAGACGACGTGGCGCAGGTCGTTCAGCCGGCCGGGGTTGCGCGGCTTGCCCTCCTGCACCCATCGCTCCCGGCTCTGCCCGCCCTTCCAGGCGCGGGTGGTGAAGCCCAGGATCTCGACCTTCACCGAGCAGCGCTCCAGCGTGCGCGCCAGAATGTCGGAGCACATGGCGGCCACCGAGATCGGCCGGCCGCGCATCGAGCCGGAGTTGTCGATCAGCAGCGTCACGACGGTGTCGCGGAAATCGGCCTCGCGCTCGCGCTTGTAGGAGAGCGAGAGCAGCGGGTTGACCACGATGCGGGCCAGCCGCGCGGCATCCAGCGTGCCTTCCTCCAGGTCGAACTCCCAGGCGCGCTGCTGCTGCGCCAGCAGGCGGCGCTGCAGCCGGTTGGCCAGCTTGGAGACCACGCCCTGAAGGTGCGAGAGCTGCTGGTCGAGCTGCTGGCGCAGGCGCGTCAGCTCCTCGGCGTCGCAGAGGTCCTCGGCCAGGATCTCCTCGTCGAACTGCTTGGTGAAGGGGCGGTAGAGGCTGGCATCGTCGGTCGGCTGCACCTCGCGGCGCTGCTGCGGGCCGCCGGGGCGGTCCTCGCCCTCGGCGGCGACGCCTTCCTCCTCCTCCTGGCCCTCGCCCTCGTCCTCGGCGGCCTCGCCCTGCATGCTCTCGGGCTGGGCACCCAGCGTCTGGTCGGACTCGCGGGACTGGGATTCGCCCTCGGCGGAGTTGTCCTGCTGGCTGGTGGTCTCGGTGCCCTCGTCGCCGGACTCCTCATCCTCCGCCTCGGCCTCCACCTCGGCCTCGGCGAGGTCGAGCGCGGAGAGCAGCTTGCGGGCGGCGCGGGCGAAGCGGTCCTGGTCGGCCTGGCTCTCGGCCATCTCGCCCAGCGCGGCCTCGGCCTTCTCGCCCAGCGTGTCCCGCCACAGGTCCAGCACGCGCTGCGCGGCGGCGGGGGCGGGGTGGCCGGAAAGCCGCTCGCGCGCCAGCAGGGAAAGCGCCGCGGGGAGCGGCAACTGGTCCTTGCGGGTCATGCGGTCATAGCCCTCGGCCTCGCAGGTCTCGGCGAGGCGGGCATCGAGGTTGGCGGCGACGCCGGGCATGAGCGTGCTGCCCACCACCTCGACGCGGGCCTGCTCCAGCGCGTCGAACACCTCCTTGGCCTCGCGGCGGGCGGGGGTGCGGGCGGCGTGGGCGGCCTCGTCGTGATGGCGCAGGCGCAGCGCGATGGCATCCGCCGCGCCGCGCAGCCGCGCCATCTCGGCGGGCGGCAGGGCGCGCGTCGGCATCGGCAGGCGGGCGCGCTTGCCGGCCAGGCCCGAGGGGCCGGGCTGGTAGGCCACCTGCACCTCGGCGTTGCGCGCGATGGCGCGCAGCGTGCCGGCGGTGGCCCGCTTGAACTCTTCCTGGCGCGTCTGGTCCTTGTTGCCGCTCATCCGCTCCGGCTCCCCGCATCAAGAGAAAGTGGGGGCGCCGCCCCCAACGCCCCCGCCGGGGTGACAGTGCCACCCCGGACCCCGCCGTCAGTTTGGGCGCAAGCTCAGCCCTTGCGGACCATCAGGCCGGTCGGCACTTCCTCGTTGAAGCAGCGCTGGTAGTACTCGGCCACCGTGGTGCGCTCCGCCTCGTCGCACTTGTTGAGGAAGGAAAGCCGGAAGGCGAAGCCGATATCGCCGAAGATGCGCGCGTTCTCCGCCCAGGTGATGACGGTGCGCGGCGACATGACGGTGGAGATGTCGCCGGCGATGAAGCCGGCGCGCGTCAGGTCGGCCAGCGCCACCATGGCGTCGATCCGCTTCTTCGCCGTCGCGTCCTTCGGGTCGATGCCGAGCTTGGCGGCGACGATGCTGCTCTCCTGCGCGTGCGGCAGGTAGTTCAGCGTGGCCACGATGTTCCAGCGGTCCATCTGGCCTTGGTTGATCTGCTGGGTGCCGTGGTAGAGGCCGGTGGTGTCGCCCAGGCCCACCGTGTTCGCCGTGGCGAAGAGGCGGAAGGCCGGGTGCGGGCGGATCACGCGGTTCTGGTCCAGCAGGGTCAGCTTGCCCTCGACCTCCAGCACGCGCTGGATGACGAACATCACGTCCGGGCGGCCCGCGTCGTACTCGTCGAACACCAGCGCGCAGGGGTGCTGCAGCGCCCAGGGCAGGATGCCCTCGCGGAACTCGGTGACCTGCTTGCCTTCCTTGAGGACGATGGCGTCCTTGCCGACCAGGTCGATGCGGCTGATGTGGCTGTCGAGGTTGATGCGGATGCAGGGCCAGTTCAGCCGCGCCGCCACCTGCTCGATATGCGTGGACTTGCCGGTGCCGTGGTAGCCCTGGACCATGACGCGCCGGTTGAAGGCGAAGCCGGCGAGGATGGCGAGGGTGGTGTCGCGGTCGAACTTGTAGGTGTCGTCGGGCTCGGGCACGTGCTCGGTGCGGACCGAGAAGGCGGGCACCTCCAGGTCGCTGTCGATGCCGAACACCTCGCGCGCATTCACCGTGATGTCGGGCAGGTCAATGGCGCTGGTGCTGCGGGGTTCGGTAAGGGTAGCGACCTTGCTCATCGGGCTCTCTCTGCTGTCGGCACTCGTGTCGCGGTCAGTCTGAACGGCTGCCGCAGGAGCCTCAAGCAGGCGAGGCTCAAGCGGGGAGGGCTCAAGCGGCCCGGCTGGAGGAGGAGGCGGAAGGCTTCGCCGGGGCGTGCTCCGCCGCGATCGCGGCCAGCCGCTTGCGCAGCAGACTGTAGGCGCGGTTGATATCCTTCAGGCGGTCCTCGGCGGACTTGTCGCCGCCGTTCGAATCCGGATGGTAGCGCTTGGCCAGTTCCTTGTAACGGGCACGCAGCGCATCTTCCTCCAGCGGCCAGCCCAGCCCCATCAGGTCCAGCGCGGCGCGCAACTCCGGCGGCGCCTCCTTGGCGCTCTTGCGCGGCGTTGGCGGCGCCTCGCCGAAAAGGCCGAGCGGATCGCGGAAGATCTCCGGGTTCAGCTTGGTGTTGCCGAGCCGGCCCAACGGCCAGGTCGGCCGCTGCCAGCCGCTGTCCTCCCGGAGATTCTGCTCGATCTCGTCGGTGCTCATGCCTTTGTAGTAGTCCCAGGCCTGGTTGTAAGCCCGGACGTGCTCAAGGCAGAAATGATAGTAGTCGCGCAGTCGCGAACGGTCGCGAGGGGCGCGGAATTCTCCCGCGGCCTCGCAGCCGGGCGCATCGCACGGCGGGCTTTGGGAGGTGCTGTCGGATCTGGGACGTTCGCCGCGGCGGGCCATTTGTGGGTTTATGGGCGCGGATCGCGGGGGCCGCAAGCCGCCAGATGTCAAACCTTTCGCTTGGCAGGCCGCCAGCGACATGGAAAACCTCCCTGCATGTCAACACGTGCTGAACGCATGCGGAATGTCCTGATTTCGGCCTTCGCCCCGGCGGAGGTCGCCATCCTGGACGAGAGCCATCGCCATGCCGGACATGCGGGGGCGGCGCCGGGTGGCGAGACGCACTACACCGTGCAGGTGGTCAGCCCCGCCTTCGCGGGGCAGAGCCGCGTGGCGCGCTCGCGGGCCGTGCATGCGGCACTGGCGGGCGAGTTCGGCTCCGGGCTACACGCGCTTTCGCTGCGGCTGCTCACGCCCGAGGAGGCGGGCGCCGCAGCCTGACCGGGCGGCCCGCACGACAATGAAGCATTCGATCCTGTATGAGGACGAACATCTGGTGGTGGTGCATCACCCCGCCAAGGGTTCGCCGACCCTCGTCACCTTCGCCGACCTCACGTTCCGCCCGCAGGGCACGCGGATCTGGGGCGAGGACCTGGTGGCCAGGCTCGGGGTCAACGCCATCGGCTTCGTTGCCCGGCGGGAAAACTGGTACCCGACGGACTCCGTCGCGGCGGCCGCGCCCGCGGTGCGGGCGGCGCTGCGGGGGCCGGCCGTCGCCTATGGCTACAGCATGGGCGGCTACGCGGCGCTGAAGCACGCGGCGCGGCTCGGCGCCGGCTTCGCCTTTGCGGTCTGCCCGCAAAGCTCCATCGCGCCCGCCGACGCGCCCTGGGACAGCCGCTTCCACCGGTACCACCGGCCCGAGCAGCACCCCGGCATGCCGGTGCGCGCCGGCGAGGCCGGGCAGTTCAGCCTGCTGCTGGCCGATCCCTACATGCCCGAGGACCGCCGCCACGCCGAGCGCCTCGCGGCCGAGGCGGGCGTGCACTGGCTGCGCACGCCCTTCATGGACCACGCCTCGATCTGGCTGCTGGTGGACAGCGCCTTCCTGGCGCAGGTGCTGCAGCATATCCAGGCGCACGACCTGGCCGGGCTCACCCAGCTGATGCGCGACCGGCGCCACACCAGCCCGCACTGGTTCCGCCATGCCGGCAATGCCGCCTTCCGCCACGGCCATGTCGCGATGGCCAACCGGCTGTGGCAGCGCGCGCTGGAACTCGGCCTGCCCTCCATGGTGCTGGAGCAGGATATCGGGCGCCTGCTGCCGCAGCGGATGCAGGCGCTGCGGCAGGCCGGCCGGCTGCAGGCGGCGCGCGACCTGGCGCTGCAGCAGGCGGCGCTGCGTCCCGCCGACTTCACCAGCCAGGCCAATGCCGCCCATGCGCTGCTCGGCATGAACGAATCCGAGGCGGCCGAGGCGCCGTTCCGCGCCGCGCTGGCGCTGCGGCAGGACGTCGGCCACATCTTTCAGGGACTGAGCCTGGTGCTCGCCAATCTCGGGCGCCTGCCCGAGGCGGTGCAGGTCGGCCAGCGCGGCGTCGGTGCCGTGCCCGGCGACCTCGCCCTGCAGATGCATTACGGCCATCTGCTGCTGAATGCCGCCAAGGTGAACGAGGCGGAGGAGCAGTTCCGCGCCGTGCTGGAGAAGGAGCCCGCCAGCCGGCAGGCGCTGCTCGGCCTCAGTCACACGCTTGCCGCCCGCGGCAGCCGCGCCGAGGCCATCGAGGCGGCGCGGCAGGTGATCGCCGAGGGCGGGACCGATGCCGGTGCTTTTCTGTGGCTCGGCCAGCTTCTGCTCTATGTCGGCGAGCCGGCGGAGGCGGAGCCGGTGTTCCGCGATGCCCTGGCCGCCGCGCCCGAGATCGGCGCCGCGCATATCGGCCTGGCGCGCGCACTGGAGCGGACCGGCCAGCTCGAGGAAGCGCGGCGCGTCGCCGCCGAGGCCGCCCGCCTGCTGCCGCAGGACCCGAAGGTGCAGGCGATCGCCTCCCGGCTGGGGCCGCCGAGCCGGGCGACGCCCGAGCAGGCGGTCGTCCAGGCTTCGCCCGTGCGGCGCTGGCTGCATGCCTTCTTCAGCCGGGATGACGACTGAGGCCCGAAGGGGCGAGCCTGGGCCGCCCGCCCTTCCTTATTCCGCCGCCCGCGCCGGCTTGGCGTATTCCGGCCAGCGCTGCGCCACGATCGGGCTGTCCTCGCCATAGGCGAGGCAGGTGTTCAGCAGCGCCGGCGGCTTGCGCGGCCCTTCCGCGGCGGCTTCCCTTTTCCGGCGCGCCTGGCGGGCCGAATAGGTCGTCTGGAAGGCCACGGTCGCCATTTGCGCCAGCATCTCGCGCAGATGCGTGCAGCCCACCGTGCCGCCGACCCGCTCCTGCACCGCTCGGTTGAAGCCTGGCCCGATGCGCAGCCCGGCCAGCCGCGCGAAGTTCGGCGCCGCCTTCGGGCAGATGCTGTAGGGGCTGAACTCGGTATCGGCCTCGCATTCCTGGATGACGAGCTCGGCATCCACGGTCAGGCGGATCCACATGCCATGCAGCGCATCGCCGGGCGCCACATGGCGGTTCTCGGTCTCGAAGCCGTAGCTCTTGGTGTCGACCAGATGGGCCTCGATGTCGAACAGCCCATCCTCCCGCTCGAAGCCCTGCATGTCGAGGACGCGGCGGTGCAGCGGCTCACGTCTGGCGGGCGCGGAGAGGGGCATGGGCGGGTCTCCCGGCATGGTGCGGTGCGGCAGCAACCTTCCGCATATGGCACGGCCGCGCCAGGGCCAAAAGCCCGGGCATGGCTGCCATCCCGCCGCCGGGACGCGCCTCAGCCCTCGCAGCTGGCCTCCCGCAGCAGCGCCTCGACCGCAGCGGGCTCGACATCCCCCTTGGTGACGGCCTGCCCGGGGCCGTGCAGCAGCACGAAGCGCAGGCGGCCGTCGCGCACCTTCTTGTCCTTGCGCATCCGCCCCATCAGCGCCTCGACGGTGAAGCGGCGCGGCAGGTCCGCGAGCCGCGCCGGCAGGCCCACGGCCGCCAGATGCGCCTCCACCCGGCCGGGCAGCGCGGCGTCGCAAAGGCCGAGCCGCGCCGAGAGCCGCGCCGCAAGCCCCAGCCCGAGCGCCACCGCCTCGCCATGCAGCAGCGAGCCGTCATAGCCGCACTCGGCCTCCACGGCATGGCCGAAGGTGTGGCCGAGATTGAGCAGGGCGCGGCCGCCCTCGGCGCTCTCCTCCCGCTCGTCGGCGGCGACCACGGCGGATTTCAGCCGGCAGCTTTCCAGCACGGCATGGCGCAGCGCGGCGGCCTCGCCGGCCACGGCCTTCGCGCCCGCGGCCTCGCACCAGTCCCAGAGCGGCCCCTGCAGCAGGCCGTGCTTGGCCACCTCGGCATAGCCGGCGCGCAGCTCGCGGGCGGGAAGGGTGGCGAGCACGCCGGTGTCGGCCAGCACGATGCGCGGCTGGTGGAAGGCGCCGGCCAGGTTCTTGCCGGCCCTCAGGTTGATGCCGGTCTTGCCGCCGACGGAACTGTCCACCTGGGCCAGCAGCGTGGTCGGCACCTGCACGAAGGGCAGGCCGCGCAGGGCCGAGGCGGCGACGAAGCCGGCGAGGTCGCCCACCACGCCACCGCCGAGCGCGACGACCGCCGTGCTGCGGTCGATGCCGGCAGCCAGCAGTTCCTCCATCACGGCGCCATAGGTGGCGAGGCTCTTGCTGCCCTCGCCGGGCGGCACGGTCAGGCTGGCGCGGACCTCGATGCCGGCCTCCTCCAGACCCCTGCGCAGCGCGGGCAGGTGCAGGGCGGCGACGCTGGCGTCGCTGATCACCGCCACGCGACGCGCCGGCAGGGCAGGGGCGATCAGCCCGCCCGCGCGCGCCAGCAGGCCCTCGCCGATCACCACGTCATAGCCGCGCCCGGCCAGCGCGACGGGAAGGCGGGCGGGGGCGGCGTAGGCGGTGATCGCCGCCTGCACGCGGTCGGTGGTCGCTTCGGGGGCTTCTTCCATGCAGTTCACCACGAGGTCGGCTTCGGCGTAGAGGGGGTGGCGGGCGGCCATCAGCCGCTGCAGCACCGCGGCCGGATCCTGGTTCAGGAACATCGGGCGGGTGTCGCGCCCGGCGACGCGCGGCAGCAGCACGGGAATGCCGACCTGCAGCCAGACCGTCAGCGCGCCCGAGGCGCGGATGGCCTCGCGGGTCTGCGCGTCGGCATAGGCGCCGCCGCCGGTAGCCAGCACCGTCGGCGGGCCCGCCAGCAGGCGGGCGATGACGCGCCGCTCGCCCTCGCGGAAATGCGGCTCGCCATAGCGGAAGAAGATCTCGGTGATGGGCTGCCCGGCCGCCGCCTCGATTTCCGCGTCCGCGTCGCGAAAGGGCACGCCGAGGCGCTGCGCCAGCCGACGGCCGATCGAGGACTTGCCGGCGCCGGGCAGGCCGATCAGCACGATGGAGCGCAGGGGGGCCTGCGAGGCGGAGCCGGGCTCCGGCGATGCGGCGGGCGGAATTATGGTGAAGCCGAGGTTGCGTGTCACAGGGCCGGAAGGTAGCACATCAGGCTCCGCGCGCGAGGATACCCCCGGCTGTCATGTTTCGCCGTCCCCTGTTTCTCCTGATCCTGATCCTGATCGTCGCCGCCTTGGGCGGGCTGCTGGTGATGGCGGCCTTCCCGCCGTCGGTGACGCCGCAGGCGGTTGAACGCACCCTGCCGAACGACCGCTTCGGCACCCGCTGACGCCGACTCCGGGAGGAGCAGGGGGATGGATCGCCATCTCGAAGCCTTCCTGGAGATGCTGGCGGCCGAGCGCGGCGCGGCGCGCAACACGCTTGCCGCCTATGAGGCGGACCTGACCGACCTCGCCGGCTTCCTGCGGCGGCGCGAGGTCCGGCTGGCCGAGGCGTCGCCCGCGCTGCTGCGGGCCTACCTGGGGGGGCTGACCGATTCCGGCCTCGCGCCGCGCACGGCGGCGCGCCGGCTGGCGGCGCTGCGGCAGTTCTACCGCTTCCTGGCGCGCGAAGGGGTGCGCGCCGACGATCCCACCGAGCTGCTGGACAGCCCCCGCCTGCCGAAAGCCCTGCCCAAGGCGCTGCGCCCGGCGGAGGTGACGGCGCTGCTGGAGGCCGCCGCGCGCCTGTCCGGCCGGCGCGGGCCGCTGGCGGTGGCGATGCTGGAGCTGCTCTACTGCTCCGGCCTGCGCGCCAGCGAGCTGGTCGGGCTGCCCGCCACCGCCCTGGCCGAGGAAAGCCCGCTGATCCTGGTGCGCGGCAAGGGCGGGAAGGAGCGGCTGGTGCCGGTCTCGGGCCGCGCCCGCGCCGCCGCACGCGCCCTGCAGGACCCGGCGAAGCCCTCGAAGTGGCTGTTTCCCTCCTACGGCGCTTCCGGACACCTGACGCGGCAGAGCCTGGTGACGCTGGTGAAGGAGGCGGCGCTGGCCGCCGGGCTCGACCCCGCGCGCGTCAGCCCGCATGTGCTGCGGCATTCCTTCGCCAGCCACCTGCTGGAAGGGGGCGCCGACCTGCGCGCCCTGCAGATGCTGCTGGGCCATGCCGACATCGCCACCACGCAGATCTACACGCGGGTGATGGAGGAGCGGCTGCGCCAGCTGGTCGAGGCGCACCATCCGCTGGCCGCTGCGGCGGCGCCGGAGGAGCGCCCGTCCTGAGGGGTGCCGGCGGCGGGGGAACTTCGGGCCGGCGGACCGCGCCCTCCCCGCCGCCGGGGGCGCGCCTCCCCCTGGCCACGGCGCCCGGCTTGCGCTAGGCCAGCGCCGCGCGCCGCCTGCTTTCTTTCTGGCGCGAGCCACGATACGGAATCGCGATGCGTCACTTCCTGGAATTCGAGAAGCCGCTTGCCGAGCTGGAAGGCAAGATCGAGGAGCTGCGCCGGACCACGGATGCGGGCGGAATCGACGTGGCCGAGGAGGTCGGCCGCCTGTCCGACAAGGCCGAGAAGCTGCTCGCCGCCACCTACGCGAAGCTGACGCCCTGGCAGAAGGCCCAGGTGGCGCGCCACCCCGACCGTCCCAAGTGCCTGACCTATATCGAGGCGCTGATTGACGAGTTCACGCCGCTGGCCGGCGACCGCGCCTTCGCCGACGACGCGGCGGTGGTCGGCGGGCTGGGGCGCTTCCGCGGCCATGCGGTGATGGTGCTGGGCATCGAGAAGGGCACGGACACCGAGAGCCGCATCAAGCACAACTTCGGCAGCCCGCGCCCCGAGGGCTACCGCAAGGCGCGCCGGCTGATCGAGCTGGCCGGGCGGTTCGGCCTGCCCCTCCTTTCCTTTGTGGACACCGCCGGCGCCTTTCCCGGCGTCGAGGCGGAGGCACGCGGGCAGGCCGAGGCCATCGCCCGCTCCATCGAGGCCTGCCTCGATGCGCCGGTTCCCTTTGTCGCCACCATCATCGGGGAGGGCGGCTCGGGCGGCGCCATCGCGCTGGCCGCCGCCGACCGCATTCTGATGCTGGAGCACTCCATCTATTCGGTGATCAGCCCCGAAGGCTGCGCCAGCATCCTCTGGCGCGACGCCGCGCAGGCCAGCACCGCCGCCGACGCGCTGAAGCTGACGGCGCAGGATCTTGGCCGGCTGGCGCTGATCGATGCCGTGGTGCCGGAGCCGCTCGGCGGCGCGCATCGGGACGCGACGGGAACGGTGCAGGCGGTGAGCGACAAGGTCTGGGAGTTCCTGGAGCCGCTGCTGGCGCTGGACGGCGGCACGCTGCGGGCACGCCGGCGCGAGAAGTTCCTGGAGATGGGGCGGCACGGCGTGGCCTAGGCCGCGCCTTCACTCCACCGGAAAGGCCAGGCTGCAGACGGTGCCTTCCGGCGCCGCCTGCATCTCGAAACGGCCGCCGGCGGAACTCAGCTGCGGTAGGACCCGTTGATGTCGATGTAGCCGTGGGTCAGGTCGCAGGTCCAGGCGGCAGCCTTGCCGCGGCCGAGGCCGATATCCACCGCGATCTCGATCTCCCGGCCCTTCATGTGGGCGACCACGGGCGCTTCGTCATAGCCCGGCACCACGCCGCCTTCCCGCGCCATCCAGGTGCCGCCCACGGCCACCGAGAGGAGATCCCGGTCGGCCGGCTCGCCGGCCTTGCCCACGGCCATGACGATGCGGCCCCAGTTGGCGTCCTCGCCGGCGATGGCGGTCTTGACCAGCGGCGAGTTGGCGATGGCCATGGCGATCTTCTGCGCCGAGCGGGTGGTGGTGGCGCCGGTGACGTCCACCCGGATCAGCTTCTGCGCGCCCTCGCCGTCCCGCACCACCTGCAGGGCGAGGTCGAGCAGCAGCTCGTTCAGCGCCCTGGCGAAGCCGCGCAGCATGGCTCCGCCCTCGGCCGGCACCCGCGGGTGCTTCACCTGGCCGGTGGCGAAGAGCAGCACCGTGTCGCTGGTGGAGGTGTCGGAATCGACCGTGGTGCGGTTGAAGCTGGCATCCACCCCCTTCTTCAGCAGCGCCTGCAGCGCGGCGCTCGGGATCTTGGCGTCGGTGGCGATGAAGCTGAGCATGGTCGCCATGTCCGGCGCGATCATGCCGCTGCCCTTGGCGATGCCGGCGATGGTCACCTCCACCCCGCCGATCTCGGCCTTGCGGACGCAGGCCTTGGGAAAGGTGTCGGTGGTCATGATGCCGCGCGCGGCCTCGGCCCAGCCATTCTCGGAAAGCTTGCCGTGCAGCGCGGGCAGGGCGGCGGTCAGCTTCTCGTGTGGCAGCGTCTCGCCGATCACGCCGGTTGAGGCCAGGAAGACCTCGCGCGGCTTGCAGCCCACCAGGGCGGCGGCGGCCTCGGCGCTGGCCTGCACGGCGTCGCGGCCCGGCTTGCCGGTGAAGACGTTGGCGTTGCCGGCATTGACCACCAGCGCGCGGGCCTTGCCGCCCTTCAGCGCGGCGCGGCACCAATCCACCGGGGCGCCCGGGCACTTGTTGCGGGTGAACACGCCGGCCACCGTGGTGCCGGGCGCGAACTCCATGAAGGTGAGGTCGTTGCGGCCCTTGTAGCGGATGCCGGCGGCCGCCACGCCGAGGCGCACGCCGGCGACCGGCGGCACCTCCGGCATGGGAACGGCGAGAGGGGAGACGGGCAGGTCCTTACCGGCCATGGGGCGACGTCCTTCCACTGGAGCGCGGAAGCGTTACCGCAAAGGCCGCGCCGGTTGAAGCGGGCCGGGGAAGAAGATGCGTCCCCGGCCCCCCCGGCTCAGCGCCTGGGCTGGGCGGGCGGCGGGGTGGCGCCGTCCAGCAGCGAGGGAGTGGCCGGCGCGGCCGGGCGCGGCGAGCCGTCCATGTTGAAGCGCTCCACCTTGGCGGCGCCCTGGTACTTCTCGACGGCGGCGTTCACCGCCTCCTCGAAGGCGGCCTGGCGCAGCGACTCCTCGCTCTCCTCGAAGCTCGGCGCCGGCGCGGTGCGGCGCTCGACCACCTTGATGACATGCCAGCCGAAGGGGGTCTTCACCGGCTCCTTGCTGATCTCCCCCGCCTTCAGGTCGAAGGCCGCCTCGGCGAACTCGGGCACCATGTCGGCCTTCTTGAAGAAGCCGAGGTCGCCGCCCTGCTTGGCGGAGGGGCCGGTGGAGAGGCGCTTGGCCAGGGCGGCGAAGTCGGCGCCGGGCTTGCGCGCCTCGGCCAGGGCGGCGCGCGCCTCCGCCTCGCTGCCGAGCAGGATGTGCATGGCGTGCACCTCATCCTCGCCCGCCTTGCCGGCAACCTCCTTCTCGTAGCGCTTGCGCAGGGCCTCGTCGGTCAGGGCGGGGGCGATCTCGCGGCGCAGCAGGGCCTGCTGGAGCTGCTCCTCCCCGGCGCGCCGGATGGCCGCCTGCACCGCCGGCTCCTGGTCGAGCCCCTGGGACCGGGCGGCCGTCACCAGCGCCTTCTGGGCGATGAGCTGGTCGAGGATCAGCGGGAAGAGCATGGGCAGCGGCGCGCCGCGCATGTCGGGGGGAAGCTGGTTGAGGGCCGCCTGCACGTCGGAGAGGTGCAGGGGCTCGCCATCCACGCGGGCGACCACCGGGTTCTCGGCGCCGGGTGCGGCCGCCGGGGGCTGGGCCGGTGCCGGGGCGGGGGTGGGCGCCCCCGGGGTCTGGGCCATGGCGGTCGTGGCCGTCAGGAAGGCGGAAAGGGTCAGGACGGTGAAGCGCATTCGCGGGATTTGCCTTTGCGGCTGGACGGTTCAAGATGCCTGATCGGCCTGGGGCTCACAATCATGCGGGGGTGACGGAGTGTGACCGCCCCGCCGGACGGGTTTCCGGCCTGTCATGCGGCGTTTCGTTGACCCTGGCGCGGCCCCCGCCTATCTGTGCGCGTGACGCAGCCTGTTGCCCGCCATCCGTCCGGCCCGCCGGATGACCCCGGCTCTCCCCGACCCCGGCGCCACCCATGGTGGCCTCTCCCGGTCGGGCGCCGGTGCAAGGGCGGCCCACGGAGAATATCGCAGCCCCATGTTCGCCCGCCTCGCCCGCGCCGTATTCGGCACCTCGAACGACCGCGTGCTGAAGCAGTTCAGCGCCCGGCTGCCCGCCATCGCGGCTCTGGAGCCGCAGGTGGAGGGCCTGTCGGACGAGGAGCTGCGCGGGCAGACCGCCCGCTTCCGCGAGCGCCTGGCCCAGGGCGAGGGCCTGGACGACCTGCTGCCCGAGGCCTTCGCCACGGTGCGCGAGGCCTCGAAGCGGGTGCTCGGCATGCGCCACTTCGACGTGCAGATGATCGGCGGCATGGTGCTGCATTCCGGCCGCATCGCCGAGATGAAGACCGGCGAGGGCAAGACCCTGGTCGCCACTCTGCCGGTCTACCTGAACGCCCTGGCGGGCAAGGGCGTGCACGTCATCACCGTGAACGACTACCTGGCCAGCCGCGACAGCGCCCAGATGGGCCGGCTCTACAACTTCCTGGGCCTGACCTGCGGCGTCATCGTGCATGGCCTGACCGACGGCGAGCGGCGCGAGGCCTATGCGCGCGACATCACCTACGGCACCAACAACGAGTTCGGCTTCGACTACCTGCGCGACAACATGAAGTACCGCCTGGACGAGATGGTCCAGCGCGACTTCAACTACGCCATCGTGGACGAGGTGGACAGCATCCTCATCGACGAGGCGCGCACCCCGCTGATCATCTCCGGTCCCGCCGAGGACAGTTCCGACCTCTACCGCAAGGTGGACGCGGTGGTCGCCGAGCTGGTGAAGGACAAGGAGACCTACGAGAAGGACGAGAAGCTGCGCACCGTGGCCCTCACCGAGGGGGGCGCCGAGACGGTGGAGCAGATGCTGCGCGCCGCCACGCTGCTGGAGGAGGGCGACCTCTACGACTTCCACAACGTCACGCTCGTCCATCACGTCAACCAGAGCCTGCGTGCCCATACGCTCTTCGCCCGCGACGTGGACTACATCGTCAACCGCGAGGGCAAGCTCGTCATCATCGACGAGTTCACCGGCCGCATGATGGAAGGCCGGCGCTATTCCGAGGGCCTGCACCAGGCGCTGGAGGCGAAGGAGCATGTCGAGATCCAGCCCGAGAACCAGACGCTGGCCTCGATCACCTTCCAGAACTACTTCCGCCTCTACCCCAAGCTCTCCGGCATGACCGGCACCGCCGCCACCGAGGCGGACGAGTTCGCCGAGATCTACAAGCTGGAAGTGGTCGAGATCCCGACCAACGTGCCCGTCATCCGTCAGGACAATGACGACGAGGTCTACCGTTCGGCCAGCGAGAAGTACGCGGCGGTGGGGACACTGGTGAAGGAGGCGCAGGCGCGCCAGCAGCCCGTGCTGGTCGGCACCACCTCGATCGAGAAGTCCGAGCTGCTGAGCGCCCTGCTGAAGAAGGAGGGCGTGCCGCACGCGGTGTTGAACGCGCGCTACCACGAGCAGGAGGCCGGCATCATCGCGCAGGCCGGCCGGCCGGGCGGCGTCACCATCGCCACCAACATGGCCGGCCGCGGCACCGACATCAAACTCGGCGGCAATGCCGAGATGCTGGCCGAGGCGAGCTTCGACGGGCCGCGCGAGGGGCCGGAGTGGGAGGCGCATCTCGCGCAGGTCCTTGAGCAGGTGAAGCGCGACGAGGCCGTCGTGAAGCAGGCCGGCGGCCTCTTCGTGGTCGGCACCGAGCGGCATGAATCCCGCCGCATCGACAACCAGCTCCGCGGCCGCTCCGGCCGCCAGGGCGACCCGGGCGCCAGCCGCTTCTTCCTCAGCCTCGAGGACGACCTGATGCGCATCTTCGGCAGCGACCGCATGGGCGGGATGCTGCAGAAGTTCGGCCTGAAGGACGGCGAGGCCATCATCCATCCCTGGATCAACCGGGCGCTGGAGAAGGCGCAGAAGAAGGTCGAGGCGCGCAACTTCGACACGCGCAAGAACCTGCTGAAGTACGACGACGTCATGAACGACCAGCGCAAGGAGGTCTATGCCCAGCGGCGCGCCTTCATGCAGGCGTCGGACGTCTCCGAGACGGTCGAGGAGATGCGCCGCGAGACCATCGCCGCGATGGTGGCCAAGGCCATCCCGGAGAATGCCTATCCCGAGCAGTGGGACCTCGTGGGCCTGCAGCGGCAGGTGCATGAGAGCCTCGGCCTCGACCTGCCGATCGAGGCCTGGGGCAAGGAGGAGGGCATCGACGAGGTGGCGGTGCGCGAGCGCCTCGAAGCGGAGGCCGACCGGGCCGCCGCCGCCCGCGCCGCCGATATCGGCCCCGAGTTCATGCGCGCGGTCGAGAAGTCGGTGCTGCTGCAGGTGTTCGACGCGGTGTGGAAGGAGCACCTGCTCAACCTGGACCACCTGCGCCAGGGCATCGGCCTGCGCGCCTATGGTCAGCGCGACCCGCTGAACGAGTACAAGAGCGAGGCCTTCAACCTCTTCAACACGATGCTCGACGAGCTGCGCGAGCGCGTGACCTCGCTGCTGCTGCGCATCCAGATCAGCCCCGCCGCGCCGCTGCCGGAGCCCGAGCCGGTGATGGTGACCGACATGCGCCACCCCGAGCCGGACATGGCCGGCGCCGCCGGCGACCCCTGGACGCATGCGCCTGCCGATCCCGCCTTCGCGCCGGCCGTGGCCCGCGAGGTGGAGGGCGTGGATCCGCGGGATCCCTCGACCTGGTACCGCACGCCGCGCAACGCCGCCTGCCCCTGCGGCTCGGGCAAGAAGTACAAGCACTGCCACGGCCGCCAGGGCTGACGGGAAAAAGGTCGGGGGAAGGAATTCCTCCGAGCCCTCTTCTTTTTTCTTTCAAGCTTTCAGGTCGGCTCACCGCCAGAGTGTTTTTGGCAGCGCCTCCGCCTGCAGTCGCGAGAGCGGTTTCCGGTCCGGCGCGACTACGTGCGGCTAGGCACGGAAAACCGAAAAAAAGAAGAGGGGGTTCCGGGGGAGAATTCATTCTCCCTCGGTTCCTTTCCCTTCGGGTCAGCCGGTGCTGACCAGCCCCGCCTGGTGCCGCGCCAGCCAGCCGTTGACGGCAAGGGCCAGGGCCTTGGCCACCTGGGCGCGGTGCGCCGGGCGCTTCAGCGCCGCCTCGTCGCGCCGGTCGCTCAGGAAGCCCATTTCCACCAGCACGCTCGGCACGTCGGGCGCCTTCAGCACGGCGAAGGCCGCCTGCCGGTGGGTGTTCGGCAGCAGCGGCACGCTTTCGCCCAGCTCATCCACGACGAACTGCGCCAGCCGGGCGGAGCCGACCTTGGTTTCCTGCCGCACCAGCGAGTAGAGGATGCGCTCCACCTCGGGGGAGACCTCCGGCAGGTGCAGGCCGCCGGCCGCGTCGGCACGGTTCTGGGTTTGTGCCAGTCGGGCGGAAAGCGCGTCCGAGGCGCGGTCGGAAAGGGTATAGACGCTGGCGCCGCGGGCTCCCGGCGCCGAATCGGCATGCAGGGAGATGAACAGCGTCGCCTGCCGTTTGCGGGCGAACTCCACCCGGCCGTCGAGGGGGATGAAGATGTCCCGCGAACGGGTCAGGGCCACCCGGCAGCGGCCGCCGGCCTCCAGCTGCCGCTTCAGCTCCAGCGCCGCCGGCAGGGTGATGCGCTTCTCATAGGTGCCGCTGGCGCCGATGGTGCCCGGGTCCTTGCCGCCATGCCCGGGATCGATCACGACCAGCGGCAGGGTACGGGAGGCGGTGGCGGAACCGCCGGCGCGGCCCTGCGCGATGGTGCCGCGCGCCAGGCGGGCAAAGCCGGCCGCGGTGCCGGGCGCGATCTCGATGAGCAGCCCGTCGCCCTGCGCCGTGGCGCGCGGAACGGAAACCGGGCCGCTGAGGTCCAGCAGCAGGCGGCGGTTCGGCGCGTCCCACCGGGCCTGCCGAACGGGGCCGGCGCCGGCCAGCCGCAGCGGGCCGCGCCAGGCGGTGCCGGGCAGGTGCAGGACCAGCCGGGCCGGGCGCGTCTGCGCGGTCAGCCGCCAAGTGGCGGCGGCGCTGAGATCGAGCGTCAGGCGGGCATGGCGCTCCGCCCGCTGAAGCTGGGCGGCGGTGACGGCAGCCTCGGCCAGCGCGGGCGTGAGGCCGGAAAGCCCCGCCAGCAGCCCAAGCGTCATCTGCAGCAACTGCCGCCTTTGGGGTGCGAGAGACATTGTGCGACTTCCCCCTGCATCGCGGTGGCCCAGTGCCGGCGGCTGTTTCCCCCTGCCGCGCGGCACCTCTGGCGTGGCCGGCTTCCCGGCCGCGCCGCTCCTGCCGGAAAAGGCCGCCGACGCGGCCCGCCACGCCGTCCCCACGGCGCGGCCATCCCGGGTAGCGCAGGCTTTATCATGGCCTGAGAAGGGGATCACGGGATTACTTCATGTAACATCCCGGTGCAGCAATAGCTTGTGGAAGGCGAGGGGGGCGCCTATGGTGACTTGCCCCGGCGGCGAACGTTGCCGGTGGAGGTTCCGGGCGCGGCCGCCCGGCCTTGTGCTGGCCTTTCCGCTGCGCGGTGGGCTGGGCTCCGGCGCGGCCCGAAGGACTTGGCAAGGGATCGCCCCCGTTGACCCGGGGTGCCTATTCCCGCTTCGCCAGGGCCGTGCAGCCCGCTCCATCGGTGCGGAGACCATGGCGCGGAAGGGTGGCCCCGGCCTTATCGCCGGCCATTCCAGCCCGCGCCTGCCGCTGGCCCGTTCGTGTCCGATGGAGGTCGCACCGCGATGCCAGAGGCGCGCTTCCGGGGCCTGCGCGCGGCGCGCTCAACAAGGGCCCCCCTTCGGGGCGTGGCCCGCCGAGACGAGAGGTCGGAACCAGAGCCGCATGGCACACTGCACGCCAAGCCGCCTGTGCGCGACCCCGCTGCCTCGGGCCTGCCCACTTATTGCCGCCGCCGGCAGCGCGATCGCGCCGGTGGCCCGGAGCATTCCGATACATGACCAAGCGCATGCTGATCGATGCATCCCACGCCGAAGAAACACGGGTGGTGGTGCTGGACGGCAACCGGATCGATGAATTCGACATCGAGTCCGAGAACAAGCGGCCGCTGAAGGGCAACATCTACCTGGCCAAGGTGGTCCGGGTGGAGCCCAGCCTGCAGGCCGCCTTTGTCGAATACGGCGGCAACCGCCACGGCTTTCTCGCCTTCAGCGAGATCCATCCCGACTACTACCAGATCCCCGTCGCCGACCGCGAGCGGCTGCTGGCCATGCAGGCCCAGGAAGCCGCCGAGGACGAGGATGACGAGGATGAGGTGAGCGACGCCGAGGCGGAGGCCGTCGCCGCCGCCATCGAACAGGTCGCCGACGCCGACCTCGCCGGTTCCGGGAGCGTCCAGGCCGCGCCGGCTTCCAGCTTCAGCGAATCCTACGAGCCCGAGCACCCGCGCGAGATCGAGCCGGGCCAGGTGAAGCCGCGCTCGCAGCCGATGGCGATGCGCGGCGAGACCCGCTCCGCCTCGCCGGAGGAGCTGGAGGCCGCCGCGCCGCAGGACGGCGTGCAGATCGAGGAGGAGGGCCCGGCCCCCGAGACGCTGGGCGGGCGCGACAAGGACGAGGCCGAGGAGGTGCGCGGCGAGCGCCGCATCCCGCCGCGCTTCCTGCGCCACTACAAGATCCAGGAGGTGATCCGCCGGCGGCAGATCATGCTGGTGCAGGTCGTCAAGGAGGAGCGCGGCAACAAGGGCGCGGCGCTGACCACCTATATCAGCCTCGCCGGCCGCTTCTCCGTGCTGATGCCGAACTCGCCGCGCGCCGGCGGCATCTCGCGCAAGATCACCTCGGTCGCCGACCGCAAGCGCCTGCGTGAGGTGATCCAGGAGCTCGGCATGCCGCGCGGCATGAGCCTGATTGTCCGCACCGCGGGCGCCGGCCGGCCGAAGCCCGAGATCCTGCGCGACTGCGAGTACCTGCTGCGCCTGTGGGACGACATCCGCGAGCGCACGCTGGAGTCGGTGGCGCCGGCGCTGATCTACCAGGAAGCCGACCTCATCAAGCGCTCGATCCGCGACCTCTTCGGCCGCGACATCGAGGACATCCAGATCGAGGGCGATGGCGCCTACCGCCAGGCGCGCGACTTCATGCGGATGCTGATGCCGCAGAACGAGCGCAAGATCCGGCTCTACCGCGATGGCGGCGTGCCGCTCTTCGCCCGTCACGGCGTCGAGGCGCAGCTCGACGCGATGATGTCGCCGATCGTGCAGCTCCGCTCCGGCGGCTACATCGTCATCAACCAGACCGAGGCGCTGGTCGCCATCGACGTGAACTCGGGCCGCAACACGCGCGACCGGCACATCGAGGACACCGCGCTGCGCACCAACATGGAGGCGGCGGAGGAGATCGCCCGGCAGCTGCGGCTGCGCGACCTCGCCGGCCTCATCGTCATCGACTTCATCGACATGGAGTCGTCGCGCAACGACGCGCAGGTGGAGCGCCGGCTGAAGGAGGCGCTGAAGAACGACCGCGCCCGCATTCAGGTCGGCCGCATCAGCCATTTCGGCCTGCTGGAAATGAGCCGCCAGCGGCTGCGCCCCTCCGTCACCGAGCATTCCTTCATCACCTGCGCGCATTGCCAGGGCCTCGGCATCGTCCGCAGCCCGGAAAGCTCGGCGCTGCAGGTGCTGCGGCAGATTGAGGAGGAGGGCGCCAAGCGCCGGGCCTCGGAGATCTGCGTGCGCATCGCGCCGGAGATCGCCATTCACCTGCTGAACCGCCGCCGCGACCGGCTCTCCGAGATCGAGGCGCGCTACGGCATGGCGGTGCTGTTCGAGCCGGACGCGCAGCTGCACGGCCCGGCCATCCAGATCGAGCGCACGCGCGCGCCGATCGCCGCCGAGCCGGTCGCGGCCGCGCCGGCCGCGCTGCGCATGGACTACGCGCCGGAGGCCGAGCCCGAGCCGGTGGTCGCGGTGCCCGAGGCACCGGCCGCCGAGCCGGCCGAGGTCAGTGGCGAGGCTCCCGCAGGCCAGGGCGAGGAGGAGCGCGGCAACGGCAATGGCGAGCGCCGCCGCCGCCGCCGCCGCCGCCGCCGTGGTGGCCGCCGCGAGGAGATGACCGGTGCGCCGGGCGCCGAGGGCGCCGAGGCGGATACCGGCGAGGCCGAGGAGGAAGGCGAGGAGGAGGAGGCCGAGGCCACCGCGTCCGCCGCCGCCGAGCCGGAGCGCGCGCCCGAGGCCGTGCCGGAGGGCGAGGAGGACCGGCGCCTGCCGCGCCGCCGTGGCCGCCGCGGCGGCCGCCGCCGGATTGGCGAGGGGACGGAGCAGCCGCGCCCGACCTATGCCGGCCCGACGCCAGCCGACCCCTTCGCCGGCACGCTGGACGACATCTTCGACGCCATGGCGGCGGCGGAGGAGGCGGCCCAGCATGGCGCGGCCGCCAGGCCGCCCGCCCTGCCGCCGGTGGAGGCCGAGGTGGCGGCGGTCGCGCCCGTGACAACCGAGGCGCCGCCGGTGACCGAGCCTGGGCCGGCGGTCGAGCCGCAGCCCGCGGCTGCCCCGAGGGAAGCGGAGCCGGCGCCTGAGGCCGCCTCCGCGGCCGCAGTGGCGCCGGAGCAGGCGGTGACCGGGACGGTCGCCGCGGCCGAGGCCGCGGTGGCGGAGGAGGTGGCGCCGGCCAAGCCGCGCCGCACCCGCCGCGCCAAGGCCGCCGCCGCCGAGGTTCCGCCGGAGGCACCGGCAGCCGAGGCACCGGCAGCCGAGGCGCCGGTGACGGAGGAGGTGGCGCCGGCCAAGCCGCGCCGCACCCGCCGCGCCAAGGCCGCCGCCGAGGTTCCGGCGGAGGCGCCGGTGGCCGAAGCCGCGGTGGCGGAGGAGGCGGTGCCGGCCAAGCCGCGCCGCCCCCGCCGCGCCAAGGCCGCCTCCGCCGAGGTTCCGCCGGAGGCACCGGCAGCCGAGGCACCGGCAGCCGAGGCACCGGCAGCCGAGGCACCGGCAGCCGAGGCTGCGTCCCCGGCCGCCGAGCAGCCGACCGCGCCCGCTGCCGAACCGGCCGGAACGGCGCCGGAGGCCGCATCCGCGGAGCAGCCGCAGGCCACGCCGCCCGTGCAGCCGGTGCTGGTGGAAGCCGCACCGGGCGCCCCGCGGAAGCGTGGCTGGTGGAAGCGCTGAAGCCCGCGGCCCCGTGGCGCAGCGCGCCACGGGGTCCGGACCTCCCCGCATGACGGCCGATTTCGCGCCTCTCCGAACCGAGCGCCTGACGCTCCGCCTGCTGCAGCCCGAGGACGCCCCGGACCTGCACCGGCTCATCAACGACTGGGACGTGGTGCGCTGGCTCAGCCGCGTTCCTTTCCCCTATCCGCGCGAGCTGGCGGATGAGTGGATCGCCTCCACCCACCGTCAGCTCGCGGAAGGCGCCGCCTGGCACCTGGCCATTGTCGGCCAGGACGGCGATACCGAGGTGCTGGTCGGCTGCGTCGGCCTCACCCGGCAGCCGGAGACCCGCCGGGCGGAGCTGGGCTACTGGGTGGGCCGCCGCTTCTGGGGTTTCGGCGTCGCCGCCGAGGCCGCCGGGCGGCTGGCCCGCTGGGGGCTGGCCCATCTCGATCTGGACCGCATCTTCGCGCATGTGCTGGAGGAGAATGCCCGCTCCGCCGCCGTGCTGCGGCGCATCGGGCTCGCGGAGAGCGGGCGGGGCGAGGCGCAGTTCCTCGCGCGGAGCGCCAAGCTGCCGGTGCTGCTGTTCGAGGGCGGCCGCGAGGACCTGACGGCCCCTGTGCCGCTGCCCGAGCCGCCCCTCCTGGCCGAGCCGGCGCCGCCCGACTCCAAGCCGATGATGCTGGTCGCCGCCTGCGCGCTGATCGACGCCGATGGCCGCGTGCTGCTTGCCCGCCGGCCGGAGGGCAAGCCGATGGCGGGCCTCTGGGAGTTCCCGGGCGGCAAGCTCGACCCTGGCGAGACGCCGGAGGAGGCCCTGATCCGCGAGCTCAGGGAGGAACTCGGCATTGACGTCTCGGCGGCCTGCCTGGCGCCCTTCACCTTCGCCAGCCATGACGCCGGGCGCTTCCACCTGCTGATGCCGCTCTACCTGTGCCGCCGTTGGGAAGGCAGCGTCACCGCGCGGGAAGGACAGGCGCTGGCATGGGTGCGGCCGAACAAGCTGGCGGACTACGCCATGCCGCCCGCCGACAAGCCGCTGGTGGCGCTGCTGCGCGACCTGCTCTGACTATTGGGGGAGGGGCGGCGCCCCTCTCCCTCAGGCCCGCAGCAACCGCCAGATGGCGAGCCCGGCCTGGAAGGAGACCACCAGCGCCACCAGTCCGAGGACCGCGCGCTGCGGCATGATGCGCAGCAGATAACCCGCCAGCGGCGCCGCCAGCGCCCCGCCCAGGATCAGCCCCAGCACCACCCGGCCAAGCTGGCTGATGTCCAGGTGCAGCAGCAGCGTCGCCGAGATCGCCACGGTGACAAAGAATTCGGCGCAGTTCACCGAGCCGATCGCCCGGCGTGGGTCGGAACCACTGGCCAGCAGGGTGGAAGTGACGATCGGCCCCCAGCCTCCGCCTCCCACCGCGTCCAGGAAGCCGCCGCTGGCACCGAGCGGCACCAGCGGCGGCTGTCCGGTCAGCTGGAAGTGGCCGAGGGCTCGCCCGAGGATCAGCAGCGCCATGCAGACGAGGTAGGCCGCGACGAAGCCGCGGATGGCGTGCTCCGGCAGGCCGACCAGCAGGAAGGCGCCGGTCACGCCGCCCAGCACGCCCGCCACGGCCAGCGGCAGGAACAGCCGCTTCTCCACGTTGCGGTGGTAGAGGTGCGAAAGGCCGGAAAGGCCCGTTGTCACCATCTCGGCCGTATGGACGGCGGCGCTGGCGACCGCCGGCGGCAGGCCAAAGGCCAACAGGCTGGAGGAGCAGATGAGGCCGAAGGCCATGCCAAGCGCACCATCCACCAGTTGCGCCAGGAATCCGACGGCGGCGAAATACAGGAGGTCCGATCCCATGGCGGCTCCGCAGCGGGCCAGGATGCGACTCCAGCACGCGCGCGCCCTGAAAAGATAGGCAAATCGGCGCCGCCGCGCGCACCCTTCCCGGCGGCGCGACGGGGGACGATGATGCGCCAGGCCGCTCTGGCCGGACGAGGAGCCTGCCTGTGACGAATCCCACCGCCTGCCTGCTCATCATCGGCAACGAGGTGCTCTCGGGCCGCACCCAGGACGCCAACCTGAAGTTCCTGGCGACGCGGCTCGGCGAGATCGGCATCCCGCTGCGCGAGGTGCGCGTCATCCCCGACGTGCGGGAAACCATCATCGCCACCGTCAACGAGGTGCGGGCGAAGTTTGACCACGTCTTCACCACGGGCGGCATCGGCCCCACGCATGACGACATCACCGCCGAATGCATCGCCGCCGCCTTCGGCGTGCCCTGGGAGCCGAATCCCGAGGCCTGGGAGCGTCTGGCCGCCCACTACGCGCGCCAGAACCCGCCCGGCGACTTCAACACGGCCCGGCAGCGCATGGCCACCATGCCGCGCGGCGCCACGCTGATCGACAATCCCGTCTCCATCGCGCCGGGATTCATCATCGGCAACGTGCACGTCATGGCCGGCGTGCCGCGCATCATGCAGGCAATGTTCGAGGGGCTGGCGCCGAAGCTGAAGGGCGGCGCGCCGGTGATCTCGCGCGCGCTGCACGCCAACGGGCTGATGGAGGGCCAGCTTGCCGAAGGGCTCGGGCGCATTCAGGCGGAGTTCCCGGAGATCGACATCGGCTCCTACCCCTACTACCGGCCGACCGGCAACGGCGTGGCGCTGGTCGCCAAGGGCGTGGACGCGGCGCGGGTGGAGCAGGCGACCGCGGCCATCGGCGCCTTCATGGCGTCGTTGGGCTTTCCGCCGGTCGAAGGCGAGCCAGGGTGAGAGAAAGGTCGTGGGAAGGAATTCCCCCGAACCTCCATCTTTTTTCTGTCAGGCTTTGGCTCCGCCTGAGGCGAAGGCACCGGCTGATGATCCCTGCAGAGACGGTCGCCGGGGCTGCTCCAGCCCCGGCGCGAACCCACACCATCCGCGCAACAGACTGTTAAAAAAAAAGAAGAGGGGGCCTGGGGGAGAATTCATTCTCCTCCAGCCTTGCCCGCGATCCTTCCCGTGGGCGGATCGGAGGAGAGTCCCTCATTCTCCCCCGGCTTCCGCCTGTTTCACGTGAGTCCCGAAAGCTCCGCCACCAGCTCGCCCAGCGCGGAGGAATCCTTCCCGCCGCGCCCGCTGTTGACCAGCGCCTCCAGCATCTGCGCCGCCATGGCCGTGCCGGGCGCGAAGACGCCGTGGTCCCGCACGGCGCCGAGGGCCAGGCGCATGTCCTTGCGCATCAGCTCGGCGCGGAAGCCGGGCTGGGTGGCGCCCTCGATGTGGCGCCTGGCATGCGCCTCCAGCACCGCCGAGCGGGCGGAGCCGCCGAGCAGCGCCTGCCGCATCGCCTCGGGGTCGAGCCCCGCCTTGCGGCCAAGCGCCAGCGCCTCGAACACCACCTGCATCGTGCCGCTGATGATGAGCTGGTTGGCCGACTTGCAGACCTGCCCCGCGCCGGCCGGGCCGAGATGCGTGACGCTGCGCCCGACCGCGGCGAAAACGGCCTGCGCGGCCTCGAAGGCCTCCGCCTCGCCGCCGACCATGCAGGTGAGGGTGCCGTCCCGCGCGCCGGCCGGGCCGCCGGAGACGGGGCTGTCCAGCAGGAAGGCGCAGCGCTCCTCCCGCAGCCGGCGGGCGAAGCCGGCGGTGGCGCTGGCGGCGATGCTGGAGAAGTCCACCACCACCATGCCGGGCGCGAGCGCCTCCGCGACGCCGCCGGGGCCGAACAGCACGGCTTCCACGTCCGGCGTGTCGGGCAGGCAGAGGGCGATGGCGGCCGCGCCGCGCGTGGCCTCGGCGGGCGTGGCGGCCCAGGTGGCGCCCGCCTCCTCCAGCGCCGCCGCCTTGCCGCGGCTGCGGTTGTGCACGGCGAGTCCGAAGCCGGCGCGCCCCAGGTTGGCGGCCATGGATGCGCCCATCACGCCGAGGCCGATGAAGGCGAGGCGGGCGGGGGGAGTGATCGGCGGCATTCGCGTGTTTCCCTTTCAGCCCGCGTGCCCGGCGCCCGGCATGTCTTCCAGCACGTATTCGGCGCCGCAGCGGGCGCAGATGTCGCGCACATGCCGCACCAGGCTCTCCGGCACCGGGATGCCCCCGGCGCTACGCGCGGCGTGCTCCATCCGCTCGGGGTCGCCGGGGATCAGCACCGGCTGGTCCGGGCGGGCGGGCGGGGTCTGCCGCAGCGTGCCGAGCAACTCGCCGAGGTCCTGGTGGAATTCGGCGGGCGGGCGGAAGGCGGCGGGGTCGATGGCCAGGAAGAAATGGCCGATATTGTCCGGTGCGCCGGGTGGCGCGGTGCGGTTGCGCAGGAAAGGGAAGGCGCCGCCCGTCAGCGTGCCGGCCAGGATCTGCACCATGACGCCGAGGCCGTAGCCCTTGTGCCCGCCGGTCTCGACGGCGCCGCCGAGCGGCGTCAGCCCGCCTTCCGCCCGCTTGTGGAGGTAGGCCATGGCCTCGGCGGCGTCGGTGACGGGGCGGCCCTCGCCATCCACCACCCAGCCCGCCGGCATCGGCTTGCCGTTGAGGTCGTAGACCTTGACCTTGTTGGCGGCGACGGTGGTGCTCGACATGTCCAGCACGAAGGCCGGCTCGCCCTCCGCGTCCGGCGCCGCGAGCGCGATCGGGTTGGTGCCGAGGATCGGCACCGCGCCGCGCGCCGGCACCGCCGTGATGCTCCGCGCGGTGGTCATCACCATGCCCAGCAGGCCGCGCCGCGCGGCGATGCGGGCGTAGTGCCCGGCGGCGCCGAAATGGTGCGAGTTGAACACGCCGACGGCGCCGATGCCGGCGGCGAGCGCCTTCTCCACCGCCAGCGCCATCGCCATGGCGGCGACGGGATGGCCGAGCCCTGCGCCGCCATCCACCAGCGCCGTGCAGGCGTTCTGCCGCACCACGCGCGGGCGGGCCTGGAGGTTGAGCTGGCCGCCGTCGCGCAGCTTCTCGTACATCATCAGCATCGAGAGCCCGTGCGAGTCGATGCCCATGAGGTCGGTCTGCACCATGGCCTCGGCCGTGGTGGCGACCAAGTCCGGGTCCATGCCCCAGGCCAGCAGGATGCCGGTGATCTGCCGGCGGACGCTTTCGGCGGCGGCGCGCATGGCGGCTTCCCTGTCCGCCGCCGTCAGCGCACCACCGTGCAGCCCTTGGCGGCCAGCGTCTCCTCGACCCAGGCGCGGTCCCAGCCGGCGCCGCGGATGGCGGCGGTGGTGGCCGCCTCTTTGGCGGCATGCGCCTCGGCCGCGACGATGACGGTTTCGGCGGCCGCGAGCGGTACCACCACCACCCCGTCCTCGTCCGCCACGATCAGGTCGCCCGGGCTGACCACGAGGCCACCGCAGGCGAGCGGATGTCCGATCTCGCCGGGGCCGTCCTTGTAGGGGCCGGCCGGCGTGGCGCCGCGCGCCCAGACGCCGAGCTGCATTGCCGCCAGTTCCCTGATGTCGCGCACCGCGCCGTCGATCACCAGCGCGGCGATGCCGCGGGCGGCGGCGTGGCTGCACATCAGGTCGCCGGCGACGGCGATGGACAGGTCGCCGCCGCCGTCGCAGACCACCACGTCGCCCGGCTGCGCCAGGTCGATCGCACGGTGCAGCATCAGGTTGTCGCCGGGGCGGACGCGCACGGTCAGCGCCGGGCCGGCCACGCTGCGCCGCCCGCCATAGGGCTGGAAGCCGCCGCGCATGGCCTGCATGCGGTTCATGACGTCGCCGATATTGGCGGCCGGCAGCTTCGCGGCGCGCTCCGCCAATGCCGGTGCGACGCGGTCCTGCCGTTCGGCGATGCGTGATCCGATGGTCATTCCTGTCCGCTCCCCCGTGGCACCGTTCCAGTGCCGTGGCGATCAGGCTGCCCCATATGTCAACTGTCTGCAATTACCGCCGGCAGGAGGGACGGGTCAGATCTCGTCGGGCGCCAGGAAGCGGGCCAGCCGCACGGCGGTGTGGCCGCGCATGGTGCGCGGGCTCGGCATCACCAGCAGGCAATCGTCGTGCGGCGTGCGGATCTCGGCCTCGCCATCCAGCGCCAGCAGCGTGTTGCGCCCGGGAACCACGGCGCCGCCGCGAAAGGGCTGCACGAAGGCGAAGGCATGCGTGCGCGCCACCACCGTGCGCGTCACCTGCGCGACGCGGGGGGGCCAGGTGGCGCGCGCGGGCGGCAGGTCCAGGCAGCCGCTCTCGCGCAGCAGGGCGGTGGCGCAGCCTTCCAGCGTTTCCAGCGTCGCCGGCGCCCAGTGCTGGCCGCCTTCCACCAGCAGCGCCGTCCGCTGCCCCGCGGGATCGGCGAAGGCGGGGCGATCGATCAGCCGCAGCCCGGTGCTGTGCCCCTCGTCCGCCACCACCAGCGGCGGAATGCCGAGTTTCGCCCCGAGCCGCAGGGCGCGGCGCGGCGTGCCGGTGATGATCAGCGGGTCGGAGGGCCAGAGCATGCTGTGCAGGTCGAGCAGCAGGTCGGCGCTGTCGAACAGCGGGCAAAGTTCGCGCGCCCGGTCCAGCTCGCGGCTGCGGCGGTGGCCTTGCAGCACGCGGTCGCTCCAGACGCGGTTCATGTCCTCGTCGAGGAAGCGGCTGAGCGTCGGATCGGCGGGGTTGAAGCGGGCGAAAGCGGCGGGGTTGGCGAAGACCATCGTCAGCCGGCCGCGCGCCGGCCGCAGCCCCTGCTCCAGCCAGCGCGCGAGCAGCAGCGCGCCGGCGAACTCGTTGCCATGCATCAGGCTGACCAGCACGACATGCGGGCCGGGCGCGGCGGCGGTGAAACTCCAGGCCCCTTCCAGCAGGTTGCCGCGCAGCCAGGGCCGCAGGTCCGGCACCGGAAGCTGCACCGGGAAGTGCGGCAGGAAGTCCGGCGCCGCTGCCTCACTCACGTCTGGACTCCCCCGCAACCAGGCCGCGATGCATGGCCCGCCCCCGGAGGCGCATCTCCCTGCGCCGCCACGGCCATCTCCCCGCTTGTCTCCCGGAAACACTCTATACGCGGGGGCGGGATGGGCAACCGCACGGCGGCGCGAGCGTCAGCCGGGCTTTCCCGCCTGCCGCGCCCCGGCCACGAGCTGGCGCAACGTCGCCAGGTCCACCGCCCCCGGCACCAGCTTGCCGCCGACGATCAGCGCCGGCGTGCCCTCGATCCCGAGGGCCTGGG
This sequence comes from Teichococcus coralli, assembly GCF_009829925.1. Lineage (GTDB taxonomy): Bacteria > Pseudomonadota > Alphaproteobacteria > Acetobacterales > Acetobacteraceae > Pseudoroseomonas > Pseudoroseomonas coralli. Next base: position 29,153 of record NZ_SNVJ01000021.1, read on the forward strand.
CCAGCGCCACATGGTCCTGCAGGCGGGCCTTCAACGCCGGGTCCTGCATGTCGCGCTGCAGGCGGGGCCAGTCGAGCCCGGCGCGCTGCGCCTCCGCCTGCAACGCCGCCTCGGTCGGCTCGCCGCGCAGCCGCATCAGCGCATCCTGCAGGGCCGCGTACTTGCCCTGCCGCTGCGCCGCCAGCAGGGCGCGGCTGGCGAGCACGCTGTTGGGGCCGAGGATCGGCAGGTCCTTCATGACCACCCGCACCTGCGGGTCCTCGCGTAGCAGCGCCTCCATCGTGGGGTGCAGCGCCTTGCAGTAGCCGCAGCGGACGTCGAAGAACTCGACGATGGTGACGTTGCCGCGCGGGTTGCCCTTCACCGGATCGGCCGGGTCGCGCAGCAGCTTCTCCTCGTGCGCGGCGATGGCGGCGCGCTGGCCGGCGCTGCGGTCGTCCTGCTCCGCCTGCTGCAGCGCCACCAGCGCGTCGCGCAGGATGGAGGGGTCCTTGCGCAGCGCCTCCCGCAGGATACCCACCACCTCCTCCCGCTGCTGCGGGGAGAGTGCCTGCGGGGAGAGCGCTTGCGCGGCGAGCGGCGGCGCCGTGCCGAGCAGCAGGGCGGCGCCGAGGGCGAGCCGCGTCGCCTTGAACCGGGTTCGCATCACGTCGTCTTCGTCTCCGTCGTTGGGCCCGTTCGGCTTCGCGCCGTTCCGGCATCGGGTTTCCCGGCCGCACCGCCTCGCGCGGATGCGGCGCCCGCGGCGCGGCCGGGCCTTCTCCGCCCGGGCCGTCCCCGCGCCGCGTCCGACGGATGCGAGGCGAAGCCGGCCTCGCGGTCAAGCGCCAAGCTGGCCTCCCGCTGCCGCGGGCAATAGAGCAGATCCCGTTCCGACGGCATCGTCGGGACGGGTGAAGATTCTCATCAAAACAAACGGCCTGAGCATTTCCCGTGAGCCAGAGCGAACGGAAAATGCTCTAGCGTGGGCGTGCCGAACTCCACCATCACATGCGCATGTGCCGGCGATGCGCTCCTGAACAAAGGTCATCCGGCCCCGCGGGCGGCTCAGCGGTTGCTCCGACCCCCGCTCCGGCCATTGCCGGAGGGGAAGGTGGGGGAGGGTGGCCCGGCACGCCGCCGCCTCCGCGGCATGGCGGGCCGCATCGGCTCCAAGCTCCGTGCCAGATGGCCGCCGGCCATGGGACCGCTCTCCTGTGCCGGGCACGCCCGCCGGGTCCGCCGCCGAATCAGCCCGCCGGATCAGGCCCGTATGGATGAAGAGTCGGTTGCCGGTGGTGACGAAGGCGTTTATGGCCCGGTTCTGGATCAGCGTAATGCGCACCCCCCTGTTCCGCGCCCCTGGATCCATCCTGGCGGCGCGGAGCGGAGGGTGCGGGAAGTCGCGGGTCATGCTTTCCGTCTCGGCGCCCCCGATCACCGGGACGCCGCAGCCGCCCTGGTTCCCTCGCCGGCCCCGCACGGCCCGGACGAGCAGCAACGGAGTGAAGAACGCCAGCATGAGCAGCAGCGCGCGGAACAGGGCCGACAGGCTTCGCATGGCCGGCGGCCTAGCCCGGGGCGGGCGGAAGCGGCCATCATCCTGGCCTGCTTTGCTGGCGGCCGGCTTTTTCGGCCTTTCCGGCTGCGGCACCGTCGGCAGCGCGGTGAACAGCGTGGTGGGCAGCAACGCGCCGCCCGAGGGGCAGCAGGGCCATGTGCGTGGCTTCCTCGGCGGCGTGGTGGCGGATGAACCGCGCGCCGCGCTGGTCGGCCGCGAGGTGCTCTCCGCCGGCGGCACGGCGGTGGACGCGGCCGTGGCGGCCGGCTTCGCCATGGCGGTGACGCTGCCTTCCCGCACGGGGCTTGGCGGCGGCGGCGCCTGCCTGGTCTTCAACCGTGAGCGCGGCAGCACCGAGGCGGTGCTTTTTCCTGCCACCGCTCCCTCTCCGGCCGGGCCGGTGGGCGACCGGCCGGCGGCGGTGCCGATGCTGGCGCGCGGCCTCTTCGCCCTGCACACGCGCCTGCCGGGCCGCCCCTTCAACGAGCTGATGGCGCCCGCCGAGCAACTGGCCCGCTTCGGCGCCACCACCTCCCGCGCCCTGGCGCAGGACCTCGCGGCGGTGGCCGGGCCGCTGCTGGCCGATCCGCCGGCACGCGCCGTCTTCACCGGTCCCAACGGCCAGCCGCTGGCCGAGGGCGAGCAGCTTGTGCAGCCCGATCTCGGCGGCGCGCTTTCCGCGCTCCGCGTCGCCGGCGTGGGCGATCTCTACCAGGGCGCCATGGCGCGCCGCCTCGTGGAGCTTTCGGCCCGGGCCGGCGGCCCGTTGACGCTGGAGGACCTGCGCCCGGCCGTGCCCGTGGTGGCGAAGCCGCTGGAGATGCGGGTGGGCTCCGACCTGCTCGCCTTTCTGCCGCTGCCGGCCGATGGCGGGCTGGCCGGCGCCGCCGCCTTCCAGGCCCTGCAATCCGGCGCCGGCGTGGACGCGGCCTCGCAGCGCGGCCTTGCCGTCTCGCGCACCTGGCGCGAGCGCGGCGGAGAGGCCGCCAGCCTGCTCGCCAACCCGCCGCCGCTGGACGGGCCGGTGCCGGCCCTGCCGGCTTCGGCGAGCCTTGTCACGCTGGACAAGGACGGCAACGCCGCTTCCTGCGCCTTCACGCTGAACAACCTGTTCGGCACCGGGCGCGTGGTGCCGCAGCTTGGCTTCGTCATGGCCGCCGCGCCCAACCGCGGCCGCGTGGAGCCGCCGCTGCTCGCCGCCGCCCTCGCCTACAACGCCAACCTGCGCGCCTTCCGCTATGCCGGGGCCGCCACCGGGCAGGGCGCGGCGCCGATCGCGCTGGCACTGCCGGCGGCGCGGGCGTTGCTGAACGGCTCCCCGGTCGCTGAGGCGGTGGCTGCCGTCCCCGCGCCGGGAAGCGCCAACGCCATCAGCTGCCCGCGCTACCTGCCGGGCAGTGAAAGCCGTTGCACCGCCGCCGCCGACCCTCGCGGCTTCGGGCTGGCGCTGATCGGCGGACAGTAAAAAAAGTCCGGGGGAAGGAATTCCCCCGGGCCCCCGTCTTTTTTCTCCGAGTTCCCCGTGCTGGTGGAACGCGCAGCGCCAAACTGACAAAAAAAGAAGGGGGTTCGGGGGAATTCATCCCCCCGACCTTGCCTTTCCGGGACGATCCCCATGCTCAAGACCGGCCGAGGCGCCGAGGCGCCGCCCTTCCTGGTGATGGACGTCATCGCCGCCGCCAATGCCACCGCGCTGAGCCTGCCGCCCGGCGCGCCCGGCGTGCTGCGCATGGAGGTGGGCCAGCCCTCCACCGGCGCGCCGCGCGGTGCGGCCGAGGCGGCGGTCCGCGCCCTCCAGGCCGGCGCGCCGATGGGCTACACGGAGGCTTTCGGCCTGCGCTCCCTGCGCGAGCGCATCGCCCGCCATTCCGGGGAGAAATACGGCACCGCCGTCGCGGCGGAGCGGGTGGCGGTGACGGTGGGGGCCTCCGGGGCCTTTCCGCTCGCCTTCCTCGCGGCCTTCGACCCGGGCGACCGCGTCGCCATGGCGGCGCCCTACTACCCGCCCTATGCGAACATCCTGACCGCCCTCGGCATGGTGCCGCAGCAGCTGCCCTGCGACGCCACGACGCGGTTCCAGCCGACCATCGCCATGCTGGAGGCGCTGGACCCGCGGCCGGACGGGCTGATCGTCGCCTCGCCCTGCAACCCGGCCGGCACCATGCTTTCACCGGAGGAGCTGGCGGCGATCGCCCGCTGGTGCCACGAGCATGGGGTGCGGCTGATCTCCGACGAGATCTATCACGGCCTCTCCTACGGGATGCCGGAAAGCACCGCCGCCGCCTTCAGCCCGAGCGCCGTGGTGGTCAACAGCTTCAGCAAGTATTTTTCGATGACAGGCTGGCGCATCGGCTGGCTGGTGCTGCCGGAGGACCTGGTCCGGCCGGTGGAGTGCCTGGCGCAGAACATGTTCATCAGCGCGCCGCACGTTTCCCAGGTGGCGGCGGAGGCCGCCTTCGACTGCACGGCGGAGCTGGAGGCCAACAAGGCCGCCTATCGCCGCAACCGCGACGCGCTGCTGGCCGGCCTGCCCGCCGCCGGCCTCGACCGGCTCGCCGAGGCGGACGGCGCCTTCTACCTCTGGGCCGATGTCAGCCACCTGACCAACGACAGCGTGGATTTCGCCGCGCGCATGTTGGCCGAGGCCGGCATCGCCGCCACGCCGGGCGTTGACTTCGACCCCGCCCGCGGCCGGCGCTTCATGCGCTTCTCCTATTGCGGCGCGGAGGCGGCGATGGCCGAGGCGCCGGAGCGGCTCCGCCGCTGGCTGCGGCGCTGACGCGCCAGGGAAAGGCGCCGCGGCGGCTGCCGGTGGTCCGCCGCCGCCGATTGGCGGCGGCGCGACGCGGCTGCCGGAACTCCCCCAGGACTGGCCGCGCCGGACCGGTGGCACCATCGGCCCGCCGCTGATCCCGCGCTGCGCCCGGTGCGGGGGCGGGAGCCCGCAACCCTTGACCTGTCCGTTTGTTCACCCCGCGGGGCGGTGACCGGCCGCCCCGCGCCAGTTGGGGAGACGCATCATGATGACCATGGGCAGCGGCGGCCCACAGCGCCTGCCGGGCTTCCTCACGCGCCGGCACTTCCTGCGGCATTCGAGCGGCGGCATGATGGCGGCAGGGGCGATGACCACCACGCGCACAACAAGGCCACCCGGTTCCGAAGCCGCGGAACGGCAGGCGCGCGCTACTGCGGCGAAAAGAAGAAGCGTTGCAGGCGCTGGATCATCTCGCGAAGGTTGAAGGCGGGCGGCGGGGTTTCGGCCTGCTCGGGCGGCACCTCGGCGCGGAAGGCGGTGAGCGCCGCCGCAGTCTGCGAAAGCGCCAGCTCGCGCGGCGGGGACTCGGTCGTGGCGCTGCCGAAGCCGAGAACGCGCACCAGCACCTGTTCGGCCTTGGGCAGTTCCTCCGCGGCGCGGGCGGCATCCTCCGGGCGTGGCGCGCAGACCACCGACCTGCCCTCCAGCCCGCAGGGCATCTCGAACAGCGGGTTGGGCGGGAAGCGGAGCTGCGCCGTGCCGGCCAGCGCCAGCAATCCGCGCAGCGCGCCTTCCAGGTTGAGGTCACGCGCCGTCACCACCGGCACCAGCAGGCCTCGCCGTGGCGCGACCTCCAGCGCCAGGGCGGGCATGTGCTCCGTGGCAGGCTCCACCGGCTGCGCATGGGTCATGCGGCAGGTGGACTGGTCCGTCATGGGGTCGGCGGCGCAGTTCAGGATCCAGGGGCCGAACTGGTCGGGTGCCGCCTGCGCCGGCACGGCGGCCAGCAGCGCGAGGGCGGCGATCGTCGGCAGGGTGGTGGCGGTTGTGCGCATGGGGCGCAAGATAAGAAGGGCATCGGGAGCTTGCCATGAACACTGTCACCTTTCCGGATGAAACCAGCGTTCCCGCGCTCGGCCAGGGCACCTGGAAGATGGGCGAGCGAGGCTCCGACCGGGCCGCCGAGGCCCGCACGCTGCGACTCGGCCTCGATCTCGGCCTGACCCTGATCGACACGGCGGAGATGTATGCCGAGGGGGGCGCCGAGGAGGTGGTGGCCGAGGCGATCGCGGGCCGGCGGGACGAGGTCTTCCTCGTCACCAAGGCCTATCCGCAGAACGCCTCCCGCAGCCGGCTGCCGGAGGCCTGCGAGCGCAGCCTGAAGCGGCTGCGAACGGATGTGATCGACCTCTACCTGCTGCACTGGCGCGGCAGCGTGCCGCTGGCCGAAACGGTGGAGGCGATGGAGAAACTGGTCCGTGACGGCAAGATCCGCCGCTGGGGCGTCTCCAACCTCGACGTGTCGGACCTGGAGGAGCTTGGCTCCACCCTTTCCGGCTGCGCCACCGATCAGGTGCTCTACAACCTCGAAGCGCGTGGCGTGGAATTCGACCTGCTGCCTTTCGCGGCCAGGCTGAAGATGCCGGTCATGGCCTATTCCCCGGTGGGGCAGGGCGGCGACCTGTTGCGGCACCCGGCGCTGAAGCGGATCGCGGCGCGGCAGGGCATCTCGCCCGCGCAGGTGGCGCTGGCCTGGACGCTCCGCGGAGGCGGGGTGATCAGCATCCCCAAGGCGTCCGACGAGGCGCATCTGCGCGAGAATGCCGACGTCTGGAAGGTGGTGCTGACGCCGGAGGACCTCGCCGAGTTCGACTCCGCCTTTCCGCCGCCCAAGCGCAAGCAGCCGCTGGAGATGCTCTAGGCCGGGCGCGAGGATGAGCATCCGGCGGAGGCGGCGCTTCCGGCCTCGCTGCGCCGCAACCGCCGCCGGAACCGCGACGGGGCGTGGCCGGAACGCCGCTGACAGGATTGCGCCTTCCGGCCCGGCAGGGCTCTGCCTATCCTGCGCACCGTGACCGTGGCACTCGCCTTCCTCCTGCTCGGCCTCCTGCTGCTGGCGCCGCTCGGTGCGCTGGCCGGGAGGGGCGCACGGCTCGTGCATGGGGGCGGGATCGCCGCCTCGGCCGGCTTCGCGCTGCTGGCGGTCGCGGAACTCGCGCTCGGCGGCGGCGGCGTGCTGCTGCTTCCCGTGGGTCCGCCCTGGGCGCCGCTCACCCTGGCGCTGGACGGGCTTTCCGCCTGGTTCCTGCTGCTGCTCGGCCTGGTGGGCGTCGCCTGCGGCCTCTATGCCTGGGTGCACGAGGCCGCCGCGTCCCCGCGCCGGCTGGTGCCCTATCCGCTGTTCCTCGCCGGCATGGCGCTGACGCTGCTGGCCGCCGACGGCTTCACCCTGCTGCTCGGCTTCGAGGCCATGTCGCTTGCTTCCTGGGCGCTGCTCGCGGCTCGGCGGGGCGAGGCGGAGCGCGCGGCGGCGCGGCTCTATCTCGGCTTCGCGCTGTTTGGGGCCGCTTGCCTGATCCCGGCCGTGGGGCTGCTGGCGGGCCTCACCGGGGACCTCTCCTTCGCCGGCATGCGCGCCGCCCCGCCACAGGGCTGGGTGGCGGCCATGGTGATGGTGCTGGTGCTGCTCGGCGCCGGCTCCAAGGCGGGGCTGGTGCCGCTGCATGGCTGGCTGCCCGTCGCGCATCCTGTGGCGCCCAGCCATGTCTCGGCGCTGATGTCGGGCGCCATGACCAAGGTGGCGCTCTACGTGATCGCCCGGCTGGCGCTGGACCTTGGCGGGCCGGCCCAGCCGCTCGGCTGGGGCGTGCCGCTGCTGGTGCTGGGCGCGGCCTCCGCCCTGCTCGGCGCCCTGCGCGCGACGCAGGAAACCGACAGCAAGACGCTGCTGGCCTGCTCCACCATTGAGAACATCGGCGTCGTCGCCATGGCTTTCGGCCTTTCCGCAATGCTGCGCGCGGCCGATCTCGGGCCGCTCGCCGCGCTGGCGGCGGGGGCGGCGCTGCTGCACGCGCTGGGCCATGCGCTGTTCAAGACTCTGCTCTTTCTGGCCGCGGGCGAGGTGCAGCATGGCGCCGGCGCGCGCCATCTGGACCGGCTGGGCGGCCTGATCCACGCCATGCCTGTGGTGGCGGCCTGCGCCCTGGCCGGCGCCGCCGCGGCCGCCGCGCTGCCGCCGCTGGCGGGCTTTGCCGGCGAGTGGCTGCTGCTGCAGGCGCTGCTCTCCGCCTGGCGGGTGGGGGCGCTCGGCCTGCAGGTGCTGGTGGCCGCCTGCACGGCGGTGGCGGCGCTGTCCGCCGCGCTGGGGGCCGTGGCGATGCTGCGCCTCTGGGGCCTCACCTTTCTCGGCCGCCCGCGCACGCCCCGTACCCTGGGCGCGCAGGATGCCCATCCGGTCAGCCGCGCCGCCCTGATGGGGCTGGCCGGGCTGGTGGCGGTGGTCGGCCTGCTGCCGGGCGCGCTCCTGGCGCTCGGCGCGCCCGCCGTGGCGCGGATCAGCGGGCATGACGGCGTCGCCGAGGCCTCGCTTTGGCTGGTCGGCCCCTCGGCCTCCGGCTCGGGCTACCGGCCGCTGGCGCTGGCCGTCGTGCTGGCGCTGCTGCTGTTCGGGCTGGTGGCGCTGGTGCGGCACCTGTCGCCAGGCCCGGCGGCGCGCGGCCCGGTGTGGGATGGCGGCTTCATCGCCCCGCCGGCGCATCTGCCCTTCGGCGACCCTGCCACCCAGGCCAGCGCCGCGGGCTTCGCCCAGCCGCTGCGCCGAATGCTGGGCACCCCGCTGCTGGCGGCGCGCGAGGCCGTGCGGCGCCCGCCGCCCGGCAGCACGGAGGCGGCGCAACTGGAAAGCGGCTTCCACGATCCCGTGCTGCCGGCGCTGCTCCGCCCGTTGCTGCGGCTGCGGGATGCGCTGGCCATCGCGGCGGAGCGGCTGCGCGACCTGACCATCCGCCAGTTCCTTGGCCTCAGCTTCAGCACGCTGGTCGCGCTGCTGGCGCTGCTGGCCTGGCTTGGCGCGGGGGTGGCGCAGTGACGCTGCTGCCCTCTCTCCTCGCCCAGCTCCTGCACCTGGCGCTGATGCTGGCCGTCGGGCCCTTGCTGGTGGGGCTGGTGCGCTGGCTGAAGGCGCGGCTGATGGGCCGGCAGGGGGCGAATCCCCTCCAGCCCTGGCGCGACCTGCTGAAGCTGCTGCGCAAGCAGCCGCTGCTGGCGGAGAACGCTTCGGTGGTCTCGCTGGCCGCGCCCTACGCCGCCCTGGGCGCCACGGCGGCGGCGGCGGCGCTGGTGCCGGGCTTCACGCATGGCATGCTGCTGGCGCCGATGGCGGACCTGATCCTGATCGCCGGGCTGCTGGCGCTGGCGCGCTTCGCCCTGGCGCTGGCGGCGATGGATGTCGGCACCGCCTTCGGCGACCTCGGCGCGGCGCGCGAGATGAGCTTCGCCGCCTTCACCGAGCCGGCCTTCATGCTGGCCGTGCTGGCCTTCGCCATGCTCGCCGGCACCACCAACCTGGACGCCGTCGGCAGCCTGCTGCAGGAGGGGATGGTGGGGCTGCGCGTCACCCTCGGCCTGGCGTCGCTGGCGCTGCTGGCGGTGGCGCTGGCCGAGAACGGCCGCCTGCCGGTGGACAACCCCGCCACCCATCTGGAGCTGACCATGGTGCATGAGGCGATGTTGCTGGAATCCTCCGGCCGGCAACTCGCGCTGTGGGAAATGCAGGGCGCGCTGCGGCTGGCCTTGTGGCTGAGCCTGCTGGCCGCGCTGTTCCTTCCCTTCGGCACTGCGCCGGCCGATGCGGGCCCGCTGGCCTGGCTGTTCGGCCTGCTGGCCTGGGCGATCAAGCTCGGCCTGCTGGCGGTGGCGCTGGCCATCCTCGAGAGCGTCATCGCCAAGATGCGTGTCTTCCGGGTCCCCGAGTTCCTCGGCGCGGCGCTGCTGCTGGCGCTGCTGGGGGCGGTGTTCCTTTTCCTCTCCACCGGCCTGGCCTGAGGGGCGCGCGGCATGGGCTTCGGGCAGCTTTCCTATGACGTGGCGCACCTGCTGGCCGGAACCGTGCTGCTGCTTTCCTTTCTGCTGCTCTACCAGCGGCGCATCAGCGCGGTGATCAGCACCTTTGCCGCCCAGGGCGCGGCGCTGGCGCTGGCCGTGGCCTGGCAGGGCTGGGCGCAGGGCGCGCCGGGGCTCTACGTGACGGCTCTCGTCGCCGCTACCGCCAAGGCGGTGCTGATCCCGTTGGCGCTGCGCGCGCTGGTGCGCCGCTTCGGCCTGCACCGCAGCGTTGAGCCCGCGCTCGGCATCGGGGCCGGCTTGATCGTCGGCGTGGGGCTGGTGGCGCTGGCCATCCTCGTGGTGCTGCCCGCCACCACCGGCGCCGGGGCCCTGGCGCGGGAGGACCTGGCGATGGCCCTTTCCGTCGTGCTGCTGGGCATGCTGATGATGATCACCCGGCGGCAGGCGATCAGCCAGGTGATTGGCCTGCTGAGCCTGGAGAACGGGTTGGTGCTGGCCGCCGCCGGGGTGCGGGGGCTGCCGCTGGTGGTGGAGCTCTCGACCGCCGCGCTTGTGCTGGTGCTGGCGGGGATGGCGGGCTTCTTCGCCTTCCACCTGCGTGCCAGCTTCGCCAGCCTGGACCTTTCCCTGCTGCACCGCCACCGCGGCGAGCGCGCCGAGGCGGAGCGCCCATGAGCGCCTGGATGCCGCCGGACCTCGCCCTGCCCCTGCTGCTGGTGGCGCTGCCCTTCCTGGGCGGCGCGGCGCTGGCGGCCATTCCCTCGCTGCGGCTTGCGGCGCTGCTGAACATTGCTCTGGCGCTGGCCGGCTTCCTGCTGGCCCTCGGCCTGCTGGCGCTGCCACGAGGCCAGGGCGAGGCCGCGTGGCTGCTGCACCTCGACGCGCTGAACCTGCCGCTGCTGCTGCTCGGCGCCCTTGTCGGGCTGACCACCGCCTGCTTCTCCGCCGCCACGGTGGGCGGTGAGGGGTTCAGCCCGCGCGCCGGGCGTGCCTACCACGCGGCCTTCCAGGTCTTCCTTGGCGCCAACCACCTGGCGCTGCTGGCCGACAATCTCGGGCTGATGTGGGTGGCGATCGAGCTCGCCACCTTCGCCACCGTGCTGATGGTGGCCTTGCACCGCACGCCGGCGGCGCTGGAGGCGGCCTGGAAGTTCCTGATCCTTTGCGGCGTCGGCATCGCCCTGGCCTTGTTCGGCACCATCGTGCTGGCCATGGCGGCGCTGCCCTTCGCCGGTGATGGCGGGGCGGCGCTCTCCTTCTCCATGCTGATGCGGGTGGGGCGCGAGGCCGATCCCGGACTGCTGACCCTGGCCTTCATCTTCCTGCTGGTCGGCTACGGCACCAAGGCGGGATTGGTGCCGCTGCATTCCTGGCTGCCCGATGCCCATGCCGAGGGACCCATGGCGATCTCCGCCGTGCTCTCCGGCCTGCTGCTGAACGCGGCGCTGCATGCGGTGCTGCGCGCCAAGGCGGTGGTGGCGCTGAACCCGGGCCTGCTGCCGCCGGGCGCCCTCATGATGGCCATGGGCCTCGCCTCGCTGCTGCTGGCCGCCCTTTCGCTGTGGCGGCGGCGGGATGCGCGGCGCTTTTTCGCCTGGAGCAGCATCGAGCACATCGGCCTCGCGGCCTTCGCCTTCGGCCTGGGCGGGCCGGCGGCGCTGGCGGGGATGCTTCACCTGCTCGGCCATTCCCTGGTGAAGAGCGCCATCTTTTTCGGCCTGGGACGGGCGACGGTGCTGCGCGGCAGCCAGCAGCTTGCCGCGCTGGGTGGGCTGGTGGCGACCCATCCGCGGCTCGGCTGGTCCCTGGTGCTGGCCATGCTGGCCATCGCGGGGCTGCCGCCCTTTTCCATTTTCGCCAGCGAGTTCCTGCTGATGCAGCAGACGGTGGCGCGGATGCCCTGGCTGGCGCTGCCGCTCGGCCTTGGCCTGCTGCTCGCCGCGCTGGCGACGGTGCAGGCGATGCAGGCCATTGGCCTCGGGCCGCCGCCGGCCGCGGTGACGCTTCGCGCGGTGCCTTCCCTGCTCGGTCCGCGGCTGGATGCCTGGGCGGCGCTGGCACCGCTGCACCTGCACCTGCTGCTCGCCCTGCTGCTCGGCCTGGCGCTGCCGGCGCCGCTGCTGAGGATGCTGCTGGACGCCGCGAGGATCGCCGGATGAGCGGCCCCGCCACCCGCCTGATCCTTTCCGGCACGGCGCGCACGCCGTTCCGCCGCGAGCTGGAGCCGGCCGCCTGGGCCGGGCTGCCGGGGGCGCTGCGCCAGCAGCCCGACCTGGAGCTGCTGGCGCTCTGGGCGGAGATCGGCGCCGTGCATGCCGCCTTCCGTCCGTCCGGCGGCGGCTCGCTGCTGCTCGCCAGCACGGCGGCGGAGGGCAACTACCCCGCGCTCTCGCCTGCCCGCCCGGCGGCCTCCTGGTTCGAGCGCGCCATCGCCGACCTCTGGGGCCTGCGCGCCGAAGGCGGGGTGGACGGGCGGCCCTGGCTGGACCATGGCCGCTGGGGCTTCGCGGCGCCGCTTTCCGCCCGGCCTCTCGCGCAGGCCAGCGAGCCGCCGCAGCCGGAGTTCCTGCCCGCCGAAGGGGAGGGGGTGCACCAGATCCCGGTCGGGCCGATCCATGCCGGGATCATCGAGCCCGGGCATTTCCGCCTCCATGTGCAGGGCGAGGCCATTGTCCGGCTGGAGGCGCGTCTGGGCTACGCGCACAAGGGCACGCTGGGGCTGATGCGTGGCCGGTCGCCGCGCTCGGCGGCCCGGCTGGCGGCCCGGCTTTCCGGCGATTCCACGGTGGCGCATGCCTGGGCCTTCGCTCAGGCGGCGGAAGCGGCGCTCGGCGTCGCGGTGCCGCCACGCGCGGCGCTGCTGCGCGGGCTGATGGCGGAGCTGGAGCGGATCGGCAACCACCTGAGCGACTGGGGCTCCCTTTGCAACGACGCCGCCTTCGCCTGGCCGCATGCCCGTTGCGGGGCGCTGCGCGAGGGGGTGCTGCGCGCCAGTGAGGCGGCTTTCGGCCATCGGCTGCTGATGGACCGCGTGGTGCCGGGCGGCGTCTCGATCGACATCGCGCCTTCGGGCGTGGCGGCGATCCGCGAGGCGCTGGCGCTGGTCGCGGCCGAGATGCCGGCGCTGCGGCGTGTCACGGAAGACCATGCCAGCCTGCAGGACCGGCTGGCCGGTACCGGCGTGCTGCGCCCGGACTGGGCCGCGGCCTTCGCGGCGGGAGGCTTCGTCGGCCGCGCCTCGGGGCGCGACTTCGACGCCCGGCGGGACCTTCCCTACGCGCCCTATGATGCGCTGCCTTTCACGGTGCCCGTGCTGCAGGCGGGCGATGTGGAGGCGCGGCTGAGCATCCGGCTGGAGGAGCTGGCGCAGAGCCTGGCGCTTGTCGCCGCGCTGCTGGAGCGGCTGGAGCCAGGCGACACGCTGGTTTCGCTGCCGGTGCGGAGCGGCGAGGGGCTGGGCGTGGTGGAGGGCTTCCGCGGCGAGGTGCTGTGCTGGATGGCGCTGGGCGAGGACGGGCTGATCCGCAGCGCCTTTCTGCGCGACCCTTCCTGGCTGCAATGGCCGCTGCTGGAGGTGGCGGTGGAGGGCAACATCGTTGCCGACTTCCCGCTCTGCAACAAGTCGTTCAACTGCTCCTACAGCGGGGTGGACCTGTGACGCCGCCGCCGCGCCGCGCACCGGCGGAAGGACGACGGGGCTCCGGGGGAATCCCCTGCCGCGGCCTTTCCCCTTTTCCCGCGAGGGCGCTCCGATGCTTTGGCCGAGCCTGATCCGCAGCCTGTTCCGCCGCCCGCTGAGCGAGCCGGCGCCGTCCCCCGCAGAGGCCACGGTCACCGCCCTGGCGGAGCGCCTGGAAGCCGCCGCGCAAGTTCGGCTGGGGCGCAGCCTGGCCATCCGGCACGTCGATTCCGGTTCCTGCAACGGCTGCGAGCTGGAGGTGAACGCGCTGTCCGGCGTGGTCTATGACCTGGAGCGGTTCGGGCTGCGCTTCGTCGCCTCGCCGCGCCATGCCGACGTGCTGCTGGTCACCGGCCCCGCCTGCCACAACATGGCGGAGGCGATGCAGCGGGCCTTCCTCTGCACGCCGGACCCGAAATGGGTGGTGGCGGTGGGTGACTGCGCGCTGGATGGCGGGGTGTTCCGCGACAGCTATGCCGTGGCGGGCGGCGTGGACCGCGTGCTGCCGGTGGACCTGGTGATCCCGGGTTGCCCGCCCAGCCCGGCGATGCTGCTGGAAGGTCTGCTCTCGCTGCTCGCCGTGCAGGAGGAGGCGGGCGAAGACGAGGTGCCGGGCAACTGAACAGGAAGCGGGCCGGCAGGATCTTCCTGCCGGCCCGCAACGCCGCGCTGCCGCGGGAAACCCTCCGGGAGCCGGCGGACCGGGCGGTGCCTCACCGGGGAAGAGGCGGCCGCCCAGTATCCCCCGGTGTGGCGCCTTAGAGCAGATCCCGTTCCGATGGCATCATCGGGACGGGTGAAGATGCTCGTCAAAACAAACGGCTAGAGCGTTTCCCGTGAGCCAGTGCGAACGGAAAATGCTCTAGCCGACCGGACGGTGGGTGCGGCGGGCGCGGGCGGCGTGCCGCGAAGGGGTCTTGTGCTTCACGGCCGCATGGCGGCGGTGGTGCGACGTGTGCGCCGCCGCGTGCTGCGCCGAGCGGGCGCTCCTGTGCTGCGGGGTCGCAGCCTCGGCGGTGCCGGAAAGGCCGGCAAGGGCGAGCGGCGCGGCCAGCGCGAAGGCGGCGAGCAGAAAGCGGAACGACCGGAGCATGTGTGCGGATTTCCTGATGCGGGGAGCCGTGATCTCGTGGCCCCTCATCGCCAGCATGCCGGACGGCACCTCTCGGCTGCATGAGCCGTGCCTGAAATCGCCGTTAGCTTTGGCCTGGCCGGAGGGGGCGGGACCTCAGAGCAGCGCCAGCAGCTGCAGTTCGCGCCGCAGCTCGGGCGGCAGGGCGGCGATGCCGGAGGCATCCTCGGAGGGCGCGGCAAGGTCGGGCGGGGCGGTCTCCGCCTGCAGGTAGCGCCAGCCCTGAAAGGGCTTCATCGGCCGCGCGGCGACGGCGATCAGCTCCGGATGCAGCACCAGCGCGGCATGGGGGGCGCCATCCGAGGCCTGCTCGGCGCGGATGTCGAGGATGCGCTGGCGGACGCAGACGAAGCCGGCGACCACCCAGTACAGCGAGCCGCCCTCAAGCACCTCCTCGGCCCGCTTCGGGGCCATGCGGGTGAGGTGCCGGAGCGGCGGGTCGAGCCGGGCGCGGCGCTCCTGGCCGGTGCGAAGGGTGGCCACGTCGCGCGGGCCGACGCAGAGCTTGATGAGGTGCAGCACGGCCAGAGATGTACGCCGCCGGGGCGGTGCCGCAAGGGGCCGGGCCGGCCGCGGCGGGCCGGCGGGCCGGCGGGAGAGGCGCCCGCGTAAGGGGCGCCCGCGTAAAACAGTTGCGCATGCCGCCGCGCGGGGGGTAAGGCAGCCCGTTTTCACGCCCGCCCGCGTGGGCGCCGGGCACTTCAATGTCACTTCAATGTAAGGAAGAGAGCGATGGGCTATCGCGTCGCGGTCGTCGGCGCCACCGGCAATGTCGGGCGCGAGATGCTGAAAACCCTCGCCGAGCGGGAGTTCCCGGTCAGCGAGGTGGTCGCGCTGGCTTCCGGACGCTCGGCGGGGCAGGAGATCTCCTTCGGCGAGAAGACCGTGCTGAAGGTGCAGAACCTGGAGAAGTTCGACTTCACCGGCACCGATATCGGCCTGTTCTCTCCGGGCGCCTCGGTCTCGGCGGTGCACGCGCCGCGCGCCGCGGCGGCCGGCTGCGTGGTGATCGACAACACCAGCCAGTTCCGCATGGACCAGGACGTGCCGCTGGTGGTGCCGGAGGTCAACCCGCAGGCGCTGAGGGGCTTTCGCAAGCGCAACATCATCGCCAACCCGAACTGCTCCACCATCCAGATGGTGGTGGCGCTGAAGCCGCTGCACGAGGTGGCGCGGATCCGGCGGGTGGTGGTCTCCACCTACCAGTCGGTCTCCGGCGCGGGGAAGGAGGCGATGGACGAGCTGTTCACCCAGACCCGCGGCGTCTACGTCAACGACGCGGCGGCGCCGGAGGTGTTCACCAAGCCGATCGCCTTCAACTGCATCCCACATATCGACAAGTTCCTCGACGACGGCTTCACCAAGGAAGAGTGGAAGATGGCCGTCGAGACCCGGAAGATCCTCGACCCCGACATCCAGGTGGTGGCGACCTGCGTGCGCGTGCCGGCCTTCATCGGGCATGGCGAGGCGGTGCATGTGGAGTTCGAGGCGCCGATCACCGAGCGCCAGGCCTGGGATGCGCTGCGCGAGGCGCCGGGCATCACCGTGCTCGACCGGCGCGAGGATGGCGGCTACGCCACCCAGGCGGACATCGCCGGTGAGGACCCGGTCTTCGTCTCGCGCCTGCGCCGCGACCCGACGGTGCCGAACGGGCTGGCCTTCTGGTGCGTGGCCGACAACCTGCGCAAGGGCGCGGCGCTGAACGCGGTGCAGATCGCCGAGGAACTGGTGCGCTCCGGCCTGCTGGAGCACGCGGCGGCGGGCTGAAGCGCGGCCTTTCACGCAAGCTTGTTGGATTGTGGCGGGGGTGACATGCCGCCGCCACGCCGCGGACCTGCATCCTGCCCTCGCCTCCTGACGTTCCAAAGGAACAAACAAGGAGGATCGAGCGATGCGAAAGACCATCATGCGGCTGGGGCTGGCGGGCGGCGTCATGCTGGGTCTGGCGGCCTGCGGCGACCCCTACAGCCCGGGCCAGCGGGCGGTTGGCGGCGGCCTGCTGGGCGCGGGCGTGGGCGCCGGCGTCGGTTCGCTGTCGGGCAATGCCGGCACCGGGGCGCTGCTCGGCGGGGCGGTGGGTGCGGCGGGCGGCGCGCTGACCACGCCCGAGCGCCCGCGCGAGCCCGCCTATGGCGCTCCCTACGGCGCGCCTCCGCCGGGCGCCTATCGCGGCTACGGGTACTGAGCGCGGGCCCGGAGAACCCTGGCGGCGGGGCGCGCCCGCCGCCACGGCCGGGGCATCGCGGCTCCCAAAGCCCCGGGGCGCGTTGACGCTGCGGGGCACCGCACCATAAAAGATGCCCCACTGCCTCGCCCGCCGCTGCCCCGGCGGGAATCGGGGCGTTTGGAAATTGCGGAGCGGGATCGGTCCATGTCGATTGAGAACAATGCGCGCGACGCGACCATGGTGGGCCGCCGCACGGACGGGACGGCCTTCCGCCGCCCCCTGTCGCCCCACCTGCAAGTCTACGACATGTTCCAGATCACCAGCGGCATGTCGATCGCGCATCGCATCACCGGCACGATCTGGGCGGTCGGGCTGCTGTTCCTGGTGTGGTGGCTGGTGGCGGCCGCCTCCGGGCCGGACGCCTTCGCCACCGCGCAGTGGTTCTTCAGCTCCTTCATCGGCATCCTGGTGCTGTTCGGGCTTTCCGCGGTGGCCTGGTACCACACATTGGCCGGCGTGCGGCATCTGATGTGGGATTCCGGCTACGGCTACGACATCCCCACGGTCCAGAAGACCGGCCGCATCGTGCTGATCGCCACCGGCGTGATGACGGTGCTGACCTGGTTCATCGCCATCATCGCCTGGGCCTGAGGAGCGGATCATGAGTGACGTCTCGAAGGTAACCGTCCGCCAGCGCTCCGCCCTGGGGCGCGTGCGCGGCATGGGCTCGGCCAAGCAGGGCTCGCACCACTGGTGGGTGCAGCGCATTTCCTCCATGGCGCTGCTGCCGCTGATGCTGTGGTTCGTGATCTCGGTGGCGAGCCTCGCCGGGCACAGCTACGCCGACACCATCCTGTGGATTGGCCACCCGTTCAACGCCACCCTGCTGCTGCTGACCATCGCCATCGGTTTCCAGCACACCGCCTCCGGCCTGCAGGTCGTGATCGAGGACTATGTCGCCGACGAGATGTCCCGCATGGCCGCTGTGCTGGCGGTGAAGGCGGCCTGCACGCTGTTCGGCGTGCTCGCGGCCCTGGCCGTGCTCAAGATCGCGGTCTGAGGCGCGCGGCGCGCATGGCGGGGTGAGGGGCTTGCAGGCTACAACCCCGCCCTAACTTCAGGCTGACAGCTTTCTGCAAAGGCGGCGCCCTCCTCTGCGCGCCGCGCAAGTGACGGACGGATCGGGACGATGAACGCGATCACCATGCCTTCCTCGGGGCCTTCCTCGGGCGCCTACCGCGTCGTGGACCACACCTATGACGTGGTCGTCGTCGGCGCCGGCGGGGCCGGGCTGCGCGCCACCTTCGGCATGGGCGCCGCGGGGCTGAAAACCGCCTGCATCACCAAGGTCTTTCCCACCCGCTCGCACACGGTCGCCGCCCAGGGCGGCGTCGGCGCGGCGCTCGGCAACATGGGCGAGGACGATTGGCGCTGGCACATGTACGACACCGTGAAGGGGTCGGACTGGCTGGGCGACCAGGACGCCATCGAGTACATGTGCCGCGAGGCGGTGCCCTCGATCATCGAGCTGGAGCACTTCGGCGTGCCCTTCAGCCGGACCGAGGACGGCAGGATCTACCAGCGGCCCTTCGGCGGCCACATGCAGGACTACGGCAAGACCCCGGCGATGCGCGCCTGCGCCGCCGCCGACCGCACGGGCCATGCCATCCTGCACACGCTCTACCAGCAGTCGCTGAAGCACCAGTGCGAGTTCTTCGTTGAGTATTTCGCGCTCGACCTGATCATGGAGGAGGGTGCCTGCCGCGGCGTCGTCGCTTGGTGCCTGGAGGACGGCTCCATCCACCGCTTCCGGGCGCAGACCGTGGTGCTGGCCACCGGCGGCTACGGCCGCGCCTATTTCTCCTGCACCTCCGCCCATACCTGCACGGGTGACGGCGGCGGCATGGTGCTGCGCGCCGGCCTGCCGCTGCAGGACAACGAGTTCGTGCAGTTCCACCCGACCGGCATCTACGGCTCGGGCTGCCTGGTCACCGAGGGCGCCCGTGGCGAGGGCGGCTACCTGACCAACTCCGAGGGCGAGCGCTTCATGGAGCGCTACGCGCCGACCGCCAAGGACCTGGCGAGCCGGGACGTCGTCTCCCGCGCCATGTCCATGGAGATCCGCGAGGGGCGGGGCGTCGGCCCGCACAAGGACCACATCCACCTGCACCTGGAGCACCTGGGCGCCGACCTGCTGCACGAGCGGCTGCCGGGCATCTCCGAGACCGCGAAGATCTTCGCCGGCGTGGACGTGACCAAGGAGCCGATCCCGATGCTCCCCACCGTCCATTACAACATGGGCGGCATCCCCACGAACATCCATTGCGAGGTGCTGGCCGCGACCGGTACCGACCAGGACCGGGTGGTGCCCGGCCTGATGGCGGTGGGGGAGGCGGCCAGCGTTTCCGTGCACGGCGCCAACCGGCTCGGCACCAACTCGCTGCTCGACCTCGTGGTGTTCGGCCGCGCCGCCGCGCTGCGCGCCGCCGAGACCATCAAGCCGGGCGCCAGCCAGGCGCCGCTGCCGCCCAAGGCCGGCGAGATGGCGCTGGACCGGCTGGACCGCGTCCGCCATGCCAAGGGCGGCACCGCGGTGGCCGAGCTGCGCGGGCAGATGCAGCGCACCATGCAGACCCATGCCGCCGTGTTCCGCACCTCCGAGCTGCTGAAGGAGGGCGTGGAGAAGATGGCGAAGGTGGCGCAGGGCTACAGCGACATCCGCATCGCCGACCGGGGCCTGATCTGGAACAGCGACCTGATGGAGGCGCTGGAGCTGGACAACCTGATCGGCAACGCGCTGACCACCGTGGTGGGCGCCGAGGCGCGGCACGAGAGCCGTGGCGCCCATGCCCACGAGGACTACCCCGAGCGCGACGACCAGAACTGGATGAAGCACACCCTCGCCCGGGTGAACGAGAAGTACGAAGTCTCGCTCGACTACCGCGACGTGAAGATGCGGACCCTCACCAACGAGGTCCAGGTCTTCCCGCCCAAGCCGCGCGTGTACTGAGCAAGGAGCGGGGACACCATGGCCACTTTCACGCTTCCGAAGAACTCGACGATCGGCGCCGGCAAGACCTTCAAGGCCGAGCCGGGCGCCAAGAACGTCAAGAGCTTCAAGATCTACCGGTTCGACCCGGATACCGGCGAGAACCCGCGCTACGACACCTACGAGATCGATCTCGACAAGTGCGGCCCGATGGTTCTGGACGCGCTGATCAAGATCAAGAACGAGGTGGACACCACGCTCACCTTCCGGCGCTCCTGCCGCGAGGGCATCTGCGGCTCCTGCTCGATGAACATCGACGGGATGAACACCCTCGCCTGCCTGAAGCCGATCGAGGACGTGAAGAAGGACGTCCGCATCACCCCGCTGCCGCACATGCCGGTGGTGAAGGACCTGGTGCCCGACCTGACCCACATCTACGCCCAGCTCCGCTCCATCGAGCCCTGGCTGAAGAGCGACACCCCGCCGCCGCCGGATGAGGAGCGCCGCCAGTCCAAGGAGGAGCGCGCCAAGCTGGACGGGCTGTGGGAGTGCATCCTGTGCTTCTGCTGCTCGACGGCCTGCCCCTCCTACTGGTGGAACGGCGACCGCTACCTGGGTCCGGCCGTGCTGCTGCAGGCCTATCGCTGGATCGCCGACTCGCGCGACGAATACACCGGCGAGCGCCTCGACAACCTCGAGGACCCGTTCCGCCTGTATCGCTGCCACACCATCATGAACTGCGCCGCCACCTGCCCGAAGGGGTTGAACCCGGCGCAGGCGATTGGCGAGATCAAGAAGCTGATGGTCGAGCGGCAGGGCTGAACCGCCCTTTCGCCATGGAAAACGGCCCGCCGGGGAAGCCCGGCGGGCCGTTTTCCGTGGAACGGGGCCGAGGAATTCTCATCCTCGGCCCCGTTCAGGAGCCGGTGACGAAATTGCTTCCCGGCTCGCCGGCCTCCGGGCTGTCCTGCAGCAGGGATTGCGCGGCGGTGTGGTTCATCAGGGTGGTCAGCTTGTCACCCTCCTGGTCCGCGATGGCGCTGGCGGGGAGGTAATGGTGGCGCCCATCGGCGGAGTCGGACTTCGTCAGCTTGATGAAGTCGCCCTCCACCCCGTCCACGGTTCCGATATGAACGCCGTCGGAGCCGACGATGGCGGTGTGCGGCGTGATCTGCGACTTGTCGATCATGGCGGTGGTCCTCGCTGCTTCGGAGCTTAACGGCTGGCAGTTCGTGCGGATGCACAGGCAAGCGGCGGAAGTGTTTGGCGCCTAAGGCTACGCTGCGGTGCGAAAAGGCCGCTGATGCCCGGTTGTCGGGTCGCGCATTAACCTTTAATCCGCATGGCGATGGATGGCCCCATGAAGCCGGGGCAGGCCGTGGGCCTGCCCTGTTCCGCCGACGGTCCGCTGCCCGCCTACCGTGCGAAGGTGGCGGCGGGCGAACTGCGTTCCGACCCTGTCCAGGCGCAGGCCGCCGAGATCCTGCAGGACCTTTGGCGCAGGCTGCGCGGCTACGAACCGAAGCAGGAACCGCCCACGCCGGAGGGCGGCGGCTTCATGAGCCGCTTCTTCCGCCGCAAGCCGGTGGAGGAAGCGCCGGGCAACGCGCCGCAGGGCCTTTATCTCGTGGGCGAGGTAGGGCGCGGCAAGTCCATGCTGATGGACCTGTTCTTCGCCTGCGCCGACGTGCCGCGGAAGCGGCGCATCCATTTCCACCAGTTCATGCAGCAGTCGCACCAGCGCATCCATGCCTGGAAGAAGCAGCATGGCGACGGCACCGACCCCATCCCGCCGCTGGCCGACCAGGTGACCGCCGAAGCCGCGCTGCTCTGCTTCGACGAGTTCCAGGTGCACGACATCGCCGATGCGATGATCCTGGGCCGGCTGTTCGAGGCGCTGTTCGCCCGCGGCACGGTGGTGGTGGCCACCAGCAACACGGCACCTGACGACCTGTTCAAGGGCCGCCCGGGGCGGGATGCCTTCCTGCCCTTCATCGCGCTGATCAAGCAGCACGTCGCGGTTCTGCACCTGAACTCCTCGCAGGACTACCGGCGCGGCCGCATCCAGGGCCTGCCCACCTGGCACTCGCCGGTGGACGGGCGGGCCGAGCGGGCGCTGGATGCCGCCTTCAAGGAGCTGACCGGCAAGGCGCATGGCGAGAAGCAGGTGCTGACGGTGCTGGGCCGCCGCGTCGAGGTGCCGCAGGCGGTGGGCGGCGTGGCGCGGGCGGATTTCGAGCAGCTCTGCGGCCTGCCGCTTGGCCCGGCGGACTACCTGGCGCTCTCCACCCACTTCCACTCGCTCATCCTGGATGGCGTGCCGCGGCTGGGTCCGGACAATTTCGACAAGGCCCGCCGCTTCATCACCCTCGTGGACACGCTCTACGAGCACCGCTGCAAGCTGGTCGCCTCCGCCGCGGCGGAGCCCGACCGGCTCTACGAACAGGGCGAGAATGCGGCGATGTTCCAGCGCACCGCCTCCCGCCTGATCGAGATGCAAAGCCACGACTATCTCGGAATGCCGCACCTCACCTGAGGGGCGGGCGCCGCAACCGGAAGAAGGAGCTGCCATGCGACGACTGATCCCGCTCTGCCTGCTCGGCCTCCTGAGCATCGCGCTGGTGCCGACGGCGGAGGCCGCCTCCGGCCGCCGCGAGAGCCATGCCGCGAGCAGCAAGTCGGCCAAGGCCGGCTCGCATAGCCGCACGGCCGCAGCCCGGCCGGCCGCGCAGCCGCAGCGCAGCGCGTCCCGCCAGTCTGCCGCCAACGGGTCTGCCGCCAACGGGTCTGCCACCAGTGGGTCTGCCGCCAGCCTGCGGACCGCGAAGGCCAGGCCGGCGCAGATCCTGCGCAAGGGCCAGGCGCAGCGCACCGCCGCCCGCGTGGCCCAGCGCCCGGCCGCCGGCCCCCGCCTGACCTCCTGGCAGGCCGGCCTGCCCGCCGCCACGGGGGAGCAGCGGGAGTGCCCCGTTGGCACCATGTCCACCCTGGCGCGCGGCCATGACGATGTGGTGCGCTGCCTGCCGCTCTGAGGCCCCGCCGCCCGGATCTGCCGCCCCGGCCGCCGAATAGGCTCCCGCCCCGCCTTGCCGGGGCGGTTGGGCAAGAGTAGGTAGCCGGTGCAAAATCTCCCAATTCCGCCTTCGTTCGCAAGCTCGGGAAGGAGCCTCCTCATGGCCCGCAAGAAGATCGCGCTGGTTGGCGCAGGGAATATCGGTGGCACTCTCGCCCACCTGATTGGCCTCAAGGAGCTGGGCGACGTCGTGATGTTCGACGTCTTCGCCGGCGTCGCCGCCGGCAAGGCGCTCGACATCATGCAGTCCGGCCCGGTGGACGGCTTCGACAGCAAGATGGTCGGCACCAGCGAGTACTCGGCCATCGAGGGCGCCGACGTGGTGATCGTCACCGCCGGCTTCCCCCGGATGCCGGGCATGAGCCGTGACGACCTGCTGACCAAGAACGCCGGCGTCATCGGCCAGGTGGCCGAGGGCATCAAGACCTATGCCCCGAACGCCTTCGTCATCTGCATCACCAACCCGCTCGACGTGATGGTGTGGGTGCTGCAGCAGAAGTCCGGCCTGCCGCCGGAGAAGGTCGTCGGCATGGCCGGCGTGCTGGACAGCTCGCGCTTCCGCCTGTTCCTGGCCGAGGAGTTCGGCGTCTCCGTCGAGGACGTGACGGCCTTCGTGCTGGGCGGCCATGGCGACACCATGGTGCCGCTGACCCGCTACTCCACCGTCGCCGGCATCCCGGTGCCCGACCTGATCAAGATGGGCTGGACCACCCAGGAGAAGATCGACGCCATCGTGGCGCGCACCGCCAATGGCGGCGGCGAGATCGTCAAGCTGCTGGAGAAGGGCTCGGCCTTCTACGCTCCGGCCGCCTCGGCCATCGCCATGGCGGAGAGCTACCTGAAGGACAAGAAGCGCGTCCTGCCCTGCGCCGTGCTGCTGCGCGGCGAGTACGGCATGAGCGACTTCTATGTCGGCGTCCCCGTGGTGATCGGCGACAAGGGCGTGGAGAAGATCGTCGAGGTCCAGTTCACCCCCGAGGAGAAGGCCGCCTTCGACAAGTCCTGCGACGCGGTGAAGAAGCTGATCGCGGACTTCAAGAAGCTCGGCGTCTGATAATCCGGGGCCGGGGCGGGCGCCCCGGCCCCCGCCCCGGCCGCGTTTTGGCCGTCCAGCCCATGCAAAGGGTGAACGGATGAACATCCACGAGTATCAAGGTAAGGAGCTGCTGCGGCGCTATGGCGTCGCGGTGCTCGACGGGCATGTGGCCTGGACGGCCGACGAGGCGGTCGAGGCGGCCAGGAAGCTGCCCGGCCCCGTCTATGTCGTGAAGTCGCAGATCCATGCCGGCGGCCGCGGCGCCGGCCGCTTCCAGGAGGACCCGAACGGCAAGGGCGGCGTGCGCGTCGTCAAGTCGGTCGAGGACGTGAAGGCGGCCGCCGAGGCGATGATCGGCAGGACGCTGGTGACCAAGCAGACCGGCCCGGCCGGCAAGGTGGTCAGCCGCGTCTATGTCGAGGACGGCTGCGACATCAAGCGCGAGCTGTATCTCTCCCTGCTGGTGGACCGCGAGACCTCCCGCATCACCATCATGGCCTCCACCGAGGGCGGGATGGAGATCGAGGAGGTGGCCGAGAACCACCCCGAGAAGATCTTGAAGGTCGCGGTCGATCCGGCCTCGGGCATCTCCGGCTGGCACGCCCGCAAGCTGGCCTTTGGGCTGGGCCTGGAAGGCAAGCAGGTCGGCGCCTTCGGCAAGTTCGTGGCGGCCATGTACCAGGCCTTCACCGAGCTCGACTGCGCCATCGTCGAGATCAACCCGCTGGTGGTGACCGGCGCGGGCGACGTCGTGGCGCTCGACGCCAAGGTCTCCTTCGACGACAACGCGCTGTTCCGCCACAAGGACCTTGAGGGGCTGCGCGACGAGTCCGAAATGGACCCGAAGGAGCTGGACGCCACCCGGCACGACCTGAACTACGTCGCGCTGGACGGCGAGATCGGCTGCATGGTGAACGGCGCCGGCCTGGCGATGGCCACCATGGACATCATCAAGCTCTACGGCTCCAGCCCGGCGAACTTCCTCGACGTCGGCGGCACCGCGACCGCCGAGCGGGTCACCGAGGCGTTCCGGATCATCACCTCCGACAAGAACGTCAAGGCGATCCTGGTCAACATCTTCGGTGGCATCGCCAAGTGCGACATGATCGCCAACGGCGTCGTCGCGGCGGCGAAGAACCTGACCCTCTCGGTGCCCCTGGTGGTGCGCCTGGAGGGCACGAATGTTGAACTCGGCAAGAAGATCCTGGCCGAATCCGGCCTGAAGATCATCCCCGCCGACAATCTGGCCGACGCCGCCGAGAAGGTGGTCCGCGCCGTGAAGGAGGCCGCGTAACCATGGCCATTCTCGTCGACGCGAACACCAAGGTGATGACCCAGGGCTTCACCGGCTCGCAGGGCACCTTCCACGCCGAGCAGGGCATCGCCTACGGTTCCAAGTATGTGGGCGGCGTGACGCCGGGCAAGGGCGGGCAGACCCACCTGAACCTGCCGGTGTTCAACACCGTGGCCGAATGCGTTGAGGCGACCGGCGCCGATGCCTCGGTCATCTACGTGCCGCCGCCCTTCGCCGCCGACTCCATCCTGGAGGCGATCGACGCCGAGGTGCCGCTGATCGTCTGCATCACCGAGGGCATCCCGGTGATGGACATGATCCGGGTGAAGCGGGCGCTTTCCGGCTCGAAGTCCCGCCTCGTGGGTCCGAACTGCCCGGGCGTGATCACGCCGGACGCCTGCAAGATCGGCATCATGCCCGGCCATATCCACAAGCGCGGCTCGGTCGGCATCGTGTCTCGCTCCGGCACCCTGACCTATGAGGCGGTGGCGCAGACCACGGCGGCCGGTCTCGGCCAGTCGAGCTGCGTCGGCATCGGTGGCGACCCGGTGAAGGGCATGGACTTCGTGGACGTCCTGGAGCTGTTCCTCAAGGACGACGAGACCAGGCAGCTCATCATGATCGGCGAGATCGGCGGCCAGTCCGAGATCATCGCGGCCGAGTTCCTGGCGCGCGAGAACAAGCCGGGCTCGGCCAACTACAAGCCGGTCGTGGGCTTCATCGCCGGTGCCACGGCGCCTCCGGGCCGCCGCATGGGCCATGCCGGCGCGGTCATCTCCGGCGGCAAGGACACCGCGGAAGCCAAGATGGACGCCATGCGCAAGGCCGGCATCCATGTGGCGGAGAGCCCGGCCGCGCTCGGCTCCACCATGGTGAAGGCCCTCAAGGGCTGATGCATGCTGCGCCGCAGCAGGGACTGGTGCATGCTGCGGCGCAGCAGAATGCGGCAATGAGGCCGGCGCGCGGGTCTGGCATGCAGGCCCGCCGCAGGTCGTCGCAATGTTGCGCAAATAACCTCTGTGTTAATCAGCGCCGTCCCTATATCGGGGGCGGCGCTGCATTTTGTGACGCCCGTTGGTGAGATGACGCCGCCATGCCTGGGTGTGGCGCGGGCGAGGAGGAGCTGATGGCCGGTATCGACATCCTGGCAAGCGCGATGACGGGGGCGAACGCCACCTTCCTCGCTGACCTGTATGCGCGCTGGGTGGAAAATCCGGACAGCGTGGACGCCTCGTTCCAGGAGCTGTTCGCCGCGCTGAACGACGACGCGCGCGCCGTCCTGCACGATGCCACGGGCGCCTCCTGGGCGCCCCGCCCGCGCGGCGCCTTCGCGCCGGAGGAAGCGCCCGCGCCGGACAGGAAGGGCAAGGCCGCCCCGGCCGCCGAGGCAGGGATCGGCCGCCAGCAGGTGCTCGATTCGCTGCGCGCCCTGATGCTGATCCGCGCCTTCCGCGTGCGCGGCCACCTGGAGGCCCAGCTCGACCCGCTGCACCTGCAGAAGCCGAAGCCGCACCCGGAGCTGGACCCCAAGACCTACGGCTTCGCCGAGGCCGACCTCGACCGGCCGATCTTCATTGACGGCGTGCTCGGCAAGGAGACGGCGACGGTCCGCGAGATCCTGCAGATCCTGCGCGCCACCTATTGCGGCCCGATCGGCGTTGAGTTCATGCACATCCAGGACCCCGGCCAGAAGGCCTGGATCCAGCAGCGGATGGAGGGTGCGCCCTGGACCCGCGCCTTTGATGCCGGCGCGCGCCGCGGCATCCTGCAGCAGCTGACCGAGGCCGAGGGCTTCGAGGCCTTCTGCGCCCGCAAGTATGTCGGCACCAAGCGCTTCGGGCTGGAGGGCGGCGAGGTCACCATCCCCGCCCTGCAGACCATCATCGCCACGGCGGTGGATGGCGGCGTGAAGGAGATCGCGATCGGCATGCCGCACCGCGGCCGCCTGAACACGCTGGTCAACGTCGTGAAGAAGCCCTTCACCCAGGTCTTTTCCGAGTTCAAGGGCACCCCGGCGCACCCGGACGACGTGCAGGGCTCGGGCGACGTGAAGTACCACCTCGGCACCTCGACCGATGTCGAGATCAACGGCCGCCAGGTGCACCTGTCGCTGCAGCCGAACCCCTCGCACCTGGAGGCGGTGGACCCGGTGGTGGCCGGCAAGGTGCGCGCCCGCCAGGACATGGCCGGCGACACCAAGGGCCGCCGCAGCGTCATGGGCATCCTGCTGCATGGCGATGCCGCCTTCGCCGGACAGGGCGTGGTCTATGAGACCCTGGCGATGAGCCAGCTCATCGGCTACCGCACCGGCGGCACCGTGCATGTGGTGGTGAACAACCAGATCGGCTTCACCACCGTTCCGGCGCATGCCTATTCCGGCCTCTACTGCACGGACGTGGCCAAGAGCGTGCAGGCGCCGATCCTGCACGTGAACGGCGACGACCCGGAGGCGGTGGTCTTCTGCGCCAGGCTCTGCGCCGACTACCGCATGGAGTTCGGCGCAGACATCGTGCTGGACATCGTCTGCTATCGCCGCCACGGCCACAACGAGACCGACGAGCCGGCCTTCACCCAGCCGCTGATGTACGGCCGGATCAAGGAAACCAAGACCACCCGCACCCTCTATGCGGAGCGGCTGGCGCAATCCGGCGCCGTTTCCGCCGAGGACGGCAAGGCGATGCTGGACGCCTTCAACGCCCGGCTGGAGGAGGCCTATCAGGCCGCGCAGACCTTCAAGCCGAACAAGGCCGACTGGCTGGAAGGCCACTGGGCCGGCATGAAGGCCGCCGGCTCCGACTGCGAGGAGAAGGAGGACGGCACCGCCGTCTCGCTCGACACGCTGCGCGAGGTCGGCGCGGCGCTGGCGCGGGTGCCCGAGGGCTTCGGCGTCAACTCCAAGATCGCCCGCCAGCTCGATGCCAAGAAGAACGCCATCGAGACCGGCGAGGGCATCGACTGGGCGACCGGCGAGGCGCTGGCCTTCGGCTCCCTGCTGGTGGAGGGGCACCGCGTCCGCCTCTCCGGCGAGGACGTGCAGCGCGGCACCTTCAGCCACCGCCACGCCGTGCTGGTGGACCAGCAGAGCCAGGCCGAATACGTGCCGCTGAACAACATCCGCGAGGGTCAGGCCCGCATCGAGGCCTTCAACTCGCTGCTTTCCGAGTTCGGCGTGCTGGGCTTCGACTACGGCTACTCCCTGGCCGACCCGCACTCCCTCGTGGTGTGGGAGGCGCAGTTCGGCGATTTCGCCAACGGCGCGCAGGTCATCATCGACCAGTTCATCGCCAGCGCCGAGACCAAGTGGCTGCGCATGTCCGGCCTCGTGATGCTGCTGCCGCACGGCTATGAGGGGCAGGGGCCGGAGCATTCCTCCGCCCGGCTGGAGCGCTACCTGCAGCTCTGCTCCGAGAACAACATGCAGGTCTGCAACTTCACCACGCCGGCCAGCTACTTCCACGCCCTGCGCCGGCAGCTCAAGCGCAACCACCGCAAGCCGCTGGTGGTGATGACGCCGAAGTCGCTGCTGCGCCACAAGCTGGCGGTCAGCTCGCTGGCCGACTTCGCGCCCGGCAGCACCTTCCGCACCGTGATCCCGGAGACCGACGCCATCGCGCCGGCCGAGCAGGTCAAGCGCGTGGTGCTCTGCACCGGCAAGGTCTACTACGACCTGCTGCAGGAGCGGCGGGACAAGGGCGTGCAGGACGTGGCGATCATCCGCCTGGAGCAGCTCTATCCCTTCCCGGCGGTCAGCCTCGCCAAGGTGCTGGCCGAGTACAGGCAGGCCGAGGTGGTGTGGTGCCAGGAGGAGCCCGAGAACATGGGCGCCTGGAACTTCCTCGACCGGCGGATCGAGAAGGTGCTGAAGGGCCTGGACATCAAGGCGAAGCGCCCCGAATACGTCGGCCGCGCCGAGGCGGCGAGCCCCGCCACGGGCCTTGCCAAGGTCCACCAGCAGCAGCAGGAGGCCCTGGTGCGCGACGCGCTGGGGCTCTCCTGAGCCTTCCCCGACTACCTGAGCATCGCAGCGGCAAAGAGGCGACGGCAGAATGACTGAGATCGTGGTGCCCACCCTGGGCGAGAGCGTTTCCACCGCCACGGTGGCCAAGTGGATGAAGAAGGCCGGTGACGCCGTTGCCGCCGACGAGCCGCTGGTGGAGCTGGAGACCGACAAGGTGACGGTGGAGGTGAACGCCCCCGCCGCCGGCGTGCTGGAGGCGATCAGCGCCGACGAGGGTGCCGAGGTGGAGCCGGGCGCCGTGCTCGGCACCATCTCCGCCGGCGAGGGCAAGGTCTCCCCCAAGGCCACCGAGAAGCCCGGCACCGAGAAGCCGCCGGCGCCCAAGGCCTCCGGCGCCACCGCCGGCACGCCCGCCGGTTCGGCCCCGGCCGCGCCGAAGGTCGAGGAGCCGCGCCGCGAGAGCGGGCCGGTCGCGCGCCCGGGCGGCGCCCCCGCGCCGCTGCCGGCCGCCACCAAGATGATGGCCGAGAACAATCTCTCCGCCGGGCAGATCGGCCAGGGCACGGCGAAGGACGGCCGCATCAGCAAGGGCGACGTGCTTTCCTACCTGTCCCGCCCGGCGCCCGAGCCGGCCAAGCCCGCCGCGGCGAAGGCGCCGCGCGCGCTGGAGGGCGGCGAGGAGCGGGTGAAGATGACCCGCCTGCGCAAGACCATCGCCAACCGGCTGAAGGAGGCGCAGAACACCGCCGCCATGCTGACCACCTTCAACGAGGTGGACATGGGCGCGGTGATGGCGCTGCGCAGCGAGTACAAGGACGTCTTCGAGAAGAAGCAGGGCGTGAAGCTCGGCTTCATGTCCTTCTTCGTGAAGGCCTGCATCGCCGCGCTGAAGGAGTTCCCGGCGGTCAACGCCGAGATCGACGGCGACGACCTGGTGTACAAGAACTTCGTGCACATGGGCATCGCGGTGGGCGGCCCCTCGGGCCTCGTCGTGCCGGTGGTGAAGCACGCCGACCAGATGTCCTTCGCGGAGATCGAGAAGGCCATCAACGGCTTCGGCAAGAAGGCGCGCGATGGCCAGCTCAAGCTGGATGAGCTGTCGGGCGGCTCCTTCACCATCACCAACGGCGGCATCTACGGCTCGATGATGTCCACCCCGATCCTGAACCCGCCGCAGTCCGGCATCCTCGGGATGCACGCGATCAAGGAGCGGGCTATGGTGGTGGGCGGCAAGATCGAGATCCGCCCGATGATGTACCTGGCGCTCTCCTACGACCACCGCATCGTGGACGGGAAGG
The DNA here is from genome assembly GCF_009829925.1 of Teichococcus coralli. Taxonomy (GTDB): domain Bacteria; phylum Pseudomonadota; class Alphaproteobacteria; order Acetobacterales; family Acetobacteraceae; genus Pseudoroseomonas; species Pseudoroseomonas coralli. The sequence continues at coordinate 59,138 of NZ_SNVJ01000021.1, forward strand.
AGGCGGTCTCCTTCCTGGTGCGCGTGAAGGAGAGCATCGAGGACCCGCGCCGGCTGATGCTCGACATCTGAGCGCCCGGCGGGCGGGAGGGCTGGGGCCAGGACCGGAAGCGGTCCTGGCCTTCTTCTTTTCCAATGGCCCGAAGGGTTCCGGAATGGCGCCGGCCTTCCCGGAGGGCCCTCAGCCGTCGATGCTGAGCTTCAGCCTCTCCACCATGGCCTTCTCATAGGCTGCCCGCCGCGCCGTGAAGTCCCGGTAGGCCTCGGTGTCCATGTAGCTCAGTGGCATGTCCCACTTCTCCCGGATGGCGGTGTTCTCTGTGCTGAACAGGGCTTTCCTGAACGCGTCGTGCAGCACCCGCACCACGCCGGGGTCCATTCCCTTGGGCCCGGCGATGCCATAGGGCGAGGTGACGGCAAGATCGATGCCGAGGTCGCGCAGTGTCGGCACCTCAGGAAAGCGCTTCGCCCGTTCCGGCGACCAGACGCAGAGCAGGCGGAACTTGCCGGCCTCCACCTGCGGCACCCAGGCGGAACTGTCCGCGATGCTGTCGATCTGCCCGCCCAGCAGGGCGGTGACCCCCTCGGTGGTGCCGCGGAAGGGCACATGGGTCATCTCGATGCCCAGCCGGGCGCAGATGTCCTCCATGGCGATGTGGTTGCTGGTGCCGATGCCGCTGGTGGAGTAGGTCATCGCGCCCGGCTTCGCCCTGGCCGCCGCCACGTAGTCGGTCCAGCTCCGGATCGGGCTGTCGCTCCGGACGACGACGCCGAAGAGCCAGCCGGTCAGGCCGAGGATCGGGGTGAAGTCCTCCACCGGGTCCCAGGATTTCGCCTGGGTCATGAAGGGGTGGCGCAGCACGGAGAGATGGTGCTGCGCCAGGGTGTAGCCGTCGGGCGCGGCCTGCAGCAGCGCCTGGGCGCCGAGCAGCCCGCGGGCGCCGGAGCGGTTCTCCACCAGCACCGTCTGGCCAAGCGCCGCGGTGGCCAGGTCGGCCAGCGAGCGGAGCTGAGAGTCCGCCGAGCCGCCGGGCGGCCAGGGAACGATCAGCCGGATGGGGCGGCTGGGGAAGGCTTCGGCGCGGGCGATGGCAGGGGCGGCCAGCATGGCCGTGCCCAGGGCCAGCGCGCCGCGCCGGGTGAGGCCGGGCGCGGAAGGCGGCATGGACGTCGGTTCTCCCTTGTACCGGGGCGCCCTCTTCCATGGGGCGCCGCCATGCCTGCGAGGGTGGCAGAGGCGGGAACCCGCCCGCAACCATTCCGCCGCTCGCGGTCGCCCCGCGAATGGCTGCCCGGCACTGGCCCCCCTTGTCGGCTGCGCCTGGGCGGGCCAGTTTGCCGCACCGTCCATTGCGAGCAGGTTATCCATCCATGCCCGAGAGCTTCGACGTTATCGTCATCGGCGCCGGCCCCGGCGGCTATGTCTGCGCCATTCGCGCTGCCCAGCTCGGCATGAAGGTCGCTTGCGTGGAGAAGCGCGCCACGCTCGGCGGCACCTGCCTGAACGTCGGCTGCATCCCCTCCAAGGCGCTGCTGCAGTCCTCCGAGAATTTCGAGGAAACCCGCCACAAGTTCGCCGAGCACGGCATCATGGTCGAGGGCGTGAAGCTCGACCTGGCGCGCATGCAGGCCCGCAAGGGCGAGGTGGTCGGCGCCAACGTCAAGGGCGTCGAGTTCCTGTTCAAGAAGAACAAGGTCACCTGGCTGAAGGGCGCGGGGAAGATCGTGGCGCCCGGCAAGGTCGAGGTCGAGGGGCAGACCTACGAGACCAGGAACATCGTCATCGCCACCGGCTCCGACAGCACCCCGCTGCGCGGCGTCGAGGTGGACGAGAAGCAGGTCGTCACCTCCACCGGCGCGCTGGAGCTGGAGAAGGTGCCCGGCCACATGGTGGTCATCGGCGGCGGCGTGATCGGGCTGGAGCTGGGCAGCGTCTGGCGCCGCCTGGGCGCCGAGGTCACGGTGATCGAGTATCTCGACCGCATCGTGCCGGGCATGGACGCCGAGATCGCCAGGCAGTTCGAGCGCGTGCTGGGCAAGCAGGGCATCAAGTTCAAGCTGAAGTCCAAGGTCACCGCGGCGAAGCAGGACGCCTCCGGCGTCACCCTCACCGTCGAGCCCGCCGCCGGCGGCGCGGCGGAGGAGGTGAAGGCCGACGTGGTGCTGCTCTCCATCGGCCGCCGCCCTTATACCGAAGGGCTGGGGCTGGCCGAGGCCGGTGTCGAGCTGGACGAGCGCGGCCGCGTGAAGACCGACGGGCACTTCGCCACCAACGTCCCCGGCATCTACGCCATCGGCGACGTCATCGCCGGCGCCATGCTGGCCCACAAGGCCGAGGACGAGGGCGTGGCGCTGGCCGAAATCCTGGCCGGGCAGGCCGGCCATGTGAACTACGGCGTGATTCCCAGCATCGTCTATACCTGGCCCGAGGTGGCCAGCGTCGGCGAGAGCGAGGAGGAGCTGAAGGCGCGCGGCCAGGCCTACAAGGTCGGCAAGTTCCCCTTCACCGCCAATGGCCGCGCCCGCGCCATGGGCGACACGGACGGCTTCGTGAAGATCCTGGCGGACAAGGAGACCGACCGCGTGCTCGGCTGCCATATCCTGGGCCCGGACGCCGGCGGGCTGATCGCCGAGGTCGCCATCGCCATGGAGTTCGGCGCCAGCGCCGAGGACGTGGCGCGCACCTGCCACGCCCACCCGACCCTCAGCGAGTCGGTCAAGGAAGCGGCGCTCGCGGTGGATGGGCGCGCGCTGCACATCTGAGGACCGGGCAGGAAGGGCGCCGCCCTTCCTGGACCCAGCCGCCGGGGGGATCGTATCCCCCCGGACCCCGCCGTCCCGCCGGGGTGACAGTGTTTACCCTGGACCCCGCCGTCTTGCCGGGGTGACAGTGTCACCCCGGACCCCGCCGTCAGTGTGAACCCCATGTCCAAGGCGACACGGGCGACGCAGGCGCTGCAACAGGCCGGCATCGCCTTTACCCTGCACAGCTACGACTACGACCCGAATGCCGAACGCATCGGGCTGCAGGCGGCCGAGGCCATCGGCGAGCCGCCCCATCGCGTGCTCAAGACCCTGATGGCCGAGGTGGACGGCAAGCCGGTCTGCGTTGTCATCCCCTCGGACCGTGAGGTCAGCATGAAGCGGCTGGCGGCGGCCTTCGGCGGCAAGTCGGCGCAGATGATGCGCCCGGCGGATGCCGAGCGGCTGACCGGCTATCACGTTGGTGGCATCAGCCCCTTCGGCCAGAAGCGCAAAGTGCCCTCGGCGATCGAGGAAGCGGCGCTTGGCGAACCCTATGTCTTCGTCAATGGCGGGCAGCGCGGGCTGCAGATCCGGCTGGCGCCCGAGGCGGCGCGTGCGGCGCTCGGCGGCCGGGCGGCGCCGCTGGTCGCCTGAGCGGCCGGCCTTGAGGAGGGCGCCGCACGACGCCATCTGAGCGCCATGCAGCTGCAGCGCTCCTCCTGGAAACGCAAGATGGCAGGCTGGTCGCTGCTGGCGGTCGGCGTGGCCGGTCTTGTCCTGCCCCTTCTGAACGGCACGATCTTCCTGTTGCTGGGCCTCTTTGTCTTGCGCGACCAGCACGGCTGGTCGCGCCGCTGCCTGGACTGGTGCGACCGGCGCTGGCCCGGCCAGATGGGCCGCCTGGAGAAGCTGGAGGCCAGGGCGGCCGACCGCTACCACCATGGTTTCCGTTGGCTTCGCCGCAAGCTGGGCAGGGCCTGACCCCGCGCTTCCGTGGCACGATCCGCAACAGGGAAAGCAGCGGAGGCGCCTTCGGCGGAGCGGATGTTCCCGCCCTCCGTGGCGGCCTCACTTCGCGCGGGGATGGGCCTTTTCCCAGGTCTCCAGCAGCTTCGCCGCGTCCACCGAGGTGTAGCGCTGGGTGGTGGACAGGCTGGCATGCCCGAGCAACTCCTGGATGGAGCGCAGGTCGCCGCCGGCGCCCAGGAGGTGGGTGGCGAAGGAATGCCGCAGGGCATGCGGCGTGGCGCTCTCGGGCAGTCCGGCGAGGCGCCGGTAGTGGCGCAGCGCGCGCTGCGCCACAGCCGGGTCCAGCCGGTCCCCGCGCGCCCCGAGGAACAGCGGCTGCCCGGGCGGCGGGCCTCCCCGGCCGCGCAGATAGGCGGCCACCGCCGCTTCCACGGCCGGCAGCACCGGCACGATGCGGTCCTTGTCGCCCTTGCCGCGCACCTTGAGGCCGATGCCGGCGCGCGGCGCGTCGCCGACATCCAGCGCCAGCGCCTCGGAGATCCGCAGCCCGCATCCGTAGAGCAGGGTGAAGAGGGCGGTGTCGCGCAGCGCCAGCAGGGGCGTGTTCTCCACGCTGCCGGCCTCGGCGGCGACGTCGCGCGCCTGCTCGGGGGTGAGGGGGCGCGGCGCGGGAGGGCGGACCCGCGGCCCGCGCAGCCCGGCCAGGGCCAGCGGCGTCAGCCCATGGCGCCTGGCCAGGAAGCGCAGGAAGCCACGGATCGCCGCCAGTTGCCGGGCGCGGGTGGCATTGCCGACGCCGTCCTTCACCGCCCGGTTGGCGAGAAAGGCGCGCAGGTCGGCCGGGCGCAGCGCGCCAAGCGCGGCAAGGTCCGGCTCGGCGCCCAGGTGACGGCTGAGAAAGCCCAGGAAATCCGCCAGGTCGGCGCCGTAGGCGGCGAGGGTCCGGGGGCTGGCCCGCCGTTCCCGGGCCAGGAAGTCCAGCCATTCCGCCCGCGCCTCGGCGCCCGTCATCGCTCCAGCGCCATGGCCAGGGCGCGGGCCAGGAAAAGCAGGTGCGGCGCGGCGCCCCGGCTGGGCAGGGCGGCGGCATGACGCGCGCCGAGCACCAGCAGGGCAGGCGTCTTCGCCAGCGGCACACGGGCCAGGGCGTCGCAGTCAACCAGCCCCGCCGCTTCCGCATGCAGCAGCGGGAGGTCGGTGGGTGCTGTGCGGACAAGGGTGTCGCGCCCGGCGGGAAGGAGGCGGGCCACGCTGCCCGAAGGCAGCGCCAGGCGGTGCGCCCCGGCGGTGCCCTCGGCGGCCAGCGCGCAGTGTTCCAGCCCGAGCAGGGCGGGCCATTCCTGGCTGATCGTCTCCAGGGGGTCATGGCTGGCGATCAGCGCCAGCACGGCGGCATGGGTGCGGGCGGCGAAGCCGTCGCCCTCCCGTGCCGCCGCGGCGAGGTTGCGCGTGGCGGCGCGCTCGGCCGAGAGCATGGCCGCCATGTGGTCGGCCAGCTCCTCGCCATGCACCCGCCGCGGCGGGGCGAGCGTGCGGTAGAGCTCCGGGCGCGAGGCCAGGAAGCCGGGATGCGCCCGCAGCCAGGCGGCGATGTCCTCCTCGGTCATCGCCCGCCCGTGCCTTGCCGCGTCATGCCGCCTCGGGTCCCGCCTGCCTCAGAGGATGCTCTGGCCGGTCTTCTTCCAGTCGGCCAGGAAGGCTTCGAGGCCACGGTCGGTCAGCGGGTGCTTGATGAGCTGGCGGATCACCGCCGGCGGCAGGGTGGCGACATGGGCGCCGAGCTTGGCGGCCTGCGCCATGTGCAGCGGATGGCGGACGGAAGCCACCAGCACCTCGGTCCTGAGCTGCGGGTAGTTGCGGTAGATCTGCACCACGTCGGCGATCAGCTGCATGCCGTCCTGCGCCAGGTCGTCCAGCCGGCCGACAAAGGGCGAGATGTAGGTGGCGCCCGCCTTGGCGGCGAGCAGCGCCTGGGTGGCCGAGAAGCACAGCGTGACGTTGACCGGCGTGCCCTCGTTGGAGAGCGCGCGGCAGGTGCGCAGGCCGGCCTCGGTCAGCGGCACCTTGACGGCGACGTTCTTCGCGATATCGCGGAGGTAGCGGCCCTCGGCCAGCATGCCGTCATGGTCGGTGGCGGTCACCTCGGCCGAGACGTGGCCGGGCGTGATGTCGCAGATCTCGGCGATCACCTCGGACATCTTGCGGCCGGACTTGGCGATCAGCGAGGGATTGGTGGTGACGCCATCGACCATGCCGATTTCGGCGAGCGCCCGGATTTCGGACACCTCGGCGGTGTCGACGAAGAACTTCATAATGGAATTCCTGTGATGCGGCGCGAAACTGGAGCGCCGGTGCGGTTTCCGTTCGGGGAGCAGTTGTAGCGGATGGCGGTTGTCCAACGAAAGGCTGCAGCGCCGAATGGGGCGGGCATGGCACGTCTGCGCGTGCTGCTGCCCCTGCCGCTGGCCGGCGCCTATGACTACCGGGTGCCGCAGGGCATGCCGGTGCCGCCGGTGGGCAGCTTCGTCGCGGTGCCGCTCGGCAATCGCGGCAGCATCGGCGTGGTGTGGGACGGCGAGGCCGACCCCGGCCTGCCGGAGAGGAAGCTGAAGGACATCGAGGGCGTCTTCGAGGTGCCGCCGATGACCGAAAGCCTGCGCCGCTTCGTCGAGTGGGTGGCGGCCTACACGCTGAGCCCGCCCGGCGCGGTGCTGCGCATGGCGATGAGCGCCCCCGCCGCGCTGGAGCCGCCCGCCGCCAAGGCCGGCTGGCGCCTCTCGGCCGCCGGGCAGCGGGCGCGGCGCGGGGAGGGGGCGCGGCTGACGGAAAGCCGCCGCCGGGTGCTCGATGTGATGGAGCCGGGGGAGGTCTATGCGCCCGCCGCCCTGGCCGCCGAGGCCGGCGTCTCGCCCGGCGTGGTGCGCGGCATGGCCGATGCCGGGCTGCTGGAGTCCGCCCTGCTGCCGCCCGGCGAGCGTTTCCCGGTGCCGGACCTCCAGCGCCCCGGTCCGGAGCTTGGGCCGGAGCAGGCGGAAGCGGCCGCGGCGCTGCGCGAGGCGGCGGCGGTGCGGCACTTCGGCGTCACCCTGCTGACCGGCGTCACCGGCTCGGGCAAGACGGAGGTCTATCTGGAGGCGGTGGCCGAGTGCCTGCGGCAAGGTCGGCAGGCGCTGGTGCTGCTGCCGGAGATCGCCCTTTCCACGCAATGGCTGGAGCGCTTCGAGCGCCGCTTCGGCGTGCCGCCGGCGCTGTGGCATTCCGAGCTGGGCAGCCGCCGCCGGCGCGACACCTGGCGGGCGGTGGCGGAGGATAAGGTGCCGGTGCTGGTCGGCGCCCGCTCGGCGCTGTTCCTGCCCTTCCCGGATCTCGGCCTGATCGTGGTGGACGAGGAGCACGAGACCGCCTTCAAGCAGGAGGAGGGCGTCGTCTACAACGCGCGGGACATGGCGGTGGTGCGCGCCCGGCTGGCCGGGGCCTCCTGCGTGCTGGTCTCCGCCACGCCCAGCCTGGAGACGCTCACCAACGCCGAGACCGGCCGCTACGCCGCGCTGCACCTGCCGGTGCGGCATGGCGGGGCGGCGCTGCCGGAGGTTGCGATCATCGACCAGCGCCGCACCCCGCCGGAGCGGGGCCGCTTCCTCAGCCCGCCCCTGGTGCAGGCGGTGCGCGACACGCTGGCCGAGGGGCAGCAGGCCATGCTGTTCCTGAACCGGCGCGGCTATGCGCCGCTGACGCTCTGCCGCGCCTGCGGCCACCGCATGCGTTGCCCGAACTGCACGGCCTGGCTGGTGGAGCACCGGGTGCAGCGCCGGCTGCAATGCCACCACTGCGGCCATGCCGAACCCATTCCCGAGACCTGCCCGGAATGCGGCGCCGAGGCCAGCCTGACCCCGCTCGGCCCCGGCGTGGAGCGGGTGCAGGACGAGGCGGCGGACCTCTTCCCCGAGGCCCGCATGCTGGTGATGGCCAGCGACACCATTCCCGGCCCGGCCGCCGCCGCCGAGGCCGCCCGCGCCATCGCCGCGCGCGAGGTGGACCTGATCATCGGCACGCAGATCGTCGCCAAGGGCTGGCATTTCCCGCACCTGACCCTGGTGGGGGTGGTGGACGCCGATCTCGGCCTCGCCGGCGGCGACCTGCGCGCCGCCGAGCGCACCGTGCAGCTGCTGCACCAGGTGGCCGGCCGCGCGGGCCGCGCCGAGGCGCCGGGGCGGGTGCTGCTGCAGTCCTGGAACCCCGAGCATCCCGTCATGCAGGCGCTGGTCTCGGACGACCTGGAGGGGTTCATGGCCGCCGAGGCGGAGCAGCGCCGTCCCGGCCACTGGCCACCCTTCGGCCGGCTCGCCGCGCTGATCGTCAGCGCCGAGGACGAGCGCGAGGCCGACCGCGCGGCGCGCGACCTCGGCCTCGCGGCGCCGCAGGGGGAGGGGATGGAGGTGCTCGGCCCGGCGCCCGCGCCGCTGGCCCTGCTGCGCGGGCGGCACCGCCGCCGGCTGCTGCTGAAGACGCGGCGCGACGTCGCGGTGCAGCCGATTCTGCGGGAATGGCTGGGCCGTGTGGCGGTGCCGGCGAGCGTGAAGGTGCAGGTGGACGTGGACCCCGTCGGATTCCTCTGAACTCTGCGACGAATTGTGCCGGGAGGGTGAAAGCGCGGTAAGGAATCGCGCCTGCCCCCCGTTGCCGCCCCGTGAGACACTGTGTTAATGCCCGGGCACCGCGGCGGCTATGTGCGCCGCATTCATATGATGTCCAGCCGCGCAGCCCGGTCGGTGACGACCGGGCTGCGCGGCGGGGCGCCGGGATAGCAGAGAACGGGATCCTCCGTGGCCTCCGAAGCGACCAACGTCTCGCCCAGCGCGACCCATCCCTCCGGCCTCGCCCAGCGCTACGCGCTGGCCCTGCTGGAACTGGCGAAGGAAAAGAAGGCGGTGGACGCCATCGCCGGCGACCTGGACCGCCTGCAGGACCTCGTGGCGAGGGATGCGGCCTTCCGCGCCTTTCTCCAGGACCCGCGCCTGGACGCCGCCTCGCAGCAGCGCGGCGCCTTCGCCATCCTCGACCGTGCCAAGGTGGGCGGCGACGTCCGCAAGCTGGTGGGCGTGCTGATCGCCAACCGCCGCCTGGCCGCCCTGCCGGACGTCATCGCCGCCTTTGGCGGGCTGCTCGCCGAGCAGCGCGGCCAGCAGACGGCCGAGGTCGCCACCGCCCACCCGCTGACCGACGTGCAGCGCACGCAGCTTACTGCGCGCCTCACCGAGGCCGGTTATTCGAACGTGAAGCTGGTCGAGCGCCTCGACCCCACCCTGCTGGGTGGGCTGGTCGTCCGCCTCGGATCCCGCCTCTACGACAGCTCGATCAAGTCCAAGCTGCAGCGCCTGCAGTACGCCATGAAGGGGGCCGCCTGATATGGAGATCCGTCCCGCCGAGATCTCGGAGATCCTGAAGCAGCAGATCGCCGGCTTCGATGCCGAGGCGAATGTTGCCGAGGTCGGCACCGTGCTGACTGTGGGCGACGGCATTGCCCGCGTCTATGGCCTGCAGAACGTCATGGCCGGCGAGCTGGTGGAGTTCCCCTCCGCCGGCCTCAAGGGCATGGCGCTGAACCTCGAGACCGACAATGTCGGCGTCGTGATCTTCGGTGACGACAGCAACATCCGCGAGGGCGACACCGTCTCCCGCACCGGCGACATCGTGCAGGTTCCCGTTGGCAAGGGGCTGCTCGGCCGCGTGGTCGACGGCCTCGGCAACCCGATCGACGGCAAGGGCCCGCTGACCGACGTCAAGCCGGCGCTGGTCGAGGTGAAGGCGCCGGGCATCATCCCGCGCAAGTCCGTGCACGAGCCGATGCAGACCGGCATCAAGGCGATCGACGCCCTGATCCCGATCGGCCGTGGCCAGCGCGAGCTGGTGATCGGTGACCGCCAGACCGGCAAGACCGCCGTGCTGGTGGACACCATCATCAACCAGAAGCCGATCAATGCCGGCGACGACGAGGCGAAGAAGCTCTACTGCATCTACGTCGCCGTCGGCCAGAAGCGCTCCTCGGTCGCCCAGCTGGTCAAGACGCTGGAGGAGAACGGCGCGATGGAGTACTCCATCGTCGTCGCCGCCACCGCCTCCGACCCGGCGCCGATGCAGTTCCTGGCGCCCTATGCCGGCTGCGCCATGGGCGAGTTCTTCCGCGACAACGGCATGCACGCGCTGATCATCTACGATGATCTGTCGAAGCAGGCCGTCGCCTACCGCCAGATGTCGCTGCTGCTGCGCCGCCCGCCGGGCCGCGAGGCCTATCCGGGCGACGTCTTCTACCTGCATTCCCGCCTGCTTGAGCGCGCGGCGAAGATGAACGACGACCACGGCGCCGGCTCGCTGACCGCGCTGCCGGTCATCGAGACGCAGGCCGGCGACGTTTCCGCCTACATTCCGACCAACGTGATCTCGATCACCGACGGGCAGATCTTCCTGGAGACGGAACTGTTCTTCAAGGGCATCCGCCCCGCCGTGAACGTCGGCCTCTCGGTCTCGCGCGTCGGTTCCGCCGCGCAGATCAAGGCGATGAAGCAGGTGGCCGGCAAGATCAAGCTGGAGCTGGCGCAGTACCGCGAGATGGCGTCCTTCGCCCAGTTCGCCTCCGACCTCGACGCCTCCACCCAGGCCCTGCTGGCGCGCGGCGCGCGGCTGACCGAGCTGCTGAAGCAGCCGCAGTTCCAGCCGGTGCCGGTCGAGGAGCAGGTGGTTTCCCTGTTCGCCGGCGTGCGCGGCTACCTCGACAAGATCGAGGTGGGCAAGGTCGGCGCCTTCGAGCGGCAGCTGCTCTCCTCGGTGAAGGCCAACGCGCCGGAGATCCTGGAGAGCATCCGCGAGAAGCGGGAGATCACCAAGGAGAACGAGGCGAAGCTGGTGTCCTTCATGGACGACTTCGCCAAGTCCTTCGCGCGCTGAGGACGGGCCAGGGCAGGCAGCATGGCCAACCTCAAGGAACTCCGGGGGCGCATCAACAGCGTCAAATCCACCCGGAAGATCACCCAGGCGATGAAGATGGTCGCGGCGGCGAAGCTCCGCCGCGCCCAGTCCCAGGCCGAGGCGGCCCGCCCCTATGCCGAGCGCATGGCGCGGATGCTGGCCTCCCTCGGCGCCGCCGTCGCCGGCAGCCCGGATGCGCCGAAGCTGCTGGTCGGGACCGGCCGCAACCAGACGCATCTGCTGGTCGTCGTCACCGGCGACCGCGGCCTGGCCGGGCCGTTCAACACCAATGTGGGGCGCTTCGCGCGCAACCGCATCCGCGAGCTGGAGGCCGAGGGCAAGACCGTCAAGGTCATGACCATCGGCCGCAAGGGTGCCGCCTACCTGAAGCGTGAGTTCGCCTCCCGCTTCGTGGGCGAGATCACCTTCCAGGGCAAGCGCCGCGTCGGCTTCGAGGAGGCGGACGAGATCGCGCAGCGCATCACCGCCATGCTCGAGCACGGCGAGTTCGACGTCTGCACGCTGATCTACAACCAGTTCCGCAGCGTGATCAGCCAGGTCCCCGTGGGCCAGCAGCTGATCCCCGCCGAACTGCCCGAGGCGGCGCCGGCGAACGCCACCACGGCGCAGGCGCTGTACGAGTACGAGCCGGACGAGGCCACCATCCTGGCGCAGCTGCTGCCCAAGAACCTGGCCATCCAGATCTACCGTGCGGTGCTGGAGAACAGCGCCGGCTTCTTCGGGTCGCAGATGAACGCGATGGACAACGCGACCCGCAACGCCGGCGACATGATCAACAAGCTGACCCTGACCTACAACCGCACGCGTCAGGCGAACATCACCCGTGAGCTGATCGAGATCATCTCCGGGGCCGAGGCGCTCTGATGCGAGCGCGCAGCACCGCGGGCGCGGACCGTGAATCGCATCAGCCGATGATCCGAGGGGAATGAGCACAGCCATGAAGAACAATGTTGGCAAGGTCACGCAGGTGCTGGGCGCCGTCGTGGACGTGCAGTTCCCCGCCGAACTGCCCTCCATGCAGAACGCGCTGCAGGTGAAGATCGGCGACCGCACCCTGGTGCTGGAAGTCGCGCAGCACCTCGGCGAGCGCACCGTCCGCACCATCGCCATGGACACCACCGACGGCCTGATCCGCGGTGCCGAGGCGGTGGACACCGGCAAGGGCATCGCCGTGCCGGTGGGCGAGGGCACGCTCGGCCGCATCCTGAACGTCATCGGCGAGCCGATCGACGAGCGTGGCGCGGTGAAGGCTGACAAGACCTACACCATCCACCGCCAGGCGCCCCTGTTCGAGGATCAGGCCACTTCGGCCGAGATCCTGGTCACGGGCATCAAGGTCATTGACCTGCTGGCCCCCTACCTGAAGGGCGGCAAGATCGGCCTGTTCGGCGGTGCCGGCGTCGGCAAGACCGTGACGATTCAGGAGCTGATCAACAACATCGCCAAGGGCCATGGCGGCGTGTCTGTCTTCGCGGGCGTCGGCGAGCGCACCCGCGAGGGCAACGACCTCTACCATGAGATGATCGACGCCGGCGTCATCAAGCTGAACGACGACGGCTCGACCGACGGCTCCAAGGTGGCGCTGGTCTATGGCCAGATGAACGAGCCGCCGGGCGCCCGCGCCCGCGTCGCGCTCTCCGGCCTCTCCATGGCGGAATACTTCCGCGATGAGCAGGGCCAGGACGTGCTCTTCTTCATCGACAACATCTTCCGCTTCACCCAGGCGGGCGCCGAGGTGTCGGCGCTGCTTGGCCGCATCCCCTCCGCGGTGGGCTACCAGCCGACGCTGGCCACCGACATGGGCGCGCTGCAGGAGCGGATCACCTCGACGAAGAAGGGCTCCATCACCTCGGTGCAGGCCATCTACGTCCCCGCGGACGACCTGACCGACCCGGCGCCGGCTACCTCCTTCGCCCACCTCGACGCGACGACGGTGCTCTCCCGCTCGATCGCGGAGCAGGCGATCTTCCCGGCCGTCGATCCGCTGGACTCCACCTCCCGCGCGCTCGACCCGCGCATCGTCGGCGAGGAGCACTACACCACCGCCCGCGAGGTGCAGCGCATCCTGCAGACCTACAAGTCCCTGCAGGACATCATCGCCATTCTCGGCATGGACGAGCTTTCGGAAGAGGACAAGCTGATCGTGGCGCGCGCGCGCAAGATCCAGCGCTTCCTCTCCCAGCCCTTCCACGTGGCCGAGGTGTTCACCGGCACCCCCGGCGTCTTCGTGAAGCTGGAGGACACGGTCCGCTCCTTCGCTGCCATCTGCAAGGGCGAGTACGACCACCTGCCGGAGGCCGCCTTCTACATGGTCGGCACCATCGAGGACGCGGTGAAGAAGGGTGAGTCCCTGAAGGCCGCGGCCTAAGGCCCAGAGGAGGGAACCGATCCATGGCGACCTTCGACCTGGAACTGGTCAGCCCGGAGAAGCTGCTGCTGTCCCGCCCCGTCGAGATGGTCATCATCCCGGCGGCCGAGGGCGAGATGGGCGTGCTGCCCGGCCAGGCGCCGATGATCGTCGCCCTCAAGGGCGGCGTCATCCGCGTGCAGGAGAACGGGCAGGTCACCGAGCGGCTGTTCGTCATGGGCGGCTTCGCGGAGATCACCCCGGGGCGCGTCACGGTGCTGGCGGACGAGGCGACCCCGGTCGCCCAGCTCTCCCGCGCCACGGCGGCGACCCGGGTGCAGGAGGCCGAGGCGGCCTATGCCGCCACCACGGTGGAGACCGCGCCCGAGGAGCGGGAGGCCATCATGGCCCGCCTGCTCGCCGCGCGGGAGATGTCGGTGGCCGCCGAGGCCGCCTGACCCGCTCCCCCGCATTTGCGGGGAGCACGGCTTGATTTCCGGCGCCATTCGCGGATCATCCCGCGAATGGCGCTTCTTTTTTGCGCCCCCTTGGATTGATGGGAGCGGCATGAAGCACTGGCACATCGAGCAGGTGGCGTGGAACCGCTTCGATCCCGCACGGCTCGATCCGGGCATCGTTCCGCTGGTGAAGGCTGCGGCCATGGTCGAGAAGAACGGCCTGGACTACGCCGTCTATCTCAACCGCGTCTTCGGCGACGACCCGGACTTCCGCCAGGCCGCCGACAACTGGGCCGTCGAGGAGGTGCAGCACGGCGACGCGCTCGGCCGCTGGGCCATGCTGGCCGATCCCACCTGGGAGTTCGACACCGCCTTCCGGCGCTACCGCGAGGGCTACAAGATCGACGTTAACGCCGACGCCTCCGTGCGCGGCAGCCGCACCGGCGAGCTGATCGCCCGCTGCATGGTCGAGACGGGCACCTCCTCCTACTACACCGCGCTCGGCGAATCGACGGAGGAGCCGGTGCTGAAGGAGGTCTGCAAGCTGATCGCGGCGGACGAGTACCGCCACTTCAAGCTCTTCTACGACCACATGAAGCGCTACCTGGCGCGCGAGAAGCTCTCCTTCCCGCAGCGCCTGCGCGTCGCCGCCGGACGCATCGGCGAGTCGGAGGATGACGAGCTGGCCTTCGCCTTCCATTGCGGCAATGAGGCCGAGGGCGTGGCCTTCGACCACAAGCGCTGCACCGCGGCCTATATGGGCCGCGCCATGGGCTATTACCGCTTCCGGCACATCGAGCGCGGAATGGGCATGATCTTCAAGTCGGTCGGGCTGACGCCGCGCGGGCGCATGGCGGGCATGGCGGCCAAGGGCGCCTGGCGCCTGCTGCAATGGCGGCATGGCCGCTACCAGCGCGAGCTCGCCGCCGCCCCGCCCTCCGGCGCGCAGCAGGTGGCTGCCTGAGCGCGCGCCTGACGCGCCGCGGGGCCGGAGGGTTGCTCGCGGCGCTGGCGGTGCAAGGGCCGGGCGCGGTCCGCGCCCAGCCACAGGCGGCGGATCTCGGTGCCATCGCGCGCCAGAACGGCGTGACCTTTGGCGCGGCGGTGCAGGATTCGCTGTTGCAGAAGGATCCGGAGTACGCGCGGGCCTTCGCCACCGAGCCGGGCATGCTGGTGCCGGAATGGGCGGCCAAATGGGCGGCGCTGCAGCCGCGGGAAGGCCGCTTCGAGACGGCGGCGCTGGACACCATTCTGCGCTGGGGACAGGCGCATGCCCAGCCCGTGCGCGGCCACGCGCTGGTCTGGCACAACTCCCTGCCGGACTGGGTGGCCGAGGCGCTGAAGGAAGGGCGGGAGCGCGCCCTGGCGGTGCTGGGCGCTCACATGGACTTCGTGCTGGCCCATACGCGGGCGCAGATCCGCGACTGGGACGTGGTGAACGAGATGGTCGCCAACCCGCCCGGCAGCGATCAGCCGCAGAACACGCCCGGCGAGCTGCGCGACACGCCCTGGCTGCGCGCCCTCGGCCCCGGCTACGTCGAGACGGCGCTGCGCATGGCGCGCGAGCGCGACCCCACGCTGCGCCTGACCATCAACGAGTATGGCGTCTCGGAGGATACCCCTGCCGCGGCCGAGAAGCGGCGCCGGCTGCTGGCCCTGGTGCGCGGCCTGCTCTCCCGCGGCGTGCCGCTGGACGCGGTGGGCATCCAGGCGCACCTGCAGCTCGCCAAGCCCTTCCGGCCGGAGCCTTTCGCCGCCTTTGTGGGTGCGTTGCGGCAGATGGGGGTGGCGGTGCTGATCACCGAGCTCGACATCCGCGAGACCTGGCAGGCGCCGCAGGACATGGCGGCGCGCGATGCCCTGGTCGCCGAGCGGGCCTATGCCTTCCTGTCATGCGCCCTCGGAGCCGGCGTTCGCACCGTGCTCACCTGGGGCCTGACGGACAAGTATTCCTGGCTGACGACCGATCCGGGCGTCGCCCTGCCGGGCGGGCGCACCCATCGCGGCCTGCCGCTGGACGCGCAGTTCCGCCGCAAGCCGATGTGGGACGCCATGGCGCGCGCCTTCCAGGGCGTGTGAGGCGGCGGCACTCAAAGTCCGGGGGGCGACAAAGCGGTTCATCCGGTGTTTGCTGCGGCCAAACGGCAAGCCGGAGCTCCCATGGACCTCGCCAGCCTCGAAACCCCCGTTCCCGTGGTGGACCTCGACATCGTCGAGGCCAACCTGAAGCGGATGCAGGACTATTGCGACGCCCACGGTCTCGCCCTGCGCCCGCACATCAAGACCCACAAGATCCCCGCCCTGGCCAGGCGCCAGCTGGAGCTGGGCGCCAGGGGCATCACCTGCCAGAAGCTCGGCGAGGCCGAGGTGATGGCCGATGCCGGGCTGGACGACATCCTGATCTCCTATCCGCTGGTCGGTGAGCCGAAGGCGGAGCGCCTCGCCGCCCTGGCGCGACGCGCAAAGATGCGCGTCTCGATTGACAACCCGCTGGCGCTGGAGACGGTGGCCCGCGCCGCGCGCCACGGCCATGAGATCGGCGTGCTGGTCGAGTTCGACAGCGGCAACGGCCGCACCGGCGTCACCAGCATCGACGGCGTGGTGGAGCTGGCCCGCGCCATCCGCGCCACCGAGGGCGTGCGCTTCGACGGGCTGATGAACTATCCCGTCAGCGCCCGCAGCGGCGAGATCCTGCGCGACCTGCTGCCCAGGCTGAAGGCCGAGGGGCTGGAGCCCCCCGTGATCTCCGGCGGTGGCACCCCCAACGCCTTCCGCACGCACGAGATGGCGCCAGTGACGGAGCTGCGCGTCGGCACCTACATCTACAACGACCGCATGACGGTCGGCGCCGGCCATGCCCGCTGGGAGGACTGCGCGCTGACCCTGCACGTCACCGTCATCAGCCGGCCGCGGCCGGACCTGGCGATCATCGATGCCGGCTCGAAGGTCTTCGCCGCCGACATCATGCCGGGCGGCCCGGGCGAGGGGCATGGCTACTTCCCCGCCTATCCCGGCGCCAAGCTGCACAAGATGAGCGAGGAGCACGGCATGGTCGATCTCTCCGCCTGCGAGCGGAAGCCCCAGCTCGGCGAGCGGCTGCGCGTGGTGCCGAACCATGTCTGCCCCGTCAGCAACCTGGCGGACCGCGTGGCCTTCGCGCGCGGCGAGGCCTTCCAGGGCTTCACCGACGTCGCCGCCCGGGGGCGCAGCCAGTGAGCGCGGCGGAGGAGCGCCTGAAGGCGCTGGGCCACAGCCTGCCCAAGGTCGGCAAGCCGCTGTTCAGCTACGTGCCGTTCCGCCGCGCCGGCGACGTCGCCTACATCTCCGGGCAGGTGCCGCGCCACGCCGATGGCTCGCTGACCACCGGCAAGGTGGGCGAGGCCCTGGGCCTGGAGGAGGCGCGCGCGGCGGCGGTGCTCTGCGGGCTGCACATCCTCGCCGTGGCCAGGGAAGCCGCCGGCTCGCTGGAGAAGGTCGAGGTGCTGAAGGTCTTCGGCATGGTCAACGCCGTGCCGGACTATGGCGACCAGCCCAAGGTGATCGACGCCTGCTCCAACCTGCTCGTGGACGTGCTGGGCGAGCACGGGCGGCACGCGCGCTCGGCGGTCGGCATGGGCTCGCTGCCCTCCAACGTGCCGGTCGAGATCGAGGCGGTGATCCGCATCCTCGACTGAGGAGAGAAAGTTCGGGGGAAGGAATTCCCCCGAACCCCCATCTTCCTTCTGTCAGTTGGGCAATGGCCCGGTGCGGAACAGGGTGACGCGCAGTCCGCCATGCGGGACCGGCGCGCCCGGCGGCAGGAAGGGCAGCCCGGTCGCATGGGCCAGCCGGGGCTCGTTGGTGACGATCCCGACGCGCCACCCCCCGAAGCGGCTCAGCAGCGTCTGGCCCAGGGCGCGGTACAGCGGGGAAAGCTGCTTGCCGTCGCCGATGCGGGTGCCATAGGGCGGGTTGAGAATGACCAGCCCCGGCGGCCCCTCGGGCGGGGCGACCTCGCTGATCGTGGCCTGCCGGAACTCGGTGAATTCCGTGACGCCGGCGCGCTCGGCATTCGCCCGGCTCATGGCGACCGCACCGGCATCCCGGTCGCTGCCGTGGAAGCGGGCGGCCGGCGCGCGCGCGCTCTTCACCGCGCGCATCCGCTCCCAGGCCTCGGCGTCGAAGGTGGCAAGGCGCTCGAAGGCGAAACGGCGGGCACGGCCAGGGTTGAGCCGCGCCGCGATCTCCGCCGCCTCGATGACAAAGGTGCCCGAGCCGCACATCGGGTCGAGCACGGGCTCGCTGCCGTCGAAGCCGCATTGCCGCAGGAAGAGCGCGGCCATGGTCTCGCGCATCGGCGCGCGGTTGACGGCCTCCTTGTAGCCGCGCTTGTGCAGCGGCTCGCCCGAGGTATCGATGCTGATGGTGCAGAGGTCGTGCTCGATGCGCGCGCGCACGAGAATGCCGTCCTCCGGCGCGTGCGGGGCCCCGAGCGTCTCCCGGATGGCGGTCTCGATCCGCTCCGCCGCGGCGCCGGAGTGGTAGATGCGGGATTCCGCGCAACTGGCCTCGACGCGGAAGGGCAGATCGGGCCGCAGCACGCTGCCCCAGGGGATGCGGCGGGCACGGGCATCCAGCTGCGCGAGGTGGACGACGCGGAAGGAATCGAGGCGCGCCAGCACGCGCCCGGCGCCGCGGACCCAAAGGTTGGCGCGCCAGACCTCCGGCCAGCCGCCCCGGATGACGACGCCGCCGGGAACCGGCCTGGCCTGCTTGAAGCCTTTGGTGCGCACCTCGTCGTGCAGCACGGCTTCCAGCCCTGGCAGGGTCGCCAGAAAGATCTCGAAGTCCTGGGTGTTCGTCATCGTACCGGCTTGGGGGGAGGCGTGGTTCACAGCGGCAGTCTTGCCTGTCGGATCTGAGGGAAGCCGGTGCCTTTTACCACCATCCGCCGGGGCTGCGCCGGTCCTGGCGCGGGCACGTTCCGCGCGTGCCGGGGACCGGCAGAAGGAAGACGTGCCGGGGACCGGCAGAAGGACGAGGACGGGGCCCAGGGGAGAATGCAGTCTCCCCCGGTTCCGAAGCGGAATTCAGTCCCCGAGGAGGTTCGCCAGCACCTTCAGCCCGGCCTCCAGCCGTGCCGGATCGGTCTCGCCTCCCAGCGAGAGGCGGAACAGCGGCGCCTCGCGGTCGGCGTGGTGGAAGTGCTTCGCCGGGGCGATGGAGATGCCGGCTTCGCGCGCGCGGGCCAGGAAGGCGGCCTCGGCCTCGCCCTCCGGCCGGTGCATCCAGATATGCCAGCTCGCGCCGGGATCGGCGGCGAAGCGGCGGGCGCCGAGGATGTCGCGTGCCATGGCGCGGCGGCGCTCGCCCTCGGCGCGCTTCTCCGCGACGATCCGGGCCGCGCCCCCATCCGCTGCCAGCGCGGCGGCAGCGGCGGCCACGACGGGGTTGCCGGTCAGGCCACGGATGCGGATCTGCTCCGTCACCGCATCGGCCAGCGCGGGCGGATGGCTCAGCGCCCCAAGCCGCAGCGAGAGCGACAGGACCTTGGAAAGGCTCCACATCACCAGCGTCCGCTCGGGAATCAGGCTGGCGAGGGTGGGCGGCCGCTGCTCCGGGGAGGCTAGAAAGGCATAGGCTTCGTCCTCCACCACCCAAAGGCCGTGGCAGCGGGCGATGGCGGCGATGCGCCGCAGCCGGGCGGCGCTGTAGGTCAGGCCGAGCGGATTGTGCAGCACCGGCATCAGGTAGAGCACGCCGGGCGGGTCGGCGGAGGCGAGGGCGCGCTCCAGCGCATCGGTTTGCAGGCCCTCCTCGTCGAGCGGCAGGCCGAGGGTGGGAATGCCCTCCATGCGGAAGAAGTTCCGCGCCATTGGGAAGGTGTAGCCCTCCATCGCGACGCGCCGCCGCGCCGGGTCGGCGGCGCCGAGGGCCGCCAGCAGCGCGACCGAGAGGGCCGACTGGCCGCCGCAGGTCAGCGCCAGCTCCTGCCCGGCGGCCAGGCCCAGGAACAGGCCCAGTGCCGCGCGGGCGGAGGGGTCGCCCGGCGGCGGGCCGAAATGGGCGGGCAGCGCCGCCGGGTCGGCGGCCAGGCGGCCCAGCGCCTCGGCGACCGCCGCCTGCTGCACGGGCACCGCTGGGTAGTTGACCCAAAGGTCGTACATGGCCCGTCAGCCCTGCAGGTGCTGCCGCAGGAAGGCGATCACCGCGTTGAAGACGCGGCGCCGGTTGTCGCGCTTGGTGAAGCCGTGGCCCTCGTCGGGGAAGGTCAGGTACTCCACCGGCACGCCGCGGCTACGCAGCAACTCGGCCATCTGCTCGCTCTCATAGGGTGGCACGCGCGGGTCGGTCAGGCCCTGGGCGATCAGCATGGGGCAGCGGATGCGGTCGGCGTAGTTGAGCGGGGAGAGGCGCTCCAGCAGTTCGGCATCCTGCACGGGGTCGCCGTATTCGGCGGCACGGTGGCCGACGCGCCAGGGGCCGGTGCGCTCGAAGAAGGTCTTCCAGCGGGCGATGCCGTAGAAGTCCACGCCGGCTGCCCAGAGCTCCGGATATTCGGTGACGGCGGCCAGCACCATCCAGCCGCCATAGCTCTGGCCCATGATGCCGATGCGGCCGCCGTTCACCTCCGGCCGGGCGGAAAGCCAGGCATGGGCGGAGGCAAGGTCGGCCACGCTGTCCAGCCGCTTCTCGCGGTCGTCCAGCTCGGCATAGGCGCGGCCATAGCCGGTGCTGCCGCGCACGTTCGGCACCAGCACGCCGAGGCCCATGGCGAGGAAGGTCTGCAGGTCGGCGCGCCAGTTCGGCAGGGCCTGCATGGCCGGGCCGCCATGCACCCAGACCAGCACCGGCCAGCCGCCCGCCGGCGCCTCGCCCTCGGGCAGGGCGAAGAAGGCCGGGAGCTGCCGCCCGTCATGGCTGGGGAAGGCGACGGTTTCCCAGTTGTGGAGGCCGGGCTGCGCGGGCACGGCATGCACCGCCCGCGTTTCCGTGGAGTCCGGGCGGGCGAGATAGACGCCGGAAGGGAAGGGGAAGCCGGCGAGGTCAAAGGCGAGGCTGCGCCCATCCGGGGCCCAGGTGAGCTTGGTGATGACGCCGGCGGGATGCGCCGGCTCGCCGCGCACGGCGCCGGTGGCGGCGTCGAGGAAGCGCAGGCGGGAATAGCCGCCCTCGTTCACCACCACGGCCAGCAGCGACTGGTCGGGCGAGGCCTCAAGCTTCTCGACATCGGCCTCGGGCGTGTAGAGCCACTCGGGCTCGCCACCGGGCTTGAGGAAGGCGAGGCCGAGATAGTCCCGCTCGCGGTCGGCCAGCAGCCAGAAGCCGCTGCCATCCTTGCGCCAGCGCGGGTTCATGTGGCGGGCATCGGCGTCATGCGCCGTCAGCTCGGTGCGGGCGCCGCCGTCCAGCGGCACGAGGTGGAGCTTGCTCTCGAAGGTGCGGGGCGCGGTGGCCAGCACCACGGCCGTGCCATCGGGGTGCCAGGCGGGCAGCTCGTGCGGCCCTTCCACCTCGGCCACGCAGCGGGCCTCGCCGGTGGCGATCTCCATCACCCAGGCATCGGTATGGGCGGGGTCGCGGGCGTTGGCGGTGTAGGCGACGTGCCTGCCGTCCGGGGAGATGGCGCCCCAGCCGTGGATGACCTTGGGTGCGGCGGTGAGGGGGCGGGCCTCGCCCTCCGGCGGCAGGTGGTAGAGCTGCACCCGCTCGTCGCCCGCCGCATCGCGGCCGAAGATGGCGCCGCCCTGCGGCAGGCCGGCGACAAAGGCGACCGCGTCGCGATGCGCGGTCCGGGCGCGGGGCGCGCCGCCCCCGGCGGGCACTTCCCAGACCTGCAAGGAGCCTTCGGCGTCATGCAGGAAGAAAAGGGACCCGTTCCCGGCAAAGGCGGGAAGGGTGGCGGCATGGGTGGAGAGCAGGCGCTCCAGCAGGGCAGCGGCATCGGTCATGACGCAATTCGTGGACCTGTTCGGCGCGCCCGCCAAGGGGGGCGAAGCTAGGGGCGAAGCTAGGGGCGAAGCTAGGGGCGAAGCTATGGGCGAAGCTATGGGCGAAGCTATGGGCGCGGCCTATGGGTACGGGCGGCATGGCTTCACATCGCGCGGCGGCCTATTCTGCGCCCCCATGCGCTATGTCTCGACCCGGGGCGAAGCCCCCGCACGCGATTTCGAAGGCGTCCTGCTGGCCGGGCTGGCCGAGGATGGCGGCCTGTTCCTGCCCGAGTCCTGGCCGCTGCTCTCGGCGGCCGAGTGGCGCGCGCTGCGCGGGCGGCCCTATCCGGAGGTGGCGGCGCGGCTGATGGCGCCCTTCGCCGAGGGCTCGCTGGGCGAAGAGACCCTGCTGGAACTGGCCCAGGCCGCCTATGCCGGCTTCGGCCATGCCGCCACCGCGCCGCTGGTGCAGGTGGCGCCGCGCCTGTTCTCGCTGGAGCTGTTCCACGGCCCGACGCTCGCCTTCAAGGACATGGCGATGCAGATGCTGGGCCGGCTCTTCGACCATGTGCTGGCGAAGCGCGGCGAGCGCGTGACCATTGTCGGCGCCACCTCGGGCGACACCGGCTCCGCCGCCATCGAGGCCTTCCGCGACCGCGCCGCCATCGACGTCGCCATCCTGCATCCGCAGGGCCGCACCTCCGAGGTGCAGCGGCGGCAGATGACCACGGTGCTCGCGCCCAACATCCGCAACATCGCCATCGAGGGCAGCTTCGACGACTGCCAGGACCTGGTGAAGGCGATGTTCAACGACGCGCCGTTCCGCCGGGAGATGCGGCTTTCCGCGGTGAACTCGATCAACTGGGCGCGCATCGCCGCGCAGGTGCCCTACTACGCCTATGCCGCGCTGGCGCTGGGCGCGCCGGACCGGCCGGTCGCGGTTTCCGTGCCCACCGGCAACTTCGGCAACGTGCTGGCCGCCTGGGTGGCACGACGGATGGGCCTGCCGATCGAGCGGCTGATCATCGGCGCCAACCGCAACGACATCCTGGCCCGCTTCCTGGCCGCCAACGACATGCGCGTGCAGTCGGTGGAGCCCTCGCTCTCGCCGAGCATGGACATCCAGGTCTCCTCCAACTTCGAGCGGCTGCTGTTCGAGCTGCTCGGCCGTGACCCCGCGGCCACCACGGAGATCATGCGCCGCTTCCGCGCCGAAGGGCATATGCCGGTGCCCGACACCGCCTGGAAGAAGGCGACGACACTGTTCCACGGCTCCACCCTCAGCGACGAGGGCACGCTGGGGGAGATCCGCCGGCTGTGGCGGGAGAGCGCCTATCTGGCCGACCCGCATACGGCCATCGGCATGGCCGCGGCGCGGGGCCACCTGCCGGAAGACACCGGCATTCCGGTGATCGTCGCCGCCACGGCGCATCCGGCCAAGTTCCCGGACGCGGTGGAGCGGGCCACCGGCTTCCGGCCGCCGCTGCCGGAGCGCCTCGCGGACCTCTACTCGCGTGAGGAGCGCTACGGCGTGCTGCCGGCCGAGCTGGGTGCCGTGGAGGATGCGGTCCGCCAGCACGCCCGGCGCAACGCGGCCTGAGACGGCCTGCCGCGTCGTCCCGCGCGGCCGGGAGGGACAGGCGCGGGATGGGAAGCGGGAGGAGTTCGGGGGATGCCTTCCCCCGGCCCTCAGCCCGGGTTGTTGGGCAGGCTCAGCGGCACGACCTCGACCATGGCCACGCCGTCCTCCATCATGTCGAGCTTGCGCGCCGTGCTCGGGCTGAGATCGATGATGCGGCCGGGCTTGAACGGACCACGATCCTGAATGGTCACGACCGCGGTGCGGCCGTTCTCCAGGTTCTTCACCCGTGCGCGCGTGCCGAGCGGCAGGGTGCGGCTGGCGGCGGCGTTGGAGTTGCGGTTGAAGCGCTTGCCATTGGCCATGCGCTTGCCGTGGAAATGGTTGGCATAGTACGAGGCGCGGCCTCGCCGCACCTGACGTGGCTGCGCCTGCACCGTTTGGTTCCGCGCGGCCGTTTCGCGGCGATTCTCGCGTGCATCCGCTGGAACGAGCGCGCTGCTCAGGCCGAGGGCGAAAACGAGCGCGGCGAGTTTGAGAGCTCGCATGGTGACCGACCTTTCTGTGTTTTTCCTTCTGCGGCGCCGGGGCGACGGAACGCGCCGGCGGCGGGGGAAAGGGACGGCCTCGTGGCGAGGAGCGCCCTTCCTGTTATCGCCAACGCTCGGGCGCTGGCGGAGATGCGTTGACAGCCTGTCTCAAGATTTGGCTGGAACCCGCTGATCCGTATGTGGCGTGGCGGCCGGCAGGTTCAACCGCTGGCCGCCGGGCCGTCAGCGGCGGGCGGTGTTCGTCAGCGGCTTCACCTCCACGGGCGCGGTTCCGTCCTCCACCATGTCGAGCCGCTCGGCAACCTTCTTGCTGAGGTCGATCACACGTCCCGGAACATGGGGGCCGCGATCCTCGATGGTGACAACGGCGGTGCGTCCGTTCTCCAGGTTCTTCACCTGCGCCTTGGTGCCCAGCGGCAGGGTCTTGCTGGCGGCCGAATCGGAACTCTGCGTGAAGGTCTCGCCATTGGCCATGGTCTTGCCTTCGAAGTGGTCGGCATAGAAGGAGGCGGCGCCTTTCTGTGGCCGGGCGCCACGGTTCTCGGCTGAGCCGGGGGGCGGGCCGGCATCGGAGACGGCTGGCCGCGGCGGCTCCGGCTGCGGCGGGGCCGCCGGCGCGCAGGCCGTGGCCGTCAGCAGCAGCAGCCCCGCGGCGGCAGGTGCGAGGCTGGGTCTGAAAACCGTCCGGGCAGGGGAATGGCGGGCAAGACGTCGCATATGCATGACCTCCGGTTGTTCCAAGGGATTGTTTTATCGCCCAATTTTTGTCAGGCTCGCGGCTTCGCGGCGGACAAACGTGGGACGCCTGTTCCGGTTTCGATTCTGTGCCGCGGGGGCCGGGGTCGTATCCCTGCCACTCCCGCATTACATTCGTTGGGAACCACGACAATGCGCCCGCCGGAGGAAGCCCTTCCGCCGGGCCGACCACAGGAAATGTAGCCCTATGTCTGATGCGGTGCGGCTGACGCGCCTTCCGAACGGCCTGACGATCGTTTCCGAGACCATGCCGCGGGTGGAGACCGTCTCCATCGGCGCCTACGTCCATGCCGGCACCCGGGACGAGACGGTGGCGGAGAACGGCGCCTCGCACTTCCTGGAGCACATGGCCTTCAAAGGCACCGCGAAGCGGGACGCGGCGGCGATCGCCCGCGAGATCGAGAATGTCGGCGGGCACCTCAACGCCTATACGGCGCGCGAGCAGACGGCCTACTACGCCAAGGTGCTGAAGGAGGACATGCCGCTCGCCGCGGACATCCTCGGCGACATCCTGACCCACTCCACCTTCGTGCCGGAGGAGCTGGAGCGCGAGCGCGGCGTCATCCTGCAGGAGATCGGCCAGGCGAACGACACGCCGGACGACATCATTTTCGACCATTTCCAGGGTACCGCCTTTCCGGACCAGCCGATGGGCCGGCCAACGCTCGGCACCGAGGCCAGCATCGGCGGCATGGGCCGCGAGGTGCTGACCGGCTACATGCGCCGCCACTACGGCCCCAGCCGCATGGTGGTGGCCGCCGCCGGCGCGCTGGAACACGACAACCTGGTGGAGCTGGTGAAGCGCAACTTCGCCGACCTGCCGACGGTCAGCCAGACGCCCGCCGAGCCCGCCCGCTACGGCGGCGGCGAGTTCCGCGAGGAGCGCGACCTGGACCAGGTCCATGTGGTGCTGGGCTTCGAGGGCCCGGCGGTGGCGACGCCGCTGCACTACCCCACCATGCTGCTCTCGACCCTGCTTGGCGGCGGCATGTCCTCCCGCCTGTTCCAGGAGATCCGCGAGCGGCGCGGGCTGGTCTATTCGATCTATTCCTTCGCCCAGCCCTTCCGCGACGGCGGCCTCTTCGCGCTTTACGCCGGCACCGGCGAGCAGCAGGCGGCCGAGCTGGTGCCGGTGGCGCTGGAGGAGCTGAAGCGCGTCCAGCACGACGTGACGGAGGACGAGCTGAACCGCGCCAAGGCGCAGCTGCGCGCCTCGGTGCTGATGTCGCTTGAATCCACCGGCAGCCGCTGCGAGCAGCTCGCCCGGCAGATCCAGGTGCATGGCCGCGTCATTCCCGTCGAGGAGACCAAGGCGAAGATCGCCGCGGTGACGGTGGAGCAGGT
The DNA here is from genome assembly GCF_009829925.1 of Teichococcus coralli. Lineage (GTDB taxonomy): Bacteria > Pseudomonadota > Alphaproteobacteria > Acetobacterales > Acetobacteraceae > Pseudoroseomonas > Pseudoroseomonas coralli. The sequence goes on from NZ_SNVJ01000021.1 coordinate 84,783, forward strand.
GCAGCACGCGGCGGCGCAGATCTTCCGCTCGCGGCCGACGCTGGCCGCGCTCGGCCCGGCCGGCAAGGTGCCCACCCTCCCCAGCATCACGGAGAAGCTCGCGGCATGAACCGTCTGGAGCGTCTGGAATCCCTCGTGGCCGCCGCCCGCGCGGCCGGTGCCGACGCGGCCGACGCGCTGCTCGTCACCGGCACGGCGCTTTCCGTGCAGCGGCGGCTGGGCAAGGTGGAGCATCTGGAACGCTCCGAGGGGATGGATCTCGGCCTGCGCGTCTTCATCGGGCGGCGGCAGGCCATCGTCTCCACCACCGACCCGGACCCCAAGGGCTTCGGCGAGCTGGCGGAGCGAGCGGTGGCCATGGCGCGCGCCGTGCCGGAGGACCGCTTCGGCGGCCTGGGCGAGTTCCGCCCCCTGCGGCCGCAGGACCTCGACCTGGAGGACGGCGCCGAACCCGACGCCGAGGCGCTGATCGCCCGCGCCGCGGCGGCCGAGGAGGCGGCGCTCGCCATTGCCGGCGTGACCAACAGCGAAGGGGCCGAGGCCGGCTTCTCCCGCACCGCTGTCGCGCTGGTCGCCTCCAACGGCTTCGCCGGGGAATATGCCCGCAGCGGGCACTCGATCTCCGTCACCGCGCTGGCCGGCAGCGGCACCGGCATGGAGCGGGACTACGACTACAGCAGCGCCGTGCATCTGGCGGACCTGGAGGACGCGGCGGCGCTCGGCCGCAGCGCCGGCGAGCGCGCGGTGGCGCGGCTGAACCCGACCCGGCCGAAGACGGCGAAGCGCGTGGTGGTCTATGACCCACGCGTGGCCGGCTCGCTGGCCGGCCATCTGGCCGGGGCGCTGAACGGCGCCTCCGTCGCGCGCGGCACCTCCTTCCTGCGCGACCGGATGGGCCAGCCGGTGCTCGCCGCCGGCCTCAGCCTGCGCGACGACCCGCTGCGCCGCCGCGGCCTGCGCTCCCGCCCCTTCGACGGGGAGGGCATGCCCGGCGAGCCGCTCGCCCTGGTGGAGGACGGGATCCTGCGCCACTGGGTGCTGGACTGGCGCAGCGCGCGGCAGCTCGGCCTGGCCTCCAACGGCCATGGCAGCCGGGGCATCTCCTCGCCGCCTTCGCCCTCCACAACGAACCTGTGGCTGGACGGCGGCACCCTGCCGCCCGCCGAACTGCTGGCCGGTATCGGGGAGGGCATCTACGTCACCGAGATGATCGGCTCCGGCGTGAACGGCGTCACCGGCGACTACAGCCGCGGCGCCGCCGGCTTCATGATCCGCGACGGCGCGCTGGCCGAGGCGGTGAGCGGCATCACCATCGCCGGCAACCTGAAGGACATGTTCCTGAACATGACCGCCGCCAACGACCTGCGTTTCCGGCGCGGCACCGATGCGCCGACGTTGCGGGTCGAGGGAATGACGGTCGCGGGGGCATAAGGACGGGCCAGGCTGCCCTTCCTGACGCCTTGCCGGTTGCAGTCGCCGGGGTTCCTTCAGCTCCGGCGTGAGCGCGTCCCGCCCGCGCAGCAATAACCGACAAAAAGAAGAAAAGGGGATCCGGGGGAGAATTCAGTCTCCCCCGGCACTCCATGTCCGCCTGCGCCGCCCTGACCGTCAGGCCGCCCGCACCTGGGCGATGAAGCTGCGCACCTCGCTGCTGAGCTGCTCGGACTGGCGCGACAGCTCGCCCGAGGCGGTCAGCACCTCGCCCGCCGCCGCCCCGGTGTTGCCGGCCCCCTCGCTCACCGCCGCGATGTTCTCCGTCACCGCGCCCGTGGCCTGCGCCGTCTCCGCCACGGTGCGGGCGATCTCCGCCGTCGCGGCACCCTGTTGCTCCACGGCCGAGGCGATGGTGACGGTGATGCTGCTCACCGCGTCGATCGTGCCGGTGATCGCCTGGATGTCGTTCACCGCCTGCTGCGTGGCCGCCTGGATCTGGGTGATCTGGCTGCGGATCTCCTCGGTCGCCTTGGCGGTCTGCGCGGCGAGCGACTTCACCTCGGAGGCCACCACGGCGAAGCCCTTGCCGGCCTCGCCGGCCCGCGCCGCCTCGATGGTGGCGTTCAGCGCCAGCAGGTTGGTCTGCCCGGCGATGTCGTTGATCAGCCCGACCACCTCGCCGATGCGGGTCGCGCTCTCGGCGAGTGCGCGCACGGTGGCGTCGGTGCGCTGGGCGTCCTGCACGGCGCGCGCCGTCACGCCCGTGGCCTGCGCCACCTGACGGCTGATCTCGCCGATCGAGGCGCTCAGCTCCTCCGCCGCGGTGGCCACCGTCTGCACCCCGCCGCCGGCCTGCCGCGCCGCCGTCAGCACCGCGTCGGACTGCTTCCCCGTCTGGCTGGCGATGCCCGACATGGACCGCGCGGTCGATTCCAGCTCGGTGGAGGCGGCGGCCAGCATGCCGACCATCTCGCCCACCTTCTGCTCGAACTGGCCGACCAGGTCGCCCAGGCGGCTGGCGCGGCGCTCCTTCGCGGTGCGTTCCTCCTCCTGCGTGACGGCAAGGGCATCCGCCTGTTGCAGGCCGCTCCGGCATTCGTCCAGCGCCTGCGCCATGCCCCCGATCTCGTCCTGCCGCCCCTGGCCGGGCAGGTTGAAGGCATAGTCGCGCCGTGCCACCCGGCGCAGCGCCTCGGAGAGCCGCACAACGTCGCGGGTGATGTTGCGGTCCAGCCACAGCGCGGCGCCAAGCCCGGCCAGGAGCGCCAGCAGAACGGAAATGGCGGTGCCTGTCAGCGCCTGGTGGTAGGCGGCATTGGACTGTTCGCCCGCCGCCGCGACGCCGCGCTCGTTCAGCTTGATCAGGTCGTCCAGGGTGCCGAGCATCTTGCGCTGGGCGATGGCCGAATCGGTGTTGAAGGCCTGCAGCGCGGCGGCGTCCCGCGCCACCAGGAGCGGGCCGGTCAGCGCGCTGTAGGCGCGGTATTCGGCCTCGAAGCGCTCAAAGAGCTGCCGCTCCTCCGACGAGGAGATCAGCGACCTGTAGCTGGCGATTTCCTGGGCGAGCTGCTGGCTCATCGCCGCCACCTCGCCCTCGATCTTGCGCCGCGCCTCGGGATCAGCCGTGGCGATCAGGCGGGCGGCCCGCACGCGCTCGCGCGACGCCATGAGCTGCATGGCGCCCAGCTTCTTCACGGAAGGCAGCCAGTTCTCCCGGATATCGAGCATGCTCTCGTTGAGCTGCTGGAGCTGCGAGGCCCCGTAGAGGCCGTTGCCGATCGAGATCGCCAGCAGGAGGCCAAAGGCGGCCAGCATCTTGCTGCGGATGTTCAGGCGGTTGAGGAAGCCTGCCATGGCCCCGTGCTCCCTGGATGGAAAGGGGAGCATCAGGGCGCAACGGCCTTTCCAGCCGGTTGAAACCGGCACGCCGCCCGGATTAAATCGCGAAATCGTGAAAAGAGTTAGACAATGGTGAAGGGGGCGAAGGCTTCCACCAGCCGCTCGTAGATCGGGCGGCGAAAGGCCACCACGATCCGGGGCAGCTCCTCCAGCCGCTCCCAGCGCCAGGCGTTGAACTCCGGATGGCCGTCGAGGTCCAGCCGGATGTCGGCGTCCTCGCCCTGGAAGCGCAGCGCGAACCATTTCTGCATCTGGCCACGGTACTTGCCGCCGAGCGCGGTGCCGACCAGCTCCGCCGGCAGGTCGTAGCGCAGCCACTCCGGCACCTCGCCGATGATCTCGGCCCTGTCGGTGCCGATCTCCTCCCGCAGCTCGCGCAGCACGGCCTGGCGCGGCTCCTCCCCCTCGTCCAGGCCGCCCTGCGGGAGTTGCCAAGCGTCCTGCGCCACGTCGGCGCGGCGGGCGATCAACACATGGCCCTGCCGGTTGAACAGCACGGCGCCGACATTGCGGCGGTAGGGAAGGTCAGGCGGAAGGTCGGGCATCGGTCATCTCGTGGCGGCGGAAGCGGCCCCATCCTGCGGCGGCCGGACCACGGCGCTCAAGGGGGCCAGGACCAGTCCCTCGGCGGCCAGCCCTTCCGCCCAGGTGGCGATCCGGTCCACCAGCATGGGTGCCGGCGAGCCGGCCAGTCCGATGGCGCTGCCATGCTCGCGGGCGAGGCGCTCCAGCATGCCGAGGCGGTGCTCGAGTTCGCCCCGCGTCAGCGGCTCGTCCAGCACCAGGTCGGCGCGGGCGCCCCAGACCGCGGTGGGGGCGGGGGCCTGCCGCCGCGGGTCCAGGTAGAACAGGCCCCGGCCGCGTAGCTCGGCCTCCAGCCGCTCCATCTGTTCCGTTTCGGCGGCGAAGCGCTCCCCGCGCTCGCCGCCCAGCGCGCCGACCGTTCCGGCGTAGCCGGCGAAGCGGCCGAGCGCGCGGAACAGCCGGTCGCGATTCTGCTCCCAGTCCAGGCCGGCGCTCAGCAGGGTTTCGCCGGGCTCGGCGGCGGCCGATTCCAGCGGCAGCGCCAGCACGACCTCCATGCCCCGCCGCCGGGCCTGCTCCAGCAGCAGGTCGGGCCGCACCGCCTGTGGCTCGAAGGCCAGGGTGACGGCCGCCGGCAGCCGGCGGATTGCCTCCGCCGAGCGAGGAGCGGCGCTGCCCAGCCCGCCGATCACCAGCGCCACGCGCGGGCGCGGGTCCTGGGCATCGAAGGGGCGGGCATAGACCTGGCGCGGCTCGCGCCCTGCGGGCCCGATCCGGGGCAGCGCACCAAAGGTCGAGGATTCCAGCAAGGCCGGGTCCGGCGGGGAGATCGGGGCGGCGCCGTCCTGTTCGGCGGCGGCGGCGGGCAGGGGGGGCGGCGGCGGCGCCTCGGGCGGCGCCATCGGTGCTGCCTTTTCCGGCAGCGGTGCCAGCGGCGCGACGGTCAGGCCGGCCACCTGCCCGGAACCGCTCCCGGCTGCCGGCGGCTCGGCAGGGAGCGTTGGGCCCTCCGCCGGCTTGGCGGAAGGGGGCGTCGTGCCCTCCGCCGGCTCGGCGGAGGGGGTCTTCGGCAACGGAGGGTCAGCCTGCGGTGCGGGCGGCGCCGCCGTGGGACGCGCCGCGGCAAGCGGCGTGGCCCGCTCCGGCGGCCCGAGGTGGTTCAGCGCCAGCACGCCGCCGACCGTCCCGGCGGCCACCAGGGCCCAGAAGGCGCCCAGCGCACGCCAGGCCCATCGCACGCCGCGCCCGCCCGCTGATGGGTCCGTCCCGGGGATCGCGGCCTCGCTCAGCCCGGGCTCAGCGGGCGGCCCGGCGCTGCGGCTCGGCCGCCGCCCAGGCCCGCAGCAGCGATGCCGCCTGCTGCAGCTGGAAGTCGGTCTCCGGCTTGGTCGGGTCGAAGGCGGGCGCCCCCTCCGGCGGCAGGCGGGAAACCTTGTCGGCCACGCCGGGCGGCAGCTTCAGCGGCGGCAGCGGCGCCACCTCATGGGTGCCGTTGTCGTTGCTCAGGGCGCCGCGAAGGTCCGCCTCGCGGTCGCGCAGCGGCGCCTTGTCGTCCTGCCGCTGCGCCAGCACCTCGATGTCCGGCGTGATGCCGAGGCCCTGGATGGAGCGGCCGGAGGGCGTGTAGTAGCGCGCCGTGGTCAGCCGGATCGCGCCGTTGCCGGGGATCGGAATCACGGTCTGCACGCTGCCCTTGCCGAAGGACTTGGTGCCGAGCACCACGGCGCGGCGGTGGTCCTGCAGCGCGCCGGCCACGATCTCGCTGGCCGAGGCGCTACCGCCGTTCACCAGCACCACCACCCGCTCGCCGCTGGTGATGTCGCCGGGCTTGGCGTTCCAGCGCTGGGAGTCGTCCGGCCGGCGGGCCCGGGTGGAGACGATCTCGCCCTGCTCCAGGAAGTCGTCCGAGACCTGCACGGCCTGGTCGAGCAGCCCGCCCGGGTTGTTGCGCAGGTCGAGGATGATGCCCTTCAGCGTGCCGCCGGCCTGCTTGCGCATGGTGCTGATGGCGCTGCGCAGCGCGCTCTCGGTCTGCTCGTTGAAGGAGGCGAGGCGGACATAGGCGACGTCGTTGCCCTCCAGGCGGAAGCGCGCGACCTGCGGCCGGATCACGTCGCGCGTCAGGCTCAGCTCGATCGGCGTGTCGGCGCCGGGGCGGCGGATGGTCAGCTTGATGCTGCTGCCCCGCTCGCCACGCATCTGCTCGACCGCCTCCTGCAGGGTCAGGCCCTGCACGGACTTGCCGTTCAGATGCGTGATGAGGTCGCCCGGCTTGACGCCCGCCCGCGCGGCGGGGGTGTCGTCGATCGGGCTGATCACCTTCACATAGCCGCCTTCCTGGCTGACCTCGATGCCGAGGCCGCCGAACTCGCCGCGGGTCTGCACCTGCATGTCGCGGAAGGAGCGGGCATTCATGTAGCTGCTGTGCGGATCGAGCCCCTGCAGCATGCCGTTGATCGCGTTCTCGATCGCGTCCCGGTCATTGACCGGCTCGACATACTCGGCCCGGATGCGCTCGAAGATGTCGCCGAACAGGTTCAGCAGGCGGTAGGTCTCGGCGCGGTTGCCGGTCTCCTGGGCAACGGCGGAAACCATCGGCGGCATGACCACCGGACCCAGCACCGTGCCGGCAAGGAACGCGGCCCCAACCACGCCTGCCACGCGCATTCCAGACTTCATGCGGCGACCTCTCATTCGGTCAGCTATCCTTTCGCAGCGGCAAGTCCCGCCGCTCTCCATGCCACCCTAGAGCGCTTTTGCACGAAAGGGGCAAGCTGAAACCTTTTTCGACAATCCAGCATGGCCGGTCACCGGACTCAGCTTCTGACCCGGAACCAGCCCTTCGGATCAACCGGCTTCCCGTCTCGGCGCAACTCCACGTAGAGAGCGGCCCGACCATCCTCTCCCCCGTCACCCAGCTGCCCCACCGCCTCACCGGCCAGCACCCGCGCGCCGAGCTCGGCATCCAGCCGGTCCAGGCCGGCCAGGACGAAATGGTACCCTCGGCCGCAATCCACAATCAACAGCTGGCCATAGGAGCGGAAGGGGCCGGCAAAGGCGATGCTGCCACGGCAGGGGCTGACCACGCGCGCGCCGGGCGGCGCCGCATAGGTCAGGCCGCGCGCCGGACCGCCGGCGCCGCTGTCGCCGAAGTCGCGCGAGATGCGGCCGGCCACCGGCACCGCCCGCCCGCCCTGCGGCACCGGCACCGCGGGGGCGGCGCTGGCATGCTGCCGGCGTGCCGCCTCCTCCCTCGCCGCTTGGTCCCTCGCCGCCTGGTCCCGCGCCGCTTGGGCGCGGCCCTCGGCGGCCTCCGCCTCGCGCTCGGCCCGCAGCCGGGCGGCGCGCTCGCCAGCCTCGCGCTCGGCCCGCGCCTTCGCCTCGGCCTCGGCCCTGGCGCGCGCCTGCTCCAGCCGCTCCAGCATGTCCCGCAGGGTGGAGGCATGGGCGGCGGTGGCGGCGGCCTGCTTCGCCGCCTCCATCCGCTCCTGCTCCAGGGCGGTGTGGCGGCTCCTGGCATCGGCCAGGGCGGCTTCCACGGCGGCGGCGGCGGCGCGCACCTCCGCCCGCGCCTCGTCCAGCTCCAACGCCTCCGCCTGCGCGTGCCGGGTGGCCTCGGCGGCGACCGCCTGGGCCTGCCGCAGCGCCTCCGCCTCGGCCGAGAGGTGGCGCATCAGGCTGCGCAGCACCAGAACCCCGCGCAGCGTCGTCTCGGGATCGCCGGGAACCGCGAGCAGGGTCTCGGCCGGCCATTGCTGCAGGCGCCGCATCAGCGGCAGCAGCGGCGCCATGGCTTCAGCGCGGCGGCCGAGATCAACCAGCGCGGCATCGCGGATGGCGGCCGCTTCGCGGGCCCGCCTGGCGGCGGCGTCGGCGGCGGCGTCAGCGGCCACGGCACGGCGGCCGGCGGCGGCGCGCTGCTCGGCCAGCTGCTGCTCCGTCTCGGCCGCTCCGCGCGCGGCGCGCTCCGCCTCGGCGGCCGCCTCCTGGGC
>NZ_SNVJ01000022.1 GCF_009829925.1 Teichococcus coralli
CAGCGCCTCCAAAAGCCGCGGCGCCGCCGGCTGCCAACCCACTGCTCCCACGATGCCACACATGGTTGCCCTTCGCTCGCAATGCCTCGCGCCTTCACCGCCCGAGAGGAGCCATCCGGTGCGTCGCCACCTCCTGGCCACGCGGCGACAAACACCTCGCGCGACCGCCATGGCCGCCTCGGTCGCCAGCTTTCCCCTTCCTGCAGCCCTCCCGGGCGAAGGAGGCAGAGAGGTAATACGCCGGGCCTGCTCCTCCCTGGGCATCTTGAAGCGTCCCGGCCTGGCCCTCGAAGACTTCTTGCGGATTACCCCGTTCCACCGGGGGTGCCTGTGAGAACGGAACCTGCCGTCCGCCATGATTTCCGAAGCATGGTGTTGTTCGCTCAGGTCAGTTCCACCACCGGGGTTCCTTGCCTCATCGCGCCGATCTCCGCCGCTCCCTCATGTCCCGCTTGGCGGAGCCCCGCCAGCAGGTCCGCCGCCGCTTCCGGCGCCACGGCGATCAGCAGGCCGCCGCTGGTCTGCGGGTCGCAGAGCAGGCCGCGCTGCCACTCCGGCAGCCCTTCGGGCAAGCGCACCGCGTCACCATAGCTGGCCCAGTTGCGCGTTGCCGCGCCGGTGCCGAAGCCCGCGCGGGCGAGATCGGACGCGCCTTCAAGGAACGGAAGGGCGTCCAGGCGAAGGCGTGCGCCCAGGCGGGAGCCACGGCACATTTCCAGCGCATGGCCGAGCAGCCCGAAGCCGGTGACGTCGGTCACCGCATGCACGCCGGGCAGGTCCGGCAGCATGGCGCCGATCCGGTTGAGCCGCGTGGTGGAATCCAGCATCACGCCGTACCGCGCCGGATCCAGCGCGCCGCGCTTCAGCGCCGCGCTGAAGATGCCGATGCCCAGTCCTTTGGTCAGGATCAGCCGATCCCCCGCGCGCGCGCCGCTGTTGCGCAGCACACGGTCGGGATGCACCAGGCCCAGCGCCACCAGCCCGTAAATTGGTTCCGGGCTGTCGATGGAGTGGCCGCCCGCCACCGGGATGCCGGCCTCGGCGCACACGGAGGCGCCGCCCGCCAGAATTCGCCCCACCACCTCCGGCGCCAGCTTGCCGAGCGGCATGCCCAGGATCGCCAGCGCCAGGATGGGCGTGCCGCCCATGGCATAGACGTCCGAAAGGGCGTTGGCGGCGGCAATGCGGCCGAAGTCGTACGGGTCGTCCACCACGGGGGTGAAGAAGTCGGTTGTCGCCACCAGCGCCTGGGAGTCGTTCAGGCGATAGACAGCCGCATCATCGCCGGTCTCGGTGCCCACCAGCAGGCCGGGGAAGGCCCGGGCCGCCGGCACTTTGGCGAGCAGGGACTGCAGAACGGCGGGCGCCAGCTTACAGCCGCAGCCGCCACCATGGGCGAGCGAAGTCAGGGAGGGCTCGACATCGGCCATGATTCTTGTCCTCTAGCGGTTTGGTGCGGGCCAGTCGGAATTGCGGGACGTCAGGGTGAACAGCGAAGCGAAGCAGGACGGAAATATCGGGGCTGGCAACAGGTTTCGGGCCCTGCCGCAAGTGCAGCGGCTGCTGGAACGGCCCGGTGCGGCGCCGTTGATCCGCGAGTTCTCCCACGCCGCGGTCGCGGCGACGCTGCGCGCGATCCTTGATCACATCCGCGCGACGCTGCGTGACGCGGCGGCCCCGGAGATTCCCGCGCCCGAGGCCATGCTGGCGCGTGCGGGGGAGATGCTGCGGGAAGCCCGCCGCCCGGTCCTGCGGCGCGTCGTCAACGCCACAGGCATCCTGCTGCACACCAACCTCGGCCGCGCGCCCCTCGCGCCGGAGGCGGTGGCCGCCGCCGCCGAGGCAGGGCGCGGCTACTCCAACCTTGAATTCGACCTCGCGGCGGGGGCACGGGGCTCCCGGATGCAGGGTGTCGAGCCGTTGCTGCGCCAGCTCACCGGCGCCGAGGCCGCACTCGTCCTGAACAACAACGCGGCCGCGGTGCTGCTGGCGCTGAGCGGCCTCGCTGCGGGCGGCGAGGTGATCGTATCGCGCGGGGAACTGGTGGAGATCGGCGGCGGCTTCCGCATCCCCGACGTCATCCGCCAGGGTGGCGCGCGGCTGGTGGAGGTGGGCAGCACCAACAAGACGCGGCTCGCCGACTATCGCGCCGCCATCACCCCCGAGACGCGCGTGCTGCTGAAGGTGCATCGCAGCAACTTCCGCATTCTCGGCTTCAGCGCGGAAGCCAGCGTTGCCGAACTGGCCACGCTGGCGCGCGCGCACGGCCTTCTGGTGATGGAGGATCTCGGCAGCGGGACCCTGGCCGACCTGCGCCCGCTCGGCCACCGCCATGAGCCCACCGTGCCGGAATGCCTCGTCGCCGGCGCCGATCTCGTCGCCTTCAGCGGCGACAAGCTGCTGGGCGGCCCGCAGGCGGGCGTGCTGGTCGGCCGCCATGCTGCGATCGATCCCCTGCGCCGCCATCCGCTGCTGCGTGCAATGCGGCTGGACAAGATGACGCTCGCCGCGCTGGAGGCGACGCTGCGCCTCCACCGCGACGCTCCGCAGCGCCTGCCGGTGCTGCGGATGCTGGGCCAGGGCGAGGCCGAGCTGCGCGCGCGTGCCGAGCGTCTGGCGGGGCTGCTGGCGGGTGCGGCGGAGGCGATTGTTGTGGCAAGCGAGGGCCATGCCGGCGGTGGCGCGCTGCCCGGCGAGGGCGTGGCCAGCCAGGCGGTCAGTCTTGCCGTTCCTGGCCTGGCGGCAGAGGAGCTGGCGCGACGCCTGCGTTTGCAGCAGCCCGCGGTGATCGGCCGCATCGCCGCCGGGCGGCTCCTGCTCGACATGCTCGCAGTCAGCGAGGACGAGGTGCCGGAGATCGCCGGGGCCGTCCGCGCGGCAGGCGAGCCGGCATGAGCCGCCTGCTGCTCGGTGCCATCGGCCATGTGGACCATGGCAAGACCGCCCTGGTGCACGCGCTCACCGGCATGGACACCGACCGCCTGCCGGAGGAGAAGCGGCGCGGCATCTCCATCGCGCTGGGCTTCGCGCATTTCACGCTGGACAGTGCGTCGGCCACGATGGTGGACATCATCGACATGCCCGGCCATGAGCGCTTCGTGCGCACCATGGTTTCCGGCGCCACCGGCATCAACGCGGTGCTGCTGGTGGTGGCGGCGAACGAGGGCATCAAGCCGCAAACCGTCGAGCATGTGGACATCGCCGCGCTGCTGGGGCTGCGGCGCGCCGTCATCGCCATCAGCAAGGCCGATCTCGCCACGCCCGCCGAAGCGGCGGCCGTGGGCCGCGAGGCGGCGGCGCTTGCTGCGCGCGCCGGGCTCCAGGGGCCGCCGCCGGTGCTCACCGCGGCGCCGGAGGGCCTGGGCGTCGCGGAGCTGAAGGCGGCGATCGGCGCCGTGCTGCGGGAGGTCGGGCCTGCCGTGGCCGGCGGCGTGCCCTATCTGCCGGTTGACCGCGCCTTCAGCGTCGCCGGGCATGGCACGGTGGTGACGGGAACGCTGCGCGGCGGGCCGCTGGCCACGGGGGACGAGGTCGAGCTGGTGCCCTCGGGGCCGGAGCTTCGCGTGCGGGGCTTGCAGGTGCATGGCGCGAAGGTGGCGGTGGCGCAGCCTGGCCAGCGTGTGGCGGTGAACCTGCGCGGCGTCGAGGCGGCGCGGGTGCCGCGCGGCGCCGCCCTTGCGGCCTGCGGCGCATTGCCGCCCTCGGAATGGCTGAGCGTCGAGCTGCGCGCGGTGGCGGATGCCGCCCCGCTGCGCAACACCGCGCGGCTGCGCCTGCTGCTCGGAACCCAGGATCTGGAGGCGCGACTGCGCCTGCTGGACCGCGATGCGCTGGAGCCGGGTGAAACCGCCCTGGCGCAATTGCGCTGCGCCACCCCCGTCGCCGTGCCTGCGCGCGAGCAGTTCGTGCTGCGCATCGCCTCCCCGGCGCGAACCGTGGCCGGCGGCCGCATCCTTGACGCGGAAACGGTGCGGCTGCGGCGGCACGCACCTGCGGTACTGGAGCATCTGGCCGCCCTCGCCGCCGCCGGGCCCGAGGAACTGGTGGCGCGGGAGGTCACGCAGGCCGGGGCCGGCGGCATCGCCTTGCGGCGGCTGGCGCGCCTGGCGGGGCTGGCGCCCGCGCGGCTGGGAGAGATCCTTCAGTTGTTGCCGGTGGTCCTCACCCGGGGCCGCATGGCGGTGTCACGGCAGGCTTTCGAAGCCATCCTCGCCCAGCTGCCCGGGCGTCTTGCCGCGCATCCGGACGGCCTGCCGCGCGACAAGGTGCCGCCACTCCTGCCGGCGGCAGGCGCGGCGGTGCTCGACGAGGCGTTGGCACGGCTCGTCGCCGCCGGAACGCTGCGGCAGGAGGGCGGCTCCCTGCGTGTTCCGCGCCCGGCGCAGGAGCATGCACGTGCCAGGCAGGAGGCGGCGCAGGCCGCCAGGATTGCCGAAGCGCTGCGCCAGGGTGGCCTGAGCCCGCCGGATCCGCATGTTGTCGCGCCCGATCCGCATTCCCGTCGCCTGCTGGACGCGCTGGTGCGCGCCGGAGTGCTGGTGCGCGCGGCGGATCGCGTGCAGAAGCGCGACGTGCTGTTCCACCGCGACGCAATCGCGTCCGCGCAGCGCATCCTGGCCCCGCTGCTGGCCACTCCACCGGGCCTGCTGGTGAAGGAGGCCGGCGCGGCGCTCGGCATTTCGCGCAAGTTCAGCGTGCCTCTGCTCGAGCATCTCGACGCCATCCACTTCACCCGCCGCGCCGGCGACCACCGCGTGCTGGCGGCCCGGCGCGACGCGGTGTAGGGAAGGGGATGGAGGCGATCGGGGTCTGGTGGCCCTCCTGGTCTTCAAAACCAGCGGCCCGTTCAGAGCGGGTGGTGGGTTCGATTCCCATCCGCCTCCGCCGCCCCGGGCAGCCCCGCATGCCAGGCAGGAAGGCGCGCCGCGCCGCGCTTCCCCTCGTGGCCGGAGCCGCTCACCCCGGCCGGCACCGCCCCGACCCCTTCGCCGTCAGACCGCTTCCGGCAGCCGGTCGAGGTACTTGTCAAGCGTGATGGGATAGTCCCGTACCCGCACGCCGGTGGCGTTGTGGATGGCGTTGGCGATGGCCGCACCGACGCCGCAAAGGCCGAGTTCGCCCACGCCCTTGGCCTTCATGGGCGAGGAGATCGGGTCGGCCTCGTCCAGGAAGATGACCTCCTGGTGCGGGATGTCGGCGTGCACCGGCACCTCATAGCCCGCGAGGTCGTGGTTGACGAAGAACCCCCGGCGCTTGTCCAGCGCCAGCTCCTCCATCAGCGCCGCGCCCACGCCCATGGTCATGGCGCCGATGACCTGGCTGCGGGCCGTCTTCGGGTTCAGGATGCGCCCCGCCGCGCAGACGGCCAGCATGCGCCGGACACGGGCCTCGCCTGTCGCCGCATCGACGGCCACCTCCACGAAATGTGCCCCGAAGGTGGATTGCTGGAAGCGCTTGCTGAGGTCGCCGTATTCAAGGATGTCCTCCACCACGATGCCGTCCGGACCCGCTGCCTCCGCCAGCGTCGCGCCGCGGTTGCCCGAACGCACCTGGCCCTCGGCGAACACCGCGTCGGCGGAGTTGAAGCCCAGCTTCCGCGCCACCGCCTCGCGCAGCTTCATGCAGGCGGCATAGACGCCCGCGGTGGAGCTGTTGGCGCCCCATTGCCCGCCCGAGCCCGCCGAGACCGGGAAGGAGGAATCGCCGAGCCGGACGGTGACCTTGTCGATGGGCACGCCCATCATCTCGGCCGCCGTCTGGGCGATGATGGTGTAGCTGCCGGTGCCGATGTCGGTCATGTCGGTCTCGACCGTCACCTCGCCGCGGCTGTCGAGCCGCAGCCGCGCGGCCGACTTCATCACCAGGTTGTTGCGGAAGGCCGAGGCCATACCCATCCCGGTCAGCCAGCGGCCCTGACGCGACTGCCCCGGCCGGGGGTTCCGCTGATCCCAGCCGAAGCGCTCCGCGCCCAGTTGCAGGCACTTCACCAGCTGGCGCTGGGAGAAGGGGCGGTCCGGGTCGTTCGGGTCCACCTGCGTGTCGTTGACGATGCGGAACTGCACCGGGTCCATGCCCAGCTTCTCCGCCATCTCGTCCATGGCGATCTCCAGCGCCATCAGGCCGGGTGCCTCGCCCGGCGCGCGCATGGCGTTGCCTTCCGGCAGGTCCAGCACGGCGAGGCGAAGCTGCGTCAGCCGGTTCGCCCCGGCATAGAGCAGCCGCGTCTGGTCCACCGCCGTCTCCGGCCCGCCGCCGGGCAGGTCTCCCGACCAGCTTTCATGCGCGATGGCGCCGATCCTGCCGTCCGGAGCTGCGCCGATGCGGATGCGCTGGATGGTGGCGGGCCGGTGGGTGGTGTTGTTCATCATCAGCGGCCGCTGGAGCGCGACCTTGACCGGACGCTTCGCGGCGCGGGAGCCAAGGGCCGCCATCACCGCGTCCGACCGCAGGAACAGCTTGCCGCCGAACCCGCCACCGATGAAGGGCGAGATCAGCCGCACCTTCTCCTTCGGCAGCTTCAGCGTCTTCGCCAGGTCCCCCGCACTCCAGTTGATCATCTGGTTGGAGGTCCAGACCACCAGCCGGTCGCCCTGCCAGGCGGCGATGGAGGCGTGCGGCTCCATCATCGCATGGCTCTGGTCGGGTGTGGTGTAGGTGGCGTCCAGTTGCACCGCCGCCGCGGCGAAGGCACCTTCGAAGTCGCCCACCGAGCTCGCCGACTGGTCCACCTCCTTCGCGGTGTCCCGCGCGGCGGCAAGGTCGAAAGCGCCCCCGGCCGGAGCGTAGTCCACCCGCACCCTCTGCGCCGCGTCGCGCGCCTGCTCGAAGGTCTCGGCCACCACCACCGCAATCGCCTGGTGGTAGTGGTCCACCTCCGGGCCACCCAGCAGCCTGGCGGTGTTCATGTCGCCCTTGCCGAGCGGCCCCGCGTTCTCCGCGGTGACAATGGCCAGCACGCCGGGCGCAGCCCTGGCGGCGCGGAGGTCCATGCCGGTGATGCGGCCCTTGGCGATCGCCGCGCCGATCACATAGCCATAGGCCGGGTCGCGGACGGCGTCGTTCTGCTCATAGGCGTAGGGCGCCTGGCCCGTCGTCTTCAGCCGCCCGTCGATGCGGTCGATCGGCTGGCCGACCACCTTCATCCGGTCGATCGGGTTGGTGGTAGCGGGCGTGTCGAACTTCATGGCCTCAGCCCCTCGCTTCCGCCAGCACGGCGCTCAGCGCGCGCTCGGCCAGCGTCACCTTGAACGCATTCTCACGGGTCGGGCGCGCATCGGCCAGGATGGCCTGCATGGCGGGGCTGGCGCCGCGCGGGAGCTCGGCCTCCGCGGCCTCGACGCGCCAGGGCTTGTGGGCGACGCCGCCCAGCGCCACCCGCCCCGTGCCGTCCCGCTGCACCACGGCCGCGACCGAGACCAGCGCGAAGGCATAGGACGCCCGGTCGCGCACCTTGCGGTAGAAGTGCCGCCCGCCGGAGGGCGGAGGCAGCACCACCGCCGTGATGAGTTCGCCCTGCTCCAGCACCGTCTCGATCTGCGGGGTGTCGCCGGGCAGGCGGTGGAACTCGGCGATGGGAATGCTGCGCGCCGTGCCGTCCGGCTTCACCGTCTCCACCGCCGCGTCCAGCGCCCGCATGGCCACCGCCATGTCGGAGGGATGCGTCGCGATGCAGGCCTCGCTGTGACCGATCACCGCCAGCTGGCGGCTGAAGCCGCCGATGGCCGCGCAGCCGGAGCCGGGCTGGCGTTTGTTGCAGGGCTGGTCGGTGTCGTAGAAATAGGGGCAGCGGGTCCGCTGGAGCAGGTTGCCCGCCGTGGTCGCCTTGTTGCGCAACTGGCCGGAGGCGCCCGCCAGCAGCGCGCGGGACAGCACCCCGTAGTCGCGCCGGATGCGCTCGTCGGCCGCCAGGTCGGTGTTGCGCACCAGCGCGCCGACGCGCAGGCCGCCTTCCGGCGTCGGCTCGATCCTGTCCAGCGCCAGGCCGTTGACGTCGATCAGATGCGCCGGCGCCTCGATCTGCAGCTTCATGAGGTCGAGCAGGTTGGTGCCGCCCGCGATGAACTTGGCGCCCGGCATGCGCGCCGCCGCCGCGGCCGCCTCGGCGGGCGAGGCCGCGCGCTCATAGGTGAAGGGCTTCATGCCTGGCGCTCCGCCACCTCGGTGATGGCATCCAGAATGTTGGAATAGGCGCCGCAGCGACAGATGTTGCCGCTCATGCGCTCGCGGATCTCCTCAGGCGTGACCTGCGATGCCGCGGTCAGGTCCGCCGTGACGTGGCTCGGAATGCCTGCCTTGATCTCCTCCAGCACCGCGACGGAGGAGCAGATCTGCCCCGGCGTGCAGTAGCCGCACTGGAAGCCGTCGTGCTTGATGAAGGCGGCCTGCATCGGGTGCAGGTTCTCCGGCGAGCCCAGGCCTTCGACGGTGGTGATCGCGTCACCCTCGTGCATGACGGCCAGCGACAGGCAGGCGTTGATGCGGCGGCCGTCCACGATGACGGTGCAGGCGCCGCACTGGCCGTGGTCGCAGCCCTTCTTGGTGCCGGTGAGGTGCAGGTGCTCGCGCAGGGCGTCGAGCAGGGTTGTTCGCGTGTCGAGCTCAAGATCACGCACTTCGCCGTTGACGCTGAAGGAAACCTTGGACATGGCAGACGCTCCTGGAGCGGGAAAAGGGGCGGCGCCTGTGGCTGCCCGGGCACCTGCCGCGCCGGGCGCCGCAGTGGCAGCAGAGGCCGCCGCGCCGATCACCAGGCCGCGCCTGGTCGCTGCGAAATCAGAAGCTCGCATGGGCTTCTCCGATCCTCGTTCTTCGTTGTTGTGCTGGAAACCGCTGGTCAGCCTTGAGGCCGTCCACGCCACCTGGTCCGCACACCGCGCAACCGACTGGCGCGTGAACGGCTGATGCCCCCTTGTCGTTGCTTTCGCCTACTGGTGGTCCAGGGCAGGCCTCGCTGAGCGGGGCGGCGCTGGAGCCTGGAATGATCGTCGCCGCGCCGCGCCAAGGCGCCAGTTCAGGATCGCCAGCAGCGCGGAAGCGCCCAGCATGGTGGCACTGGCGCCGAAGGCGCTTTCGTGGCCGCCCGCGTCGAACAGCAGGCCGCCAGCTGACGCCCCGGCGGTGATGGCCAACTGAATGGTTGCAACCATCAGGCCGCCGCCCGCCTCGGCCTCCGCCGGCAAGGTCCTGCTCAGCCAGGTCCCCCAGCCCACGGGAGCGGGCGTGGCGATGAGGCCCCAGCCGGCCAGCAATGCCGCGGTTGCAAGGGGTTGCTGGTCGAAAGCGACCAGGGCGATGGCGATCGCCGCCATCGCGAGCGGAATGGCGATCAAGGTGCCATGCAGGCTCGCCCGTAGAAGGCGGCCGACAAGGGAGGTGCCCACAAGCCCGGTGATGCCCAGCCCCAGCAGGATGAGCGAGAGTGTGGAGACATCCACGCGCGTGACCGCTTCAAGGAATGGCCGGAGGTAGGTGAACAGCGCGAACTGCCCCATGAACAGGAACAGGATCGCGAGCATGCCCGATGCCACCTGGGGGCGGCCGAGCAGCCCGAGGGTGGCCCCAGTGCCGGCCTGCCGCTCGGCAGGCAGCGGCGGAACGGTTGCCAGCTGCCAGGCGAAGGCAAGGGCCGCCAGCGGAACCACGCAGAGAAAGGCGCCTCGCCAGCCGACCCAGGCGCCCAGGAAGCTTCCGAGCGGCGCTGCCACCGTGGCGGCCAGCGCGTTGCCGCCGTTCAGGACAGCCAGCGCCCTGGGCACCGCGTCTGGGGGCACGAGGCGCATCACGGTCGCGGTTGACATCGACCAGAAGCCGCCGATGGAAACGCCCAGCAGCGCCCGGCCGGCCATCAGCACGCCGAAGTTCGGCGCAAAGGCCACCACCACGCCGGAAACGACCATGAGCAGCGTAAGGCCAAGCAGCACGGTGCGGCGGTCGAGCCGCCCCGCTGCCGACGACACCAGGAGGCTGGTCAGGACGGCGAAGATGCCCGACACGGAGATCACCTGGCCTGCCTGGCCCTCCGTCATGCCGAGATCGGAGGCCAGTGGCGTGAGCAGGCTGACCGGCATGAACTCCGACGCGATCAGGGCGGCGGCGCACAGCGTCATCGCGAGAACCGCCCCCAACACGGGCGAGCTTGAGGGGAGCGCGGCGGCGTCCGGAAGGGTCTGGTCGCTCATGAACGGCCTTGTGGTGTTGTTGGAACCGGCGCGGCCCACGCGCCCGCCCCGAGACTTTGGGGCGGGCCGGAACGCGATCTGCGGCAGGCTGGCTCCGCCGAACCTAGCGAGTGCGCTCGCGCGCGATTAGCTGCTAAAATGCACAGGAGGCTATAAGCGAGTCTTCTGAATGCCGCGGACCGACCGCAACGATCTCCAAGCTTTCCTCGCTGTCGCGCGCGACCGCAGCTTCACGCGGGCCGCGGCGAAACTGGGGGTCTCGCAGTCCGCCCTCAGCCAGACCCTCCGCGCGCTCGAAACGCGGCTCGGCCTGCGCCTGCTGACCCGTACGACCCGCAGCGTCGCGCCGACCGAGGCGGGCGAGCGCCTGCTCCGGACCCTGGGGCCCGCCTTCGACCAGATCGACGAAACCTTGGCTGCGCTTAGCGAATTCCGCGAGAAGCCATCCGGCACCATCCGAATCTCGGCGGGCGAGCACCCGGTCGAAGCCATCCTGATGCCGGCCCTTGAGCGGCTTCTGCCGGAGTATCCGGACATCAAGGTCGAGATCGACGTCGACAACACGCTGACCGACATCGTCGCCGGGCGCTACGACGCGGGCATACGCTTCGGCGAGCAGGTGGCCAGGGACATGATCGCAGTGCGCATCGGGCCGGACATGCGGATGGCGGTGGTCGGCGCGCCGGCCTATTTCGCCAGGCGGCCGCGGCCAAAGGCGCCGCAAGACCTGACCAGCCACGCCTGCGTCAACCTCCGCCTGCCGACGCACGGCTCGCTTTATGCCTGGGAGCTCGAAAAGGGGCAACGCGAACTCAGGGTCCATGTCGAGGGACCGCTGGTGGTCAACTACCCGCCTCTGCTTCTCAGGGCTGCGCTGGAGGGGCTGGGCCTGGCATGCGTGTTCGAGGATCAGGTGCGGGACCACCTCGCGGAAGGACGCCTCATCCGGGTGCTGGCCGACTGGTGCCCGCCTTTCCCGGGCTACCATCTCTACTACCCCAGCCGCCGCCAGCTCACGCCCGCCTTCGCGCTGCTGGTCGAGGCGCTGCGATACCGAGGCTGAGGCAGCACGGCTGTGTCCGGAGACGGGTTGGCGCACCATGCACCGCGGCTTCGCCGCCGCCTGCGAGGTCTCTGGCCGCCTTGGCCATCTCCCCGGCGCCCCGGAGGATGACGGAAGGCGTCGTTCGTTCCCCAGCCTGCGCGCCGCCCCGGTGCCCGGTGCCCGGTGCCTCCGCCTGCGACACCGGCCAAGACCATCCCCCTCAGCGCTGGTACTGCGCGTCGGTCACGTGCTCCAGCCAGTCCACGGGGGAGCCGTTAAGCTTTTCCTGAATGGCGATGTGACTCATGGCGGTGGTTGCAGTGGCCCCGTGCCAGTGCTTCTCGCCAGGCGGGAACCATACCACGTCGCCCGGCCGGATCTCCTCCACGGCCCCGCCCTCGCGCTGCACCCAGCCGCAGCCCGCGGTCACGACCAGCGTCTGGCCGAGCGGATGCGTGTGCCAGGCCGTGCGGGCGCCGGGCTCGAAGGTGACCAAAGCGCCGGCCACCCGCGCCGGATCGGGCGGGCTGAACAGGGGATCGATGCGAACGGTGCCGGTGAAGTACTCGGCCGGTCCCTTGGCGGAGGGCCGCGCACCAGCGTGGATGATGTCCATCTGCTCTCTCCTGGGCTTGCGGAAACGCGGGCGCCGTTGCAGCGGCCGCCACCGCTTGTGGAAAGGAGATAGTGCAGGGAGACGGCCGCGATTAGAGCGAAGGGCCTGCATGGCCTTATGAGAGACGCTTCTCAATCGGGAGCGGGAAGGCGGCGGCGCGCAACGCCTTCCGGACTCGCGCTGCCGCCCGGGGGGGCAGGCAGGGGCAGGCGGAAAGGCCCGTGCGCGGCGTTACCGCCGGAACCAGCGCGACGGCCGCTTCGGAAGGTTCTGCGGCTGGTTGAAGCGGAAGCTGACATCCGGCCGGTTCGCGGATTCATCGCCCGCCGCCATGGTGGAGACGCGCAGCATCGCGCTTCCGGCCAGGGTCGCGATGCCGGCCAGGGTGGAGAGCGCCGGCGAGCGGCCCCGCGCCAGCGAGGCGGCATAGAGCCCCATCGGCAGCAATGTGCCGAGCCCGGTGACGCCCAGCTTCTCCACCTTGCCCCAGTCGCCTTCCAGTGCGGGCGCGACGCCGGTCCGGCGATAGGTGTTGTGGGAGACGCATGTGGCCGCCAAATCCGCCGCAAGCGCCAGCAGCGCCACCTTGTCCAGCGTACGGCCGACGCGCCCGGTATCGCCCATGGAAAGCGCCGCCGCGCCGGCGGCGAGGGAGGAACTGCCGAAGCGAACGGCCATGCTTCGCGGCGCGGCGGCCCAGAGGGGCGTGGAGGTCGCGGAGAGCAGCGCGGCCGTATAGGTCGTCATGCCCGCGCCCGTCACCGCGGCGGGCAGCTGGGCGGCTTTCGCCGTGCGGCGGAGGAAGGAGAGGCGGGGCAGCCAGCGCGAGGCCGCCGCGGCCGCTGCGCCAAGAATGGAGAAGCCGCTGAAGCTCATCAGGATCCAGGTGCCGATCGACATCGGCGAGGTGGGCTTGGCCACGCGCAGCATGTTGTAGAACCGCCGCGGCGTGTGCAGGTCATAGATCAGCAGGCCGGCGCCGAGGGTGGGCGCCAGCATCGAGAGCGCGCGGCCGCGGCGCACCGTCGGCGCCGCTTCGGGCCCGCGCGCGCGGTCGGCCACCGCCGCGAGCAACGCCGCCGCGCCGGCCAGGCCACCCAGAAAGATATAGCCGCCCACCACCCAGTTGTTGAAAGGCGCCGCCTTGACCTGCGGGCGCCCATAGTAGGTCGGGCCCTCCCAATGCCGGCTGCGGCCGGGTGCCGAGGCCTGCGAAGCCGTCGGCGGCGGGACCGGGGGCTGCTTCGGCCCGAGTTCGGTGGCGAGGCGCTCGGACATCGGCGGTCTCCTCAGTCGCGGCCGGAAAGAAGGGCGAAGGCGGCGAGCGCCAGCCCGGCCACGGCGGCCAGGCCGGTGCCCAGGCTGGGGGCCACGCGGTTCGCGGCGCGCGTGGGCGCGGCGGGAAGGTTGTAGGTCTCCGGCCGGTCGGTCAGCAGGAAAAAGGCGTTGAGATGCCCGAGGTCACCGGTCGCGCCCGGGCTGCCGGGGGCGCCGTAGAGATAGGCGTTGCTGGCGCCCAGCTCGTGCAGCTGCGCCACGCGCTTCTCCGCACGCCCCTGCAGGTCCTCCAGCTCGCCGAACTGGATGCTGTCGGTGGGGCAGGACTTGGCGCAGGCCGGCTCAAGCCCGCCCTTCAGCCGGTCGTAGCAGAGGGTGCATTTGTGCGCCTTGCCGTCCAGTTCGCTGAGATCGACCACCCCGAAGGGGCAGGCGGGCACGCAGTAGCCGCAGCCGTTGCAGATGTCCTGCTGCACCACGACCGTGTCGAACTCGGTGCGGAACAGCGCGCCGGTCGGGCAGGCTTCCAGGCATGGCGCGTTGTGGCAGTGCTTGCACACGTCGCTCATCATCAGCCAGCCGCTCTGGAAGGGCGACTGCGTGTTCTCGCGCAGGCCGCAGGTGCCCGCCTTCTCAATGAAGTTGACGTGCCGCCAGGTATTGGCCGAGAGCGCGCCGGTGTTGTCGTAGCTCTGCCCAGTCAGGCCGATATTGTCGGCGGGCAGGTTGTTCCATTCCTTGCAGGCCACCTCGCAAGCCTTGCAGCCGATGCAGAGCGTCGTATCGGTGAAAAACCCGTAAGACTTTCCAGGCTCGACGCGCACCCCCGCCGTCAACTCGGATTCGTTCGGGATCATCCTGTCGAGGCGGGAGGCGGATTCTTCGGCGGCGCGGGCGGGCATGTCCATGGGCGTGCTCCTCAGGGGACGGGCAGCTCAGCGAGTTCCACCGCATGGGCGACGAGGCCGATCAGATTCCTTGCCGGTGTGTAACTTACCCGCACCCGCGCTTGCCGGCGCTGCAGCGGCGGAAGCTGCTCCGGCTCCGCCGCCGCGTCATGGCTGAGCAGGAACAGGTGCGAGACGCCGCCATCGTCGGTGAGCTGAAAGCGGCCCTCCTGCACGATGGTCACGACGCCTTCCATGATTCTCATCGCGGTGGCCCGGAAAGTTGCAAGCGCAGGAGAAGGAAGTCCGCGCAGGGAGGGAAGTTGCACGCGGGCTGCCTGGCGGCGCAAGGCGAAGTCAGGCGTGGGCGCGGGCATAGTGCCGGGATCGTGAACCCAGGTGCCGCAGCGCCACGGTTGCCGCCCCGCAACCCGCCCCGCACCTTTCCCGCTAACGAAGTGCCCGCGCAGCCGCCAGCCGGGCGCCAATTCCTTGCGGGGAGGGACCATCGATGAAGAAGATGCGCCGCAGCATGTCAGGCCGTGTTTCCGGCTTCCTGCGCGACTGGTCCCTGCCGCGGCAACTCGCCGGCGAAAGCGTCATGGCGGAGGCGGCCAAAAGCGCCGCCTCAAGGGCGCTGCGGCCGCGCCTGGAGGAGGCCGACAAGGTCGGCACCAGCATCTGCCCCTTCTGCGCCGTCGGCTGCGCGCAACTCGTCTACGCCAAGAACGGCAAGCCCATCCATATCGAGGGCGACCCGCGCAGCCCGGTGAACCAGGGCACGCTCTGCCCGAAGGGTGCCGGCACGCTCGGCGTGCTGCTCAGCCCCGAACGCATCAATCACGTGCTCCACCGCGCCCCCTATTCCGACCGTTGGGAGCAGAAGCCGCTCGACTGGGCGATGGAGCGCATCGCGCAGCTCACCAAGCAGGCGCGGGACGAGACCTTCGCCGAGACCCTGCCGGATGGGCGCGTCATCAACCAGACGCTCGGGCTCGGCTCGCTCGGCGGCGCCACGCTGGACAATGAGGAAAATTACCTCATCAAGAAGCTGTTCGGCGGTGGCCTGGGCATGGTGAACATCGAGAACCAGGCCAGAATCTGACACTCCTCCTCGGTGCCCAGTTTGGGCACCTCCTTCGGCCGCGGCGCCGCCACCATGTCCCTCTGGGACCTGGCGAACTCGGACTGCATCGTGGTGATGGGCTCCAACATGGCGGAGAACCATCCGATCGGCTTCCGGTTCGTCGTGGAGGCGAAGCAGCGCGGCGCGACCGTCATCCATGTGGACCCGCGCTTCACGCGGACCTCCGCCCTGGCCGACATCCACGCGCCGATCCGTTCCGGCTCGGACATCGCCTTCCTGGGCGGGGTCATCCGCCACATCCTGGAGAACGACCTCTGGTTCCGTGACTTCGCGCTGAACTACACGAACATCGCGCACATCATCGAGGAGGGCTACCGGGACGCCGAGCAGGGCGACGGCATCTTCTCCGGCTTCAACGAAACCAGCGGCAGCTACAAGGAGGACACCTGGCAGTACAAGGGCAAGGTGGTGCCCTCCTCGATCGCCGAGCACCGCGTGCAGACCAAGGGAAAGGGCGGCGGCGAGTCCCAGGGCATGTCGGACAGCCCGCCGCCCGAGGACCGCACGCTGCAGCACCCGAACTGCGTCTACCAGATCATGCGCCGGCACTTCGCCCGCTACACGCCGGAGATGGTGGAGCGCGTCACCGGCTGCCCGAAGGAAACCTTCCTGAAGGTGGCCGATGCGCTGGCCCGCAACTCCGGCCGCGAGCGCACCGGCGCGTTCTGCTACGCGGTGGGCTGGACGCACCACACGGTGGGCGTGCAGATCATCCGCGCCGCCAGCATCATCCAGGGCCTGCTCGGCAATGTCGGGCGCCCCGGCGGCGGCATCCTCGCGCTGCGCGGGCATGTCAGCATCCAGGGCAGCACGGACATCCCCACCCTCTACAACATGCTGCCGACCTACCTGCCGCAGCCGAACATCTTCCACGAGCACCCGACGCTTGAGAAATACCTGGAGGTCGAGACGCCGGAGACGGGCTGGTGGCACAACCTGCCGAAATACGTCATCAGCCTGCTCAAGGCCTGGTATGGCGAGGAATCGCGTGCCGACAACGAATGGGGCTACCAGTTCGTCCCCAAGCTGACCGGCGACGTCTCGCAACTGCCGATGACACTCGCCATGGGCAACGGCCTGATCAAGGGCCAGTTCATGCTCGGGCAGAACCCGGCCGTCGGCGCCGTCAATTCCGAGCTGGTGGAGATGGGCTTCGCCAAGCTCGACTGGATGGTGGTGCGCGACTTCGCCCTGACCGAGACGGCGAATTTCTGGAAGAACGGCCATCGCGTCCGCAAGGGCGAGGTGCGCCCGGAGGAGATCGGCACCGAGATGTTCTTCCTGCCCACCGCGCTGGCGGGCGAGAAGGACGGCTCGGTCACCAACACCAGCCGCCTCGTGCAGTGGCACGACGTGGTCTGCGAGGCGCCGGGCGACAGCCGCTCCGACCTGTGGTTCATCTACCATCTCGGCCGGCGCCTGAAGGCGCTCTACGCCGGCAGTACCGAGCCGCGTGACCGTGGCATCCAGGCGCTCACCTGGGACTATCCGGTGCGCGGCGCGCGCCAGGAGCCCGACCCCGAGGCGGTGCTGCGCGAGATCAACGGCTACACCGTGGCCGACCGCAAGCAGCTTGCCTCCTTCAAGGAGATCAAGGACGACGGCTCCACGGCCTGCGGCGGCTGGATGTATACCGGCGTCTATCCGGAGGAGGGCGTCAACAAGTCCCGCTCCCGCAAGCCGGACAAGCCCGGTGGCTCCGGCAGCCATGCGAACTGGGCCTTCGCCTGGCCAGCCAACCGCCGCACCCTCTACAACCGTGCCTCGGCCGACCCGGACGGCAAGCCCTGGTCCGAGCGCAAGAAGATGATCTGGTGGGACGCGGAGAAGGGCGAGTGGACCGGCACCGACGTGCCGGACTTCACCAAGGACCTGCCGCCCGGCCACCGGCCGGACTGGAGCAAGCACCCCAAGGGCATGGATGCCCTGGGCGGCGCCGATCCCTTCATCATGGAGGCGGATGGCAAGTGCATGCTCTTCGTCCCCTCCGGCTTGAAGGACGGACCCTTGCCGACGCATTACGAGCCGATCGAAAGCCCGGTGAAGAACCCGCTCTACGGCCGCCAGCGCAACCCCGCGGCGCATCTCTGGCAGCGCCCCGGCAACGAGCTGCACGCGCCGGAGGACCCGGCCTATCCCTACGTCCTCACCACCTACCGGCTGACCGAGCTGCATTGCGGGGGCATCATCAGCCGGGTGGCGCCGCACACCGCGGAACTCCAGCCCGAGGCCTTCGTCGAGATCCCGCCCGAGCTCGCGCGTGAACTCGGCATCCGCCACCTGGACTGGACGGTGCTCGCCACCAAGCGTGGCGAGATCGAGGTGCGCGCCATGGTCACCGAGCGTATCCGCCCCTTCACCATCGGGGGTCGCACCGTGTACCAGATCGGCATGCCCTGGGTCTTCGGCTGGGAAGGCTACGCGCGCGGCGACGTCGCCAACGTGCTGCTGGCCATCACGGGCGATGCCAACACCAGCATCCACACCACCAAGGCCATCACCTGCAGCCTGCGGCCAGGGCGGGTGGTACGTCCCCCGGCGAGGGCGGCCGAATGAGCGACGAGGCGGCCGGCCGCCGCGCCCTGGAAGCCCTGGACAAGGTGCTGGAGAAGAAGCCGCACAAGGACGATCATGCCCTTTCCGCCGCCATGGAGGGGCTCTGCGCCTGGCGGGACAGCATCGCCGCGGAGCATCGCCGTGGCGGGGCCGCGCCGAAGTCGCGCGAGCGGCTGGCCCGGATCAACGTGGTCATCAGCGTGGTGGTCGGCAGCCACTTCCCCCTGGGCGACACGCCGTGGGAGGAGTTGCAGAAGGCGCGTGGCTGGCTTTCGGAGCTGCTCGAACCGGCATGAAGGCCAAGGGGCGCTCCGCCCCTGATCTGCTCCCCGCCGCGCACCCTGGACGAACCCCCATCGCCCGCTACCATGCCCGCGCAATCGGAGGAGGGGGTGCATGCGCGCCAATTTTGTGGATGCCGGGGAAGCGCTGGCGCAGGTGATGCGGCGGCTGCGGCGGGAGGATGACCTGCCCGTCACCGTCAACGTCCAGCCCAACGTCACGCCAGAGGAACTGCCCGGCCACCTGGCGGGTCACGCCATCGCCATCATCGACCACACGGCGCTGCCCACCGCGACCGCGAAGCAGATCCCCAGCCTGAAGCATGTGGTCTTCCTGGGCACCGGCGCGCGCTCCTACATGAACCCGGAGGAGCTGGAAGCCGAGTGCGGCATCCAGGTCCATATCATCAAGGGCTATGGCGACACGGCGGTGGCCGAGATGGCTTTCACCCTGATGTGGACGGCGGCCAAGGGCATCGCCCGGATGGATCGCGAGATGCGCGCCGGCAACTGGCTGCGCACCGACGGCGTGGAACTCACCGGCAAGACGGTGGGCCTGCTGGGCTACGGCGGCATCGCCGCCGAGATGGCGCGGCTCTGCCGCGGCGCGGGCATGAAGGTTCTGGCCTGGAACCGTTCCCCGAGATCGGCGGAGGGCGTTGAGTTCGTCGAACTCGACCGGCTGCTGGCGGAAAGCGACGTGCTCTCCGTCCACCTGCTGCTGAACGACGAGACGCGCGGCTTCCTCTCGGCCGAGCGGCTGGCGAAGCTGAAGCCCTCGGCGATCCTGGTGAACACCGCGCGTGGCGCGGTGGTGGACGAAGCGGCCATGCTCGCGGCGTTGCGGACGGGACGTCTCGCGCATGCCGCGCTGGATGTCTTCGACGTCGAGCCGCTGCCGGCGGACCACCCTTTGACCACTGTGCCGAACGTCACGCTTTCCGCGCATTCCGCCTTCCGGACGCCGGAAGCGAGCGACAACCTCATCGAGGCGGCGTTGAATCACTGCCGGCGGATCGTGGCCGAGGCCGGCTGACCCTTTTGCCCGCCGCGCCGCTGTGGCAGGAGAAGCACTCGGCGCGGACGTGGCGAAACGGTAGACGCAGCAGACTTAAAATCTGCTTCCCCCTGGGGAGTGCGGGTTCGAAACCCGCCGTCCGCACCAGCGCCACCCGGTCCCGGGGCCGGGGAGGCGTGATGCGCTGTGCGGCCTTCGGCCGCGGCGGGTTCAGTCCGCCATCTGCAGGCGGGCGAACTCCGGCATGTCGCGCTCAACAAGGGAGCGGGCAAACAGTCCACCCCCGACCAGGGCGGCGACAACAGTGACAAACAGAAAAGCGGACATGGGTAAACCCCTTGATCCTTTAGGTCCGCCGCGATGCTGCGGCTGCGAAGGAGAATATGGGGACTCCCTCCTTGCCTAACCGTTGCGTTTTTCGCGGGTGCAACATGGAGGGACGCATGGCTTCCCTGCCATGTGCGGGGCGCGGGGCGCGCGAGGGCGTCAGGCGCGCCTGATCCGGATCACCGCACCAGCCGCCGTGCCAGCCGGGCCGCCTTTTCGCTGCGCGGCGGGTCCAGCAGGCGCGAGAGCGCGAAGGGTCCATGCCGAACCCGTGCTCGCCAGTCGCTGAAGGCGGAAAAGCCGGCGAACCCGTGGTACCGGCCGCATCCCGAGGCACCCACGCCGCCGAAGGGAAGGGCGGTAAAGGCGGCGTGCTCCACGCACCGGTTCTCCACCAGCGCTCCGGACCGGGTTTGCGAGGCCACCGCAGCCGCCTCGGAGCGGCTGGCGCCGAACAGGTAAACGGCCAGCGGCGCGGGCCGCGCCCGCACCCAGGCCAGCGCCGCCGCCAGATCGTCAACGGCCCGCACCGCAAGGGAAGGGCCAAAGATCTCGCCCGTCTCCTGGTCCGCCACCAGGGCGAGGCCGCCCGCAAGCCGCTCGCCACCCTCCGAAAGCGTTGTCTGCCGCGTCCGCTGCCCTGGCAGCACGGCGCTGTCCACAGGCACCACGCAGGCGCGGCAGGCCGCGGCGAAGGCTTCCCCACCATGGCCGACCAGCAGCACGGTGTCGGGTGCGACGCAGGTCTGCCCGGCATTCACCGCTTTTCCTGCCAGGATGGCGCGGGCCGCCTGCTGCAGGTCGGCGCCCGGAAGAACGATGGCAGGACACTTCCCGCCCAGTTCAAGCGTCAGCGGCGTCAGGTTCTCCGCGGCCGCGCGCATCACCGCCCGGCCTGTCTCGGTGCCGCCGGTGAAGACCAGATGGTCCCAGGGCTGCGCGGCGAAGCCGGCTGCCACGGTGGCGTCGCCCTGCACCACGCGCGCCACGCGCGGGCCGAGCGCCGCCTCCACCACCTCGGCCAGCAGGGCGGCGGTGCGGGGCGTATGCTCGCTTGGCTTCAGCGCCACGCGGTTGCCGGCGGCCAAAGCCTCCGCCAGCGGCCAGAGCCCGAGCTGGACCGGGTAGTTCCAGGGTGCCATCACGCCCACCACACCCTTCGGCACGGGCTCCACCCAGGCGAGGCTCGGCTGAAAGGCCAGGGGGGCCACCACCGGGCGCGGGCGTGCCCACCACCAGAGCCAGCGCCGGGCCCGCCGCGCCGCCTGGGCCACCAGCAGCACGTCCGCCACCAGCGTTTCCACTGCGGAGCGGCCGCCATAATCGGCGTCCGCCGCGGCGACAAAATCCTCGGCGCGCCGGATCACTTCGCGCGCAAGGGCCGCCAGCAGCCGCCGCCGCTCCCGCAAGGAGAGCCGGGCCTCCTCGGCGCGCAAGGCGGCCAGGGCGGCGGCGGGCGTGTTCATGGCCGGGGAAGGCTGCGGGCGTTCATTGGCCCCGCCTTGCTCGTTCACGAGCCGGCCCGCCAGAGCAGCCGCAGCTTCTCGCCCCGGGTGAGCCGCACCCGCGTCCGCGGCGGCTGAAATCCCTGCCGACGCATCTTCTCCAGCAGCAGCCTGTAGCCCTGCTGCATGATCCGGGCCGGCTTCAGCGCAGCCTGGCAGCGCGGAGGCGCCAGCGCGTGGGCCGCCGCGAAAGCTGCTTCCGCCTGCGCCGCCAGCCGCTCCGCCACCCGCGCCAGACGCGGATCGGCGACCAGCGCCGCCGCCGGCATTCCCCCCAGCCCTTCGGCCGCCAGCCAGCTCTGCGGCAGATAGACGCGGTCCCGCGCCGCATCTTCGTCGAGGTCGCGCAGCACGTTCACCAGCTGGAAGGCATGGCCGAGCGCCAGGCCGAAAGGCTCCGCTTCGGCGGCGCCGAAGATGCGCACCGCCAGCGCCCCCACGCTGCCCGCCACCTGCCGGCAATACGCCGCGAGTGCCGCTTCGTCGGCGATACGGCGCGATGGCCCCGCATCGGCTTCCATGCCGGCGATCAGCGCCTCGCATTCGGCGCGCGGCAGGGCGAAGGCCCGGCGTGCCCAGGCCAGCTCGCGCGAAAGGGCGCAGTCCGGCGTGTCCAGCTTGCCGCGCCAGTCCGCGAGCGCACGGCGCTTCTCGGCCTCGGGCATGCTGCCATCCGCGATGTCGTCCACCGCCCGGCAGAAAGCATAGACGGCGTAGAGCGCCCGGCGCCGGTCGCCATGCAGCGCCGCCATGCCGCGTGCGAAGGAGGAACGTGCCCGCAGCACCCGTGCCTGCACCACCGCGGCGTCTGGCCCGCCCCGGCGCGGGGCCGCCAGCAAGGCACGGGCGAAATCGCCCCGCGTCAGGGCGACGCGCCGCGCCAGGGGATCGGCACCGCGCAGCCGGGCCAGCAGGCGGCGGGCGAGTTCCAGCGTCACCGCCGCTTCCAGCGCCATCCGGCGGTTGTGCAGGCGGCGCGGCAGGCTGGCCGCGCGCTCCAGCAGGGCGTCCACCCGGTCCAGCGCGGTTGCCAGCAGCGGCGCGCGCATGGCGGGATCGGCGAAGAACCGCGCCTCGCCGCCGGCCAGCGCCAGCCAGTCCTGCGGCAGGTAGACGCGGTCCAGCCTGGCGCGGTCCTCGGCGGCGTCCTGCAGGTGGTTCAGGATCTGCAGCGCGGTGCAGAGCGCATCAGCCGCCGCCAGCGCCTCGGGGTCCGTCTCGTCGTGCAGCCGCAGCAGCAGCCGGCCGACCGGCACGGCGGAATTGGCGCAATAGTCCTCCAGCGCCGCCCAGTCGCCGTAGCGGGGCTGCACCGCGTCCTGCCGGAAGGCAGTCAGCATCTGGCGTGCCTCCGCCATTCCCGCGCCGCTTTCCCGCAGCCTGCGGGCAACGGCGAGCGGGCCGGCAGGATCGTCCAGCGCCGCCTCAAGCCGGTCGAGCCGGGCCAGCTTCTCGGCGGAGGAAAGCTCCGTGTGGTCGGCGATGTCGTCGGCCGCGCGGACGAAGCCGTAAAAGGCCAGCACCTTGCCGCGCTGCTCAGGCGCGAGCAGCCAGGAGGCGACCGGAAAGTTCTCGGAACCCGGGCCGCGCGTCGGCGGCCCGGCCAGCACCTCGCCGGGCGCGAGGGAAGGCCCCGCCGTGCTCATGCCGCCCCCGTTCGCGAGTCGCCATAGGCGCGCCCTTTCCAGGCCGGGCGCGCGCCCAGCCAGTGGCCGAGCAGCGCTGTCCATTGGATCGCCAGCGCCACCGCCACGGCGAAGGGGTGCAGCGGCACGCTCCACCAGCGTTCGCGCATCCGCCAGGTGATGGCGCCGCGCAGCCCGAGGGAGAGCAGCACCGCCAGCGCCGCGGCCGGATGCGGCAGCAGCAGCCAGGGCAGCAGGTGCCCGCCGCCGAGCAGCACCGTCCAGACCGGCAGGCCGCGCGGGGTCGCCATGCCCTCCCGGGCGTTCTTCACGAAGCCCGCCCAGGCCTCGCGCAAGCCGGAATACATGCGGCAGGTGGCGAGCCGGCTGCCATCCACCACCTCCGTGCGGAAGCCCTGTGCCCGCAGGCGGCGGGCCAGCGCCAGGCCATCATGCAGGACGCCGGGCGCCGCCGCATGTCCGCCGGCGCGCCGATAGGCGGTGGCCTCCGCCAGCATGAGCTGGCCGCAGGCGGCGGCCAGGGAGGCCTGCCCGCTCCCGGCGCGCCCGCCGCCGGGCAGGTAGCCCAGCATGAGGAAGTTGATGGCCGGCACCGTCAGCCCTTCGCCCAGGCTGCCCAGCACCTGCTTCGGCACGCCGGTGACGAGGGCCAGATCGTGGTCCTCGGCATGGGCGGCGAGGGCGGCGGCAGCATGCGGGCGCAGCCGGACATCGGCGTCGATGAACAGCAGATGCGTGCCGCGCGCCGCCTCGGCGAGCCGGGCGCAGGCATGCACCTTGCCTGTCCAGCCCGGCGGCAGGGGTGGTGCCGTCACCAGGCCGACGCGCTCATCCTCCGCCGCCAGCGCCGCGACGATGGTGCCGGTTCCGTCGCGGCTGCCGTCGTCCATCACCACCACCTCGACGGGCACGTCGCGGCTGGCCAGGGCGGCGCGCAGGCAGGCTTCGATATTGGCGGCCTCGTCGCGGGCGGGGATCAGGATGGAGACCAGTGTCGGCCCCGGCGGCTTCCCATGCGCGCGGGGCAGGCGCCGGAGGTTGCCGGCTCCGACCGCCACCGGCAGGGCGGCGAGCGCCAGCGTCGCCCAGGGTAGTGAATCGCCGAGAAGGCCCACGCGACCAGCCTCAGTCGCGCGCTTCGTGGCGCGGGTCGAAGCGGCGGCCGGCCATCCTGGCCCGCAACTGCCGCCACCGGTCATAGATGCCGCCCATGCCTTCCTTCCCCTGTTCCACCACCCGGAACCGCGCGGGCTCGCGGCGAATGGCCTCCTCGGCGAGGCGGTCCATCGCTTCGGCCAGCGCCATGGCCAGCGCCCGGGCGCGTGCCTCACGCGGCATGGCCTGCAACGCGCCGCCATGCAAGGGCGGGCCGAAGGCGGCCAGCATTTCCGCCTTGCGCTCGGTCCAGAAAGGATACTCCAGCGCCAGCGGAACGAAACACGCCTCCGGTGCAAGCTCCGCCAGGCGTGTCAGTCCGGGCGCGATCGGCACCGGGCGCTCGCGCGGGTCGGCGAAGCGGCCGGGCGCGTTCATCCAGAGCATGTCGTTCCGCTCCGGCGCCAGCACCTGGCGGGCGGTGCGCAGAAAGGCGGCCGCGCCGCGCGGGCTCGCCGTGTCCACGCCGAACACGCCGAGGCGCCGCATGAAGCGGTAGCGCGCCAGCGCCACCGCCTCCATCGGGATGAACATGCGCCGCTCCGGGAAGAGCCGGCGGGAGAGCAGCATGAAGGCCACGCCGTCCCACCAGGAGGGATGGCTGGCGAAGACCACCAGCGGCACGCCGGGCGGCACCTCCGGCATGCCCCAGCCCGGCACCCGCAAGGCCCGCATGTGACGGCGGAAGAAGCGGGTGAACATGAAGTCGTAGAAGGCGAGTTGAGAGGCCGAATAGGCCTGGAGCGGATCGGTCATCGGCTTCCACCGGGGGCGGGAAGGAGGCTGCCCTCCCCGAGCCTCGCCGTTCGTGCCACAGACGGCGGGCTCTGGGGAGACAGTGTCTCCCCGGCGGGGGGTCCCGGCGGGGGTTCAGGAGGGCGGCGCCCCCTTGGCCCTGACGGGTCGCTCACGCGCGTCACTCGGCCGCCAGACGCGCCTCCCGCTGGCCCGCCCGGTCGGCGGCCGCGTCCATGCCGCGTCCGCCGAGGTCGCGGTCCAGTGCGTCGGCCGCGATCCAGCCGGACATCATCACCATCGGCATGCCTGGCCCGGGATGCGCCGCGCCGCCGGCGAGGTAGAGCCCCTGCACCGCGCGCGAGCGGTTGCCCGGCTTGAAAGCGCCGGTGAAGCGCCCGTGGCTGGCGATCCCGTAGATGGCGCCGTCCAGCACCTTGTAGCGCTCGTGGATGTCCTGCGGCGTCAGCGCGCGCTCCACCACGATGCGCTCCTCGATGTCCTCCATCCCCGCCGTGCGCTTCAGCTTGTCCAGGATGGTGCGGCGGTATTCCGGCAGCATCCGGGACCAGTCCTGGCCGGGGCGGAGATGCGGCGTGTGCACCAGCACGTAGAGCGCCTCGCCGCCCTCCGGCGCGACGGTGGGGTCGGTGGCGGCGGGAGCGGCGAGATAGGCGGTCGGGTCGGGCGCCGGCACGCCCTTCTTGTAGATGGCGTCGAACTCCTCCTCCGCGTCGCGCGAGAAGACGAAGTCATGGTGCGCCAGATGCTCATAGCGCCGGCTGAGGCCGAGATAGAGCACCACGCCCGAGCAGGCCGGCTCGAACTTCCTGCGGCTGTATTTCCGCGCCGCGCCGCCGCCGACCAGCTCGCCATAGGTGCGGATGGCGTCCATGTTGGAGATCACGGCGTCGCAGGCGATGCGCTCCCCGCCGGCCTTCACCGCACGAACGGCGCCGTTCTCGATCTCCAGCCCGGTCACCTCGGTGCCGGGCCGCAGGTCGGCGCCGAGGGAGGCGGCCAGCCTCGCCAGCCCCTCGGCCACCGCGCGGGTGCCGCCCTTGGGGTACCAGATGCCTTCCGCCGCCTGCATGTCGCCGATGCCGCAGAGCACGGCGGGCGCCAGGTAGGGCGAGGAGCCGACATACTGCGTGTAGTGGTCAAGCATCTGTGCCAGCCGCGCATCCGGCACGTGGCCGCGGATCACCTTCGCCACGGTCTGGCCCATGCGCAGCGCCAGCACGTCCCGCATGGTGTTGGGGTCGAGATTGGCGCGGAAATCCAGCGTGTCGGTGATGCCCTCCACCGGCTTCCAGAAGAAGAACTTCTCCGAAACGTCGTGCAGCTTGCGGGCGACCTCCTGGAAGCGGCGGTAGCCCGCCCCGTTCCCGGCGGCGAAGCGGTCCATGGAGGCTGCCATGGCCGGCACGTCCTGCATCAGGTCGATCTGCGTGCCGTCCTCGAAGAAGCAGCGCCACTGGGGGTCGAGCCGGATCAGCGGCAGCTCGGCCTGCTGGTCGCGCCCGGCCTCGGCGAAGATGCGGCGCAGCACGCGCGGCATGGTCAGGATGGTCGGCCCCATGTCGAAGCGGAAGCCGCTGTTGGCCCCCTCCGGGCTTCCTGTCCCCTGCCCGGGCAGGTTCAGCACCGCGGCCTTGCCGCCCAGCCAGGGGTTCTTGTCGAACAGCGTGACGCGGTGCCCGCGCGCCGCTGTCACCGCCGCCGCGGCAAGGCCGCCCAGCCCGCCGCCGATCACCACCACATGCGACGTGCTCATGCGACCATCTCCTTGCCCTTGCCCGGCTGGCGCACCGGTTCCAGCCCCGGCAGCGCGGTCTCGACACCCTCCAGCCCAAGGTCGCGCAGCAACAGGTTGCTGCTGATCCGCGCGCCCTCGTAGATCACCGGCAGGCCGCTGCCGGGATGCGTGCCGCCGCCCACGAGGTACAGCCCCTCCGTGCCGGCGAAACGGTTGCCCGGGCGGAAGTTGAGCATCTGGCCGAGGTCGTGAGCCAGGTTGAAGGTGGCGCCGTAGCCGACGGCGAACTGCTCCTGCCAGTCCACCGGCGTCACCATGCGCTCGTAGCGGATGCGCGATTCGATGTCCGGCAAGCCGAGCCTGGCGAGCCGACGCAGCGCCTCGGCCCGGAAGGCGGGCGCGGTGGCCTGCCAGTCCGTGGTGCCACGCAGGTTGGCGACGGGCACCAGGAGGTAGAGGCTGCTGTGCCCCTCCGGCGCCATGGAAGGGTCGGTGGCCACCGGGTTGTGCAGGTAGAAGGAGGGTTCGTCCGGCAGCAGCCCGGTCTCGATCTCCCGCAGGTTGCGCCGGTAGTCCTCGGCCAGCAGCACGGTGTGGTGCGCAAGCTGCGGGAAGCGCCCCTCCACGCCAAGGTAGAGCATGAAGGTGGAGCAGGAATAGCGCGCCCCCGCGATGCGCCGGTCGGACCAGCGGCGCCGCAGCGCATCCGGGATCAGCTGCGGCGCGGCATGGGCGAAATCGGCGTTCATCACCACCGCATCGGCCGGCAGGAAGCTGCCGCCGACGGCGGCGCCCACGGCGCGCCGCCCATCGAAGGCGATGCGCTCCACCGGGGCATTGAGGCGGATCTCGGCGCCCAGCCGCTCGGCCACGCGCGCCATCGCCGTCGCCACGGCGCCGCAGCCGCCCAGCGGATGAAAGACCCCGTGTTCGTATTCCAGGAAGGAAAGGATGGTGAAGAGGCTGGGACAGCGGAAGGGGCTCATCCCCAGGTACTTGGTCTGGAAGGAGAAGAGCAGCCGGGTGCGCGGATCGCGGAAGAAGCGCCGCAGCTCCGCATCCACCGAGAGATGCGGCCGCAGGTGCGGCAGCGCCTTCAGCATGTCCCACCCGAAAAGGTCGGCGGCCGAGGAGAAGCCGCGTTCCAGCACGGGGCGGAAGGCTTCCAGCTTGGCCCGGTTGCTGGCGAGGAAGGGGCGGAGGTTGCGTGCGTCGGCCGGGTCCAGCTTGGCGATCTCGGCCTCCATGCGGGCGAGATCGGGCGTCGCGTCCAGCACGGGCCCGGCGGCGCCGCCGAAAATCAGACGGTACTGCGGGTCCAGCCGGGCGAGCGCCACCTCGTCGCGCAGGGAGGCGCCGCAACTGGCGAAGATCTCCTCCAGGATGCGCGGGTAAAGGAAGAAGGTGGGCCCGAGATCGAACCGGTACCCCTCGGGCGTGGTGAGGGTGCGGCTTCGGCCGCCCACCACCCCGTCCTTTTCCAGCACGGTGACCCGCAGGCCGCGGGCCGCCAGCAGCATGGCGGCGGCCAGCCCGCCCGGCCCGGCGCCGATGACGATGGCATGGCGCCGGGAGCGGCGAAGGGCAGGGGAGGTCAGCGGAAGGGTCATGCCGGATCTGCGATCGCCTGTCGGATTGGTAAGAACAGGTGCGGTCGCAGCGCGGCTTGCCAAGGGTGGAAGCGCACGCGCACCACCACTTCATCGCTCCGGCAGGCCGGCATCCCCGCCGGCCCGGATGCGGCGCCTTCCCTCAGGCGGCCTGCGCCGCCGGCCCCTGGCGCCGACTGTCGTAGCCGCGCGGATGCGCCTCCCGCCAGGCCCAGGCGGTGCGCACGATGTCATCCAGCGCGGCGTAGCGGGGCACCCAGCCGGTTTCGCGCCGCAGCCGCTCGTTGGAGGCCACCAGCACCGCCGGGTCGCCCGCGCGGCGCGGGCCGATGCTGTGCGGCACCCGTCGCCCGGAGACGCGCTCCACCGCATCGAGCACCTCGCGCACGGAGTGCCCCTGGCCATTGCCCACATTGTAGCGGACGCTCGGCCCGTCCTCGAGCGCGTCGAGGACGCGCAAGTGGGCATCGGCCAGGTCGGTCACATGCACGTAATCGCGGATGCAGGTGCCGTCGGGGGTCGGATAGTCGGTGCCGAACACCGTCAGCTCCGGCCCGAGCCCGAGGGCCGCATTGATGGCGAGCGGGATCAGGTGCGTCTCGGGATGATGATCCTCGCCCAGCCGACCCTGCGGGTCCGCGCCGGCGGCGTTGAAATAGCGCAGCGCGGCCGAGCGGAGCCCATGCACCTGGTCCGCCCAGTCCAGCCCGGCCTCGGCCATGCGCTTGGACTCGCCATAGGCGGAGGTGGGCGCCAGCCGCGCGGTCTCGTCAATCGGCGTGGTTTCCGGGTTGCCGAACAGCGCGGCGGTGGAGGAGAGCACAAAGCGCCTGCAACCGGCCTTCACGGCGGCATCCGCGACGGCCAGCGTGTTGCAAAGGTTCTCGGAGAGATAGCGCAACGGATCGCGCATGCTTTCACCAACCAGGGACAGGGCGGCGAAATGCAGCACCCCGTCGAACCGCCAAGCGGCGAAGACCTCCGCCAGCGCCCGGCTGTCGGCGACGTCCGCGACCACCAGCTCCGTATCCGCTGGCACGGCGGCGCGATGTCCTTGCCGGAGATCGTCCACCACGACGACCTCATCCCCCCGCTCCCGCAGGGCGAGGACGACATGGCTGCCGACATAGCCGGCTCCGCCCGTGACCAGGAAACGCGCCATCATAGATCCCTTGTTGCTGGTAGCCCCGACGAAAAAGCTGCGAGGCCCCCGCTTCGTTGCTGAAGAAGTTCGAGAGGCGAAGTGGGCGGTGCCGTGCCGCAGGATATACGGTGCCGCGCTTCTGCGGTTAGGGAATTCAACCCAAAGGGCAAAAGCGCCTCCGCTCAAATGCCTGCAACCGCATCAAATTCTGATCCAGGTGGGCAACCTGCGTGCTTCAACTTCCGGCTAGCTAGAGTTTCATCTCCGCCATGACGGGGACATGGTCGCTCGCCTGGGCCCAGCCTCGCGCGGCCCTGAGCACGTCGCAGCCGCTCAGGCTGCCCGCCAGGTCCTGGCTCACCCAGATATGGTCCAGGCGGCGGCCCCGGTTGGCGGCCGCCCAGTCCTTTGCGCGATAGGACCACCAGGTGTAGAGCTTCTCGGAGGGCGGCACGAAGTGGCGGAGCGCATCATGCCACGCCCCGGCCTGCTGCCAGCTGGCCAGAGCCTCCACCTCGACGGGGGTATGGGAAACCACGCCGAGCATCTGCCGGTGGCTCCACACGTCATGCTCCAGCGGCGCGATGTTGAGGTCGCCAAGCATCACGGCACGGCGCGCCGGACCACGCGCCTGGTTCCAGGCGGTCGCCTCCGCCAGGAAGTCAAGCTTGTGGGCGAATTTCGGGTTGGCGGCGCGATCCGGCACGTCCCCGCCGGCGGGAACAT
Organism: Teichococcus coralli; assembly: GCF_009829925.1. Taxonomy (GTDB): domain Bacteria; phylum Pseudomonadota; class Alphaproteobacteria; order Acetobacterales; family Acetobacteraceae; genus Pseudoroseomonas; species Pseudoroseomonas coralli. The sequence continues at coordinate 29,614 of NZ_SNVJ01000022.1, forward strand.
AGAAATTGTGCAGGTCCAGCCCGCCGGGCACGTCCAGCGTCACGCCGAGATGGCGGCAATCGCCCTTCTCGCACCAGTCCGGATCGCCTTCGCGGATGGCGAGCGGGATACGGGAAAGGACGGCGACGCCGTTGTAGCCCTTCATGCCGCGGACGGCGCGGTAGGGGAAGCCAAGGCCGGCAACGCCTTCATGCGGGAACAGTTCGTCCGGGCATTTCGTCTCCTGCAGGCAGATCACGTCCGGTGCCAGGTCGCGAACCAGGTCCGTCAGGAGCGGCAGGCGCAGGCGGACGGAGTTGATGTTCCAGGTGACGATGCGGAGCGTGGGCATGGCGGGAAGGGATAGGATGTAATGCCGGCGAGGGCCAGGGGTTGCAGGGCGCCGAAAATGGAGGCGCCCGGTCAGGGGGGTGACCGGGCGCCGGGGGGGTACATTCCTGGAGGGAATGGTCGGGTTTGGCTATGGGGACTAGCCACCCATCTATCAGAATGGCATCTACCGCACAAAAAATAAGGGTTTTTTGGTGGAATTCAAAAACGTTTGAATGAAAAACCTCAGGAGCGGCTCGCTCACTCTGCCGCGAGGGAGGCGGCCAGCACCGCTCCGCCGCTGACGCCCTGATGGCGCCGCGCTGCCTCGCCGAAAGCCTGGAACAGGCGCCGCGAGAGCATGTCCTTCGGCCAATCATATTCAGGGTGCCATTGCACACCAAGGGCAAAATCGCGGGCCTTCCCGACGCGCGCCGCCTCGATGGTCCCGTCCGGCGCCCAGGCCTCGGCGACAAGGCGCGGAGCCAGCGTTGCCACGCCCTGGTTGTGCAGCGAGTTCACCGGCACCGCCTCCGGCAGCCAGTCCAGCCCCGCCCAGTGGCGTGCCAGCTCGCCCTCCAGCGCGACCCGCACGGCATGCGCCTTGCCGGTGCGGACCCTGGGCAAGGCCTGGTCCGAGGGCGTGGAGTGGTCCATGCGGCCCGGAAGATCCTGGATGCGCTGATCCAGCGTGCCGCCAAGCGCCACGTTCAACTCCTGGAATCCCCGGCAGATGGCCAGCAGCGGCACGCCATTCTCCAGGGCGCCGCGAATCAATGGCAGGGTGGTGGCGTCCCGTGCCGGATCTTCCGGCGTGCCATCGAGATGAGGCGGGCCGGCATAAAGGTCCGGCTGCACGTTGGAGCGGCTGCCGGTCAGCAGCAGCCCGTCCAGCCGCGGCAGGATTTCTGCCGCAGCGCCCTCTCCCGCCGCGGGAACGAGGATCGGCACGCCGCCGACCGGCCCGAGAACCACCTGGATGTAGTGGTCCGATACCGCGTGGTTCGGCATGGCGAAGGCCCCGAAGGCCTTCATGCAGCAGGGGATGCCAATGAGGGGGCGCATGCCGGAAAAATCGCCCTTCAAAGCGGCGCGATCAAGTCACGATTCGTGCCGCTTTGTGGCGCCAGCCCTGCGTCAGCGGTTGCCCTCCTGCTCAAAGAAGCGGGGATCGTTGAAGGTGAAGAGCAGCTTGTCGAGCTTCATGCCGGTTTCGATGGCGCTGAGGCTGACGCGCGTCTGCCGCCCCTGGCTGTCCACCACGATCCACTGCCGCAGCTCCAGCGGCTCCTCGGCGAAGATCAGCGTCAGCCGCCCTTCGGCCGGCGCGTCGCGGCGGCGCAGCGTCACGCCGACGAAGCCGCCGCTGCGCTCCACCGCCATGACCTCAACGTCGCCGCCGAAGTGGATCTGCGTCCGCAGCAGGAGGCCAAGGGGGGTGGAGCCCACCGGCACCACCGTGGGCTGCTTCAGCTCGCGGTCGTAGTAGAGGAACTGGCCGTCCGAGGCGACCAGCAGCAGCGGCTCCGGCGGCTCGTAGTCGAAGCGCATGCGGCCCGGGCGCGCGATGAATGCGGTGCCCTCCGCGACGCCGCCGTTCTGCGCGATCTGCAGGAAATGCGCCCGCATGGTGGTGATGCTGTTGAGATAGGCCTCGATCCGCGCCAGCAGCGCCGCCCGCTGCGGGCTCTGGGCGGCGGCGCCATGGGGCAGGAAGGGCAGGGTCGCGGCGGCGGCGAGCAGGGTGCGTCGGAACATGCTGCCAATCTGGCCCTCGGCCGGCAGGAAAGAAAGCTGGCCGCACGAATTCCCCTCATGCGCCCCCCCATCCGTTTTCTTCGCGTGCGGCATGCTGGCGGAAAGCGCCGCGTCGGGCTGGTGGAAAGGAGAAGGGGCTCCGGGGGAATTCCTTGCCCCGAGCCTTCCCTTGCTACGTCGGGCCCTGGCTACATCGGGCCGCCCGGCACGGCGGCGGCCGTCAGCGCCGGGAAGCCGCGCGCCTGCGGCAGCTGGTAGTGCCACCACTCCAGCTTGTAGTGGTCCCAGCCCGCGGCGGTCATCAGCCCGAGCAGCAGTGCCCGGTTGCGCTGATCCTCCGCCGGCACCCCCGCATGACCATGCGCCGATTCCGGCACGGTGGCGTCAAAGCCGGTGCCCATCGGCAACTCGGCGCCTGTTGCGGCGTCGCACAGCGTCAGGTCCACCGCCGCGCCGCGCGGATGCACGCCCCCGGCACGCGGGTCGGCCACGAAGCGCTTGTCCTCGACGGCGTTCCACAGCGCCCATTGCGCCTCCACCGGGCGGAAGGCGTCGAACACCTTGAGGCGGAAACCGAGCCGCGCGGCCAGGTCGCGGGCGTGCAGCAGGCGCTCGCGCGCCGCGGGCAGCAGCAGCGCGACAGGGCGGGTATAGATGGGCGACCCGGTCAGGTTGTCCGGCGTGGCGTAGCGGAGGTCGAGGATGAATCCATCCTCCCCGGTGATGGGCAGCAGCATGGCGCGCATCCTGCCACCCGCGCGCGGTTCCGTCGCCGGCCGATCTGCCCTATGCAGCGCCGTATGCGGATCCTGGCATTGGACGGCGCGCTGGCGCGGGCCTCGGCGGCGGTGTGGGCGGATGGGCAGGTGCTCGCCGCCGCGGCGGCGGAGGGCGCGCGCGGCCAGGCCGTCGCGCTGCCGCCGATGGTGGCGCGGGTGCTGGCGGAGGCGGGCCTGGAAGCGGCTGCGCTGGACGCGGTGGCCGCGGTGGTGGGGCCTGGCGGCTTCACCGGCCTGCGCGCCGCGCTGGCCCTTGCGCAGGGGCTGGCGCTGGCCGCCGGCCGCCCCGCCATCGGCGTGACCACGGGGGAGGCGCTGGTTGCCGCCCTGCCGCCGGCGCTGCGTGCCGGGCAGAGCGTATGGTCGGTGATCGACACCAGGCGGGGCCGCGTGCTGCTGGAGCGCTTCGCTCCCGGTGCCGACGCGCCGCTTGGCCCGCCCGAACCCTTCACCCTGGACGCCTTGCCGGTGCCGGAGGGCGCGGTGGCGCTGGTGGGCGATGCCGCCGCGGCGGCGGCCGAGGCGCTCGCCGCCCGCCAAATCCCGGCCGCGCTGACCGGAAGCCTCCTGCCGGACGCCGCCGCCGTTGCGGCGGTGGCGGCGCTGCGCCTCGCCGGGCGCCTGGCGCNGTTGCGGCGGTGGCGGCGCTGCGCCTCGCCGGGCGCCTGGCGCCCCGTGCCGCCCTGCCGCTCTATGTCGAGCCGCCGGCGGTGCGGCCGCCCGGTGCCTGAACCGCGCTCCGCCGGGCCGGAGGCCGCCCCGACCCTCGCGACGCTGCACGGCGCGGCCTTTCCGCCCGCCGAGGCCTGGGGCGCCGAGGCGCTGCGCCTGATGCTGGAAATGCCCGGCGCCTTCGCCCTGCACAGCCCGGGGAAGGGCTTCATCCTCGTGCGCGCCGCGGCGGACGAGGCGGAAGTGCTGACCCTGGCCGTGCTTCCCGCCGCCCGCCGGCAGGGCGTCGGGCGGGCGCTGCTGGATGCGGCGCTGGGCGTGGCGGAGGCGGCCGGCGCCAGGCAGATGTTCCTGGAGGTTTCCACCGCCAACCCCGCCGCCCGCGCCCTCTACGCCGCGGCGGGCTTCGTGGAGGTCGGCCGCCGCCGCCGCTACTACCCAGATGGCAGCGATGCGCTGGTGCTCAGCCGCCGCCTTTGCGGATCCTGACCTGCAGGCTGCCGTCGGGCATTTCCCGTTGCCCGAGAACGGCATGTCCCTGCTCGGTGGCCGTGCGCGGAACATTCTGACGAGGCTCTTCGCCGCGCAACTTCACCAGCAAAACCTGCCCCTCCGTCATCCGGTCCAGCGCCAGGCGGGTGCGGACAAATGTCATGGGACAAGTTTCTCCTGTTATGTCGAGAGCTTGGTGGAAAAGATTTTCTTCGGGCGCTGTATTTTCCATCGATTTGCCTGCGGCTGGAATTTTACGCGGATGGGATATTGCGAAACGGTCGCGGCTGACGATATGCTTTGGCAAGTCAAGGCGAGATACACGTCGTGGCTGTACCGGATGGTTTTTGTGAGGCTTGGGGATGTCCGAAGAACAGGACGGGCGTGAACTTCTGGGACTGACAGCACAGATTGTGGCTGCCCATGTCTCAAACAACTCGGTTCCCCTGGCTGATGTGCCGACGCTGATCGAGCAGGTGCACCGCACGCTCTCCGGCCTCGGCACCGCGCCTGTTGCCGCGCCGCCGCCGGTCGAGCGCCCGCAGCCCGCCGTGCCGGTGAAGAAGTCGGTCCACGACGACTATCTGGTCTGCCTGGAAGACGGCAAGAAGCTGAAGATGTTGAAGCGGCATCTCAAGACAGCCTATGACATGACGCCCGAACAGTATCGCGAGCGCTGGGGCCTGCCGCCCGACTACCCCATGGTGGCGCCGAACTATGCGCGGCACCGCTCCTCGCTTGCCAAGAAGATCGGCCTGGGTACGAAGCCGCGTCCCGCCCGGCCGCGCCGGGCTGCGGCCACCGCCTGAGCGGCGGCTCCAGGCCGGCCATCGCCCGCCTTGCCTCCTCGTGCCGAAGATGGCAAGCCAGCGTTGTTCAGGCCTCGGGGCGCCCCGGCGCCTCCGCGGGCGCTCCGGACGCGCCGCAGGGTGCGGTATGGCGCGCCTGAGCGTCGTGTCATAATGCGTGCGGGCGGGTAGGGCCCTCCCTTCCCGCCGGCACAGGAGAGCACCCGACCAACCCGATGGACACGCGCACCGACACGCCCCGCCCCGCCGCCGACGCCGCGCCCGATCCCTTGCGGATCGAGCGGCTGTGCATCGAGCGGGGCCTGAAGATGACCGGGCAGCGCCGGCTGATCGCACGCGTCCTGTCCGAGGCCGTGGACCATCCGGACGTGGAGGAGCTGTACCGCCGCGCCCTCGCGCTTGATGCGCGCGTCTCCATCGCCACGGTGTACCGCACGGTGCGCCTGCTGGAGGAGAAGGGCATCCTGGAGCGGCACGACTTCGGCGGCGGCCGCGCGCGCTACGAGGCCACCGACCACGGCCACCACTACCACCTGATCGACGTGGACAGCGGCAAGGTCATCGAGTTCTCCGACGAGCAGCACGAGGCGCTGGCCAAGGCGATCGCCGCCCGGCTGGGATACGAGCTGATCGGTCACCGGCTGGAGCTGTTCGGCCGCCGCCCCGCGGCCGAGCCTGCGAGGGACGGGGCGCGGCGGGCACCGCGCCGGCGCGGGGGCGACGCCGCATGAGCCATGATGCGGCGACCGGCTTCGGCGAGCTGCGCATCGGCAATCTCGGCGTCCGCATCGCGGTGGACGCGGCGGAGGTGGAGGCGGCGCAGGCGCTGCGCTACCGCATCTTCTACGGCGAGATGGGCGCCCATCCCGATGCCGTCACCGCCGCGGCGGAGCGTGACTGCGACGCTTTCGACGACGTGGCCGACCATCTCCTGGTGCTCGACTATGACCGGGGCGAGGGTGCCGACGCGGTGGTCGGCACCTACCGGCTGATCCGCCGCGCGGCGGCCGAGCGCATTGGCGGCTTCTACTCCGCCTCGGAATACGACATCGGGCCGCTGCTGGCGCAGCCCGGCAACGTGCTGGAGCTCGGCCGCTCCTGCGTGGACGCGCGCTACCGCAACCGGGCGGCCATGCAGCTCCTCTGGTCCGGCATCGCCGCCTACATCTCCAAGCACCAGATCGCGCTGATGTTCGGCTGCGCCAGCCTGCCCGGCACCGACCTGGACCGGCTGGCCGCCCCCCTGACCTATCTGCACGCGCACCACCTGGCGCCGCCGGAACTGCGCCCGCGCGCCATTCCTGATCGCTACGTGGCGATGGACCGCCTGGACCCCGCCGCCGTGGACCCGCGCGCCGCGCTGGCCGACCTGCCGCCGCTGATGAAAGGCTACCTGCGACTCGGCGGTTTCGTGGGCGAGGGCGCCGTCATCGACAGCCAGTTCAACACCACCGATGTTTGCGTGGTGGTCAAGACCGAGCTGGTCACCGAGAAGTACAGCCGCCACTACGAGCGCAAGATCGGCGGCCGCGACTGAGCCGCCCTTCCGCTGTCATGCCGGAGACACGCGGCCGACATTGTTCTGGGAGGACGGCTCCGCTATCCGGCTTGGTCATGCAGGTTCCTGTTCCCGTTCCGCTGGATGAGCCACCTCCGTCGCGCCAGCGCGCCCCCTCCTGGCTGCGGCCGGAGGTCCAGGATGCCGGCCTGCTGCTGGCGCCCGCTTCGCCGGGTGCGGGCCGGGTGCGCGCCACGCGGCGCCTCGTGTCGGTTCTGATCTGGACGCTGCTCTGCATCCCCGTGCAGCTCGTGCTGCTCCTCCTTCCCGGAAGCGGCAAGCGGCGCTTCGCCCGCTCATACCATGCGGTGATGTGCCGGCTGATCGGCCTGCGCGTGCAGGTGGTGGGCGAGGTGTGCCGCGAGGCGCCCGCCCTGTTCCTTTCCAACCATTCCTCCTGGCTGGATATCCTGGTGCTCGGCAGCGTGCTGGAGGCGCCCTTTGTCGCCAAGGCGGAGGTCGGCACATGGCCGCTGATCCGCACCGTGGCGCGGCTCGGGCGCACGGTCTTCGTCAGCCGCAGCCGCGGCCGCACGAGCGAGGAGGCCGATGCGATGCGGCAGCGCCTGGGCGCCGGGGACAGCCTGATCCTCTTTCCCGAGGGCACCAGCAATGACGGCGCGCGCGTGCTGCCCTTCCGCTCCTCCTTTCTGGCGGTGGCGGATGCGGCGGTCGCGGTGCAGCCGATCTCGGTGGTGTACGACCGTATCGGTGGCCTGCCGGCGCGCCGGCGGGACCGCCCCCACTTCGCCTGGTACGGGGACATGGACATCGGCAGCCACTTCTGGCGCCTGGCATGCCGCCCGGGCGGGCACGTGACGGTTCTGCTCCACCAACCGCTGGATCCGCGTGCCTTTCGCAACCGCAAGGTGCTGACGCAGGCCGTGGAGGAGGTCGTCGCCGAAGGCGCTGCGGTGCTCCGGCAGAACCGGGTGGCAACGCCCCTGGCCGCCTTGCCGCGCTGAACACGGAAAGGCGCGAGGAACTGCGTCCGCCACGCCTTTGATCGCTTCGGCGCCGCCGCTGCGGGCGCCGGCGCGATCTTCAGTCGGTCGGCGCCAGGCTCTTGATCAGGTCGAAGACGCGCTTGCGGACGGAAGGCTCGGTGATCCGGTAGTAGGCCCGCACCAGTTCAAGCGTCTCACGCTTGTGCAGCGTGTCGTCCTCGAAGCCTTCCTGATGCTCGGCGAAGCCGTTCAGGCGGTTGCGCAGCGCCGTGTTGCCGCCCATCGCGTCCGGCATGTCGTCGAAGAAGAAGCCGATCGGAACGTCCAGCACGCGGGCAAGGTCGAACAACCGGCTGGCGCCGATCCGGTTCACGCCGCGCTCATACTTCTGGACCTGCTGGAAGGTAAGGCCAAGAGCCTCGCCCAGCTTCTCCTGGCTCATACCGAGGAGCGTGCGCCGCAGCCGTACTCGGCTGCCAACGTGAACATCGATCGGGCTCGGCCGATGTTCCCGCTCGCTCCGCTCCACCACATCATCGCTGGGCATATGCAAACCTCCGCCACAATGTGCAGCACCGCGCCCGGTTGCTCTGGGTTTGCCTACACCTTCGCGGCGGCGTTACCCGGCTGACCTTCGCCTTGCATCCATGAAAATCTGAGTAAGGGTCCGGCAAGGTTTTGTCAACTCTTTCGAGAAATCTCAATTAAGCGACGCCGCGGCCCGCATTTGACCGGTCTTTCGTAGGCGATCCCCGGAAAAACGCAACCAGGAGGATCAAAACCGCCAGGGATAACGCGCCAATGTTGCCGACGCGCGCAAAGAGGGTTGGCGGCAGCGGAGCCGGCAACGGAGCCACCACGGTGCCCCGTTCGCCCAGGCCGAGCCGTGCCACCGTCCGGCCATGCGCGTCGAACACGACGGAAACGCCGGTTTGCGCGGCGCGGGCGAGGGGAAGCCCCTCCTCGACCGCGCGCAGGCGGGCCGCCGCGAGGTGCTGGTACGGGCCGGCGGAGAAGCCGAACCAGGCATCGTTGGTGATATTCAGCAGCCAGTCCGGCCGCTGTGCCGGGACGATGGCTCCCGGAAAGATGACCTCATAACAAATCAGTGGGCTGAAGGGCGGCAGCCCTCCGGGTTCCATCGCGACGGGACCGGGGCCCGCGCCGAAATCCGCGCCGCCCTGAACGATCCGGATCGGGATCAGCCCGCGCAGCGGCATGTATTCGCCGAAGGGCACCAGATGCGCCTTGTCGTAGACACCCAGCAGCCGCCCCTCCGCGTCCACCGCCGAAAGGCTGTTGAAGAGGTGGCTCAGCCGCCCGTCCGCGCCCCATTCCGCGCGCACCGAGCCGGCCAGCAGGATGCCGCCCGGTGGCAGGGTGCGGGCGGCATAGTCGCGCGCCGCGGCGTCGGAGGGCAGCAGGAACGGGCTTGCCGTCTCCGGCCAGATCGCCACCAGCCGGCGGTCGGAGGGTGCGCGGGCGGCGCCTTGCTGGGTCAGTTCGAGATAGCGGCGAAAGATCGGCCAGCGTTGGTCCTCGCGCCACTTCGCCTCCTGCTGGATGTTGCCCTGCACCAGCATCACCGACAGCGGCCGGGGGGGCGGCTCTGTGCCGGCCAGCCGCGCCGCGCCGAGGCCCGCGAGCACCAGCAGCGCCAGCGCGCCACCCATCATCGCGCGCCGGCCAAGCCATGGCAGGCCGGCCAGCAGCATGGTGGCCAGCGAGAGGCCGTACACGCCGAACCAGGCGGCGCCCTGGATCGGCAGCGCATCGAAGGCCCAGGCCGAGCCCATGAGGTTCCAGGGGAAGCCGGTGAAGAGCAGGCCGCGCAACCACTCCATCACCACCCAGGCGCCAGCCAGCGCCAGCCAGCGTCGCCAGCCCGGCCGCGCCCGCCAGGCGACGACCGCGGCGACGGCGACATAGGCGGCCAGCGGCAGGGCCAGCCCGGGCACGGCGATCGGCACCAGCCATCCCCAGCGCCATGGGTCGGTCAGCAGGGCGTGGCTGATCCAGTAGAGCCCGACAATATGGTGGCCCCAGCCCCAGCACAGGCCCAGAAGCGCGGCCCTGCGCCCGCTTCCGGCACCGTCCAGCAGGGCGAGCAGGCCCGGAACCGCCAGCAGCAGCACCGGCACGGCGTAGAGCGGCGGCATGGCGAGGGCGCCGAGCGCCCCCAGGCCGAAGGCAGCAAGCAGGGCCCGGCGGCCGGTCAGGCGGGAGATCTTGGAAAGCACGCGGGGGAAACCCTGTTTCAGGAGAGGTGTCGGCCTGAAAGGGGGTAGCCCAAAGGGGCTTCACCGGCGAGAGGGCGGGGAGAAAGCTCCGGGGAGTTCTTTTCACCCGGTTGCGGCCGTGCTTTCCGCGAGCACACGACGCGAAGAAAAAAGAAGAGGGTCTGGGGGAACTGCTTCCCCCAGCCGTCCTACTCCGCCGCCACCCGTGCGGGCGCCGGCCCGCTATGCGCGCCTGGCCGCCGGATGCGCAGGCGGCGGATCCGGCGCGCATCGGCGTCGAGCACGCGGAACTCCAGCCCGGAGGGGTGGGACACCAGCTCCCCCTTGGCCGGCACGCGGCCCGCCAGGGTGAAGACCAGCCCGCCCACGGTGTCGATGTCCTGTTCGCGCTCGTCCTCGGTCAGCACCTCGCCGATGCGCTCCTCGAAGATGTCGATCGGCGTGCGGGCGTCGAGGTCGATCAGCCCGTCCGGCCGCTCCACGAACTGCGGCGGGCGGTCCTCGTCATGCTCGTCGGAGATGTCGCCGGTGATGGTCTCGACCAGGTCCTCGATGGTCACCAGCCCGTCGATGCCGCCGTATTCGTCCACCACCAGCGCCAGGTGCATGCGCTGCTGGCGCATCTGCAGCAGCAGGTCCAGCACCGGCACGGAGGGCACCACGAAGAGCGGCCTGCGCAGCACCGCCGCCATGCTGAACGGACCCTCGCGGCCGACGCTGGCGAACACGTCCTTGATGTGGACCATGCCGACGATATCGTCGAGCTGCTCGCGATAGACGGGAAAGCGGCTGTGGCCCTCGCGCTGGATCAGGCGGATGGCCTGCTCCAGGGTCAGGTCCTCGGGCATGGCGACGATGTCGGCGCGCGGCACCATCACGTCGCTGGCGGCCTTGCCGCGCAGCTTGAGCACGTTGCGCAGCATGGCGCGTTCCTGCGCATCCAGCTCCGGGCGGGGCGGGCCGTCGTGCTCATGCGCCTCCTCGGGGTCGCGCCCCTCGACCAGGGCCTCCATCTGGTCGCGCACCGTCTCGGCCGAGCGGCGGCGGAGCAGGCCGTGCAGGCGCCAGAGGATGCCCTCCCGGGTCTCGCGGGTCTCGCTCATGTCACGCCCCGCCAGGGATTGGGCATGCCAAGGCGGCGAAGGATGCGCGCCTCGGCGCGCTCCATGCGGCGCGCCTCGCCGGCCTCGACATGGTCGTGGCCGCCCAGGTGCAGCGTGCCATGCGCCACCAGATGCGCCAGATGCGCCGCGACGCGACGGCTGGCGCCGCGCGCCTCGCGCCGCACCACCCCGAGCGCCAGGGCGATGTCGCCCAGGTGGCCGAAGCCTTCGCCAGGAAAGGAAAGCACGTTGGTCGGCTTGACCTTGCCGCGGTGCCGGCCGTTCAGGCGCTTCACCGCGCGGTCGTCCGTCAGCAGGACGGTCATGCTGCCGGAGGGGGCGCCGATCGGGGCATGGTCGAGGGGGAAGCCGTCGCCGAGCATCTCGGCCCAGGCGGCTTCGGCGGCGCGGCGCGCCAGATCCTCGGCGCGGGGCACGGCCGCACGCCATGCCGGAGCGTCGATGACGACGACGACCTCCGGTGTGGGATGCCCGGCCACGCTATCGCGGCCGGGCGACAGACTTCCCGGTTCCATCATTCTCCTTCCTGCCGCGCGGGAGGAGTCCCGTCACGGCGCCGTCCGCCCGCGCCGCCCACTCTGGCGGCGGGGCCCCCGGCCGATTGATCGGCACGGTTATACGCGGCCACGATCCGCGCCACCAGCGGATGCCGCACCACATCGGCCTCCGCGAAGCGCGAGACGCCGATGCCGTCCACCCCGTCCAGGATGGCGAGCGCTTCCACCAGGCCGGACTTCTGCCCGGGCGGCAGGTCGGCCTGGGTGGGATCGCCGGTGATCACCATGCGCGTGCCCTCGCCCATGCGGGTGAGGAACATCTTGATCTGCGCCGGCGTGGTGTTCTGCGCCTCGTCCAGGATGGCATAGCAATGCGCCAGCGTTCGGCCGCGCATGAAGGCCAGCGGCGCGATCTCGATCTCGCCCGAGGTGATGCGGCGCTGCACCTGGTCGGCCGGCATCATGTCGTGCAGGGCGTCGTAGAGCGGGCGGAGATAGGGGTCCACCTTCTCCTTCATGTCGCCGGGCAGGAAGCCCAGCCGCTCGCCGGCCTCGACGGCCGGGCGGGAGAGCACGATGCGGTCCACCCGTCCGGCCAGCAGCAGCGCCACGCCCTGGGCCACGGCGAGATAGGTCTTGCCGGTGCCAGCCGGGCCGATGCCGAAGACCATGTCCTGCCGCGCGAGCTGGTCCATGTAGGCCGCCTGCGCGTGGCTGCGCGGCGCGATGGCGCCCTTGCGGGTGCGGATCGCCGGCAGGTCCGCCAGCGGCAGGCGCGGCTCGTCCCCGCTGGCCGGCGCCGCAGGGGCGCCCTCCGCCAGGCGCAGCGCCGCCTCCACCTCGGCCATGCCGACCGATTCGCCCCGCTCCAGCCGCATCCAGAGGCTGCGCAGCGCCGTCTCGGCGATCCCCGTCGCCTCGGCCGCGCCGATGATCGAGAGCCGGTTGCCCCGGCTGGCCAGCCGGATCCCCAGTCGCTGCTCGATACGGGCCAGATGGCGGTCATGCTCGCCGAACAGCAACGGCAGCAGCGCGTTGTCCTCGAACTGCAGCGTGACGGTCCGGGCTTCGGACACGGTGTCAGCCGCCGGGGGGCGGCTCAGGTTGCGGGCATCGGCGCGAAGCGCGATGGAGGCGGTGTTGCTCAAGCGCAGGCAAGCTCCTTCTCGTCGAGCAAGGTTGCGGAGAGAGAATTGGGGTGCGCTGCGGTGATTCGCACCCTCACCACCTGTCCCGCGAGGCCTTCCGGGCCAATCGCATGGATGGGTTGCAGCCAGGGCGTGCGTCCGGCCACCTGGCCCGGGTGCCGCCCGGCGCCGGTCATCAGCACGTCGCACTCACGGCCGACGCAGGCGCGGTTGAAATCGTCCTGCTGGCGGCGGAGCAGGGCCTGCAGCTCCTGCAGCCGCTCGTCCTTGACCGTCTCGGCCACCTGGAAGGGCTGGTCGGCGGCGGGGGTGCCGGGACGGGGCGAGTACTTGAAGCTGTAGGCCAGGGCGAAGCCGACCTTCTCCACCAGCCGCATGGTCGCCGCATGGTCCTCGGCGGTTTCGCCGGGATGGCCCACGATGAAGTCGGAGGAGAGCGCCAGGTCCGGCCGCGCCTCGCGCAGCCGGTCGGCCAGGCGGAAGAACAGCTCCGCCTCGTGGCCGCGGTTCATCGCCTGGAGCATCTTGTCCGAGCCGCTCTGCACGGGCAGGTGCAGGAAGGGCATCAGCTGCGGCACGGTGCCATGCGCGCGGATGAGCGCGTCATCCATGTCGCGCGGGTGGCTGGTGGTGTAGCGGATGCGGGCCAGCCCATCGATCTCGGCCAGGGCATGGATCAGCCGCGCCAGGCCCCAGGTGGAGCCATCGGGCGCCTCGCCGTGCCAGGCGTTCACGTTCTGGCCGAGCAGCGCGATCTCCCGCGCGCCGCGCGCCACCATCCGCCGGGCCTCCGCGACGATGGCGGCGGCCGGCCGGCTGAACTCGGCGCCGCGGGTATAGGGCACCACGCAGAAGGAGCAGAACTTGTCGCAGCCCTCCTGGATGGTCAGGAAGGCGACCGGCCCCTGCTGCCCCTGCGCGTCGGGCAGATGGTCGAACTTCTGCTCCACCGGGAAGTCGGTCTCGATCTGGGCGCCGGCGGCGCGGCTGGCGCGGGCCACCATCTCCGGCAGGCGATGATAGGTCTGCGGCCCCAGCACGAGGTCCACCCAGGGGGCGCGGGCGGTGATCTCGGCGCCCTCGGCCTGGGCGACGCAGCCGGCCACGGCCAGCACCATCCGCTGCCCGGCCGCCTCCTTCTCCTGCTTCAGCAGGCGCAGGCGGCCGAGATCGGAGAACACCTTCTCCGAGGCCTTCTCGCGGATATGGCAGGTGTTGAGGATGACCATGTCGGCCTCCTCCGGCGTCTCGGCGGGGCCGTAGCCGAGTGGCGCCAGGACGTCGGCCATGCGGCCGCTGTCATAGACGTTCATCTGGCAGCCCCAGGTGCGGATGTAGAGCCGCTTGCGGGGGGAGCCGGCAGTCTCGGACAAGATGGGGCGATCCTGGGCAGGCAGGGAAGAGGTCATGACGCGGAGGGAACCCGGGGCTGCGGAACCCGGCGGCACAAGCCGGCCGGGGCCACCCCGATGGGGGGCGGCGTCGCGGGCGGATGTGCGGGGCGCGTGGCCGCGGGTCAAGCGGCCAGGCTCCCCGAGACCGCGGAATCCGTCTGCGATCCAGGGCGCATCATGTGGGAGGATGCTCGCGGATGCCGCCCTGGCCGGTCAAGGCAAACCGACGCGGCGAACATGACGTTTTGGGCAAACCCCCCCGAGCCCGCTTCGCGGCATGCCTGCCCCCGTTCGTCCCGCCCTCGACGCGGCCACCCCGCCGCGCCCATATCCCCGCCCATGTCCGAGCCGCTCGCCCTTTACGTGCATTGGCCCTTCTGCGCGGCCAAGTGCCCCTACTGCGACTTCAACAGCCATGTTCGCGAGCGGGTGGACGCAGCCCGCTTCGGCGCCGCGCTGCGCCGTGAGCTGGCCTTCGAGGCCGTCCGGCTGGAGGCGGAAGGGCAGGGGCGCCGGCCGCTCGCCTCGATCTTCTTCGGCGGCGGCACGCCCAGCCTGATGCCGCCCGAGGTGGTGGCCGACATCATCAGCGACGCCACCCGCCTCTTCGACCCGGTGCCGGAGATCGAGATCACGCTGGAGGCCAACCCCAGCAGCGTCGAGGTGGCGCGGCTGGCGGAGGTGCGCGCCGCCGGGGTGAACCGCGCCAGCCTCGGCGTGCAGTCGCTTGATGCGGAGGCGCTGCGCTTCCTCGGCCGCCGGCATGACGTGCCGCAGGCCATCGCCGCGCTGGAGGCGGCGCGGGCGCTGTTCCCGCGTCTTTCCTTCGACCTGATCTACGCCCGCCCCGGCCAGCAGGAGGCCGCCTGGCGCGCCGAGCTGCGGCAGGCTCTGGCGCTGGCCGCCGACCACCTCTCGCTCTACCAGCTCACCATCGAGCCGGGCACGCGCTTCGCCACCGAATACGCCCGCGGCGCCTTCGCCCTGCCGGACGACGAGGCGGCCGCCGCGCTCTACTTCGCCACCGGCGAGGAGGCCGCCCGCTTCGGCCTGCGGCCCTACGAGGTCTCGAACTACGCCAGGCCCGGGGCGGAGAGCCGGCACAACCTCGCCTACTGGCGCTATGGCGACACCATCGGCATCGGCGCCGGGGCGCATCAGCGCCTGCTGCTGAAGGAGGGGCTGGTCGCCGCCCGTCGCCATCGTGGCCCGGAGGAATGGCTGGCGCGCGTCGAGGCGGAGGGCCATGCCATCACCGGCACCGAGACCCTGTCGCCCACCGACCGCGCCCGCGAGGCCCTGCTGATGGGGCTGCGGTTGAGCGAGGGCGTCCATCCCGACCGCCTGCTGGCCCGCACCGGCGTTCCGCTGGCCGAGGCGGTGGACCCGGCCATCCTCGCCGCCTGCCTGGACGAGGACTACCTGCGCTGGACGCCGGAGGGCGCGCTGGCCACCACCTGGGAGGGACGCCTGCGGCTCGACCTGCTGCTGCCGTCGCTGCTGCGGTGAGGCAGGACCGGGGGAGAAGGAATTCTCCCCCGATCCCCCGCTTCTTGCTTTTCTGTCAGTTGGCGGCGCGGGCTATCCGCGCTCATGCCTCGGCCGAAGGCAGTACCTGGAGCCTGGCAGAAAAAAGATGGGGGTCTGGGGGAATTCCTTCCCCCAGCCTTCCTTGGCGGATTCCAGATCGGGAACATATAAAGAACGTGATCCCCTCCCGGACTGCCGCCATGGACCTCCGCGCCAAACTCGCCCTGCTGGCCGACGCGGCCAAGTACGACGCCTCCTGCGCGTCGTCCGGCACGGAGAAACGGGATTCCCGCGCCGGCGGTCTCGGCAGCACGGAAGGCATGGGCATCTGCCACGCCTATGCCCCGGATGGCCGCTGCGTCTCGCTGCTGAAGGTGCTGCTGACCAATTCCTGCATTTTCGACTGTGCCTACTGCATCAACCGCAAGTCCTCCGACGTCCGGCGCGCCCGCTTCACCGTGGAGGAGCTGGTCCGGCTGACGCTGGCCTTCTACCGGCGCAACTACATCGAGGGGCTGTTCCTCTCCTCCGGCATCATCCGCTCCTCCGACTACACGATGGAGCAGCTGATCCGCGTCGCGCGGACGCTGCGCGAGGAGCACGGCTTCCTCGGCTACATCCACCTCAAGACCATTCCCGACGCGGCGCCGGAGCTGCTGGCGGAGGCGGGGCGCTGGGCGGACCGGCTCTCGATCAACATCGAGCTGCCGCAGGTGCGCAGCCTGAAGGAACTGGCGCCGGAGAAGGACCTGGCGGGCATCCACGGCGCCATGGGCAACCTGTCCGGCCATATCGCCGAGGCGAAGGAGGCGCGGCGCACGCCCACCCGCGCCGCGCCGCCGCGCTTCGCCCCCGCCGGGCAGTCCACCCAAATGATCGTCGGCGCCGATGACAGCGACGACCGCCACATCCTCGGCACCAGCGACGCGCTCTACAAGAAGTTCGGCCTGAAGCGGGTCTACTACTCCGGTTTCTCGCCCATTCCCGACGCTTCCGCCAAGCTGCCGCCCGCTCCGCCGCCGCTGCTGCGCGAGCACCGGCTCTACCAGGCCGACTGGCTGCTGCGCTTCTATGGCTTCGAGACGCAGGAGATCCTGGCCGGCGGGGAAGGGGGCATGCTCGACCTGGAGCTGGACCCCAAGCTGGCCTGGGCGCTGAAGCACCGCGCGCTGTTCCCGCTTGACCTGAACCGCGCCTCGCGGGAGGCGCTGCTGCGGATCCCTGGCCTCGGCGCGCGCAACGTGGACCGCATCCTGGCGGCGCGGCGGTATTCCTCCGTGCGGCTGGCCGACCTGGCGCGGCTGCGGGTGCCGCTGAAGAAGGTCTCGCCCTTCATCCTGGCGCCCGACCACCGCCCGGCGCGGGGCCAGCTCGATTCCGCAGGGCTGCGGCGGCAGCTCCTGGCGCCGAGCGCCTTTGCCCAGGCCGCGAAGCCGCGACAGCTCGCGCTCGATGTATAGCGTCACGCTGGAAAGCCCTGCCGATTTCGCCGGCTGGCGGGAGGCGGCGCGCGGCCTGCTGGGGGCCGGCATCCCGCCAGAGGCCGTTTCCTGGCACAGCCCGGCCGAGCCCGCCGGCCTCTTTGCCGGCCCGCCGCCGCCCGACGTGCCAGCTCAGAGCGCCATTCCGCCCGTGCCGCGCGACTTCCTGGAGATGGCGGAGCGTGCCGCCCGGCACAGCGACCCTGAGCGCTTCGCGCTGCTCTACGGCCTGCTCTGGGATGCGCGCCGCGCCCCCGGCCTGCTGCGCACCCCCACCGAGCCGCGCATGGCCCGGCTGGAGGCCATGGCCCGCGCGGTGAAGCGCGACGCCCACAAGATGCACGCCTTTCTCCGCTTCCGGGAGATCGACACGCCGGAAGGGCCCCGCTCCGTCGCCTGGTTCGAGCCCGAGCACCACATCGTCGAGGCCGAGGCCGGCTTCTTCCAGCGCCGCTTCGCCGCGCTGCGCTGGTCCATCCTGACGCCGCGCCGCTGCGCCCATTGGGACGGTGCCGAGATCCGCTTCGCCGAGGGCGCCCGCCGCGCCGACGCCCCTGCCGACGACGCGGCCGAGGACCTCTGGCGCACCTATTTCGCCAGCATCTTCAACCCCGCCCGCCTGAAGCCCGACGCCATGCGCGCCGAGATGCCCAAGAAGTACTGGAAGAACCTGCCGGAGGCGCGGATCATCCCTGCGCTGATGCAGGGCGCCTCCGGCCGCGTGCGCGCCATGCTCGGCCAGGAGCCGGCATCGCAACCGCAGCCCCCTGGGCCGCGGCGCCGGCGCAAGGACTGACCCCGCGCCACCTGGAGGGAACCATGCCGCCTTCGCTGCTGCTCGCCCTGCGCTCCATGGCCCACAACAATGCCTGGGCCAACCACCGCCTGCTGACCGCCTGCGCCGGCCTCACCCAGGCGGCCTTCGAGGCGCCGCGCACCGGCTTCTTTCCCTCCATTCAGGCCACGCTGAACCATATCCTGATCGTGGACCACTTCTACGTGGACGCGCTGGAGGGGGGCACGCTCGGCCCCGCCGCCTGGGCCGAGCGCATCCCCTGCCCGGGCGTCGCGGAACTGCACGCGGCCCAGGCCGCCGTGGACCGCCGCCTGATCGCCTGGTGCGGGGCGATGGACGAGGCCACCCCCGGCCGCGTCATCACGATCCACCGCACCGGGCGCATCCAGCGCGAGCGCGCCGACCGGCTGCTGCTGCACCTGTTCCAGCACCAGATCCATCATCGCGGGCAGGCGCATGCCATGCTGAGCGCCACCTCGGTCGCGCCGCCGCAGCTCGACGAGTTCTACGCCGAGGCCGAGGCGCCGCTGCGCGCGGCGGAATTCGCGGAGCTCGGCTGGACGGAGGCGACGATCTGGGAGTGAAGAAAGCCCCGGGGAAGGAATTCCTCCAGGCCCCATCTTCCTTCCTCGCGTTTCCAGCGCCTGCGGAAAGCGCGGCCCAGAACTGGCAAAAGAAAGAAGAGGACAGGGGGGGAAATTCATTTCCCCTCCCTGGCCTTGTTATTCCGCCGGCAGCCAGATCCTGAAGGTCGCGCCCGTCCCCTCCTGGCTCTCGATGTGCAACTGCCCGCGGTGGCGGTTGACGATGTGCTTGACGATCGCCAGCCCCAGCCCGGTGCCGCCCGCCTGGCGGGAGCGGCCCTTGTCCACGCGGTAGAAGCGCTCGGTCAGGCGGGGGATGTGCTCGCGGGGAATGCCGGGACCGTCATCCGTCACGCTCAACGTCACGCCGGGGCGGGCGCCGGGGGTGCGCTCCACCGCCAGCTTCACCTCCCCGCCCGCATTGCCGTGCCGAACGGCGTTCTCCAGCAGGTTGCGCAGCACCTGGGCCAGCTGCTCGGCATCGGCCGGGGCGGCCACCGCCGCTTCATCCACGGCGAGGACCAGCTTCACGGAGCGGGTGGCCAGGATCGGCGCCATCGCCTCCGCCTCGCCGCGCGCCAGCTCGGCCAGCGGCACGCGGCCGGTCGGCGCCTGGTGCTCGGCCAGCTCGATGCGGGAAAGGCCGAGCAGGTCGTCGATCAGGCGCCGCATCCGGTCGGACTGCTCGGCCATGATGCCGAGGAAGCGGGCACGGGCTTCCGGGTCGTTCTCCGCCGGGCCGCGCAGGGTTTCGATGAAGCCCATCAGGCTGGCCAGCGGCGTGCGCAGCTCGTGGCTGGCATTGGCCACGAAGTCGGCGCGCATGCGCTCCACCGCGCGCTCGCGCGTGCGGTCGGAAAGCTGCACGATCAACCGTCCGCCGTCGGCCAGCGGCGGCTCGAGCGGGATCACCTGCACGGCCAGCTCGCGCGGCACCGGCACGGGCAGCACGAGGTCCACCGCCTGCGGCGTGCCCTCGGCGAGCGCCCGATCCACCGCCCCGGCCAGGGCGGGATGGCGCAGCGCAGCGGCGGTGTCGCCCGCCAGCGGCCCCACCTCGGTGGCGCGGACGCCGAACAGCGCGCGGGCGGCGGCGTTGGCGCGCAGCGCGGCCCGGTCGTCGCCCAGCACCAGCAGCGGATCGGGCAGGCTTTCCAGAATGGCCGCATCCGCGCGCCGCATGCGCCCGACCAGCTCGCCGCGCTCGGCAAGGCTGCGGGCAAGCCGGGCGACACCCTCCGAGATCTCGGCAAGGGCCGGCAGCAGGGGCGGGAACAGGGGCGCCGGCCAGGCCTCCTCCCCATCGGCCGCCCGGCGCAGCACGGCGGCCAGGCGGGCGAGGCCGCCGAGCCAGAGCCGCGCCACCAGCAGCGCCGCTCCCGCCGTCACGGCCATGCAGAGCAGCGCCGGCACCGGCGTGGCCTGCCCACTCAGCGCGAGCAGCGCGAAAAGCGCGAAGGGCACGCCGCCGATCAGCGCCGCCGAGGCCAGCCAGCGGCCCGGCGCCGGCCCGTTCTGCAGCATCCGTCTCCTCCGCGGTGGCCCGTTCTGCCGTTCCCGGCTCAGTAGCCGAGTTCGCCGGGCAGCTCCGCGGGAGCGACGGGGGCGGCCGGCGCGCCGGGCGAGAGGGCATAGACCGCCAGCGCCCGCTGCACCTTGCCGCCGGGGTTCAGCCGCAGCGCCCCGTCGGCGCCGAGGACGACCTCGCCCACGGGCATGCGCGGCATGCCGCCCGAGGCGGCCTCGCGCATGGCGCGGGCGGCGAGCGCGGCCGCGTCATAGGCGACGCCCGCGACGCGTGCCGGCCGCTCTCCGAAGGCGGCCTGGTAGCGGCTCTCGAACTGGCTGTGCGCCGCCGGGTCGGGGCCGGGGAACCAGGCGCCGGCCAGCGCGGGCTGCTGCGTCAGGCCGTCGTCATAGGCCCAGACCGCGAGGCCGGCGAGGCGCAGCGGCGGCACCGCGGCGCCCGCCCCGGTCAGCCCGCCCACGAAGTCGCGCGCCCGCCCGCCGTTCTCGCCCAGCAGCAGCATCTCGACGCCGGAGCCGGGCGCCGCGTCGGGGGTGGGGGCGAGGCGCGCCGCCAGCTCACGCGCCACGATCGAAGGCGCGGCGGCGGCGGGGTAGAGTTCCACCACCGGCGCGGGCAGGCCAAGATCCCGGGCCGCGCCACGCAGCGCGGCGGCCATCTGGCGGCCCAGCGCGCCGTCCGGCGCGGCGAGGCCGAAGCGCTGCACGCCCTGGCCCTGCGCGGCGGCCACCACGCGGCGTACCTGCTGCTCCGGCGTCAGGCCCAACGGCCAGACTTCCGGCGCCGCCTGGTTGGCGTCGTTGGTGAAGGGCAGCACCGGCACGCCGGCGCCGCGCGCGGCGCTCGCCACGGCCGCCGTCTCCTGTGCCGTCAGCGGCCCGACCAGGATGCGCGCGCCCTCGCCGATGGCGCTGCGCGCGGCGGCGGCGGCGCCGCTCGCCGTGCCGCCGGTGTCCCGCGGAAGGAACTCGAAACCTGGCCCGCCCTGCTCGAACAGGGCGAGTTGCGCCGCGTTCAGCAGCGGCTGGCCAAGCGAGGCGTTGGCGCCGGAGAGCGGCAGCAGCAGGGCCACTTTCTCGCGCGCCGGCTGCGGCGGCAGGACGGGGCCCGCAGCCTGCGGGGGGATGTATCCGGTGCCGGAGACTTGCGGCGCGCAGGCCGCGAGGCCCACAACGGCGCCGAGCAGCATGGCCGCCGTCAGGCCGCGCCGGGACGAGGAGAGGGCCGATGCAGCCGCCTTTGCAGCAGGACGAGAACGGGACCACGGAAGCAGCAAGTGAAACCTCCCCTCCCCCGGGCAGCAGGCCGGGGCTGACACTGGTGGCGACGCCGATCGGCAATCTCGGCGACCTCGCGCCCCGCGCCCTGGCCACGTTGCGCGCGGCCGACGCGGTGCTCTGCGAGGATACCAGGGTAACAGCCCCGATGCTGGCGCGACATGGCGTTTCCGCGAAGCTGCTGCCGCTGCACGAGCACAATGAGGAGGCCGCGACCCCGCGCCTCGTGACGCGCATGGCAGCGGGTGAACGCCTCGCGCTGGTTTCGGATGCAGGCACGCCGCTGATGAGCGACCCCGGCTACCAGCTTGTGCGCGCCGCCATCGCCGGGGGCATCGCCGTCTCCGCCGTGCCGGGCCCGAACGCGGCGGTGATGGCGCTGACGCTTTCCGGCCTGCCGCCGCATCCCTTCCTGTTCCAGGGCTTCCTGCCGCCGCGCGAGGCCGCCCGGGCCGCCGCCCTGGCCAGGCTGCGCGCCGCCGAGCGCGCCGGCCTTTCCGCCACGCTGATTTTCTATGAGGCGCCGCACCGGCTGGCGGAGACCCTGGCCGCCATGGCCACCGCCTTGGGCCCGCGCCCCGCCGCGGTGGCGCGCGAACTGACCAAGCGCTTCGAGGAGGTGCGCCGCGGCACGCTGGAGGAGCTGGCGGCGCACTATCAGGCCAATGCGGCGCGCGGCGAGGTGGTGCTGGTGGTCGGGCCCGCCGGCGACGAGCCGCCCGAGGCCGAGGCCAGCCTGGACGAGCGGCTGCGGGCGGCGCTTGCCGCCGGCGAGAGCCTGCGCGACGCCGCGGCCCTGGTGGCGACCGCCACGGGGCTGCCGCGCAAGCAGGTCTATGCGCGCGCGCTGCAGCTGCGCGGGGCGGAATGACGTTGCCCCGCCGAGGCGGATTCCCTACCTATCCGCGCGCAGGCGGGAAGGGCACCGGCCGCTGGGCGATGGGGAGAGCGGGACCGGTATGGCAGACGCCGCGCACGTGATGGATGCGCCGATCGTCATTTTTGGCTTCGATCGGCCGAACTACCTGGGGCGCCTCTGCGCCTCGCTGAAGGCGCAGCAGGGCGTCACGCTGGACGAGCGGCGGATCTGCCTGCTGCAGGACGGGCCGGTTTCGCGCCGCTCCGGCGTGCGCTACGCCGAGGACGCGGCCATGGCCGAAAGCGTCACCGTGTTCCGCGCCGCCTTTCCGCAGGGGCAGGTGCTGGCCAGCGCCGAGAACCTCGGCATCGCCCTCAACATCCGGCGCGGCGAGGCGCATGCCTTCGAGACACTGGGCGCCGAGATCGCCTATTTCTTCGAGGACGACCTGGAGCTCGGCCCCGCCTATCTGCTGATGATGGAGCGGCTGCGCGCGGCCTTCGCGCCCTTCCCGGAGGTCGGCTATTTCGCCGCCTATGGCGACCACCGGGCCATCCCGGACCCGAACCGGGTGCGGCTGGTGCCGCTCGACCATCACTGGGGCTTCGCGCTGCGGCGGGACGCCTGGCAGCGCATCCAGGCCTGGCTCAGACCGTATTTCGCCATCCTGGAGAAGACCGACTACCCCAACCGCAACCACCTCGCCGTCTACCGCTTCCTGGAAGGCCAGGAGATGGCGATCGACAAGTCCTCGCAGGACGCGCTGAAGGCGGTGGCCTGCGCCCAGCTCGGCATCGCCCGCGCCATGACGGACACGTGCTTCGCCCGCTACATCGGCGAGAAGGGCGCCTCCTTCAGCGAGCGCCGCTTCCGCGAGATGGGCTACGACCGGATGGAGGCGGTGGAGCGCGGCGATCTGCCCGTGGAGCCGCCCAGCGTCGAGCGCGTCACCGCCATCCTGCGGCGGCAGCAGGAGCATTTCCGCCGTTTCCGGCAGCTGGAGTTCGGCGGCTTCCTGCAACGCTATTCCGCCCGCCACTGGGACCCGGAGCGGATGGCGACGCGCGAGGACATCGAGCAGCTCTACCGCCTGCTGCTCGACCGCCTGCCGGAGGGCGACCACATCTATGAGCAGTATGCCGGCCGCAGCCCGGTGCGGCAGCTGCGCAACATCATGCTGAACAGCCGGGAGTATCGCGGGCGCAACTTCCGCGAGTGAGCGGGCGCGGCCGGGCGGCTTTTTTGCCCGCCCCGGCCCCGCCCGCGCGCCTCCGGTGCTACACTCCCGCCGCAGAATGACCGATTCCGACCTCCTCGACCTCGCTGCGCGGCTCGCCCAGCGTGCCGCCGCCGCCATCCTCACCGTGCGCGACGCCGGCTTCGCGGTGGAGCACAAGGACGACCTCAGCCCCGTCACCGCCGCCGACCGGCTGGCGGAGGCGATCATCGCCGAGGGCCTGCGCGAGGCCGTGCCGGACATCCCGGTGGTGGCGGAGGAGGAGGTCTCCGGCGGTGCGCTGCTCGCCGCCAGCCCGCGCTACTGGCTGGTGGACCCGCTGGACGGCACCCGCGAGTTCGCCGCCGGCCGGGCGGAGTTCACCGTCAATATCGGCCTGATCGAGAACGGGCGGCCGAAGCTCGGCGCCGTCGCCATCCCGGCAACGGGGGAGCTGTTCACCGGCATCCCGGGCACCGGCGCCTGGAAGGAGGATGCCGGCGGCCGCCGCCCCATCCGTGCCCGCCAGGTGCCGGGGGAGGGCCTCGTTGTCATGGCCAGCCGCCACTACAAGGACGACCCGCGCCTGCCGCGCTTCCTGGAGGGGCGGAAGGTGCAGCGCATCGTCAACATGGGCTCGGCGGTGAAGTTCTGCCGCCTGGCTGAGGGCGTGGGCGACCTCTACCCGCGCTTCGGCCGCACCATGGAATGGGACACGGCGGCGCCCGAGGCGGTGCTGCTGGCCGCGGGTGGCCGCTGCACCGACTTCGACGGCCGGCCGCTGGCCTATGGCAAGCCGGGCTGGGAGAACCCCCCCTTCCTCTGCCAGGGGGCGGAAAGCCCCGGGGCGGCATGACGGAGCGGCTGGCCCCGGAGCAGCTGACGCGCGCCGCCGCGCTGCTGCGCGCGGGCGGGCTGGTCGCCTTCCCGACCGAGACGGTCTATGGGCTGGGCGCCGATGCCGGCAATGCCGCCGCGGTGGCGCGCATCTTCGCCGCCAAGGGCCGGCCGCGCTTCAACCCGCTGATCAGTCATTTCGCCGCGGCGGAGGCCGCCTTCGCCGAGGTGCGGGCGGATGACCGCGCGCGGCTCGTGGCGGGGCGCTTCTGGCCGGGGCCGCTCACCCTGGTGCTGCCGCGCGCGGAGCGCAGCCGCATCGACCCGCTGACCGGCGCCGGGCTGCCTTCGCTGGCCGTGCGGGTGCCGGCGCATCCGCTGGCGCGGGCGTTGCTGCGGGAAGCCGGGGTGCCGGTCGCCGCGCCTTCCGCCAACCGCTCGGGCGCGGTCTCGCCCACCACCGCCGCGCATGTGCTGGACGGGCTGGAGGGACGGATCGAGGCGGTGCTGGACGGCGGCGCCTGCCCGGTCGGGCTGGAGAGCACGGTGCTCGACCTCACCGGCCCGCAGCCGCTGCTGCTGCGCCCCGGCGGCGTGCCGGAGGCGGCGCTGGCGGCGCTGCTCGGGCCGCTCGGCCGGCCCGGCGCGGTGGCCGAGGCCGAAGGCGGCCTCAAGGCGCCGGGCATGATGAGCTCGCACTACGCGCCGGGCCTGCCGGTCCGGCTAGACGCCGCCTCCGTCGGACCGGACGAGGCGCTGCTGGCCTTCGGACCGCCGCTGCCGGGCGCCGGCGCGACCTGGCAGCTCAGCGAAGGGCGCGACCCGGTGGAGGCGGCGGCCCGCCTGTTCGCCGGGCTGCGCTGGCTGGACGCGGAGGGGCGCCGCCGCGGCCTTGCCGGCATCGCCGCCATGCCGGTGCCGCCTGAGGGCCTGGGCGCCGCGATCAACGACCGGCTGGCGCGCGCCGCGGCGCCCCGGCCGCCGGCTTGACGGGCCGTGCCCGCGCCGGATATCGCCGGGGTTGACGAGCAGGGGGCGCCTCCGCACCGCCGATGGAACCATCGCCGCCCTTGACGACGCCGATCGTCATCTACGCCTTCAACCGCCCCGACTATCTGGAGCGCCTGTGCCTTTCCCTGCAGGCGCAGCGGGGCGTGGCGCTCAACGAGGCCGAGGTGCACCTGCTGCAGGACGGCGCCGTCTCGCCCCGCTCCGGCGTGCGCTTCGCCGAGGATGCGGCGATCGAGGCCAATGTCGCGGCCTTCCGCCGTGTCTTTCCGCAGGGCCAGGTGCATGCCGCGCCGCAGAACCTGGGCATCGCGCTGAACCTGCAGCGCGGCGAATCGCTCGTCTTCGAGACGCTGAAGGCCGAGGTGGGCTATTTCTTCGAGGAGGACCTCGAACTCGGGCCGTTCTACCTCGCCACGCTGGAGGCGATCCGCGCGCAACTGCCGGCGCATTCTCGCCTCGGGTACTTCGCGGCCTACGGCAATCACCGTGCCCCCGGCGACCCGCAGCGCCCCGGCTTCATTCCGCTCGAACACCACTGGGGCTTCGGGCTGACGCGGCGGTGCTGGCAGGCCATGCAGCCCTGGCTGGCTCCCTTCCTGCAGATCTGGCGGGAAAGCGACTACCAGGCCCGCCCGCATCTGCGGCTGGTCGAGGCCTACCTGGGCAAGGCGGTGGCCAGCACCCAGTCCTCCCAGGACGTCTCCAAGACCATGGCCTGCGCCGAGCTCGGCTTCGGCCGCATCAACACCGACGTGTGCTATGCGCGCTACATCGGCAAGCAGGGGCAGTCCTTCAGCGCGGCGAGCTTCGCCCGGCACGGCTTCGAGGGCACGGAGGTCGCCACCGCGCTGCCGCCGGAGCCGCCGCGGCTGGCCGCCGGGCAGCTCGAGGCGCTCATCCAGGCCAAGCGCGCCCATCACGCGCGCATCCGCCAGGAGCAGCTGGAGCCGCATCTCGCCGAGATGCGCAAGCGCCTGTTCAACCCCGACCGGCTGGCCACCCGCGCCGACGTGGAGGAGATCTGGCGCGTTCTGATGGACCGCCTGCCGGAGGATGAAGGCTATTACGAGCGCAATGTCGGCCAGCGGACGGTGCGGCAGATCCGCACCAGCCTGCTCCGCGGGCGCGAGGCGCGGGCCAAGAGCTTCTTCCTCAAAGTGCCGTGAAAGGCCTGGGCGCGGCGCGGCGGCTAGGCCATGCTGACGCTTCGCCCGCCGCCGTGCGGGTCTTGCAGGCGGTTCTTCCATGCGCCTTCCCGCTCGCCCGCTGTGCCGCCTTTTCCTTCTCCTGCTGATGCCGCTGATGGCAGGTTGCGCACCGGCCGCGCCGCAGCGTGCCGGGCTGGCCGGGCTGCGCGCGGGGCTGGCGCCGGACTGCATCTCGGCCGGGGCTGCGGTCTATATCGGCCAGCGGCGCTTCCTGACGGCGGCGCATCTGGTGGACGGCACCCAGCCGCTGCTGCATGGCTGTGCCGGCGGCGCCGCGCCGCCCTGGGTGCGTTTGGGCAGCCACGACCTGCCGGCCGAACTGATGCGCAGCGGGCAGGCCGACCTGCAGGCGGGCCTGGGCACCTTCTATGTCGGCGGGCGGGACGTGGCGCTGCTACGCGTGGCGGCCCCGCCGCCCGGCTTGCCGGCCCTGCACCTTTGCCCCGATGGCCCCCGCCCCGGCGAGCGGGTGCGGGTGGTGACCCCGCGCCGCGAGGCCAGCGGCCAGATCACGGCGCTGATGCGGGAGGCGGACCCGCTGCACGGCGGCTATGCCGAACTCTCGCTGCCGCTGGAGCCCGGCGAATCGGGCGGCGCGGTGATCGATGCGCGGCAGTCCTGCCTGATGGGGCTGGTCAGCCACCGCGAGGAGATCGCGGGGCGGGTGCATACCCGCATCGTGCCCGCGCCGGTGCTGCGCGCCTTTCTCGGCGAATAGAAGGCCCGGGGAAGGAGTTCCTCCGAGCCCCCAGTCTTTCGTTCTCCGGTCTGCATTCGCCGATCTGCGCTCCCCGCCAGCGCGGGAAACCGGCGGAAAGGAAGGGGTCTTGGGGGATGCTTCCCCCGGCCTTCCTTCCGCCCGGCGGGGTGGCGGCTCGCGCCGGGGGGGCCTACATCCTGGGCCAGCCTGCCAGAGGTAGTTCCCGCCCGCATGACCCGTCTCGACCGCTACCTGTTCCGCCAGCTCGGCATCGCGCTGCTGGCCGTCACCATCGGGCTGGCCGCCCTGATCTGGCTGACCCAGAGCCTGCGCTTCATCGAGCTGGTGCTGGACCGCGGCCTTTCGCTCGCCGTCTTCATCGAGCTGACCGGTCTGCTGCTGCCGAGCTTCTTCGCGGTGATCCTGCCGATCACCACCTTCATCGTGACGCTGTTCACCTATGTCAGGCTGAACGCCGACCGCGAGCTGGTGGTGATGCGCGCCGCCGGCCTTTCGGATTGGCGGCTTTCCCGCCCGGCCCTGCTGCTGGCCGGCGTCGCCACCGCGCTGGGCCTTGCGCTGCAGCTCTGGCTGGTGCCGGTGAGCCATGCCGCCTTCCGCACCTGGCAGTACGAGATCCGCAATGAGATGGCGGCGATCCTGCTGCAGGAAGGCGTGTTCAGCAGCCTGGGCGACGACCTGACGGTCTATGCCCGCCGCCGCAACCCGGACGGGACGCTGCGCGGCATCCTGGTGCACGACACGCGCGAACCGGGTGCGCCGGTCACCATCATGGCGGAGGAGGGGCGGCTGGTCTCCACCGGCAATGGCCCGCGCGTGGTGCTGCTGAACGGGGTGCGGCAGCAGCTGGAGCCCGCCACCGCCACACACGGCCCGCGCCTCTCCACCCTGTCCTTCGCCCAGAACAACCTGGACCTTGCCACCACCGCCCGCTCCACGCCCGAGCCCGTGCGCAACCGGGACTCGCGGGAGCGTTCCGTGTCCGAGCTGCTGCGCCCGGATCCGGCGGAGAACCTGCCGGAGCGCGATCTCCGCAAATTCCGCGCCGAGGGGCACCAGCGCCTCGCCTCGCCCTTCACCGCGCTGTCCTTCGCCATGGTGGGGCTGGCCACCGCGCTGGCCAGCGGCTTCCGCCGCTACGGCGACTGGCGGCCGGCGGTGATCGGCGTCGGGCTGGTGGTGGGGCTGCTGGCGGTGGGTCTCTCCATCGGCAACCTGGCGGCGCGCGACAACCGCTTCATCCCGCTGATCTGGCTGCACGCCATCGGGCCGGCGGTGATCTCGGCCTGGGTGCTCTCCGGCAGCCCCGGCCTGCCCCGCCGGCGCCCCGGCGCGGCGGAGGGCTGAGCCGATGCCCGCCTTCTCCATCACGCTCTCGCTCTACATCGGCCGCCGCTTCGCCGGCATGGTGCTGGCGATGACGGCGGCGCTGACCGCGCTGGTCGCGCTGTTCGACTTCATCGAGCTGCTGCGCCGCGCCGCCACCCGCCCGGATGCCGGCTTCCTGCTGGTCTCCTCCATCGCCTCGCTGCGGCTGCCTTTCGTGGTGATGCAGATCCTGCCATTCGCCATCCTGCTGGGCGGCATCCTCGCCTTCTGGCGCCTCTCGCGCGCTTCCGAGCTGGTGGTGGCACGCGCCGCCGGCATCTCCGCCTGGAGCTTCCTGCTGGGCCCCGTCTTCGTCGCCGCCTGCCTGGGCGGACTGGCGACCACGGTGCTGTCGCCGCTTTCCGCCGCCATGCTGTCGCGCGCCGAGCGGCTCGATGCCACCTACCTGCGCAACGCCGCCGGGCTCAGCTCGCTGGCCGGCGGGCGGCTCTGGCTGCGCCAGGCCGATGCCAGCCTGGAGCCGGGCGGCGTCGCCATCATGGCCGGCGTGCCGGAGGTCGGCTCGCAGGGCTTCGTGCTGCGCGACGTCTCGCTCTGGCGGCTTTCGGCCGACGACCGGCCGCTGGGGCGGGTCGAGTCGCCGCAGGCGCGGCTGGTGCCGGGCGCCTGGGTGCTGCAGGACGCGGTGGCCTTCGGCGCCAACCGCCTGCCCTCGGCGCCCGAGACGCAGCGCATGGCGACCACCCTGACCCCCGACCGCATCGAGGAAAGCTTCGCCAGCCCCGACACGCTCTCCTTCTGGGCGCTGCCGGACTTCATCAAGGTGCTGGAAAGCTCCGGCTTCTCGGCGGTGCGGCACCGGCTGCAGTTCCAGTCGCTGCTGTCGCTGCCGCTGCTGGCGGTGGCCATGGCGCTGCTCGCGGCTGGCTTCTCCATGCGCCATGCGCGGCGCGGCGGCGTGGCGCAGATGATGGGCGCCGGCGTCGCCGCCGGCTTCGTGCTGTTCCTGCTGGACAAGGTGGTGGAGGAGTTCGGCCAGGCCGGCACCCTGCCGGTGGTGCTGGCCGCCTGGGTGCCCTCGGTGGCGGGGCTGCTGCTGGCGCTGACCCTGCTGCTCTATGTCGAGGACGGCTGACGCGCGCCGCCCTGCCCAAGCCCTCTCGCCGCCGCCCGGGGAAGCGGCTATGCAGGCGGCATGGACCGAGCCATGCGCGACGCCGGGGCAAGCCCGGCTGGGAACAGGAAGCCCGGGCGGTGGCCGCGGGCAGGCGGCTGGCGCGCCGCGTTGCTGGGCAGTGCCGCGCTGCTCTCCATGATGGTGCCGGCCGGCCGCGGCGTGACGCAGCCCCTTAGTGGCGCCTCGGCGCAGCCCAGCGCCGCGACCCCGCCCGCGCAGCCCGCCGCCCCGCCGCCCGCCGCCCCTCCGCAGCAGAGCGGCAACAACGCGCCCGTCACCTTCACCGCCGAGTCGGTGGAGTATGACCGCGAGCGCAACCTCGTGATCGCGAGCGGCGCGGTGGAGGCCTGGCAGAACGAGCGCATCCTGCGCGCCGACCGCTTCACCTTCGACCGCAACACCGGCATCGCCACCGCCGAGGGGCATGTGCAGCTGTTGCAGCCGGACGGCCAGGTGCTCTTCGCCGACCGCGCCGAGCTGACCGGCAACCTGCGCGACGGCGTGCTGGAAGGCCTTTCCGCCCGGCTGGCACAGAACGGCCGGCTGGTGGCCAACGGCGCCCGCCGCACCGGCGGTTCCATCCTCGACCTTTCGCGGGTGCTCTATTCCTCCTGCGACCTTTGCGCCGAGGACCCGACCGAGCCGCCGCTCTGGGAGCTGCGCGCCCGCTACGCCACGCACGACCAGGAGGAGAAGCGGCTGCGCTACCGCGACGCCACGCTCCTGATGGACGGCGTGCCGGTGCTCTACACGCCCTATCTTTCGCACCCCGACCCTTCGGCGCCGCGCGCCTCCGGCTTCCTGACGCCGACGCTGGGCACCTCGAGCTTTCTCGGCGGCTTCGTGACGACGCCCTACTACTGGGCCATCGACCCGAGCCAGGACCTGACCCTCTCGCCCACGCTGTCCACCAAGCAGGACCCCGGGCTGGGCTGGGCCTACCGCCGCCGCTTCAACGCCGGCGAGATCTCGGCCTCCGGCTCCTTTGGCCAGCGCGACGGCGCCAAGGACGAGGAAGGGCTGGGCGCGCATATCTTCAGCCGCGGCCAGTTCGCCCTCGACGAGCACTGGCGCACCGGCTTCAGCTTCAACCGCGCCAGCAGCGAGGCCTATCTGCGGGCCTGGCGCTACCCCTCCCAGCGCTCCCTGGCCTCCGACATCTACGCCGAGGGCTTCTGGGGCGCGGAAACCTATGCCCGCATCGACGCGCGCGGCTACCAGGGCCTCTCGGAGATCGACGACACCGGCCGGATCCCGCTGGTGCTGCCCAACCTGTTCGCCGACCACTGGTGGGGGCGCGACAGCCTCGGCGGCTACTTCACCATGGACGCGAGCGCCTTCGCCCTGTCGCGCAGCGAGGGCACGGACACCCGCCGCCTGGCGTCGCGCCTGCGCTACGAGCTGCCGCGCGTGGACCGCTGGGGCCAGGTCTGGACGGTCCGCATGCAGGCCGACGGCATGGGCTACTGGGCCGACGACCTCGACCTCGCGCCCAACTTCGCCCGCCAGGGCTCGGTCGAGGAGGCGCGCGGCAACGTCCGGCTGGGCCTGGACTGGCGCCTGCCCTTGCTGCGCGGCGCCGGCGAATACGGCAGCCAGCTGATCGAGCCGCGCGTGCAGGTGGTCACCGGCCCCTCCATGGGCCGGCAGACGCTGATCCCGAACGAGGACAGCCTGGAGTTCGAGTTCACCGACGCCAACCTGTTCGAGCTGAACCGCTTTCCCGGGCGCGACCGGCAGGAGGGCGGCACGCGGGTGGACGCGGCGCTGCGCGGCGCCTGGTTCTTCCCCAATGGCGGCCAGCTCGAAGGGCTCGTGGGCCGCTCCTACCGGGCCAGCCGCGAGGAGGTCTTCGAGGAAGGCTCGGGGCTCGAGGACAAGGCCTCCGACTGGGTCGGGCGGGTGCGGCTCTCGCCGGTGCCCTGGCTCAGCCTGGTGGCGCGCACCCGGCTCGACAAGGACGGGCTGACGCCCCGGCTGATCGAAACGCAGGGCCGCGTCAGCTTCGGCCGGGGCAGCATCAGCGCCACCTATCTCTACACCGTTCCCTCCGCCGCGCTGACCACGCAGCAGGAGCGGCGCGAGGTGGGCGGTGCCGTCAGCGGCCAGATCACCCGCTACTGGCGGGCCGGCGCCTTCGGGCGCTACGACCTGGAGCAGGACCGCGCCGTCGCCGCCGGGGTCAGCCTCACCTATGAGGACGAGTGCCTGATCTTCGACACCCGTTTCGCCCGCACCTATGCCGACCCGATCAGCGCGTCCTACTACACCTCGGATACGGTCCTGCTGTTCCGCCTGTCCTTCAAGACCGTGGGCGATTTCGGCTTCCGGGCCATCTGACGGCGGGGTGCCGCACCCCGCGCAATTGAGGCTGGCGGCGCCGCGCCGCACGGCCTAGGAAACCCGCCATGCGACTCGCCTCCGCTCCCCTCCGTGCTCCGCGTCCGGTCCGGCTGGCCTCAAGGGTGGCCTGTGCCCTGGCCCTCGCGCTGCCCCTGGCTCTTCCATTGGGCCTGCCGCTCGGCCTGTCGGCGGCCATGGCCGCGCCCGCCCAGGCGCAGGGCCGGCCAGCGGCGGCGGCGGACGACGCCAACCACATCGTCGCCGTGGTGAATGGCGACATCGTCACCGCCAATGAGGTGACGGAGCGCGCCCGCCTCTTCGCGCTGAACGCCGGCATGCGCGCCGCGCCCGAGGTGGTGGCGCGGCTGCGCCCCCAGGTGACGCGCCTGCTGGTGGACGAGCGGCTGCGGATGCAGGAGGTGCAGCGGCGCCGCGTTCCGGTTTCGGATGCCGACATCGCCGCCGCGGTGGCCGAGATCGAGCAGCGCAACGGCATGCCGTCCGGCGGCCTGGCGGCGCAGCTTCGCGCCGCTGGCGTCGAGCCCCGCGCGCTTTACGACCAGATCCGCACGCAGATCGGCTGGTCGCGCCTGGTGCGGCAGCAGCTCGGGGCGCAGGCGCAGGTCGAGCCGGCGCGGGTCGAGGAATACATGGCCGCCCGCAAGGCCCGCGTCGGCGAGCCGGAATACCTGGCCTCCGAGATCTTCATCCCAGTGGACGACCCCGTGACCGAACCCGAGGTGCGCCGCTTCGTGGACGACGTCACCGGCCAGCTCCGCTCCGGCGTGCCGTTCCCCGCCGCCGCCACGCAGTTCAGCCAGAGCCAGAGCGCCCTGCAGGGCGGCGACATGGGCTGGTCCCGGCCGGACGAGTTCGACCCCGCCGTGGCCGACGTGCTGCGCCGGATGCCGGTCGGCGCCATCGCCAACCCGATCCGGGTGCCCGGCGGGTTCCAGATCATCGCGCTCCGGCAGAAGCGGGAGACGGGGCGGGACCTCGCCACCATGGTCACCATCCGGCAGGCCTTCTTTCCCTTTGTCGGCGCGCTGAACCCGCAGGCGCCGACGCAGCAGCAGGTGCAGGCGGTGGAGCGCGCGCGCGCGCTGGAGGGCAGGGGCTGCTCCACCGTGGAGGCCGCCGGGCGCGGCTCCGACCGGCCGGCCGATCCGGGCGGGGAGCTGCGGCTGGAGTCGCTGCAGCCGCCGCCGCTGCGCAACATCGTCGCCGGCCTGCCGGTCGGCCGCGCCAGCCAGCCGCTGGTCACGCCCGAGGGCGTGCTGGTGATCGCCGTCTGCTCCAAGGAGACGCGCAACCTGGCCGAGCTGACGGCGGACCAGGCGCGGCTGCAGATCCTGCGCGACCGCATCGAGCTGACCTCGCGCCAGTTGCAGCGCGACCTGCGCCGGCGCGCGCAGATCGACATGCGGAGCTGATCCGGCCATCGCCCCGCCGCTTCCCCCGCTCGCCGAGACCGTCGCGAGGCACGGGCTGGCCGCGCGCAAGGCGCTTGGCCAGCACTTCCTGCTGGATGCCACGCTTTGCGCCCGCATCGCCGCCCTCGCCGCGCCGCTGCAAGGGCGGCACGTGCTGGAGGTCGGCCCCGGCCCCGGCGGCCTGACCCGCGCGCTGCTCGACAGCCCCGCCGCCGAGGTGGTGGCGGTGGAACTGGACCGCCGCGCCATCGCCGTGCTGGAGGAGCTGGCCGGCGCCTATCCCGGCCGGCTGCGCATCGTCGAGGGCGACGCGCTGAAGGCCGAGACGGAAAGCCTGCTGCCGGCGCCGCGCAAAGTGGTGGCGAACCTGCCCTACAACGTGGGCACGCCGCTGCTGATCGGCTGGCTGCGCGAGGCGGCACGGTTCGAGAGCCTGACGCTGATGTTCCAGCAGGAAGTGGCCGAGCGCATCGTCGCCGCCCCCGACACGGAGCATTACGGGCGGCTCGCCGTGCTGTCCCAGTGGCGTTGCGCCTGCCGCATGGCGCTGCGCCTGCCGCCCGGCGCCTTCAGCCCGCCGCCCAAGGTGTGGTCCGCCATCGTGCATCTCGTGCCCCATCCGGAGGCACCGGACCCGGCCCTGATGGCGGCGCTGGAGAAGGTGACGGCGGCCGCCTTCGGCCAGCGGCGCAAGATGCTGCGCTCCAGCCTCAAGTCGCTCGGCGGCGCGGAGGCGCTGCTCGCGGAGGCGGGAATCGAGGGCACCCGGCGGGCGGAGACGCTCAGCGTGCCGGAATTCGACCGGCTGGCGCGGATCGTCCTGGCGCGCGGCTGAGGGGGAAAAGCCTGGGGGAGTTGCCCGAGGCGGTGCCTCGCCCCCGGCCCCTCCCCTGGCCGGGGCGGACTGCTCCATCCCCGGCGCGGGCGCCCGCCCTTGCCGCCGCGAAACTCACGGAAAGAAAAAGCGGGGGGCGGGGAAGAATTCATTCTCCCCTGCTGCTTCCCGTCAGTAGGTCGCGCGGCCGCCGGAGACGTCGAACACCGCGCCGGTGCTGAAGGAGCATTCCGCGCTGGCCAGCCAGCAGATCAGCGACGTCACCTCGCCGATTTCGCCGAAGCGGCCGACCGGGATCTTGGACAGCATGAAGTCGATGTGCTGCTGCGTCATCTGGTCGAAGATCGGCGTCCGCACGGCGGCGGGGGTGACGCAGTTCACCCGGATCTCCGTCCGCGCCAGTTCCTTGCCGAGCGACTTGGTCAGGCCGATCACGCCGGCCTTCGAGGCGCTGTAGGCGGCGGCGTTCGGGTTGCCCTCCTTGCCGGCCACCGAGGCGACATTGACGATCCGCCCGTATCCGTTGCGCTCCATCGCCGGCACGGCGGCGCGGTTGCAGTAGAACAGGCCGTTCAGGTTGACGTCGATCACCCGCTGCCAGGCCTCGGTGGGATAGTCGCGCACGGTGGCGTTGGGGCCGGTGATGCCGGCGCTGGCCACCAGCACGTCCAGCCTGCCCCCGAGGGCTTCAAGGCTCGCCGCCATGGCGCGCTCCACCTGGGTGGCATCGGCGATGTCCAGCACCTGGGTATCGGCGGCGCCGCTCGCGGCCTGCGCGGCTGCCAGGGCTTCCGCGTTCAGGTCCCAGAGGCTGACCCGGGCGCCTTCCGCCGCCAGCCGGGTGGCCACGTCCAGCCCGATGCCGGAAGCGGCACCGGTCACCACGGCGGTGCGCCCCTCGAAACGACCCTGCATCGCCACGCCTGAACCTCCCCCCTGGGTTTTCCTTGCCCGGCAGGATGGCAGAGCCGGCTGGCCGTGAGTAGAGCCCGGACGAACCGGCGGCCGGCCGAGCGCCGTTCCGGCGGAGGTTCCGAGCCGTCTCCGGGCGGCGAGGACGGCAGAGCCGACAGGGAAATGGCAAGGGGGGACGGGGGGAATTCCGTTTCTCCGGCACGTCTTTCGATCGAAGCAACGGCCGCCCGGGAGCCGCCGGTCTTCACGCAAGCCCGGCCTGCCCCTGGCGCCGGGGCGGCAGGGTGGTATCGTTTTGTCATCTGGAACCGCGCATGGAAGCTGGCATGCCCGACATTCTCTTCGTCAAGCCGACCCTGCCCCGCGCCGGTGCACTGGTGCTGCCCCTGGCCGAGGGCTTCACGCTGTCCGGCCTGGCGAAGGAGGCGGACGAGGCGACCGGCGGCGCCATCGCGCGCGGGCTGGAGGCGGCTGGCTTCAAGGGCAGGAAGGGGCAGAGCTGCACGCTCTGGGCCCCGGGGGGGCATCTTTCGCGGGTCGTCGCGGTGGGCCTTGGTGCCGCGCCGGAGGAGCGCGGCGCCGAGGCCGCGGGCGGCGCCGCCTGGCCGCTGGTCTCCGGTGAGCCGGAGGCCATGGTAGCGGCCGAGGGGCTGAACGCGGCGCTGGCGGCCGCGCTGGCCTTTGGCGCCCGTCTGCGCAGCTACCGCTTCGACCGGTACCGCACCAAGGAAAGCGCGGAGGACAAGCCCAAGCTGGTGCGCCTGACCGTCGCCAGCACCGAGCCGGAGGCGGCGCGGGCCGCCCATGCGCCGCTCTCGGCGGTGGCGGACGGCGTCTTCCTGGCGCGCGACCTGGTCAGCGAGCCGCCCAACGTGCTGTTTCCCGAGGAGATGGCGGAGCGCTGCCGCAAGCTGGAGAAGCTCGGCGTGGAGGTCGAGATCCTCGGCCCGAAGGCGCTGAAGGAGCTTGGCTTCGGGGCGCTGCTCGGGGTGGCGCAGGGCAGCGCGCGGGAGCCGCGCGTGGTGGTCATGCAGTGGAAGGGCGCCAGCAAGGCCGGCAAGGGCGACGGCAACGGCAAGGCCGGGCCGGTCGCCTTCATCGGCAAGGGCGTGACCTTCGACACCGGCGGCATCTCGATCAAGCCGGCCGCCGGAATGGAGGACATGAAGTTCGACATGGCCGGCGCCGGTGCGGTGATCGGCGCCATGGCGGCGCTGGCCGGGCGCCGCGCCAAGGTGGATGCGGTCGGGCTGGTCGGCCTGGTGGAGAACATGCCCTCCGGCACGGCGCAGCGGCCGGGCGACGTGGTGAAGTCGCTTTCCGGCCAGACCGTCGAGGTGATCAACACCGATGCCGAGGGGCGGCTCGTCCTGGCCGACGTGCTCTGGTACGCCCGCGAGCGCTTCAGGCCGCGCTTCATGGTGGACCTCGCGACGCTCACCGGCGCCATCATCGTCGCGCTCGGCCACGAGCATGCCGGCCTGTTCAGCAACGACGACGACCTCGCGCAGAAGCTGGCCGCCGCCGGCACGGCGGTGGGCGAGGCGCTGTGGCGGATGCCGCTGGGCGAGGCCTATGACAAGGCGCTGAAGTCCGACATCGCCGACATGAAGAACGTCGGCGGCCGCCCCGGCGGCTCGGTGACGGCGGCGCAGTTCATCCAGCGCTTCATCGACACCCGCGAGGGGCCGATGCCCTGGGCGCATCTCGACATCGCCGGCACCGCCTGGGCGACGAAGGACAGCGCCACCGTGCCGAAAGGCGCCACCGCCTTCGGCGTGCGCCTGCTCGACCGCCTGGTGGCCGAGCACTACGAGGGCTGACGGCATGGCGGGGCCTCCCGGGGGGCGGCGCCCCCCGACCGGGGGCTGAGCGATGCGCCTGCGCCTCAGGACCCATCTCGGCCCGAAGGCCGCCGCCCGCCCGCGATTGCTGCCCTGGCGCGCCGACCATCCGCCACCGCTGCCGGACATGCCCTTCACCCCCGGCACGGCGCGCTGGCGGGAGGGTGTGGCGATCGCCCCCGGGCCAGAGTGGCGGCAGGCCGGGGCCGCCGCCGTGGCGGTGCTGCCCGAAGGCACCCGCCACGCCGTGCTGGACGCCCGCGCCTTGCGGCCGGAGGAGGCGGTGGCGATGGCCATGGGGGCGCTGCTGCAGGCGCCGCGCGGCTTCCGGCTGGACCTCTGGCACCGTGGTGAGGACGCGCTGGCGCCGCTTTGCCGCGACGCGCGGGCGGTGCTGAAGGGCGTGCTCCTGGCGCGCCGGCTCACCGCCGCCCCCGGCAACGCGCTGACCCCGAAAATCTTCGCGAGGCGGCTGCGGCGGCTGGAGCGGCATGGCATCGGGGTGCAGGTGCTCGGGCGCCGGCGGTTGCGGGCGGCGGGCTTCGGCGCGCTGCTGGCGGTCGGGGAGGGCTCGGCCAACCCGCCGCGCCTGGTGGTGCTGCGCTGGCGCGGCCGCATCGCGGCGCCGCCGCTGGTGCTGGTGGGGAAGGGCATCACCTTCGACACCGGCGGCCTTTGCCTCAAGCCGGCGGCGGGAATGGAGGCGATGCGGGCCGACATGGCCGGCGCCGCCGCCTGCGCCGGGGCGATGCTGGCGCTGGCCCTGCGCGACAGCCCCGCGCCGGTGGCCGCCGTGCTGCCGCTGGCGGAGAACGCCCTCGGCGCGGCCGCCTACCGGCCGGGCGACATCATCACCACCCTGTCCGGCCTGACGGTCGAGGTGGTGGACACCGACGCCGAGGGCCGCCTCGTGCTGGCCGATGCGCTGACCTATGCGGTGCGCGCCTTCCGCCCCGAGGCGGTGGTGGACCTCGCCACGCTGACGGGGGCGGTGGTCACCGCCCTCGGCCATCACCGCGCCGGGCTGTTCGGCAACGACGCGCCGCTGGCGGCGGCGCTCTGCGCGGCGGGGGAGGCGGTGGGCGAGCGCCTTTGGCCGCTGCCGATCGGCGCGGCGCACCGGCGCGACCTGGAGAGCGGCATCGCCGACCTCCGGCAATGCGCCAGCGGGCGCTTACAGCCCGACGCCTGCCATGCCGCCGCCTTCCTGAGCGCGTTCCTGGGCGGGAGCCCGCCGGCCTGGGCGCATCTGGACATCGCGGGGATGGCGGAGGAGCCTGCGGACCGGCCGCCCGGTGCCGCGCCCGCCCCGGGCGGCTTCGGCGTGCGGCTGCTGGACGCGCTGGTGGCCAGCCGCTTCGAGGACCCGCACCGCCGATGACCACCCCTGCCGAAGCGCCTCCGGCCAGCGGCTTCGCGCCGCT
This sequence comes from Teichococcus coralli, assembly GCF_009829925.1. Lineage (GTDB taxonomy): Bacteria > Pseudomonadota > Alphaproteobacteria > Acetobacterales > Acetobacteraceae > Pseudoroseomonas > Pseudoroseomonas coralli. The sequence continues at coordinate 67,689 of NZ_SNVJ01000022.1, forward strand.
GGTGCCGGAACTGGACGTCACCGACCTCGCCCGCAGCCTCGACTTCTGGACGCGGGTGCTGGGCTTCCGCATCGCCTATCAGCGGCCCGCACAGGGCTTCGCCTATCTGGAGCGGGAGGGGCCGGGTGCGCTGACCGTGCAGGTCATGCTCTGCCGCTACAATGGCGGCTGGGCGGTGGCGCCGCTGGAGCATCCCCTCGGCCGCGGCATCAACTTCCAGATCGAGACGCGCGGGCTGGCGCCGATCCTGGCGGCGCTGGAGGACGAGGGCTGGCCGCTGTTCCGTCCGGTCGCGGAGGCGTGGTATCGGGCCGGCACCCTGGAGGCGGGGCAGCGGCAACTTCTGGTGCAGGATCCGGACGGCTATCTGCTCCGCTTCATCGAAAGCCTGGGAACGCGGCCTGCGCCAGCGGGAGCCATAGCGGAGGCGTCGTGAGCGAGATCGGCTTCTATCACCTGACCCGCACGCCGATGGAGCAGGCGCTGCCCAAGCTGCTCGGCCGCGTGCTGGGCCAGGGCGGGCGCGCCGTGGTGCGGGTGGGCGACCCGGCGCGGCTGGCCGGCCTCGATGCCTCGCTCTGGCTCTCCACCGACCCGGACTGGCTGCCGCATGGCTCGCCGCAGGGCATCGGCCACCCCGAGCTGCAGCCGATCTGGCTCACCACCGAGGACGAGGCGCCGAACGGCGCACGCTTCCTGTTCCTGGTGGACGGCGCCGACAGCGCGCACCTCGGCGCGTTCGACCGCGTGCTCGACCTGTTTGACGGGCAGGACGAGGCCGCCGTCGCCGCCGCGCGCCGCCGCTGGGCAGCGGCCAAGGCGGCCGGGCACAGCCTGACCTATTGGCAGCAGGGTGGCCGAGGCTGGGAGCGAAAGGCCTGAGGCCGGAATTGCACTGGGCGGTACTGCTCCTGGCCGGTTGGTTCGCGGCCTGGGCCTGCTGAAACAAGGAAGCGAGGCCGGGGAGAAAGGGGAACCCGCCCCGGCTTCCTGGAGAAAGCAGGGTTCCAGGCCTGTCCGGGGCCGTGCCCCGGAGCCCCGAACCTCCTTTGCTTCCTGCCGGCTTCCGGCTCGGCCAGTGCGACGTCCGCGGACCATTGTCGCGGGGGCGGTCAGCGGAGCGGCTTCCGTGGTGGAGCGGGCCTGTGCCAGAAGCGCTGCGCGCCCGGAAAAGAAGGGGATTGGGGGGAACTCGTTCCCCCAGCCTTCATTCCGCGCCCTTCCAGACGGCGTGCGGCGCGCGCCAGAGCACGGGGTCGCGCATCGCCTCGGCCAGGGCATCGGAAACCACCTCCAGCAGCTTCATGCCCTTCTCGGCGGTGGCGGCGCGCGGATCGCCCATCACGCCGGTGCCCGGGGCGCGCTCGGCGAAGGACCAGAAGCGCTGGAAGGGGCCGGAGCGCGTGGTCGAGGGATCGGAGAGCGCGCCGGCCACCTTGTCCTGCCGCACCTGCCCGGGGTCCAGGGCGAGCCAGAAGCTGGTCTCCGCCTCGCAGGCGTGCTGCACGCCGGGCTGGGTGTCCAGCAGCGCGCCCAGCTTCGGGCCGGCGACGTGGAAAACGGTGGTGGCCACCACGGGCATGTCGAATTCCAGGCACAGCTCGCGCGCGGCCACCGCCAGCGGGTCGATGTTGCCGCCGTGGCTGTTCACCAGGAACAGCTTGCGGAAGCCCTGCGCCTTGATCGAGCGGCAGACGCAGGCGAGCACCGCGCGGAAGGTGGCGTAGTCCAGCGTGATGGTGCCGCCATAGGGCAGGTGGTGCTCCGACATGCCCTGCCACATCGGCGGCAGCACCACCGTGGGCAGGTCGGCGGCCTTTTCAGCCGCGCGCAGGCAGCAGGCATGGCCGATCATGCTGTCGGTCCAGACCGGCAGGTGCGGCCCATGCTGCTCCAGCGAGGCGACCGGCAGCACAACCAGCGCGTCGCGCTCCGCCAGGCTGCGCAACTCGGGGGCGGTCAGCCGCTCCCAGCGCACTGCGTTCTCCGTGGCTTCGCTCATCGGGTTCGTCCTCCGCTTCGGGTCGAGGGCGCACGGAACCACGGGGCGGGAGGGCCGTGAAGGGCGGCCGCCTCAATCGGCCTGGCCGAAGAGCCGGCGGATGCCGCCCCGCAAATGCGCCGCCATGGCCGCATGGGCCGCCGCCGCATCGCCCGCCTCGACGGCGGCGAGGATGCGGTCGTGCTCCGCCCGCATCTCGGCGAAGCGCGCGGTGGAGGGAAGGGTGCAAAGCTCGCGGGTGAGGCGGATGCTGAAGCGGGTCTGCTCCGACAGCGCGGCGAGGGTGGCCGCGAAGAACCGGTTGCCGCTGGCATGCGCGATGGCGAGATGGAAGGCGATGTCCTCCTCGATCGCGGGCCGTCCCGCGGCGGCCTCCGCCTCCAGCGCCCGGGCGGCCCGGCGCAGCGCGGCGCGCGCGGCGGAGTCGGCGCAGAGGGCGGCGCGGGCCGCCATCTCGCTTTCCAGGCCGCAGCGGAACTCCAGGAAGCTCCGCACGTCGGGGATGCTGTTCAGCGGGCCATAGGCCAGGCTGAGCGGCGGGGATGCCGCGGCCTCGCGCATGGCGGCCTCGCGCACGGCGGCCTCGCGCACGAATGTGCCGGAGCCCTTGCGCGTTTCGATCCGCCCTTCGGCCTGCAGGCGGGCGAGCGCCTGCCGCAGCACCGGGCGGGAGACGGCGAAGCGACCGGCCAGCGCGTGCTCGCCCGGCAGGCGGCTGCCCCGCGGGAACTCCCCCGAGGCCAGCATGTCCAGCAGCCTGGCATGGACCGCCTCGCTCAAGGGGCGGCCGGCGTCGTGGTGGCTCATGGAAGGCCGACCCTGCGCTTCAGGCCCGCAGCCGGGCGGGGTTGCCGAAGGCGGTCGCCCCGGCGGGCACGTCCCGCGTCACCACGCTGCCGGCGCCGATCAGGGCGTCGTCGCCAATGGTCACGCCGGGCAGGATGATGGCGCCGCCGCCGATCCAGACGTTGCGGCCGATTTGGATGGGGCGGCCGAACTCCAGGCCCGAGGCGCGCCCTTCCGCATCGCGCGGATGGTCCGCCGCCAGGATCTGAACGCCCGGCCCGATCTGCGTGCGCTCGCCGATGGTGACCGCTACGACGTCCAGGATCACGCAGTTGAAGTTCAGGAAGACGCCGGCGCCGAGGCTGATGTTGTAGCCATAGTCGCAATGGAAGGGCGGGCGGATCACCGCGCCCTCGCCGACGGCGGCGAGCCGCTCGGCCAGCACGGCGCGGCGCTCGGCGGCGGGGCGGTCAAGCATGGCGTTGTAGCGCACCATCCAGTGCCGGGCGGCCATCATGTCGGCCTGCAGCTCGGCATCCCCGGCGTCGTACAATTCGCCGGCCAGCATCTTTTCCTTTTCCGTGCGTGCCATGGCGGCTCGTCTCCCTGTTGTTTCCGGCCAGCGGGCAGGTCAACCTTGCGGAAGATGTAAAATCTGTCAATCGATAAGTGAAAGTAAACACCAAAATAGCAGAAATCTGCAAATCTGTTTGACAAATACCAGCTCCTCCTGAAGCTGTTCCCAACCGCTGTCACGGCAGCGCCCGCGAGCCCGGCGACAGACCGGGCCGGTCGGCGCATCCCGTTGCCGCGCGGAAAAGGAGGAACCGCCGCCATGATGAGAAGAGCTGCACTGGGCCTGGCCTTGTCCCTGCTGGCGCCCTGGCTGCCCGCCGCCCACGCGCAGGTGCCCGACCGGCCGGTGCGTATCATCGTGCCCTTCGCCCCCGGCGGCACCAGCGACATCGTCGCCCGCCTGCTGGCCAACGGCGCCATGCCCTTCCTGCCGGCCGGCGTGGTGGTGGAGAACCGGCCCGGCGCCGCCGGCAACATCGGAACCGCCGAGGTCGCCCGCGCCGCGCCCGACGGCACGACGCTGATCCAGTGCACCATCGGCACCTGCGGCTCCAACCCCTCGCTCTACGCCAATCCCGGCTATGACCTGGCGCGCGACTTCACGCCGGTGATCCTGACCGGCGCGGTGCGCAACGTCATGTCGGTGCGGCCCGGCCTGCCGGCGCAGGGCCTGAAGGAGGTGCTGGAGCTCGCGCGCAAGCCGGACGGGCTGAGCTTCGGCTCCTCCGGCGTCGGCGCCTCCAACCACCTGGCGCCGGAGCTGCTGCGGGAGAAGCTGGGGCTCCATTGGGTGCACGTGCCCTATCGCGGCAGCGGGCCGGCCATCACCGACCTGATCGCCGGGCGGATCGACGTGTTCTTCGACAACCTGCCCTCCATCCTGCCGCATATCCGCGCCGGGGCGGTGCGGGCGGTCGCCGCCGTCTCCGCCGAGCGCATCCCCGAGCTGCCCGACGTGCCGACCTTCGCCGAGCAGGGCATCCCCGGCATCGTCATCGACAGCTGGTTCGGCTTCCTGGCGCCCGCCGGCACGCCGCCGGCGCGGGTGGCCGCGCTGAACGCCGCCTTCAACAAGGCGCTGGAGGACCCCGCCGTGCGCCAGCGCCTGCAGGCTGCCGCCGTGGTGCCGCTGGGCGGCCCGCCCGAACGCATGGGCGAGCAGGTGAAGAGCGAGACCGCCCGCTGGGGCCAGGTCATCCGCGCCAACAACATCCGCGCCGAGTGAGGTTCCCGGTGTCCCGCATCACCCGCCTCCGCACCATCCGCATCACCGAGCGGCCGAACCTGATCTGGGTCGAGGTCGAGACCGACGAGGGGCTGACCGGCCTCGGCGAAAGCTTCCGCGGCGCGCAGGCGGTGGAGGCGGTGCTGCACGAGCAGGTGGCGCCGCTGCTGATCGGCCGCGACGCCCGCCGCATCGAGGCGGTCTCGCGGCAGCTCATGACGCCCTATCTCGGCTTCCACAGCGCCAGCGCCGAGGTGCGCGCGGCCAGCGCGGTGGACATCGCGCTCTGGGACCTTGCCGGGCAGCGGCACGGCATCCCGGTGCACGAGGCTTTGGGCGGCGCGGTGCGCAACGAGATCCGCGCCTACAACACCTGCGCCGGCTACGCCTACAACACGCAAGGCGCGGCGCGGCGCGACATCGGCGCGGCGGACGTGGCCGCCGGCCCCTATGACGACCAGGTCGCCTTCATGCGCGATGCCGGCGCGCTGGCCGAGAGCCTGCTCTCGGAGGGCTATGCCGCCATGAAGATCTGGCCCTTCGACATCTACGCGCCCGCCACCGGCGGCCACATGATCAGCCTGGAGGATCTGAAGGCCGGGCTGGAGCCCTTCCGCAAGATCCGCGCCGCCGTCGGCACCCGCATCGAGGTGATGGCGGAACTGCACAGCCTCTGGGGCACCCAGGCCGCCATCCGCATCTGCCGCGCGCTGGAGGATTACGGCGTGTTCTGGGCCGAGGACCCGATCGGCAAGATGGACGACGTCCAGGCGCTCGCCGACCTCCGCCGGCAGACCCGCACGCCGATCTGCGGCAGCGAGACGCTGGGCGGCACCGTGCCCTTCCGCACCCTGCTGGCGGCCGATGCGATCGACGTGGTGATGCTCGACCTCGCCTGGTGCGGCGGGCTGACCGAGGCGCGCAAGATCGCCGCCCTGGCCGAGGCGCATGCCAAGCCGCTGGCGCCGCATGACTGCACCGGGCCGGTGACGCTGATGGCCGGGCTGCATCTCGCCCTGCACGCGCCGACCGCGATCTTCCAGGAGGTGGTGCGCGCCACCTTGGCCACCTGGTACCGGGATTTGGTGACGGGGCTGCCGGTGCTGAAGGGCGGGCTGGTGCAGGCCCCGGAGGCGCCGGGCCTCGGCACCGCGCTGCGGCCGGAGGTGAGGCAGCGGGCCGACGCGGTGATCCGCGAGAGCGGAGGCTGAAACAGGCTGGGAAAGGGGTTGCCGGTGAGCGCCGGCGACCAGCGCAACGCCAAGCCGGCAGAAGGAAGATGGGGGACCGGGGGAATTCCTTTCGCCGGACTTTTCCTTCTCCGGCATCGGCTTCCCCGCGCAGTGCGATGTGACTGGCCCTGGCGCCGGCGCTGCGGAAGGATCAGGAGAACGAATCGTTGGAGGAACGGACCATGCGTCGCCGTGTGCTGCTGGGATCCGCTTTGGCGGCCCCGGCCCTGCTTGCCCTGTCCTCCCCGCCCTCGCGGGCACAGGGCTTCGACCATACGCTCCGCATCATCGTGCCGAATGCGCCGGGAGGCACCAGCGACATCCTGGCGCGGCTGATCGCGCCCGAGCTGACCCAGGCGCTGGGGCAAAGCGTGGTGGTGGAGAACCGCGCGGGAGCGGGCGGCAACATCGGTGCCGACGCGGTGGCGAAGAGCCCGCCCGATGGCCACACCATGCTGTTGCTGGACGTGTCCGTGCTGGCCACCAACCCGGCGCTGTTCCCCAGGCTGCCCTACAACGCCGAGACGGATCTGGCGCCGGTCAGCATGGTGATCTACGCGCCCTACATCCTGACCGCCAGCAACAAGCTGGAGGCAAAGGACGCGCAGCAGCTGGTGGCGCTGGCGAAAGGCCATCGCGGCGGGCTGAACGCCGGCAACTCGGGGAACGGCACCGCCTCGCATCTCACCCAGGTGGCCCTGGCCGACCAGTGGGGCACCGAGATGACGCATGTGCCCTATCGCGGCGGCGCTCCCGCCCTGATGGCGGTGACCTCCGGCGAGGCCGACCTGACCGTGGCCGGCGCCACCCAGTCGCAGCCCTATGCGGTGAACGGGCAGATGCGGGCCATCGCGGTCACCGGCGCGCGCCGCCTCGCCAGCCTGCCGGATGTGCCGACCTTCCGCGAACTGGGCTGGACGGCCGAGGACGCGGGCACCTGGCAAGGGCTGCTGGTGCAAGGCAAGACCCCGCCCGCGCAGGTGGCCTTGCTCTACAAGGCCTTGCAGGAGGTGCTGGCCCGCCCCGCCCTTGCCGCCCGCATCGCCGAGCTCGGCGGCGAGCCGCGCGCGGATGGGCCGGAAGCCTTCCGCGCCTGGCTCTCGCGCGAGACGGAGCGCTACGGGCAGCTGATCCGCGCCCACAACATCCGGGCGGAATAGGAGGCGGCAGGCTAGAGCTGCGCTTCCAGCGGCAGGCAGCGCACCAGGTTCGCCATGGCGCGCCGCCCCCAGGAGGCCTCCGGCTCATGCCGCGTGCTGCCGAGGTCGTCGGTCCAGCGCAGGCTGCCCTGCGGCGTCAGGGAGAGGCGGTAGCTGCGGTGAAGGTCGGTCAGGCGGTTGTATTCGCGGGCCAGCAGCTTCGCCAGGCCGGGGTGCCGGGCGAAGGCGCCCATCTCGGTGTTCAGGTTGGCCGAGCGCGGGTCGAGGTTGAAGGTGCCGACAAAGACCAGCTCGCGGTCGATCATGATGGCCTTGGTGTGCAGGCTGGCGCCGCGCGAGCCGAAGACACCCTTGCCGCTGCGCCCGCTGCGCTTCAGCTCGTAGAGCTCGACGCCCAGCTTCAGCAGGCGGTGGCGGTAGCGCGCATAGCCGCTGTGCACCGCGACCACGTCGGTCGCCGCCAGGGAGTTGGTGACGACGCGGATCCGCACCCCGCGCCGCACCATTTCCTCCAGCACCGCCATGCCGACCTTGCCGGGCACGAAATAGGGCGAGATCAGCACCGCCTCCTGCCGCGCCTCGCGCAGCACGGCGTTGATGGCGGGGGCCATGCCGCCAGGCACGTTGCGCCCTTTGGCCTTGGCTGGCGGGTCGGCCAGCACGCGCACGGTGTTGTCGGCGGGCAACAGGTGGTACTCCTGTGCCAGCATCTGCGCGCGGGTGGCGGTCAGCGCCTCGCGGTAGGAGCCCGCCGCCTTGGAGGCGGGGATCGCGTCCAGCTCCTCGCGGAACGCATGGAGCGCCTCGGGGCTCACGCCGGCGGCCTGGCGGAACTGGTCCATCGGGCGCGCCAGGCTGCTGGCCCAGTAGGTCTCGAAGACGCGCTGCGCCTGGGTGCTGGCCTCCCCGGCGATCAGCAGGTCGAGGTCGCGGAAGTTGAAGTCGCCGGCGCCGTCGAAATAGGCGTCGGCGATGTTGCGGCCGCCGACCAGCGCCAGCTTTCCGTCCACCACCCAGTTCTTGTTGTGCATGCGATGGTTGAGGTGCCAGCCGCCGAGAGCGAACTCCACCCCCATGCCGAACTGGCCAAGCCAGCGCAGGCGGGCGGTGTTGAACAGCCGCACCTCGACCATCGGGTGCGCCGCCAGCAGCGTGATGCGGCGGTCCATGCCAAGCGCATAGCTGTCGTCGAGCAGCATGCGCACCCGCACGCCGCGGTCGGCGGCCTGCAGCACCTCGCGCGCCAGCAGCCCGCCGGTGACGTCGTCGGACCAGTGGTAGTACTGCAGGTCCAGGCTGCGGCCGGCGGCACGGGCGCTGAAGGCACGCACCATGAAGGCCTCAAGCCCCGTGGGGAGCAGCGCCACGCCGGTGTCATGGCCGCGGAGGAGGGACTCGACCACGTCATCCAGCTCCGAACGGGGTGGGGCGGCGCCCGCCACCACGGCCGGATGCGGCCGGGGCCGGAGCAGCGTGCCGTTCATGCCGCCGCCGCGACCTCGCCGGACGGCGCCGCATGCGCCGCAGCCAGCGAGAGCCGCGCCTTCAGCGGGAGATGGTCGGATGCAATGCGCGCCAGGGATGAATTGTGTGCCTGCACATCCCGGACAACGCCGCGGGGCCAGCCGAAGATGCGGTCCAGCGCGAAGACCGGCATGCGCGAGGGAAAGCTCGCCGGGCCGAAGGCGACGCTGCCGAACAGCGACTCGAGCGGCCTCAGGGAGGAGCGCGGGCCCGGGCGCCATTCGTTGAGGTCGCCCAGCATCAGCGTCGGCATGCTCGTGCCGCGCGCGATGGCTTCCAGGATGGTGGCGGCCTGGCGCAGGCGGCAACGCCGGAGCAGGCCGAAATGCGCGGCGACGATGCGCAGCTTGCCGGCCGGCAGCTCGATCTCGGTGAGGACGGCGCCGCGCGGCTCGGCGCCGGGCAGGGCCAGGCGCTGCACTTCCAGCGGCGTTCCGCGCCGCACCAGCAGGGCGTTGCCATGCCAGCCATGCCCGTCCGGCAGGCGCGAGACCGGCACCAGCGACAGGCCGCTCTGCTGCAGCGCCTGGGTGTCGAGCAGGCCGATGCGGCGGCCGAAGCGGCGGTCCGCCTCCTGCACGGCGAGGATGTCCGGCTGGATCTCGGCGATCACCTGGGCGATGCGGCCGGGATCGAAGCGCCGGTCGGTGCCGACGCATTTGTGCACGTTGTAGGAGGCGACGGTGATCTCGTCCGGGCCCGGCGGGGGCAGCGGCGGCACCGAAGGCAGCACGGAAAGGCCATGCCGCCCGCGTAGCTCCGACAGCCGCGTCGCCGGGGCATGCCCTGCCGGCCGCCGGCCCCTGCCATGCGAGGCGTCGGGGGGTGTCATGCTGCGCTCCGGAAAAACACGCGATGGTCGCTCCGCCTGAAATGGAAGAACGGCGGCGCGGCGGGCCGCCTGCTGCTTCCAAACCTAGGAAAGCGGGCGAGGGTTTCCAAGCGGAAGCTTGGGGCGGGCGCCCGGCTCAGCCCAGGCCCAGCAGGGAGCGGGCGAAATCCCGCGCGCCAAAGGGCCGCAGGTCGGCCGCCTTCTCGCCGACGCCCACCGCATGGACGGGCAGGCCGAACTCCTGCGCCAGCGCCACCACGACGCCGCCCTTGGCCGAGCCGTCCAGCTTGGTGACGACCAGGCCCGAGACGTTCACCATCTCGCCGAAGACCTTGCACTGCTGGGTGGCGTTCTGGCCGGTGGTGGCGTCCAGCACCAGCAGCACCGAATGCGGCGCCGAGGGGTCCACGCGCTGCATCACGCGGATGACCTTGCGCAGCTCCTCCATCAGCGCCGTCTTGTTGTGCAGGCGCCCGGCGGTGTCCACCAGCAGCACCTCGGTGCCCTGGGCCTGCGCCTGCTTCAGCGCGTCGAAGGCCAGGGCGGCGGCGTCCGCCCCCTCCTTGGCGGGGGCGAACACCTCGCAGCCCGTGCGCTCGCCCCAGATCTGCAACTGCTCGACGGCGGCGGCGCGGAAGGTGTCGCCGGCGACGAAGCCGACGCTGCGGCCCTCCTCGCGCCATTGCTGCCCGAGCTTGGCGATGGTGGTGGTCTTGCCGGTGCCGTTGACGCCGACCACCAGCACCACATGCGGGCGCTTCGTGCCGTCCAGCGCCAGCGGCTCGGCCACCGGCTCCAGGATGGTGGCGATCTCGGCGGCCAGCGCCTCCTTCACCTCCTGGTCCGTCACCTCCTTGCCGAAGCGGCTGCGGCGGAACTGCTCAACGATGCGCTGCGACGCGGCGACGCCGAGGTCGGCGGTGATCAGCGCCTCCTCCAGCTCCTCCAGCGCCGCGTCGTCCAGCTTGCGCTTGTTGAACAGGCCGCTGATGCCGTCGGTCAGGCGTGCGGTGGAGCGCGACAGGCCCACCCGCAGCCGGCCAAACCAGCCGCCCCGCGCGGCGGGCTCCTCCGCCGGCAAGGGCGCGTCATCCGGCTCGGAGGGCAGGAAGGCGGTGACGGCGGGTGGCGGCACCGCGCCGCGCTCCGGCGCCGCGGGGGGCGGCTCGGGCCGCGCAGGCTCCGCCGGGCCAGGGGGCGCGGCCGGCACCTCGGGCGGCGGCACCGGCATGC
>NZ_SNVJ01000023.1 GCF_009829925.1 Teichococcus coralli
CAGATCACGCCACGCGCCCTGACGGCCGCCGTCGCCGATCCCGACCCAGCGGCGGCCAGGCGCGCCTTCGAGGCCATGATGGGGATGAGAAAGATCGATATCGCCGCGATCGAGGCGGCGCGGCGCGGCTGACGCGGCCGGCCCCGCCCCCGGCCCCCGCCCCCGTCCCTGCGGCTGCGGGCTCGCTTGTGCTGGCCAGGAACGGCTGCTCCAGAACAACAGCATCCCGGGCCGACAGGGTGGCGCCTCGCTGCCGATCCCCCCGCCGCACGCGATTGACGGCCCGGCGCGCCTCGGGTGGGGCTCCGTTCCGGCGTCCGGCTGAATGAGGGGGCGGTAGCTCCGCCGCGGCTTATTCCCGGCCGCGCTGGCCCCGCGTCGGGCCCACGAGGTGCTCGACGAAGTTCCGCAACTCGATGCTCCGCTGCGCCGGATCGGCGACTTGCGCATCCAGGCCGAGCTGCCATGCCGCGTCACGCCGCCGGGGATCGCGGTGCAGCGCGTCAACGCGCGCCGCGTAAGCCTCGACTTCCCCTTCGTCGCGCGCCAGGCCGGCCTCCATCAGCGCCGCGGACTGCCGGCGCAACGCCGCCGCGATCTCCGACAGCGGCAGTTCGGGATGGTACTGCACGCCCCAGAACACGCCCCTGCCGGAGCGGATCTCCGCCGCCTGCACCGCCGTGACGCGATTGCCGGCGAGCGCCACGGCCCCTTCCGGCAGCTGCTCGACCTCGTCCGAGTGGACGGCCGGGGCGTCGTAAGCCTCGGGCCGGCCGGCCAGGAGCGGGTGGCCCTGGCCGGCGGCCGTGCGGGTGATCCGGCGCGCGAAGCCCGCCTCGCAACCGCGCCGGTTCGCCCGCACCGTGCCCCCTGCCGCGGCCGTCGCGACCTGCAGGCCGGCGCAGGAGCCGAAGGCGGGCGTGCCGGAGGCGAAGACGGCGCGCATGAAGTCGAGTTGGCGGCGCACCTCCGGGGTGTCCTCATAGACGTGAAGCGGGGATCCGGTCAGAAAGACCGCGTCGTAGCCCTCGAGCCCCGCACGGTCCGGAACCGCGGCGCCCTCCTCGGCGGGGCGGATGAGGTCGAGGGCCGCGCCTGGCGAGAGGGCACGGAGTATGCCGAGATAGGTCTCGCCGCTGCTGCGGCCGACGCTTGCGCGACGGGCTGCGCGCGCCTCGGGTGTCTCGCTCTCGGCGACAAGGAAGCGAAGAGACGTCACAGGACGGGGTCCTCCGGAAAGGCGGGAGCCCGACTGCTGAGGCGGGCGAAGCCGGGCGGCCGGCCCGGAAACGGTGGCCGCGGCGGCCTGAATGGGTGGGAAGTCGGCGTTGCGCGGTCCAGGATCGTTCAGTTGCGCCCGACCATGCAGGATGCCCCGTCGATGACCTTGCGTTCTCGCTACGAGCAAGCCGTACGTGATCTGCATGCGCGCGCTGACAAGATGCGGCGGGCGGGGGCGTCCACCGAAGCCATCGCGCGGGCCCTGCATGCGGAGCGCAGGCGACTGGCCGCTCGCTTCAAGGAACTGACGCCGGAGCCGTACCGCACCCGCATCGATGAGCGGACGGTCAGGGTCTATGGCAGCGCGGGCGGCCCCTCGATCGAGTTCCTGCGGGCGAAGGGCAAGTCGTGGGAAGCGATCATCGAGAGCGCGATGCGCCCGGGCCGCCCGATCGGACCAGCCTCCGAGCGGCCAGAGGGACAAGGCTGACAACCGGGCCTCGCGGCCTGCGGGCCGAGCGTCCCGGTCAGGTCGACAGCAGCCCGGAGGGGCATTGCGGCGCTTCACCCCCGGCCACCCGCTTCACACAAGACGCCGGGGGTGGCCTGCAAAGATCAGGCATCAGTTTTGGATGATGATGATGCACTTCCGCGGCGGATCTGGGCAGGGCGGCGAACGGGTCTTGCCGTTCCTCTGACGATCGGCCTTCATGCGGCGCCGGAAAGGAGAGCGCCGGAAAGGAGAGCAAGGTGTCACAGAAGGTCATCGGCCTCATCGGCGGCATGAGCTGGGAAAGCTCGGCCGAGTACTACCGCATCATCAACGAGCAGGTGCGGAACCGGCTGGGTGGACTGCGGTCGGCCCGCTGCCTCATGTGGTCCTTCGACTTCGGCGAGATCGAGGCGCTGCAGCACGCCGGGCGCTGGGATGAGGCGACGGCGGAGATGATCGCCGCCGCCGCGCGCCTGGAGCGTGGGGGGGCGGACTTCGTTGTGATCTGCACCAACACCATGCACCGCATGGCCGACCAGGTTCAGGCGGCCATCGGCCTGCCTTTGCTGCACATCGCGGATCCCACGGCCGAGCGCGTCAAGGCGGCCGGGCTGCGGAAGGTCGGGCTGCTCGGCACGGCCTTCACCATGGAGCAGGCCTTCTACAAGGGGCGGCTTGCCGAGCGGCATGGGCTTGAGGTGCTGGTGCCGGAGGACGGCGACCGCGCCGTGATGCACCGGGTGATCTATGACGAACTGGTTCAGGGCCGCGTCGAGCCCGCTTCCCGGCAGGCCTGCCGCGAGGTGATCGCGCGGCTTGTGGAGCGCGGCGCCGAAGCGGTGATCCTGGGCTGCACGGAGATCATGCTGCTGGTGCGGCCGGAGGACAGCGCGGTTCCCCTCTACGACACCACAGCCATTCATGCGGAGGCTGCCGTCGCGCTGGCCCTTTCGGGCCCGTGACCCCGCGGGGAAGCGCGCCGCAGGGCCGCGCCGGGCCGGCAGCGGGGCGAGCGGGGGGCTGCGCGGCGCCTCGCGGCTCATCCCCGCTTCGCGCAGGGCGCCGGCGTCATCGCCGGGCATGGCCGGGCGCCGCCGCATTCCAGGCCTTCCCCACGGCCCTCCCCTCGCCTCGGCGGTCCTGAGCGCGGCCTGCAACGGTGGCCCGCCGGGTTCCGTCGCCGGGCGATGGCGCCGCGCCTTGCCACAGATGGGGTCGAAGGGTGGCGGCCGCGGCCGCGTTCAGGCCACAGCCGGCAGGCCAGGAAGGCAGCAGCGCAACCACCGGAGGAGCTGCTGGAATGGCGCTTTGTGCCGAGGAAAAAGTCTGCCAGTTCGTCGCCGCAGCCTATGCGCGCATCGATGCGATGGTGCCGGTGCACCGTGCCGCCGATGCCGAGGAAAAGCAGGTCATCGAGGCTCACATTGCGGCGACCTTCGAGGAGATTGTGGCGGTCGAGATCCTGGCGGAACTTCTGGGCCTCGACTGGTGAAGCCGCCCGGCGGCCTCACGCCAGGAGCGCGAAGGGCGCGGCAGGACGGGCGGCGTAGGTCCACCGGGATGCGGGACGTCGGCGATCAGCAGGCCTTGTTCCGCGGCCGGCGAGCCCCTGCCGCGCTTCCCGGCCGGGCAAGGCGCCCGGCTTCCGCGTGGCGCGCGGTCCGGCCGGCGGCCCGCGCCTCGCCCGCCGCCGGAGCAGCGGGCCGCCGGCTCAGCCGCGCGCTCCCGCCCGCCCACCAGGATCCTTGCCGGAAGGCGCCGCTTCCCCGGCCCGCAGGCTGTCCAGGCCCGACTGCAGGCGGTGAACCACCAGCCGGGCGATGATCCGGTGCCCCAGGTCGTTCGGATGCACGGCATCGGCCGTGCGGTGCTTCGGATCCATCCGGCCACTCCGCTCGATCGGCAGGATGGCCTCGCGCAGCGAGACCATGGGCAGGCCGAGCTCGCGGCCGACGGGAACCTGGTTGTCCTCCGAACTGGACCCGTCGCGCCCCATGGCGAACAGCATGAGGACGGCCGGGCGCGACGGCGCGGCCAGAATGCGCGTCAGCAGCCGCCTGTAGCTGGCGCGCATCTCCAGCGTGATGGCATCGTTGTTCGCCCACTCGGTGATGACGAAGTCGGGCCGGCAGCGCAGCAGGTCGCGCTCCAGGCGCTTGTTGCCGTGGAGCGAATCCGTCCGGCCGATCCCCGCGTTGATCAGGGTCATCGGCGCGTTGGGAAAGGCGGCCCGCCACCAGCCGAAGACGCGGTTGACATAGGTCCGCTCCGGCGTCGTGGCCCAGGCACCCTGGGTGACCGAGCCGCCGATGGCGGCGATCACGATGGGCCGGCCCGCTTCGGCCCGGCGAAGCACCTCCCACAGCCTTTCGTCGTCGCCGTACTGGACCACCGCGCGGCGCAGCGTCTGCGGATCAAGGATGCAGGTGGGGTGGGCCCGCGGCTTCCCGGGGAAGCGCGCGCCGGCAATGCCAGATGCGCCCCTGCCAGATGCGACCCTGGCAGGTACGACGCTGGCGAGGACAGCCAGCATGAGGCGCTTCAGCCGCGCCATGGGAAAGGCCGCGCGCTCCGGGCGATCGGGCGCCGGCATGCGGCTTTGGCGAACAGCCCATCCGCTCCACAGCCTTGGCCGGAGCCCGGCTGCCACCTTTCCTCAGCCGGGCTTGTGGAAGGTGCGATACCAGGTGACGAAGCGCGCCAGGCCGTCTTCGATCGAGGTGCGCGGCGCGAAGTCCACGGCACGGCGCAGCGCCTCCACATCGGCATAGGTCCGCTCGACATCGCCCGGCTGCATCGGCAGCAGGCGCCGCTCCGCCTTGCGGCCGATCGCCGCCTCCAGCACGGCGATGAAGCGCTCCAGTTCCACCGGCGTGTGGTTGCCGATGTTGAAGACGCGATGCGGCACGCCGGGATCGATGCGGCCCGGCTCCTCGCCGGCAACGCGGTCGGCCGGCGGCTGCAGCGTGAGCCGGCGGATCGCCTCCACCACCTCGTCGACATAGGTGAAGTCGCGCGCCATGCGGCCGTGATTGTAGAGATCGATGGGCTGGCCAGCGAAGATCGCGTTGGTGAACTTGTAGTAGGCCATGTCCGGCCGGCCCCAGGGACCATAGACGGTGAAGAAGCGCAGCCCCGATGCGGGGATGCGGAACAGGTGGCTGTAGGTCTGCGCCATCAGCTCGTTGGCGCGCTTGGTCGCGGCATAGAGCGAGACCGGGCGGTCCACCGGATCCTTTTCCGAAAAGGGAACCTTGGTGTTGGCGCCGTAGACGGAGGAGGAGGAGGCATAGACCAGGTGCTGCACCGGATGGGCGCGGCAGGCCTCCAGCACCGAAAGGAAGCCATCGACGTTGGCGGCGGTGTAGGCGGCGGGATTCTCAAGCGAGTAGCGCACCCCGGCCTGCGCCGCGAGATGCACCACCGCATCCGGCCGGAAGGCTGCGAAGGCTTCCCGGGCGGCGGCCGCGTCAGCGAGGTCGATCCGGCCGAAGCGGAAACCCGCGCGGCCCTCAAGCTGCTGCAGCCGCGCCTGCTTCAGCCGGACATCGTAGTACGGCGTGAAGTTGTCGAGGCCGAAGACGGTGAAGCCGTCCCGCAACAACTGCGCGCAAACCGCATGGCCAATAAAGCCCGCTGCGCCGGTGACGAGAATGCGCTCCATTCCGTCCTCTCCTGCCTGTTCCGATGCTGCCGGCGCAAAAGCCGCCTTCCGCGCGGAAGCGTCCAGCCCGTCCTGCTCCCTGCTTCTACGCCGCCCCGCCGCCGCCGGCCAATCAGAAGGCCCCCGCGAACAGCCGGGCGTGCCAAGGCGAAATTTCTCGCAAAGCCGGGCTAGCAGGCGCCGGCAAGCCGCCCCGCCGCCCGCCGGCCTCCCAGGCGAGCTTTCCCCCTGGCTGGCCTACTGGCTGGCCGCACCATGATTCCGGCGGCACGGGCCTGCCGCGAAGGCGCATTCAGCTTGCCTATTTGGTGTTTTTTCGCATTATGCGTCCCGGGGATCTGCAAGACCTGGCCGAAGGCGGGCCATCCGATGGCGGCGCCTTCCCTCCGCCTGGAGAAAGCCAGGCATCCCTGACCGGGGCCGCAGCGCGGCTCCATGACCACCTTCGGCAGGAGGCCGGAATGATGAGCGCAGAAGCGGTGCGGCAAGAAGAACCCGGCTGGGGGGAACTGATCACCCTCATGGGCTGGCCCTGGAAGCTGGCCCTGGCGCTGGTTGTGTGTGGCCCGGCCCTGCTGTGGACCTCCCCGAGCGGCTTTGTGGATCCCGGGCTTTCGACGTGGAACGGCGGGGCCGCGCTGGCTTGCATCGCCGCCGCGGCCGTGATCGCGCTTGGCGGCAGCCTGCACGCGCTGCGCGCCTTGCTGCGCCGTGCGGCCGAGGAGCCCAGCCTCGAGGCAGCGGAAGCGCAGGACCTGGTTCGCGGGCTGCGCCAGCTTCTGGAGCAGCAGCAGCAACAGGTGCATGAGGCGACCGGCGCGGCGAGCCGCGCCGTGGCCACCGCTGCCCAGCTCTCGGGACTGGCCGGCCATGTCGAGAAGCAGTTCCGGCAGACGCTGGAGCAGGCCAGCCCTGCCGCCGCCCTCATGACCCGGCCGGACCATCCGGAGAGGGGGGAGGCCGAGGCGAGGCTGGCCCGCCTCGAGGCCAGCGCGCGGCAGGTGGAAGCGGCGGCCGAGAGCCTGCTGGCGCCTTCCGCCGTTCTGCGCCAGATGGAGGAGGGCATCCTGCGCCTGCAGCAAGGCGCGGCGGAGGCGACGGGCATGCTGCAGGCCTTCCCTGCTGCCGCGGAGCGGCTGGAGGCGTCCGTGCGGGTGCTTGACGCATTGCCGGACAGCACCCGGCCTTTGATCCTGGCCGCGCAGGCGCTGACGGAGCAGGGCGATGCGGCGCGCCGGCAGTCGGAGCAGACAAGGCAGCAGCTGGAGGTGCTGGTTCACGGCCTGGGCGGGCATGTCGAGCGTGTGTTGCGCAACGAGGCGACGCTGGGCGACGCTGCGCGCTACCTGACCGAAACGACGGACCGCTTCGCCGGTGGCCTGGCGGCGCTGGAAAGCCATGCGGTGCGGCTGCAGGCGATGATCAGCATTGCCGGCAACCGCGAGATGGAGGCCGCGCCGCTGCACGAGGCGCTGGCCACCCTGCGGCAACAGGCGGCCAGCATGGCGGAGCTGACCGAAAGCCTGGAGATGCTCCGCCATCGCCTGGACGACGCGCGCGCCCTTCCCGCGGCGCGGCACGTGACGCTGGAGCAGCTTGGCATGATGGAAGCCGATGCGGCGCAGCTGCTGCAGGAGGCTGCGGCCATGCCGCAGCAGCCGCTTCCGCCCGCCTTCGCCAGCCGCGCCGCGAAGCTGCTGCAGGCCATGCAGGAGAATATCCGCCATCTGCATGCGGCAGCCGGCGGCACCCCCCCGACAGCCGCCTGAGGTATTCTGACGTCAGAACTTTGCCCCTCGCCTTGCCGCGCGGTTGCCTTGCCGCGCGGTCCGGGGCGGCCGTCGCCGCCCGGGCGGGGATCTTCAAAGAAGGGTGACACCCCCCCTTCGGTCCCGCCCGGAAACTTCTGACGTCAGAAGTCCAGCAGGGCGTTGATCCGCCGCCGCAGCGCGAGGAGATGGTCGCGCTCCTCCTCTGCCAAGGGCCGTCCTTCGGCCTTTCGCCGTTCCAGCCTTCCCGCCAGGGCCCGCAACAGCGTGATGCGCAAGGCGGATGGCGGCCTCGGCCCCGCGGGCGGCCGGGCGCGGGCCGCCCGCAACGCGCGCACGGTCAGGCTGCCGGCCTCGGCCTGACGCAACAGCCGGTCGCGCAGCGGCCCGGCTTCCAGCCGCGCCAGCTCCACCAGCAGGTTGCGCGGCAGAGTGCCCGCCCGCTCCAGGAACTCCGCCGGCAGCGTCAGCAGCCGCAGCGTGGCGCTGACTTCCGCAGGGCTGCGGCCCAGCAGGGCGGCGGCGGCCGCCTGGCTCATGCCGCGTTCGTCTAGCAGGCGCTGCAGGCCGCGCGCCTCCTCGGCGGGGGTCAGGTCCACGCGCTGCAGGTTCTCCAGCAGGGCGGCGAGCGCGGCATCGCCCCCATGCTCGATGGCCAGCAGGCTGGCCCAGCCATTGTGCCGCGCGGCGCGCCAGCGGCGCTCGCCGGCAACCAGGATCCAGCCGCCGCGCTGCTCCGGGTCACGCCGCAGGAGCACCGGCTGCAACTGTCCCTCGGCCGCCATGGTGGCGGCCAGGGCGGCGATCTCGGCCGGTTCGAAGCGCTTGCGCGGCTGGTCGGGATCAGGGCGGATCCGTGCCAGCGGCGCCTCAAAGGAATGGCGGAAGCGGCTGTCGCCCGGCACCAGCCCGTCGCTGGCGGCACCGATCGCCGACATGGCCGCGCCCAGCACCGGCGAGGCGGGCCTGCGGGAAGGCGGCATGGTTCAGCCCTCCTCGGCGGGCGCGAGCAGTTCGGCCTGCGGCAGCGGCTGCCCTGCCGCCAGCGCCGCGGCCAGCCGCCCGTAGACCGCCACGGCGGCCGTGCTCGACGAGGCCTCCAGCGCGATGCGCCCGTTGCGGGCGGCGTGGCCGAAAACGGCGCTGGCCGGCACCGGCTCCAGCACCGGTGCCTTTCCCGCCATGACGCCGACCAGCTGCTCCAGCACCTCGCGGTCCACTGACTTTCGCGGGCCGAACTGGGTGGGCAGGATGCCGCCCAGGCGCAGCGCCGGATTGAGCCGCCGCTGCACCTTGCCGATGGTGGCCAGGATCAGCCCCACGCCCATGCTGTCATAAGGCTCGGTGCGAACGGGAATGATCACCTCATCCGCCGCGGCGAGGCCCATCACCGTCAGCATGCCGAGGTTGGGCGGCGCATCCAGCACGACGATGTCGTAGCGGTCGCGCACGGCCTCCAGCGCCTCGCGCAGCGCCACGTCGAAGCCCGGCTCGCGCCGGCCATCGGTTTCAGCGAGGTCGATATGGCTGGGCACCAGGTCAAAGCCGCCGCGGCCGACCAGCAGCGGATCGGCGCGGTCAAAGATCGCCTGCTCCAGCGGCAGGTCGCGCAGGATCACCTGCGCCATGGTGCGGCCCTGCCGGTAGGCCTCGACGGTGTTGCCCGCCATCAGCGCGACCGAGGCGGTGGCCTGCGGGTCGAGGTCGGCCAGCAGCACCCGCCGGCCCTGGCGCGCCAGCCCGCAGGCGAGATTGAGGGCGGAGGTGGTCTTGCCGACGCCGCCCTTCTGGTTGGCCAGCACCAGGATGCGGGCGTGGCGCGGCTGGCCGCTGGCCAAGGCCTGCATGGCGCGCGCCACCTCTTCCGGGATCGGCTCGCGCCCATTCTCCCAGCGCGAGATCCGCGGCTTGTCGTAGGAGCGCCCCAGCGCCCGGTTCAGAGCATCCTTCAGCTCCGACTGGCTTTGCCGGAGCTGCTGGCGCAGCATGCGCAGCGCTTCCCCATCCATGCGGCTCGTCCCCCCTCTGACCCCCGCGTGCTCTGTTGTCAGAACACGCGGGCAGGCTGCCGACTTCCAGGCATTCCGTCAACGTCAACTTTCACCGTTGACGGTTGACTTTACCCGAGGGCGTGGCCGGCCGCGCGGTCCGCAAGCCGGGCCATGGAAAGCGGCTCTGCCGCGCAGGGGAACAAGGCCGGGGACGCGGCCACAGGCGGGTTGCCGCCCGAGCCGGGCGGCAACCCGGAAAGCCGTTTGCGGGGCTGCTGCCCCGCATCATTGGAAAAGGGCGAGGCGCCTCCCGAGCAGCCGCGGAGATTGCCGGTCCCTGCGGCGCAAGGCTCCTCTAGGGCATTTTTCGTTCGCCCTGGCTCACGGGAAATGCTCTAGCCGTTTGTTTTGGCGAGCATCTTCACCCGTCCCGATGATGCCGTCGGAACGGGATCTGCTCTAGCGCCTGTCCTCCGCCGCCGCCGTGCGGGGCGCGAAGATGCGTGCCTGGCAGCTCTGCATCGCCTCCTCCAGGCTGGCGGCGGACCAGAAGGCGGTTTCACGCGCCGCCGTTCCCGCCCGTGCCGCGCCTGACATGACGGCGGAAAAGGACAGCGTCTCCAGTTCGCAGCGGAAAGCGGGGCCCTCGCCGCCTGGCCAGGCCCGGATGAAGGCGGTCTGCAGATGGGTCCAGGGATGCTCCGCCGAAACCGGGCCGGCTGCGCTCAGGTGGCTGCAGGCCCAGATGCCCGGCAGGCCGGGCTCGCGCGCGATGGGAACAAAGGCCGGAGCAACGCAAAGCACCGTTCCGGCCGGCGGCGTCGCGTCGCCGCGCGGATGCACCGGCGCATGCGCCGCTCCCAGCGCTGCCACGATGCCGCGCATCAAGTCCGGCGCGCGCCCGGTGGCAACGGCCGGCGGCTCGCCGGAGGAAAGGGCGCGGCCTTCGGTGCGCCACTGGACCGCGCCCGTCTCGTGCCAGCGGCCATTTTCGGAAAGCAGCACGCAGAGATGGTGATGGGTCGCCCCGCTGGCGTCACGGGGCCATCCGGGCGCTGCAGTGGTGAAGGCGCAGGCGCGGCGAACCGGACCCGGCACATCCACGCCGCCTTCAATTTCAATGAAATGAGGGGCGATGAAGCGGGGGGTCTGGAGTTCGCTCATCGCGCGGCTTCCGCCCAGGGGAAAGAAGCGGCGGGACGGCGGACGGGAAGGAGGATCAATGCCGGCATGAAAGGAGGGACCCAGGCTGCTGGCCAGGAGGTTAGCCGCCCTGACCCGCTATGGCGCCCTTCACGGTGCCTCATTCTTTGTATTTGTCGGAAAATTGCTTATTGAAAGTTAATTTTAGACTTTGTAGTTTATTTTTTATCCATCGGCCAGAAGGCCTGAACCTAAGGCCCCCCTGCCATGCCTTTTCGGCTTCTCGCCCTGTTTTTCCTGCTGGTTCTGGGAAGTGCCGGTGGCGTTCTGTTGCTGGCCGGCTACGCATCGCTTGATGCGCCCGTACAACCTGCCACCTGCGGCTCCGCCTGCGCGGGCGGGCGGAGCAACATGCTTCCGCCGGCGGAACGGGCCGAGCGTTTCGCGCGCGTTTTTCGCGAGTAGCCCTACGCTGCCCTGCCCGGAATAGGTCGCGAAGCGCCGCCTGGGAGCTGGCGCAGCGCGTCCAGGGCGGACTGCATCCTGATCAGGGCGTCCTCCGCCTCGGCCAGCCGGAGCTTGGCCTTGAGGCTGGCCTGCTCCTCGCGCAACAGGGCAACCTCGGTGCGCGCGAGCCGCTCTGAAAGCTGCTCAAGGGTTTGCTCCAGGGCAAGGCACCGATGCCGCCAGGTATTGGCGCGCCGCGCTGCCCAGAGGCGCGGCGCGGTGATCGGCATCAGGAATGCCAAAGCGCCCCTGACGGTCACGGCTTGCCCGGCGCCGGCACGGCCCGCAACACGAAGAGCCGGTGGGAAGCAATGTCCACCATCCGGCGCATCCGCTCCAGCCACGCCTTTTCGGCGGCTTCCGCCGTGTGGAAGGGGCCGTGCAGTTCCTCGGTGCCGGGTTCGAGCTCGGCAAAGCTCGTATCGCGGAAGATCCCGCCCCAGACCACCCAGATCTCGCGGCCGTTCAGGGGATCACTCATCATTCGTCCTTCCATTCTGGAGGCAAGGGCAGCGATCGCAGGACGTTCCGGCAATCTCCTGCCCTGCCCTGTCAGCGCGCGCAACGTATGCGGATTTTCATCCGTTTGGCAGGCCTGATCCCGGCGGATCCGCTTGTCGCCCGCCGCAATGCTGACAAGCCGTGGGAGGAGGCCCTGGCCAGATCCGAGCGCCAGCCGCGTGCGGCCATGACCAGCCCTGCCAGCGCCAGGCTGGCGTAGCCTGCCTCCGCGCTTGGCAGATGGAGGCCCGTCCGCAGCTCCAGGGTCTTCGGCAGGACCAGCGCGGCACCCGCGGCCAGGAAAAGGAAAGGACCAAGAAGCTTGCTGTTGCGCACCGGGATTCTTCCTTTTCGCTCAGGGCCAGCTTTGCTGTGCCGTCACGCCCATCATAGGGTTGGCATGCCGTTTCATCAAGATTTTTCGCATAGCCTTCCGCCCTGCTGGTCGCTCGCCGCAACGGCCGGGAGCAGGTTGCGTGTGCGGGAAGGCAAAGTCGAAATGCCACGCCGGCTATATTCACAGAATAGTGATTCTAGGGTTTCCAAGAAGATGTCGGTCAAAGGGCGAGTGGCGCAGGTGCTTGCCGCACCGGGTCAGCAAATTCCCCTCGCCAAGCATCAGAACAACCTGCGGTAGCAACCATTGGTAAGATATTTTCCATTTCGACTCGTCCTTTCGCCGACAATGCCGCCCGGTCTTTCCAGGGGTTTCACGCACTGCCTTCTTGCTCGATGCGCTTTGCTCTTTTTTTGAGTCAAAGAGTCAAACAAGTCATAAAGTTATAAGGTTATGGGGCCGAAAAACATTATATCAAACAGGACCTTACGGGTGCTTTGCGTCGGCGTCGCGACGAGCCTGCGTCGACGTCACGACGAGGATTTGTCGGCGTCACGACGAGTCTGCGTCGGCGTCACGACGAGGATTTGTCGGCGTCACGACGAGTCTGCGTCGGCGTCACGACGAGGATTTGTCGGCGTCACGACGAGTGGCGGAAGGGGTGTCGGCGTCACGACGAGTCAGGCCTGTGGATAAGTCGCCGGCTCCGGCCGGAGGCCGTCTTTCGCGGGATGTCGGCGTCACGACGAGTCAGGGACGAAAAAGACTCGTCGTGACGCCGACATCCCGCTCTGCGCACTGGCATCCCGGCGCGGCCTCAGCCAAAACTTGCGCAGCAGGATGCGCCAGTGCCGATGGACGAGCAGCACGCTTTCGAGTTCAACGCGACCGACAGTCCCCTGGTGGGCAAGGTCAAGGGCGACCGCAACACCATGGTCTACAACTTCTTCTCGCTGCGGCGGGAGAAGGAGACCGAGCTGCCTCGCTACGACGACGGCAAGGCCTGGATCGAGGTGGTCGGCACCAAGCATGGTGTCGCCTCGATCTGGGACAAGGAGCTGCTGGTCTATTCGGCCTCGCTGATCG
Organism: Teichococcus coralli; assembly: GCF_009829925.1. Classification (GTDB taxonomy): domain Bacteria; phylum Pseudomonadota; class Alphaproteobacteria; order Acetobacterales; family Acetobacteraceae; genus Pseudoroseomonas; species Pseudoroseomonas coralli. The sequence goes on from NZ_SNVJ01000023.1 coordinate 12,713, forward strand.
CCGACAAGATCAACCGCGGCGAAACCCCTTCGGCGCGCATCACCTTCACCGCGCACGACTTCTTCGTCACCACCGGCAGCGCCACGGGCGGCTCGGCCTATGAGCGGCTTGAGGAATCCCTGGCGCGGCTGAAATCCACCTTTGTGCGCACCAACATCGAGACCGGCGGGGAGGGCGAGGACCGCGGCTTCGGCTGGCTCGACGAGTACCGCATCCTCTATCGCCGCGGCCGCGACGGCTCGAAGCAGATGCGCGCGGTGGAGCTCACCCTTTGCGCCTGGCTGTTCCGCGCCATCGTGCAGGACAAGCATTTCCTCACCTACACGCCGAAGTATTTCGAGCTGCCGCCGGTCGCCAAGCGGCTCTACGAGATCGCCCGCAGCGGCCCGCCGGGCGGCTTTCGGATGAACCTGGAGAAGCTGCGCAGCCGCGTCGGCACCACCCAGGACCTGCGCCGCTTCAAGGCCGAGCTGATGGCCTATGCCCGCCACAGGCGCAGCCTGCCGGACTATGGGATCGCCCTGGTCGATCCCCGGCTGCGCCGCTCGCTGGACAAGGGCTTTCCCAAGCCGGTGGGCCATACGCCGCTCAGGGGCTGGCTGGTGGCGTTCTATCCCACCAGCAACGTCACCAGCCTGATGCCGGTGGAATGCATGCCGCTGCTGGAGGAGGATGACGCCGAGCCGGCGCCCGAGCTGGCCCTTGAACCGCCGAAGGGCCGGCGACGCGCGGCGTGAAGGCGCTGCCGAAGGGAAGGCGGCGGCGGCGAACCTCGCCAGGCCGCTCCCCTTTTCCGGAAGCTTTCGGCCGCCGCCGCCAGGGCTGCCGCGGTTTCCGGCGCCGGCGCACCAGCCGGCAGGGCAAAAACGAAGGGAAAGCCGCGGTGGGGACCTGAGGGAGAGGTTCTTCTCCCCCGGCCCTTCATGCTCTTGGCCCGGCGCGCGGCGCCGCCATGCCCACCGAGCCGTCCCGCCGGAACACCACCCCTTGCCCGGACAGAATGGATTGCACCCTGGCGAGCGTCCGGCTGGTGACGTTGCCGCCGCTCTCGACCCGGCTCAGCGTGTTCACCGACACGCCGGCGACCTTGGCCAGTTCGCGCAGGCTGAGGCCCAGCGCCGCGCGTGCCATGCGGCATTGGGCAGCGGAGATCAGCATCGCGCCTCCTAGCGGCCCGGCGTCAGGTCAATATCGATCTCCCGGACCTCGAGGGCCGGGGAGGTTCCGATCCGTACCCGCACGAGGCCGCCGCGGGCCAGCTTGCGGATCTCGCGCAGGCAGGCCTCCTGGATGCGCTGGGCGATATCCTCCCCGAGCACCGCCAGGCGGTCAGCGCTGACCTGCTGGCGCAGCCGCGAGGCAGCGAGGCCCGCCGTGTTGCGGCGGCGTTGGATCAGGGCAATCAGGGGCATGGTCTCGGTTCCATCGGTTCAGGCGAAGCTGAAGCGGAACAGGCGGCGCAGGAAGCCGGGCTGTTCCGCTCCAACCGCCAGGGTCGCTTCGATTGCCGCCGCGCTCGGCAGGCGGATCGGGTTGCGCGCCTCGCCCAGAAAGCGGGAGACGGCGTCGCGGTAGGCGCGGCCGGCATCGGTTTCGGCGTCCAGGCTGGCCGGCACGCCGGCATTCGAGGCCTTCAGCACCGCCTTGCTTTCCGGCACCACGCCCAGCAGCTCGGCGGAAAGGATGTCCTGGATCTCGCGCAGGGAAATCATCTCGCCGTTCTGCGCGCGGTCGGTGTCGAAGCGCGTCACCAGCAGATGCTCCCGCACCGCCTCCTGCCCATCCTCGGCGCGCCGCGACTTGGAGGCGATGAAGCCGAGGATGCGGTCGGCGTCGCGGATCGAGCTGACCTCGGGGTTGCACACCACGATCGCATGGTCCGCGTGGTAGAGCGCCATCATCGCGCCGTGCTCGATGCCGGCGGGGCTGTCGCAGAGGATGAAGTCGAACTCCTGCTTGAGCTGCTCCATCACGCGGGAGACGCCGTCGAGCGTCAGCGCGTCCTTCTCGTGCGTCTGCGAGGTGGCCAGGATGAACAGGTTGTCCACCCGCTTGTCCTTGATCAGCGCCTGATGCAGCTTGGCCTGGCCGTTGGCCACGTGCAGGAAGTCGTAGACGACGCGCTTCTCCACCCCGAGCACCAGGTCGAGGTTGCGCAGGCCGACATCGAAGTCGACCAGGCAGACGCGCTTGCCGCGCAAAGCGAGGGCGGCGCCGAAGGCGGCGGTGGTGGTGGTCTTGCCGACCCCGCCCTTGCCGGAGGTGATGGTGATGACGGTCGCGGACATCGGGTTCTCCCTGTTGTCGGAGCGTGCGGTCGAGAAGGGGATCAGGGCAGGGGGGCGAAGCGCAGCCAGCCGTCGCTCATTCTGAGCTGCGCCGGGCGCTTCACCCATTCGGGCGGGATCTCCTGGGCGCTGAGCCAGAGCCCGGCGATGGAGAGCAGTTCCGCGTCCATGATTTTCGCAAAGATGCGGGCGTGCGGATCGTCGCTGATGCCGGCGCTGGCCGAGCCGCGCAGCGCGCCATAGACATGGATGCAGCCATCGGCCAGCAGCTGCGCCCCGGGGGAGACCGAGTGCAGCACGATCAGGTCGGCCTCGGCGGCATAGATCCGCTGGCCGGAGCGCACCGGCTGGCTGACGATCACCGAGGGGCGGCGGGTGCAGGGGGTGGCGCAGTCCTGCTCGGCCTCCAGCATGCGGCCGAGGCCGCAGGCCAGGGCGGCGCGCTCGATCTCCGGCCAGCGCGCCCGGAAGGCGGCCGGCACCAGGCCGAACCGCCTCACCGCCTCCACCAGCGGGGCGACCTGGGCCTCGGCGGCGGGCGGCAGGGCGGCGAGGTCCAGCAGCACCGGCGCGTGGCGGAAAAAGCTCGCGGTGCCGGCCAGCCGGGCCGCCAGGGCCTGCTCCAGCGCCGCCGGGTCATGCTCGGTGATTTCCAGCGTCAGGAAAGGGTGGGAGCGGCCCCGCAGCCGAATGGGGCTCTGCGCGGCCGTCTCCCAGGTGGTTTCATGCCTCATCACGCCTGCCTTCTGCCGGCGCCACCAGGATTTTTCGCTTCCTGGCGGCTGCGCCCGCCTCCTGCGGGTGTTCCTGGTTTAGTCCGCATCAGAATTTTTCGCAAGACATTTTGCGTTCGGCGCCACGCAAAGGGACATCGTCACCACGCCGCCTCGCAGGCGTCCAGGACCAGGGGAGAAGGGCGCGTGCTGAAGCCCTGCCGTTGTGCCGCGGCCGCCGCCAGCCAGGTCCGGAACAGGACCTGCCCGTCGAAGGGACCGTCCAGCAGCGCCTGCGCAACCGGCAGCGTCCGCCGCTGAAGCTGTGCCAGCGCCACGCGCCGCATCGCCGGCACCAGCTCCGCCGCCGGCGCATCCGGCTCCGGCAGGCCGGCGGCCCGCTGAAAGGCGGCCATGCTGCACCCGCCCGCCAGCGTCGCCGTCTCCGGCAGGGGACCGAGCGGCCGCGGCCGCGACCCGTCCCAGACCAGCAGCCGCAGGTCATGCCGGTGGCTGCCGGGCGGCACGATGAAGCCCAGCAGGTCGCCGGGCGTGGCCTGCAGCAGGCCCCCCAGCCAGTCCAGCGCGGCTTCCAGCAATCCGGGCCGCGGCGGCAGGCTGGCCGAGACTGTCAGCTGCGGCACCGCCTCCTCCTGCAGGATGCGCGAGCCGGTGGTGGCATGGTCCAGGCTTTCGCCGGTCAGCACCGTGACGGCTTCGGGGTGGTGGAACAGCGCATGCGGGGGCGGGGCGGCGGGGCGGCGTCCCGTCAGCAGGGCCACCAGCGCCTCCGCTTCCGGCCGGGGCAGGGGACAGCGCAGGGCGGCGTCCAGCTCCAGCCGGGCCTGGCGCGGCACGGGGCTCATGCCGGCCTCCGCGCGAGCCGGCGCTCGGCCTGTTCAAGCGTCACCGCCAGCGCCGCCGGGTCGGCCTCCACCATGCGCCGCACCAGCCGCAGCGGCGGCACGTCATGGGGGTCCTCCTCGATAACGGTGAGTGCGACCGGCGCCTCCGCCTGCACCGCCTCCAGCAGCCCCTCGCGATAGCGCAGCACGACGCGCGGCGCGGCGCCGCAGGGCGCGAGCAGCCCGGCCAGGCGGTCAATGATCTGGTCGAACTCGGCTTCCGTGGCGTTCACCGCCACCAGATCCAGCAGGTCACGGCCCTCCTGGGCGAGGCTGGCCTCGCCCGGGCCGCGGCGGATGATCTGCATTCGGCTTCTCCTGAATCGATCAACCCCGGCGTGGTGCCATGCCGTCGCCGTCCTTTCAATATTTTTCGCAAAACTTGCCCGCGCGGCGGTTGCGCAAGAGAATTGACGCCGGCCCCAGGAGCGGGGATAGGTGCTCTTCAACCCAGGCGCGAGAAAGCCTGATGACGTTCTCCGCAGATCCGGCCCGCCCCCCGCTCGATACCCCCCTCGGGGCGATCGCCAGCTTCGACCTTTCCACGACCACCGGCATGGCGCTGCTGCGCCGCTTCGACGCCCAGTTGCGGCTGATCGGGGATGCCGATGCGCAGCGGGCGGCGGTGCGCCGCCTGTCCTGCCGGGCGCCGCTCTCCAGCCGTGCCACCGGGCTGCTGGCGCTACCGGGCGGAGCCCTGGCGCTGCGGCGGGAGGAGACGGTGCTGGTCTGCGATCCCGCCTCCGCCTGCACGGCCGCCGGTCCCGCCGCGACAGGCCTGCGCGCGCAACTGGCCGGCCTGCCGCTGCAGAGCGTGGCGCATGCGCCCGGGGGGCTTCTGCTGCGCAGCGGCCTGCCGGCCATGGAGGCGGCGCAAGCCATCACCCTGGTGGAGCCTGCCGGCCTGCTGGCCCCCCTTTGGCCGCAGGCCGCGAGCTGGCGCGGCCCCGCGCTGCTGCGCTGGGGGCAGGGAGGCGCCGTGGCCTGGGAGATGGTCCCGGCACCCGCGCCGCTGGCCCTGGGCGCCAGCGTGGTGGGCGAACCGCTCGCAGTGGGCGAGCCGCTGCCGCGCGACCTTTGGGATGCCCCGACCGGGGATGACCGCTACCAGCTGCTTGCCACCGGCCTGGCTGCCTATCTCGACGAGCTGCTGGGCAACGAGGTGAGCGATCTGCTGCGCTTCGAGCTGGCGGACCACTGGACCGATGGCGAGGAAAGCCTGGCCAGCCTGCTGGCCGACGGGCTCGGTCTGCTGCCCTCCTGCTTTGCGGTGCCTGCCGAGCAGCCGGCGGGGCTGGCGGCGCTGCAGGACTGGCCACGGGCCGCGGCGGCCGTCGCCGCCAGCGCGGCGCCCATGGCGCTGCTGGGCATCGCGCCGCAGGACTGGTCCTGGGGCTGGCAGGCGGAGGCACGGCAGGCCTTTCTGCGCCAGGTCCGGCGGGCCGTTCCGGCCGATGCGGCCGTGCTGCTCGCCGAGGGGGCGGCGGCCATGCCCGTGCCGTTGGCGGAGATCGGCGCCGACCGCACGGCGCGGCAGGCCGTGGCCGCCTTGGCGGTTCTGCTGCCGCTGCCGGCCACTCCGCTGGACCTTCTGCTGCTCGGCCGGCGGGTGGCGCAGGGATGCGGCGGGCCGGTCCAACTGGCTGCGCCGTGCTGGGGCCTGTGGCATCGCTGCGACCCGCAGGCCCGCCTGGAGGCCGGCAATGGCGGCTGGTACAGCCTCGGCGGCGGGCTTGAGGAGTTGGAAGACGTTTTCTAGGCGCAGCGTTCATGCCATCGGCGGGCAGGATTTCGCGGAAGGCGTGCGATGAGGCACGATCGGGCTTGCGAAAATCCTGGAAATGCGAAAAATAGGGAGAGACGCAAAAGGGGGACCGGCGCGTGAAGATCCTGGTTGTCGACGACTATCCGACGATGCGTCGCATCGTGCGAAATCTGCTGGACCAGATCGGCTACAAGGATGTCGAGGAGGCCGGCAACGGCGTGGAGGCCCTGGAGAAGATCAAGGGGCACCGCTACGACCTGGTGATCTCCGACTGGAACATGGAGCCGATGACCGGCCTGGAGCTGCTGAAGAACGTGCGCGGCGACGCCGCCCTGGCGAAGACGCCGTTCATCATGGTGACCGCCGAGAGCAAGGCCGAGAACGTCGTCGCCGCCAAGCAGGCGGGAGCGTCGCAGTACATCGTGAAGCCCTTCACGGCCGAGACGCTGAAGGCGAAAATCGCGTCCGTCATCAACTGAGCCGCAGGGAGAGGTGCCGTGACCGCGACCTCTTCGGCGGAAGGGCAGTTCGGGCTGGTCCGGATCGCCGGGCATCTCGCCGCCATCAACGGCGAGATCGAGCGGATGCTGGGCCTCGGGCTGGTGCCCGAGCGCAAGGCGGCAGACCGGCTGGGCCGGGCCCTCGACGAGATGTGGGCGATGTCGCAGCTGCTGGCCGAGACGCGCGCGGAGGTGGTCGGCCTCGCGCCTCCCTCGACCGATCTCGGCGACGTGCTGGACGCGGTGGTTGTTGAGACCGAGAAGGCCGCCTTCGAGATCCTGCGGCAGGCGGAGCGGGCGCAGGCCGCCGCGGGCCGCCTGCATGACGGCACCTCCGCCGATCCGAAGCACGATCTGGAGGCGGTCAACGAGGCCGCGACCGCCATCGTCCTGGCCTGCGGCTTCCAGGACATCACGGGCCAGCGGGTGCGCAAGGTGCTGTCCACCATGCGCCAGATCGAGGCCCGGGTGTCCGCGCTGGTCGAGCTGATGGGCATCCGCCCGGAAGAAACACGGGCGCAACAGGCCGCGACCGCCCCGGCCGGCGAGGCCAGCCTGCTGAACGGCCCGAGTTCCGCCGCCGAGGGTGGGCTGGGGCAGAGCGCGGTGGACGACCTGTTCGGCTGAGGCGTGCCGCGCAGAACATTTTCGATCCTGTGGCGGCCCTGCAGCGGCGCACATCCGCAGGCGCAGGGAAGCGGGAGAAACCCATGACCAAACCGGTGGGCGGCGAGGCTGCCCTGCCGCAACCCGGCATGCTGCAAGGCATCGAACCGCGCCGCGGCACCGATCCCGCCGCCATGCCGGCAGAAGGCTTTGCCATGATGCTGGCGGGCCTGCTCGCCGTCCCCCCGGCGGCCGGCCCGCCGCCCGGGCCGACGGCCGAGGCCGCCTCCGGGCCGGCGCCCTCGCGGCAGGCCGGCGCCCTGCCCTGGGACGCCTTGGCCGCCGCCGCCGAGGAAGCCAGCCGGCTGGCTGCGGCCTTCCAGATGCCGCTGGGCGTCCCGGCCACGGCAATGGCGGCGGAGGCCGCGTTGCTTCCGCCGGCCGTTTCCGGCCAGGCGCTGCCCGAAACCGCGCTGCCCGAAACCGCGCTGGCCGACGCCGCGCTGGCCGACACCGCACTGCCCGACGCCGCGCCGACCTTGCCGGACCCGGACGGCTCGCCGCCGGGGCCGCCACAGCCCGGCGTTGCGCCCCTCAGCCTGGCCCCGCATCCGGTTTCCACGCCACCATCCGCCGCCGTTCCCTTCCAGCCTGCCACCCTGCCCATGGAAGCGACCATGAAGGCCGTTCCGGCGGCGGCGTCGCCCGCCGGCCCGCAGGAACAGCCGCCGGAGACGCTGCCGGCCGAGGCTCCGGCGCTCCTGCCGGATTCCCTTCCCGCCAGGCGGGAGGGCGCTGCACCCGCGCCGGGCGGGTTGCCGCCCGTGATGGAGCGCGCCCAGCCCGGCGCGCCACCGTCCGTTCCGCCCGAACAGGGCACGCGGCAGGCGGCGGCCACACCTCCTGCGCCGGCGGTCGCCGCCCCCTCGGCCGAACCTCCCCCGGCCGGCCTTCCACCGGAGCAGGCGGCATCGCTCCTCTGGTCCTTCCCGCCAGCGATGCGGCTCGGCGCCGCGAACCCGCAGCCACAACCCCGCCCCGGTGCGCCGGCGGCCCGTCCCGCGCCGAGCGCGGCGCCGCCCGCCGCCGCAACCGATGCGCCATCCCAGGCGGCGCCCGCCCTGCCGCTCTCCGCCGTCACCCCTGTTGCGCCGCCCGGCGAAGGGGCGCCGCACCCTGCCACCCCTTCCCATGCGGCGGCGCCCTGGGGCCGGGCGGCCGCAACGGAACCGGGCAGCCCCGTTCCGCCGCCGGAGCCGGGGGCAGGCCTGCGCCTGGCGGAACTGCCGCCGGAAGCGATCCTTCCGCCGGCCGGCCACGGCCAGGCCCTGGGCGCCGCTTCCTCCACGCCCGCGCCCGCGCCCGCGGCCATGCCGGCGCCGCTGCCGCAGGGCCGCCTGGCCGCCGAAGCCACCCCGCAGCTCGTGCTGCGCATGGCGCAGGCCACCCGAAAGGAAGGCGTGGAAACGATCTCGGTGGACCTGCGCCCGCCGGAGCTCGGCCGCGTCGAACTGCAGATGACCTTTCGCGACGGCACGGTGCAGGTGGTGATGCGGGCCGAGCAGGCCGACACCTTCGAGGCGCTGCGGCACGAGCGGCACAACCTCATGCAGCAGATGGAGCAGGCCGGCCTGCAGCTCGGCGGCAGCGGGCTGGACCTGCAGCATGGCCCCCTGCCGCATCCCAAGCCGCCGCCCGAGCAGGCATCCGCCGGCGCCCGGCCCATGGTGGCCGACCCCGGGCCGGAGGCCGAGGCGCAGGCCGGTGCCGCCGCGGCGCCGCGCCGCGCCGCCTCCGACAGCCTGATCGACATCATCACCTGAGCCCCCCCGCGCGAACGGAGAACCCCGATGGCCACCACCTCCAGCATCAGCGGCGTCGGCACGGCCAGTGCGCTGGCCGGTGCGAACGCCGCCGCCACGACGCAGCTGTCCGGCAACAGCAGCGAGGACTATGACCGCTTCCTCAAGCTGCTCACCGCGCAGATGAAGTACCAGGACCCGATGCAGCCCACGGACCCCACCCAGTTCGTGGCGCAGCTCGCGCAGTTCTCCCAGGTGGAGCAGCAGACCAAGAGCAACACCTACCTGAAGTCGATCCTGGAGGCGGTGAGCGGCAGCGCCAACCTGACGGAGAACGCCGCGCTGCTCGGCCGCACGGTGCAGACGCAGCTCTCGCAGATCACCCTCTCCAGCGCCGGCGCCGCGGTGCCGCTCACCGCGCAGGTGAATGCCGCCACCCTCGCCGGTACCCGGCTCGAGGTGCTGGACGCCTCGGGCAACGTGGTGCGCAAGGTCAGCCTCAGCGGCGGCACCACCGCGCTGACCTTTGACGGCAAGGACGGCAACGGCATGGCGCTCGCGGCGGGCACCTACAAGGTGCGCGTGGTGGGCGATGATGCCGGCGGCGCCCGGCAGAGCGCCGGCACGGTCAGCAATTCCGGCAAGGTCACGGAGGTGCGTCGCGGCAGCGACGGCGGCGTCTCGCTGATGCTGGAGAACGGCGCCCAGGTGAGCGCCGCCGACGTCACGCGGCTCGGCGCCGGCTGAGCCGGCCGCGCCCGCTCAGCTGTAGAGCAGGCGGGTGATGACGACGTCCTTGAGCCCTTCCTCCCGCAGCTGGGCCAGGCTGTCGAAAAGGTTGTCGCGCAGCACGCCTGGATCGGTGCGGCCGGGGCGCAGTTCATGCCGCACCGACATGGCCATCAGCCGCTGCAGCACCGCCTGCTTCAGGCGCGGCGACAGGTCCTTGAACTGCTGCGTCTGCTCCGCCCTGGTCTCCAGCGTCACCGACACCACCACATAGGACATGCGGCGGCTGCTGGAGGGCAGGTTGACCGTGAAGTCGCCCAGCGTGACGTATTCGAACTCCTTCTTGGGCGCCTCTTCCGCGCGGGCGGGCAGGGTGGAGCCGAGCAGCGCCGACACCATCATCGCAGCGGCACCGGCCCCGAGCATGGCACGGCGAAAGGCGGGAAGGGTCATCGGGGGAGGCCTCCGGGTTGCGCGGGCCCTTTGTTTCGCAACCGCGCCGTCGCGCGTCAAGCGAATCGTACAATTTTTGCGACGCAGCCGGAGTCAGGCCCGCGCGGCCGGCCGCTGCCGCTTCTGCGCCCAGACAATGCCGATGATCTTGGCCACCGCCTCGAAATGCGCCGGCGGGATGACCTCTCCCACCTCCACCGAGGCATGCAGGGCGCGGGCGAGAGGCCGGTCCTCCATCACCACCACGCCCGCTTCCCCGGCGATTTCGCGGATGCGCAGCGCCATCTTGTCAACGCCCTTGGCGACGCAGAGCGGCGCCTCGTCCTTGCCGCGCTCGTAGCGCAAGGCGACGGCGAAATGGGTGGGGTTGGTGATCACCACCGTCGCCGTTGGCACGTCGGCCATCATCCGCCGCTGCGACATCTGCCGCCGCTTCTTGCGCAGCGCCGCCTTCACATGCGGGTCGCCCTCCGTGTTGCGCATCTCCTCGCGCATCTCCTGCAGGGTCATGCGCTGGCGGCGGTTGTACTCGAAGCGCTGGAAGCTGATGTCGATCACCGCCACCACCGCCGCCACCAGCGTGACGGCGAAGAGAACCTTGACCAGCAGCTCATGCGCCAGGACGGGGAAGACCACAGGGTCCAGCGCCACCAGCCGGCCGCTATGCTCATAAAGCGGCTTGCCCACCACCCAGCAGGCGCCCCCCACGGCCAGCGCCTTCAGCAGGCCCTTGCCGAACTCGAACAGCGCCTTGAGGCCGAACACGCGCTTCAGACCGGCCATCGGCGAGAGATGGGAAAGCTTCGGCTTCATCCGCTCGCCCGCCACCACCAGGGTGTTCTGCAGCAGGTGCGGCAGCAGGCTGCCGGCCAGCAGCAACCCGAAGACCGGCAGCAGCGCCAGCGCCAGCGCCTCGATGAACGCCGCTCCCGCCTGGCGATAGCCTTCCTCGGTGAGTTCCAGAAAGGCGTCCGGCTGCTCGATCAACGGCAGCAGGACCTCGGCGAAGCGCCGGGCGACCAGCCCGCCCGCCAGGCCGAGCGCCAGCAGCAGCGCGGCATAGACGCCGAAGCTGGAGCCCTCGCGCGAGACCGGCACGTCGCCGCGCGCGCGGGCCTCCTGCAGCTTGCGCGGCGAGGCGTCGAGGGTTTTTTCCTGGCCGCTTTCCTCCGCCATGGCGTGGCCTCAGCGCGGCAGCGTGAAGACGGCGCCATAGGCGCCCAGCACTTCGCTCACCAGCCCCGGCGCCGTGGCGCCGAGCAGGGAAAGCCCGGCCATCAGCAGGGCGGGCGCGCCGATCATGAAGACGGGCAGGGCCGGCATGGCCCGGTTGATCCCGGCCAGCACCACGTTGAACAGCATGGCCAGGAACAGGAAGGGCATGGCGAGCTGCATGGCCAGGCGGAAGGCGGTGGCCATGCCCTCGGTGGTCACCCGCGCCGCGGCGCCGGCGGGCAGCGGGCCGCCGAGCGGGACCAGCGTGTAGCTGTCCACCAGCGCGCGTAGGCCGGGATGGTGGCCATCCACCGCGAAGAGCGCGGCCAGGCAGGCGGCGTAGATGGCGGTGCCGATCACCGCCGAATTGTCCATGCCGATGCCGAAGACGAAGGCGTTGCTGATGCCCATGCTCTGGCCGATCAGCTGGCCCGCCGTCTGCACCGCCGAGAGCAGCAGCCGCGCCAGGGTGCCGAGCAGCGCCCCGGCCGCCACCTCGGTGCCGACCGCGGCGGCGGCGGCCCAGGCGGGGGGCGAGGGCAGGGCCGGCCCGGCCAGGGGGGCGATGCAGAAGGCCACCACCAGCCCGGCCAGGATGCGGATGCGCGCCGGCACCTGCGTCTCGCCCGTGCCCGGCAGCAGCAGCAGCGCCGCCGAGACCCGGCAGAACACCAGGAACAGCCGGTACAGCTCGGCCGAGAGCCAGCCGTCCAGGTTCAGCGCCGCCTGCATCGCCGCCCGCTCAGATCTGGCCGACGGTGCGCAGCTTGGCGCGCTGGTGCACCTCGGCATGGCTGATCACCGCGATGGTGGGGTTGATGCGCTCCACCAGGTGGCGCACGAAGGGGCGCGCCACGGCCGAGGTCAGCACCGCCGGCCAGTCGCCGCGGGCGGCGGCCTCGGCGATGCGCGCGCGGGTCGCGCTGACCAGCTCCTGCACCCTGGAGGGCGCCATGGCGAAGGAGCGCTGGTCGCCCTCCTCCAGGATGGCGCCGCCCACCTCCTGCTCCCATTCCGGCGAGAGCAGCAGGGCGGTGATGTAGCCGTCCTCCTGCGTCAGGCCGCGGCAGATCTGCAGGGACAGGCGCTGGCGCACATGCTCGGCCAGCAGCGAGACGTTGCGGGTGAAGCCCGCCGCCTCGTGCAGCGCCTCCAGGATCAGCGGCAGGTTGCGGATCGAGATGCGCTCGGCCAGCAGCGCCGCCAGCACCTTCTGCACCGTGGCCAGCGGCAGCACCGCCGGGATCAGGTCGCCGATCAGGCGCTGGTGCTCCTTTTCCAGCCCGTCCAGCAGCTTCTGCGTGGCGGCATAGGTCTGCAGCTGGGCCATGTAGCCCTTCAGCACCTCGGAAAGGTGGGTGGTCAGCACCGTCTCGATGTCCACCACCGTGAGGCCCTGCGCCATCGCCGTCTCGCGCAGCGCCGGCTCGATCCAGCGCGCCTTGATGTGGAAGGAGGGCTCCTGCGTGTCCACGCCGGGCACGGCGATCTCCTGCCCGCCGGGGGCGAAGGCCAGCAGGCGGCCGAGCATCAGCGTCTCGCGCGCCACCTCGACGCCCTGCACCTGGACTGAATACTCGCCCGAGCCGAGGTCCATGTTGTCCTTGATGCGCACGGCCGGCAGCACGAAGCCGAACTCCAGCCCGAAGGCGCGGCGCAGCTTCTTGATCTTCTCCGACAGCCCCCCCTGCCGCCCGGCGGTGAGCGAGACCAGGCCCATGCCCAGCTCCAGGCGGACATCGTCCACCCGGATCAGCTCGGCCATGGTTTCCTCGCGCGGCGGCGCCTCGGCCGGCGCGGCGTCGGCGTCCGTGGCGGCGCGCCTGGCGCCGCGGCTGGCCAGCCAGCCGGCGCCCGCCGCGGCGGCGCCCAGCGCCATGAAGGGGAGGAAGGGCAGGCCCGGCAGCACCGCGAAGAGCCCGGCGAGGCCGGCCGCCAGGTAGAGCGGCTTCGCCTGCGCGCCGAGCTGGCCGATCAGCGCCTTGTCGGTCGAGCCGCGCACATTGCCCTTGGAGACCAGCATGCCGGCGCCGATCGAGACGATCAGCCCGGGGATCTGCGAGACGATGCCGTCGCCGACGGCCAGGGTGACGTAGTTGGCGGCGGCATTGGCCAGCGACAGGTCGTGCCGCAGCGTGCCGACGACGATGCCGCCCAGCACGTTGACGACGGTGACGATGATGGAAGCGACGGCATCGCCGCGGACGAATTTCGAGGCGCCGTCCATGGCGCCGAAGAAGCCGTTCTCGTCCTCCAGCTCGCGGCGGCGGCGCTTCGCCTCGGCATCGTCGATCGAGCCGGCGGCGAGATCGGCGTCGATCGCCATCTGCTTGCCCGGCATGGCGTCCAGGCTGAAGCGCGCGGCGACCTCGGCGATGCGCCCGGCGCCCTTGGTGACGACGATGAAGTTGACGATGACCAGGATGGCGAAGACGATCACGCCGATCACGAAGTCGCCGCCCACCACGAAGGAGGCGAAGCCGTGAATGACGCTGCCGGCGGCATCCAGGCCGCGGTGCCCGTCGGCCAGGATCAGCCGCGTGGTGGCCAGGTTCAGCGCCAGGCGCAGCATGGTGGCGACCAGCAGCACCGTGGGAAAGGCGGAGAAGTCGAGCGGCCGCTCGATCCAGATGGCCACCATCAGGATCAGCACGGAGAGGGTGATCGAGGTGGCCAGGCCGAGATCGACCAGCCAGCTCGGCATCGGCAGCACCAGCACCGAGAGCAGCACCACCAGGCCGGCGGCGAAGAGCAGGTCCTGGTGGCCGAGGCCGGCGCGCAGCTTGCGAAGGAGTTCCATCGGCTAAAGCCCGACGATCAGCTGCGCGATCTCCTCCGTATAGGAGCGCAGCGCGGCAAAGCCGAAGGGCAGGGAAAGCATGGTGACGACCAGCGTCACCACGATCTTCGGCACGTAGGACAGGGTCACTTCCTGGATCTGCGTCAGCGTCTGCACCACCGAGACGGTGACGCCGGTCAGCAGCGCCGCCAGCAGCGGCGGCCCGGCCACCATCATGGTGGTGATGAAGCCGCTCCGCAGCACCTCGACCACATCGCCTTCATTCATCGCGGATTCTCCGGCGCGGCGGGCGGCTCAGACGGCCATGCGCAGCACGTCCATGTAGGCGCCGACGACCTTGTCGCGCAGCTGCGTCATGGTCTGCACGGTCAGCTCGGCATTGGCGGCGGCCTGCACCACCTCCTGCACGTCCGCCATGCCGGCGACGCCGCGCGCGGCGGTCACCTCGGCGGTGCGCAGCGTGGCCAGCGAGGCGCGGGCGGCATCGCCCACCATGGCGCCGAAGTCGCCGACGGAGGCGGCGCCGCCCGCGCCATAGGCGCGGACCGCGGCGGAGAGCGGGGGAATGGCGGCGATGGACTCGGGCATGCGGTCAGGACCTCAGGATGTCGAGTGTCTTGCTGTAGAGCGTGCGGGCCTGCTGCATCACCGAGATGGAGGCCTCGTAGCTGCGCGCGGCGGTGCGCATGTCGGCCTGCTCGATCAGCGGGTCGACGTTCGGCAGCTTCACGTAGCCGCGCTCGTCCGCCGCCGGATGGGCGGGGTCGTAGACCGTGCGGAAGCCGCGCGGGTCGCTGCGGACGTTGTCGAGCCGGACCAGCTCGGCGCCGGTGCCGCGATCGACCATCTGGCCGAAGGTGACGAGCTTGCGGCGGTAGGGGTCGCCGCCCGGCACGGCGGCGGTGGACTGCGCGTTGGCGATGTTCTCCGCCGCCACGCGCATGCGCGTCGCCTGCGTGCTCATGCCGGAGGCGGCGGTGGCCATGGCCTGGACCAGCGGCCCCGCGCCGCTGACGGGGGCGATGCGCAGCATCAGCGGCCTCCCGCCGCGGTGCGCAGCAGCGCCGAGCCGCGCTTGTAGACCAGCGTGGCGAGGTCATAGGCCTTCGCCACATCCGCCTGCTTCACCATCTGCTCCTCCAGGTTGACGGTGTTGCCGTCCGGGTCCTCGCTGTAGGAGCGGGCACGGCCGGCGGTGACGTCGGCGGCGCCGGACGGAAGGCCGAGATGGCCCGGGCGCGTCGCCGACAGGCGCAGCGACGGCAGGCCGGGCTGCTGGCGCAGCAGGGTGCTGTCGAAGCTGAACGGCTTCACGTCGCGCGCGCGGTAGTGCGGCGTGTCCGCATTGGCGATGTTCTGCGAAAGCACATTCTGCCGCTCCGCCAGCTGGCGCATGCGCGCGCCGGTGATGCGGAAGACGTCGATGCCGTCGAGCATGGGATTTCGGTGCCCCTCTGGCTGTGCTGCCGCAGCAATAGCCTTCCCCGCGCCTGATGTCGATATTTTTCGCATAGCATTCCGGATGCGGACGCGGGAGAATGCCCTTGCCGGGAAAGGGCTTGACCCGGAACGAGCAACCGTACCGCCATCAGGAGGAAAAATTTTCGCATGACCTCTTCTTGCCTTTCCTCCGCGGCTCCGCCGCGCGGCGACCTGGCCGCGCAACTCGGCCGCCTGCCACGCTGGCAGCGCTTCGGCACGCTGGCCAGCGTGCGCGGCGCGGCGCTCGCGGTCAGCGGGCTGGGCGAGGGCGTCTCGATCGGCGACCGCATGCGGGTGCAGCGCCCGGGGCGGGCGTCACCCGTGTTCGGCGAATTCGTCGCCTTCACCGCCGAGGCCGCGCTGGGCATGCCGGAGGGCGGCACCGAGGGGCTGCGCCCCGGCGGCCGGGTCTGGCTGGAACCGCCGCTGATGCTGCATCCGAGCGAGGCCTGGATGGGGCGGGTGATCGACAGCACGGGCCAGCCGCTGGACGGCCTGGGCCCGCTGCCGCAGGGGCAGCGCGGCGTGCCGCTGCGCCGGCCGGCGCCGGATGCGATGCGCCGCCGCATGGTCGGTGCCAAGCTGCAGACCGGCCTGCGCGCGCTCGACGTCTTCACCCCGATCTGCCGCGGCCAGCGCCTCGGCATCTTCGCCGCCTCCGGCGTCGGCAAGTCCACCCTGATGGGCATGCTGGCGCGCGGCGTCGAGGCCGATGTCATCGTGGTCGGGCTGATCGGCGAGCGCGGCCGCGAGGTGCGCGAGTTCCTCGACCACACGCTGGGGGAGGCAGGGCGGCGGCGCACCGTGGTGGTGGTCTCCACCTCCGACCAGCCGGCGCTGTCGCGCCGCCGCGCGGCGCAGGCGACCCTCGCCGTGGCCGAGCATTTCCGCGCCGAGGGCAAGCAGGTCTTCCTGCTGCTGGATTCCGTCACCCGCCTGGCGCATGCCCAGCGCGAGGTGGGCCTCGCGGCCGGCGAGCCGGCCACGGCACGCTCCTACACGCCCTCCGTCTTCACCGAGCTGCCGGCCCTGCTGGAGCGCGCCGGCCCGGGGCCGGAAGGGGAGGGCGACATCACCGCCATCTTCACCGTGCTGGTGGACGGCGACGACCACGACGAGCCGATCGCCGATGCGGTGCGCGGCATCCTGGACGGCCATGTCGTGCTCGACCGCCGCATCGGCGAACGCGGGCGCTGGCCGGCGATCGACATCCTGCGCTCGGTCAGCCGTGCCCTGCCGCGCTGTCATGACGCCGCGCAGAACGCCTTGCTGGCCGAAGCGCGGCGGCACCTCGCCAGCTATGCCGACATGGCGGAGATGATCCGGCTGGGCGCCTACCGCGGCGGCAGCGACCCGCAGGTGGACACGGCGATCCGGCTGCAGCCGGCGCTGGAGGGCTTCCTCAACCAGGGGCTGGAGGAGCGCAGCGCCGCGCCGGACGCCTTCGCCCAGCTCGGGCAGATCCTGCGGGCCGGCTGAGGCCGGCGCCACCCGGGGCGGCCGGCCGCGCGCCCCGGGGAAGGCCTCGGGGAAGGCCTCGGGGAAGGCCCCGGGAAGGCCCGGTCAGCGGCCGCTCAGGATGGAGAATATGGCCGCACCGCTGGCGCCGGAGACGCTGTCCTGCCCCCAGCTCACGGGCTGCACCAGCGACACGACGCCCGAACTGCTGCTCAGTGCCCGGGCCTCCGCCACGCTGGTCTGCGCCACATAGCGGTCGAGCAGCCTGGAGAGCTTCGCCGGATCCTTGAAGTCCGAGAGCGGCATGCGGCTCTCCAGGATCTGCTTCTGCCGGTCCACGTCGAGCCGGCCGAAGCTGTCCGGCAACCCCAGGGTCGACTGCAC
Organism: Teichococcus coralli; assembly: GCF_009829925.1. Classification (GTDB taxonomy): domain Bacteria; phylum Pseudomonadota; class Alphaproteobacteria; order Acetobacterales; family Acetobacteraceae; genus Pseudoroseomonas; species Pseudoroseomonas coralli. The sequence goes on from NZ_SNVJ01000023.1 coordinate 29,813, forward strand.
CACCTCGGCCAGGTTGCGGTCGGCGATGATGCTGTACCAGCTGGTGATCTGCGGCAGGCTGCGCTTGGCGTAGATCGCCTTGCGCAAGGTCCCGGAGGTGTCGCCGAGGGATTCCTCAAAGCGCGCCTGGGTGTAGCGCTGGACGATCTGCTCGATGAAATCCGGCTTGGCCACGTTGGGGCCGCCCTGGGCGGCGCTGCCCGGGGTGCCGCGGGTGCTCTCGATCACCGTCGCGGCGGCGCGGCTGCCGCTGGCCGGCACGAAGCCCAACGCGGGGGTCTGCGCGCGCGCCTTCGCGTCGGTGAAGACCAGTTCGGGCCCGGCGGCCACGACGCGGATGTCGCCGTTGCCGCCGTCGGCGGCGCGAAAGGCGGCCTGCAGGCGCTCGGCGAGCTGGGAATAGCTCTGCACGTCGCGCAGCGGAAGATCCTTCACGGCGATGCCGCCGAAGCTGCCGCTGAACGTGGCGAAGCCCGCACCGGCGCGCAGCCCCTCGACCATCACCCGGGCGGTGCTCGGCACCGCCGGGACTTCCGGCACCGCCAGGCCACCATAGTTGAAATCGCTGGCGATCTGCCGGTAGCGGCTGTCCGTCATGCGGTAGGCGACCGAGCCGGTATCGGTGACGTCGCTGTCGAGCACCTTGCCCATCAGGGCGTTCATGCCGACCTGCGCATCCAGCCCATAGGCCTTGAGAACCATCTCCTGCAGGCGCCGGTCGGCGAGCAGCTCCTTCGAGCTCAGCTTGGACGGCAGCTTCTCGCGCAGATAGCCGACGTCGCGCTGCAGGATCGGGTCCTTGCTGAAGGCCTTGAAGTCGGCCGGCGTCTTGTTCTGCAGCAGCTTCCAGCCGGCCATGCCGGTCGGCAGCCCGACGCCGACAAGGCTGATGCTCATGCTTCGGTCGAGACGCCGGGCGCGCCCGCCGCCGCGTCCTCGCTCGGCTCGTAGCCGGCGGGCAAGCGCATCAGCACGCGGTTGGTCACCGGGTCGCGCAGTTCGGAGTAAAGCCGCATGGTCTCGCCATCCAGGCGCACGTCAAAGGTCGGCCCGGCGGGAACAACCTGCTTCTGCCGCTCCGCGGTCTGCACCCCGGCGGGGCTGGCCGGCGCCCTGGGGTCCTCCGCCTCGGAGCGCCCAGCGGACACGGCAGGCGCCTCGGGACCGCCATGGCGCGGCTTCAGCGCCGGAGTGGGATCGATCATCGCCGGTGTTCCTTGCCTTTCGCACAGCCCGATGGGCGCATCGGATGCGATCCGTTTCTAGCGCAGACCGAGGGGCCCGCGTCAGCCTGAGTGTGCCTCACTCCCGCTGGCGGGCAGGCGCAGCGTGCTGCTGCGCATCGGCACGGCCTCGCTGGCCTCCGCTCGCGCCGCAGGCATGTTGCGCCGGAAGCGCGGCGGCGGCTCCATGTCGAGCAGCGCGGATTCGTACAGCACCAGGTCGCGCAGCGCCGAAAGGGCGCGGTAGGTGTTGCCCTCGCGCATGTGCTGCTCCGCCTCGTCGAGCTGCTGCACGTGCTCGCGCTTGATGAAGACGGTGCGCAGCCGCGCCATGTGCTCGTGAAAGGCTTCCATCGAGCCCAGCGCCGGCTGCGCGTTCAGCAGCACGTTCTGCGCGGCGAAATAGGCGCGGCGCACCGGGGTGGTGGCGTCCTCCGGCAGCATCACGTCCTTTTCGCGGACGATCTGCGCCCGGGTTTCCACCATCAGGTAGGCCCGGCGGTCGCCGTTGGTGACAACGGCACCGTTGATGAACAGGCGCTCGCCGGGAGCGAGCTTCAGGATCAGGGACATCAGCTGGCTTCCGGCTGCGCCGCGGCGCCGGGCTTCAGGCCGGCCATCACAGCGCGGTTGACGTCGATCAGCGCCTGCAACGGCTTGTTCTCGCGGATCACCCGGTCGCTCTCGGCGAAGATCCAGCGGGCCAGGGAGAGCAGGCGGGCCTTGGCCGCCACTTCCCAGCCATTCTCCGGCGTCGCGAGATCGGCCGCGAAGGCGGTCCAGACCATGCGGTTCTCGTGGATGGCGGTGGGCAGCTCGGCGGGGCCGGCGGTCGGGAAGCTGGCGCTTTCCAGCAGCGCGGTGGCCCGGGCCAGCACGCGGTACTCGATCTCGCGCGGGTCTTCGGTGCCGCGGATGACGGAGCTGTAGGCGGCGGCGATGCCGCGCGGCCGCATGACGGGCGCGGGCAAGGGGGAGTCCTGGACGACGCTCAGCATCGGATTCTTCCTCAGTCACGCCGGGGCCGAGATGCGGCCGGGCGCGGGTGCCTTGGGCAATGCTTCGGAAAGCGGCCCCGGCCGCGCGGCCGGGACCTGCCTTCCGGAACGGGGGCGCGGCACCGGCCGCGCCCCCATCGGGATCAGCCGCGGAACAGCGACAGGATGCTCTGCGGCGCCTGGTTGGCGATCGAGAGCGCCTGGGTGCCGAGCTGCTCCTGCACCTGCAGGGCCTGCAGGCGGGCGGCCTCCTCGGACATGTCGGCATCCACCAGGGCGCCGACGCCGCTGGTCAGGGTGTCGACCAGCTTGTCCATGAAGTCCTTCTGCAGGTCGATGCGGGTCTGCGCGGCACCGAAGGCCGCACCGGCGGCGAGCACCGCGGACTCGATCGTCTTCAGGCGGCCGAGCAGCTCCTTGTAGTCGGTGCTGGTGGTGGGGGTCTTCTTGTCTGCCGCCACCGCGGTTTCGTCATGCGTCTGCACAGAGATCGCGGAAGCCGCAGTATACTCAACGCCCGTGTTCGCGGTGTTGGAACCCGCAACGGAAAGAACCTCGCTGCCGGATGCACCCTTTACCGAAGCGACCGTGCTGCCCGCCTCCGCATTGATTGCATTGGCCAGCTTGGTCATGACGTCGGCATGCGTCTCACCAGCCTCGACAGTCACCTTGGCGACCTTGTCCGCCCCATTCAGCTTGAAGGAGAAGGAAACAACGTCGTTCACCGCGTTGGTGGTGTTGAAGTCAAAATTCTGCCGGTTCAGGTTACCGGTAAGCGTCGTCGCATCGGTATTGGTAGGCGCGGTGCCCGACACGGTGAAGCCGCCGCTTGCGGTAATATCAGCCGCAAGTCCACCCATCGTCAGCAGCACACCGCCGGCGGACTTCGAGGTGTCGATGGTCAGCACACCGGAGGACACGGTGGCCACCGCGCCATTCGCCAAAGTGTTCAGCTGCGAGGCGAGGTTTCCGAGGGCCGCATCGGCAGTAACACCTGCCGCAAGTGGCCCCGTGGTCAGCGTCTGCGTGCTTCCATTCAGCGTCACGCTCAGGCTCAGAGTGTCGTTGGCAGAAGCGGTGCCAGTAACAGCCGAGTAGACGTACAGCCCGTTCAAAGAAGGCGTGCCAGTACCAGCCGTGCTGTTCACCTTAGAGAGAGCAGTTGCTCCGTCGAACTCGATTGCACTCCCGCCGAGCGCAGCGTCGACCACCAACTTGCCAGTGTTCGGATCAACCGAGGCAACCTCATTACCGGTTCCGGCAGCGTAGTTGATCGCGTTTTTCAGCCCGGTCAGCACGTCCGACCGGGACTCGCCTGTCAGCGCCGTGTAGGTGGCAACCTTGTCCTGCCCATCAACCTTGAAGTTGAAGGAGTAAACGTCGCCAGCGGCCGGGGCAGCGGTCAGGCCGTAGGAATACTTCGGCGCCGGGGGAGCGTTGTTGGTCGCCGCGCCCAGCGTCAGGGAGCCGGACACCTTGGCCAGCGCCGTCTCGCCGTCAAAGGTCACCACATCGGTGGCCATCTCGGCGTTCACCACCAGCTTGCCGTTGACGTCGATGTCGGCAAAGGCGTTGCCCGCACCGGCCTGCGCGTTGATGGCGTCCTTCAGGCCGGTCATCAGGTCGGAGGCGGAGGTCGTGGCGGCGGTGAAGCTGGCCAGCTTCTCGACGCCGTTCAGCTTGAAGGTGAAGCTCACCTTGTCGCTCACCGCGACGCCGGTGGCCGGCGCGTAGCTGTAGCTGTCCTTCGCGCGGTCCACCGTCAGGCGGCTGAGGCCTTCCAGCGCGCCGCCGGCCTCCATCGTCAGGTTCTGCGAGGCGATGCTGATGTAGGCGGGGTTGAGCTTGTCGCCATCGGCGTTGACCGAGGCCAGGACCTGCGTGTTGCCGCTCTTGCTGTTGTTGATCAGGTTCACGCCCTTGTAGGACGAGCTGCCGATGATGCCTTCGATCTGGCCGACATACTCGTCGATGGTGGCCTGAACCGTCGCCGCGTTCTTCACGCCGTCCTGAACGGAGGTGACCTGCTCGCGGATCTTGGAGATCAGGCTGGCGATCTGCTCGGTGCCCGTCGAGGCGGTCTTCACCACGCCGGAGGAGACCGAAAGATTCTCGCTGACCTGCTTGAAGTTGGCGATGTCGCCGCGCATCGAGGTCGCGACCGCCCAGGTCGCCGCGTTGTCCTTCGCCGTGCCCACCTTGAGGCCGGTGGAGATGCGGTTCTGCGTGTCGAGCAGGTTCTTCTGGGTCGCCTTCAGCGACTGCAGCGCCGTCATCGCGCCGTTATTGGTGAGGATCGAGCTGACCATAATTGCGCCCTTCAAGGGTTCCGGTTCTGGGGAGCGCCTTCTGACGCGGATCTCGCTGCGCAGGGCCCAGGGTCGGTCCGACTGCGGCAAGGATTTCTAGCGTCGCGGCAAAATTTTTCGCAAGCCGGTCGGTGCCTCAACCGCGCCGAGGGGAACACCGCAGGCCGCATCAGCGTCTCACGCCTGCTGGTCGAGGCTGGCCGCCAGGGTGTGGCGCAGCGGCCGCCGGCGTGCGGCGGCGGGGCCATAGACGCCAGGGTCCGCCGCCTCCGAGACGTCGCGCCGCAGCCGGTCGCGCACGCCCTCCAACGCCCCCGCCACGGCGCCCAGCGCCAGCGCATTCTCCTCCGCCGCGCGCATCATGGCGGCAAGGGCCTGCCGCTCGGCCTCGCTCCGCGGCATGCCGGCCGCGGCAAGATCGGAGAGCGCCACGCGCTTCTCCCCGATCAGCTGCACCAGTTCGGGCAACATCGCCTGGCGTGCCGCCGCCGCCTCCTGCAGCAGCACCATCCGCAGCCGGTTGGCGGCGTCCAGCAGCGCGCTCATCGCGGCGCTCCCGCGGCGCGCCCGGCAATCGCCTTTTCCAGCATCGGCGCCAGGCCAAGGCCACCACGGGCCACCATGGCGGCGCCCAGCGCCTCATCCATGAAACTGTCGAAGGCGTCGCCGCCGGCACCGCGGCCGGCGAGGCCGCCAGCCTTCTGCTGCGGACGCGCCGCGCGCAGCAGCTCGGCCGCAAAGCTCGTCTCCAGCTGCCGCGCCAGCTTCCGCGCCTGTGGCGGGGGGGAAAGGGTTACGGGCTCCATCGGGTCCGGCCTCCTGCCTGGGGCAGCATGATTTCGCTGCGTCCCGCCCCGATCTTAGCGAGCCATCAGCAAATTTTCGCATAACGTCGCGCATTGAACCGGCCTCGAGAAGCGATGGCTCCTTGCGTCTCCAGAAGGAGCAGACCCAGCCGCGAAATGCGGAAATGAGGAACCGACGCCGTGGGCGAGGAAGAAGGTCTGTTGATGGAGTCCGGGCCGAGGCGGCGCCACCAGATTCGCAGGCGTGCGCTGGCAGTCGAGCTGCGCGGCGAATTTGATCGCCGCCTGCTGTCCGGAGAGGATGTGAATAGCCTGGCGCGCGCTTTCGGCATCGAGCCCTGGTACGCCCAGCGCCGCGCCAAGCGCGTGCTGAGCCGCGCCAGCCAGGGCAGCGAGCAGTCGCCGTTCATCGGCGGCGCCAAGGAGGCGGACGAGGACATGACGCCGCTGCAGTATGCCTGCGGGTTGCTGGGCAGCCGCGTGCGGCCGCTGCGCAACGGCTATTATGTGCTGGACGGCTTCCAGGCCGGGCCGAAGGAAGTGGCGCGCGCGGCCAACCGGCTGCTGCGGGAGCGCGGTCTGGCGGAGATCCCCTATCCCGGGCTGACCCCGCTGTACCGCTGAACCGCCCGGCGGCGAAAAAGCCAAAGGCGTCCGGGGCATCGCCACGGCGCCTTTGGCCTCGCCCAAAGCCGCAACGACCTCAGGCGGCGAGCGTGTCGCGCAGGATCGCCTCGGGCGTGTCGCGCAGCTCGGCTTCCAGCTCGACCAGTTCCTGGATGCCGTCCTGCGCCAGATCGGTCACCGCGCCCGCGGCGGCCTGGGTGGCCTGCGCGAGTTCCTGCAGGGCGGCTTCGGCTTCCGCCACCAGCGCCGCCGTGCTGGCGGCCGCGGCCGCCAGCAGCGCCGGATCCGGCATGTCGGGCGTGGCCTCCGGCTGCGGCGTGACCGCCCGGGCGGCCGGCGGCTCCGGGTCGCGCTGCCGATGCAGGCCCCGCACCCGCGCGCCGCGCTCGATGCTGATCTCGTCATAAACCAGCTCAGCATCCAGCGCAGCGGTGCGGACCACCTCCACCTCGCGGGCCGTCACGCTGCCGCGCAGCGTGCCGCAGATACGCGCGCGCTCGACATGCACGGTGCCCTCGACCAGCCCGCCCGGCTCCAGCAGCAGCAGAGGCGCGTGCAGCGTGCCGCGCAGCACGCCCTCGACACGCACCACGCCACGGCTGCGCAGCACGCCTTCCATCTCGCTGTCGGCCGCCACCAGCATCACCGCAGCCTCGGCGCGCGCATCAGGGCCGCCTTTCGCGCGCTCGATGCGCGGCTCCAGCCGCTCCACCGGGCTGCGCATGCCGCCGAGGGGCAGCGGCTCCGCCTGTTCGCCGAACGGCTCGGCCGCAAGGTCGATGCGCTCGTAGGTGATGCGCGGCTCTCCACCGCTGGGCTTTCCGAAGAGGCTCATCTGCAATCCCGTTCTAGGAGGCCCGGCGCAGGTGGGCTGCACCGTCACGTCCTTCTACTTTTTTCGCAGACCGTACGCAAACTTTTTCGCACAGTGTATGGCGACAAAACACCCCTCACCGTCGCGCCTCCAGCGCGCCGGCAAGAACAAGGATCTCATCCAGGTGCTGCCCCTGGTTGAGGGCAGCCACCAAGGCCGTCAGCTGCAGCGCGTCCGCCTGCAACCCCGGGCGCCGCAGGCGGCTGCCAAGCTCCCGCATTCCGGCGGCAACAACCCCCGCCTCCCGCAGCCCGGGCAGCAGGGGCGCTTCCGGAGATGCGGCGGGGTCGGGGAGCAGGTCGGCCGGCGGCGTCAGCACCGGCCCGCCCGGCAGGTGCAGGCGTCCCGCCCGGATATCCGCATGTCCGCAGCAGGCGGCGAGCAGCGCGGCCACGGGCGCGCCGGTGGTCAGCACCAGGGCGACCAGGCGGCCCCAGGCCTCGCTCATCTGCCCGGCCCAGCCGATGGCCTGGGCGCAGCTTGCCTCGTCCAGGACGCAGAACCCGTCCGGCGCGATCTCGCCAAAGGGATCGTCCAGCGCCGGCAGATGGAAGTCGCGGAACTGCTCCAGCGCCGCCGCCAGCGCGGCCTGCTCGGCCAGCGCGGCGCCGGGACTTGGCAGGGCGGCCCGGCGCCGGCCGCGCAGGGCCGCCAGATCCTCGGGCGACAGAACGGCGAGGGGAAGCGCGCAATCCGGCTCCTCCAGCAGCGGCATCAGGCGCTGCAGCGGCGCGACCTGCGTGCCGCCCTCGGCGCGCGGCAAGGTGCCCTGGTCGATCGCCCAGCGGCGCAGCGCCTCGCCGGCGGTTCCGAGAAAGCGCTTGCTGCTGATGCGGATGGTGCACTGACGGGCCGCCAGGCCGGCTCGCCCCGCCCAATCCTCCGCCGCGGCGCGGTCGGGAAAGCCGTCACGGCCAAAGCCCGTGGCGCCTTGACCCACCAGGACCTGCCAGCCTCCATCCTGTCCCGGACGCACGCGCGTCAGCATGGCGCAACCTCACATTACCGCGAGCAGAAGACCGGTCCGGATGCGCCAAGGCAAGAGGCTTATGCGATCAGCACCGCAAAACACGGCCGAGCCCCAGCAGGAGGCGCGCAGATCGTCAATCTGTAGTATTTCGCATAACCATGATCGCCAACGCACAGCACCGCCGGCGTTATGCAAACAGGCTGGAAGGCCGCCGCGCCCGTCAGGACGGGCGCGGCCGGGCCATGCCGTCAGGCGGCGACCAGCGGCTCGTCCGCCATCTCCACGCCGGCAGCGGGCAAAGTGGCCGCCGGCACGGTGATCGCGGGCGCCGTGCGCAGCAGCGCGGCGAGATCCTCCGGCAGGCGGCCCTCGATCACAATGGTCGCGCCGTCGATCTCGACCACCGAGCCGGAAAGCAGGCGCGTCTCCATCTCCACGCCGCGCGGTGCGGGCTCGACCAGGCGCAGCGCCTCGCGCGCGCGGGCCAGTGCCGCGCCGCGCAGGGCTTCAAGCACCTCCGCCCGGCTCAGGCGAATGGTGTGGTTGACAAAGAAGGGGGCGGATCCGGTCATCGGGAGGGATTCTCCTTCCTGCGGGAACGGGAAAATGGGGCGCGGGGCGCGCACGGGGCCTGCCTTGCGCGCGATGCATTTTTCGCCACAAAGCTTGTGATGTTTAGCAAAGCCGGAGCCGCCTCGCCATTCCGGGGTTTGAGAACATGGTGAAGGATTCCTTTCGGCGCCCGCCGATACGAGTGGGTTACCCCTTGATCTTGCTGCCTCGTCCAGGAGCGGCGCCGCCAAGGTGCGAAAATCACTTACGCGGGAAACTTCTCGCGGCGAGGATTTTTGCATCTAGATTAAAGAGCGAAAAAATTCTAAACGGGCAGCAGGCTGCCGGTGACCATCAGGCGAACATCCACCAGCCGGCCCCGCCCAGGGGCCTGACCGGACAAGTGTAGCGGACGGAGAGAACACCCATGGCACGGGCAAACGGGGCGGCACGCAAGACCAAGGCCGCGACACGCATGCAGAGCGGCAGGATCGTGCAGGTGCAGGGCCAGAACCCGGACGGTCCCGCCTTCTCGATCGAGCTGGTGACGCCGGCGGGCGCGACCGAGCTGCTGCAGCGCAAGCGCCCGAGCGCCGCCGAGAACCTCAACGCCATCAACGCCTATGCCGAGGCGATGGGGGAGGGCCGCTGGATCCTCAACGGCATGCCGCTCATCCTCTCCCGCACCGGCGTGCTGCTGGACGGCGTGCAGCGCCTGCGCGCCTGCATCAAGGCCGGCGTGCCCTTTCTCACCGTGCTGGCGCAGAACATCCCCGACGACGTGCTGCACACCATCGACCAGCAGCGCCGCCGCTCCTTCGCCGGCGTGCTGGAGGCGCGCGGCGTGCCGCACGCGCATGCCCTGCAGTCCGCCCTGGTGAAGCTGATCCGCTACGACGACGGCAAGATGCTGCGCGGCGCCGGCACCGCCTCCTGGTCGCGCATGGACCGCGTGCTGCGCGCCAATCCCGACCTCGAGCAGGCGGTGAAGATGTCGCTGGAGAGCGAGGCCACCGTGCTCTCCGAGGCGGTGCGCACGCCGCTGCTGTTCATGGGCTTCCGGGTGGACAAGACGGCGACGCGCCGCTTTCTCGACGCCATCGCCTGGCCGGAGAAGTATTCGCCGATGGAGCCGGGCGCGCGCATCCGCGACCTGATCGACATCACCCGCGGCGACCCGGCGACCCGGCTCAAGCCGGTGATGCTCTTCGCCCTCTGCATCAAGGCGCTGAACGCCACCTTCAGCGGCGAGCACCCGCGCTCCTACACCTGGATCGACCGGACCGCCAACCCGACCAAGGGCGAGGAGTTCCCGGCGCTGCTGGGCTATTCCGGCCTGAACGACCCCGGCCATGCCGACGACACCGAGGAAACCGCGCGCAAGCTGCGCGACGCGGTGGAGCGGCTGGCGCAGGAGGAGAACGTCTATCCGCTGGTGATCGAGACCATCGCGCCGCAGACGGCCGAGGCCTATCTCGGCCACAACACGCGCAACCGCAAGATCGTCGCCGCGCATGTGGACGCCATCGCCCGCGACATCCGCGCCGGCAACTGGATGATGAACGCGCAGCCGATCTGCTTCAGCCGCTCGGGCCGGCTGCTGAACGGCCAGCACCGGCTTTCCGCCGTGATCCAGGCGGGCGAGGCGATCGAGGTGCCGGTGATGCGCAACCTCCCCGAGGAGGCCTACGACACCTACGACATCCACGCCAAGAAGGGGCCGCAGCTCGGCGCCGCCTTCGACAGCTTCGGCGACAAGCCGCTGATCGCCGCCGCCGCCGTGCTGCTGTGGAAGCATGAGCTGAAGCCGGCCGGCACGCGCAACGCCAAGCCGACGCCGGCGGAGGTGATGCGCATCGTCGAGCAGCACCCGCGGCTGCTGGAGCTGCGCACCTTCGGCCGCAAGATGATCGAGTTCGGCCGCGGCTCGGTGCTGACCTATGCCGCCTACTGCATCGAGCGCGACGACCCCGAGCTCGGCCGCATCTTCCTGGAGCGCTTCGAGAGCGGCGCCGACCTGCCGCGCGGCCACCTGATCCTGGAGTTGCGCCGCCGCATGCAGATCCTGCGGCGCGAGCGGACCAGCCAGGAGGAGCAGCTGCGCGAGCTGATGAGCGCCTGGAGCCGGTTCAAGGAGAAGCCGGACCTGGAGCGGCTGAGCGCGACGGCCTGACGGGGCAGCGGAGCCGGCGCCGGCCCGCCTCAGCGGAGCCGCCGCAACTCCATGTCTTCCGCGGCCCTCTCCGCCTTGCGCGACGCCTCGCGCGCCTCGCCGTGCCGCTGCGCCTGCAACGCGAGTTCCAGTCGCTTCAAGGCGGCGAAGTCTTCCGCCAGGGCGGCGCGGATCGCTTCTTCGCGCTCCTGCCGCGCGCCGAGTTCCTCCAGCAGACGCCGCCGCTGCCGCGCCGCGGCGCGCGACCATGCCGCCCAGCCGGCCATGGCCTCGGGGTCGCCCGCCGCGCGTGCCCGCTCCGCCGCCAGCCGGGCATCCTGCTCCGCCAGCGCCGCCTCCGCCGTCAGCCGCGCCTGCTCGGCCGCCGCCAGCACCAGGCGGCGCTCGTCGGCCCGCTGGCGGGCCAGGCGAATCAGCAGGGGAAAGCTGCGCATGCGAAAACCCTTTCGGCGTGCGGGCCGCAGGGCAGCCCTAGCCCTGCGCGAAATGTCATGGTAGGTAATATGCGTTTTTCGCAAGAAGGTCGAGGCCGAATGGGAGCTTGGCTGCGCTGGCTGGTTGCGGGCGTGGGGGGAATGGTTGTCGCGGCCATTGCGCTTGGCCTGGCGGGACCGGGCCGTGCCGCCCGGCCGATGGCCCTGCCGCAGGCGGAGGGCCCCGAGCGGATCGGCGGCTCGGCCTTTCTGGTGGCGCCCGGCCTGCTGGTGACCAATGCCCATGTGGCGCTGCGCTGCCGCGCGCAGGGCCGCTCCCTGGAAGTTGCAGGCCAGCCGGGCGCCTGGCGGGTCCTGACCGAGGATTCCAGCACCGACCTGGCCCTGCTCGCCGGCCCTGGCCTGGGCGGTTCGCCGCTGTCCCTTTCCGCCGCGCAGCGCCTGCCGCCCGGCCTGCCCGTTCTGGTGCTGGGCTATCCCCTCCGCGATGGCAACCCCGGCGCCCTGCAGGCCAGGCCCGGCCAGATCCGCCGCGCCGCGCTGACGGTGCACGACCCCGAGACCGGCCGCGCCATCAGCTTCGTCATGACCGACCGCAGCGGCCACGAGGTTCCCGCGCGCTGGGAGGATGGGCTGCGCTATTTCGGCGCCGACAAGGCGGACCGGCTGCGCTGGCGGCTGGAGATCGACGCGCCCTCCAGCGGCGGCAGTTCCGGCGGCCCGGTGCTGGACGCGGCGGGCAACGTGGTCGGGGTGGTCTATGCCGGGGCGCGCGGCCTCACCTCGGCCGTGCCGCTGGAAGACCTGCGCGAGTTCCTGGCCCGTGCCGGCGTGGCGCCGCTGTTCCGCACCGCGGCGGCGGCGCCGGACTGGCAGGCCGTGCAGGCGCGGGCCGCGCAGGCGACGCACCGCATCTCGTGCTGAGGCGGAGCGGCGAGGGCCGCTCAGGCGGCGGCCGGTTCGCGGCGGTCCGGCAGGCTGGGCGCGGGGGCCGGCAGGGCCAGCGTTCCGGCACGCCCGCACAGCGCCGTCACCTGCAGCGCCAGCCCGTCCTCGCCCGCCTCGCGCAGGGCCAGGGCCACCTCCTGCAGCGCCAGGTCGAGCGACAGGCAGTCCGGCGCGTCCTCCCGCGACAGGCAGGGTGCGGAACGCGGCGGGCCGGCGGGCGCGGCGGCATCGTGCAGGACCCAGAGTTCCTGGCGATAGGCGCGGATGGCATGCGGCGCATGGGCCGCCCCGCCTCCGGCCCGGCTGGACATCAGGTAGCGCCGCCCGCCGGCCGCGTGGCGCTGCTGCAGCCCTGGCTGCCCCTCGACCTCCTGCCAGGCCGCGCTGCCGGCCAGCGCCAGCAGCGCGGCGCGCCGCCGTTCCGCCAGCGGCGCCTGCAGCACGGCCCGCGCCGCGGCGGCCACGCCGACGGCCCGCATCTGCCGGCCGATCTGCAGCAGCGTGTCGCGCAGCGCCGCCTCCTCGGCCGAGGCCGGACCCTCCACCGGGCAAACCCGGCCCGGATCGAGGTAGTCCGGCAGCAGCACACCGATGTCGCGCCCGAGCCGAAGCATCCAGAGCTGGTCCAGTGCGCTGTTGGCAGCGTTCAGCAACAGGTTCAGACCGAGCGGCATCATCACCTCCATGCCTGACGCGAAAGAGGGCGCAGAGGGGCCGGGTATGCCGCCGTTCTGGCTTGCTCATCCGCTTTCAGCGAATGATGGAAGTATGACCAACAAGCCTTAACAAAGGCTGATCATCCTCGCGGGTCGCGCAGGCCGGCACAAAGCCGTGTGAGGTGCCGGAACGAGAGGCGGACCATGGGCGTTGCCTTTTCCAACCTGCAGGGGGCCGCGGAAGCGCGCCTTGCCGCCGACCAACCCAGTGAGCAACTGCCGATCATGCCCCGCGTGACCCCTCCTTTCGTTCCGACCCATGGCCTGCGGGCCGCCGTGGCCACCCTGTTGCTGGCCACAACGGGAAGCGCCTGGGCGCAGGGGCCGGAAGTGCCGCACCAGTTGCCGCCCGTCGCCTCCATCCCGCTCCGTCCCGACAGCTTCGACGTGCGCGCCTTTGATCCGCTGGGCATGCCGGCCGTCCGATCCCCGGCGATCGCTTCGGCCACGCCGAAAGCCGGGGAGGCGCCGCGCAAGACGGAACAGGAAAGCCATCAGGAGGCAATCCTGGCAGCGCTGCCGGGGGCCGGGCCGGTGGGCGCCACGCCTGGCCAGGCCGCGGGAATGTTCAGCAACGGCTGGACCCGGGACGGCTTCGGCAGCCTGCGCTGAGCCGCAACAGGCTGGAGGGGCCGCCGGGCGGGAAAGGGGTTCCGTGCCGAGCCGGATGCCGCGCGGACAATACAAAATTTGAGACACTGTCTCTATTTCTGCTCCGCCCTGCTGCCGCCAATATGGCACGGGTTGCCGGGCCGGCGCGGATCGGCCCCGGTCCTTACGCGTCAGGGGAGACGGAATGCCGCAGGTCTATGGAAAAGGGTTCGTGGTCGTGCACGCCGCCCTGGGGCTGTATGTCGGCCGCACGCCGAGCCTGTCCTACTGGTCCAAGCTGGACGCCGGCGGGCGGGACGCGGTCGCCACCTTCCCCTCCGAGGCGCTGGCCCGGTGGCATGTCGAGCTGTGGGAAGGCGGCTGGCCGGAGGACGACGCGCAGGCGGAGCTGGTGCTGCATCCCGTCACCATTGACCGCCCCGGCGGCTGGGCCAGCATCGCCGCCCTGCGCGCCGCCGGGCTGGAGGCGCATCTGGGCGAGCTGGCGCATCCGGGCTGGAAGCGCCCCGCCGGCCAATGCTGACCGGCCAACGCTGACCGGCCAATGCTGGCCGCCTGGGGATGAACGGCCGGGCGCCGCGCCGGCTCAGATGAACTGCAGCTCCGCGTGCAGCGCGCCGGCCGCCTTCAGCGCGGTGAGCACGGAGATCAGGTCGCGCGGGGCGAGGCCCAGCGCGTTCAGCCCGTCCACCACGTCCTTCAGCGTCGTGGCGCGCGGCAGGGAGACGAGGCGCTTGCCGCGCTGGTCGTCCACCTCCACCTGGGTGCGCGGCACCACGGTGGTCTCGCCGTTGGAGAAGGGCGCGGGCTGGCTGACGATCGGGCTCTCGGTGACGCGGATCACCAGGTTGCCATGGGTGATGGCCACCGGGTCGATGCGCACCTGGGCACCGACGACGATGGTGCCGGTGCGCTCGTCCACCACCACGCGGGCCGGCGTCTCCGGCCGGATGGTGAGGGATTCCATCTGCGCCACCAGGTTCGGCAGCCGGTCGCGGAAGCCGGGCGGCACCCGCATCTCCACCGTGCCGAGGTCGAGCGCCGTCGCGGCGCCGGTGCCGAAGCGGCCGTTGATCGCCTCCTCGATGCGCACCGCGGTGGTGAAGTCCGGGGCGCGCAGCGCCAGGCGGATGGTCTCGAAGTCGCGCAGGTTGACCGGCACCTCGCGCTCCACCAGCCCGCCGCCGGGCACCTTGCCCTGGGTGGTGACGCCGCTGGAGATGCTTTGCGCCTGGCCGGCCGCCTGGAAGCCGCCGACCACCACCGGCCCCTGCGCCACGGCATAGACCTCGCCATCGGCGCCCATCAGCGGCGTGACGATCAGCGTGCCGCCGTTGAGGCTCTTGGCGTCGCCGAGGGAGGAAACCTGCACGTCGATCGGCGTGCCCTGCCGCGCGAAGGCCGGCAGCGTCGCGGTGACGATGACGGCGGCGGTGTTGCGGGTCTGCACCCGCGCATCCGCCACGTTGATGCCCATCCGCTCCAGCATCGCGGCGAGGCTCTGCTGGGTGAAGGGGGTGTTGCGCAGCTGGTCGCCGGTGCCCTGCAGGCCGATCACCAGCCCGTAGCCGATCAGCTGGTTGCCGCGAACGCCTTCGATGGTGACGACATCCTTGAGCCGGACCTGGGCCAGCGCCGCCCCCGCCGGGAGCAGGACCCCGAAGGACAGCGCCGCCGCCAGCAGCAGCGCGGCGCGAGAGGGGCGAGGCATGGCCACCCCCCCTTCAGGCGCTGTAGCGCAGGCCGGCGGCGGCGAGGGCGGCGGTCGGCATCCGCTCGGGATCGAGCCCGAGCAGCGCGCGCATCGCCTCCAGCGCCTGCCGCGCCTGCAGCTGCCACTGCGCCCGCAGGCCGGGAGCGCTCGGGCGCGACGCGTTCAGCCGCTGCATCGCCTGCCAGAGCCGCACGGCGGTGTCGCGCGCCGCCGGCGTGGCCAGCATGAAGGCCTCCGCGCAGGCCTCGGTGCCGCAGTCCAGCGCGGCGCCGATGCTGGCATAGACGGCGATGTCGTCCACCTCCAGCGCCAGGGGAACGAAGGCCTGCTCGGGGGCCTGGGCGGGGAGCGTGTTCATGTCCGGCTTCTCCGTTCGGGATGAGGGATCAGAGGTAGTTCACCAGGCTCAGCTTCGAGAGCTGGGCGGTGATCGAGTAGGTCGCCTGCAGCTGGATCTGCAGCGTGCTGATCCGGTCGGAGACGGTGTAGTAGTCGACGCCTTCCAGATCGTTGATCTGCGCGGTCGCGGCGGTGACGGCGCGGTCCTGGATCTCCGCCACCTTGTCGAGCCGCTGCTGCTTGCTGCCGAGGATGCCGGCGGCGACGGTGAGCTGCGCGCGGGCGCCGCGCATCAGCTCGCCGGCCTGGTCGAGCAGCGCCTGCTTCGCCTCGCCGGACAGCTTGCTGTCCGGCGCGTCCAGCGTGGAGAGCAGCGAAAGCGCCTTGAAGGCGTCCTTGAAGGCCGGGTTGTCGGCGCGCATGTTGTAGCTCAGCGTTTCGCCCGCGCCGATGCGGATCAGCGAGGGTGCGTCGGATTCCGCGTCGCTGCTGCCGGCCATGCTGGTGCGGCTGGTGGACTGGTAGACCAGCCCGTAGAAGGAGGTTCCGGCGCCGGTGTCGCGGTCGGCATTGGCGAACATGGCGTCGAAGTCGCCGATCAGCGCCGCCGCCTCCGCCCCGTCCAGCGCGCCGGCCACGCTCGCCGCAGCGTCCAGCCGCGCCGCCGCCCAGTCTGTCAGGCGGGTGGAATCCGCCAGCGGCGGAGCGGCGCTGTCGGTGCCGGCGAACAGGTTCTGGCCGTTCCAGCTCGTGTTCAGCAGGTTGGTCATGCTGGCGAGCATCTCGCGCGCATTGCTGGCGATGATGTCGTAGCCGTTGCCCTTCAGCGCATCCACCTTGAGGATCTCGGGCGACATCTGGTCCATCAACCCGCCCACCGAGGTCAGCGCCGTCTGCATCGCCGTCAGCCGCTGCCCGGCCAGGCCCGTGCCGTTCTTGATGGCCTCGCCCTGCTGGACGTCGTCATAGAGCTTGTAGAGCAGCGAGGCGCCGACCCCGAGCTCGCGCGCCGGATCGGCCTTGCGGCCGGAGGACATCTCGGCGGTCAGCACCGCGAGGTTGTTCTGCAGGTCGCGCAGCTGGGCCTGGCGCCCGAGCGAAACCCCCATGGGAGCGACACGATCAACCATCACCTTTGCCCCTTGCCACGCCGTCAGCGGATCTGCGTCAGCTCGTCCAGCATGCTGCTGGCGGCCTTGATGACCTGCACGGAGGCCGAATAGGTCTGCTGCACCAGCAGCAGGCGCTGCAGCTCGTCATCGACGTTCACCGCGGTCTTGTTGGTCAGGTCCTGGCGCGCCTCCAGCGCCAGGCTGGAGCGCGTCTCCGCCCGGTCGGTCCAGACGGCGCGCGTGCCCTGCATCAGGCCGACGCTCTGCGAGGCCGCCTCCGACAGCGTCATGCTGCCGGGCAGGCCGCTCGCGGCGGCGTAGCCGCGGTCGGCATCCATGGCGTCGAGCGCGCCCAGGATGACGCTGTTGTCGCTGGCCAGCCCCGCGCCGGCGGCACCCATGCCGGTGCGCAGGCGCCAGAGCGCGCCCCCCTGCTCCGGATCGGCCGCCGGGTTGAGGGCGATGTCACGCGCCAGACCGAGCACCGGACTGCTCGCCGGATCCCAGCTCGACACCGTCGGGCGGGTGAAGAGGCCGAAGGGCTTGGGTGCGGTGCTGCCAAGCGTCGGGTCGGCTTCCTGGAAGGCGTCCACCAGCCGGCCCGCCACCTGGTCCAGCATGTCGGAGAACTGCGGCAGGGTTTTATCGCGCAGCTTCAGCGAGGCGGCGATGGAGCCGCTGTCGGAAAGCCGCAGCGTCTGCCCCCCGACGGTGATGCCGGAGAGCTGCGCCGGATGGCGCGCCTCGGCCGGGATCGCGGGGGTGTGCGTGAAGTCGAGGTGATGGACCGTGGTGCTGTCGTAGATCGTGCTGCCGCCCTCGGTCATCAGCACGAGGCGACCCGGCCCGTTGTCGTAGACGCGCACCGGCAGCTTGGCGCTGATCCCGGCCAGCAGGGTGTCGCGCTGGTCCTCGTATTCGGCGGTGGAGGCGCCGCGGGCGCTGGCCTGCGCCATGTTGCGGTCCACCTCGGCCAGGCGGTCGAGGGCGGTGTTCACCGCCTCCACATCGCGCGCGATGTCGAGGTCCGCCTGCGCGCGCGCCGGAAACGGCGCCGTCCATGCCGTGCAGCGTGTCCACCAGGTCCTGCGCGGCGGCGAGCGCCTGCGCCTGCGCCACGGTGTTGTCGGCGGCGGAGGACAGCGTGGTCATCGCCTCGCGGAAGGCGCCGAGGCGCGAGGACAGCGAGCGCCCGTCCGAGGGCTGGCCGATGGCGTTGTTGTAGGCCTCGAGCGTGCCCTGCATGCGCAGCGCATAGGCCTCGCTGGCATCGGCGGTGCGGGAGGTGGCGGCCAGCGCGGCGTCGGCGGCGCGCGTGGTGGCGCCGGTGCTGACCCCCGAGCCGGCCCCGGCGACCAGCCGCTCGCTGCGCGGCATCTCCCGCCGCACATAGCCCGGCGTGTTGGCGTTGGCGATGTTGTTCGCCAGGATCATCGACTGGCGCTGCTCGGCCGCCAGGGAGGACAGGGCGTTGGAAAGGGCGCCTTGAATGCTCATGTCTCGGCTTCCGGTGGCTGGTCTTGGTCCTGCGATTATTTTTCGCAGGGCATGGCGGCGGAGGGGCCGCCGCCATGCCCTGGCGGGCTCAACGCTTGAGGTTGGTGGCTTCCTCCAGCATCTGGTCGGCCGTGCGGACCACCGATGCGTTGGAACTGTAGGCCCGCTGCGTCTCGATCAGGTTGGTCAGCTCGGTGCCGATATCGACATTGGAGGATTCCAGCGCGCCGCCCGAGGTGGTGCCGGCCGCGCCCTCGCCCGCCGTCAGCAGGCGCACCGCGCCGGCCTCGCGCGACATCTCGTAGGCGTCGCCGCGCACCGGGTTCAGCCCGTCGGCGTTCGGGAAAACGGCGAGCTTGAGCTGGTAGATCGCCCGCGACTGGCCGTTCGAGAAGGTGGCGACGACCTTGCCGTCATCCTGCACCGAAACGCGCTCCAGCAGGCCAAAGGCGGAGCCGTCCTTCTCCACCTTCACCGGCGTGTAGTTGCCGGCGAGCTGGGTGACGCCGGAGATGCTGTCGAGCGTGCCGACCTTGATCGGCAGGTCCACCGCGCCGCCCGCGACCTTCACGGTCAGCGTGCCGTCGATGATGCTGTACATCCCCTTGGCGGTTGTTGGGGTGGCGCCGTAGTCCCCGGGATTGGGCACGGTGCTCAGCACGGTGCCGGTCGCCCTGGTCTGCGCCCCGGTCTCGTCAACCAGCGACTTGATGGTTCCGGCCTTGTTGGCGCCGGCCGTCTCGTTCCAGAACTCCATGCCGATCGAGCCGACCAGGCGGCTGCTGTCCGTCGCGTCGCCCGTTCCGGTCGCGCTGTCGAAGATCTCCAGCGTCCATTGGTTGGAGTTCTGGGTGGGCGGCGTGGCGGGCGGCGTGACCGTCGCGTCGGCCACCACGGGCGTGAAGCGGTAGGTCAGGGTCTGGCTGGCGCCGAGCGCGTCATAGTAGTCAACGCTGCTGACGAACGCGTTGTGGTCGGGCTTGATGTCGCTCGGAGCGGTTTCCGTCGAAGGCAGGTTGGCCCAGAAGGTCATCTTCGTCGTCGGCGAGGAGGCGACGGAGGTGTTGCTGACGTTGACCGTGGTCAGGCTTTCCAGGTTGTTGTCACCGAGATTTCCCACCGGCAGGCCGTCGGCGCCGAGCTGCACGCCCTGCAGGTAGTAGCCGGCGGCGTTCACCAGGTTGCCGTTGGCGTCGGGGCGGAAGGAGCCGGCGCGGGTGGCGAGATACTTGCCGCCGCTGGCGCTCCCCTCGTTCACCACCAGGAAGCCGTTGCCGTTCACCGCGATGTCGGTGTCGATGCCGGTGCTCTGCACCTGGCCGACCTTGCTGATCTCGACGCGGTTGTGCGCGGCGGTGCCGGCCAGCGCGGTGGAGCCGCTGCTGGTGCCTTCCAGCACCAGGCTCTCGAACTGGGTGTCGACCCGCTTGTAGCCGACGGTCGAGCTGTTCGCGATGTTGTTGGAAATGCCGGCCAGCTTCTGCGCCTGGGCGTTCAGGCCGGAGGTGCTGGTGCGGAGTGCGTTGATGGCCGTCATCGGCGGTCCCTCAGCAAACGAAAGGATGCGGGAGCGGCCGGCGTGGAGCCGGCCAGATTCAGTCGGGGACCGGCGCCGGCTTTTGCCGGCGGACCGGAGGCTGCGCGGGGCTTCACCGCCGCGCCTCACCAGAATTGCGGCGTGCTGCCGCGCGCGCCTCGGCCACCACGTCGGACCGGAGCACGGTGATGGCGATCCGCCGGTTGCGCGGATCCTCCGGCGCCTCCGGCAGCAGCGGCTCCACCGCCGCCTTGCCCTCGACGCGGAACATCCGCCGCGCCGGCACGCCGACCCGCTCCAGCGAGCGGCGGGCGCTGTTGGCGCGGTCGGCGGAGAGTTCCCAGTTGCCGTAGCTGCCGCGCGAGAAGGACTGGCCGTCGGTATGGCCGGCCACCACCACCTCGTTCGGCACGCTGACCAGCACGCTGCCGACCACCTCCAGGATGCGCGACAGGCGCGGCGTCGGCTCGGCGCCGCCGGGCTGGAACATCGCCGCGCCGTCGCGGTCGAAGATCTGCAGCCGCAGCCCCTCGGGCGTCATCTCGAGCTGAATGTTCTGGGCGAACTCGTGCAGGCTCTCGGACTGCATCTGCCGCTCCAGCTCGGCCTTCAGCGCGTCAAAGCGCTGCCGCTCGATCGGGTCGCGCTGCGCCGCCGCCTGGGACGGCGCGGCCTGTGGCGCCTCGCCCTCGCCCGCCGCCTCGCCGCCCTCGCGGTCCTGGCGCAGCCCGCCGTCGCTCACCGGGGTCAGGGAGTCCTGGTGGGATTCGCCGGCCACCAGCACCGAACGGCCGCCTTCCAGCACGCCGTTCCCGGCGGGCAGGTCGAGGATGCTGGAGGCGGTGAAGAACTGCGCAATGCCCTCGCGCTGCGATTCCGTGGTGGAGGACAGCAGCCACATCACCAGGAAGAAGGCCATCATCGCCGTGACGAAGTCGGCGTAGGCGATCTTCCACTGGCCGCCATGCTCGTCGTCGTGGTCGCCATGGTGGCGCTTGACGATGATCGGGCGTTTCGGGTGGTCGTCGGCGCTCATGCGGCGGGCTGGCCTCTCTGCGGGGCGAGGCCTATCTTTACATCCGTCATTTTTCGCATTTCAAGTGCCACGATCCTGTTGCGTGTGCCGCACCGTCAGACTGCCCTGCAGCCGCAGCCGCTGCAGCAGCGCGGCGAAGGCGTCCGAAAGGTCGGCCGCCACCACCCGCGGCAGGGCGCGTGTGGTTTCCAGCACCGCGTCCAGCCGCGCATCCTCCATCCGGGCGCGGATCTCGACGCGGCCGCTGGCCGGCAGGTCCAGCCGCGCCGCCAGCACGTGCCGGTCCCGCAGCCGCTGCCGCCGCGCCTGGTCCGGCCGCCAGAACAGGTCCAGCCAGGCGAGGCCGCCCTCGGGCGTCAGCAGCGGCACCTGCCGGCCGCTCCAGCGCGAAGGGTCGCCCAGCGTGGCGGGCGGCAGGGGGGGCGTATCGAGCACCGCCGCGGTTTCCTGCGGCGGCTGGCCCAGCAACTCCGCCAGGGCCTGCAGGCGCCCGGCGCCGAGCCAGCGCCGCACGTCCGGCCGCAGCATCGCCAGCGCCAGCGGCAGCACGAGGCCGGCGGGGCCGCCCGGCAGCAGCGCCTCCAGCCCGGCCCGGCGCAGCGCCGCCGCGTCGAGCCGCGGATGCGCGGCCGGCTGCAGCGGCCCATCCGCCTCGCCGAGCGGCGGCAGGGCACTCAGCGCGCGGGCGGCGGCGGCATAGCCGGCGCCCGCCTCGCGCTCGGCCGGCGCGGCGACGGGCGAAACCGGGGAGAGTGCCTTTTCCGAGCTCATGGCACCGTGCCCCCTCACTCGCCGCCGATCTCATCCTCCTCCAGGATGAAGATGCGGCCTTCATCGGAGAGGCGCTTGGCGATGGTGATGATGTCGGTCTGCGCGTCTTCCACCGTCTTGCGGCGCTGGCCCGGCATGTTCTCGATCTCCTCGCGCATCAGCGTCGCCGCGCGGGCCGACATGCTGCCGAGGAACAACTCGCGCAGGTCCGGCGAGGCGGCGGTGAGGGCGATCTGCAGCTTGTCCACCGGACATTCGGCGACCAGGGTGGCGAAGGTCGAGCGGTCCACGCGGATCAGGTCGTCGAAGGTGAACATGATGCGCTTGATGCGCGAGGCGGCATGCGGCTCGCGCGCCTCGATCTGCTTCATCAGCTGATCCACCAGCGACTTGTCGGCGCGGTTCATGATCTCCGCCACGATCTGCGAGCTGTCGCGCTCGTAGCTGCGGTTGAGATTGGTGATGAACTCCTTCTGCAGCGTCTGCTCGATGTCCTGCAGAACGCCCTTCTGGATGCTGTCCATCCGCACCATGCGCAGGATGATCTCGTCCACCGAGGCCTTGGGCAGCAGCGCCAGGACGCGCGCGGCGTGCTGGGCCGGCAGCTTGGCGAGGATGACGGCGGCGGTTTGCGCCAGCTCGGTGCGCAGGTAGGTGGCCAGCACCTCGGGCGAGATGTTGGCCAGCTTCTCCCACATGGTCTTGCCCTCGGGACCACGGATCTCGTCCATGATCTCGCTGACCTTCTCGTTCGGCAGCAGGCGGCGCAGCAGGCGCTCGGTGCTCTCGGCCGTGCCGATCACCGCCCCGGTGCGTCCGACCTCGTTGCGGAACCGGCCGATCACCCGCTCCACCTGCTCGATGTCCACCTTGCCGAGATTGGCCATGGCGCGGCTGACGACGCGGATCTCGGGTTCGTCCAGCCGGTCGAACAGATTCTGGATGCGCTCCTCGTCGAGCGCCATGAACAGCACGGCGACGTCGGCCAGGGGATCGGCCTTCTCGACGGGGCGCATCGCGCGGCGCGATTCGGGAGCTTTCATCGGGGGGCACTCCGCAGCGGAGGTTCGGGCCGCATCCGCGGCTGGGAATCGGGCCGCATCCGCGGCAGGGAATCAGGCCGCATCCGCGGCAGGACGGGCTCAAGGCGGAGCAGGGGCAGCAGCAGGATGGCGAGCACCGCCGGCAGCTCGGGCGGCAGGCCGCCGCCGGGCTCCAGCCGGGCCAGCATCTCGGGCAGGTCGGCCTCCGGCGGCAGCGGCGCGCCCTGGCTGGCGGCGATGCCGCGCAGCTGTTCCTCCAGCGCGGCGCTGTCGGCGACGGTCTCCTGCGCCAGCGCGAGGCGCAGCCCCGAGGCCAGCGCACGGCGGCGGCGCGGGCGCGGCGGCGCGGCGGCCGCGCCGCTCATGTGGCGAAGCTCCGCGTCAGCGCGCCGGCCACCAGCGACCAGCCATCCACCAGCACGAAGAAGATCAGCTTGAAGGGCATGCTCACCACCACCGGCGGCAGCATCATCATGCCCATGCCCATCAGCACCGAGCTGATGGCGATGTCGATCGCCAGAAAGGGCAGGAACAACAGGAAGCCGATCTGGAAGGCCTTGTTCAGCTCGGAGATGATGAAGGCGGCGGAGAGGATGTGCAGCGGCACCGCGGCGCGCAGCCTGGCATCCTTCACGGCCTCCTCCGACGGCGCGGCCTGCGGCGCGTCCTTCGCGCCTTCCGGCGGCTGCCACTTGGCGATGTCGATGAACAGCGCCAGGTCATGCGGCCGCACATTGGCCTCCATGAAGCCGCGGAAGGGCTGGATGGCGCGCTCCGCCGCCATCTCCTCGGTGATGGCGCCGTCGAGCAGCGGCCGCCCGGCGTCGTTCCAGACATGCTCCAGCACCGGCGCCATGACGAAGGCGGAGAGGAACAGCGACAGGCTGACGATCACCGTGTTCGGCGGCGACTGCTGCAGGCCGAGCGCGGTGCGCAGCATGGAGAGCACGACGACGATGCGGGTGAAGGAGGTCGCCACCACCAGGATGCCCGGGGCGATGGTGAGCAGCGTGGTGGCGACGATCAGGCCGACCACGTTGGTGGTCAGGCTCTGCCCGCCGCTGGCCACCGCCTGGGCGCCCTGCGGGCCGAGGCTCAGCGAGACGCTCTGCGCCCAGGCGGGCGACGCCATCACCAGGAAGGCCAGCGTCAGGAAGGCGGCCTTGAGGAGGGCTTTGCCCCCCCCAAACTCCCCCCACCAGGAAACCGGGTTTCCCGGACCTTCCGAACGAATGGCGGGGTCCGGGGTGACACGGTCACCCCGGCGGAGGGGTCCAGGGGAGGCGGCGCCTCCCCTGGCCATCGCGAGCGGCATTCTGCGCGCCATTGTTCGGGGTGTTCTCAGCCGGCCGAGGAAACGATTTCGGTGATCGAGATGGACAGCCGCCCGTCATCGGTGATCTGGATCTCGCCGCGGGCGATCAGCCGCTCATTGGCCATCAGGTCCACCGGCTCGCCGACCTTCTTGTCGAACTCGATGACCGAGCCGCGGCTGAGGTTGAACAGCGCGGCCATCGGCAGGCGCTTGCTGCCCAGCACCACCTGCACATTCACCGGAATGTCCATGATGCGCGGCTTGCGCTCGGTCAGGAACGGGTTTTCGGGCGTGGCGCTCTCACTCACGACGGGTTCTCCTGTGCGGCCGCGGCCGCGTCTGTCTGGGTGGGGCCGGGGGCGCCCAGGATGGCGAGCACCTGCGCCCGCAGCGCGGCCGGATCATAGACAAGGCCGCCGCCGGCCCAGGCCGCCTCGGCCTGGCCTGGCGGCATGGTGTTGTCGGGCAGCAGCCGCAGCCGGCCGGCATCCTGCGGCTCGCCCGGAAATCCCTCCGCCTGCGCGGCGGCCAGCGTGCCGGGATGGGCGCGCAGGGTGATCGCCTCGGCTTCGCGCTCGGCCAGCGCCGCCGCCAGCAGCGCCGCCACCTCGCCGCCGGCGGCGCGCGCCAGCAGCACGGGAAAGAGCGCCTCCAGCGCCGCCACCACCGTGGCGCGCAGTTCGGCGTCGAGCCGCCGCCGCTCCTCGGCGTGGTCGGCCAAAAGCTTTTCCAGCGCCACGGCAGCGGCGGCCGCGCCCTGGCGGCCGCGCTGCGCCAGCTCGGCCCGCAGGGCCTGCTCCGCCGCGGCGTGGCCCTCGGCCTGGCCTTCGGCGCGGCCACGTGCCAGGCCTTCCTCCAGGCCGCGCTGCCGCCCCGCCTCCATCGCCGAGGCACGGATCCGCTCCTCGGCCCGCAGCCGCGCGGCGGCGCTGCCGTCCTCGTCGGCGACCAGCGCCAGCAACGGGGGTGGCTGGAAGGGGCGCAGCATCATGCCGGCGTCCCTTCCTCGATCCAGGCGCGGACCACCGCCAGCGCCTCATCCGGCCGCTGGTCGATGATCTCCTGCAGGGCGGAAAGGGAGGACAGCCGGATCTGGATGTCCTGACCCACCGTGGCGATGGCGTCGTCCATGCTGTCCGCCTGGGCAGCGGCGGCGGCGGCGGCAGCGGCGGCGGTTGCGGCCGCCGCGGCCTCGGCCACCAGGCGTCGCTGGCGGCGCCGGAACAGCAGGCTGGCGGCGCCCGCGCTCAGCACCAGGCCGCCGCCGATCATCGCCAGCTGCAGGCCGCTCAGCCGCACTCCGTCCGCCTCGGCCGAGGCCAGCGTGCCAAGCCCCTCCTCCGGCAGGAAGTGCAGCGTCTCAACCGTCACGATGTCGCCGCGCTTCTCGCTGAAGCCGACCGCGGAGCGCACCAGCGCCGCCAGCCGGTCCAGTTCCTCCTTGGGGCGCGGCACCGGCTTGCCCTCGGCATCGGTGGCCTCGCCCACCACCACGGCGACGCTGACGCGCTTCACCGCGCCGGGCTCGCGCACCGTTTCCTCGACCTTCGAGGAGATCTCGAAATTCACCGTCTCGTTGCGGCGCTGGCTGGAGGAGGTGCTGCGGTTGGCGTTGTTGTTCACCTGCTGGTTCGGCAGGTTCTGCCCCACCGTCACCGGCGCCTGGCCGCGGCCGTCCTCGCTGTTCTCCTGCTCGGTCTGGGTCTGCCGGCCGCGCTCCACCTGGCCGAGCGGATCATAGGTCTCCTCGCGCGCCACGGTGCGGGCGCCCTCCACCTCGATCGAGGCGACGGCCCGCACCCGGCCGCGGCCGAGGATCGGCTCCAGCAGGTCGAGCACCGCCTTCTGGAGCGCCTGTTCCTGGGCCATGCGAATTTCTCCGATCCGCCCGGCCATCGCGCCCGGCCCGCCATCGGCCGCCAGCACGATGCCGGATGGATCAACCACCGAAACATCCTCCTGCCGCAGCCGCGGCACGGCGCCGGCCACCAGCAGCCGGATCGCCGCCGCCTGCGCGGCGCCGAGCCGCTGCCCGGCATGGGTGGTGACGGTGATGGAGGCGGTGGGCGGCGGCGCATCGCGCGAAAAACTCTCACGCTCCGGCAGCACGATATGCACCCGGGCGGTGCGCACGCCCTGCATGGTGATGATGGTGCGCGCCAGTTCCCCTTCCAGCGCCCGCAGCCGCTGCACGCGCTGCATGAAGGAGGTCATCTGCATCGGGCTGGCTTGGTCGAGCAGCTCGTACCCGACCCCTCCCTGGCGCGGCAACCCTTCGGCGGCGAGCTGCATGCGCAGCCGCGCCACCTGATCGGCCGGCACGAAGATGGCGCCATCGCCGCGCGCCTGCACCGGCACCTTCAGCTCCTCCAGCCGGGCGGCGATCCGTCCGGCATCGGCGGCCTCCAGGCCGGCATAGAGCAGGCCATCGGGCGCGTTGGCGGAGCGTGCCACCAGTGTCACGGCGATCAGCGCCGCCAGTCCCACCGCCACCAGAGCGCCAATTTTCGCAGGGCCGAGCCGCCTGAGCGTGGCGCCCAGCCCTCCCAGATCGAAACCAGGCCCCAGGGTCCGAACTTGCTGCATCGACCTTCTATCGCCTCATGCTGGCGCGTGCCCCGACCGGCTTTCCGGCGCATCCTTGCCCGATGCGCCGGGGCAGCCGGGCGCGACACCCAGACCCCCGTTCCCATTCGCCTGCCACTCTATGCGAGACATCCTGATTGGATGTTTTTAGCATGGCATGCGAAGACGTGTCGGTTTATACCTTCGCCCACTCCGCTTGTCGCGCGAAAAATCGCAATCGCCGGGAGAACCACGATCATGGCCTCACCCCTCGCGGAGAATTCCGCGAAAAATCCCGAAAAGCCGGGACGCAAGGGCAGCAGGCGCCGCCTGCTGCCGGTCCTCATCCTGTTGCCCCTGCTGCTCGGCGGCGGCGCGGCCGGCATCTGGTTCCTCGCCCCCGGCGCGGCGGAGGCCGTGCGCCATCTGGCCGGCCTGGACGCCACGCCGGATGAGGGCGGCGCGGCAGCCGCCCTGCCGCCGGCGGGCAGGCCCAGCTTCGTCGAATTTCCGGAGATGACCCTCTCCCTGCCGAATGGCGGCCGGCCGCGGCAGCTGCGGCTGAAGCTCGCGGTCGAGGTCGAGGGCGACCCCGCCATGGTGCAGGCCGACCTGCTCAGCCCCCGCATCTACGACAGCCTGGTGCTCTACCTGCGCACCCTGCGCGACAGCGAGATGGAAGGCGCCCTGGCCATGGACCGGCTGCGCGGCGACCTGCACCGGCGGCTCGACCTGGTGCTCGGCCCGGGCCGCGTGCGCGACGTGCTGATCACCGGCTTCGTGGTGGCCTGAGGCATGAGCGGGACGAACGAGACCGGCGGCGCCGGGCCCGACCCGGTGGCCGATCCGGTAGCCGATCCGGTAGCCGACCCGGTGGCCGACCCCATGGCCGATTGGGGCGCCGCCGGCGTCGCCATGGGCCAGGGCGACATCGACGACCTGTTCGGCGGCCCGGAGCCGGTGGCCGAGGAAGGCCCGCGGCGCGGGCTGGAGGCGCTGGTCGGCGGCGCGGTGCGCTACGAGCGGCTGCCGATGCTGGAGATCGTGGTGGACCGCCTGGCGCGGCTGATGACCACCTCCAGCCGCAAGTTCACCGCCGACAACGCCGACGTGGTCATCGACCGCATCCGCCCGGTGCGCGTCGGCGCCTTTCTCGACACCATCACCCTGCCGGCGCTGATCGGCGTCATCCGCATCGAGGAATGGGACGGCTACTGCCTGGCCGCGCTGGACTCGCGGCTGATCGGCTCGATCGTGGACATCCTGCTCGGCGGCCGGCGCAACGCGCTGCAGCCGATCGAGGGCCGCCCCTACACGCCGATCGAGCGCACCTTTGTCGAGAAGTTCGTCTCGATCATCGCGCAGGACATGAGCAAGGCCTTCGAATCGGTCTCGCCCGCCGAGTTCCGGCTGGAGCGCTTCGAGATCACGCCGGGCTACGCGATGATCACCAAGCCGACCGCCGCGGCGCTGACCTTTCGCGCCGAGATCACCATGGAAGGGCGCGGCGGCTACATCGACTTCCTGCTGCCCTACACCTCGATCGAGCCGGTGCGGGACCTGCTGAGCCAGGAGGTGCTCGGCAAGAAGCAGGGCGGCGACACCATCTGGCGCAACCACCTCGCCGAGGAGCTGCCGCGCGCCGGCATCGAGCTGACCGCCGTGATCGAGCGGCGCGTGATGTCCTTCTCGGAGGTCGCCGCCTGGCAGCCCGGCTCGGTCTTCGTGCTGGACCGGCGGCAGGAGGATCCGATCGAGGTGTTCTGCCAGGAACTGATGGTCTGCCGCGCGGCGATCGCCAGCAAGGACGAGCGCGTGGTGCTGCGCGTGGAGGAGTGCGTGATCGACAGAAGCTGGCCGGGCAGCGCGCCCGGCCAGGAAGCCTGAGGAGAATCCCATGACGCTGACACAGATCCTCGACGCTTCGGCCCTGGCGGCGCTGGTCGCCCAGGCCGGATGGATCGGGCTGCTCTACCGCCGGATGGGCCGGCTGCGCGCGGCGCTGGAAGGCGCCGGCGACGTGATCGGCCAGCTCGACGCGGCCTCGCGCCGGCTGGACCACTCGGCCGGCGGCATCGTCCAGAAGGTGCGCGACGGCATCGGCGAGGTGGACAGCAAGCTCGGCGCCTGCCGGCGGCTGGTGCAGGAGCTTTCCACCGCCTCGCGCCAGGCCGAGGAGGTGGCCGCCCGGCTGGACCAGGCGCTGCGGCAGAACCGCAAGCTGCAGAGCGCCCGCGCCGCCGCGCCGCCACGCGAGCTGGTGGAGCCGCTGGGGCTGGCCGAGCGGCTGGCCGGCCGTCCGGCGCCCGCCCTTCCCGAGCCTGCCGCCTTCGGTCCGGCGCTGCTGACCCTGGCCGCCGAGCCGGACGTGCTGGCCTCCGCCATGCCGGACGAGCCGCCGCTGCGCAGCGTGCTGGCGGCGGAGCTGCTGTTCGCCAGCCCGGCGGCGGCGGTGCCGGAGGCGCGCACCATCCGCGTGAAGCTGGATTGAGCCGCATGACCCCTGCGCCCGCCTTCAACCCTTCCCTGCCGCGGCGGCGGCTGCGCTCGCTCGCCGGCCTGCCGCTGATGGCGCTGAGCCTGGCCGCCCTGCTGCCCGGCCGCGTCGCCGGGCTGAGCGAGGGCGGCTTCACCCTGCCGCGCCTCAGCGTCACGCTGCTCCAGGCGCGGGAAGCGCCCGCCGCCCCGATCCCCATGGCGCTGCGCGAGGGCGTGGTCGCCCGGCCCACCGTCTCGCCGGTGCTGGCCGGCGCGGTGCGGCCCAATCCGCTCGGCGAGGAACGCCCGGGGGAAAGCCGGCTGCTGATGGAGGTGTCCCGCCGGCAGGCCGAGATCGATCAGCGCATGCGCGAGCTTGAGGCACGCGAGGCCCGGCTGCAGGCGGCGGAGCAGCTGGCGCGCGCGCAGATCGCGGAACTGGCGCGGCTGCGTCAGGAAATGGAGCAGATGGTGGCGCGCGAAAGCACGGCCGCCGAAGGCGACGTCGATGCGCTGGTCGCCCTCTACGTGAACATGCGGCCGCAGCAGGCGGCGAAGGTGATGGAGCGGCTGGAGGCGCCGCGCGCCGCGGCGATCCTGCTGAAGATCCCCGAGCGGCAGGCAGGCCCGATCCTGGCGCAGATGGAGCCGCCGGCGGCGCTGGCGGTGACGCAGGAAATCGCCGGGCGCCGGGAGGCCTTCCGCAGCCCGACCCCCTGATGGAAGCGGGGTGCCAGGTCGGGGGGAAGGAATTCCTCCCGACCTTCCCTAAGCTTGCTTCTGCCGCCTTTCTTTTGCCGCTGGGCGGTGCGCTTCGGGCGGCAGCAGGGCGGGGCTTTCCCGGCTCTGCCGCTCAGGCCTGGGTGGAGCGGCCCTGGCTGACCTCGCCCAGCAGCGCGTTCGCGGTGACGGCACAGAGCGCGTGGCTGCCACGGGCATCGTGAAGGGCATAGCCGCCCTCGGCCAGGGCCGTGATCCGTCCCTGCGGCGCAGGCAGCACGAATTCCAGGTCGCAGTCCAGCAGGCCGGCCGCCTCCCGCAGGGCAGGATCGTCGGCCTGGGCCATGCCCTGTCCCGTGAACAGGCGGCGCGAAAGGGTGAGCACGGCATCCAGCGTGGCCGCCTGCGCCAGCCGAACCGGCGCATCCGGCGGACCGGCGCGGCGCAGGTCCAGTTGCCAGGGAAGGTCGTCAGCCTCCGTGCGAGCCAAGTCCAGGCACCATTCACCCTGCCGGGCGCACCAGGCCAACGGGGCCGTGCTGGCAAAGCGCACCACGCCCGCCAAGGTCTGCGGAGCCGCCGGCAGCGGCTCCACCTGCAGCCGCAGGGCAGCAAAGCGGCGCCGCATCAGGTGGTCGCGCCGGCCAAGCCAGGCGGCGGCGGCGGCACCGGCCGCCAATCCCACCAGGCTGTGCCAGCCGGGCGCGGGCAATGCGGGTCCGGCGCCCAGGCTGGCGCCCAAACCAGCCATCCCCAGCAAGGCGGCCGCCGAGAATGGCCGGGTGAAAGAAAGATGCTGCGGCATGGCGACTTCTCCGCGGGAACCTGGACAGGGTGAAAGAAGTCGCATGAATTCCACAATTTTTCGCAAACTTGCCGAAAGGCCCGGACACCTCGTTTCATCCGGGGCTTCATCCGGGCGCATTCGTGCGATTTTTCTCAAATCCGCCGCGTCGCTTGCGCTCGCCGGCCGCCGTTCTCCCGCGGCCGTTCGATCCCGCCGCGCCCCAAGAAGGCAGATCGATCGCCCGGTTCCATCCCCGCTCCGCCGCCTGCCGGTCTTTCACGGCCGCGTGCCGCTGGCCTTTCTGGGATTGGCGGAGCAATGGGCGGCCAAGGCCGATGCAGCCGCCTGACCCGGCATCGCAGAAGCGGGATGGCCTTGCGGGGGCGGGGGCGGGGGCGGGGGCGGGCCTGCGCACGCCTCCGCCTGGAAGGTTGCAACGCGTGCCTGCGGCACCTCCGCGTCCGGCTGGGGCTGGTGCTCTGCTGCGGCGTCCATGGCATGCCCCTTGCCCTGGCGGACGGCCGCGGCGGATGGTGGCGGGCCAGCCGGAGCAGGCCGCACCACGGACGCTTCAGGAAACCCCGGCAGGCACCGCGCCGGAGGCCCCCGCGCCGCCTCAACTGACCGCGCTGGTCCGGGAGGGCCCCTGTGCCGGGCCGGGGCGTGACATTACAAAGCTCTGCGAAAAATTCTTGATACGGAGCGGCGAAAAAGTCAGTATGTCCTTGACGGCCGGCGTTGCCGCTGACCGTCCTCCCCCCCCCCGGAGCCCCCCCATGCCCGACAACGGACTCACCCCCTTCTCCCCCGCCCTGGACTGGGAGGGGCTTGCCGAAGCGCTGCTGCAGCGTGCCGTGGCCCTGGGCCGGCGCGACGGCCTGCAGGGACAGTTTCGTGACATCGCCGGCGCAGCGGGCCTGCCGGGACTGCAGGCGGTCCCCGTCCCCGACGTCCTGTTGGCTGCGATGCGCCATTGCTACACGGCGGGGCATGCGCACGGCGCCGATGTCCGGCGCGAGGGGCACCGGCGCCGGGCGGCGAGGCCGTCCCCCTCCCTTGCGGTGGCCGCGGCGGCCCAGGCCTGATCCTTTCCCGCGCCGTTGGCGCCCGCTTCCCCTGGGCGGGCGCCAACGGCGGGCAAGGGCTCTTTCAGCCGGCCCCGTAGGCCTTGCGCGCCTCGGCCGCCGCATCGCTGCCCTGGTGCAGCGCCGCCACCACATCGGCGGGCAGGCTGCGAGGGTCCTCGCCCGCGGCGCGCTGCGCTCCTGCCTTGTTCATCCGCGTGAACACTTCCATCAGGGTCGAGAGCATCGACTGCTCCGGCGCATGCGCCACCCGCGCCGGCGCGCCGCTGCCCCACCAGAAGGGCTCGTTGCTGGCCACCGCCGCACCGGATTTGGCCGCCTGCGCCGAGGCGGAGGGATCGATTGTCACCGGGCCGCTCGGCGCTTCCAGGCCGAGTTGCGCATAGGTGCTGTTCACCCGCTCGCGCAGCTTGTCGATCACCTGCCGCACCGAGAGCGGCGCCCCGTCGCCGCCGCGGAAGATCGCCGGATTGGCGCGCGCCGCGTCGGGCAGCACCTGGCTGGCCGCCATCTGCGGATCGGAGGCGGCCTTCTGCAGCAGCTCGCCGGCGCCGCGCAGGCCCAGGAAATGGCCGAGATACAGTTCGGTCGCGTCCGGCCGGTGGCCGATCGCCGAGGCCAGCGCGTCGCCGAGGTCCTTCAGGTGCTCGGCGCCGAGCCGGGCGGCGATTTCCGGATTCTCCCGCAACGCCAGGATGCGGGACCGCAGCGCCGGGTCGGACACGGTGAGCCGGCTGCCCTGGCGGGTGATCGCCGCCGCCTCCTCGGCCAGGCCGTGCTCGGCGCCGTGCGCCTGCACCACCCCAAGCCAGGTCTGGTCGATGAACTGGAACAGGCCGCGGGCGGAGGAGGTGGAGGCCTGCGCGTCGGCGCGGAAGCCGCTTTCCATCGCCGCCTTGGCGGCCAGCACCTCGAAATCCATCCCGGTCGCCTGCGCGGCGTTGCGCAGCGCGCCGGCGACGGCGCTGTCCACCTTGTAGCGGCCCAGCGTCTCGGTGCGCGGGCGGGCGGCACCCAGGCCGCTTTTGTCCAGGGCGGCCTGGAGGGCAACGGAGGTCGGCATGCTCGGGCCTTTCTGTCGCTTTTGCGAAAAATGCTCATAGCACAGAAGAATGCGAAATGGTAAGAGCAAGCCATCGGTGAGCTTCAGCGCCGACCGTCGCAACCTGCGGGGCCGTCCCAATCGATGATCCAGATCGCCGGAATCTTCGGAGTTTTCCTTGCCGTCTTCGGCGGCTACCTGATCGCCGGTGGCAAGATGGGCGTCATTCTCGGCGCCCTCGGCCCGGAACTGCTCGTCATCGGCGGCAGCGGCTTCATGACGCTGCTGATCGGCGGCGACGGTGCGCTGCTGGCCAAGACGCTCAAGGCCTTCGGCAAGGTGTTCAAGGGGTCGAGCTGGCAGCGCCGGGACTTCTCCGACCTGCTCTGCCTGCTCTACCTGCTGCTGCGCACGCACCAGAAGGAAGGCGCGGCGAAGCTCGAGAAGCATATCGAGCAGCCGGAAAGCTCGGCCATCTTCAGCCGCTACCCGCGGCTGATGCAGGACGCGGCGCTGCGCGCGACGATCTGCGACACGCTGCGCACCGTCACCTTGAACAACAAGGACCCGCACCGCATCGGCGAGATGATGGAGACCGCCATCGACAAGCGCCATGCGGAGAACATGAAGCCGGCCAAGGCGATCCAGACCATGGCCGACGCCTTTCCGGCGCTCGGCATCGTCGCCGCCGTGCTCGGCGTCATCAAGGCGATGGGCGCGATCAGCGAGAGCCCGGAGATCCTCGGCCACATGATCGGCTCGGCGCTGGTCGGCACCTTTCTCGGCGTCTTCCTGTCCTATGGGCTGGTCGGGCCGATGGCCGCGCGGCTGAAGGCGATCTTCGAGGAGGAGCGGCGCATGCTCGACGTCACCCGCTCGGTGATCACCAGCTACCTGGAAAACCTCTCGCCGCAGATCTGCGTCGAGGTCGGCCGGCAGTCGGTGCCGACCAAGCTGCAGCCGAGCTTCGACCAGATGGAGGAGCAGCTGCGCGAGGCCGGGCGCGCCAAGGCCGACGGCGAGGGTGGCGGGGAATAACGCCGATGCGCCCTGCCCTGCTGCTGGCCAGCCTGGCGCTGCCGCCGCTGCTGCTCGCCTTGCCCGGCCACGCCCAGGAGGCGCCGCCCGCCGCGGCCGCCTCCGCCGAAGCCGCGACGCCGGTGCGCCTGCGCAGCGGCCAGCACGCCGACCGTGGCCGGGTGGTGCTGCATCTCGGCCGTATTCCGCCCCATGTCCTGCGGCGCGCCGGCAATGACTGGGAGCTGCGGCTGCGCGGCTCGTACCGGCTGGACGCCTCCGAGCTCCGCCGCATCAACGAGCTGGCCGGCACTGAAACGCGGCAGGAGAACGGCGAGACCGTGCTGCGGCTGCGCCCGGCCTGCGACTGCGTGGCCGAGACCGGCGCCTTTGACGGCATGCTCTACGTGGACCTGCGGCCGGCCGCCGGCGAGCCGCCCCGCGAGGCGCAGAGCCCGGCCCAGCTCGCCGCCGCGCGGCGCCGCCTGCTGGATGACGCGGTCAAGCTCGGCCTGATGAGCCAGCAGCAGGCCATCGCCCTGCTGCGCGGCCCCGCGCGCGCGGCCGCGCCCACGGTGCCGGAAGCGCCCGCGGCGGTCGCCGCGCCGCCCATCCCGGCCGCGGCGCCCGTGCCGGCCTCCATCCCTGCCGCTGCGCCGCCGCCCGTGCCGGCCCTGGCACCCCCCTCCCTTCCCGCCGCGGCGCCGGCGGCCATGCCGGCCGCCACGACCGGCAACAGCCAGAAGACGCCCGGCCCGGCCGACGACCTGGCGGCGCTGCGCGAGGACATGGTGCGCAAGCTGGCGCTGCTGAACGGCGCGCCGGCGCCGGCCGCATCCGCCGCACCGGCATCTCCGCCTCCGCCCGCCCGTGCCGCCGGCCCGGCACCCAATCCCCGCTTTGCGCCGCCGCCCGAGGCGGCCGCCAAGCCCGCCTGCCTCGCCCCCGCCTTC
Organism: Teichococcus coralli; assembly: GCF_009829925.1. Lineage (GTDB taxonomy): Bacteria > Pseudomonadota > Alphaproteobacteria > Acetobacterales > Acetobacteraceae > Pseudoroseomonas > Pseudoroseomonas coralli. The sequence continues at coordinate 64,066 of NZ_SNVJ01000023.1, forward strand.
AGCCTGCAGGCCTGGGCCGGCACGCAGGAGTTCACCGACGGGCTGGTGGCCCTGCGCACCGCGCTGGCCAGGTCCGACCGGGGTGCCGCCGAGACGGCGGCGCTCGCCGAATTCTATGCCGGCCATGAACTCGCCCCGGAGGCGCTGAACGTGCTTTCCGCCCCGCTGGACGAGCAGCCCGGCGGGGTGGCGCTGGAGCGGCTGCAGCGCGTGCGCGACGTGGCGCGGCTGCTGGCGCGCCAGCCGATCGACCCCGCCTCGCCCCTGCTGGCCGAGGCGGCGGACTGCGCCCGCCCCGACCTGCCGCTGTGGCGCGGGTTGGTGGCGGCGCTGGGCGGCGAGGCCACGACGCTGGCGCGGCTGGCCCCGGCCGTCCGCACCGCCCTGCGCGACGTGCCGCAGAACCTGCGCATCGCCTTCGCCGGCATCATGGCCGATGCGGTGGAGGAGGATGCCGAGACGCTGCGCAGCCTGGTGGGCGCCATCCGCACCGCCGGCGACCTGCGGCCGGACCAGGCGGCGCTGCGCAGCTGGCTGCTGGCGCGGCTGACCCGGCTGGAAGGCAACCGCGCCGACGAGGTCCTGTACCTGCGGAAGGCGGCGCAGGTCGGGCACTGGGTGCCCGCGCTGCAGGCCCGCGCCCGGCTGGCGGCGCTGAACTTCGACCGCCCCGGCCCGGAAGGGCAGCGCGCGGAGCAGCAGCTGCTCGATTTCAGCCGCACCTACCGCTTCGATCCGCTCGGCGAGGAGGCGGCCATTCTCTACGCCCAGCGGCTGCTGGAGCGGGGCGACCTGGGCGCTGCCCTGGCGGTGGCCGATGGCGCCAGCCAGGCCTCGCTGCGGCCGAGCATGGAAAGCCGCGGCGCCCGGCTCGCCGCGCAGGCGCTGCGCCTGGTGCTGGTGGACGCCAAGGGCGTGGCGCCGCCGCCGCCCGGCGAACGGCTGGCGCTGTACTGGCAGTACGAGGGCTATGCCACGCCCGGCGAGCGTGGCGACGACATCCGCAAGGCTGCGCTGCGCCTGATGCTGGACGAGGGGCTGAGCGACGCCGCGCTGGACACCGCCCGGCAACTCACCCCCGCCACGCGGCAGCAGCCTGAGGCGATGCTGCTGGTGGCGCGGGCCGAGGCGAGCGCCGCCCAGGGCGACATGCAGCGGGCCATGGCGTTGTTGCGCGCCCTGCCGCCGGCGGAGGCGGTGCACCGCGCCGCCAGCGCTGCCCTGGCGCGGATGGGCAAGCCGGAGGAGGCGGCCGCCGAGCTGGCCGGCCTTTCCGACATGGCCGACCGCCAGGCGCGCGCCGCGCTGCTGTTCCAGGCCAAGGCCTGGCCGGAAGCCGCCACGGCCTATGCCGGGCTGCTGCGCGACCCGGCGCTGGAGCCGGCGGCGCGCGCCGAAGCCACCACCCGGCTGGCCAGCGCCGCCGCCCTGGCGCGCCAGGCTCCCGCCGTGCCGGCCGAGCTGCTGGCGCCGCAGAGCGGCACGGCGGCGCTGCTGCAGTTGAGCGCGAGCCATGCGGCCGCGCCGGCGGGCGGCGTGGCGGCCATGCGGGCGGCCATCACACGCAGCCGGCAGATCGAGAAACTGTTGCCGGATACACGGAAGAACTGAGATGGACAGCCCCAGCATCGTCAGCCTTTCCGGCCAGATGGCGCTGCGCCAGCAGCTCGACGTCACCGCCAACAACCTGGCCAACGCCAACACCACCGGCTTCCGCGGCGACCGCACCCTGTTCCAGACCCATGTCAGCCGGCTGGAGGTGCCGGGGCGCGAGGTCGCCTTTGTGCAGGACCGCGCCACCTATCTCGACACCCGTACCGGCACCATCGCCTCCACCGGCAACCCGCTCGACCTGGCGATCGAGGGCGACGCCTATCTCGCCGTCGAGCGTCCGGGCGGCGGCCGCGGCTACACGCGCGACGGCCGGCTGCACATCGCGCCCGACAACACGCTGGTGGACAGCAGCGGCCGCCCGGTGCTCGACGAGGGCGGCGCGCCCATCCTGATGCCCGAGCAGGTCGGCAAGGTCGAGATCCGCACCGACGGCACCATTCTCGCCACGGTGGAAGGACGGATCGAGCAGGCCGGGCGCCTCGGCCTGTTCCGCGGCGGCGACCCGCGCGGCATCCGCAAGGGCGGCGACGGGCTGCTGGAGATCCCGCCCGCCGACGTGCAGCCGGTGCCTGCCAATGCGCCGGGGGTGCGCCTGCAGCAGGGGGCGCTGGAGGCCTCCACCGTGCAGCCGGTGCAGGAGCTTTCCAACCTCACGCTGATCCAGCGGGCCTATGAGAGCATGCAACGGATCGTTGCCGACGACGACGATCGTATGCGAAAAATGATAGAGACCCTGGGGCGCTCGAACTGACCCGCCTCCCCCCTGGCCTCCCCTGACCCACGCGCGGCTTCAGAAGGACACACACCATGCGCGCCATGAGCATCGCGGCCACCGGCATGCAGGCCCAGCAGACCAATGTCGAGGTCATCGCCAACAACATCGCCAACGTCTCCACCACCGCCTTCACCCGGCGCAAGGCGGAGTTCCAGGACCTGATCTACCAGTCCTCCGAGCGCGTCGGCTCCGCCTCCTCCGAGGCGGGCACGGTGCTGCCGGTGGGCACGCAGGTCGGCCTCGGCGTGCGCAACTCGGCGGTCAACCGCATCACCCTGCAGGGCTCGCTGACCGACACCGGCAACCGCTACGACCTGGCGCTCGAGGGGCGCGGCTATTTCGGCGTCACCCTGCCGGACAGCACCGTGGCCTATACGCGGGACGGCAGCTTCAAGCTCTCCCCCGAGGGCCAGCTCGTCACCACCGAGGGCTATCCGGTCAACCCGGCCATCACCGTCCCGGCCGACGCCAAGGACGTGACGGTGAACCAGGCCGGCGAGGTGCTGGTGACCGACGCCAATGGCCAGCAGCAGAATGTCGGGCGGCTGGAGCTGTACATGTTCCCCAACGAGGCAGGGCTGGAGGCGACCGGCGGCAACAAGTTCCTGGAGACCGACGCCTCCGGCCAGCCGACCACGGGCCTGCCCTCCGACCCCGGCTTTGCGAAAATTCGCCAGGGATACCTGGAGGCCTCCAACGTCAACGTGGTGCAGGAGATCACGCAGCTGATCGCGGCGCAGCGCGCCTACGAGATGAACTCGAAGGTGATCGAGGCGACCGACCAGATGCTGCAGACCGCCAACAACGTGCGCTGAGGGCGGCAGCGATGCGCCTTCTTCCCCTGTTCGCCCTGGCGGTGCCGCTGCTGGCCGGCGCTGCGCCGGCCGCGGCGCGCGAGGTGTGGCATGCCACCCGAACCCTGGAGCGTGGCGACATCCTGCGGCCGCAAGACCTGGAGGCGGTGCCGCCACGCCGCGACAGTGCCGCCTTCATCGAGGCGGCGCGCGACCTCGTGGGCCAGGAGATGCGCCGCCGCGTGCGCGACGGCCTGCCGCTGCGCGACCGCGATGTCGGTGAGCCGCTGGCGGTGCACTCCACCGAAACGGTGCGGGTGTTCTGGAAGAGCGCCGGCGTGACGCTCGAACTGGAAGGGCGCGCCATGGAGGATGGCGCGGTGGGCGAGGAGATCCGCGTCCACAATCCCGGCAGCAACCGCACCATCCGCGCGGTGGTGGTCGCCGAGCGCACCACCGAGGTGCGCGGCGCGCCATGAGGGGGAAGAAGCCGATGCCGCCGGGCCGGACCGCGGCCGCTCGCAACCTGGCCGGCGCGGCGCTGCTGCTCGGCCTCGCCGGCTGCGACAGCTGGGGACACTTCCAGCAGCCGCCGCCGATTTCGGCGCCCGGCGCGATCAGCAGCATCCCCGCCGAGGAGATGGTGGACAGCCCGATGGACGTCGCGACCCGTCCACGGCCGCTCCTGGGCGGCCCGACCATGGTGGGCTCCTTGTGGCGGCCGGGCAGCCGCACCTTCTTCCGCGACCAGCGCGCCCGCGCGGTGGGCGACCTGCTGACCGTCGAGATCGAGATCGACGACAGCGCGCAGTTCGACAACAAGACCGAGCTGGAGCACAAGGGCAGCCAGAACTTCAGGGTGCCCTTCCTGTTCGGCCTGCAGGGGGTTCTGGGCAAGGCCTTCGGCGGCGAGCTGGACCCGGCGGCGGAGCTGGGCGGCGCCAGCACCGCCAACGGCACCGGCAAGATCCGCCGCACGGAGAAGATCCGCCTGCAGGTGGCCGCGACCGTGGTCCGGGTGCTGCCGAGCGGCAACCTGGAGATCGCCGGCTCGCAGGAGATCCGTGTGAACAACGAGCTGCGCGAGCTGCAGCTGCGCGGACTGGTGCGGCCAGAGGACATCCGCCCCAACAACCGCATCGCCTCGGAGAAGATCGCCGAGGCGCGCATCGCCTATGGCGGGCGCGGCGTGTCGAGCGACCTGCAGCGGCCGCGTTGGGGCCAGCAGTTGATGGAGCGGGTGCTGCCCTATTGAGGCGGACCTTCTGACGTCAGAAGGCCGGGGGCAGGAATTCCCCCGGCCTTTTTCACGGCCTTTTTCACGGCCGTCGCCGCAGGATAGCGTCGCGCAGCCGCTCGGCCACGGCGATGCCCAGCCCCTCCGCGACCAGCAGCGGCTCCGTGCTCTCCACGGTGTCGAGCAGCAGGCGCGCCTCGGCCGCGCGCTGCTGCGCCGCGACGTTGGCGGCCAGGCCATAAACCCCCGTGGCAGGCTGCCGCGCCGCCGCCGGCTGTTCGGCGCGCAGCTCCCGCACCACGGACCAGGGCACATGCCGCTCCGGCAGGGTGATTCCCTCCGGCGCGAGCCGGATGCGCCGTTCCCCACGCCCGCGCCGCGCCCGCCGGAAGGCGATGACGGCCCCGGTCAGGATCAGCAGGGCACAAAGGGCGGCGGCCAGGGAAATCGCGTCATGCCGCCGGGGATCCAGCAGAACGGCCAGTGCCGGCAGCCCGAACAGGGCGCCCAGAAGCCCCGTGGCGGCCAGAAAGGCGAGCGAAGCACGCGCGGGCCGCACGGTGATCAGCGCCACCCCGCCGCCCTTCTCCTGCTGCGTGAAGCCGCCCAGGTCCTGCTGCGCCATGCGTCAGGCCAGAAGGAAGGGGCTGAAGGAAAGAAACGGCATCAGGCGAAGGGTCCGGCAGCAAGGGGCCCGCAGAATAGGCGCTGCCTGCCGGCCGCTCCAGGCCTCGGCGCCGTCAGGCGATGCGCTGGGGGTGGCTGAAGACCTCAAACCCTTCGCCGCGCACCCGCGCCACCAGGGTGATGCCGCACCCTTCCGCCACGCGGACGGCAAGGGCGGTCGGCGCCGAGACGGCCAGCAGGAGAGGCGCGCCGAGCAGGGCCGTCTTCTGCACCATCTCGACGGAGACACGGCTGGTCAGCACCACCGCGCCCTCGGCGGGGCACCGGCCCTGCCGCAGCAGGGCGCCCGCCAGCTTGTCCAGGGCGTTGTGCCGGCCGACATCCTCGCGCAGCGCCACGAGCCCCTGGCCGGGGCGCCAGAACCCGGCGGCGTGCACCGCATGGGTCTCGCGGTGCAACGCCTGACCGTCGGCCAGCGCCGTCATCGCCGCGCCGATCTCCGCCGCGGAAAGGCGCGTCGGGGCGGCGACGCGGGGCAGATCGCGCGTCGCCTCGTCCAGGCTCTCGATGCCGCAGAGGCCGCAGCCGAGCGGCCCCGCCAGGCGGCGGCGGCGGCGGGCGAAGGCTTCCTCGCGGAGGCCGGCAAGCTCCATGCGGATCTCGATGCCGGCGGGGCGTGGCAGGACCTCCAGCCCGGTCAACTCGCCGGGATGCGCGATCAGCCCTTCCGTCAGGCTGAATCCGAGGCCCAGATCGGGCAGGTCGGCGGGGGTCGCCATCATCACGGCATGGGTGGCGCTGCCATAGGTCAGCGCAACGGCGGTTTCCTCCGGCACCGCCCGCAGACCGGCCTTCAGCCCCTCCGGCCGGCGGGCGAGGCAGGGCAGAACCACGCTGGGCCGGGGCCAGGCCGGCGTTGCCATCGTCGCGCATCCCTTCCGCTGCTCTGGCAGTGACGCCGGAGGCGCCCGGCGGTTTCTCGGAGCGCGCCCGGCGGGATTGCGGCGGAACGGGGATGCGCCGCCGCAACCCCGCTTCGCCTCAAGCGTTGCGCGGGCATGGAGCAGCAGATCACCATTGCCCGGCCGGCCGGCGAGGTCTTCGCCTATCTGGCGGACCCCGCCCATCTGCGCGACTGGCTGCCGCAGCTGCGGCGCGAGGAAACCGATTTGCCCGGCGAGGGACTGGAAAGCGATCCGGCAACCGGCATCATCCGCTGGTCCTTCAGCCCCGCCGGCGAATGGCGGGTGCAGCCGGTGGAAAAGGTGACGCGGCTCACCCTGCACCTGGCGCGCGACACCGCGCCGGCCGCCGATCCCACCGGGCCCGAAACCCCCCAGGAGGCTGCGCGGCTCAGCGCCGAGGCGGCGCTGCAAAGCCTGAAGTCGCATCTGGAGCGCGCCGGCGGCGGCGACCCGGAATTCCATACCGCCGACGTGCCAGGCCGCATCTACGGCCACAGCGCCACCCAGGAACCGGAGATCTGAGGCCGTCTTCCATGACCCGGCCATGACCCGCAGCGCGAAAGGCTGAAGGCGGGCCGCCGCAGGCAGGGCGGCCTTTCCCCATCCGTCCCTCCGGAACAAATGGACGGCGTCGCGATCCGAGCGGAACGGCGTGTTCGCCCACTGGAGAGCCTGGTTCTCCGGCAGGTCGTCCGGATCACTGCCGCCGAATGCCGCGGCGACGCGGCCGGGACAGCGCAAGAACAGCGGGTGCTGGCGCGCTTCCGGTTGAGCCTGCGACCGGCACGGCAGAACCCAGCCCGCAGCGCCGCGTCCACCGGCTTCGACGATGCCGGCTCCAGAGCCGCCGACGGCGCAGGCTTGCGCGGCGGGAGGAGGGGCGCGCGGCGAGAACGCTCCCCTTGCGAGGCGTCGCTTGCAGGGGCGCCGAAGCAGGCAACCGGCGCCTTGCCCGGCCTGCGCACGCTAAGTCTTGGTTAGCGTGCGCAGGCGCAAGCGCGCGGCGGATTGCCGCAATGGCTCCGGCCCTGGCACGGCGCACCCGCAAGCCGGTCTCTGGCGCCCCTGAAAACCAGCCGGGCGCTGCGCCGGATCCCCGGCTTTGGGCAGCCGCCCTGGTGATGCGGGAGGAGCGGGCGCCAGACGGCGGACCGCTCGGGTCCTTCCTGCCTGAAATCCAGGCCGCTCGGCCCTCCGGTCGGGCTGAAGCCGCCGCGCCGCGCGGACCAGCACCTTCGTCACCGCGCGCGAGCGTCACCGCGGGCGGGCGGGCGCGGGCGGGCGGGCGCGGAACTGTCCGTGACATCCAGCGCCGCATTCGCCACCCTCCGCCTGGCGCCGGTCCGGCAAGCGATTTCTGCTCCATCTGCATCGCCTCCGGCCGCGGCGCGGCCGCGGGCACGAAGCTCACGGCACCATGGCCCAGGGTGGTCCTGTGGCCATCCCCTCCGGGAGAACCGAGATGGCTGGCAAGAACACGATCTGCCTCTGGTACGACGGCACCGCCCTGGAGGCCGCGACGTTCTACGCCGAGACATTCCCGGGCAGCGCGGTGGGCGCTGTTCATCGCGCGCCCGGCGACTATCCCGCGGGCCGGCGGGGCGATGTCCTGACGGTCGAGTTCACGGTGATGGGGATTCCCTGTCTCGGCCTGAACGGGGGACCCGCGTTCCGGCACAGCGAGGCTTTCTCGTTCCAGGTTGCAACCGACGACCAGGCGGAAACGGACCGCTTGTGGGATGCGATCATCAGAAATGGCGGCCAGGAAAGCGCCTGCGGCTGGTGCAAGGACAGGTGGGGACTGTCGTGGCAGATCACGCCACGCGCCCTGACGGCCGCCGTCGCCGATCCCGACCCAGCGGCGGCCAGGCGCGCCTTCGAGGCCATGATGGGGATGAGAAAGATCGATATCGCCG
>NZ_SNVJ01000024.1 GCF_009829925.1 Teichococcus coralli
TATCGCTCTGCAATTCGCCGACAGTATCTCACCTATCTGTCCACGGGTGAGGGTTGGCTCTACCTCGCCGCCGTGCTCGACCTGGCCACCCGCAAGGTGGTCGGCTGGTCCATGCGCGAGCACATGCGTGCGGAACTCGCCTGCGCCGCGCTCACCATGGCCATCCAGCGGCAGCAGCCACCATCTGGCCTGCTGCAGCATGCGGACCGTGGTAGCCAGTATGCCGCCGACGACTATCGTCGGCTGCTGACGGCAGCCGGAATGCAGCAGTCCATGAGCCGCCGCGGCAACTGCCTGGACAATGCACCCATGGAGAGCTTCTTCCACACCCTCAAGGTCGAACTCGCTCAGCAGCGCCGGTGGGCCACGCGGGATGAGGCCAGACGCGACGTGTTCGCCTACATCGAAGGCTACTACAACCGGCAGCGTATCCACTCTGCCCTGGGCTACAGGACCCCGGAGCAGATGGAGCACAGTGCCGCCTGATCCCTGTCCATCAAATTAGGGGAAGATCAGATCCTCTGCAGATCGTCTGCTCGGACGTCCTAGAGGCACATAGTCAGCGTCGTTCTCTTTACGTCTCAATTGCACTTCGAAGCACAGTTGCAGAACCTCGCTTCGAGTCTAGTTTGGAGGGTCCATGACCGAGGGCGATGTTGTCCCGACTATCTCGTTCGGCGAGATCGTCCAAGCCGGAGGGTGGCAGTCCGCCTTCTTCACCACCTACTCGCTCTCCCTCTCATTCTTCGAGGCGGTCGTGCTGCAGGGATTGCGGGCGGGCGGCGTCCGCCAAGCCCGGATCGCGGTGGATCTTGAGGGCTATCGCGCTTCCCTTGGCGAGCGTGGCGTCACCGACGCGGGGCGACTCTATGACGTCGTCCCGCTCGCTGTCTCCCAGCGCGGCATCTTCCATCCCAAGCTCGTCCTCCTGTCAGGAAAGGACGGCCCCCGCGCCGCGATCGGCTCCGGAAATCTCACCTTCCGCGGCTGGGGCCGGAACGCCGAGCTGGCGGAGTACCTCTCCCCGGCGGCCACCCCCCGGGCCTTCGGCGACCTCGCCGACTTCCTCGAGCTGCTATCGCTGAACGCGACGACCGACGGCGGCCGCATCGCCGCGGCCAGCAATCCGGTGCCGGATGACCTCCTTGAGGCCTGCCGCGCAGCCGGGAGGGGCCATGAGGGGGGGGCGGTGCGGATCCTGCACTCCCTCGAACAGCCGATGGTCGAGGCGGTGGTCGAGGTGGCGGCCGATCTCGGGGGCGCCACCGCGCTGACGGTGGTCTCGCCTTACTTTGGCGGCGCCGGCGCCGTCGTGGAGCTTGCCTCGCGGCTCGGCTGCGACGCCGTGTCGGTCCTAGTCCCCGCCGAGGGACCGGAGAGGTTCGACTTCGCCGGTGCCCGCGCGGCGGGGCTCTCCGTCCGGCCGGTCGCGTCCGGCGCCTTCGCCGACCCCAGCAAGCCGCTTCACGCGAAGTTGCTAGAGGTGGTCTGCCGCCGCGGACGCCTCCTCCTGTCCGGCAGCGCCAACGCGACGCGGGCGGCGCTTCTTGGAGAGGGCAACGTCGAACTCGGCGTGCTGCGCATCGCCACGGGGGCGACGCGCTTCGGCTGGCGTTCCTGTGCGGAGCCGGCGGCCCCGGCGGACGCGAGAGAGGAGGACATTCTCGCATCTTCCCCCTGCTTGGCGGCCCGCCTCGAGGGGGATCGGATCACCGGCCGCGTCCTCGGTGCGGAGAGGCCGGGCGGCCTCTGGCGGGCCGCCCTCGCGGAGGGTCCGGAGGTGGAAGTCCGCGTCGAAGACGATGGGCGCTTCTCCCTCGCCGTCGCCGAGACCGGCGATCCCCTCCGGCTCGGCCGCGCCGCGCAGCTCGTTCTCGCGCGCGACGCGGTCGAGGCTGCCGGGTGGCTCGTCCTCGACGGCACCCTCGCGGCCATCCGAGAGAGGGGCCCTGTTGCCGAGGCCGTCGTGCGCCTCCTGGCCGGGGCGGGGGATGCGGAGGACGTCGCCGCGATTCTCGGCTTCTTCGCCGAACATCCCGAGGCGCTCTTGGACGGGACGCTTCGGTCCAGATCCGGCGAGCGGGACGGTGACAAGGCGTCCGGTGCCGCCGGGCTCGTCGTACTGGAGGACCTCCGTCCGTCGGAGGCGGCGGACCTCCTCGTGTCCAATAGCGGGGGCGCCTCCGCCGGCGCCTTCGATCGTCTCCTTGCCCTTCTCCGGCGGGATATCGTAAGGCCGGATCGGCAGGTTTCGGGGGCCGTCGCGCTCGCGCTTTCTGATCCCCGTGCCGACGACCCCGACGCTCCATCGCCGGAGAGGGTGCCGCGTGATGCGGTCGAGAGCGTCCTTGAGGCCCTCTTCGGGAAGGTCACGCCTGCCCACCCGCTCGCGCGGGAGAGGCTGCCCGTGATCCTCCCCTTCCTCCGCGCTGTCGCGGGGAACGTCGAGGAGCCGGATCTCCTCGTCGCGGCGACCCTCCGGCGGTGGCGCGATGCGGCGATGCCGCTCGGCGCCGCGGCGGCCGGTCCGGACGAACTCGACCGGTGCTTCGTCGCAGTGGTGGTGGCGGACGTCATCGTCCGGCCCGCGCGGGCTGCCTTGGCGCACGAGGCACTCCAGGCGTGGTGCGGCGGGGCTCTCGCCCCCTCCTGGGCGGCGCGCGCCGCTCCGCGCGGCGAGGATCCGCTGGAGGCGTGGCTCGCATCGGGCGACGGTCCGGATGCATGGGCGGAGGCGTGGTCCGCAGTCCTCGGCTTGGAGACGAGCTGGGACTGGGTGCGCCGGATTGAGGAGGCCCTCCGCGGCGGTGGCCCCCTACCCCCTATGCCGGCCTCGGTCCGGCTGGCCGAGGCCGAGACGATCCGAGACGTCGCGGCCGGCATGCGCCGGTCGGACCGCGTCCTGCTGGTCCGGCCCGATGCCTCAGTGGACGTCTGCCCGCGCTGCCATATCTCACTGCCCCGGAACGAGGCGGGACGGCTGCGCGCGGGGCGCGTCGCGACGGCGCCCTGCTGCGGGCGCGTGCTCCTGAACGTGGGACTAAGGCGATGAACGCCAGACCAAACCTCGCAGACCTTGATCGCGCGCTCGGCGCCGCGCGGCATCCCGCGCTCCTCCTGCCGACGGAGCTGAAAGCGGGCGGCGTCGATCCGCTCGGCCTGCGGCAGGTGAACCTCGACCTCATGGCGGCCGCCTGGCCCGACTTCAACAACGTCACTGCCCGAATCCGGCCCTACGTCTTCATGGCCTGGGCGTGGTGGAAGGCCCGGGAGGTGTTCGAGAGCAGGGGCCAAGCCGCCACGCGGGCAGACGATCTCCAGGCCCTCGTGGACCGCTGGGAAGTCCTCTTCCTCTGGTCGCACCTCCTCGCGGAGGCCGAGGTGGGCCTGCCGGGCCGCAACGTTCTCACCAAGTACCTGCCGCGTCCCAGGGACGGACGGTCTTACCGGTTCGGCGGTGCCGAGTGGGACAAGCTGCGGAGTTCGCGCCGCTGGAGCACCGCCCTCATGGCCCCGATCCAGTACGGGCCGTCGATCAAGGCGCTCCGGTGGCTCGAGCCACGACCTGCCGGCACCTTCGCGCCATCGACCGACGCTATGCCGGCGGTGCGCGCCTTCGAGGAGGCCGTCGGCCGCAGGCTTCCGGCGGAACTCCTCGCGCCCGGCGATCTCTCCATCACGCCGGAGGAGGCGCTCGCGCTGTACGGGTTGTGGGACGTTACCGCGCCCACGGAGGTCGAGCGCGACACGTTCCGCGCGCTCTTCCTCGACGCGGGGCTCCGACCCGGCGCACGCCTCGCTGCGGCGCGGCGCCGCGCGTTGCTGCTCGTCCGGTCTGTTCTCCGGCAAAATAGGGATTCCCTGAGTGAGGCGGAGGTGCGGCGCGCGCTCGCCTCCGGCCGGCTCCGTTCTGGGGCAGTGGTCGACGGACCTGAGGCCGACCGTGGGACACTTCTGCTCTTCGGTGCGCTGCAGGCGCGGCAGCTGCAGCGGCTCGCCCTCGAGGCGATGCTCTCCTGGATTTTGGGCCGGATCCCGGCCGGAGAGGCGGTCGGGAGCGACGACCTCGTCCGGGATGCGGATGCCGCTGCGCGCGCCGTCGAGGAGGGTGCCGACGCGTCGAGTGTCGGAGGCTACCTCGCCCTCGCCGCGGAGCGGGGAGGCCGGGACGGGTGGCCCGCGGCCTGCGCATACCGGGAGGAGACGGACGTCCTCTTCCTCATGCGGGCTCTGGCTATCGCGCAAGATGAGGGAGGCCAACGTGTTCCGGGGCTCGCCCTACGGGCCCTGGCCTACACGGACGCCATGGCGGCGGGCTTGCGGGCGGCGGGGCTCGAGGGTGCGGCGCGGGGACATCTCGGCGGCCATCCCGATCGGTTGCCGCTGGACCGAGCAAGCCGGCGCCTCGCCGCCCTCTCCGGCCGGCCAATGCGCGAGCTGTGGCGCGAGGTGATCCTGTCCTGGGTGCTGGCTCAGCACGTCCGTTGGTCAATCGCGCGGAACGGAGACGGGACGCAGCGGCTCCGCCTGGCTCTCGACGAGGGCGGGTGGACCCGGCTGCGGTCCGGGCCGGCCGGAATTTTCGGCGCGACGCCTGACCGGTTATGGGCCGCCCTCTCCCTTTCCGCCGATTGCGGCATCCTCACAATGATACAAGGCGGCGATGGATCCCGTATGTACGCCACCAGTTGAAGGAGGCGTTATGGGAGCAGTGCAAGGCATCGCATTATTCCTTACTATGCTCACGTGGATGATCCTGTGAAGGGCGCTTTCGATACCCGTGCTGGCACGGTCTACGACGACGACATCACCTGCCGATACCACTTCCCGAACCGCTACTTGGAAACGGCGAAGCGCTCCCTTGGCGACTGGATCGTCTACCGCGAACCACGGCGCGGAGGAGGACGGGAAGGCTACGTCGCCGTCGCCCGCCTAGTCGACCTGGTGCCCAATCCCGCGAAGCCCGGGTTCACCTACGCCGTCATCGCCGACTACCTGCCGTTCGATGCCGTCGTTCCCCTGCGTCGGCCGGGCGGCTTCTACGAGGGCTTCCTCGGCCAGGTCGAGAACCCCAGCCGCATCGGCGCTGCAATGCAGGGGCGGTCGTTGAGGACGGTCACCGACGCCGAGTTCGGCGCGATTGTCCGGGCGGGCCTGCGGGAGACGCTGGCGCCGGAGAACGCCATCCGGCTCGAGCTGGATCCCGGCTACCTCGACGCCGAGGCCCGCGCTCTGGTCGAGGCACCTCCGGAGGAGCAGGAGCGTCGCATTGCCCAGGTGCTGGTTAACCGGAAGATCCGGGACGCGGCGTTCCGCAAATCGGTAGTGGACATCTATGACGGCCGCTGCGCCGTGACGAGCCTCAGGCTCATCAACGGTAGCGGCAAGGCCGAGGCCCAGGCCGCCCACATCATGCCGGTGGCGGCCGGAGGTCCGGACGTCGTGCAGAACGGCATCGCCCTGTCGGCGACGGTCCACTGGCTGTTCGACCGCCACCTGATCTCGCTCACGGACGAGATGGGCCTGCTCGTGTCCCACAACCGAGTGCCCTCGGAGCTGCGGGGCCTCTTCGAGAAGCAGATGGACCGCATCCATCTGCCGAAGGACCGGACCCTCTGGCCTCATCCGCAGTATGTCCGGCGGCACCGAGAACGGTTCACGGCGGACTAGCCTGTCAGCTGGCCAGGGCTTCCCACATCTCGACTGCCTTGTGTGACGCCTCGACCTCGATGAGGCGGTCGCGGATGGTGTCTACCGCCAGGAGCGCCGCCTCGGGCTTTGCCGACGGCGCCCAGAAGAGACACTGCTCCGCGAATTCGGCCCACGACGTGAACAGGGTTATGCTGACGCCGATGCTTGCCGACCAGTCGAGGATCTCGCGGCCGTCGAGCGTAGCCTGCCGATCGGAGACCAGGACCATGGCCGCTTCGCGGACGCCCCGCTCCACGCAGGTGCGGCCGAATAGAGCGACATCCGAGAGGCGGACGGGCTTGTCGCGTACCTCGAATGCCTTCTCGTATATCCGGACATAAGTCTCGGTTGACTCCGTTGCCAGTACTGCCACGTCGCCGGGGTAGTGGCGCGACGGATCGTTCACGCGGCCGCTCTCGACCCGGCCTGACCCTTCGACCACATCGAGCAGGCCAGCCACCACGGCCTGTGCCCGTCGCCCGCCTTCGGAGTCTTCCGACACCAGCTGCCGGATGGCGCTGATCAGCTTCTCCGGAGAGATTGCAGACCTGGCCAGGGCCTCGGTGTAGCGCCGCTGGAAGCGGCGACGGACCGCGATGAAGGCGCGGAGCGCGTGACGGGCATTGTCAGGCGAGGATCCCTGCAGCTCGTCGACCATCCCGACCATGTAGTCGAACGCTGCCTTGGCCTTGCCTCGTACGGGTGTCGCGTCGCCCAGGTAGACCATCCGGAAGTAGGGCTGGTTGTTCAGCGGCTCCCGGCCGTTGACGCCAAGGCTGAAACCCAGCTCGGCCGAGAGGGGGACCAGCGTTCCATGGCATAGGCTGCGGGCCGAGTAGGCGTTAGCATTTCCGCGCGCGTGGCTCGGCTTGACGATGCGGAGGTCGGCATCCTGGTCCAGCGACCGCGCGAGGATGCTGGTTCCCAGAAAGGCGATGTGCGTCCGGGATGACCCCCGTTCCTCGCACAACCTGGACAGTTCTTCGATCTTGCCCTGCCAGGCCGGATCGATCTTCCCGTTCTCCGCCTGAGCAGCTTCCTCGCGTACCACGGCTTCGGCGTGCTTGGGGGCGATCTTCATGTCCGGTTCGCCGCGTCGGACAGGGCGACATCAAGCTCGAGCAGGTCGCCCGGAGTGCAGCCGCAGGCGAGACAGATCTTCTCGATCATGGAGAGGGTCGCGTTGTAGCCGGGCCGAGATCCGATGGATTGAAGAGTGGCCACCGATATGCCCGTCTGTGCCGATAGCACCTCGTAAGTCATACGCCTTCCTGTCCGTTCGGAGCAGGCGCGCATGACTTCCCGCAGGCGGACCCTGATCATAGGGTTTTCTTGTATTGACAATACAAATTCATCCCGGCAGTCTGCGCGCCTTGTTGGTGACTGGTATGCTAGCAGAGTGTCAGGAGTCGTCATGAGAGCCATCAGCCTGTTCTCCGGTATTGGCGGGCTGGACTTCGGCTTCGAGGCAGCCGGGTTCCACACGCGGGTTGCACTGGAGATGGACCGGCACTGCTGCCGGGCGATCCGGTCCAACCGGCCGAATTGGGCGGTAATCGAGGGCGACGTGAACGCCGTCCCCGGAGACGACATCCTCTCGAAGGGAGGGTTGGCGGCCGGGGAGGCCGACATCCTGATCGGTGGGCCTCCTTGCCAGCCCTTCTCCAAGTCCGGCTACTGGGTTAGGGGTGACACGCTGCGGCTGGACGACCCTCGCGCTGGCACGCTGCGCGGCTACCTCGACGTGCTGCGGCACGCTCGCCCACGGACCTTCCTGCTCGAGAACGTCGGCGGGCTGGCCTACGCGGACAAGAACGAGGGCCTGCGCTTCATCCTCGACGGCGTGCGCCGGATCAACGCCGAGACCGGGGCCGACTACCGGGTGTCGTGGAAGGTCATCAACACCGCCGATTACGGCGTCCCCCAGATCCGCGAGCGCACCTTCCTCATCGGGTCGCGTGACGGGCGGGAGTTCAGGTTCCCCGAACCGACCCATGCCGCACTCCCCGCGTCGGACGAGACCGATCTGTTCTCGACCAGCGGGCCACAGCCCTACCGTACCGCGTGGGACGCCCTGGGCGATCTCCCCGAACCTCAGGGCGAGGAGCGCCGCAAGCTGGAGATGGGGGGCGCTTGGCGGGACCTGCTGCCCTCAATCCCGGAAGGGGAGAACTACCTCTGGCACACGGACCGGAAGGGTGGCCTGCCGCTCTTCGGGTGGCGCACCCGCTACTGGTCCTTCCTTCTCAAGCTGTCTAAGCGCCTGCCTTCCTGGACGGTGCAGGCCCAGCCCGGCAGCGCGATCGGCCCTTTCCACTGGAAGAACCGTCGCCTGAGTTTCGCCGAGCTATGCCGGATCCAGACCTTCCCTGACGGACTGGTTGTGGACTCGGGGCGGACCGAGATGCAGCGGATGCTCGGCAATGCCGTGCCGTCCTTGATCGCCGAGGTCCTGGGGCGCGAGATCCGGCGGCAGCTGCTCGACCAGGCCGTGAACGAGCCGCTCCATCTGCTCCCGCCACGCCGGGAGCATGTCCCCGCCGCCGAGGTTCCGCTCCCCGTCCCGGCGAAGTACCTGTCCATGCAGGGCAATCACGCGGCCCATCCGGGAACGGGGAAGGGTAGCGCGGCGCGCCGTCGGGCCGAGGAGCAGAGGAAGGCGGCGGCATGACGGCCGGAGCAGCCCGCGAGCGCCGCTGGCTGCTGCTCGTGGAGACGGGCGACCACTATTGGCTCGGCCGCGTCAGCGACCCGTCGGAGGACGAGATCGGTGCTGCCGAAGCGTCCCTCCGCCACGTGGGTACCGGCGGCTTCCTCGCGGTGTCGGAGGGCGACTACTGGTCCCGCGGGCCGATGAGCCTGCTCGAGGTGCGACGCTTGAACAAACCGGACGCCTCCTTCGAGGTGGCAGTGGCGGCGTTCCTGGCGAAACGGCGCGTGGCCGTGGAGAGCGCCTCTTGAACGGTTCGAGGAAAACATGGAGCCAGCGCGAGGCTCTCGCCCGTTTATCCGCCTTTCGCCGGTCACCAGCGCTACCGCATCTCTTCTGCACGGCTTAGTCAGACGGAGCGGATCACATAGTGTGACCAAGCAGGAATGGCTCGACATTCGGCAGCAACTCCACCAGCAACGCCCTAGCGCTATCTGGACCGTCTTCCGCCATCGCTGCTTCAACTTCAGCTGGGCTATAGCAATTCGCTCTCAAGGCGCCGAGATCAAACGCATCGCGCATGTACAGGTGAGTAAATTCAGTGAAGATCAAGTTGTAAGACGGGCTCCCACCTTGTCTGAGGGAGAAATGTCTCCAGGTCGACACTTGTTCGTAAGGTATTAGACCTGACAGCACACCCCGTCTGCCGAAGGCTGGGACGACGAGGCCTAGATAAGCTTCGCAGCATCCCTTCAGCTTCGCGTGCTTTCTGCTGTTCACAGCGAAGTATCTTTTATTCGGTTGGCAGTCGAACGTCTTAACATCAAGGCCAAGCAGGCGGCCACCCTCGACTACTTGGAGGTCTGGACCGAAAACTCCTGCTCCTCCTTCGGGAGAGAACATGTGCTGACGCATGTACATGGCTACGTCGGCTCCATCCCTCCGGAGAGCCTCACTGAGGAGCAGCAGCTCGCCGAGTGCTCCGTGCAGATCTGCGGCATCGTTTCCTTCGTCACCGCGGTCAGCGTCGGGGGCACGATTGCGATTAGATACCGTCCGAGCAGAGCCGAGGAGCCTCGCCATGGCCCAGCTGCGCGCCGTTAAATTGACCGCTCTGCCCGCAAGTTCACCCAAGTCATCAAATCGCATACAAAAGTCCTTCTGACCGTCTACCCGAAACTGCTTCGACTCCCGGGAGAGCCTTCCGGCTTCTTCAGGGGCCATTTCGGGCCGTCTGAACAGCAAACTCGAGGAGCGTCAGCTGCTCCAGGGCACTATGAGGCCGGGACACATTATAGCCCCTCCTCCAGGGTTCGATCTTGTTCTTGGCGCCCTCGAGCGACAAGAACCAGTGCGTGTCCAGGGTACGACGCATGCGTCGCACCGTCCGGGAGACGCCCGTTGAACGACTCAATGAAGCCGTTGTCGGTCGGCTTACCCGGTCGGGAGAAGTCCAGCGTCACGCCGAGTTCATAAATCGAGTGATCCAGCACGTTCGAGACGAACTCCGGGCTATCATCAACCCTGATCAACCCCGGTGCGCCGCGCGGGGCCGCGAGGTCCTCCCGCTGCGGATGCTGCCGTTTACGACAATGGCCAGCGCCTCCCGGGCGTAATTGTCCAGGCGAGACGACCTGCCGCCACCCCGCCGACACCGGCGGCCTACCTCCCACTGATGGGCGAGCATCGTGCCCATCCGGGGTACGGCAAGAAACCGGGAGCCCTCCGTGCTACTTCGGTCGATCCCTCAGCCGACGTCTCGCAGGACCGGCGCGAGAGCCCGCACGCGGTGCCCGTCTATCTCAAGGTCAAACAGCGTGCGACTGCATAAGCTACGAAGCGACTTCCACAGCAACGCAGACTCGTAGTCCTCAAGCTCGGCCGGTACATGGTCGAGCAGCGTCTCGGCGCAGACTACGATGAGCCGCTCCTGCGTGCGCGAGAACGCCACATTCGCGCGGTTGAGGTTGAGAATGAAGCTTGCCGCTGCGCCGATCGCGTGCGGGTCGCTCTCAGTCCCGGATACGATAATGGTTGGACGTTCCCCGCCCTGCAGGCGCTCGACCGTGTCGATGATGCTGGCGGCCGCGGCGTGGGGCCCCAGACGTCCGCGTAGAAGGGCGCGTTGGGCGCGATGGGGGGTGATGATCGCCACGGAATCTGCCGGATGCCGATCCCGAGCGCCTAGGGCCTGCGCAATCAATTCTCCCTCGAGTGCGTTACTTTGACGGGAGCCGCGCTCAGAATGGACGACGAGGATCAAACCCTCCCGAGGATGCCAGATGTCGGCCCAGCAGCCCGCCGGTAGGTGGGTGGGGGGATCCACCGCGCCCGGCTCCAGCCCCTCGAGTTCGATCGCGTCCAAGTCCCGATACACGCGTGAGATCAGCTCCCGAATGATCGGCGGAAGGCGGAACGTGAAGGTGAGCGGTGACTGGCGGCACGAAGCCGCCGGCGGCCGACTCTCGTCGATGATGCGGAGCATGGCCTCGTAAGCGCTCCGGAACGGCTGATAATATTGAGCAGGCGGCCGGTCCTCGTTCTCCCAGTCGTGCGCCACGATCGGGGCCAACTGCCGATTGTCGCCGGCGAGTATGATCTCCCCGGTCGGACGCACTAGCGTGGCGAGCGATAGGAAGTCCGGGAACACCATCATGCTCGCCTCGTCGACGACGAGCATCTCTGCTTGAAATCCGCCGGCAACGTTGCGAAAGGGGCCACGCTGGCACAGTTCCTGGGCCATTTTAAGGAGCGCGCTCGTCGTGCCGCCTATCACGAGCACGCCCTGGCGCATCCAGCCGCTGACGAGGGTAGCGCATGGCTTCGACTGGAAATTCCTGATCGCACCCACGTCTGGCGGCGGATCACTGCTGTGGCATCGCGAGAGGGTTATGGCCGGCATCTCCAAACCTTGCCTTGCCGCCTCGGCGCGGAATGAGTCGAGGTAGAGTTCCAGCCTACCCATCAGCGTTTGGACGGCGAGGTGCGTGTGGGCCGCCACAAGCACGATCCCACCAGTGCGGAGACGAGCGGCGATCCGCGCGAGGATCGACGCCGCGGTGGTTACCGTCTTACCCGTTCCGGGTGGCCCCTTGAGCAGCTGCACCCGGGTCTCAAGCCCTTCCATCACGGCGTTGCGCTGGTCAGGAGTCAGCGGTGCGCGACCGGCGGCGTGGGGAATCTGCCAGTTGTCCAGGCAGGCGGCGAGCCTGTCACGGCGCGCGGGTGCCAGCGGCGTCTGCTCGGGCAGAACCGGGTTCGATGGCTCGAACCAGGTAAAGACGTGCCTGCCCATGCGGGACAGCAAGCGATCTTCCACCCGGCCAGCGACGTAATCGGACGGGCTCTCGTCCACCGTCGCGTGGTCGAATACATGCAAAAGGGGCTCTGGCTTCCAGCTTCCGAGGACGTAAGTTCCTTCACGACTGACCATGGGGTCGAGGACGATCGTGCCCGCGGCCCAGTCGACCGACTGCACAATGCAGGTGATCCCACCCCGGGTAAGCTGGCGGAGCGTCTGGCTACGGTTCGGATCGCCGGACCAGGGCGACAGCCGGACGAAACCCTGGTCGAGTGAGGTGCGGATTGAGAATTCAAGTGGCTTCAGGCCGAAGGGCTGGGTCGCGATCGTGGCGTGGATCAAGCCGGACGCATCTGTGAGGATGCCCGTCAGCGGCATCGTACGGCCAGCCTGAACGCGGGCCGGCGGCGGTTGGATGTGGCCGGTCAGCCAATCGGTCATGCCGACGTGATGGTCGAGGCGCAGGAAGTCGACGGCCGCACGGCCTGTCGTGTCGATGCCGAGTTCGAATTCCTGTAGGCGTGCAATCTCGAGCGCGGGCTTCTCGATCTCTTCGTTCTTGAAGCGAATGCGATCGTCAAGCCAGCGCAGCGCCTGCACCCGGGCGATGAGGTAGGCGCGAATGAGCCCCGTTCGCTCTGTGACACGATTGTATCGTTCGATGGACGCCCGGACTCGGTGATCGTCGAAGCTGTCCGGGCTTGGCAGACTCCGCCACGCCGCGCGCCAATACGGGGCCGTCAACGTATCGTGGAACCTGCTCCTGATTTCGAAGCGATGGCGGAAAGCCCCAACCTCGCGTTCGCGAGCCCAGCCGCCGCCGGCATCCACGTCCAGCGTCGTCTTGAAGTCGAAGATGTCCTGCTCGAACACACGGTCGAGTTCCACCGGAGCACCCGCAACCCGCCGAGTCCAGTGGTAACGCTGACCGAACCAGGAGAGCGATGTCGCGACGGCAAGGCCGCGACCCGTCCAACCTAGGGTGAAGCGGCCGTCCACCTCGTCCTGGACGCATGAGAAGATCAGCTGCTCCAGGCTCTCGCGGGAGCCAAGCAGCTCCCGCAAGTGAGACAACAGGGCCGATCCCGCGCGGGTGCACGCCTCGACCAGCTGCGTCATCTCAGAGCGCGAGTAGACGTAGAAGTGGATGGGCGCGCGTTCTGCCTCGGCAACCTCGCCGATCGCGTCGACCACGTCATAGAGGAACTGCTGGACGAGCTGCCGCTCAGCCCCAGTGTCCTGATCGCCGATCCCGGTCCAAGCCTGCGTCTGGAAGGCCACGATGTCACGGCTACGTGTCGCCAGCGGACGCCGTTCGACCGCCGCGTTCCTCTGTTCTCCCTGCTCGGGGTATGGGCGCTCCTCTACCACCGGCATCGGCCTGCGCGTCTCCGGGTCGAAGCGGGTCTCAAGCATCCAGTCGCTGGCTGTCACATGGGCGGACAGCGCGCCGACGCGGTTCTCCGTGTAATCATAGTCCACCTGGAGGTAGACGCGCACGAGACGCTGCCCTTGCATCTCGTGCAACGGCAGCTGGCCGGCGCCAGAATGCGGCAGCGAGACCACTTGGAAGTTGTCCGGATCGCCCTCCCCGCGAAGCAGCGTCGACCGCCGGGCCGCCGCCGTCGCGACGATCTGGGCGAGATTGGCGTCGAAGCCGGGCGCCTGCCGCACCGCCTGGCCAGCCGGCGACTGGGGGTCGAGCGCCGCCAAGTCGTCGATCGTGCGGATCCCCGTCTGACGCAGGATCCGGCACGTCGTCGGTGGCAGTCCCGTGAGTTCCAGCCGGCGCAGACGGGCGCTTTCCGGCAGGCAGTGAACGTTAAAGACACAACCGTCGCACTTAGGGTCGAGCTGGTAGTCGAGCGCGTCAAGGTCCGCGTCAACAATGTCGGCGAGGAGCCCGTCCGAAGAGAGCAGGCGCTCAAGGTCCGCGATCTCAATATCAAGATTGAGCGCCTGCCGGTCGATCATGTCCTGCGGCTCGTTGGTGATCTCGTCGATCCTGACCACCACACCCTCGATCGAATCCTCGTCGATTGGCTGCCCGGCGACGACCAGAGGCTCCTCGCGTAAGAGGCGCCGCAGCATCGTCACGTAGGCGGCCAGTTGCAGCCGGTGATACGTCCGGTCCTTCCGGCTCGCCTTGCCCTCGACGATGCGTAAGCGCGGCGTGCCGCGGTCCCAGAGCAGCACCAGGAAGTCGATCCGGCCGGAAAGCGCGAATGTGCCGATCTCGTGGGAAACTTCAATCTCGCGCCCGTAAACGAACGTCCCGGCAGAGATGGCCGCAAGCGCCGCCTGAAAGGTCCGCCACGTGAGCGCCCGGGCGCCTTCCTCGGGTTCGACTCCTTCCAGAAGGTTCGTCGCCCCCCGCGCGCGGAGTGCGCGTTCCCACGCATCCTCGGCCTCGCGGCCGACACCTTGCAGGACGGGGTCGAGCGCGTTGAACAGACGTTCGGAAAAGGGCACGCAGCGGGCCAGCCGCCAGTTGTCTAGCCCAAGCTTGAAGCGACGCTCGCACGAGCGAAAGCGAATGAACTCGCCAATCTCGCTGACGCGGACCGGAACCATGTGATCAGGCATGCAATATCCCCAAAGCCATCATAGCGGCTGAGGTCGAAGCTGACGAAGCATCTGACCACAAAACAAGTCTCAGCCGTCAGAAAGCACCATCCTGGCCTGCCCCATCGAACGGTGCCGGGTGTTATGAGAGAGTTGCCCCGCGTGGTCCGCTCCCCGGAGATCGACCACCCGCAGCGGCCGCGCCACCTCGATCGCGGCCCAGTCCCACAGCGCCAGTTCCGCCTCCGCGACCAGGAAGGGACCGGGCGGTGCAGCGTTGGCGCGGTCGCGCAGCAGCGCTTCCTGCAGGCAGAGCGTGAAGGACTGGCCGAGGTAGAGCGGCAGCCAGCGGGGCGGACGTCCCCGACCGAGTAGCGGGTCCGAGAAGCGCGACGGTCCTGGCCCGACCTCCAGCGCCTCCGGGTGCGCCGCCCGCACCAGCCGGACCCAGCGTGCGCCCGGCGCGATGGTCGCCGTTGCCGGTCGCAGGTCGGTCGTGCGGCGCGGCGGGTGGGCCCGAGCCCGCTGGTCGGTCACGCCCCCGCCGGGCTAAAGGCGCTGCCGACGCGGCGCGCGAGCGCGAGGGCCGCGGCCGTTTGCTGCGGGTCGGTGACGGCTTCCAGGCCCGTGCGCCGGCCGAGGTCCGGATGACGCTGGCGGAGGAAGCGGA
This sequence comes from Teichococcus coralli, assembly GCF_009829925.1. GTDB lineage: Bacteria > Pseudomonadota > Alphaproteobacteria > Acetobacterales > Acetobacteraceae > Pseudoroseomonas > Pseudoroseomonas coralli. The sequence goes on from NZ_SNVJ01000024.1 coordinate 14,878, forward strand.
ACACCGCCCAGGGCTCACCCAGCGCGGCGTGCAGCGCCGGCAGCGCGGCGAGCGGCCGGCCGTCGGCGTCCAACTGCCAGGCCGGGAAGCGGACGCCCCGCTTGGCGCCCTCGAGCCCGAGCAGCTCGCCGCGGCGGCGCTTCTGGTGGACCGCCTCGCGCGACAGGTTGAGCCGCGCCGCCAGCGCGTCGGAGGAGAGCATGTCCGGCCCCGCCAGCAGCCCGGCGGCGGCCTCGGCGCCGCGGGCATAGGCGCGCTGGAGGGCGGCGCGGGCGGCCTCGGGCGGCAGTTCGGCCGCCTCGGTGCTGTCCGGGGGCGGTGCAGGCGCGCGCTGCGGCAGCCGGACGATCCGGAAGCGGCTGGCGCTGCGGCCCGAGGTCGGCTCCAGGCCCAGCATCACGCCCCGGTGGGTCCGCTGCACCGTCGCGGCGCCCTGGGCGATGGCCGCCAGGACCCGCCGCGCCTCCTCGGCCGAGAGGCCGGGGGGCACTTCGACCTGGGCCGGGCGTGCGGCGCTCCGGCGGGGCGCGCTAGGTCCGCTTGGCTTGCGGGGCGTGGAGGAGCGGGCGGCGGGCGGCATGGCCCCAATGTCGGGCGTCGCCGCGATTTCGTCAAGTTCGTCAATTTGGTGGTCGTGCCGCTCAGAACGTCTCCCCCTCCTGCGGTGCGGCGGCCTCCTGCCGGGTTCCCAGTCGACCGTCGGTGAGCAGCCGGAAGGGTGTCGCCTGGCCCTGCGCGAGCGCCAATCGGTACAGCGCTTCGGTGCACTCGTAGAGGTCGACCCGGTCGGCCCAGACCGCGCGTGGCACCCGGTGATCGGACAGGCGCAGGCGCGGTCCCTCGTGGAGCAGGGTCAACGCCTCGGCATTCCACCAGGCCAACGCCTCGGCGGCCTGCGGCGTCTGGCCCCAGCCCCAGATGGTCGAGAGATCGGCGACGAGGAAATACGCCATAGTCTTCCTCGCATAGCGGCAACCGTCGTCGCGGCCTATCCTGCCGCATGCGCCTCTCCCGCCGGCTGCTCGCGCCGCTCCTCCTCGCCCTATCCCTCTTCGTCCATCCCGCCCTGGCCGCCGAACTGCGCGGCCTGGTGGTGGGCGTGCATGACGGTGATACCCTGACTCTGCTGACCCCCGAGAAGCGCCAGGTGAAGGTCCGCCTGGCGGAGATCGACACGCCGGAAAGCCGTCAGCCCTACGGCACCCGCGCCCGACAGGCGTTGGCCGACCTGGCTTTCCGCCAGGAAGCCCGCGTGGTGGTGGTGGACACCGACCGCTATGGCCGCACCGTGGGCCGGGTCTTCGTCGGCCAGACCGACGTCAACGCCGCGCTGGTGCGGCAGGGCGCCGCCTGGGTGTACCGGCAGTATGCCCACGACCCGGCCCTGCTGGTGCTGGAGCAGGCGGCCCGGGATGACCGCCGAGGGCTCTGGGCCTTGCCCGAGGCCGAGCGGGTGCCGCCCTGGGAGTGGCGCCGGCAGCGGCGGCACCGGTGAGTTGGGACAAACACCCCATCCATAGATTGTTTGTCCCCGTTCATCGGGCGTTGACCCGCCATGCGCTACAAGGGTCGCACTGCGGCGGCGTGGAAAGCAGACCCGCCCTAAGCCGAGACAGGCCCGAATTGTTCGCGCCACCCCGCCCTCCGGGGCGGGGCCGCAGAAGGGGCAGCCGGTGTTGCGACCGGCCCGCAGGAACCACAAACCGCCCGGCGGCAGAAGGCGGCCGGGCGGGTTTGGTGTGCCCAGGCGGCCCGAGCAACTCCGCGCCAGATCCGATCGAGTGAAAAAAGTTCTCCGAGAGGAAGGCCTACGCCTTCCAGGCTGCGCGCTTTGTGTACACAATTTGTGAAGCACGGGGAGCGCAATGATGGGGTCGCAAAAGGGCGGAACAGAGCCGCAGTGCGTTGGGGTTCGGGAGTTCCGCATGAGCCTCGCGGACTTTCTTAGGCAAGCCCAGGAAGGCGGTTCCTTCCTCATCACATCCCACGGCAAAGCTCTTGCTGAGCTCCGACCCCCACCCGGGTTGGCTGAGACTCAGGACCAGGTAAGTCTACTCAGTGTCCAGGGGCTTAGAGCCTCGGATCTGGCCAGATTGATGCCCACCCTTATGCCAACTGCCAAGCGGGGTAAGCGGCCCAACAATGCCATCGTTCCGCCCTCCGCCAGTGCTGGGAGCCTACAGTTCAGCATAAAGCTCTCAGCCGACGACCTTCGCGCCCTGGCCAAGGAAGCAAGGCTGCCACTCAGGATCACTGACGAGGCGGACCTTGCCGCCGAGGCACGGTGCCTTGCCGAGACCCTCGAAGTCGCAGTGCTCTGGGAGCGAGCGAACAGCCTACCCCTGCTCCAGAAAGAAGTGGAGGAGTGGCGGGTTGCCCTGGGGCGGTGGCTCGACGATGGCACCACGCTTCTGGGCGGAAAGCCCGGATCTGGATCGGTGGTAAGGACCCTTGCCACCGGCCCGGTTAGAGCTGCCGCAGCCTTGTTGAGCGAGAACTGGCCGACAGAGACAGCTGAAGACGGAGAACTGGTTCCTCCCAATCCTCAACGCCGTCTCGCGCTGCTAAACGATCTGAAGAGTGCAAGCGCCCTTGATCCTGCGATGGCGGAGTCGATCGTCCAACTTCTGCCAAGCGAATTGGGGCAGGACGATAATCAGGATCCGCCTGAGTTCAGCGAATACAATGCGACGACCGCTCTGCTTTTGAAGATGCATGCTGCCCTTGGTGCACTTCGGATTCTGACCGAAGAGATGGAGTCTCATATCGGGGCGCTCCGCCAACGCCGTAGCCAGAAAATCGATCGATGGGGGCTCATGCGCAGGCTGGCCTATCACTACGAGAAGCTGTTCGCGCGCGGCTACACAACGAGCCGGATAGCGCAGGGACGAGACAATCAGGGTCATCCCTTAGGTCCGGCCATCCGATGGACTCGTGCGCTGTTTATCATGGCAGCAAAGAAAGGGCTCAGTAGGGGTGAGACCCTTCCTGAGCTCAATGAGCTCGTAGAATGGTCCGCGAAGCCCCACTGGGGCCCGGAGGATATCCATCCCATCAAAGAATGGGAGAAGGGCCGGGCAATGCGTGGGCAGGGATCCTTGAGCGACTAATTGGGTGAGATGCTCCCCATGTCGACGGGAGAGCAGGGAGGCACTTTTGTCAGCGCGGGACGTCCCGGAACTCCCCGGGACTGTCCAGCAGGCAAGGGTTCTGATCCTATGAAGATGCACCAAGTGCCATCTCCTGACTCACAGCCCGCGCGCGGCGGCTTCACCATCAAGGCCGCTTGTGACTGGTCCGGCCTGAGCCGCACGGCGCTTTACCGCGCCGCCGGTACGGGCCGACTGCTGCTTCGCAAGGCCGGCCGCACCACCATTGTCGACGGCGCCAGCCTCGCGGCTCTGGTCGCTGACCTGCCTCCTGCGGCGCTGAGCCGCAGCCGGGGCAAGGTTGACTAAAATGAAGCACCAGAGGTCTGCAGAGTACGGAATGACGCCCTGGATCGAAGATCCGAGGCGCGAACACCTGACATGAAAACCGCCGGGCGCTTGGGAGCGACCGGCGGCGAGGCAAAGCAATTAAAAGCAGCGCATTCTAGCGCATCGCTCTGCCTCCTGTCACCGCTTCTCGCGCCCTGGCCATGAGGATTGCCTTATGCCGAGCGAAGAGAACTTCGATTTCTGCTGCTCCGAGTGCGGGTACTGGGAGCTGGCCTACGTCAGCAAGTCTGGCCGGATCGGCTGCTACGGCTGCGGGATCCATCCGGATGCGGCCGACGCGCCGGCGGATGACGGCGGGGCGGACCGGGGCGACGAGGACCAGTAATGGACCCGTACATCCCCCTGGCTGGTCTGCTGGACCGGCCGTGGGGCTGCTTTCGGTGCGAGCGGGGTCAGAGCCCGCTCCTCGAGCAGCCCATGCTGAGCGGCACCGGCCTGGAAGGAGGGCCGCGTGACCGCTGATCCGATGGACCCGCATGCCCTGACGCTGGCCACCGCCGATGGCTGTTGGCTGTGCAAGAGCTGGTACAAGGATGGTCGCGTGGAAGGCTACGCCTCCGCGCGGCTCTTCGACCTCAGCACGATCCTGGTGCTGAACCTGATGACCCTGGAGAGGCTGCTCCGCGACCTCATCAAGCGCCGCAACACCTGCGTGCTGCGCGGCGCCGTGATCGACCCGCAGAAGACGCGGGGACAGCGGCGCCTCCTGCACCCGGACCCGAAGACGGGCGACGCGCCGACGCTGCAGGAAGCCAAGCGCGCCTGGGTGGCGCTGGACATCGACGGCCTGCCGTTGCCGGCCGGTGTTGACCCGCGTGACCTCGAGGCCTGTGCCGTGGTGATGCGCAGCGTCCTGCCGCCAGCATTTCAGGATGCGGCGTGTCTGGTGACGGCGACGGCGAGCCACTGCATCAAGCCGGGGGCTCGGCTGCGCCCGTGGTTCCTGCTGGATCGACCGCTGTCAAAGCAAGAGCTCAAGATTTGGCTCAAGGATGCCCCCGTCGATCACAGTGTCTTCGGGGCGGTGCAGCCGATCTACACGGCCGGGCCGCGTTTCCTGGGCCTGTTTGATCCGCTGCCCCACCGGCTCGTCGTGCTGCCGGGCACCGAGCGCGTCGTGACGCCTTCTGCGACGGCCCTCATGCCGCCGCGGCCGGTGCGCCCGGCTCCGCAGAACCTCGTCTCGTCGCCCAACGGCTGGAGCACCCAGTATGGCCGAGCCGCCCTTGTCCGGGCGGCCAATGCCGTTCTTGAGGCAGGCGAGGGCAACCGGCATCCCACGGCAGTGGCCGAGGCGTGGAGCCTGTCGCGTCTCGTGGGGCAGGGGCTGCTCTCGGCCTCTGAGCTTTCCCGCGCGATCGAGGGTGCCCTGCGCCTTGCGGGAAAGCCGGCCGGTGAAGGCGCGCAAATCGTCGCCTGGGCGCTGCAGCAGCGTGGGGGAGGTGCCGCATGAGCGAGGCTGCGCATGACACAACGGATTTCACCGGGTCGTCTGGATCCTCCTCCTCCAACACCGAGAGCGATGCGGCCGCAGCTGATCTCCACCGCGCCGCGGAGCGGCTGGCTGACCTGGAGGAGGCGGACTTCAATGCGGTCGAGAAGGCGGAGGCGGCGAAGCTCGGTATCTCCGTGACCGCGCTTCGCCGGCTGCGGAACGAGGCTCGACAAAAGCGCAAGAAGGCGGAGAGGGCCGAAGACGCCGCTTCGGCTGCCGCGGAGAAGGAGGCACGGGATGCCAAGCGCCGGGCTGCCAGAGAGCCGGCTGCTTGGACCAGGATGATCAAGCGCCTGGTGGATCTCCCGAGGCAGGAGTGCGAGGCGGAGATTCAGCAGCTTGCCGCTGACCTGGGTCTCGGCGTCGGCGAACTCCGCTCCGCAGTGGCGGCAGAGAAACGGCGCCAGAGAGCAGTTCTGGAGCGCGCTTTGGGCGCCGCAGGCCCCTTGCCGATGGGGGAGGTCTTGTGGCCGCCCGGGTACAACATGGAGCCGGACGGCTTCTTCTTCACCCAGGGGAAGGATGACTTGGTGCGGCTCTGCGACCCCTTCCTGGTGGAGGGGGAGGCGCGCAACCCAGAGGGAGAGGACTGGGCACTATGCCTGCGCTGGGAAGACGGCGATGGGCGACCACACCGCTTCATCATGCCGCGGCAGATGACGGTTGAACCCGGCGCTGGACTGGAGACCGAGCTCATGCGGCGCGGGCTACAGGTCGACGCCGACATGACGGCGCGGACTCTGCTGCGCGTTGCCCTGAGCAAGGTCCGTACGGGCAGCCGCATCACGCTGATCGAGCGGTCCGGCTGGCATGGCAAGGCTTACGCGCTCCCCGATGGAGGGGTCATCGGCGCGCCGCCCGAGCCGCTTCTGCTCCGGTCTCCGACCGCGGCGGCCGCAGTTGCCAAGGCCGGCGACCTGGAGGGATGGAAAGCCGAAGTCGCGGCGCTGGCCGAGGGCAACGACCTGCCTGCCTTCTGCATGAGCGTGGCCTTTGCGGCTCCATTGCTGCAGCTGACAGGCGACGATGGTACCGGCTTTCACTTGTCAGGCGGTTCCAAGACCGGCAAGACCACCGCTCTGCAGAGTGCCGTTTCGGCTTATGGACCGCCCAACAAACTCGGTGCGCTGCGCGATTGGCGAACCACTGCCAACGGCTTCGAGGCGGCCTGCGCCCTCGCGAGCGACGGGCTGCTGGTGCTCGATGAGATCCATCAGGCCGACCCGCGCGAACTGACCGGCGCGATCTACGCTTTCGCCAATGGTGGCGGCAAGAGCCGCATGACGAAGAACCTGGTCGCACGCGAGCGCGCAACTTGGCGGCTGCTGCTGCTGTCCTCGGGCGAGGTCGGCGTCGCGACCATGGTGGAGCGGGCGGGCGAGAAGCTGCCTGCCGGCGCGGCCCTGCGGCTGATCACCCTCGAGGTGCCGAACACCGATGCCTGGCCCGTTAGGCACGGCCATGCCGACCGGGCAAGCATGATGATCGCTCTTCATGCTGGGCTCCGGCGCCACCACGGGGTAGCGGGGCGGGCGTTTCTAGCCCAGCTGGTGGCGGCGCGGCAGGCGGATGAAGAGGCGCTCCTGCAGCTGCTGATGGCCATGCAGACCCAGTTCGCGGAGACCTTGCCAGCAGAGGCCAACCCGCAGGTCCGGCACGCCGCCCGCTACTTTGCCCTGGTGGCCGCGGCCGGTGAGATGGCGATTGAATGGGAGGTGCTGCCCTGGGCTGCGGGGGAGGCCGAACGCGCCGTGCGCGCGGTCATGGCGGCATGGCTGGCGCGCCGCGGCGGTGTCGAGGCGGGTGAGGATCTGGAGGCCCTCAAGCGCCTGCGTGGCTTCATCAGCACCCACGGCGCGTCCCGCTTCGAGACGATCGGCCGCGGTGGCATCACTGAGGAGGTTGAAAGCCAGGACCCCCGGGTGATCAACCGTGTCGGTTGGCGTGAGAAGGAGGCTGGGAGCTGGCGCTACTTCATCTCTCTCGATGCCTGGCGGACCGAAATCTTCGCCGGCGCCGATGCTCAGACGGCGGCCCGTGCTCTGGCGAAGGTCGGGGTGCTGCAGCGAGAGGGGCGCAACATCCCAATCTACAAGCCCATCCCCGGCGAAGGCCGGGTGCGGGTCTACGCGGTTCGGGCCGGCATTCTGGCGGAGGGCCCCGAGGATGCGTGACGGAGATGCCCGAGACGGTGCGGGGAAGATCCGGACCAATCTGGACCCCTCCGGACCGCCAAAGCCGGACTCTAAGATCCTCTTTTCTCTCGATGATCCGGACAATCCGGACCGATCCGGACTGGGAATGCGTAGGGTCAGGCCGCTTCTGCGACCTCCGGCAGAAATTCTGCGCGGCTGGCAGTCTCGGTGGCAGCAGGAGGCGGCCCGGCAGGCAGAGCCCGGCGGCCTCGGACCTGAGGATGAGGGGCCGGATGGGGGGCGGAGGGCGGAGGGGGTGGATCCGGCCGCCCCCTTCGCTGAGGCCCTTGTTCCCGTGGCGGAGGACACCAAGGGCAGGCCGCCTTGGTGCAGCACCGGGGCAGAGGTGCGATCTGGCCTCGCGGGTTACCTGAGGGCCGGCTTACAGCGCCCGCCCGCTTGGGCGGACACGTCCAGCGTGCCGCCCCCTGGGGCGTGGTGCAGCTGCTGTAGCCGGCCGGGAGGCAGGGGAGGACGGTGGTGGCGTGAGCGGGAGGCGGCGACGGGATGGTGCTGCTGGACCTGCCATCCGCCGGTTCATCTGGAGCCGCAGGACGTGGTGGAGCACAGGACATGAAGGAGCCCATGAAGCGTCGGCAGCTGGCCGACAGGCCAGCCTCGGGCAGCCGCCTGGTTCGCCCGCCCGCGGATCAGCCGGACAATCCGCTGCGCGACGTCGGCGGAAGCCGCTGCGCCAGCACCAACGAGGTGCTGGTCGGCCAAGCGCTGAACGCCGTCTGGTCTCCTCCCGGCGAAACGGAGGGGGACCAGCTCAAGAAAGTTCGAGCGGTGTCGCAGGCTTTGGCGGCGTTCAAACCCCGCGACGAGATCGAGGGCATGTTGGCGGCGCAGGCCGTGGCGCTTCATTTTGGGGCCATGGAATGCCTCCGGCGGGCCATGGTGCCCAACCAGCCCTTCGAAACGGCCGCCAAGCTGCGCAAAGACGGGGCCAATCTGGCGCGGGCCATGACCGACATGGTGGAGGCGCTTGATCGCAAGCGGGGCAAGGGGCCGCAGGTGATGCGGGTGGAGCGGGTGGTGGTGCAGGAGGGAGGACAAGCCATCGTCGGTTCTGTCCAGCCGAGCGGGCGAACAGGGGGTAGGGAATGACAGAGCGGACGCAGAACCCCATGCAAGGCGCTCACGCCGCTGCCCGCTGCGGAGCGCGCACGCGGAGCGGAAGGCCCTGCGCCTCGCCCGCGATGGCCAACGGCCGCTGCCGGATGCACGGCGGCACCAGCACCGGTCCTCGTACTGCCGAGGGCTTAGCCCGTATCCGCACGGCGCGCACCACGCACGGCGGCCGCAGCGCGGAGATGCGGAGCCTGCGGCGGCACCTGCGCGAGCTACTCGCCCGCTCCGCCGAGCTCGTGGGGGAGCCGGAAAAGGGCAGCACGTGACCAGATGTCAGCGCCCGGCACCATTGGTCCCGTAGCTCGACCCTTGAGGACCACGAGCGTGAGAGAATTTCTCGGCCCGTGTAGATTTAAGCCTGGGGTCCTGCTTTCCGAGTCCGGTCTGGTCCGGATCTCCGGATGAGCGACTTGCTCGGTACGCCGCTTGGAGGACGTGCTAGCGCTGGTTGCCAGCTTGGAGGCCGCTATGGACCGTGGTGCGTAGCGCTTTGCGGGCCGTGCTCGGCTAGGGGGTCCGGCGGAGATGACGGCGGCTGGCTCTGGCCGATAGCGGCCGGGCTGCTTGGGAGAGCTGCCTATGCGAAAGCAGACCTTTGCCGCTCGCCATCCCAAGGCTGCGTTCGACCCCGAGCGGACCCTCGCGCGGATGCGACCGGGCGAGAGGGCGGGTACGTCAAGCGTCCGGCAAGCTGCCGAGTGGTCCTCAGGTCGACATCCCGGGCCTTGATGAGTCGGAATGCGACACCGTGTCTCGCCATGTTCGCCTTCCCAACGGAAGCCTGACCCCAAACCGCTAGGCGGTACGCCAGCTGACCAGAGCGGTGCGGCGGGATAGATGCCATGCACCAACCGATGCCGTTCCCTCTTCGCGCCGGTGCGGGCCCCTCGTCGCGAACTGCAGCTGCAGCCCCTTCCTGGGCGCCTTCAGCCGGCCATGTCGGCGCGGACTGCTCTGCGCCGCAGTCACGGATGACCTCTTACGACAAAGGAGCTACTCGGCGACCAAGTCCACACGACTGAAGAAGCGAGTGCCTGCCTTGCGAAGCGGGTGCTGCGGTGACTTGTCGAGATCGTCTGCTGCCGGCATCGCATCCGACTCTTCCACAACTACGGCGTAGTGGCCGAGGAGCGCCGCACGCTTCACGGGGACGCGGAACGCGGCGGTCCAGGTACGGTCAGCCCCGTTTCGCCCAGCGATGACAGGCTTGTCTTCCGACGTCCCGCTATCCATTGGCGTTTCGGCTTGCAGCAAGTCTCCGTGCTCCCCCTGCGCCACGATTTCCCGCGCCCCCCTCGTGTCCAGCACGGTTATAGAGACACTAACTGTGGGGGCCGGGGCTTGGCGGCGCAGCGTGTCTCCGGGACCGGACAGCTGGACTGTGAGGAGTGTGGAGCGGCCGCCATCCTCCAGGGCCGTCACAATCACCTTTCGGGCCGGTGGCATGACCGTCCAGACACTGGCTGGCTCAGAGCATCGGATCCCCCGTGGTCCCGCGCCAGTTCTCCGGTCCGGCCGCGCGTGCTCCTGCCAACGGACGAGGCCGAGGCGAACGAAGCGGTCGGTCAGGTGTCTGACTGCTTCGGGCGCGAAGGGGATGTCTGCGGTCCAGACATCGGTGGCCCGGTCATAGCGCGGCACGATGCGCAGGATGGAAGCGGTCGCCTCCTCTGTCAGGCCGCGGTTCAGGTCTCCGCCGGCGATCGGCACAAGCACAACATCTCGCCAAGCGTCCGCACCGCGATCGGACGCGGCGAAGTGTGCCCGCTCCAAGGGGAAGTAGGTAGGGAACCCGCCCGGCTCTGGATCCCGCAGCGGATCGCGCGCCCAAGCCGAAACGAAGGGTCCTAATGGTCCGATGTCGGATTCGATCAGCCGTCCGAGTGTCCCTTCGTCGAGCGTGATCGGAACCCTCGGCTCCGGCCCGAGGGCGGCGGGCGGCCACAGAATGATGCCAAGCTCCTCCCCCTCTCCAGCGGTGAACCAGGGGCGCCGCAGGGTGAGCCGCAACCCCACCTCCCGCGTCCGGGTCCAGACGAGCGCGCGGCCGGGAACCACGGTCGGACGTCCCCCATTCCAGACAAAGGTGGGGACGAGTTCCTTCGGATCGGGAGCGGCGGGACGGATCGTGGCGTTGAGCCAGATTGGCTCTGACACGGCCAGTACTTGGCCCGGCGCGTCCGTCTCGTCCGGTCGGAGTGTCGTCGCAGCGTGGCGCGGCAGCGCCGTCACGCGCAGCCGCACGCGCCGCGCTCCGCCATCCACGAGCGGTGTCCCGCGAACCGCCGTGAGGCCAGGGGTGGCCCGGAGCGCCGCTTGCCTCTGCAAGTTCCCGAGGCTGACTCGGGCATCCCTGGCGGAGCCGTGCGTCGGCGCGGGGATACCTGTGATCCGGAGTAGTTCCACCCTGCGAACGAGCGCGGAAAAGGAGAGTTCCCCGTCCGGTCCGTCCGATACGTTCAATGGGCGCGCGCTTAGGGGAACGAGATTCGGGCTGGCGGCAGGCGCCCCCTGGTCTAGCACTCGGTCGGGCGCGGCGATCTCCGCTTCGACGAGAATCCCCGCGGTGGTGGCGAGGTCGATCAGGACGTCGCCGCGCAAGATAGGCTGCACCGCGCCGTCTTGGTCCGGTTCGGCGCCCGGCCCCGTCGCCAGGAAGGTCTCCACGGCGGCGTCGCTGGTGTCAACGCGGCGGGCGAGCGAGAAGGGCACCTCCGGGACCGGCGTCGGCACGCTCGACGCGTCCCGGCGCGCGTGTAGGAGGGTGATGCGGCGCACCTTCGCGACGGCCTCCACCGGCCCCTGGCCGAGGCGGGCCCAGAGGAGCGAGGCGACCTCGCGCCGCGCCTCCGCTGGATCGCGCCCGGTCGTCGGCGTCAGCCCGGCGCAGGCGGTAGCGCCGAGCAGCTTGTTCAGCCCGTCACGGCAGTTCCCGCCACCCGCGACGGTGGCTAAGCGGGCGGCGCTGTCGCACACATCGAACCAGGAGGCGAGGTCCTCCAAGCTCGGCAGCAGCCAAGCCTCAAGGATGACCTCCTCGCCGGGACCGAGCCGGACCCGCACGCTGCGGACATGGGTGGCATTCGGCAGGGCAAGCCAGGCCGGCGCCGGCTCGACTGACAGGGACCGCACGCCCCGCCCCGCCGCCTCCACCTCCACGTGGACGGGCAGCACGTCCGGCCAGGGGTGCTGTGACAATTCGCGGGAGCCGCCGCGCAGCCGGACGAGCTGGGGTGCTTCCACCCAGGCCTCACCCGAAGCCTCCCGCAGCCCCACCACGAGGTAGGCGGCGGCCGGATCCGGGTAATAGGGCGCGGGCCGGTCGTGTTCGATGCCGAGGGGCAGCACGTGAAGGCGGGGCATTGCCCCCTCGCGGGCGGAGTTCGCATCCGGCATGGAGGAATCGTGCTGCTTGACCTCCCCCTCCAGCTTTAGTCGCCGGAGCATGTCGCGCGGCGCCTTGATTTTTAGCGGGCGGATGGTGTCTGGAACCGGCGGCGGAAGGGGAGGCGCCGGCTCGTTCTTGGGCGGCGCCGGCCGGGGGGGCTTCGGCTCCGTCAATTGGATCTTCGCGTCCCGCACATGCGGGCGGGCGTCGAAGACCTCGTGCAGCGAGGCGAACTCGAGGGAGACGGGGGGCACGAGCAGCACCCGCGCCGTGGAGCGCAAGGCCTTGTGCCGCTCCGGCGGCGTCCCGGGCCAGGTGAGCACGACGGCTTGCTCGGCCGTCTGTAGCGTGTCCTCGTGCATGGCATTCGGCCCGGCGATGGGGACGCTGTGCGGCAGGAGGACGAGCGGCGCCGCCACCGCCTCATGGCGGAGATAAGGGCGGCCGGGTTTGTCCAACGGCGGGACAGGCGCATCGCGCACCGTCTCGTAGAGCCGCGCCGCCTCCTCCAGTGGGCGGGTGATGCCGCCGAGCCAGACACGACGCATGCCCATGCGATACTCGCCGCGGATGCGGAGCGGGATGGCGGCGGCGCGCGGGCCATCCTGCTGGACGTCAGGGACGGTGATGGTCTGATTCAGGGCAAGGCCCCGCTCGAACGTCACCTCGACGTCCTTCTGCGTCCAACCTGGCCGGTGCTTGTCCCAGACGGGCGCGTTCGTGGCGGCGCCACCGGGATAGCCATCATAGATGCCGATCCGCTGATCCCGGTAGCAGACCAGCACCTCATCTTTGTCATGCCGCCGCGGATAAATGTCTGCCGGCGTGCAGGAGGCCGCATCGAGCTCGTGGCGCGCGAGGCCGCCCGTGCCGATGACCGCCAGTGCTGCCTCGATATAGTTCCCGCCATGGCCCGCCGACGCCCGCCTGGCTGCCGGGGGCGCCGACCCCAGCCCGGGGTCCGACCAGGTGATCTTGCGGTGTTGGGCGCAGCGCCATTCGATGCGCGTCATCCCGTCGCGCCCGTCCTGCACAACGAGGCCAATGTCGAGGCGGTCGAAGGTGCGCAGTTCCTCGGAGCATCGGATGGATTCCTCGAGCTTCGGCAGCGGTTCGGACACGCCGAGGCGAACGAGGGCGAGGCCGGCGGTAAGGGGATCACTCGCGGGCTGCTCCTCCTGCGTCCCCGCCGTCAGCGCTTGGGCATTGCGATCGGATTCGATCGCCAGCGCGGGCTCGAGCGTGATCACGGCGTGATCGGGACCTGTGATGCGCCTGCCACCGAGAACGACAACGCCGTCGCGCTCAAGGACCTCCAGCCCGGCGGTGGGAGACGGACCGCCCTTGTCCCACTCAGCGCGCGGGACGGGATAGAAGCCGTTCACCGCGGTGCCGACGTCGAGCTTCGCCGCCGTGCCCTCCGCCTTTTCCTCGAACGGCGGGATCCGCAGGCACCAGTAAGAGGCGCCGGCGGGCATGGCCGGTGGACAGAGGAGAACGTCGCGCACAAAGCCAAAGAGACGGAGCAGCGAGGGTGAGGCCATGAGCTGGGCCACGCGGCGCGTGGCTTGGCTGGACGGGGGCGGCGCCGGCGGCCCAGCCGGCGCCGCCCCGTCCGACAGGCCCTCCACTGCGGCATGGTGCAGGGCGTGCATGCGATCGAAAACATCGAGCATGTCGCGCCCATCCATCCCGAGGGCGTCCCGTGTCAGCGCCTCGGGGTCCAGCGGGCGGGCATAGGCAAGGTCCCCCGCGCGGCGCGCCGTGCTGTCCCCGCTGGTGCGTGCGCCGAGCCACTCACCGATGTTGGGCGGGCCAAACAGCCGGTCCCGGTCGCGGTCTGAGAGGATGTTAGCGTGCCGGGCGGCGAAGCGGGTGGCCGTATCGGGCTGCCCGAGCCAAGGACGGCCGAGCGCGGCGAGGGCGTAGGCCGGCGGGCGCGTCGGCACGTGGGCGAGGATCGGGCTGTCCGGCGCGGCGAGGGTATCCAAAACGGCGCGGCCCCTCTCCAGGGGAATGGCGATCCCTGCCTCGGCGGTCGGCAGGGGGAGGACGGCGGCGCGGCGCTCCGGCGGGGCCGGGTCTGGCTTCGCCTCCCAGACGGATAGGGTCTCCTCCCAGACTCCGTCCCCACCCGTCCCGCCGGTCATGATCCGCCGCCACAGGGCGTCCAGACGCCCCATAAACTCGTTTGGGCTCCGGCCGGTGGGCTCGATCGCCCATTCCTCCTCTACCCCTTGGTCCCATGCGGCGCCTGTTTTCCGGAGCGCCCGCACCGCCCTCGTTAGGGTGTCCTGAGCGCGGTGCGCCCCGGAGGGCCAGTCGGCGAGCGAGATGGCCGGCCACCCCGCCTTCAGTTGGCGCGGCAGCAGCACGATCGCGGCGCGCAGCGTCCCTACCTTGGGGCCCGGCCCCGCCGGCACGACCTGGACGAAGAAGCTGGCATTAATGCTCATGAGTCGACCCTCCGTGGCGGGAGGCGCAAGCCGGTGTCGTAGAGCCTTCGATGGGCGGACCAGTCCTCGAGCGGCGAGGGCACGTTCGTCCGGCCGATCCCCGCCGGGACGGACGCGACGGCAGCGACAGGGGCCGTGAGGGCTACGGGGATCACGCTCGGCACACCGTTGGCAGCGGAAGTCGTCGTCACGCGGGCGGGGGGCTCGCCGGACCCGCCGCCGAGATGCCCGCCCTCGCTGCGCCAGACCGGAAAGCTGATCTTGATATCAGCGATGCCGATGCTGAAGCTGTAGGAGAGGGTGGCCTCCCCCGCCATCTGGCCGCTGTCGTAGAACATTCGGAGATAGAAGCCCGAGGTGACGCCGAAGCCCGCGACGGTCCCGACGAAGGCGGCGGTGAAGGTGCCGAAGAGGCGGATCGGTTCATCCCGATTGCCCTGCGTAAGGTACAGCCCGGCCATGATGCGCCCGACCCCCTCCAGGGGACCGAAGTTGATCGTCGCAGCACCGCCGAATTCGAGGCTGATATCGAGGCGGCGCGTGCCCTTCGCATCCGCTTCGGCATAGACGAAGCCCGCACCACCATAGGGCGCGCAACTGATGACGAACGGCGCCCGACGGGAGGAGAGGGCGAGCCGGGCGATTCCCTCACCCTTGTCGAAGGGAAGCTCAAAGTGACCGTTGAAGGAGACGTTGGCGAAGCCGAGGGTGCCGATGTTGAAGCCAGGGATGGCGAGGCGGAACCCCGCGCGAAGACCGGCGCCGGTCGGGCGCGGCTCCACGTAGGGGCCGTTGGGCTTGCTCTGGCCGGCACCGCCGCCGCCGTTCTTGTAGCCGAGATACGCGGCGAGGGCTGCGAGGAAGACCAGCGGCCCATCGAGCACCACGCGATCGAAGGGCGCGTCGAAGCGGGAGGACTGGCCGGTGCCCGCCGTGAAGGTGAACTCCTTGAACTTGAGGGTGAGCATCTCCAGGACGACGAGGTCAAAGCTTGAGAGCGTCGCCCTGATTCCGAGCTGGACGTTCGGCGGTGGAAGGCTGTCCTGCTGCAGGTTATGGCTCACGCTGATGCGCGCCTTGGCCGAGAGCGTCAGAGCCGGCGCCTCGGGCGTGCCCGGTGGCGCGCCCGGCGGCGGCGGCGCATAGGGCTTGAAGACGATCGGCCCGAGGGGGTACCTGGTTCTCAACGGCAACTTGTAGTCGTAGGTCCGGCTGATAGAGGTCGGGACCAGTTGCGCGACGACGTCTTCGATCTTCTGGCGAATGTCCCCGAGGTCGAGCATCTGCACGAGCTGCGCGGCGACCGCGGCCGCCAGGTTGCTGAGGATCGCGTCGAGGAGCTGCTGCGGGGCAGTCTTACGCTCCTGCCAGTCCTGCAACAGGCGAAGAGCAGTTACAGCAGGGTTCGGGCTGGCTGATGCGGCGGCGGCTGTCCATCGCGCGCGCTCAGCCACCACCTCGTCCGTGGTGCCTCGCGCGCACGCCTGACCGGGGGCCAAGCCGATGAACACGGCGCAGGCCAAGCGCGGCGGGCCGGTATAGCCGAGGCGGGCCTCGAACAGCGTGAGTTCGTCCGCGGCCGTGTCCCGAGCGTCGATGAAGGGACCGTAGGCTTCGGCAACGCCCCCGAGCATCCGCCGCGCCGCATGGTCCAACACGTCCTTGGCCATCGGCGCGATGCGGGCCAGGAAGAGGCGGCCAAGCAGCGTCTCGGTGATGCCCTTCAGGCTGGCCGGCAGTTTCTTAAATTCCTTTCCGGCCGCCCCCAGCGCCGCGGCGGCGTCGGCCGGCGAGGCAGGGAGCGCCACCAGCGCCGCGTCGAGCTGGTCCAGCGCCTGCTCAAGCGGCACGATGACCTCCTTCGCCGCGTCCTCGCCCAGCGCGGCCTCCAGGGCGCGCTGGGCCGGGGCCAGTAGGGTCTTCGGCGGCGCAAGGACCTGCAGCAGCTCGCGGGCGATGGCGGCCAGTTCATCGAGGCGCGCGCGGATGCGGTTGGTCAGCGCAGTGTCGCCCGCCGCGATCAGCGCCCTCGCCCGGGTAGTCAGCGTGTCCAGCCAGCGCTCGGCCGCCCCCGCCACCGCCGCCCAGGCGCTGGTCAGGCGCTGCCACTCCCTCACCGCCGCTCGGGCGTCGCAGGACGGACCCGGCAGCGGCGCGGTCGCCAAAAGAGCCCTCCCAGCGCCATCCAGTTCCGCCAAGCCGTTAAGCAGGTCGTTCGTCCTGGCCGGTACCTCCCCGCCCAGGTCGCAGATGGCCACCCACAGCCTCGCGCACCAGCCAGCCCCGCCGGGGACGGCACAGGCGTTCGCGTCTGGCTGAGGCCCGCAGGGGATGAGCCCGGCTAGCTCGCCGCGGACCAGGATAGGGCGCAGCGGATCGAGCGCCGCTGTCGCCTTCTCGCACAGATCCGCGGCCCCCCCCTCCGCCCAGGGACGCAGGACGGTAATCGCGCGCGCCGTCAGGGCGTGGGCCACGGCGGCAAGGTTAAAGCGGCTAGCCGCGACGCCGGCTGCGTATAGATCGACGAAGGCCTCCGGCAGGTGGGCATTCCGAATGGAGGCGGGCGCCTGGTCCGCCAGCTTCCCCAGCACCACCTCAACCGGCCCGCCCTGCTGCTCCGCGAGTGCCATCAGGCGTGTACTAGCCTCGGTCGCGACCGCTGCGCGGAATTCAGCTAGTGTGTCTGGCAGGCGGCGCGATGCGACCGTCTGGAAGGCCTCAGTCAGAGCCTGGCCGATCCTCAGGGCGACGCCGTTCAGCAACGCGCGCTCCACCTCGGCTCCGACATAGCGCGCGATCAGCCAGGCTTCGTTCACCGGCTGGATGAAACCCTCGGCCGCACGAACGGCGTCCTGCACGGCCTGCATTAGTTCCGGCAGCGCGAGCAGGTTCTGGCCAAGGGTCCGGAGCCTGTCCGTTAGACCCTCGCGCAGCTTCTCAAGTTCTCGCCGGCTGAACTGCGCCAGCGGTGCTAGCGGCGCGGAGGCGACGCGCTCCACCTCCTCCGCCAGCGTGCGGAGGGAGGCGACGGCTGCGGGATAGAGGGTTACTGCGGCGTCGGGATCGTTGACGATTCCCCGGACGTCGTCGCGGGCGTGGCGGAGAGCTTTCGCGAACTCCGGATAGACCTCGGCGAGGACGGGGTTGTGTTCGAAGGGCCGATGTAGGCCGTCCAAGGCCGCGCCCAGTTCCTCGACGATCTTGATGATCGTCGGATCACTGGTGAATTCCACGACCTCCTTCAGCAGCGGCGCGGCGGCGCCCTGCACCCCATTCAGCAGTTCCTTGAAGGTGAGGAGGCCGAGGAGCTTCGCATCGTCTGCGAAGAAGTCGGGTGACAATCCGAACGACGCTTGTTTCGCCGTCCCGCCCACCGGGCCGATCCGTGCCAGGCCGCGGATCGGCTGCTCCGGCCGGCCGACTGCCCCGCCGCGATCACCGCCGTCCCCGAACTCCAACTTGGCGTCGTCCGGCGCGAGAACCCGCAGGAAGGTGTCCTGATCGACGCCGTCACCCTTTCGGGCGTCATCCTCGGTGGGTCTCAGCCCTTGCTGAAGGTAGCGGTGGGTGTAGGTGACCGTCAGCTCCCCGATGTCGCGGCCGGAAAAGCGGCTGGCCGGCCCGGGCCGGATGTAGGCCTGCTGCAGGCGAGGATAGAAGGGCGGCTGGTCGTCGCTCTCCAGCGTCGAGTCCATCGAGAAGGACGGCCGCGTCCTGACCTCCTCCTCCGCGTTGGACGGCAGGATCACCGGGCGGTCGTGCTCGGGGAGCTCCTCCCGGCTATCGGCGCGCAGCAGCCACTCGCGCGTCTCGTAGCTCGTGTCGCCCGGCTGGCGTTCCGGCGCGTAGCGGCGCTTAGCGCCATGGTGCTGCAGACGCCGCCGCGTATCGTCCACCTTCACGGTTGATGTGTAGTAGTCCTGCAGCCAGCGCATCTCGTCCGGCTCGTGGGCGGCTTGGTTGTCCACGAAGAGCAGCGGTAGATCCACAACGTCGGCGGCGCCGTCTACGCGCAGGCGGAAGCGCACGTCATTCTCCCGACCCGGGGCGGTGCGCGGCCAGAAGATCAGGCCCACACCGTCCTTACGCAGCAGGGTGCCGCGAAGCTGCTCCTGGAACTTCGGCTCGGTCACGATGCGGCGCGGCAGGAAGGGCTCGATGAGATCCGGCGTCTGACGCGTCATGATTTCGACTGACGTCGCCGGCCAGCCGCGCCCGGCGAAGGGCTGCGCGATCGCGCCATAGGTCTTGATGGGAGAGGCGACCTGGATGAAGAGGCGCTGTGTCAGAAATGCCACTGGCCCGCCGCAGACGCCGGGCGGCGCCGGCTCGAAGCGCCGCTCGGTGACCTTCACAAGCGTCGCGCGGTGGCCGAGGGGATAGAGAAAGCCCTTGTAAAGCACCTCCGTGACAACATCGCGGCCGAGCACGATCCGGCTGCGCCAGCGCTCCACAGCGAAGGCCGCGAAGAGGTTCGTGCTGTCCGGACGGCGCAGCGCTGCTGGCGGCGTGAAACGCGCATCGAGATCGAGTGTCCCCCCCATCGCCGAGAGGGTCATGAGCCGCGTCGGCAGGGTCTGCGGGACGTAGAGCGCCTGATCCTTCCCGTCGGCGATGTCAACCAGTGCATAGCCGTCCGGCGGCGCGAGCTGGCTGACATGCAGCTTACCGTCTGGTCCGCGCCGGGGCAGCACGGGCAACCCGTGGACGCCGGAAAGCCCGACGATCTGGTGCCGGTCGAAGGCGTCCAGCGCTCCGCGGAACCAAGTGACCGGATCCTGACCCGAGCCCACCGGGGGGTTAATCCAACTATTGCCGGTGCCGCGGAGCGGCAGGTTCTCGCCCAGGCCGAGTGCCTCCGGCACGAAATCAGGGGAGCCGAGGGCGCGCAGCGTGTGCATCCGCCCCTCTGTCTCCCGCAGTTCCGCGCGCCAGAGGGGGGCGGGGTCAGAGGGGGAGGACGGCGGATCGGGCGCCGGGTGGAACCGTGCATCCCCCGCGGGCGAGAGGTGCAGGCGAGCCGGGAGCGCGATGCGCGTGCGGAACGCGAAGCGCGCCTCGTCCTCCAGTCTCGCCGTCTCGTCGTTCCGTTCACGTTCGGTCTTGGCCGCCTCTGCGGCCTGGCGGCGGAGCGCGATGCGCGCCTCCTCCTCCCGCCGCGCCGCGTCATCCTTGAGGTCATGGTCGGTCTTGGACGCCTCTACGACCTGGCGCAGGCGCTCCTGCGCGTTGGTGCCGGGCCTGATGCCCTGCCTCCCGAGGGCATCCCGCAACTCTCCGGGCGTCTTCGGCTCGAAGCGTTCGGCGCGGCGCGAGACGCGGAGCGGCAGGCTCTTCCACTCCAGCAGCGTGGACAGGGCGTAGGGCAGCTCGTCCCGGGCGGCCGGCTTGCTCTTCGTGTGGCCCCACTCGAAGACGAGGTGCGTGACGCCGGCAGCCCGTGCCTCCACCGGTCGCCCCCAGTGCGTCGGGTCCACGCAGCCGCCCGCCGCCCATGGGAAGGGTTCGGTGTAGGCGACACGCAATGCCTGCTCAACGGCTCCCTTGGCTGAGGCCGGCGCGAAGTCAGGGACGAGCTTCCACATCTCCCGCAGCGCCGTGATGATGCCGGGGTCGTTGAACTCGCCCTCCCAGGGGGCAACCGGCTCTCCCGGCTGCGCCGTCCCCCAGGCGCCCTTGTCGTAGAATTGCCTAGGGCCTAGCGCCTGAGTCGCTCGCCAGGCGCGCTGGATGATGCTGTGGTCGTCGTCCCGACGCTCCGCCTCCAGCAGCAGATTCTGGAGGAGTGCAAGCGCCCAGGCCCGTTTGTCCTCCTCGGTCCCACTTTCCGGGAAGGGGTGGGCGGCAATCAGATCGGTGACGATGATGCGGCCGAGTCCGAGCGGGATGCGGTGCAGGGGCGGCGTGGGATCCCGCTCCATAGCCATGGTGGCATCGCGCGCAGCCTGCCGGGCTTGCGGCGTGAAGGCGAGATCCTCATCGAACCAGAAGTGGTCGGGATGGGCGTCCGTGATACCTGGGAGGTAAGTCTTCAGGATATCGCGATACCGCTGGACGAAGGAGGCGAAGGTCGCCCCGTCCGGCCCTTTGATCTCGTCGAACACCGTCGCGCGCTGCGCTGTGTCCCTTGCGCGGTCGCGGCGCTTGTCCTCGTCCAGCGACTTGTCTGGTGTCGGGATCGGCGGCCGACGCCTCGCGAAGGCGTGCTCCAGCACGTGCTGCGGCGGGAATTCCACGCGCAGGAGCGGCTGCCGCGCTACCGTGCCTGCGGCCCTTACGTCGAGCGGAGGCCGCCCCGGCCGCGCTGCAACCAGAGTTTCAGTCTCTGGAGGGAGTAAGCGCAGGACGGGCGCGCCGGAGCCAGCAACGAGCGTCACGTGCTGGAAACCGAACACGAGGCTGAGAAGGTCTCGCTCGCGGCGCACAGTCAGCCGCGCGTCGTCGAGGGACAGGCTGATCGGCGGCGTCCCGCCTTGGCCGAGTTCCACGAGGCTGATAGCCCCGTCCGCCTTCGGTGCGCCGAGCCCAAACACCAACCGGGTTGGCCAGAAATCAAGCCGCCCGAGGTCGGCATATGCCTGCGGGACTGAGCCATTTCTGGTCTTCTCGAGCGGGAGCCGGATTGCGCAGTGCCGAAGAATGGCGCTCACGTTGAAGGTCCGGATCACTCCGCGCCCGGCTTCCACCTGGAGATCGGGAGGACCATCGGGCGTTTTTTCGATGATGAGGCCAATGCCGCCCGGCGCCTCGATGCGCTGGGGCTTGTCTCCCAGGCGAAGCTGGACGTGTGCCTCACGATCTCCAGTCGTCGTCAGCCCGAACGCGGCTTGGGTGTCACCGTCCCGCAGGGCCGCAGCCCGAAGGATGGTTGCGCCAATCTCCAGCTGGAGGCGACCTGTGGCAAAAGCTGCGACGCGCAGCTTGCCAGTGCGGCCGAGGAGGACCGCGTCTGCGGAGCCAGTGAGACGTACCGCCCGCCCTGATTTTTCTCCGATGAGGACGGCCACCTCAGTGCTTCCAGCCGGAGCTCCGCGCGCAAGGAGCGCGACTCCATTGGCTGCGGGCGCGCCAGGCAGCAGCCGCCATCGAGATGCTGATGGAAGCCCACTCCATGGCCGCAGAGCAACGCTTGTCAGCAGGTCCGGTGCAAGGTCTCGACCCAGGCTGATCTGGGCCGACGCCAGCTGCACGTGTTGCGGGAAAAGCCGTGCCAGGACACGGGTTCCTTCCCAGGTCACCGCACCCTCAAGCCGCGCCGGCTCCGCCCCTATTGCTGGAAATGCCGTGCGGCCAAAGGCCACCGCCCGCACGTCTGTCAGGAACAGGGCGCCACTCACCGCCCATCCGGCCGCCCGGCGCTCGAAGGTGACGCGAAGCGTTGCGGGCTGGTCCAGCAGACGTCCCGTGCACGTGATGGTCTGCACATCAGGATTTCCCCCGATACTGATCATCGCGTCGGGCCCGAAGGTGGAGAGGACTGCGGAGCCTGAAACCGCCCAAACGCTTGCACCGGCATAGTGAACGACAAAGCCGCCGGATGCCGGCTGAACGAGTAAGTCCGGTGGACCGACGTTCGCGATTACGGGGGCACCGATCGATGCCAGGAGAACACGGCGGCGTATGCGTGGCAGCTCTGACACGGAAACGTTGCCTCGCATCTTCTGGTGTTGTCCCTGGGCACTGGCCTCGGACACACCGCTTGATTAGGGCAGAATGATGGGTCCGGGATTGAGCAGCTCCTGTATCCCGGGCGGGGGGTCCCCGGTGTCTTCCCCTGACACAGGATCGCCGGGCGGACCGATGGAAGCTGCGAGCCTCACCAACTCGCATCGGCTGAAGCGGGCGTTTTGTCCGGCAGCAGCAATCGCTGCTGTCAGGCGGGCCATGTCCTGATCCGAGAGGCGAACGCACCCGTGCGTTGCGCGCAGCCGCCCACCGCTGCCTGGGGCACCTCCATGGATCATAAGTCCGATGCGGCCGTTGCCAGCTGCGGTTAGCGCCTGTCCCGCCGTCGGGCGCAGCACCAACGCCCCGTTCGGACCATAAGACCGGCTTCTGTAGTTGGTCTCGTCGCCGGTGGCTACCACTCTGGGGATCTCGTAAGTGCCCGTCGGCGTGTCCCCATAGGGTTGAATGGGATTGCGTGCCGGGTTCTTGTGTGCCTTCGCGGTGGCGTTGTCGCTGCGGCCGAACGCCGGGTAGGGTCCACCGAGCCGGCGGCCGGATCCGTCCTGAAGGATGAGGGTACCGGTCTGGTCGCGGTCCTCGGATAGCTCCACCCTTATTACAAGGTCCACCGGTTGGGCGGCCGATCGGCGCGAGGACGTGACACCGCTAGCAAACGCGGCGAGCAATAAGGCGTATTGGCGGCGAGATGTCGTCAGTGAATGGTTTCGAGGGCTGCTGACCGACTTTTCGGGCACCGCACTGCCTCCCAATTCGCACCATGCGTCTAGCTCGATGCTGTCCTATCGTGTTTAAGATTGTAGTTGCGTTATCGTAATGTCAATCGGTCCGCACGGGGTACGTCGCGAACTGGTTGCCGAGCGCACAAGGCGAGGAGCCCGGTGCCAGCGCTGACCATATAGACTGGCTGCGGCCGGGTCCCTACCAAGCACCTTCGGAAGAAAGGGAATTGCTGGCAGCATCAAATCCGTGTCCATCAGGCCGACAACGGTGGCGGCGATAACGAGCGCCAATCCCACCCGCGGTCTTGTTACGTTGCCGTCCACCAACCGTCCGGCGCCTGCACAAGGCGCCATTGGGCCGTCCAAGCCGTTTGCCAGGACCCCGTCGTGCTCGCGGATGACTGGCAAAGTCCGCTTTCAAGAAATCCAATGGTGGCCGGCGGCGTCCGGAGTGAGCGCGAAGCGGAATAGTGCGGTCTGACCAACTCCGACCGACAGCTTTCGGGCGATAACGCAGGAAGCTGTCATCGTTAAGACTGCGGCGAGCACTCGTCCAGGCTCACGCTGGGCCTTGGTAAGGCGCTGGAGATCAGCGGACCAGAAAGTGGTTCACCGTTTTCTCCCATCGCTCTCGTCGAGTGCTCGGGAACCGTCGGGACGTTCGAGCGGCGTTGGAGTTGCGGCGCTTCCAACCCGCACTGCCACAGATGCTCCCTGTCTCGGCGGTGCCACTCCCAGAAGCTATCAGCCCGTCCACGCGCTGCGTCGGCCGCCTACCGGAAGTCTCGCGTCGGCACCTTGATCCCCGCCCCCCGCCGTGGATCCGGCATGGAGAGGTCCCGCACCTGGTGAACGGCGTGATCCGCGGCCTCTCCCTGGCTGCCCTCCCGCTGCGCGACGCCCTGCAGCATCGCCGTGAGGTCTTCCACCTCCTGCACGATGACATGGAGGACCTCGCCCTCGCGCTGCACCCGGCCGCGGCAGCCCAGCAGGCCTGCCGCCAGGATCACCCGGCGCTGCTGCTCAAACAGCGACGGCCAGACGATCAGGTTGGCCACGCCCGTCTCGTCCTCGACGGTGATGAACATGACGCCCTTGGCCGAGCCCGGCTTCTGCCGCACCAGCACCATGCCCGCGAGGGCGATCCGCTTGCCGTCCCGGATGGAAGTCAAGTCGCCGCAGGTCACCATGCCCACGGCTGCGAGATCCTGCCGCAGGAAGGACAGCGGGTGCCGCCGCAGGCTCAGGCCGGTGCTGCGGTAGTCCTCGACCACCTGCTGGCCCTCGCGCAGGGCGGCCAGGGTGACCGGCGCCTCGAGGATCTCAGGCTCCGGCATCGGGCCCCGGTCGGCCGCCGCGAACAGCGGCAGGGCTTCATCGGCCAGTCCGCGCACCGCCCACAACGCCCGGCGCCGGTCCACCCCCAGGCTGCCGAAAGCGTCCGCTTCGGCCAACCGCTCCAGGGCGGCGGGCGGGATGCGCGCGCGGCGCCAGACCTCCTCGATGCTGCGGTAGGGCTCGGCGCCACGGTGGGCGACCAGCCGGGCGGCATCGGCGTTGTTCAGGCCCTTCACCAGCCGCAGGCCCAGCCGCACCGCCAGCCCTGAACCCGGCGCGGGCTCCAGCGTGCAGTCCCAGCGGGAGGCGTTGACGCAGACCGGACGGACCTCGACGCCGTGCTCGTGGGCGTCCCGCACGACCTGCGCGGGGGCGTAGAAGCCCATCGGCTGGCTGTTCAGCAGGGCGGCGCAGAACACCGCGGGGTGGTGGCACTTCACCCAGGCGCTGGCATAGGCGACCAGCGCAAAGGAGGCGGCATGGCTCTCGGGAAAGCCGTAGCTGCCGAAGCCCTCCACCTGCGCGAAGGTGCGCTCGGCGAAGTCCGGCGTGTAGCCGCGCGCCACCATGCCGCTGACCAGTTTCTCCCGGAACACCGACACGCCGCCGGTGAACTTGAAGGTCGCCATCGAGCGGCGAAGCTGGTCCGCCTCGCTGGGCGTGAACCCGGCGCAGTGGATGGCGACCTGCATCGCCTGCTCCTGGAACAGCGGCACGCCGAGCGTCTTGCCCAGCACCCGCCGCAGTTCCGGCTTCGGGTAGCGGACCGGCTCCAGCCCCTCGCGGCGCCGCAGATAGGGGTGCACCATGTCGCCCTGGATCGGCCCCGGCCGGACGATGGCGACCTGGATGACCAGGTCGTAGAAGGTCCGGGNGACGATGGCGACCTGGATGACCAGGTCGTAGAAGGTCCGGGGCTGCATGCGCGGCAGCATCGCCATCTGTGCCCGGCTCTCGATCTGGAAGGTGCCGAGCGTGTCGGCGCGCCGGATCATGGCGTAGGTCGCCGGGTCCTCCGCCGGGACCGAGGCCATGTCGAGCCGGAGACCCCGGTGCGCCTCCAGGAGTTCGAAGGCACGCCGCAGGCAGCCCAGCATGCCGAGGCCGAGCACGTCGACCTTCATGAAGCCGAGCGCGTCGATGTCATCCTTGTCCCACTCGACCACCTGCCGCCCGGCCATGGCGGCGGGGGCGATGGGGACCAGGTCATCCAGCCGGTCCCGCGTCAGCACAAAGCCGCCGGGATGGGTGCCAAGCTGGCGGGGAAAGCCGATGAGCTCGCGCGCCAGGTCCAGGGTCAGGCGCAGGCGCCGGTCGGCGAGGTTCAGGTTGAGATCGGCCGCGTGCTCGGGCTGCACGCCGTCCTCGGCCCAGCCCCAGACCTGCGAGGCCAGGGCGCCGGTGACGTCCTCCGGCAGGCCCATGACCTTGCCGACGTCGCGGACGGCGCCGCGGGCGCGGAAGCGCATCACCGTCGCGCAGAGCGCCGCGTGGTCCCGGCCGTAGCGGCCGTAGATCCACTGGATCACCTCCTCGCGCCGCTCGCCCTCGAAGTCGACGTCGATGTCGGGCGGCTCGCGGCGCTCGGCCGAGACGAAGCGCTCGAACAGCAGGCCAGCGCGCACCGGGTCGATGGAGGTGATGCCGAGGACGTAGCAGACCGCCGAGTTGGCCGCGCTGCCGCGCCCCTGGCAGAGGATTGCCTGGCTGCGGGCGTAGCGGACGATGGCATGGACGGTGAGGAAATAGGGCGCGTAGCCGAGGTCTTCGATGAGCCGGAGCTCGTGGCGAAGCTGCGCGGAGACATCCTCCGGCACGCCGTCAGGATAACGCGCGGGCGCTGCCTCGCGAACGAGCCCCTCCAGGGCCTGCTGCGGCGACAGTACGGGATCCGCCACCTCACTGGGATACTGGTAGCGGAGCTCGTCCAGGGAAAAGCGGCAGCGCTCCATGATCTCCAGCGAGCGGGTCTGCGCCTCCGGGTGACGACGGAACAGGCGCGCCATTTCGGCGGGCTCGCGCAGGTGCCGGTCCACCGAGCGTTCGCGCCGGAACCCGGCGGCGTCGATGGTGCAGCCCTCGCGGATGCAGGTGACCACGTCCTGAAGAATTCGTCGCCGTGGCTCGTGGTAGAGCACGTCCCCGGTCACGACCGCTCGCACCCCGGCCGCCTGCGCTGCCTCCTCCAGCATTCGCAGCCGCACCGCGTCATTCGGACGCCGCAGCAGGGTCAGGGCCAGATAGCCGCGGTCGCCGAAGGTCGCCCGAAGCCTCTGGAGCCAGGCCGCCAGTTCCTGGTCGGCAGCGGGGGGCACCAGGATCGCGAGAAGCCCTTCGGAATGGGCGGCGAGGTCGTGCCAGGACAGCATGCAGGCGCCTGGGCCGCCGCGCCCCTTGCCCAGGGTCAGTAGGCGGCAGAGCCGGGCATAGGACTCGCGGTCGGTGGGGTAGGCCAGCACGGAAATGCCGTCCGTCAGGTCCAGGCGGCAGCCTACCACCAGCCGCACGCCGAATTCCTGGGCGGCGCGGTGGCAGGCGACGATGCCTGCCAGGCTGTTGTGGTCGACGACCCCGAGGGCGGGCAGGCCGAGCGCGGCCGCCTGGGCGAAGAGTTCCTGGGGATGGCTGGCGCCGCGCAGGAAGGAGTAGTTCGTGGTGACCTGCAATTCGGCGTAAGGCGCGTTCACCGCCGGTGGTGCGGGGTGGTGGATGGCGCCGCAGCCTCGGGCTTGCGCATCAGCACGTAGCCACAGCGCTCGAGATGGCGCACCAGGCGCTCGGCGGTGATGCGCGCCATCGCCTCATCGGCGTGGTGCACCCGTTTCCGGCCGTCATAGCGCAGGGCGTAGGACAAGGACTCGGCGATTTCCTCGGCCGAGGCGGGATGCAGGGGGATCTCGTTCGTCACCGGTGTCGTCCTTGTCAGAAGAGGCCGTGCAGGAACCAGGACAGGTCGCCGGTCGCCGGATCGGCGCCGTCGCCGCGCCGGAACAGCCAGAAGCGATGGCCGTTCTCGTCCTCCACGGCCCAGTAGTCGCGCACCGCGGCGACCTCGCCGTCGCGGCGCCACCACTCGCCCGCGATGCGCTCCGGCCCATCGGCCCGCCGCACGCGATGGCGGATGCGACGCCAGAGGAACAGGGCGGGCGGGTCATCCGGCAGCGCCGACACGACATCGATCGCCTGCGGTGGGTTCAGCAGGCGAACGGGGCGGCGCAGATCCCAAGTCCAGGCGGCCGACGGGCCCGCCGCCAGGGGGAAGCTGACCTGGATGGCGCGCTCGGGCACATCGCTCTCCCGCGGCAGCACGCTGAAGACACGCGCTTCGCCGAAGCGGCTGGCCAGCCGGTCCACCAGCGGCGCCAGATCGACCTCCGGGCCATGGTCCGGGGACAGGGCGGAGCAGCGCTGGGTCGGCCGGATCGGCTCGGCCAGGGTGACCACCAGCCGCATGGCCGAGACGCCAAAGCCGGGCTCGACGCTCTCCAGCCGTTCCTTCAGCAGGCGACCCAGGTGGTGCGCGTCCCGGGATGGCCGCGAGGTGCCGATCGGAATGACCTGCACGGCGTCGTCCACGCGCTCGAAGATCAGGTCCAGGCGGCGGGCACCCAGCCCGGCCTGCTCCAGCCGGGGACAGACCGCGTCCACCAGGCGCTCGATCGCGATCGCCAGGGCCGCCGCGGTCAGCAGCGGCTCGGCGAAGGCAAGGTGGTGCTGGACCGCCTCGGGCGGCACCAGCGGCGTGATCGGCTCGGCCTCCCGCCCCAGCGCCTGGTCCAGCCGCCGCAGCACTTCAGGACCGAAGCGGCGGGCCAAGGGTGCCCGCGGCAGGGACAGAAGCTGGCCGACGAGGTCGATGCCGAGGCGCCGCAGGGCCTGCACGGTCTCGGCCTCCAGGCGCAGTGCGCCAATGGGGAGCAGGGCGACGGCGTCCGCATGCGCGCCCGGCGGCACGATGGTCATGGACTGCGCACTGTGCCGGGCCAGCGCCCAAGCGGCGCCGGGTGTGTCGGCCAGGGCCGCCCGCGCGCTGATGCCGGCCCGCTCCAGGCGGCTGAGGAGGGCGGCCAGCATCGCCGCCTCGCCGCCATGCAGATGGGCGCAGCCGGTGGCATCGATCCAGAGGCTGTCCGGCGCCGCGGGCGCGGTCAGCGGCGACCAGCGCAGGCACCACGCCGCCAGCTCGGCTAGGGCGCTAGTGTCGCCTTCGGGATCGGCCTCGGCCACCTGGAGGTCCGGCACCATCGCCTGGGCATGGGCCAGCGCCATGCCGGGACGCAGGCCCAGCCGCAGCGCGGCCTGGTTCGCGGCCGCGATGACCTGCCGGTTCTCCTCGGCCATCCGGGTCACCAGGGGCGCTTCAAGCGGCTGTTCTGCCGGGGGCTGCACGCCTGCGGAGGTGGCTTGGCGGCGCCGCAGCCGGTCGGTGGGCCAGGTCGGCAGGTAGAGCGAGACGACCCTGCGCATCACAGGCCTCCACAGTCCAGGAACCGGGCACACCGCCGCGGCATCGCATCAGGTCGAGTTGCCACCGCGCCCGGCCCAGGCCGGGGGTGTCCGGCGAATGGGGCAGCGGGGGTGGCGACGGTCGGCAGGCGACCGTCCAGCGCGTCACCGCCGCCGTCGGCTCCGACAGCAGGAGGTCGTTGAGCTGGGGTCCACGCCGGATCAGGAACGCCAGGGCGCCCGACGCTTCCGCCGCGAGCTGCAGCCGCCGCGACGCCGTCAGACTCAGGCGGCCCGAGTATTCCCCGACCACGCCGGCCAGGCCGGGGTGCCGCAGCCCTTCCTCCATGGCCAGCAGGACCGCTTTTCCGGCTTCCACGTGGACGACCCGGGAGCCGGGCAGCCCGACGCCCGCCAGGGCCGGCGCAAAGAGGTCAAACCGCTCCGACGCCCAGAGCACCGGCCCACCCGTGCACGCCAGGATCCCGGCCACCAACAGGGCGGCGGCCGAGGCGTGCTCCACATTGGCCCCTGCCCCCGCGACCTCGTGCAGGGCGCCGCAGACCAGGCCGCCTTGTGGCAGCGCGCCGTCCAGGACGGGGATGCCGAACGGCACCACGCGCCGAGCCTGCCCGGCGCCGTGCCCCTCGATCCGGGCCACCTGCTCGCGAAGCGCGCTCAGCAGCGCGGATGGGCTCGATGCCGCCATGACTCCCTCTACCCAGGAGAAAGAACATAAAGCGAACAGAAAAGTTTTGTGAAGCCCTGGCTTGGGAGGCGAGTGCGACGCACGGCCTCATGATGATCCAGGTCAAGCGCCAGCAAGTCGCCGCTGCAGGGAAAGCCGCGTGACGTTGCCCGGTCTGGTGCTGCTGTGGCAGCAGCCGGACAGGGCTCAGGGTGTCATCTTTGTCACGCTGGAGGACGAGCGGGACCAAGCCAACCTAGTGGTCTGGGCGGATCTTGACGCCTGAGATCGCGACGCGCTTCTCGGTGCGCGACTGATGGTGGTGGAGGGACGGATGGAGCGGAAGAGCGAGCACGCTGCAGTGTCAGGTACCCATGTCACGCGTACCGGTGGCCATGGCGTCGCCTCTATGTAGGATAGCGTCCTTCACTTTATCTCACGAAAATATGCCATCTTGGGCACGCACATGATGGCTTGCCAAAATTGACGCGTCTATCCACTCTCTCTGGGCTAACCCTGGAGATGACCGGTGCAACCTATCCCCGAACAGCCTCTTCGGCTGATTGCGCTTGATGCGCCCGAAGCTTTCGACACTGTCGAAGCCGCCGATATTGAAGCTGCTCGACGAGCTCTGCAGCTAACTCCACCGGAGTTCGCCGAGCAGCTCGGCTGGTCGCTGCGCAAGTACCAGCGCACCCTGGAAGCGGCGCAGGACGACGGCTTTGTTGTCCGTGATGTGGCTCTTGCGGTACGCGGCCTCGTCGACGTGCTGCTGGGCGCCGACGATGACGGCCCTGCAGAGTCTATCACTGACATCGATGTGACGCTCTCCACTAACTCTGCAGCCAAAGCCTTCCTTGGTGGACGTGTGTTTCCGGCCATTCTGCCAAATATCGCGGCAAATTCTGGGGAATGGACGGCACAAGTTACGCCGCACCTGCTGCGCCTGGTTGCTGCGCGGGCGATGCGCGGTAAACCCATCACCTATGGTGCGGCAGCCACCACCTTGGAGGAGCGCGGCCTGACCAAGCGCGTCTGGCCCCGCACTCTTTATGGCATGCCACTGGGCGCCATCTGCGATGCGATGATGCTGCTTAGTCGTGAAGGGGGAATGCGGATCCCGCTGCTGTCGGCGATCGTGGTTAAGGCGAGTGGGCAGCCCGGCACTGGCATCGACGGGATGATCAAGAAGTTCATCAAGCAACACGAGGAATCCGGCCGCGCCAAGGAACTGCTGGTGCGTCTGCGACGCGATCGTGAGGCGCTGATCCAGGAGTTGCAGGGTGAGGTTTGCACCTTCCCACACTGGCCAGGGGTCGTTCGTGCCCTCGGCCTCATCGAAGCCTGATGGGATGCCGCAGTAGCAGTTTGTCCCGTAGCGCTCGCTGGACAGTGCGGCTTCGAGCCTGACTACCGCCAGCGGCGGCCGGGCCGAGGCCAACGCTGCCTATCTCTCCGAGATCGAGAGCGGCAAGGAACCCGGTAGTGCAGTCGCGCTGGTGCGGCTGGCCAAGGTCCTGAAGGTTGAGGTCGAGGACCTGCTCGCCACGCCGAGCGAGTAGCGCCCTGCGAGCCTGAAAGAGCAGGGTAGCCGCGTGTGGGCTGCCCTGCCCCTCCACTGTAGTTGGCACCCACCGTGCAGCTCGCCCTGTTCAAGGAGCGCTGTGCGGCCTTGATAGCGGGGAGAGCGCGTAGCCATTCTTTTCCCGCTCTACGTAACGACGTACCTACGAAAGACCGTGTCGTCGAGCTTGCGACGCTACGCAATACCGCGTAGCCGTAGTGGCGGGGATACACAGGGATGTGGGGACATGCCCGTATTGACGCTTGCGAACTCGAAGGGGGGATGCGGCAAGACGACCACCGGCCGCATGATGGCCGCACTCCTGGCCATGGAGGGGGCGAACTTCGCGGTGATTGACGCGGACCCGAACCGGGCACTGCACCGCTGGCTGGCTAACCTCTATGAGGGGCCGGAGATCATTCACAAGGCCGAGGAGAACGAGGACCGCCTGGCGCACCTGATTGCCGAAATGCGCGAGCGGCATGCGCTGGTCCTGGTGGACACAGCGGGCTTCGAGAACCTGGGCAGTAGCGTCGCCATCGCTAGTGCCGACGCGGTGCTGATCCCCTGCATGTCGAGCGAGGCGGATCTGTTCGAGACACGCCGGACTGCGGAGAAGGTGCGCTCGCTCTCGGTGACGACCCGGCGGAAGATCCCGGCCTATGTCGTCATGAACGGCATCCGCGCCACCTCCGTTTCCGCCTACGCCGCCCAGCAGGTCCAGGAGGCCGGGCTACAGATGCTGAAGACCACCTTCGGCCGGCGAGCCGACTTCGAAGCCATGACCCTCACCGGCAAGACGCCCCGCACCGGGGAAGCTTGGCGCGAGACAATGAAGCTCCTTCGTGAGATGCGCAGCCTTGGCGTCATGCCGGAAGCACGTGAGCGCGTGGAGGCGTAACGACGTGGGGACAAAATTTAAGCCTCTGCCTCCGCCGGCTCCAGACCCAGCCAACTTAGTGGAGTTGGTACGGCGCGCCGACCCTACGGCACCACCTGCACGCGTAGAGTCAACGGTACGTAACGACGAGCCTACGACCCTCAATCTCCGCCTGCGCATGAGCAGCGTGGAGGCGATTGCGGCAGTGGCCGAAGAACGCGGAATGACCATGAAACAGGTCGTAACGCTGGCCCTACGTGACGCCGGCGTTGCGGTGGCGCCAGAGGATCTGGAGGATCGGTCCACCAAGCGGCGCGGGCGTCGCTAACGCATTCGCGAGTCGGGGCGGCAGGTGTGGCTTCTTGCGAGGCGCGCCTGCCATTCACTCACAAGCCGGGTGTGGCTTCTTGCGAGGATTCTGTGCCTTCTTGCGAGGCGCTGACGCCATAAAACAGGGGCTTATGGGGTTATCCCGTGGCTTCTTGCGAGCAAACTAATAGAAATATCTTAGCTAATAGTTTCCTCGCAAAACCGCACAGGGACGATCCCCCACGGCCTGTGGCACAAAGGCCAGGAAGTAGGGGACCCTTTGAGAAGGCGGTCTAGGCATGGGGACGGTACACGATCTGCTGGAGGCGAAGGGCAAAAGCGGCGCCATCCAGGCGGGTGTGGACCGAAGCGTTGTGGAGGCAGCCAGCCTCTACATGGCCGATGAGGATAGCAGCCTCGGCTTTGCGTTTAGCGGCTGGGCACAATGCGCACTGCCGCACCGTCGGCTCGGACCAAGTGACCGCTGGGAGATTGCAGGAGAGCGGGTGCGCTTGGTTGTCGAGCCGGGACTGCGCCCCTCCGCAGACAACGGCCCCATGGAGCACGTTGGCGTCCCATACGGCTCCATCGCCCGCTTGATCCTGCTTTTCCTCCAAACCGAGGCGCTACGCACCGGCTCTCGGGAGGTGGAACTCGGCGGCAGCCTCCGCCAGTGGCTCACGAAGATTGGCGCTAGCATCGGCGGGTCCAATGCACGTGCAGTCCGCGACCAGGCCGAGCGCATCAGCCGTTGCCGGCTGACCTTCCATATCCAAGGCTCTGGAAAAGTCGGCTTGGTCAACCAGAGCATCGTGGACCGCGCTCTATTCATCGAGGATGATGTCTCGCCCCATCAGGGCCGGCTATCCCTGGAGACTGCCAAACTCAGCGAGGGCTTCTTCGAGCAGCTCAAGAAGCACCCCGTCCCGCTAGAAGAGGCGGCAATTAGGGCGATCAGCAACAACCCGGCCGCCCTGGATGCGTACTTGTGGCTCGCCTATCGCCTGCATGTGCTTTCTGGCGATAAGCTGGTCACCTGGAAGGCGCTGAAAGCGCAGTTTGGCGCCGGCTACAAGGAACTGTTCCACTTCAAGCCGCGGTTCATCCAGGCTCTCTCCTTAGCTACGGCGGTCTACCCGGCGGCGAAGATCGAGATCGTGGAGCAGGGTGTCATCCTGAAACCGTCCCGGCCACCTGTTGCCCCTAAGCTGACGGCATTGCGTTAGGCTGCCATCTGCTCGCAAAAAGGCACACCCTCTGGGGCTCACATGAACGACGGCAGCCTACGCACGGCCGCCAAGACTGAGATCTGATACGCAGGGATCTGCCAAAGCTATAGACGGGAGTGAACCTTCTGGGCGCGCTCACTTGTGGAGCCTAGACGCTGAGGACTGTGCCCATTGTGGCAACCGGGGCTGGGCCCAACGGGTACGCACGCTAAGCCAGGGATTCCAGTGTCCGTCAACGGCCGCAACCTTCACCGTAGTCCCCCCTCCAGAGCGCCTGAACGACTTGGCCGCAAGGCTGTGACGTAGGCCAAACCGTTCCGGACTTTAACGGCCCGTCATCACCAAATTTCCCGCAGGAAGGCGACCGCAGGCAAACCAGTGAGGGCAGCGCGGGCAATCCTCAGCCTTGCCTGTGGCCGGAAAGGACCCGTGCCGGAGAAGGTCGCCAAGCTCCTGCAGGGTCTGAAGCCTGTTTTTCAGCTTCCTGGACGTGAGGTCCACAGGGTGCACCGTGTCGTCGGTCAAGCTGACCACCTCAGCGCGGCCGCGACCGTCACCCTCAGCCTGGGCCGCCAGCATCAGGAGCGCAAAGCCGATGTTCAGATCATCGATGCCACCGCTCCCGGTTCGGATGCGGCGCAGGATCCGCTCGCCCGCCACCGTCCATGCATCCTCAGCATGCACGAGCACCTGAATACCGGCTTGATAAACGACGACCGCCGCGGACTGCATGGAAGTCCGGCCCTTGAGTTGCCGGTGAAGCGCCGCGAGCAGCT
The DNA here is from genome assembly GCF_009829925.1 of Teichococcus coralli. Classification (GTDB taxonomy): domain Bacteria; phylum Pseudomonadota; class Alphaproteobacteria; order Acetobacterales; family Acetobacteraceae; genus Pseudoroseomonas; species Pseudoroseomonas coralli. The sequence goes on from NZ_SNVJ01000024.1 coordinate 48,684, forward strand.
TCGAGGCGAGGGCGCGGTATTGCTTCGCGTAACCGTGATCCCATGGGCCGTGCTCCAGCCAGATGGCCTCGAAGGCTTGCTCCAGCCTGGCCAAGCCAGAGCCACCGAGGTCAGAATTTTTCTCAGCTATCCGGTTCAGCAGCCGTTGCATGCAGTCGTGGGTCTTGGCGAAGGGGCCGGTCTGGCGGGCCGCGCCGATGCCGAGCAGGGCGGTGTGCAGCATCCTGCGCGGGCAACGCTGGAGTTGCTCAAGTTGATGGGCCTGCAGCTTCGCGCCGCCAGCGGGCCACGACACGGAAATGGTGCGTTCTGCGGCTGGTGAAGAGGGCAGGGCAGGCGAGCCCCGCTTCACCAGCGGAGCGGGCACGATCCTGGCCAGGAATGGCGACGGCGACAGTGCCCGGTTTCCGGCGGTTCGATCACTCTGGTAGAGCCGCAGGTGGGTCTTCGCGCGCGACAGCGCGACGAAGAAGAGGCATTCCTCCTCCGCGGCGGCGTACTCGGCGGGGGATTGTGGTCCGGCCGCCTCGATCAACCCATGCGGCGGCGGGCAGGTCTGGCGCTTCTCGGGCATAGGGAAGCTCTTGTCCGTAAGGCCCGGCAGGTGCACCGCCTCGAACTCCAGGCCTTTGCTCCCGTGCACGGTCATCACGTGAACCGCATCGAGGCCCCTGGCCGCCTCCGGCACGTCGCCGAGGCCTTTTGCCTCGCCGAGTAGCGCGATCCGCCGCAGTCTCTGCATGAAGCGCCTGATGGGCGGCCCAGCCTCTCCCGGAGGCTGCGTGCGGACCGTCTCCAGGAGTCTCCAGACGGCGAGGCGGCGCATGCTGCTGGCTATCCCTTCGGCTTCGGCCAGATCCGCCAGCCACCTTGTGCGGTCCATGACGTACGCGGTCAGGAACTCCCATGGCGTGGAGAAGGGGCCCAGGCCCGCGAGATCGTCCCGCAGCTGGGCAAGGCCTGCCGCACCCTGCGGCGAAAGGCCGGGGAGAACCGCCAAGTCCGGCAGCGCTTCCAGCGCGGCCCGATCGCCCAGCCGCAGCGCCGACGCCAGGGTGCACACGTCCTGTAGGGTCAAGTCGTAGCGAGGCAGCGCCCCAACGCGTGGCAAGCCCGCGCCGGTGGGATCTACGGCCAGGCTGAGGAGGCTCAAAAGATCCCGCACCTCCTCGCGCTCCAGCAGATTGCCAATGTGTAGGACCGGGATACCCGCCGTCTCGAGCGCGGCCGTGACCTTTTCAACCCGAGCGTTCGCGCGGCAGAGGACGGCTTGCTGGCCATGACGCACCCCACGTTCGGCGAGCTCCTTCACGCATGCCACCACCTCGGCCAGCTCGGCGTCGTCGTCGGGGCAGACCGTGAGCGACGGCGAATGCCCGGCGGCGCCGCGACGGGCCGTCAGGTCCAGGGGAACGCTTCCCACGGACGCGACCATGGACGACGCAAATCCGACGAAGCCGCGGACGACCTCGGTCGAGGAGCGGTAGTTCGTGTCTAGTCCCAGAGCCACGTGGGGACCAAAGTCGTCCCCGAAGCGGGACATGCTGGCGGAGGATGCTCCGCGGAAGCGGTAGATGGCTTGCCGGGCGTCACCGACCGCCCATAGTTCGTCACCCCGGCCGACCAGCGCCTTCAGGAGCCTGATGCTCGCGCGGTTGACGTCCTGGTACTCGTCCACCAGGACGTGGCGGTGCCGCTCGCGGAGCCCTGCCGCCAGGGCGGGGTCGTCCTCGAGCAACAGGGTCGGCAGCATGATCATGTCGCCGTAGTCGATGCCACCCGTCGCCTGCAGCTTACCCTGATAGGCCGCGTAGACACGCGCCACCTCCTCGGCCCGCTCCGCAGCCGTCAGCTTCTCCGGGTTTCCCGCCGCCGCGTGACGCATGGCGGCGGCCAGCTCGGCGTAGCGCTGCGGTCCCACGACCTCGTCCTTGGCGCGGGACACGGCGCCCAGGACGTCCTTGAGGAGCCTCTCCGGAGACCACAGATTCCGGTAGTGCTTGAGGTCAAGGGTGGCGAGTAGGTCCTCCAGGGCCTCAACAGCCGAGGCGCTGTCGACAAGGACAGGGCGATCCGGCAGGCCGAGCCGATCGGCGTGGCGCCGCACGATGTCGGCGCCGAACTGGTGGAACGTGCCGACCCACACGCGGGCGCCGTCGTCAGGGAGTGCGGCGCAAATCCTTTCGGATGCCTCCGCCGCAGCACGTTCGGAGAAGGTGAGCACAAGGATCGACGCCGGGTCCACGCCCGCCCGGACAAGATGGAGGATTCGCGCGACCATCGTGCGCGTCTTTCCCGTCCCTGGACCGGCGGATAGCAGCAGTGGGCCGCCGGTGTGCGACACCGCGGCTTCTTGGGAGCGATCCAGGCCGGGCGAAGTCTTCGGGGCAGGGGAGGGCGCCTCCACGTCGGGCAGCAGCAGCGAGTCCAAGAGCTGCCTCTCCACCACGCCGCGGGGAAGCCCCGTGCTGGCGACGATGGAGGCCGCGGTCAACCCACCGGCGATGTGCATCCGGCGGGCCTCGTCACGGGGCAGGGCGAACTCCCGCGCGAACACCTCGGCCTCGAGTTCGCGCCGCTCCCGCGGGCCGTAGTCGGTGAGACGGACCGCGGCCGTCCCAGCCCGCCCTGCGGCGACCGACATGTCGTAACCGGCGGTCAGGCGGTGGACAGCCTCGTGCCCCAACTCGTGGGCCAGGAGCAGGGCCCGCTCGCCGCCGCCTCCGCGGTTCGCGCAGACGATGGTTCCCGCCTGAGGGTCCAGGAGCGCCATCGTCCCGTTTAGGAGCGGGCTTCTAGCGGGCACCCAACTGACCTCGAACCCGAGATGGCCCGCAGCTACCTCCGCGAGAGCCAGGATGTCAGACGTCCCTGCCGTCGACGAGACGGCCTGGCGGAGGGCGCGTGCCGCGAAGCGCGCGGCGTCGAAGGAATTCACCGCCGCGCGCCGGATCAGTCGGCCAGCATGTGCTGAATGGCGTCGGCGGTCATCCCAGCCTCGCGCGCGACCTCCTCCAGTGTCATGGCGCTTGCGAATGCAGTGGGCTTTCGCTTCGCCTTAGCCGCCATGGCTGGCGGAAGCCGCGCCCCTGAGCATGCGTGGAGGATGATGTCATTCGCGGGTACAGGTGTCGGCATGGCCCTGCCGATGCGCTCGGCAACGACCCCTGGCAGACCTACGACCCGTCCATCCCTGATGGCGCTGAGCACCGTCCTCGACATGCGCGCGTCCTTCGCCACCTGGGCGAACTGCTGAGTGCTCAGGTCCACGAAGGGGTTGCCACGCGGCTTGGCGTTGAATGCGGTGGCTCCGTCATCCTGGTTCTGGGTGGGGGCGCGGCTCTCGAGGGCGAGGGCGAGCACGTACCGGCACAGCTCCTGAAGCTTTACCCCGATCTCGTGCGCCTGGAGCTGAAGCCTCGCGTGGGTTTCCGCGTCCATCCTCACGGTTCGGTAGATCGTTTCGTCGCCGCGGCCCTGCCGCCCGACGCGAAGCTTGCTCTCATTCGCTGAGATGGCTGCCACGACATCGTCGCGCGTGGTCCGGTCGGCAGCGGCCCGGAACGCGGCCAGACCCGCGCGCAGCGCGTCCACGATGGCTTGGTTCGAGGCCGGAACGCCTGGCGCGTCGGCGAGGAGGGTGACCTGTGCGGGGTCGAGGCCGAGGCTGTAGGCGCCCATGCGTTCCCGAGCCGCAAGCGAACGGATCTGCGCCTCCCTCGAACTCTCGGCCTTGCTGCGGGCGAGGTTGGCACTCCAGCGCTGCAGGTCGGTCGGGGACGCCGCGTCGAGGAGTTCGCCGATCCGCCTGAGGAACATGCGGTGCGCCTCGTCGGCGGCATCGCCGAACCCCTTGGCGCCATTCCGGCCCACACCCGGGCACCAGACGATGTGGGTTCGCGATGGCTCGTGGAAGTCATGACGCATGACTGCTCTGACGACCTGTTCGAGGTCGCTCCGGGCCAACTTGGTGGAAGGATTCGATCGGGCGCTGTCCATGTCGCCGCCGGTGGCGTGCCCTGCGCCCTGCTGCCTCACCATGATCTGCTACCCCTCGCTTGCCGAGCTCCAACAAGGAGCCGACTTCGTCGCAGGCCGATGTTCACCGGCTATGCGGTGAGATTCACCGAAACGCGGTGAAATTGCAACCGGGGTGGTGATGCCGCAGAAAGGCGGGGCAGTCTGAGAGGCCGACAGTGTCCGTTCTTGATGCCATCCAGGAAATCGCAATCGATCCGGCGCGGCTGCCTGCTGCCCTCGCCGCCCTCCCGACCGGCGACCCCTGCCTCGACCCCGTGGGACTACGCGCCGAGGCCGGTGCTGCCATGCAGGGCGTGCTCTCGCATAGCGACGCGATCACCCTTCGGCATTTCGCGGATGGCCAGCAACCGTGGCTCGTCATACGTACCGGGATCGACCTGGGCTCGCTGCCCGAAACCCCTACGGATTTCCCGCCGCTCCGGCACAACGCTTGGTGGCCACTCGCATGGGCAACGGTTGGCCTCATGTCCTTGGCCGGGGCGCGGCTGGTCTCATACCAGTCCGAGAACAACGGCGCCGCGTTCGTGAACCTGGTCGCCCAGTCTGCTGGAGTGGCGGGCGCCGGTTTGGCCGAGCGGTCCACCAAGTCGATGAGAGGGCACACCGACGGAGTGTCGCTGCCGTTCCCGACCGAGTTCGCTGCTGGTGGAGAGGAGCAATCGCCCGCTCCTGACCTCTTGGTGCTGGTGGGCCTTCGCAATCCATCCGGCACGATGACAAGGCTTGCGCCGGTGTCGTCGGCCTTGGACCGCCTGACGGATGACCAGTACCAGGCGATGCAGGAGCCGTGGTTTAACATCGCGCCCCAGAGGACTTTCGTGAACGGGCGCCCCCGGGTCGGTGCTCCTCTATTGAGTTGTGGAGAGCCCCGCCACGGTGTCTCCATGCGCTTCAGCCATAGTAGCGTGACGGTGTCGGACGAGGCGCCGCCTGTGGCGTGCGAAGCGTTGGAGGCGTTCGCCGCCGCTCTGCTCGGGCTCTACACCAACGTGGTGGTGGGGCCAGGGGATATCTGCATGATCCACAACAGGCAGGTCATTCACGGCCGCGCGGCGCCGGGGCCCGGTGTCGGGGGAGTCACCCGATGGCTGCTGCGCACCTACGGATGGATGAGCGACACCACCGGCAGTCACCGGCACGGCGATCCGGCGCACCTCCACCTCTAATGACTGCGCCTTGCCGATAGACTGATCGGGCATCGTCACCTTGTTGAGGCGAGGGCTGTGTTCGGGCGGACGGCAGCCCCCCGCTGATCCTCACACTGCAAACTGGGCGCCCGTCTCCTGCCGCCAGATCCGGAAGGCTTTTGCGCTAGCGTTTCGGTACTGGCTGGTCGGCATCAGGTGCCCAGTCTGCTTTTGTGCGAGGGTTGCCAGGGCCGGCGGGACGGCGGACGGCCCGACACGGAAGGGCGTGATCACCGCCGATCAGTCGGCCACGCCTCCGCGAAGCGGAGGTGGTTGGAGCAGGCTCTGCCTTTTGGCGGTCTTCAAGAGATGCGCCACGGAGGAGGTCGACCAGTGGGTGCCGCCGCGCTGAGGGTAGAGGCGAAGCGCAGAGAGCCGGTCGCCGATCGCCCGCAGCGTTGCGTCCGGGCTCTCGCTCACGATGGCCGCGACGGTCCGCAGGGCGGTGTTGCGCTCGCTGACGGCGGTCGTCCGCTTGTGGCCCCGGGCCTGGAGCAACTCGGCAGGCGCCAAGCCGTCGCGCACCAGGGCCCGGACCGCCCGGACCAGCCGCGCCTGCGTCCAGAGAGGCGCCGCCGCCCCTTTGGCGGACAGGCGGACGTTCACGGCTCGGACCACGTCGTCCCAGGTGCGGCCCTCCTCGAGGCGCAGCTTCGCCACCAGAGGCAGCCATGCGTCGGCGCTGGCTGACACCTGGGCGAGGTAGGCGTCCTCCCGGGCATGCTGGAGCCGCCGGAGCGCGTCAGGATCGCGCGCGCGGATGGCCGGGTTGCCGCCTCGGCGACCCTCACGAGCCGCCCGCGCCAGGCCGCTGACGACCCGCTCCCGGATCAGCGCGCGCTCGAACTCGGCCACGGCGCCGAGCATCTGCAGCACCAAGCGTCCCTGGGGGGTCGCGGTGTCGATCGGGTCGCCGAGGACCCGGAGGTAGGCCCCCTTCGCCTCCAGCCCGCGGACGACCTCGAGCAGGTGCTCGAGAGACCGGGCCAACCGGTCCAGCTTGGTGACGACCAGGGTGTCGCCGCGGCCAAGCCGGCGCAGGAGGGCCGCCAGGACCGGCCGGCTTCGGTCCCCACCGGACGCCCGCTCCTCCAGCACGTCGCCGCAGCCGGCGGCGCGCAGTTCGTCGACTTGGCGCAGGGTGCGCTGGTCGTCGGTGCTGACCCGGGCATATCCGATGGCCTTGGGCATCTCGCGGTCTCCGGCTCTCTGTTTCGGGGCACCCGGACGCCGCAGATTACAATTGCGGAAGTTGTCACGAAACATGTGTTTGGCGGCGGTTCCAAGGGCCGTCGGCCCGCCAGGACGTCATGAATAGCTAGCCCGGCCCAGCAGGATTTTCTGGCCCGCTTGCCTTCGACGCCCGGGTAAGTGCCTGACAAACCGGTCCTTTGCCGGCGCATCAAGAGCGACGGGGCCGCGCGCCAGGGCGGCTAACTGGCCAGCGTGGCGCGGGGCGGCGCTAGGTCCGAGACCCGGCGGGCCAGGCTCCGGCCGCACGGCGGCATTAAAAGCCCTTCTTTGAAGCTAATGGTTGGTTAGGGTAAATTCAGCGCGCAACCGAGGGGAGGGGATGCCGATGGCCCTGTTGGTCAGGACGCGGCATGACGGCCCCCCGCCGCTGGGCGACCCCGCCCTGCTGGCGGCGCTCGCCGCGGCCAGCGCGGCGGTCGCGCGTCTCGACGCGGTTGTCCCCCTGCACCCGCTGCGGGAGGCGCTGCTGCATCGCGCCCGCCTCGACGCGGCGCGGCGCCAGGCCGCGGCGGACGGGGCCCTGATCGATCCCTGGCATCTCGCCGCCGTGCTGGAGGGCCTGCCGCTACGGGCGATGCGGGACAGCGCGCGGGCGATGGACGCGGGCGCGCTCCACGACGCCGCGCGCCTCGCGCTCGACTACCACGGCTGGCTCGCCGCACCCGGCCTCGCGGCGGAAGGCGAGGTGCGGGCGGCGCTGGCCGCGCTGGAGGTCGCGCGCCCCACCGGCGTCCCGTTGCTCGACGCCGCCTGGGGCGCCTGGCGCTGGCTCGAACACGGCGGGGCGCGCCCGCCGCTGCGCGCCGCGCTGGTGCGGCGCTGGGAAGCGGTGGGCCTGCTGCGCGCGCCGCTGCCGCTCACCGGGGCGGCGGCGCTCGGGCCCGGCCAGCCCTGGGAGCCGTCGCTCTGGATCCCGGCCTTCCTGCGGGCGGTGGCCGCCGAGGCCGGGGCGGCGCTGGACCTGCTCGTCGAGATGGAGCGGCGCTGGCGCGCGGCGCGGGCGGCGGTGGCCGCCGGGCGGCGCAGGACCTCGCGCACGCCCGCGGCGGTGGACCTGCTCGCCGCCGTCCCGCTCGTCTCGGCCACCACGCTGGCCGCCGCGCTGGGCCTGTCGGTGAAGGCGGCCGGCGCGATCCTCGACGACCTGGTCCGCCGCGGGGTGGCGGTGGAGGTGACGCACCGCCACAGCCGCCGGCTGTTCGGCCTCGCCGGCCTGGCGCCGCTGCGCGCGGCCGCCGCGGCGCCGCGCCGGCCGGTGCCCAGG